>CACWNW010000016.1 GCA_902762305.1 Fibrobacter succinogenes | reverse complement strand
TGCGCCACGTTCTTCGTGTTCAGCGACTTCATGAAGCCCGCTATCCGCATGGCCGCCCTCATGGGCCTGCCTGTCAAGTACGTGTTCACGCACGATAGCTTCCGCGTTGGCGAAGACGGCCCGACGCACCAGCCCATCGAACACGAGACGCAGATCCGCCTGCTCGAAGGCCTCACGAAGGAAAACGGCAAGGCCGAAATGCTCGTGCTCCGTCCGGCAGACGCATTCGAGACTCTCGCCGCCTGGGAAATGGCTTTCGAGAACAACGACAGCCCGACGGCTCTTATCCTTACCCGCCAGGTGGTGAACACGCTCCCCGGCGAAAACCGCTACGAAGCCGCGAAGGCCTGCCGCAAGGGCGCCTACATCGTGAGCGACAATACCGCAGCGGGAAAGAACCCGGACCTCACTCTCGTCGCGAACGGTTCCGACGTGCTCCTGGAACACCAGGCCGCCGAACTCCTCCGTGCCGAAGGCAAGGCCGTGCGCGTCGTCTCCATGATCAGCCCGGCTCTCTTCCTCAAGCAAGCGAAGGCTTACCGCGACCAGGTGCTCGTGCCCTGGACTCCGGTGTTCGCACTCTCCAGTGGCCTCCCGGTTCTCTTCGACCGCGTGGTTGGCGGTTTCGGTAAGGCTTGCGGTCTGGAACGCTTCGGCGCTTCCGCTCCGGCTGGCGTGCTCGAAAAGGAATTCGGTTACGTGCCCGAGGCAGTCGCCGCGAAGGCCAAGGAATACCTCGCCGAGTTTGCCCAGAACGTCGCCGACTTCAAGAAGGTGAATTAAAGCGACCGCTCGCGCTAGGTTCCGGAGTTAAATTGCTCCGGTATGCGCTCACTCTCACTGCAAAGGCTCGTTGATACGAGCCTTTTCCGTTCACGGGTAAAGCGACCGCTCGCGATTCGCGTCGACAAACTTCTGCAAAAAGTATTATGGCGGCCTTGGGTCGCCATTTTTATGCCGTTTTTTGTGTCGGGGCGTATAAATCGGGCGCTTTTCTTGTTTTTATACGCCCATTTGTTATGTTGTATGCAATTTTCTGCGCTGTTTTGCTGCTCTGGGGCGTATAAATGAGGCTGCAAGCGGGGTTTTATATGCCCCGCTAACACTTGGCGCTCGGCGATTTTCTTTTTTGTGACAAAAAGGGGCGTATAAATTGCATGCATTCTGCATTTTTATATGCCCCGCGGCAAGAAAATGGGGGTGTTATGGGGCGTATGGCGGTCTTTTTGTCTTGATTAGAAAATAATTGCTTTTTTCCTCAAAAAATCCTATATTCTAGGCATGATTTGCCCTTTTTGCAAGCAAGACAACGACAAGGTGGTCGATAGCCGCGTGAGCGGAACCGCCATCCGCAGACGGCGTGAATGCCTGGCCTGCGGCCGTAGGTTCACGACCCGCGAGTATATCGAAATGCAGCCTTTGACGGTTGTCAAGCGGAGTGGCGAAAAGGAGCCTTTCCAGCGTGAAAAGCTTATCCGCGGCATCATGAACTCATGCAAGAAGCGTCCGCTTACTTCCGAGGATATCGAGGAATTGGCAACCCGCGTCGAGAACGCCCTGCCGGTGAACGACAATTCCGAGGTGGGCTACGATACCATCGGGAACCTCGTGATGCAGGAACTCAAGAAGCTCGACCCGGTCGCCTATGTGCGCTTCGCCTCCATCTACCGTGAGTTCAAGGAAGTCGGCGAGTTCGTCGACCAGATCAAGACGTTGGACAAGGGATGAGATAGGTCATTAGTCATTGGTCAATGGTCTTTGGCTTTTTTTATAATCGCAGCTATGCCGCCTAATTTTAAACTAATGACTAACAATTAATAGTTATGTCTAATCGATATAGTGCGCTTTTGAAAAATGCGCTTGAGAAGCGAAAAAATCTGTTCGATGTGACGGACGCTTATCGCATTGTGAACGGAGCCGCCGACGGGTTTCCGGGGCTTACGCTCGACCACTTCGGCGACCGTTTCCAGGTGCAGTTCTTCGGGCCGGAGATGCTCCCGCGCCGTAACGAACTGGTGGAAGCCGTAGTCGAAACATTCAATCCTGCGTGCGTAGTCGTGAAGGAGCGTCTCTCCCGTTCGGGCAAGTCGCTCGAGAACGCGCCCATGGAGGTTGCATTCGGGACCCGCGAATCTGCCGTAGGTACGGTACGCGAAGGCAATGCACGCTTCCATGTGGATTTACTTGATACCGTCAATCCGGGGCTGTTCCTCGACATGCGGCATGTGCGCCTCGAGGTGGAAGACCGCTTCCGCGCGATGACCGGCGCAGTTTCAGCCAGCGTGCAGTCTAACACTAGCAATAAACCTGCGCAGTCTAATGCCAGCGATAAACAGCCCGCGCAGTCCTCCGCAGATATAAACGGCCCGCGATTCCTCAACCTCTTCAGTTACACGTGCAGTTTCTCGGTGCACGCGCGCCTCGGGGGAGCCGCAGTCGCGACAAACGCCGACATCAGCGGCAAGATTCTCGACAAGGGCCGCGAAAACTACGCGCTGAACGGTCTCGACCTGCGCCCAGGTGAATTTTTCCGCGGGAACGCGCTCGAATACGTGCGCTGGGCAATAAAGAAGGGCCTCAAGTTCGATGGGATCGTGCTCGACCCGCCGAGCTTCGCGCGCTTCAAGGGCATGAACTTCAATGTGCGCGAACACCTGATGCCGCTCGTCGCGGAATGTGCGCAGATTTTGAACCCGCGCGGATTCTTCATGGTGAGTTCCAACTACAGCGAGTTCGCGCTCGACTCTTTCGCGCGAGACGTGCTTGCCGCCGTCAGGTCAGTCCATAAAGATGCCCGCACTGCATGGAAGCGCGGGCAGGATATCGATTTTGCGGGTAGCGGCGCTACGAAGGATTCTTGCCTCGTCGCGACACTTGTTGAGGTGTGAGCAACTGTCACCCTGGAGCATCGAAGATGCTATACGATACTTGGCAACTTGTTGCCGTAGTAGAGTTATCCCCTTTGGGGAGATAGGGTCCATGGATTTGATCCTATCGCTGCGCTCCAGGATGACTGCCTAAAGGCTCCAGAATGGCATCATTCAGCGTCTTCCGCACCTTCAACTACAGAATTCTCTTCGGCTTTTTTCTTCAGCCAGGGCGGAGTCCTTTTTGCCTTCGGCTTTGCTTCCGGCTCGGGTTCCGGCGGGTACAGCAGGCCGAAGCGGATGCCCGCGGTGCTGATGCGGAATGTTTCGACGCGCAGTTTTTCCAGGAGCGACTTGAGCCAGAACAGCCCGCAGATGATGACGTCGCTGCGCCCATTCTCGAGTCCGGGGAGCATCGCGCGGAGTTCCTTCGAGAGGTTCGAGATGCGCGTGGTGACGGCGTCGAGGTCGGCGATGCTCATTTCGAGCCCTTCGATGGCCTTGTAGTCGAACTTCTGCTTGTCCAAAAATACCATCGCGAGCGCAGTTCCCGTACCGCCGATAAGGTAGACCTGCTTCTTGGTCATGCCCTTGAAGCTCACTTCCTTGAAGGTCTCCTTCACGAACTTCTTGTATTCAGGTCCGGGAATCGGGCCCATCGCCTTGAACATCTTGAGTGCGCCCACGGGAATCGAGAACGCGGTCTCGCCGTTACTGAGTTCGGTGGAACCGCCGCCGATGTCGATGGTCACGATGTCGCTGCCGTGCCATTCCTTCACGGAACGGAAGGTGAGCTTCGCTTCTTCTTCGCCGGTGATGATGCGCGGGCGGAACCAGAGCGCCTTCTCGACGGCGTCGATGACTTCTTGCTGGTTTTCGGCCCTGCGCATGGCTTCGGTCATGGCGACAGCCTTCAGGTCGGCGCCGAGTGCGTGCAAATCCATGCGGAATGACGTCATCACGTCGACAAGTTCCTGGATTTTCTTCTCGGTGATGCGACCGTGCTCGTATATATCTTCGCCGAGCTTGCAAATTTTCACTTTCTGGAGTTTCGGCACCAGGATCCGGCGCGGTTTAACTCCTGACTCTTCCGGTTTAACTCCCGATTCTTCGGCTTTAACACCGGATTCTTCTGGTTTAACTTCCGCTTCGTTCGAATCAGTACCCGGATTTGCCGCGTCTGCCGTTTCGGCCTGTGCCGGGGCCTGTTCTTTTTCGGAGGGAGCGTCTTCGAAGGCTGCGATCAGCATGATGCAGCTCATGCTCCCGATATCGACGGTCGCCTGGAGCTTGTTTTCCATTTTACGCCTCGCTTTCTCCGCCTGTCATCCCCGACTTGTCCGGGGATTTCCCTTCGTTACCGGCACCTTCGGCATCTTCCGGCTTCTGCTCGAATTTCTTCATCCCGGCTTTGATCTTTTCGGCGATGGATGCCGGGTGCAGCAGGAATTCCTTCGCCGATGCGATTGCCTCTTCGACGACATATTCGGAGTACTTGCCGTTCCAGCTGGCGACTAGGTCGCCCGATTCGCTGCCGAGCGGTTTCTTCTCGCGGATTTCCTGGCCCATTTTTAAGGCGAGCAACAGTCCGAGTTCGAATCCGCGCGGGGATTCCTTCGCTTCGAGCAGTTTCTCGACGCGCTTGATGCGTTCGTCGAAGGGGATGTTTTCAAGTTCTGCGAGGTCTTTTTCCGAAATCATGTTTTTAAAGATAGAAATTATCTTTAAAATGTTTTTAAATGATGCGGGAGGGGCCCCAGCTCAGAGTGGACGCCTGCGGCGTCCGTGGCGGCACTCGGTCATGCCGGCCTGCAAGCAGGCCGTCGCGACACTCGTTTGCACACTACTGCGAAGGCCGCACGGGCCCCTCCCTGCACCCTCCCCATCCTTGGCCGACGCCTTCCACTTATAAGACTGTTTATACCCTGCATAAAATGAAGTTTCAAATTGATTGATGGCTTCGGGATGTTTATTTGTGTATAAAACGTGCAAAAATGAAAAGGGCCCGCAAGAGCGGGTCCTTTCCAAAGAGAGCGAGAGGAATTACTTCTTGGCAGCCGGCTTCTTAGCAGCAGCGGGCTTCTTGGCCGCAGACGGCTTCTTAGCAGCAGCCGGCTTCTTAGCAGCGGCCGGCTTCTTGGCAGCAGACGGCTTCTTAGCAGCAGACGGCTTCTTGGCAACAGACGGCTTCTTGGCAGCAGACGGCTTCTTAGCAGCGGCCGGCTTCTTGGCAGCGGCCGGCTTCTTAGCAGCAGACGGCTTCTTGGCAGCAGACGGCTTCTTAGCAGCGGCCGGCTTCTTGGCGGCGGCCGGCTTCTTGGCGGCAGCGGGCTTTTTAGCGGCAGCGGGCTTCTTAGCGGGCTTCTTAGCGGGTTTCTTTGTTGTAGCCATTGTTATTCTTCCTTTTTTTGAGGGTTAATGTTTTGATGTCATTAAAATAACTTTATTTTCACAAATAATCAACACTTTTTTAAAATTTTTTTCATTTTTTTTCAAAAAGTTATTGACAAGTCAAAAAAAGTACTCCGAAAAACTTGAATATTAGTTTGTGTGTAAAATTGCGCGAACCCAGTATTTACGGGCTTTCCGTGCGATTTGACTATTTTTGCGCGAAGCAAACTTTTCTTCTTGTAACTCAATGATAGTCAAAGAATTAATGGCAAAAATTCGTGAGAAACTTTACAATTGAAAAAAATCCGCGCAAAAAAGTTTCTGCGCGGAAAAATTTTTTGAATTGTAAACTTTCTTCGGGCTTGTTTGCGTTAGCGCGGTTCGTTTTTCACGCTCTCGACATACTTGCGGAAGCCTTCGACGCCGAGAGAATACATGTCGACGAACTTCGTTGCGAACGGAGGAATCTTGCGCGGGTGCATTCCGAGCGCATCGTGCATCACGAGCACGTGCCCGTCGGTGAACTTTCCGCCGCCGATGCCGATGGTGACTGCGTTCACTTCGCGTGTAATCCTTGTCCCGAGTTCTTCGGGAATGTGTTCCAGCACCATCTCGAAACAGCCGAGGCTGTCCACGAACTTGGCGGCATCTTCTATGGCACGGGCCTCTTCTTCGGTCTTGCCTTTCTGCTTGAAGTTCTCGGCGGTCTGCGGCAGAAGTCCCAGGTGCGCGCAGACGGGAATGTCCTTGCTGCGCAGGAACTCGATGACGCCTTCGGGAGTGCCTTCGAGCTTGACGCTTGATGCTCCTAAGTCCATGAAGCGCTTTGCGTTATCGTATGCCGTTTGCGGATCCTTGTCGCTCAGGTAGGGCATGTCGGCGACTACGTGCGTGTTGGGGGCGCCGCGGCAGACGGCAGCGACGAATATGAGCATCTCGTTCATGCCGATCTCGCGGGTGCTCTTGTAGCCGAGCATGGTGTTTGCGAGACTGTCGCCCACGAGAATCTGGTCGACTCCGGCGGCTTCTGCCATCTGGGCGAACGCGAAGTCGTAGGCCGTAATCATCGAAACTTTCTTGCCCGTGCCCTTCAGGGCGCGGATATCTTCCGCAGTAAGCATGACAAACTCCTATTTATGAACTGCGCTTTTTATAAACCGCAGTTTTCATGGCGTGTAAAAGATAGAAATTATGTTGGGGTTTGGTTTTAGTTCTCGCCCGAAAACAATTTGCGCGTTTCGCTCAGGAACTTCAGCGAGTGTATTTCGCGCAGGAACCCGATATGGTTCCGGAGGTAGGCGAGGAGGGCGTTCTCGGTGAATTCCGGGTGCGCGATATCGCCATTGCCGGTGCGTAGCGCGTAAAAGCCGTCGAGAGTTTCCTTCTTGGCGCGGGGAGTCTCCACTCCGAGGCAACTTTTGCAGACGAATGCTCCCGTTTCGGGGTGAAAATCGGCGGCAGAGCCTTCGATGGTGTGCCCGCAGTGGCTGCATGTGGATATGTCGAGATGGTAGCCCCAGAGTTCGCAGGTGTCCAGGAGCCAGCGGGCGAAAAACTCCTTGTTCCCCGGGCTTGCTTCTGCATCGCGGAACGACGATTCCAGCAGGGCGAATTCCCCTTCGAGCGGGACACCTGCGGGCGCATACCGCAGTACGATTTCGGCCATGACCTGCGCCTTCGCTGTCGTCAGGAGGTCTTCGCGCATGTTCCTGTGCCAGTCGATGAGCGTCGCCTCCTTCACGAACTGCAGCTCGGTATTCGGGTTCTGCCGGAATACGACTTCGCTCAGGGCGAGCGGATCGAGGGCGCCCTTGAAAGGCGACTCCTTGCGCTTGCCTCCCTTCACGATGAAGGAGACAATGCCGCATTCCTCCGTAAGCGCCTTCACGATCCAGCTGGAGTCGCTGTAGGCGTAACGGTGCAGGACTATGGCACGGGACTTTTGCATAGGTGTGACGGTGTCGTCTACACCGTCGGGAACGGGGGCCAGCCCATCGCCTGTCCGCCTACCACGTGCAGGTGGATGTGGAATACGGTCTGTCCGGCGTCGGCCTTGCAGTTGAACACGAAACGTGCGCCGCCCTCTTCGAGGCCGAGGTCTTTGGCGATGAGCTGCGCGCGGTAGAGCATCTTGCCCACGAGTTCGCAGTCTTCGGGTTTCATGTCCATGATGGTGGCACGTCGTCGTCTTCGTAGATTTTCTTGGAAGGGATTTCACCCTTGATGATTTTGCAGAAAAGGCAGTTTTCACTCATAATATGTAATAGTAGTAAAAAAGTTTATTGTTTTTCCCGCTGGGCGAGGATTTCGTCGACTTTGCGTTCCAGGAGTTCGCGCTCGCGGATGATAGAGAGAGTCTTCTCGTTCTCGATGATTACCGTCATGACCTTGATGTAGACTACAGCGGCAGAAACGATTAAGGCGAGGGAGAGCATGCGGAGGGCGACCTGTTCGTAGCCGGCAGAGGGGATGATGCCTACGACCGACAACATGATAATCCACTTGAGCATTCCGGGGGCCGGCGCGACAAACTTGGCCTTCCGTTGTGCGAGCATTTTTTCCTGGCGGTCGAGGACGTCCTTGAAAATGTAGTAGTCGAAAATTCCGCAAAGTCCGGGAATAAGTGTACAGATTGCGGCGGCAACAGGCGAAAAGGTCGTTGTCGTGAACTTGCGTAGCATCTTGACGGTATTGTAAAGCCATCTACAGGACTTGAATGCCGCGACGAGGAGAACGCAGCAGAATACGAAGACCAGGAACAGGTAAAGGAGGAATGCAAATGCGGTACCGAGGAACATTGTTGGCTGAATCGCGGCTTTGTTCACTGATGATTCCAGGTAGGGCTTGACAACAATAATGGCAAATTCAGAAAGAATACCGGTGATAACGCCCAGGACGATGACAATCTTTGTCCAGAAGATGACGCTCTTGCCGCGCACGACATTTTCGGGCTCTTCCTGGTTGAAAGCGCTTAGTTGCTCGACGGATGTTTGGGTCTCAGTTTCGGGGGCGTTGTCCGGGCCTTCGTTCGGTGCGTCGCACCACAGGCATTTGGGCATGTCGTCGTTGTATTTTCTACCGCACTTCTTGCAAATCATCGTTTCTCCTTTTTGGGGGCAATATAGTAAAATCAGGTTTCTTTATCGATGTTTGCCAAGGAATTCAGCGCGCTCATGTTCGCTGTGATGGTCCTGATGACCTTGACATAACTGACCAAAAGAACGATGCAAACGATGAAGGTCACTATCTTCGCGGCAATGGTTCCTCCCAAATAGAAGTACAGGCAGACTTGCATAAAAAATCCGAAAACAAGTATGGCGAAAAGCCCCCATTTCGGGATATCCTGGAATTCCTGGTTGTTCTTTTCGAGGGCCTCTCTTTGCAGTAAAAACTGTTCGCGGAAAATACTAAAATGGCCCAGCGGAAATATAATAGGTATCAGTGTTCTGATGAGCGTTTCCCATGGTGGAACAGGCTTGCTCCTGAAACGGTTCAGTTCTTTTTCGATGCAGAGCAACCACCTGCAGAATTTATAAAGCGCAATCAGGAAGGGTAGCATGGCTAGTAGAAGGAGTTCCGGTGCGCCAAATATTAAAAAGATCAAGGCAAGCTTGAGCAGAGTGTCATTGAGAATTATATTGACAAGGAACAGTGTGCAACAGACCATGAACCAGAATATTGTCTTGCGGGCGCGCTTTTGGCAAATTATGCTGGCCTCCGCTCTGTCGTCGTCGCTGTTTTGTTCTTGGGTGCCGTTGTCTGGTTCGGTGCTGGCCGCAGTGTCGTCGGGTGCGTCGGTAGGCTGAATGTCGGTTGGTGAGTCGGCTGTGGAGACGGCATCCGGCAGGGAATAGAGCGCGCTCGTGTTCGCGGTGATGGTGCGTATAATCTTGATGTAACTTGCGAAAAGGAGAATGACGAACGCGATGAAGCATCCGATGGAGATGTGGCTGATGGCGGGGCTTTTGTTGCTCAGTATCAGGAAAAAAGATGCGTAGACGGCAATGCCGCCACCGAGTATGCCGGGGAGAACCCACCGCGGGACAAATTTGCATTCGAGTTTGTTTTTGTCGAGTGCTTCTTTTTGCCGTGCGAACAGTTTCCTGAATATGAAAAAGTGTATAAAAGGGAATATGGGGAGAATCAATGCGTGGTCGACGTCGTTCCACGGGACATACTTTACTTCGGAGAACTGGTTCAGTTCTTTTTCTGCATGGAATAACCATTTGCTGCATTTATAAATTGCGATGCATAATGAAGTGATGGTAAATAAAGGTGGACCGATAAAAGGCAGGAAAAAAAAGAAAAAGGGAATACCAATAATTGAGTATAAGGAGAGTACGGCAAGTATTCCTCCAATAAGGAGCCATCTTGCGCAAAAATCTACGAAACCATTCTTTAACGAGGGATCGAAGAAAAGACTTACAACCCATGCGATTATAACGGAGGTAAGAAGGCTAAAAAAGAAAATCTTCAGCCAACGCAGGGCATTTTCCGCACGTATCTCGCATTCCGAGAGGGCTGCTGTTTCCTCCGGCTCGGTTCCGTCTGCCGGGCTTGTGCCTGAAGGATCGACCTTGTTGTCGTTCGGCGCATCACACCACAGGCACTTCGGCATGTCGTCGCCGTAAACCCTTCCGCATTTCTTGCAAATCATGCTGGCCTCTGCTGGTCATCGGTGGTGATGGCTTCGTCGATTTTACGTTTCAGGACCTCATCGGCAAATAATGAATGAATTTCTTTTTCGTTCTCGATGATTGCCTGTATGAATTTACTTTCACAGATGGAGGTGATTACAAAACAGAGGGCTGTAATTGCTAGTGTGAGCCCGAATTCGAATGATTGCTCTAGAGGGTCATCAGGAATGGTACAAGCAATAAAGAAGGAACTTGGGAGGAGAAGTGCTGAAAATAGGGTGTCTATGTTGAACATCCATGCAGGAAATGCTTTTGCTTTTTTGTTGTTTGCTTCAAGAACTTCTTTTTGCTTTGCTAATAAATCTTGTTCGGCAAATGCGATAAAAAGGGCGCGTCTTTTTTTAGGATAGTATCGGGTGTCTGTGAACAGGTGCTGCTTTTTTATTGCCTTGCCAATCCATCTGTTTTCCCGAGCTTCAGATATAAACAAAAATACAACGGACGAAAGGATTAGGATAAGTAGTATGATGACGAGAAGGTCATATACGCTTTCGCCCATGGCATTTTGAAAAAAGATTAAGGCATAATACCCTGCAAATGATAGGTATATGCACAAATTGGTGAATGTTCGAAAACTAAGAAAATCCTTTCCGTATTCGACGTTCTCCGGTGCGGTCAGTTCGTTCCAAAGCGTATCTGTCGATGTGTACTTGATTCTATCACAAATCATGCTGGCCTCTGCGGGTTATCGGGGGAGCCTCTGTCTAGTTCGTCGCTAGGGGTGGCTTTGCTCGGTTCGTAGCTGGCTGCGGTGTCGGGAATATCGGTGGGGCCGTCGTTCGTTGCCAAGGAATTCAGCGCGATTGTGTTCGCAGTGATGGCATTGATAACTTTGATGTAGCAGACCAAGAGTACGATGCTGAGAATTATGCTGAGTACCCGTGCCGCGAAGAGGCCTTTTGCAACGAAGAGTCCCAGGAACCAGCCAATTTGTATAGTGAAGCCGAGAAAGGGGATTGCTTTGAGCATCCAGCCGGGAAGGTGAGCGTTTTCTAGGCTGTTTTGTCCGAGAGCCTCTTTTTGCCGGGCGAGTAGGTCCTTGAAAATCATATAGTGATATACCGGAAAAATAATAGGGATCAGGGCAAAGAATATTGCTCCACGGGGTGTAAAATCGGTTTTTGAATAACGTTGCTGTTCCTTGATGACGCAGTGGAGCCAAGCGCAAAACTTGTAAATGGCAATCCAAGAGGTGACAAAGAGATGTACAAATAGCAGGAAGAAGTTTATGATGATGCCGAAGCCCAGGAGGTCGCCGACTGCGTTTGCTCTTGTTCCTGAAAGGAGCTGTAGAAATATGAATGGAACGAATATGCCCAAAATTCCCGAAAGCAAAAATCCTTTAAGCAATTCTCCAAAGTAATTGTCGAAGCCACCATGAGTTGCAATTGAAAGTTCCGTCGGAATAGCGAGAATGGTTAAGCCGATAAAGAAAAAACTGAGCCAGAAAACTGCATTCTTACAGTAAATCTCGCATTCCGAGAGGGTTGCAGTTTCCTCCGGCTCGGTTCCGTCTGCCGGGTTTGTGGCCGAGGAATCGACTTTGCTGTCGTTCGGTGCGTCACACCACAGGCACTTCGGCATGTCGTCATCGTATTCCCTTCCGCACTTCTTGCAAATCATATTGGCCTCTGTCAACCAATGTAGTAAAAATCCCGGCGCAAGGGCCGGGATTTAAATAAGGTTGCGTTGCTTGTCAATCCGCTATTGCTTGATCGTCGGGGCCTGGCGCGCGACAGGGGCGAGCTGCCCGTGCTTGCGGAACAGGTGCTTCACGAGCGTGCCGAATCCACGGAATACGCGGTAGCGTTCGCGCGGGTTCTTGATGGCCATGATTCCCTGGCGGAATATGTAGCTCGGGCGCAGGTAGAATTCACGGCGGGCCTTGTCGCAGAAGTCCACAAGTGCTTGGCTGGTGAGTTCGCCGCGCTGGATGGTAGTGCGGTGGAAGCCGTCCTTGTCGAGCCACTGGTTGTAATCCTTTGTCTGTAATGCACCGCTTGCAAGGGCTTCCTTGTAGGCCTCGGTACCGGGGTACGCCATGATGGGGTAGAACTGCGCGGTGTTCGGGTTCAACTTCTTGGCGTAGTCGAGCGTCATGCGGAGAGTTTCCGGAGTGTCGCCGGGGTTACCCACCATGAAGCAGCCGTGCACCAGGAGGCCTGCCTTGCGGGCGTTCTTCGTGAACTCGATTGCTTTGTCGGTGTTCTTCACGCCCTTGTGGATGTTCTCGAGAACCACGGGGCTTGCACTTTCAAAACCGACGCACATCTCGCGGCCGCCCGCCTTCTTCATCAGCTTGAGCAAATCCAGCGGGACATCGGCGCGGGCGTTGCAGCTCCACGTAATCTTGAGGCCGCGTTCCAGGATCAGGTTGCAGATTTCGCGGACGTGCTCGTGGCTTGCGGTGAACGTGTCGTCTTCGAAGAAGACTTCGCCCAGGTCCTCGAAATTATCCTTGATGTACTGCAGTTCGTCGACCACGTCCTTCGGCGTGCGGCGGCGGAACCTGTGGCCGTTGAGCGTCTGCGGAATCACGCAGTAGCTGCAGCGGTTCGGGCAACCGCGCCCGCTCAAGATGACGATCAGCGGGTTGAGGTTCGCTCCGTAGAAATACTTCTTGTAGCAGCTGTACAGGTGCTTGCGGTAAACTTTGGAAACCCACGGGAGCTCGTCGAGGTTCTCGATCTTTGGGCCTTCGGGCTGGAAGTCGGTCGTGCCGTCCGCCTTGCGGAAGGCGAGGCCCGCGATGCTCGCGATATCCTTGATGTCGCCGCGCATGTAACGCACGAGGTTCCTCGCGGTGTAGTCCGCCTCGCCGATAATCACGAAATCGAGGCTCGGTTCCATCTCCATGGATTCGAGCGGCTCGGCGGTGGCGTGCGTGCCCATGATGGCGACCTTCGTGTTCGGGAGCGTATCCTTGATGGCGTGCACCACCTTGAGGTCGTTCAAAATACTAGGCGTACTCGTGCTGCAGATAACAAGCGCGGGGTCAAACTTCTTGATGCCGTCCAGTGTCTTCGGCAGGTCGAGTTCCATGGCGGGGCTGTCGATGAGCTGGATTTCGTTACCGTCGGCTTCGACAGTGCCGGCGGCGTAGCTCAAAAACATGGGCCAGTAAAGAGTGCTCGATTTGGTCACGCACGGACTGCGGGACTCGCGACTGAACATCGGATGGAACGGCGGGTTTAAAAAAGTAATGCGCATAAGCACTCGCAAAATACATATTTATCGCCGATAAAACTACATTTGTTTCCGATGAAAACGTTATTTTCGTTGTGTATCATTCTATGCGGGCTCTGCTCGATTGCGCTGGCGCAAAAAACGCCAACGGCGGCACTTGATACGATAAAAGAATTTTACTCTGACGGCACTCCTTCGCGCCTTTACACGGTGCAGAAGGGGACGGACATCCGCGAGGGTGTGGCGGTGAGCTACCACCCGAACGGCAAGGTCGCGATTGAAGCCCCCTACAAGGCCGGCAAACTCGATGGCGTGTTCAAGAGCTATTACGAGAATGGGAAGCCTTGGCAGACTATCGGTTATCGTGCCGGCATAGAGCACGGCATTAGCACGGACTACTACGACAACGGAATGAAAAAGTTGCGCGAAGTGTACAAGGATGGCGTCCTCGACGGAATGAGCGAAGAGTACAATGAACGCGGACTCGTGTGGCGCAAGATTCCCTATGTTGCGGGCCGCATCCACGGAGTCGCAAGAGTTTACGATGAACTGGGCGTGCTGAAAGAAGAAATGACTTTCGAAAACGGGCTACGGAACGGCCCTTACCGCCGGTTCAAATTGGGCGTGAAAGTTCTGGAAGCGACCTTCGAAAGGAACCGCTGCATCGAGAACTGCAACTTCTAATTACTTCTTCGGCTTTAACGCACACCAGGTCATGTAGGCGATGAACAGCACGCCGAGCCCAACGAGCCCGATGGAAAGCTCGTGGCTGTATGCCTGTATCAAGTCCTTCTGCCCGTGGGCGATGTACCCGAGGATGGCGAGGATGATATTCCAGAAGGTGGCACCGATGGCGGTGTAGAGCGCGAATGCCCAGAGCTTCATGTTCGAAAGCCCCGCCGGGATGGATATCAGCTGGCGTATTGCGGGAATGAGCCTCCCCACCAGGGTCGAGATTGCACCATGGTCGCGGAAGAAGGTCTCTGCCTTCTCGACCTTGCCCGCATCGAGAAGCAAGAAATGTCCGAGGCGGCTGTCTGCGAATTTGTACACAATCGGGCGCCCGAGGAACTTCGCGAGGAAGTAGTTGATGAATGCGCCGGCGAGTGCGCCGAGGGTCGCGAATATCACGATGAAGATAATGTTCAGGCCCGACTCGGGCTGCATTGCCTTGTAGGCGGCAGGGGGCACCACCAGTTCCGACGGGAAGGGGATGAACGAACTCTCGACAGCCATGAGGAGCGCGATGGTGCCGTAGTTCAGGTTGTCGTTGTACCAGTCGATGACCTGGTCGTAGATGCCGCTCTTCGGGGCGGTGTCGGAGGTTGCGGCCTCGACTTCAATTGCAGGAGCCGTCGCGGGCGTTAATGAGGAATCTGTCTGAGCAAAAGCCGCGAGGTTCAGACCTGCGACAAGGAGTGCTAGTATGGCGAAATTTTTCATGTCTTAAGGTATTTAAAAAAGCACGGCGATAGACCGTGCTGCGAGTTTCGGTTTGAATCTTATCTTCTCTTCTTGGACTTAGCCTTGGCCTTGGCTTTCTTCTTCGCGGCCTTCTTGGCGGCTTTCTTGTTCTTCACCTTCGGTGCTTCTTCCACTTCATCCTCGTCTTCCTCGACCTCAGGTGCGGCCTCTTCGGCTACGTACTCGGGGGCCTGGTATTCCATCACGGAAGGCTCGCTGGAGTTGGATCCCTTGAGGGCGGCCTTCGCTTCGTTGACGTACTTGCCGTTGGGGAAGCGCTTCAGGTAAATTTCGTAGTCCTTCTGGCGGTTGCTGCTCTTCACGAGTTCGAAGATGCCCGTCTCGGCTTCGTCGCGGAACGCACCGTTCGGGTTGTCGTTCAGGTAGGCGAGGTAAGCCTTGAAGGTGTTCTGTGCCTGGATTTCGCGGAACTTGTGGTATTCGCCGAGCGTCTTGAGCTTGGCTTCGACCTCGCCCCTACGCGGGGAGTCGGGGTAGTACTGCAGGAACATCTCGAGCATTTCGGGGTCGTTGCTTGCCATGACCTGATCGAAACGGGAATCTTCCTGGCGTACCTGGTATTCCTTCAGTTCGACCTTGCCGGTATCGAGAGTCGCGTAGAGCTTTTCCTTCGTGGCGAGGTCTGCCGGGTGGCAGAAGGCAAGGAAGCTTTCCAGCACGTCGGAGAACTGGGTGCGCGTGAAGGCTTCGCTCATGTCGGGCAGTTCGCCGTTGTCGTCGAGGAAGAACCGGTAGTCGCGCTCGATGGCCATGCAGTCCCAGTCGCTGAGCGTGTCCTTGACTTCGCTGTTTTCACGGAGCACCTGGTCGCGGTCGCGCAGGGTGAAGCGCATACGGCGGTCGCGGCGGCTTTCACGCCCGAAGTCGAGCGAGAGTTCGAGTCCGACGCGCACGGGCCACTTGTAAGAAATCTTGTCGACCGTGATTCCGGCGTAACCGGACGACGGGGTCGGGTTCTCTGCGTCGTAGGTGTACGGATCGGTCGCCTTCAGGTTCTCGTAGGGGAGGAATTCCTTGCGGACGTTCACGCCGATCTTGAGGTCTACGTCGCGGAACACTTCGGTGATGCGGTATTCGAGTGCGCCCGACACAAATGCGGTGGGAGCCATCTCGGTATTATCCTTAGTGCTCGTAGAGTAGTTGTCGATGAACGTGAAGAACTGGAATCCGTAACCGCCGAGGACGCGCAAGTCGAAGTCGCCACCGAGGTTGAAGGAGAAACCGCCTACCACGGACGGGGCATATGCACGGAAGGAGAACGAACGGCCTTCGCCCGTCTCGGAAAGGTCCTTGCTGTGGTCGGCCTTGCCGTTGTCGTCTACGCCCCAGTACTGGGGGTTGCTGTCAATTTCACGGAACTGGATGGAGTTGACCTCGACACCGAGCCACAAGGTAAACGGGATGTCGGCCTTGGCGATGGGGGTGAAAAGGGGGCTGAACAGGAAGCCGACGTTGAGCGGAACCGTAAGGATTTCCTTATCGATGGGTTCCTTGAGCAACTGGGGGTTCTGGGCTTCAAAATGGACAAAGGCGGGTTCTGCCTGCAGGTATATCTGAGTACGCCAATTGGAGCGCTCGAAGTCGGCCGCGTACGCGCTTGCAGTCAGAAGCAAAAAGGGCAAAATTTTGTTAACTATTTTTCGCATCGTATAAAAATTTAGATTAAAAACGGCCATCTTGCAAAAAGGTGTGCAAAAAATAGCGCTTTTTTGGGTGTTTTCGCGGAAAAAACCTAGAAAGACAAGAAAATGCCTAGTCCGAACAGGACTATTCCAGTACCGACTAGGGTCCCTCCGATGATGGAGTAGCGGTCTCCCGAGTCAACCAGGTCCCTGTTTTTCTTGATTCTTTCGTTGAATTTCTCGCCCTTGGCGGCACTAGGCATGCCGAGTTCGTCCTTGATGTCCCTGGCTTCATCGTAATCTTGCGAGGCCAGATAGAAGAACAGCGTGCCCAAGAGGATGGGGGTGACCGAGGAGCCCATCAGTACCTTGCCGATGAACGAGACCTTGCGCTTGTGGTACCATTCCTCTTGCATCTTGATTTCGTCGAAGTCGGTGAGGTGCTCCATGGAAATGTCGAGGTTTATTTCGGAAACGGGTGCAACGTAGAAGCTGACTAGCGTATCGCGGTAGCCGGCCTTTCGGAGGCGCAGGTAAGTCATGCCCGGAGTTGTGAGCGTGACCTTCTTGGGCGTGTTGCCGATGGACTGGCTTTCGTGGGTGATTTCGTTTTGACCCGGGAATATTTCTGCGCCGACCGGGTTGCTCACTATCTTGATTTCGGGATTGATACGTTTGAGTTTGAGCGAAACTTTCGCGGTGTCGCCCGGAAGCGGACGGACGAAGGTCTGTGCACCCCAGAGGTGCTTGTCGACATTCCAGAAGGCGTTTACTTCTATCTTGCCGGTGTCGGTTACAGCGAAGGTGCAGGGGGATTTGCAGATGGCGTCTTTTTCGGGGCGGGAGATGGTTGCCGCTTCCGGGTCGGTCTCGATGTGGATGTAGCTGCGTTCCGCCTTTGTCGGGACGGGCTTCCCGTTAGCCTTTTTGACGAGGTTCGTGAGGACGTTCTTGTTGAGGACGTTCTGCAAAATGGAATCGCGCGGGGCGACTATATGAGATTTCGTGATTGTCGGGAGGTCTTCTTCATAAAGAATGCGGGTGAGCTCGATACTGACGGAATCGGGATGCTTGGCGTGCGCTATTTTCCCGAAGTAGATTTCTTTGGCGCCCGCTTGTTTCCAGTGCTCCTGGATGCATCCCCTGTCGTTACATTCCGAAATCTCGTTCCAGCGGTGCATCTGGATGGCGGTATCCAGTTCGTGCAGCAGGCCGTAGGTGATGTTCCCGAGCAGTTCCTGTGTGGCTGCATCTATGTCGGAGGGCTCGAAATCGACGAAAACCTTGGCGGAATTGCCTTTTGCTATGGTTGCGGTATCGTTGTTATTTTGTTCTAAACCGGCGGTGGCGGAATCCTGTGTGGTGGTATCGCTTGCCTGGGCTGAATCGTTCTTGACAATCGAGGAATCTGCACCCGCAGCAGAATCCGGCGCTGCCTTTGCCGGGTTCAGGAGGTCGTTGCCCTGCTCGTCTACGATGCTCTTGAACTGAGCCTTCGGAAACTTCACGATGGTGAACTGATTCTTGATGTAGCCGCCGAGACTTACGGTATCGTTTGCGATACCGAGGAATTGCGCTTTCTGCTTTGTGCCCGAGACGAGTTCCACCTGGGCGAATATACCCTGCGGGTCCGCGGCAAAGGTATGTGCAGAGAGGCAGATGGCTATAAGCGAGACTATTTTTTTCATAGGACTACTCATATTGCTACCTAGAAGGAAAGGACTATCCCGAACCCGAGTAGAATCGCTCCGCCGATAGCGGTACTGATGGCGATATTCCTCGATGTTTTCGCTTTGTCGCGGTGATCGTTGAATTTCTCGATGTTGTGTTCGTATTCTTCGCCTTCCCGTATGAGGCTCTTCTCGATGGATTCCTTCTTCTTGTTCGCTTGCTTGATTTCGCTATGTGCGACGATGGCCGAAATTCCGCTTGCGATGAGGGGGACTGCCGATGCGAAGATGAACTTGTGTCCGATGTTCCGGCGGGCGCGCCTCATCAGCGACTTCTGCTGGTATTGCAGCTGCTCGTCGTCGTACGAGGGCGTGAGCGCGACAATCAGGTAGGAGGTATCTGCCTGCGATATCTTTATGGAAATGGTCGTGTCCTTGTAACCGGGCTTGAATATGGTGACGAGTACGCTTGATTCTCCATCGGGCACCCGGATGAATCCGGGGAGCGCTACGTCGGGGTTCGAGGCTATTGGGGCCCGAGTCTCGTTTACGTAGGCGTCCGCGTAGGAGGGGTTTGTCGAAATATGCAGGTATTTCGGGGCTTCCTGCGCGCAGATTGCCGTTGCGCAGCATATCAGGATGGCGAGGATACGGAAGGCGTTTCTCATTTGTCGCCTCCTGTCTCGGAGTATGGCCCTTTCAGGGTCGGGTGCTCTCCGGTCGAAGAGAATATCCAGTAGTGCTTGGGGCTGGTGTTGTGGGCGTAATCTTCGACTTGCACGCGGATCTTGCAGGTGCTCAGGCATGGAGTCCTGAACTTGATGAAAGGTTCTTCGTAAAGGAAAGAGAGCGTGTCTTTTTCTGTCGAGACGATAATCTTATCCTTGTTGATTCCGGTGCCGTTGTCGAGAGCGTAGAAAGATATGGTATCGCCTGATATGGCGGCATCGTTGGGTTCGAGATTGTCCTGAATCGATGCGAACGGCAATACCTGAGGTTGAACCTTGTCCTGGAACCAAATCGTATCGACGGTTGTCAAGGCTCCCGGCGAGGTGTTGACGGTTACGGGCTCCGCCTGGAATTCCCTTAGGAATAGTTCCTGTGCGTAAATGCGCAGTCCGGTTTGCGGTGCGATTTTCGCCCTGACCGTCGATGGGATGGTCTGCTTATTCTTGACAAGAACCGTATCGCCCTTGGTGTCCGTAATGATTACTTGTGTGACGATTGCTCCTTCCTGATAATCTTTATAGCCTATAGGAATGTTTATGACCGAGGAGTCCTCGTGCAGGTACAGAGTCGAAAAGTGGAATATGTCCGTCGTGTCTATTTCTTCGAAGCCGTCAGCTGTGAAGAATTTTGCCGTCATGCCCCAGTATATTGTCTCGGTGGTATCTCTCTCTGGATAGTTTTGCAGGAAGGTCCGGAGGGAATCCCTGAGGAACGGCCCGACGAACCGCGCGTTTTCGAAACAGTCGACAACGCCCAAGTTTTTCGTCCAGACATCGTTCTCGCTGAACGAGGCATAAAGGTTGCATTCGTGCATTTCCCACGGGTCAAGCCCTTTCAGGTCCCAGCGAATTTGGACCTCGCCGTCGCTGTCTGGCTTTACCTGGTTGTAGCCGTTTGCGGGGGCTATGAGCGAAAGGCTGATCGGGGTGTTTACGAAAATGTTCAGTGTGTCGCGAAGCGTGTCAAGAAAAAGGTCTATCGTTTGCAGGATACCTTGCCTGTACCCAGGAGTCTTGAAACTGAAACGTAGCGGAGAGATGTTGTATTCTTCGCCCTCGATAATCCAGCTGTGGTTCAGGTAATGGTTGCTTGCGGTATCCGAATGCATGTAAGAGTTGTTGATTAGATAGGCCGCACAGAACTTGACACTTTCGTTCGTATCGAGATAAACAGTTTTGGTTGGGGAGGTATATTGGTACGGCTGGCCCGAAAACCGGTCGGAAATAACGAACATGTGCTGGACGAGCATTGGAATGTTGTCTTCGGATGCAAGACTATTCTCGCCGCAACCCGATACAGAGAACATGACGGCGGATGCTGCCGCTGCGGCTAGAATAGTGTATGTCCTGAAACGCCTTTTCATGTGCTACTCTTCATCGGTGTAAGTGATATGCCATTCTTGCCAGTAGTTAATGCCGTTTGAGTATTCGGCGATGCTCAGTATGGTGTTGTCTCCTTTTTGCAGTTTGTCGGTGGTAAGCCGATAAGAGCACAAGAGCGTCGAATAGTTGTTGCCACTGTAAGCCGTTCCGTTGACTATGAACGTGCAGGCCTTGATGTCTAAACGGTAAGGATTGTAATCGATGATAAAAAGGTCTATTTTCCCGGGGCCAACCTGGGTGAAAGACTCGTTAGTCTTGATCCAACTTTCCGCTGGTCGGATGAAAAAACTGTGGATAGCCTTGTTCTTGCTCGCATCGATTGCGACAATGTCCAGCTGCTGAATGTTCCAGGATTTTGCTGTTGTGGGGAGGACTATGGTGATTGTGTCTCCTACGCCAACCTTCTCAGTAATCAATTCTGATTCCAGGTAGGCGTAAATAGTTTTCTGTGTCTGCAGCGTCCCGAGGTCTGTTACGAGGAATTTCAGCGTGTCCGCGTAGTCTAGTGTGTCAGCGCCCTCGTTTGTACCGTTGCTATCGATAAAGGAAATCCTGGGCGGAATGGTGTCTCTGAGGACGATGGTGTCGAGTTCCTGGACTTCGTTCGGAGAAATAACGAGATCGAGGGTGTCGTGGATAAAATCGGGGTATTTGGGGATGTTGAATGCAACTCTGTATTTCCCTGCCTTCAAGGGGGAGATAACGAACGGTTGGACTGCCTGGCTGCTGCCGTTTACATCGCTGCTGTAGCATTCGTTTCCGGCTGAATCCAGGAGCGTGATTCTTGTGGAAATCACAAAAGTGTTGGGGGCGTTATCCCTCGCAGACACATCGATGAATCCTGTTATGCCGCCTTCGTTCGGGCCTCCGCTCGTGAAGAAGTTGCCATCAATCGTGTTGTCGGAGACAAAACCGAATTCGTTTATCGCCTGCACGTGCCAGCGGTAGTGGGTTAGCGGTTTGAGCTCATTCCAGTAGGTGAAATTGGGTTCGTACAGGACAGTGTCGATAAGTCCGTCTATGGAGAACCGGTAGAACAGGGTTGCCAGGGAGTCCGGGTCGTATGCGTCCCATGCGAAGGAAACTCCTCCCATTGTCGGGATGCCCTGCGAGCCTTTCGCGGGTATGAACACGGAATCCTGCAATATCGGCGGGTTCGAAATCCAGAGAGTGAGCGTGTCGCTCAGGGTGTCGCCTAAGAAGGTTTCAAGTATGAATGCGATTTTGTGCAGGCCCGGTTCCGGTATCGAACTACGGAAACTGAAGTCGTAGGAGAGCGGGGTGCCGTCTAGAGTCCAGAGGTATCGCTTGATCTTGATAGATTTCGAGGGAAGGATGTTTGCAATAAATATGAGCGTGTCGTTGGGGCTGAGCGTGTCCGACTTGCTCCTCTTGCTAATAGTATCGAACGAAAATGCCATTTCTGCTGAAACATCGATAAAAATGGATTCTCTTTCGTTGTAGAGAAAGTCGTCGCTGTTGGTGCAGGCCGCGAAGAATAGGGCGGTCGCACAGGCGAAAATGGCAAACATGCGGAGAATCATTGTTCGCCTCCGAGTGTGTCGGCCATGTGGAGTGTCGTATCGGCCACGTAGAACGTCGTGGGGGCAAGCGTGTCGGAATCCCCGAAGGTATCGAAAACAATAATCTGGAATGTATGCTGGCCCTCTTCGAAGCCGGACTGCCAGATTTCGCTGAGGTGCCCGACAGGGTAACGCAGTCCGTCGATGATAATCGTGTGTTCCAGTCTGTCTTCGTCGAAGTCATCGTAGTCGTAGGATTTCCACTTGAACAGGATGGAGGTATGCGAATTTCCGTAAAGTGTATCGTTCGAGGCGGGAATGGTCGCGCTGCTCAGCATGGGCTCCATGTTTACTGCAATCTCAAATTTTTTCAGGAGTGAATTGCCTTCCTCGTCCGTGACCTTAAGTTCGTTCGGGAGCATGTCTTTGCTTGTGTTTGCGGCGATTGTGTATGCCTGCTCGTTGCCAAGGACAAACGTCGTATCCAGGGTGTGCCTAAGCCACGTGAACGATAGTTGCTTCTTGTGCTGCCTGGGGTAGACGTCGGCGCGGACAACAGACGAATCGCTCGGGCGGATTTTCAGGAGGGTAGAGTCTTCCTTGCCTGCCTGCAATACGACTATGTCCAACCGTTCCAGTTCCTGTGCCGTATTCGGTTCGTCGGGAATATCCAGGCAACCGGAGGCCATCAGGAGTATGCTGGCGAAAACTGCCCCGCAAATGATGCGGAACCCCCCAGCTATAGCCGCGGCTCGTTTCCGCGGAGTGTGATGATTGTACTTGTCCACTGGTAGTAAATGTAACTTATTCTTCTCCCGATTAACTATATTCCCTTGTATGAGTAAGGAAAACTTCGAGTACAAGAACGCGATGGAACGCCTGGAGGCGATTCTTGAGCGCATCGACAATTCCGAAATGGAAATCGACGAGCTTGCTGGCAATGTCCAGGAGGCGACCGAACTCTTGAAGAAGTGTCGGCAAATCCTGCTGGATACGGAGAAGAGTGTGCAGGGAGCGCTGGAAAGCCTAGACGGGGAATCGGATGCCTGATTTAGGCGATATTCCCGCCATAGAGGCGCAAGGGCTTTCGGTCAAGTTCCCGGTACGCGGCGGCGTGCTCGGCAAGGTGAAGGACTACTTTACCGCGGTCGACGGTGTTTCGTTCTGCCTGGAACAGGGTAAAATCCTGAGCGTCGTAGGCGAATCGGGTTGCGGCAAGTCGACTCTGGTGAAGTCGCTGGTGGGGCTTGTCCCCCTCGCCTCGGGCAAAGTGAAGGTCTTCGGGCGTGAGGTGCATGGCGGTAAGCTTGCTCCCGACGCCTACGGCAAGGCCGCGCGCGTCTGCGACATGATGCAGATGGTTTTCCAGGACCCGTACAGCAGCCTGAACCCGCGCCAGACCGTCGAGGAAATCCTGACCGCTCCGCTTATAGCCCGGAAGGTGCCTTTCGAAGAGGCGAGGGCAAGGGCTTTTGAACTGATGGACCGCGTCTCCCTTCCGCATTCGGCGCTCGAGAAGTTCCCGCACGAGTTTTCCGGCGGGCAGAGGCAGCGCCTGTGCATTGCGCGCAGCCTGATGGTTAAACCCAGGATATTGCTTTGCGACGAAGTGACCAGCGCACTCGATGTCTCGGTTCAGGCTCAAATCCTGCACTTGCTCAATGACTTGCGCGAAGATCTCGGCCTGAGCATCCTGTTTATCAGCCACGACATGCAGGTGGTGCGCGCCCTTTCGGACGATGTGCTCGTTATGTACTTCGGGCATGTGGTTGAGCGGGGAGCCGCAAACGACGTGCTCGTGAACCCGCAGCACGAGTATACCAAGAAACTGCTTTCGTGCGTCCCCGTTATTAGGCGCTAGGCCCTAGTGGCCGCGCTTGCACTTGACGCCGATGGTCTTGACCAGGCGCTCCTGGTTCGTATCGAACTTGTCGTATGAAAATTCTTCCACATAGACGGCCTTGCAGTCAAAGAATTTCTCGCTGTACACGAGTTTCATATTTGACGAGTAGTGGTCGATGGTCATGCGGAAACTCTTGAGGTACTCGTTCTTGATGCAGGTCGTGACGAGGTAATCTTCGAATTCGTCAAAGGATATCTCGACGATGGTGAACACGTCGCTCGTGTTCTCCTTGAGGAACTTTATCTTGCGGCATCGTGCAGAAAGGTTGTTCGCAAGCTCGTTGAACTCTTCCGCCTTGTCGGGCAGTATGTTGTCGAACTGAATTTTGATAGTGAAAAGGTACGCTTTTGCCAGTTCGGGAAGATCTTGCCTGTCTTTCATTACAATGGTACCTCAATATCGGGAATGCATATTTTGTACGGAATTTTTCGATTAGCGTAACATAAAATATGTTTTTAATTTCAAAAAAGTACATGTGTATGCAAAAAAGAAAGTCCCGTTAGTTTACGGGACTGAAATTGGGGGATTGGCGCTGATTTATGCCTTTACGTGGAAGTAGTCGACTTCGGGGTGGCTGATGTAGAGGCCGCTCACGGAGGCTTGCGGGTACATGGCGCCGTTCTCGGTGAGGCTGATTCCCACGCTATTGAAGTCGATGAGCTTCGCGACGTTGAAGATTTCCTTGATGTTCGGGAGCACGGGGTAGCCGACGGCCGGGCGGATGCCCTTCCAGCTGTTGGTGCGTTCGAGTTCCTTGCTCAGGTATTCGGCGCCTGCTTCGGCGAGGCGGTCGGCGACAGTCTGCATCAGGAGCACGTCGTAGTCGCTGCCGCCCTGTTCGGCCTTGAGCTTTTCCAAGCGCTTGACGAATGCGTCGCTTACGGTGACGGCGAAAGCGCCCACGATGTCGCGGAATACATCCTTACCGGCGGGAGCGGCGAAGACGCTTGCGGTGTTCGCATTGGCGGGCGCCACATAGTCGCAGAGGGCGAGGCAAGTGCCTTCGGGATTCTGCTGGCGTGCCGTAGCGACTTCGACAAGGTCGGAGTCGGTGCCGGTACGGCCCGTGTTGAACTTGATGGAATTTTCCGTACCGGCTGCAGGGTAGAACGCCTGCACGGCACGCAGCGCATATTCGGGCTTTGTGAGCGACTTGATGAGCGCTTCGGCGTCGGCCTTGAGCTTCTTGGCTTCTTCTTCGTCGGGCTTGATTTTCCAGGTGAAGAAGAAGTATTCCCAGCTGATAAGCGGGATAACTTTTTCGAGCGGAATCGGCGGAAGCTTGCTTTCGCCCATGAACGGAGGCTCGACAGGCTGGTACTTGCTCCAGTCGCATTGATAGCGGCGTTCTTCGGGAGTCTTTTCGGCGGCGGCCATGGCGCTTGCGGCTTCGGTCTGGATGCCGTTCTGCTTGTCGCGGATACGCTGCTGTTCTTCGCGGTTTTCCTGAATGGTTTGTTCGCTAGTAGCTGGATCCAAAAGCTTTTGCACGAGGCCCGGGTTGCTTGCGGCGTCGCGCACATGGAATACGGGGCCGTCGTAGCACGGGGCAATCTTTACTGCGGTGTGCGTGGGCGAGGTGGTGGCACCACCGACGATAATCGGGATGCGCTGGCCTGCATCTTGCATGGCCTTCGCGACAGTGCACATTTCTTCGAGCGAGGGCGTAATCAGTCCGGAGAGGCTCAGGATGTCGGCCTTGTTTTCGATGACCGCCTTCACGATGACATCTTCGGGAACCATCACGCCGAGGTCCACCATTTCGTAGCCGTTACAGGCCATAATCACGGAGACGATGTTTTTGCCGATATCGTGTACGTCGCCCTTGACGGTCGCAATCACGATTTTGCCGCGGCTCGATGCGTTGGCGTCTTTGCCCGCTTCAATATAGGGCTGCAAAATTTCTACGGCCTTCTTCATGGTGCGTGCAGTCTTCACCACCTGCGGCAAGAACATCTTGCCTTCGCCGAAACGGCGACCGACTTCGTTCATACCGTCCATGAGCGGGCCAGAAATAATTCCCACCGGGCTATCGCCGCGGTTGATGAGTTCCATCAAGTCGGGCTGAAGCGTCGTGGAAGTTCCCTTGAGAAGCGCTTCTTGCAAACGTTCTTCGGGTGTTGTGGGTTTTGCGTCTGCGGTGGCGTTCGCGTTGTCGTCAGAAGAGCTGCTTGCGCCCGTGCTCATGGCGAAAATCGCCTTCGGGTCGTACTTGGTGCCCGCTTCCTTGGCGGCAGCGGCTGCCGCGGTCATGCGGTAATGGCCATGCGGAGTTCGAGCGGAATCGTCTTGTATTCGATAATCGCGCTCGGGTTCATGATGGCCATGCCCATGCCGTTCGGAATCGCGTAATGCAGGAACGTGGTGTGCATCGCTTCGCGCAGGTAGTTGTTACCGCGGAAGGCAAAGGAAAGGTTCGAAAGCCCTCCCGAAATGCGCACGCCGGGCAGGTTGTCCATAATCCAGCGGACGGCGCGGATAAAGTCAATGGCGTAGGCGTTGTGTTCGGCCATGCCGGTTGCGACGGTCAAGACGTTCGGGTCGTAAATGATGTCGGAGGGGTCGAAGCCGAGCTTCTTCACCATGATGTCGTAAGCGCGGGCGGCAATCTGCACGCGGCGCTCGTAGTTGGTGGCCTGACCTTCTTCGTCAAAGAGCATCACGATGACCGCACCGCCGAGGCGCTTGATGGTGCGCGCATGTTCGATAAATGCCTGTTCGCCCATCTTGAGTGAGATGGAGTTCACGATGCATTTGCCCTGTGCGCACTTGAGGCCTGCTTCAATCACTTCGAAACGGGAAGAGTCCACCATGATGGGCACGCGGCTGATAGCCGGGTCCGAAGCGAGCAGGTTCAAGAAAGTCTGCATTTCGGCGGTAGCGTCCAAGAGGCCGTCGTCCATGTTCACGTCGATCACATCGGCTCCGTCTTCGACCTGTTTGCGTGCAATGTCGAGCGCTTCTTCGTAATTCTTTTCGTTGATGAGGCGGAGGAACTTCTTGGAGCCTGCCACGTTGCAGCGTTCGCCCACCTTCACAAAGTCTTCGGCGTTGCAGCTGTCGGCGCCGTTGCTCGGGCGCACCTGTTCCTTGAACAGCGGTTCCAAACCGGCGAGGCGAAGCAGCGGGCTCGTGGCGTACTTGGGCGCGGGCTTGCGGCGTTCATAATCTGCCGGCAGGGCGT
The DNA here is from genome assembly GCA_902762305.1 of Fibrobacter succinogenes. GTDB lineage: Bacteria > Fibrobacterota > Fibrobacteria > Fibrobacterales > Fibrobacteraceae > Fibrobacter > Fibrobacter succinogenes_I. The sequence continues at coordinate 48,296 of CACWNW010000016.1, read as the reverse complement.
CGAGCATCTTGCGCATGGCTGCGATGTGTTCCGGAGTTGTACCGCAACAACCGCCAATCATGTTCACCAACTTGTCGTCCAGGTACACGCCCATGAGTCGCACCATGTCTTCGGGCGTGTCATCGTAACCGCCGAACTGGTTCGGCAGGCCCGCATTCGGGTGACAGGAAATGTAGCAGGGCGCGACCTTGCCCATGCGGCGCAGGTACGGCACCATGCCGTCGGCACCGAGACCGCAGTTGAGGCCGATAGAAAGCGGGTGCATGTGCATCACGCTCACGGCGAATGCTTCAACCGTCTGGCCCGAAAGTGTGCGGCCCGAGGCGTCGCTCACCGTCATGGAGAACATGACTTCGACGGGCTTGAGGTCGGCAGCCTTGTCGCCGGCTTTGGCAGCGCGTTTTTCCATCACTTTGGTGAATGCACTGGCGGCGGCCTTCGCGTTCAGCGTATCAAAAATCGTTTCAATCAGGATTGCGTCGACGTCTTCTTCAATCAGCACCTGGATCTGTTCCAGGTAGGCGTCTTCCAGTTCGTCGAAAGTGATGCTACGGCTTGCGGGGTCGTTCACGTCTTCGCTCATGGAGAGCATCTTGCTCGTGGGGCCCACGTCGCCCAGAATGTACACCTGGCGGCCATATTTTTCCATGGCTTCTGCCGCGGCCTGCTTTGCGATTTTCACGGCGGCGCGGTTCATTTCGGCAATGCGGTGTTCCTGGTGGTATTCGTGCTGGCTGACTCGCTGGCTCGAGAACGTATTCGTGGTCAGGCAGTCTACGCCCGCATCCACGTAACGTCGCTGGATATCGAGAATGATATCCGGTTTCTCGATGGAGAGCATGTCGTTGTTTGCGCCCTTGATGCCGTAGGTCTGAATGACAGAACCCATGCCGCCGTCGAGCAGCATCATCTTGCTTTCAAAAGCTTCGCGTAGAGTCATTTTCTTTTCCATGGCACGAACCACCGTGTAATGCATTTTTTATGCGTCTATTCAGTTTTATGCATAAAGATAGAAAAGCCCGCGAGTGCGGTCAAATTCCTTGGGCGAAAGAGGGCTGCTCGGGTGTCATTTCTGCCGCCACGGCACTCTTTTTTAGTATCTCGTCTACACGAGGACGATGCAATAGCCTATTTGAAAGACGCTGTGTAAGATGCTCCGTCAGTCGGTGCTACGAGCCTCGGGTTGTCGGTCGATCCGTCTTCCCATTGGTAGAAAATGGCTCCGCCGGTCGGTACGGCGGTCAGTTCCATCGCCACACCGGCAAAGAACTTGCCCGAATATGTCTGCGGAACGGTTTTTCCTTCGACTTGTACCTGGCCTAAACCATCCGCGGTAATTTTAACGGTAATCAGGGTAGTGTCTACGCCGAACTGGTCCGCGTAATCGTGGATAATCGAGGTATCACGAGATTCGGTCCATTCCTTGAGGCAGCTGCCCGACTTGCTGAATCCGTGCCCGCAGGAGTTCTTGTAGTACATCTCGTCCTGGTGGAACTTCTTCAGGTCGCGGCTGATTTCGGCGGTATCGATGGTCGCTGTCATCGCGTCGACTACGCGGGTCACGTTTGCGCTATTCAGGTTGTTCTGCAGCATGATGGCGGAACGGTTCAGGAACAGCCTCACGAAATCGGGGTTGTTGATGAGCTGTATGTAGAGGTTCGCGAAACATCCTTCGTCCGGGCAGGGCTTGTTTCCGCCGCCTTTTAGGATCCACGGGAAGATTTCTGTAGTCTGCCCGAATTCGCCGCCGTTCACGCCCCATGTCCAGTCAAATCCGTGGTCGAGATCGTATACCATGAATTTCCAGGGCTGATTGGGGCTCTTCCATGCACGTACGTTGTTGTTCGGCCAGTCTCCATTGTGGTCGTAGGCTTCTGCGGCCATGTAGTCGGCGAAGTTGCCTACGTCCATCATGGTCTTGACCATCTCGTAGTTTGCGTTTCCGGCTCCGCTGAAGTCGTTGTTCGCGACAAAGGAGAGTAGCGACTTGTATTCGTCGACGGAACCGTTGCTTGCCGTAACTTCGTGACCCAGGTGCTTGACCATGGTGACGGTATTCGCGTCGATGCCGTAGTTTGTTTCTACGTAGTGCTTGTTAAAGCGTTCGCGCATGTCGTGGATGCCGTAGTACCTTCCGTTGTAGAACACCACCACTTGGCGGCTTCTCTGGTAATCGACTCCGCTTCCTTCCAGGATGGCACCGCCAACGGCGTCTCCGATGTAGTCGCTAACGAAGCGGTTGCCGTTGTTTCTCAGGTTGAATCCGCGGAATTTGCTGTTCGTCTCCTTGCGGGTTTCGAACAACGGGTATTCGAGTTTTCCGTCCTGGTATTGCTCGCGCATCACGATGGCGACGGATTTCTTGTTTTTGAGCCTGCTGTAGCCGCCCATGATGGAAATGCCCGCTTCGATGTTCCAGCTCGATTTTTTCGATGAACTGCCTTTTTCGAAGTATTCCACGTGTACGGGGTATTCCTTGTCTTCGTAAAGGCCTTCGGGGGCAGTCTTCGGGGTCTCGGCATCGGTCTTGATGTAGTATTCCCTGAAGAAAGCGGAGTCGACCGTGACGGCGACGACGGGCATGTTGACCGTTTCTTCGATAAAGTACGTGTTGGTGGAAACCTCTGTGGTGAGGGCGCCAGGAACGAACGTCGCGCAGCGCAGGACGGTGTTCTTGGATATCTCCATCGGTTCCGTAAAGGCGGGGGAGTCTTCGGTGGGTTTGGATCCGTTGTCCATGCAGCGGACCGTGGCCCCTTCGGCGACCGTGGGCGGATTGAGGGTAAACGGTTCGGCGTAGAAACCGCTCGGCGAGGTGCTGAAGTCTACGGTCGGGGCGAGTTCCGCATAGGCGTTCGCGTCATCGTTTGCCGCTTCGGGTGTCGGGTTGGCGAAATACTTGTAGCTGCCGTCCACTGTGCGGCCGAAACTTATGCTTGCGGGGAGTGCGGGGTAGGTTATCGAATCGTGGATGGCGTTGTGGTTGTCGATGATGTAGATCGTGCCGCCGTCCTTGTTGATTTTCCAGTTCGTGTGCGTGCGGGCATGGAGCGTGTTCCCTTCGTCATCGATTCCGTCCGCCATTTCCTTGACCGTATGAATGTCCTTCTTGTCGAGGAATACGGTGCGGTAGGACTTGGGACCGATGGTTTCGTCGTGGAAAACCCATTTTCTCGGATTTTCGAGATTCTCTACGAGCGCGAACCCTTTCAGGTTCACTTCCTTGTCGAGCATGTTGTAGATTTCCACCCATGCGGGATCATCGCCGTCCTGGTCCAGCCAGGAGAGGTTGAGCGCTGAAACTTCGTTCAGCTGTACCTGCACTTTTTCTTCTTCGACGACGTGGATGGGTTCTGTGGGGATGGGGATAATTTCTTCATCGTTTGTCGAGGAGGGCGTGTCGGAACAGCCTTGGAAAGAAAACCCGAGACTGGCTGCGAGAATTGTGGAAATTCGTAAATAACCAAACTTTGAATGTACCATACTGACCATACTTAAAAATTTACTATCAAAAACACCCCGTGGGGAAGCGGCCCGATTTTTTTTACAGAATTTACGTTCGTCAGCCATATTTGCAGAATATCAACAAGTTGTCGCAAAAACGGCTTTTGAGGTAGAAAAACGCGTTTTTTTTGTTATATTACTCATTATGGCTAGCAAAAAATCCTTGATAGAACGTTTTTCCAATTGGTATATCCCCCTGATTTGCAGGCACAAGTACAAGGCGCTCGCCTTTTACCTGATTCTGGCCGTCATTTTGGCAGTCCCGATCTTGTTCAAGCCGGGGCTCAAGCTCGATGCCGACCTCTCGCACCTGCTGCCCGAAAATACGCCCAGCGTGAAGGCCCTCGAGGAATCCTACCAGCGGTTCGGTTCTACTGACCGCTTCATGATAGCCATCCAGAGCGAGGACGCCGAACTGGTTGCCGCCCTGCAGGATTCCATCAGCGCCTATATCCATAAGAACTGGAAGGGCGATTTCGTCTCGACCCAGGTGGACAACGAGAACAAGTTCTTCAAGGACAATGCGCTCCTTTATTTGCCGGTCAAGCATCTTGAACATATCCGCGACAACCTCGAAGACCTGCAGCTCGAAATCGGGCGCAAGAACGGCCCGCTGGTTGTCGATCTGCTCGAAGACGAGTCTGCTGCCGGGGATTCGAATTCCGCTGCTCCTGCCAAGAAGGAACGCGTGTGGTTCGATGCCAACCTGCCGCAGGAACTGGGTCTACCCGACGAGGCGGCCGGCGCATTCGACAGCTTCTTCAAGAAGGACAAGGAAGAGGCCGCGGTGAAGGCGGGCGAGGCCGAAGAATGGGACAAGAAGAAGCCCGTTCCCGACCATTTGAAGACGCGCCTTATCGGGTGCCCGCGCCCGGACAGCACCGGAAAGATTCTTTTCAACGGCGTGGTGAACGCGAAACTCGTCAGGCCCTCTACCGACTATGAGTTCGTGACGCACATCCTTGCCCGCACGGATTCCCTCCTTGCCTATTTCAGCGCTAAGACTTATCCGGTCCCCACCCGCTTTACGGTCGAGGGTACCTACGAGGGCCTCAAGGAAGTGGACGACGTGGCGAACGATTCCATATTCTCTTTCGGCATAAGCCTTATCCTTATCTTCTTCCTTACGGTCATCTTCTTCAGGAGCGTAAAGGGCCCCATCTTGGTCACGTCTTCGGTGCTTTACGCCTGCATCCCGACGCTCGCGTTTACGGCCCTCTTCTATGGCAAGCTGAACCCGTTCACGGTCTTTGTCGCCTCGATTATTCTGGGTATCGGTATCGACTATTCCATCCATATCCTGGGGACATCGCAGAAGCTCATGCACAAGTACGCGACGCTCGAGGAGGTGCTCGAGGCCGCCCAGCGCAAGATGCTCAAGCCGTTCATCTTGGCTAGCTTCACGACTATTGCGGCCTTCCTCACTTTGCTGGCGGCACACTTCCGCGGATTCTATGAATTCGGCGTGGTGGCCTCTATGGGCGTGCTGTTCAGTATGCTCACCTCCGTGCTTGTCCTCCCGGTGTTTGTCAAGTGCATGGGCGGCATTCCCAAGGCTCCGGACAATACGCTCCTTCCCAAGTCCTGGGACGAGGCGAAAATCCTTAGGTTCTTCAAGTATGCGGCATTCGCCGGCTTTGCGCTGGGGGCAGTTTCGCTCTGGTTTGCGCAAGACGTGGATTTCGAGCATAACCTGCGAAACCTCCGCCGCGTATCGACGGAAAAGAAGCAGGAGAACGGAATCAATACGGGTGTGACGCGAATAAACAACCGAGCCACGTCTACGCCGGCTGCGGTCATGGGCAGCAATCCGGCGCAGCTCGACAAGCTTTACGACACGCTCATGGTGCGCCTGCATGTGGAGCACGATTCCACGCTCCGCAGCTTCCTCACGCTCAAGACTTTCGTGCCGCCCAAGGATTCGCAGGAACGCCGTCTCGAGGTTATCGAGGAAATCCGCGACCTGGTCGAAGCCCGCGTGTTTGACCGAGCCGAGGGTGAGGATTCCGCGAACATAGCGACGCTCCGGAAGCTCGCCTCCGTGGAGCAGGCCTTTACCGCCGAGGATATTCCCGATTGGGCTTTGGACCTGCTCCGCGAAAAGGACGGCAGCTATGGCAATATCGGGTTTATTTATGGCAACTTCCCGAGCTGGGATGCAAAGGCTTTGCGCAACTTCCAGGACCGTTACGGCCACTGGAACTTTGACGGCGAAGACCTGCGCACCTTCTCGTCGCAGTTTATCTTGTCCGATGTCATCGATTCCGTCAAGAAGGACAGCTTCAATCTTGCTTTAGTAATCATTCTGGTGATTTTCGGTACGCTTGTGATTTCGTTCCGCAAGCCGAAGCTGTTTATCGCAGGTTGCGTCTCGTTCGGCATGGGTTCCCTCCTGACGCTCGGACTCCTCGGGCTTCTGACGGACCTGTTTGAATTCGGGAAAATAAGCATCTATAACGTTATTGTTATCCCCATGGCGCTCGGCATAGGCATCGATGCCACCATCCACATGATTACCTCCTGGATGAGCGACAAGAACATGACCCTCCGTCAGTTGATGGATACCACCGGCCGCAACGTGATGGCAAGTTCTACGACAACCATAGCAGGTTTCGTCGGCTTCCTCTTCACGACCCACCGCGGCCTCAAGGGCATCGGCGACCTGGCATGCATAAGCATTGCGATGTTCCTTGTTACGAGTATCGTGTTTACGATGTATTTGTGCGGCACCTGGCTTAAAAAGAAGTAGTCTCGCTAGAAGCTTCGCATAGCGTCGTTGCAGAAATCCAATCGGCTCGGCAATGCAAGCATATGAATATGCTTGCGCTGCGCTCGCCTCATAGATTTTCTCGACCCACTCGCCGTACTATTTGTACGGCTTCGGTCCTGCGGCGTCGTTCTGCTCGTTTCTGACTTTGACTACGGTTTTAACTTTGCAAAGCATCGGCTTGGAGTTCTGAGCGTCGCTAGTTTTTTTGCAAAAACCAATCGGCTCGCGGTACTGTTGTATGGCGAGTTTTTTGTTTTGAAAGCGGCGGGGTTATTTTGCCGCGATGTTGCGGTAGAGTTCCAGCTGGCGCGTAAAGCAGTCCTTCCAGCTGAACTTCTCGGCGTAGGCGCGGGCTTTTTGCTTCATGGCGTGCATGTCGGAACGGTACAGCTCCGCGATGGCGTTTGCGAGCGCCTGGGGCGTGCGTTCGCTCAGGATTGTCCCTGCGCCCGATTCGGTTACGTGCTCGAAGGCGGCTCCGGCGGCTGCCCCGACAAGCGCGTTCCCGCTGGCCATGCTCTCGAGAATCGAAAGCCCGAAGGTCTCCCAGCCCGAAAGCGCAAGCCCGATGTCAGCGCTCGCGTAGTAGCGTGCCATCTCGTCGATGGAATTGATGAACCCGATATAGCGCACGTGCTCGTACTTGCTTGCGGCCTCTTGCACTAGCGGGAGGCTCGGGCCTGTACCCGCAAATACGATTGCGGGCTCGTGCCCCAGTTCCTTGGCGAGGATGTCGTATGCACCGAGCACCAGGTCGATTCCCTTCTCGTTGCAGTGCCTGTGCGGGAAGAATATGACGAGCCTGTTCGGGTTTCCGGCCTTGAGCTCGTTTACGAGCGTGTCGTCCCTCTTTGCGGGGGAGAACATGTTGATGTCGCAGCCGAGCGGAATCCACTGCGGGTTAGGCAGCCCGTTCTTGCGCAGGCGTGCCATGGCCTCTTTCGAGGAGGCCTCGATGCAGTCGAACTGCTTGAATTCCTTGCGGGCGTACCAGAAGGCTTCTTTGCGGGCGAACCTGCCGATTCCGGCGCCGAGCTTCTGCGCGACGGGGCGCCCCACGTAGGTTACGGGGAAGTCGGCATGCCAGAAAGCGACCAGCCTCGATTGCGGGCTGACGCGTTTTGCGGTATGGCGCACGGCCGTGGGCAAGATATAGGGCGAACCCACTTCGATAATGTCGGGCTTGTATTTCTCGAGCACGGGCGCAATCTGCTTGCGCTTCCACATAAAGCGGTATTCCCAGTTGCCCGGGAACCGGAATGCTTCTACGTGTTCGACAATCAGGCCGTCGCTGCGCACTTCGGTAAATGTCTTCGCGTCGGGCATTACGAACACGTCGAGCGCGTCGCTTTGCTGTTCGTAGAATGCCATCTTCTGCAGGTGGTAGCGGCGTACGCCGCCGCCCGACGGGCTCCAGAAGTTGTTGAAGTCGACTATGGTGAATTTGCGTTTGTTGTCTGCGTCCATCGGGAGTCTCGTCAGGCTTCGCAGATGCGGTTCGATTCCGGATCGATGGCGAGCAGGCCCTTGTAGAGGTTGTTGTTCCCGAGCCGCTTGGAATTCACGGTCAGGGAATGTTCCTCGTCCTTGGTTTCGAGCCAGTAGATGGCATCGGCATCGCGCAGGTAGGCGCGCGGCGCGATGAGGGTCCCGTTTTCGTCGACAAGTTCTCCACCCAGGAATATCGGGATGTCGAGCGCCTTGTAGATGTCGAGCATCGCTGACGAACGGCGTTCGTGGATGTCGTCGAGGTCGGGCCTGTCGGTGACCTTGAAGTGGTCGATACCGTCAATCATCACGATCAGGTCGGGGTGCTCGCGCTGTTCTTCCTTGAGCGTGGCGAGCAGCTCCGTGTTGTCGAAAGTGGGGTGGTCTTCCCAGATTTCGAGGCGGTTCTCGCGCACGAATTCCATCAGTTTGCGCGTGGCCTCGAGGGTCATCTGGTTCACCTGCTCGTCTTCGTTCTTCTTGCGGACATCGAGGATGGACCTGCCGATGCGCATGGCGATAAGCCTGTCGAATATCTGGCGGCGTGGCGTCTCGAGGGCGATGTAGATGAGTTTTACGCTCGGGTTGCTGTCGATGAGGTCGAGTGCGAGGCTCGAGAGCAGCGACGTCTTGAGGCCGAACGGGTTCGACGATACGTAGAAGAGCCCGGACTGGATGCCGTCAATTTTCCGGGTAAACTGCGGGAAGGTGTTGAGGAGGTAGCCCACGCATTCATTGGGCGGGCATCCCATTGCCGTGTCGTAGTTCTCCTTGATGTCCTGGAGCAGCATGGAACGGCGGTGGGTGTGTATGGTGTCCTCTTCGGTCTCGGCAATCAGTTTGAGCAGGTGGTCTGCGCCGTAGTTGCGCAGCATCAGGTCGAGCGTCTCGTTTTCGGGCAGCACGATGGACTTGAATTTCAGGCCCTGCGTTTCCGCCATCTTCAGGTACTTCTGGATGCGGAATTCCTGTTCCCTGCGGTTCGGTTCCCTGCGGAGGATGAAGGTCACGGAATCTGCCCCGCATGCCTTCAGCTTGTACAGGTGGCTCATCGTGAGTTCCTGGTACATGGTCGAGACCACGCCCGGAATGCCGGCGAGGTCTGCGGTAAGCGCATCGAACATGCCTTCCACGATGATGGGCTTTTCGTTATCGGGCTGGATGTTGAACGGGATGTCGCCCGGGCCCGATGCATAGGAAATGTAGGGGTTGTGCGCGCCGTCGTTTTCCATGGAACGGCCGTACACGGAATGGATGAGCCCCTTGGAGTTGCGGGCCGGGATGGTGATGCGCGGCTCGCGGTAGTCTTCGAGGTTGTCGAGGTAGAAAGCGACCTGGTGGCGCTCTATGCCCGAAAGCATGCAGTAGCTATAGAACGGTTCCGGGTCGCCGCTGTAGTAGCCGAGGCCGTAGAGCTGCGCCTGGCCGATGCTCCAGCCGCGGCTTTCCAGGAATTCCGCCGAAGACGGGCTCTTGCAGGCGGCCCAGTGGCAGTAGCGCACGAAGTTCTCGAGGACGCGCGACTTTTCGCCGCCGATTTCCTTGATCCACGGATGTTCGTCGGGGTCCGAATCCTGTTCCTGTTCGCGGGTGCCCAGGAACTCGGTCGCCTCGGCGCGTGCGGACTGTTCGTCCAGGCCGTTGAAGCGGCTCCTCATTACGAATTCGACAAGGTCGCCCTCGCTCCCGCATTGCAGGCAGCGGTAGCGCCAGTAGCCCAGCGCGTCGTAGAAGAACAGCGATGTTTCTTCGGGCGAATGGAACGGACAGCACGAAATTAGGTTTCTTCCCCAACGGCTCAGGGGTACACCCAACTGTCTCGGGTGTGTCTTCTTGCGCATGATTCCGGCGTGTTCTTGATCGATGACCATATAAACCTCTCTCCTTGAAAATCTAATAAGAAATTCGGTAAAAGGAATAATACCGGAGAACTATTTATCTATTTTGGATGGCATGATCATACTCGGAATCGACCCCGGCTCCATCACGACGGGCTACGCCTTCCTGAAGGCGGAAAAAGGGAAGGTGGACGTGCTCGAATACGGCGTGTTCCATGCGAAGGCGACCCTCCCGGTCGAAGACCGCCTGTTGCAAATTGTGACCGAGCTGGAAGCTAGGCTCGACGTGTACCATCCCGAAGCGCTCGCCATGGAAGGCGTGTTCTTTGCGAAGAACGCGAAGAGCGCTCTTGTGCTCGGGCATATCCGCGGGGCCATCCTCGTGGCCTGCCGCCGCCGCGGGATGTCGTTCAGCGAGTATCCGCCAAAGATTGTCAAGCAGGCCGTCACGGGCGACGGAAGTGCCGCCAAGGAACAGGTGGCGAACATGGTGTTCGCGCGCTTGGGTATAGAGCATTCCGAACTCCCGCTCGATGCCTCCGACGCGCTCGCGATTGCGTGGACGCATGCAAACCCGGCGCCGCTTGCGGTTGCCTTGAAGGGGCGGCCTGTCCACCGTAAAAAGAAGGCCAGCGTTTCGGAATGGAAGGCGCTTGTCGAAAAGATGGGAGGGACTATCCAGTGAGTGCGGAGAACCTTTTGCCGTATGGCCTCGGCAGGCCGGACCTGGTAGAATTCCAGGATGGTTACTTTGTCTGTAAAGATGTTTGCGGAGACCTGAAGAAGTTCAGCACGCTGTTGCATGAAAACGGCTTCGAACTGCGACTCGAGTCGGCGTACCGCCCGTTCGAAAAGCAACTGTCCATCTGGAACCGCAAGGCCCGCGGCGAACTTGCACTGCTCGACGAGTTCGGGAAGCCGATGGAACGCCCGACCGACGAAGAAGAACTGATGTTCGCGATACTTACCTGGTCGGCGTTGCCCGGTGCGAGCCGCCACCACCTGGGCACCGACATCGACGTGGTCGATGCCAACGCGTGCCCCGAGGGTTACGAGGTGCAGCTCACGCCCGACGAATGCACGGGGATGTTCGCGAAGTTCCACGCGTTCCTGGATGCGCGCTTTGGCGCAGACGAGGCCTTCGGCTTCAACCGCGTGTTCGAGCCCGGTCGCGGGAAAATCAAGCCCGAAGGCTGGCACATTGCGCACCTGCCCACGTCACGTAAATTGCTTGAAGGCTTTTCGCTGGAGACCCTGCGGGGTATTTACGAGAAGTGCGATATCGCCTGCAAGGACGCCATCCTTGCGAACCTGCCGCAGCTTGCGGAAGACTACATCTACCCGTATTTTATTTAAAAGATCAGGTGATTAAAAGATAATGTGAAATGTGGAATGAAAGGTGTTACTCTTTTTTCATTTCACATTTTACACTACACATTACACATTTTTTTAGCCACTTAGCGAAGTCTTTCCCGTACCTTTCGTAGAGCGCTTCCGGCGAGAGGCGCGGGAGTTCCAGCGTGATGCATTCCGGCCTTTTCGCCGATGTTCCCGTACCCGCTTCCTTGCACCACGTCCCGAGGCTCCCGGGAGTCGGGTAGCCGATGTCGGGGCACCACGGCAGGCGGAACGCCTCGCACAGGCTTTGCACCAGCGGATTCATCTCGGGAGCGTCGACGCACCCGATGGGGGCATGCATCGAGAGGATGGCTTCAGGGGCGAGTGCTTCTATCAGGCGGACAAGCGCCTGCGTCTCGGGTTCGCTACCGGCGGAGGTTCCCGGGGATAGTTCCGTATCGCGCTCCGCTTCGAGTACTGACCTCACGAGCACGGGGCTGCTGCTCCAGTTCGATGTCGGGAAGTTGCGGTTCAGGTCGACGCCGTTCGCGTTCCCGCGGGTACCGAGCGTCATGCCGTCGGGGTTTGCGCACAGCACGAATGCGGTATGCTCCATCGTGCATCCGCACAGGCGGAGCGCACGGCTCAGCAGGAACGTCGTCTCGGGCTCTTCGCCGTGTATGCCCGCGATGACCAGCAGGCGGCAGTCTCCGTCGCTGGGGATATAGCGAAGCGGACATCCCGTTGCGGAACGCCCGTATTCCTTGAAAGGTAAATGAATGACTCCGGAGAACATGGCAAAAATCCGAACTGTTCTCTATGGCGATTCGCGCCTACTTGTCGCTTTCGGCCTTAGCCTCTGCGATAATCTTGCTGCGCTGGACGAGGCCGAGGCCAAGACCGATGATGAGGTAGCTGCTGCCGAGGACGAGCAGGTATTCCAGGATAATCATCTTTTCGGAGATGAACATGAAACCGGCGATGTAGGTCATCACGACGAGTACGGCCTGGAACAGGTTGATAGCCTTGTTCTTGCGCGGCTGGAGCTTCGGGAGGAACAGCGGCGACACCATCAGGAATCCCGTAATCAGGAGGACGACGACGGGGAGGTAGATGAGAATGCTGGAGGTGTCGGCGAAGACGCCCTTGTTCTTGAGGAACACGACGAGGATGGCGTTTGCTGCACCGACAAAGGTGGTGGGCACGCCGGAGAAATGGTGGTGGTAGCAGTCCGCGTCGCAGGCGTTGTACTTGGCGAGGCGCATGGCTGCACAGAGCACGTAGACCGAGAATCCGACCGCCATCAGGGGAACGTTGGCTTCGAAGAAGGAGGGCGAAAGGGTCTTGTAGGCGAACAGGATGCTGAATGCGGGGGCGAGGCCGAACGCGATGAGGTCGGCGAGGCTATCGAACTGCGCTCCGAATTCCGAACTGGCGTTCACGAGGCGTGCGGCAAAACCGTCGAGCTTGTCGAGGAGGACGCTCAGGATGATGAAGTATGCGCCCATGAGGATAGGGTCGTTCGTTGCGAATGCTCCGGTTGTCCAGCAGATGGAAAAAGCTCCCAAAAGGAAGTTCATGCTGGTGAATGCATTCGGCAAAATAAAACGAGTCTTACCCATAAAATACCTCCGCTTGTGCGTGTCATGGGAAAGATAGATATTTTATGTGTGGTGTGAAAAAAGAAAAACGAGTAACTGCTTCTGAGTTACTCGTTGTAAGTTTTTTGTCGCTTACTTGACCGGCTGAATTTCCCACAGGGCCTTCACGCCGGCGGCCACGATCAGGTGCTGCGGTGGCGCGTACGGGTTCTCCTCGGTGGGGAAGTTCGTCCAGTGCTTTGTGGAGAACTGGTAGTACTGCGTGGGACGGTACATGACCGGAAGTACCGGTATGGTCTCCATGAAAATCTTGTTCAGTTCGCGGTAGGCGCTTGTGAGTTCCTCTTCCGACGTGATGGTCGGAATCTTCGCGAGCAGCAGGTTTGCATCGTCGTTCTTGAAGCGTCCCTGGTTCGAGAAGGCGTCTTCGCCGACAGGCTTGAGGGCTACGCTTCCCATCACCTGGTCGAAGCGCGTCCACGGGGTTGCTGCCGAAAGTTCTGCGGTCTGCGTCTTCATGGCGAGGTCGAATGTGCAGTGGCGCAGGTTCTTGTCCCACTCGCTGTAGTCCACGAAGTTCTGTTCGGCGGTGATGCCGACTTCGCCGAAGGATTCCACGATGACCTTGATGGCGTCTTCCCAGTCGGTCCAGCCCTGCGGGCATTCGATGCTGATGGCGCGGACCGGGTTGCCCTGCTTGTCGAGGAGCTTGCCCTCGGCGTTCCAGGAGTAGCCCGCCTCGGTGAGGATTTCCTTAGCCTTCTCTACATTATAGGTATAGCCGTACTTGTCGGCGTCTTCCTTGTTGAAGAAGCGCGCTTCGGGGCCGAACGGCAGGATGAAGCCGGCCTGGATGGCGGGCGTGTAGTTGGAGTTCGCCCTGGACTTGATCTTTTCGAAGTTCACGGAATGCGCGAGTGCCCTGCGGAATGCGGGATCGTTGAACGGCTCGACCTGGTGGTTGATGATGAGCGTCGTGATGGAACCCGGAAGGTGGTAGGGTTCTTCGCGGCTCCAGGCACGGATTCCGTCCTTGGCCTTGTTCCAGATTTGCGGGAGGAATATCGACGAGACGTCGAGGTATCCCTTCGTCATTGCGCTATTGAAATGATTGTTACCGTTGTACAACGAGTGGATGATGTATTTCGGTGCGGGCAGCTTACCCCCGTGGTTCGCGTTGCCCCAGTAGTTGTCGTTCCTCTCGAGCACGATCTTGTCGGGCGAGAATGCCTTCAGGTTGTACGGGCCGGAGACGACCGGCATGGAATCGTTCTTGAATTCCGTGACCTTCGCGAAATTGTAGGTTTGGCCATCGCGGGCACTTGCGATGATGGGCTCGAAAACGGCCTTCGGCAAGATGGACGTTTCTGCAATCGCATTCAGGATTATGAGCGGGTTCCTGTTGTTGCTTGCAAAATTGAATACGATGTTGTTCTTCCCGTCGGCCTTGACCGAGGAAAGGTACTGCCAGTTCCCGTGGCGCGGGGTCGGCAGGATGGAATCGATGTGGAACGTGAAGATGACGTCGTCGACAGTCACGGGTGTGCCGTTGTTCCACTTCGCCTTCTCGTCGAGATGTACCGTGATGCTCGAATCCGTCTTGGTGAACGAATCCGCGAGCATAGGTTCGAGTTTGTCGGTAATTTGGTTATATGTTACGAGCGTCTCGTACATCAGGCGGACGTTTCCGTCGATGGGAAAGTTCGGGTCGTAATCCAACGGGTTAAACGTAGACGGGGGAGCCCAATCGAAACCGCCGATATAGAGTGTTTCTGCACGCGGGTATTCGGAGTTGTCGGAGACGGTTTTTTCTGCAGACTCGTCTTCACACGCAACGAACACTCCTGCAGTAAAGACCAGCGGGAATGCTAAAGTTGTTCGTAATAATCTACCAAATATGCTCATACCACTAAAATTTAGTGAGAATAGAAGTTTTTTGCTACTAAATTTTCTTTACAGTAACTCTAAAATGGAATAAACGAATGTCTTTTCGAACCTTTGTAAGTAAAATTTTTCAAAATGTGATGGATATCACAATGAAAAACCATAGAGCAAACGTTTCGACGAAGCGCTGTATAGAGTCCTGTTCATGATGAACGGGGTTCCTGCCCCTCCCGGGGTCTTGAAGCGGTTGACGACAGAGCCGTCCTTGAGCGAAATGGACACGACTTCGTTCCCCTGGTCAATCCACGCGAGCGACCCTGCGATGAAGGGTTTCATGAAAATGGAATTCTTTCCCTGGAATTTCCAGAGCGGGGTTCCGGACGAGGAATAGAGCATCAGGCTTTGGTCGGCGAGCCCGACCAAGATGCGGTTGCCGTCGTGGGTGGATGCCGTCTGGAGCGATATGATGGGGGATTCCATCAGGATCTGTGTCGGTTCGCGCGAAATGTTTGCCGCGTTGTAGAGGTAGATGCGGTTGTTGTCGGTGGCGAACACTATGGCTGAATCGGCGTAGACGATATGCGAAATACCGCCCTGCAGGCGCGGGCTAGATTCGAGCGGCTGGCCGGAGTTTTCGACGATGTACTTGATTTCGCCTTCGAGGCTTGCCGAGTAGATGGTGGATTCTCCCGGGGCGAACAGGAACGGTGACGAGAATACCTTGCGCGACCAGGCGAGCCTGTTTTCGGACTTGGTAATTTTCAGGAGGAACCCGTTCCATGTGGCGATGTAGATGGCCGAAGATGTCTGCTGGATGTTGAACGCCTTGCCCGGCAGCTGGATGGTCTGCGGGTCGGCTTCCTTGTCTAGGTCGTAGATGTAGAGAGCAAATCCCGAGGCGAGCGTGAGCGTGTTCTCCTCGTTGCTCATGACGGGGCTGTCTGTCATCTTGGGGAGGTTCCTTGTCCAGCGGATATCTCCGTTGTCGGCATTGATGCAGATGAGCCTTTCAGCCGCGGGGTCTATGGTGAAGAGGTTTTTCTTGTGCCCGAAGAACTGCGGGTACATTGTCTTGGGCGATATGGAAAGGAGGCTTACGAATTTCGCGCCGATGGTCTTGCTGTAGCGGCTCAAGATGCTGTTGCTCGAACGGAGCATGCTGATGGAGAGCCTTACCGCCTCGCTCCAGGCTTTTTGGCGCTCCCTCTCGCTACCGCCGGTGGCTTCGAGCATGAGCGCCCTGTAGAGCCATGCTTCGGCATTGCCGGGTTCTAGCCTGAGAAGCGTGTCGATGAGCGGGGTGATTTCTTTCCATGCGCCAGCTTCCGCCATCGCCGAAGCCTTGAGGGCGAGCAGGTCGGATTGCAGTGCGCGCTTGCCGTAGTAGTGCGGGGCGATGCTCAGCAGGTGCGAATCGTCGAAGATGAGGTAGATGCCGTTTTCGGTGTGGATGGGCGGCGCCGTGATGGGGCGTGCGAAGTTGAAATGCCAGAGGGGGAGCAGCAGCGTGTCGACCGCGATGAGGTCGCCTTCGTTCGAAAACAGCCCGAGCGTGCCGAGGGCGAGCGGGTGCATGGCGATGGCGTCGCTGCGGATGATGTTTGCGATGATGCCGGATCTCTTTTCGATAAGCGTTATCTTGCCGGATGCTTCGAGTACGGCGATGCGCTTGTTGAACGGGAGGATTTCTTCGGCATTGCTGAATTGTACTTTCCAGAGGGGACTGGTGCGAATCTTGGGCTGGTAGCAGTAGAGGTAGTTGCCCGACAGCAGCAGGATGTCCTTGCCGTCGATGAGGACCTTCTGGATGGCGTCGAAATGCGAAATGGTGTAGGACTCGGTTCCGTCTTCGGCAGATACGAAATGCAGGGCGTTGTCGGTGCAGTTCAATATGTAGTGACCTGTCGTGGAGTAGAATCCCTCGATGTGGCAGCCGTTGTACGTCTCTTTCACCTGGGCCACAATCCCCTTCTTGTTGAGGAGGGTGAGCGTGTGTCCACCTTGGGCTATGGCATTGTCTCCCTTGGAGTAGAATTCCGATGTCGCAGAAATCGGGAATACCTTCGAGGGCTGCTTGCTGTTGTGGGGCTTGTAGAACAGGCTGTCCTTGGTGAATGTCTGGTACCAGATGCCCGATGCGTCGATGTTCAGAATGTCCGATTTATCGGGAATGCCTGTGCGTACGTTTATGACGGTGTCGGCGAGGACCTTCTTGATAAGACCATTGTTGAGCAATATGTACGAAGGTTCCCCTTTGAAGACTTTCTTGATGGGGGAACGGAGGGTGACCTTGTTTTTGATCAGGACTTCGTTTGTGTTTCCCGTGGCCGCTTCGCGTTCCGAAAGCCAGTAGGCTTTGTTTATTTCCTTTGTCGAACCGAGGCTCTGCTGGTAGTAGAAATTCGCGGAGGCGTTGTTGCCGGCGAGCTCCTTGATTTTGCCTAGGTAGAAGAACGCCTTCTCCTTGTCCTCGCGGTCTCCTTGCGAGGTGACTTTTTCGAGTAGGCGCGTGGCCTTGGCCGTCTCGCCCTTCATCTCGAATTCGTATATGGCTTCCTGGATGGTCGAGTTCATCTTTTCGGCATGCGCGAAAACGCCGCATAGGCTCAGGAGGACGAGGACTGATTTCGCCTTCCACGATGCTGTTGCTGCGTTCCTGTTTTGATGCCGGATGAACATGCGTTTATTCCTATGCGTCGAACTTGTAGCCCGCCCCGCGGATGGAGACGATGATTTTTGGGTTGGTCTGGTCGTCTTCGAGCTTTTTGCGGAGGTTCACGATGTGGTTGTCGATGGTGCGGGTAGACGGCATGTTGTCGGGGGTGTAGCCCCAGATGTCGGTGAGCAGGTCTTCGCGGAGTACGACTTCGCCGCGGTGCTGCCAGAAATACTTGAGGATCTGGAATTCGCGGGCCGAAAGTTCAAGCGGCTCGCCGCCCTTCGTTGCTTCGTACTTCTTGAAATCCAGGTGGATGTCCGCGAAGTCGATGGCATCCTGGTTCTGCACGGGTTCCGGTGCCACTACGGTTTCGGTACGGCGGAGGAAGGCTTTTACGCGGGCGAGCAGTTCGAGGATGGAGAACGGCTTGGTCACGTAGTCGTCGGCGCCCATCTCGAGGCCTGCGACCTTGCTGGTCTCTTCGGTCTTTGCCGTGAGCATGATGATGAAACATTCCGGGTGTTTTTTGCGGATGATGCGGCAGACTTCGAACCCGCTCTTCTTGGGAATCATCAGGTCGAGGATGACCAGGTGCGGAAGGAACGAGTCCGCCTTCGCTACGGCCTCGTCGCCATCGGCGGCGGTTTCGACGATGTAGTTCTCGAGCTCGAAGTTATCCTGGAGCCCGAGGCGGATAATTTCTTCGTCTTCGACGATGAGTATTTTGTGCTGCATATCAGTCCACCTTCTTGAATCTAACCGTAAATGTTGAACCCTTCCCGAGCTTGCTTACAAGCGAGATGGTCGCCTTGTGCGTTTCGGCAACCCTCTTCACGATGGCAAGCCCGAGTCCGGAACCCTTCGTACTGCGGGTCATCTCGTCGCCGACCCTGTAGAAGTCGTTAAATATATTCTTTTGTTCAGAAGAATCGATGCCGATTCCCGTATCCGCCACCGAAAATACCGTCCTGTCCTCTTCGGTGTACACGCTGATGGTGATTTCGCCGGGGGCGTTCGTGTACTTGATGGCGTTTTCGATAAGGTTCTGCGCGAGGCTGTAGAGTGCCGTATAGTCGCCCATGACGTAGGCGCCCGGCTCGAAGCGCGTATGGAATTCCAGTCCCTTCTCGACGCCGATGTCTTCGACCGCATCGAACACCTTGCGCGCGCACACCGAGAAGTCCAGCTTTTCCCACTTGAAGGCGCCCGTGCCGTGTTCCATGCGCGTGTAGTTTAGGATAGCCCCGATAAGGTTCTCGAGCCTTGTCGCCTCCTTGCCGATGAGCCCGGAGTATTCCTGGACCTTCTCTACCTTGGCGACGCGCCCGCGGGCCATCATCTCGGCGAACATCTTGATGGAGGTGAGCGGGGTCTTGAGCTCGTGCGAGACGCTTGAGAGGAAGTTTGCCTTCATGGCGAGCAGCCTGCGTTCTTGAACGATGAATCGGAACATGAAGAACGAGCCGAAGATGACCGTGATGAGCGAGAAAAGCAGAAGCCCGTACATGAGGAACATCCTCTGGCGGGATTCCTTGCGGATTTCGCTGATGTCCTTTTCGTAGAGCGAGAATTCCCAGGCGAATGCTTCCGAAATGCGCGATTGCGAGAGTACGTTGGAACTGTCGGGAATGCTCCCGACTAGGACGGAATCACGCTCATCGACGATGGAGTACGGCACGTTTTTCCAGCGCTGGGATACGTTCTTCACCTTTTCGAGAAGCCTTGCGCGGTAGGCTTCCTCGTCGATTTTGGCAATGACTATCTGGTTCCCGGAAAGGTACGGGTAGCCCATCTTGAACAAGGTAATGCCGTCGTCGTTCCTGTAGAGGATACCTTCCTTTGTCGAAAAATCGTTGTCCAGGAGTTCCTCGAAGTTCTTGCGGTACTTGGAAAGGATTTCCATGTACCCGAGCTGGCGGTTGAAGTTGGCCCGCAGGTTCCAGAAGGATTCGCGCTTTTCTTGCGAGAGGTCTTCGAACGAAAGGATTTGCGAGAACGCCGTCTCGAAGAAGAACTTGGCGGAAGGGATGTCTTCGATGCTTTCGCTCTGCAGGAACTGGTTCAGCACGGAGAGGCTGTAGTCTTCGGCTTCGGCGTGCTTCTTCTGCTTCACGAGAATTTCGAAGTGCAGCAGGTTCACCGAGCGCGTGATGTCCGCATGGAGGTAGCCCTGCAGGTGCGGGTGGCTTTCGAGGACCTTCAGCCACTTGAGCGCATCGTTGTAGTTCTTCTCCTTGTAGCAGAGGCGTATCAGCCCGAGGATGTTCAGCACCTGCTCGTTGCGGGTCTCGAATGGTGCGACGCTTTTCATGAGCCGCGGCATGTAGCTCTCGACATTGCCGGAATCTTGTTCGGCATCGAAAAGCCTCTGTTCGAGCGGGGTCGCCACGATGGCGGAAAAATCGTGCGTGTTGTAGAAGTGCTTGGACGAGATGTCGGGGTAGACCAGGCTACCGTTGTTGTACAGGAAAATCGCTTCGATGCCGGCGACATCCTTGAACGATGCTGCGTTGCCGAATTCGAGCAGGCTGCGCGGCTGTTCGTAGAGGAACAGCGATGCGGCCTTCGTCTCCTGGTAGATTTTTTCTTGTTCCTTGGCGATGGCGTCTTCGATATCTTTCTGGAGCGCCGCCTGGTTCTCGTCGAAGTTCTTCTGGGCGAGGAACATCTCGTTCTGGATATTGCGGAATCCGAGGAACGAGAGGATGGCCGTAGGCATGATGATGCCGCCTACGAACACGAGGATGAGAATCAGGTTTCCTTTGGAAAAACGCATCGTCACCCCGCGTTATAGGGGGAGACTGGCCGAAATGCTTGGAAACAGCAGCACGAGGACGCTGCTCGCCATGAGCAGCATCACCAGAGAGAGGGCGAGCCCGGTTGTAATGAGTAGCGCTTTGGTCACTTGACGATGCTTGCCTTGTGGGTCACGGAAACCCGGTGTCCGGTTTCGATACGGCGGTTGTTGGAATAAGCTTCGCGGACAAGTACTGCCGATTCGTTGAGGGAGGCGCGTGCTACGATACCGCGGCCGAGCAGGCGCGGGGGTATTGCAGCGTCGGACTTGTCTTCTTCCCAGATGGCGACTGCGTCACCCGTTCCGTAGCCCTGGTTCGCGCCCTTGTTGATGAGCACGTAGGAGTAGCTACCGATGATGAGCATCGGGTCCATCGCATAGCGGATTTGGGCCATCGAGTCGATATTCGATTCAGTGACGTTTTCGTAGCCGCTCACGTTGATCGGGTCAATCGGGTGCTTGAGGCGGCACTTGGACTGGTTGACCTTGATTTCGCGGAAGCTCTGCATGATAATCGCGCGCGAAAGCGTATCGCCGATTGCGGTAATCTTGGCGACACCCGCAAGCTTGAGGAGCGCGTACTTGTCGAAGCTGCGCCCGCGGTTCGACGGGACTTCGATGGGCTTCGCGTCAAGAATTTCTACGAGGTCGCCCTTCTTCAGGTCGGGTTTGGTCTTCTTGCCGATTCCCACGACGATTTCCATTTCGGGAATGTGGATGATGGGTTCCTTCTTTTCGCCGGAACGGACGGAGATGAAGTTGCTGTCCTTCTTGAGGGAATCCAGCGTGTAGATTTCGGGGGCGAGGATCTGGTAGTAGCCGTTGAAAATCTTCGGAGCGGGGCGCTTCTTGTAGTAGTAGGAATCTCCTTCCTGCTTCTTTTTCTTCTGCTTCTTGTCCTTGTCGCGCAGGTTCCCGAGCATGCTTTCGAATTCACCGCTGCGTTCGTCCTTTTCGTCGCAGCCGGCGCTGTTGACCTTGTAGCCGCGTCCCTTGGGGAGGTTCGAGTCGGCGACAGCGGCCTTGCAGGGGTATTTCTTCTTGTCGGCGGGAATCACCATCACATGCTCGTCGCGGATGGAATCGCCGAGGTAGATGGAATCGCCGGGATAAATCCAGTGCGGGTCCTGGATGTGCCTGTTGTTTTCCCAGAGGTCGGGCCAGGCAAACGGGTCGTGCAGGTATTCGTCGCTCAGGTCCCAGAGGGTATCACCTTCCTTGACCACGTAGGCGGAGGCAATCAGGGCCGATAGACCGAGGGTGATGGTCGCACACTTGAAAAACTTCATACAGAACCTTGTAACCCTTTGAATGAAAACGAGTTAACTGCTTATAATTTAATCTTTTCTTTTGCGGCGTGGCTATTTTTTTTGCACGAAATGCGGGATATCTCCCTGTTTTTTACGGAAAACCTGTTCCCTGGGGCGTTCAACCTTGCGGTTTTGGCTCTTCTGGGCCGCAAAACCGCCCAAAAGGCCGGCCCTGTCGGGTACGAACAGCATCAGCAGATCGAATTTCCCCGTACCGGGCTCGAGATACAGGGGGATGTTCTTGCGGAGCATGTAGCCTTCGGCACGGAACCGCTTGACGTATTTCCCCGCGGATTCGAGGTCGCCTGCCTGCAGCAGGATGCGTTCGGGGCGCGAGGCCGCGATGGCCTGGATCTGTTCTGCGTTCAGGGGTTCTTCCGCCGGGATGTTCAGGTAGAACGTCCAGCGGCCTTCGTTCTCCTTGCGGGAGAAGAACTTTTCGAGGAAGCCTGCTTCGAGATGCCCGCGGTGGAACTTGAGCGAACCGCCCGCGAGGTTGCGGGAATTCATTTTCGAGGATTCCATGGCGGTCTCACGGCAGTCGAGGGTGTCGACCTGCGCGAAGTCCTGGGCGAGGCTCGATGCCACGAAACTTGGCCCGCAGTAGAATTCGAAGAACTTGTCGCCCGCGGCCGGGTGGATGGCGTCGCGGATGCGTTCGGGGAGCTCTATCCAGGCGTCCTTGATTCTCGGGGACCAGTCGAGCACGTGCATCGAAAATCCCGTGCCCGCGATGGGCATGAACGCGCTCCCGAAAACGCCGCGCAAATCGACGCGCATCTTGAGCTGGGCGGCGGGGTCGAAAATGTGGTTCGGAGTGCACTGGACCAGGTGGCAGCTGATGACCTGCGGGTAGGTGTGCTGGACGAACTCGATGAGTGTCTTGATTTCGTGGCCGGAGTTCTTGCCGTGCACGTTGGCCTGCACGAGGAGCGCGAACCTTCCGTCGCCTGTCGCGCGGAACCATATCTGGCGGAGCGCCTTCTTGATGGTGCGGAGGTGCTCCTTGTGCAGCTGGTCGAAAATTCCCTGCACGGGCTCGGGCGGCTCCATTCCCTTTGCGGGAGCGTCGAGCACGAGCGTCTCGTGACCGTTCACGAGCTTGTTTACTATGCGCCAGTCGCTGTGTTCGCTTACGGCGTCACGCGTGAACCAGGCCTGGATCTTGCCGGGGACGCGTTCGTTTTCGGCCCATGCGGTAAGCTGCTGCTTGAGGTCTTCGAAACTGGCGACCTTGGCCCTTGCGGGAGCCGGTTTTGCCTCGGCCTTCTTTTCGGGTGCGGTCTTGCGCGTAGACGCATGGAATCTGCCGGCGACCATCTTCTTCGGGGCGCGGCCGGCGGTTGTATTCTTTCTTGTGTTCTTGAACATTTGGTATTACTCTTGAGGGGCTTGCTACACGAAGAAGCGCGGATAAATCCAGGAGCATTCCCTGGCAAGCATTTTCGGGAATTCGCGGAATGTCCCGTTGATCTGGAAAAGGTTCAGCCCGCCTTCCACCGGCGAAAGCGAGATGACGCTGTCTGCGCGGGATTGGAGGTAGGGGTATTCGTCGTTGTTGCATGCCGTGACTACGGCGCAACCGGTAAGCGCGATGATGGTATCGACCATCTGCATCAAAATCTGGTGCGGCGAGCCCGTGAGGCGCATGGACTTCGGGTTGTGGAGCACGGCGGATATCGGGTCGATAATCACCACGCGGTAGTCGTGGTTCTCGAGCTTCTTTGCACCCTCGATTCTCTTCGCGATGAGTTGCGCCGTCTCGAGCGGGGAGAGCGCCGTTCCGCGCAGGTTCAAGAAGCCGAACTTGGGCGTGCTCGCGTTGAGCCCGCGCCTGTTACCGAGCAAGTGGAGGCGGTTCAGGAACACCGACTTCGTGAGCTCGAAGTTGATGAACAGCACGTCGTTGGAGGTGGTCGAGTTGCCGAACCATTCTTCGCCGTAGCATATGGAAAGCGCCATGTCCATGAGGGCGAGCGACTTGCCGCTCTTGGGAGGGGCCTGGAACAAGAAGAATTCGCCTGCGCGCAGCATGTTCTCGATAATGCTCGCGTCTTTCTTGGGCGGTTCCTCGCTGTCGCTGGCGAGCTCGATGAGCGGCTTGCCATCGAGGGAGTATTCCACCCATTCCTTCCATTCCTTGAAGTTCTTCGCGCCCTGTTCCGTGGCGATGAGGTACTGCTGCTTGCCGCCGCGGAGCACGCCCGGCATGCGGGCCATGAAGCTTGGGCTCTTGTTCGCGGAATCGATCTTGAACCCTTGGGAGTCGAGCGTCTTGAACAGGAAATCGATGCGCTCGTCGTATTCTTCGCGGTCGGCAGCGCCGATCTTCACCCAGGCCTGCACGGAGTTTGCGCCCGTGTTCACGAGGGCGGCGCAGGGGAGGTTCAATGCCTTGTAGTAGGCGAGCTGCTTTGCCAGGGACATCTTCGGGTTGTCGATGACTGCATAGCGGTAGCGCCAGCTTTCGTCGGTGGCGTCCGGCCCGCCCTTGGCCGCGTTCACGCAGATGAGCGCACCGTCCTGGCAGTCCAGGCTCTTCATTATCTTCTTGATGGTGTCGTCGCGGTCGACGATGTTCGAAACCAGCTCGGTGGTCGCCGTGGGCGTGTCCGAAATCTTGAATTCGATGGTCTCGTCTTTTTCGAAGGCTACTTCGAGGAGCTTCGCGAGGTCCTTTCTCCAGTCGGCGGCGGGCCAAGGGATGGAAAGGGCTTCGGGGTCAATCTTGAAGTTCTGCAACAGTTCCATCGATTGCGTGTCGAGGCCGAGCGCAAGCATCTGCTCCATCGAGATCATGCCCGTGGGGAGCGGCGAGATAATCGTGGGCTTCGGCATGGATTCCACTACGGGGCCTTGGCCAGCGGGTGCAGCGGCTGCCGCAGGTGCCTCCTGGCGTACTTCCTCGCGTTCGCTGGAACGCTTTTCCGAGGAGAACGCCCTGCGCAAGACCTGTTCGACTTCGTCCGGGGAGAGGCCTTCGTCCCGGGCCTTCCCGCCCAGCTGGAAGCTTGCGTCCATGAAGGTCCAGCCTTCTTCCTTGGCGGCTTCGCCCGCCTTGTAGAGCTCGCTCTTCAGGTCGTTCGGGTTGAACTTTGTCTTGAGGAACAGGTTGATGACTTTTCTTGCGCTTTCCATAAGAGACCTCTGTTCTGTTTATGGTTTCAAGATAATTTTATCGGGCGCTCCCCGTCTAGGGGGTCTTGATGCGGAGCCTCGCAAATTCGTAAAGTCCGAGGGAAAGGGCTACAGATGCGTTGTAGGAATGGGCTTCGGGCATCATCGGGATGCGCAGCACAGCGTCGCACTGCTTCTTGATGAACGGCGGGAGGCCCACGTCTTCGCCGCCGACGGCAATCACGGCCTGGTCCTGGAACTTGAAATCGGCGAGGTTTGTTTCGGTGTCGGCGTCGAGCCCGAGAATCTGGTAGCCCGCCATCTTGAGTTCACCGACGGCGGCCTCGAGGTTATCGGGCCTGCAAACGCGCATCTTTTCGAGGGCGCCGGCAGAGGTGCGGGCCACGCTCGGGGTAATCCCGCACATTCCCTTCGCGGGGATCAGGAACAGGTCGACACCCAGCGCGAGGCAGCTGCGGATGCAGGCGCCGAGGTTGCGCGGGTCTTCGATGTTCGTCGCGACGGCGATAAGCTTCTTTTCGCCCTTTTCCTTTGCCTGGAACAGTTCTTCGCGCACGTCCATCCAGTTCAGGAGTTCCTTCTCGTTCATGAGCGCGACCACGCCCTGGTTCGGGCGGGCGTAGCTGTCGAGGATCTTCGAGTCGACCTGCTGCACGTGTACATGCGAACGCTTGGCGAGCTTCTGGAGCTCGTAGAGCTTGGGGTTGCCCGACTGGTGCATGAACAGCACGCGGTGGACCTTCAGCGGTTCCTTGGTCAAGAGCTCGGTGACTTCCTTGATGCCGCCGACGGCGACCTGCGGTTGCGAATCCGCGTCGCCCATTGCTGTAATCACCTTGTCCGGTGCAGGGCGCCTGTTCTCGAAACGGTTCTCGAACCTGTTTTCGCCGCGGCTGTCGTTCCTGTTGTCGAACCTCTTTTCGAACCGGCGTTCGTGTCCGAATCCTTGCCTGCGGTCGCTGCTGAAACCGCGACGGTTGCCGTCATTGTTGAAAACCATTGAATAACTCCGTTTTTTACCTTGTTTTAAGTGCTTTTGCTGCCTCTAGTACAGTTCCTTGCAGGCGATGACGACGTCCATCCTGACGTCGGTTTCCTTCTGTGCTAGCGGCTCCTTCGAAATCTGTGCGGGCGTGGCGATGCCGGCCTTGTAGGCCCTGGGGTACTTGGGGAGGAACCTGTCGTAGTAGCCCTTCCCGTGGCCAATGCGGCAGCCGTCCCAGTTGAACTTCACTCCGGGGACGAGGAACACGGGAATGTCGCCTTCGAACTTTTCGAGGCCCTCGCGGGGCTCCATGATGCCGAAATGCCCCTTGACCAGGTCCTTGCGCAGGCTGCTTACCTTGTAGAAATTCATGATGCCGTCGCCCTCGCAACGCGGGAGCAGCAGGCGGCCCTCGATGGCCAGTTCCTGGATGATGGGCTTGATGTTGGGCTCACCCTTGACGGGGTAGAACGCCGCGATGTTGCGCGCGTCCCTGTAGCCGGGGATTTCGTGTATCTCGGTCCAGGGGTCCTTGATGATGTCTTCGCCCCTCTTTTCGCGACGCTTCTTGAGGACGAGCTCCACGATGGGGCTACTCCCGAAAACGAGCATGACCAGGATGCAGATGGCGATTGCCGGTAGCAAACTCATAGGCTAGTCCTCGCCGATACGTTTTGCCGTGGGGAGCTTTTCGCGGAGGATGCGGTTCCAGATATTCTTTTGCCAGTTCATCAGGTGGGCTTCGGCGTAGCGTTCTTCCCAGGCCATGCATCCCGGTGCGGCAAGCCAGATGAGCTGGGCCCTGTTCGCGAGGAGCGACGGGTCGAGGTGTTCTTTTTCGGCTTCTTCGTCGCGCCAGAACTTGAGGGCGGCGAGCAGTTCGGAATGGGGGACCACTGGCGGAGGCGGGGCCTTCGGCAGGCGTTCGGGCCACTCGCATTCCGGTGTGGAGATTGCCGCCTGCAGCATTTCCTTGAAGGATTCCAGACGCTCGTCCCGGAAATTTCTCGGGAGCTTGGGGAGGTGTTCCACCTTCACGTCGGGGAAATGCGCCTGTGCCGAGCGCACGATGGCAAGCATGAGTTCTGCGGGCATGACCTTGTAGGGAGGCCTGTCCATGAGTTCGGCCTGCTTTTCGCGCCATTCCCAGAGGTGCTTCAGGATGTTGAGCCCGCAGGGGTTGAATAGGCTGGAGCCGGTGAGCCGCCAGTGCTCGCGCGTCTTTTCGCTGGGCATCTTGGCATGCTCGATCAGGGCTTGGCACTGTTCCATGAGCCAGTCGAGGCGTCCGGCCGCGATGAGCTTTTCCGAAAGGATGGCGCACAGTTCGTGCAGGTAGAAAGTGTCGTGGATGGCGTATTCGCACATCTCGAGCGGCAGGGGCCTTATGGTCCAGTCGGCGCGCTGGTTTTCTTTTTTCAGTTCGTCGCCGAAGTACTCCCGTACGAGGTCGGCGAGGCCCAGGTGCTCCGCTCCTAAAAACTTTGCGGCGAGCATCGTGTCGAAAATGTTTTTCGGCGAGAACCCGTAGGTCTGCCACAGGAGCCGCAGGTCGTAGTCCGCACCGTGGAAAATGACGGTCTGCATGGCGCGGGTCTTGAACAGCGGCGAAATGTCGGTGTCACACAGCGGGTCTACAATGTAGTGGTGTTCGCCGATAGTTATTTGGATAAGGCAGAGCCGCGCGACATAGTGATGCATGGAGTCGGCTTCAGTATCGACTGCGGCCATGTCGTACTGCTCGAGATCCGCCAGCAGGTTTGCCAGGGATTCTTCGTTGTCGACTAGGATATATTTCTCGTTTTGCATCATTTTCGGTAAATTTAAATAAATAACTGGAGAGGTGGGCATCGAACTGTGGACAAACCATTCTGTTTTCTATATTTGCGCCCATGAAAAAGATATCCCTTACGGGCATCAAGCCCACCGGCACTCCTCACCTGGGTAACTACCTCGGTGCTATCCGTCCCGCCCTCGAACTTTCGAAGACTTACGATACGGTCTACTTCATCGCCGACTACCACGCTCTTACCACCGTGCAGAACGGTGCCGAGATGCGTGCGAACATCTACAAGATTGCGGCGACCTGGCTTGCTCTCGGTTTGAACCCCGAAGAAGGCCTGTTCTACAAGCAGAGCGATATTCCCGAAATCTTCGAACTCAGCTGGGCTTTGAGCTGCTTTACGCCGAAGGGATTCATGAACCGCGCCCACGCTTACAAGGACAAGGTGGCGAAGAACGAAGCCGCCGGCGAGGATCCGGATGCGAACGTGAACATGGGCCTCTACTGCTACCCGTGCCTGATGGACGCCGACATCCTGATGTTCAGCGCCGACATCGTGCCCGTGGGCAAGGACCAGAAGCAGCACGTGGAATTCGCACGCGACATCGCCATCAAGTTCAACAAGCATTTCGGCGAAGACGTCTTCACGATTCCGGAACCGGTGTTCCAGGAAACGACGGGTATCATCCCCGGTCTCGACGGCCGCAAGATGAGCAAGTCCTACGACAACGTCATCGACATCTTCCTCGAGAGCAAGGCCTTGAAGAAGAAAATCGGCAAGATTGTCACGAACTCCCAGGGCATCGAGGAACCGAAGGACCCCGATACCTGCAACGTGTTCAAGCTTTATAAGTTGTTCGCAACGCCGGAACAGACCGAAGCGCTTGCCGCCCGCTATCGCGCCGGTGGCATGGGCTGGGGACACGCGAAGCAGGAACTCCAGAACGTTCTCGAAGAACACCTGGGTGCTGCCCGCGAAAAGTACTTCTACTTGCTGAACCACACCGAGGAAATCGACAAGATTCTCGCGTACGGCAAGGAGAAGGCCCGCGTGAAGTCCAAGGCGATGATGGAAAAGGTCCGCTCTTTGTTAGGAACGTATTAAGACCGCTCGCGCTACACTTGAGTATTAAATTACTCCGGAATGCGCTCGCTCTCGCAACCGCCCCTGTTTAGTAACAGGGGTTTGTTGCTCACGGAAGACCGCTCGTTTAAGCGACCGCTCGTTCGACATTTCGGGTGACGAGACCTCCGGTTTCTCACTCGCTCTCACTGCAAAGGCTCGTTAATACGAGCCTTTCCCGTTCACAGAAGACCGCTCGCGAAAATTAATTGCAAAAAAAGTCCCGCCGACCGGCGGGATTTTCGCATAAAATCAAAGTTTTATAAAAAACGCATTTCGTTTAAGAAACGAGTGAGACGAAGCGTCGGTCGCCTGTAGCGTACTAAAATAGCCATCCATAAGGACGGCTATAAATTAAGAAAATCTAATTAGGAGAACCCGTTTTTCAGAGAAGCGAGCTAGACAAGGCGCGAGGCCTCGTAGCGTACTAAAAGGTACGTGAGAGGCCGAACAACGCTGTATAGCGAAGCTTATCGGGAAAACGGCGGCATGACTTGCCAGAGAACAGCTTTGTGCGCATGCAGGCGGTTCTCCGCTTCTTCGAAGCTCATGTTCACGTCGAGGTTGTCCATCACGGAGTCCGTGATTTCTTCGCCGCGGTGTGCGGGGAGGCAGTGGCTCACCTTGCAGTGTGCCGGAGCGAGCTTCAGAAGTTCGTCGTTGATCTGGAACGGCAAGAAGTGGCTCTGCTTCGTGGCCTTTTCGCCTTCCTGGCCCATGGAGACCCACACGTCGCTATAGAGGATGTCGGCGTCCTTGACGGCTTCCTTCGGGTCGTTGAACACACGGTACTGGCAGCCGTGCTTCTTGAGGCCGTCGGCGGCTTCTTCCACAACGCTCTTCGGCTGCTCGAAACCTTTGGGGCAGGCGAGCGTGAAGTTCATGCCCACCTTGGAGGCGAGGGCGAGGAAGGAGTTTGCGACGTTGTTGCCGTCACCGATGAAGGCGACAGTCTTCGGCTTGCCGTCGGCGTTCTTGAAACCGCCGAGGTTTTCGGAAATCATCTGCGCGAAGGCGATGGCCTGGCAGGGGTGGCAGTCGTCGGTCAGGGCGTTCACTACGGGGACGCTACCGAATTCGGCGAGTTCTTCCACGAGCTGCTGCTTGAAGCAGCGGACCACGATTGCGTTCACCCAGCGGCTGAGGCAGCGGGCGACGTCCTTCACGCTTTCGCGCTTGCCGAGCCCGATGGAATCCGGGGCGAGCAGCACGGCATGGCCGCCGAGCTGGTTCATGCCCACCTGGAAAGTGGTGATGGTTCGCAGGGAGGGCTTCTCGAAGAACATGGCGATGTTCTGGCCGTGCAGACGGTCGGATACCTTGCCCGCATGGACCTCTTTCTTGAGGCGCGAGGCAATCTCGACGGTTTCCAGGATCTTTTCTTCGCTCCAGTCCATGAGGCGGAGGAAATGCTTGTTGCGATCGATCATCTTCAGTCCTTTGGGCAAGCCCTTTAATGAAAAAAACTAAAAAACGGAGTTTTTTCACTCCGTCTTTAGGAAATCACAAGAAAATGCTAACGGATATTAGCGAAGTTTCTTTTTGTGACGGTCACGACGACGGCGCTTTTTACGCTTGTGAGTCGCAATCTTCCTGCGCTTTCTTTTCTTTCCGCAAGGCATGTTGTATCTCCGTTAAGGGTTAAACTTAAAAATGTGCACCCAAATAGAGAAATTTTTTGCCGTTTTGTCAAGGGACGGAGGTAAAAAGGGATTTTTTGCGGGGGTTTTTGATTTTATTTAATATATATTCTGCTTTGTGGTGTGTAGGAATAGAAAAATTATGATTGCAGCTATATTCCTTTCCATCCTTTTCATATTTGGAGATTGCGGAGTGCTGTTCATTAGCCAGAAGAGTTTCGGGCGCCTTCCCGAGGGCGAAAGGCTGGAACGCATATCGAAGTCGCCGAATTACCAAAACAGACATTTCGTGAACCTGGAACCCACAACGACGATGGAGGATGGCAAGAGCAAACTCCAGATATGGCGTGATTTCCTGTTCGGCCGCGGGGACGGCGTGGTGAGGGTGCCGGATTCCATGCAGGTCATCCGCACGGACTTGAAGGCCTTGCCGGACGAGAAGGACTGGATCGTGTGGTTCGGGCATTCGAGCTACCTCATGAACCTTTCCGGGAAGAAGGTCCTGGTCGACCCCATTCTCTACTCCGGCTCGCCGGTGGGGTTCGCGAACAAGATGTTCAATGGGACCGATGTCTACAAGCCCGCGGATTTCCCGGATATCGATTTCCTCGTGATAAGCCATGACCATTGGGACCACCTAGATTACGAGGCCGTAACGGAGTTGGAACCCCGCGTGAAGATGGTCATCTGCCCGCTCGGTGTGGGGTCGCATTTCGAATACTGGGGGTACCCCGAGGACAAACTGGTGGAGCTGGACTGGTGGGAACGTTCTACGCAGAAGCTTTCCGCTGTCGCGCGCGGGTTTACCGTGACTGCTACTCCGGGGAGGCATTTTTCGGGCCGTGACCTGCGCCAGAACAAGACCCTGTGGGCGTCGTTCGTGCTGAAGACTCCGAAGCGTACGGTGTGGATTGGTGGCGATACCGGCTACGGCAAGCATTTTGCGATGATAGGCGAAAGGTTCCCGGGAATAGACCTAGCCATCCTGGAAAACGGCCAGTACAACAAGGACTGGGAATTCGTGCATACCATGCCCGAGTTTTTGGGGAAGGCCATGAGCGACCTGAAGGCGAACCGCTACCTTACGGTCCATCATTCCCGGTTCTGCCTTTCTACGCACGATTACCGTGAGCCTCTCGAAAATGCGAAGCGGGCTGCCGAAGAATCCGGGAAGCCCGTCCTGATGCCGCAAATGGGCGAAGTCGTTTACCTGGAATAGCCGGGAAGTCTACGATTCTTGGACCTGGTCCATCGCGCTCCGGATAAGTGCCGCGGCCCCGCCGAACTGTGCGGCGCGCGGGGCGTTATTGCTGAGCATCTGGCGGTACTTGCGGGCGCCGGGGAGTCCGGTGAATAGCCCGTATAGGTGGCGGACGAGGATTGTCGCGGGGCAGCCTTCGGCGGTCTGTTTCTCCACGTAGGGGAGGTAGGCCTCGAGCAATGCCTTGCGGGTGGCGGGCCGCGCCTTGCCTGCAATGATATCTGCGGGATTGTCGCTCTCGGGGCGGACGTCTTTAAAAATTCTTTCGTCGGCATCGCGCAGGAACCACGGGTTCTCGTACGCTTCGCGCCCGACCATCACGCCGTCCAGGTCCTGTAGTTGCTCTTCCACCTGGTCGAGAGTCTTGATGCCGCCGTTGATGCTGATGTTCAGGTCCGGCATCTCCGCCTTCAGGCGGTGCACGAAATCGTAATGCAGCGGCGGGACTTCGCGGTTTTCCTTGGGACTGAGTCCCTGGAGCCAAGCCTTGCGTGCATGGACAATGAAAACCTTGCAACCCGCATTGCTGATAGTTTGTACAAAATCGGTGAAGAATTCCCAGCTGTCGAACTCGTCGACCCCGATGCGGCACTTGATGGAGACCGGGATGCTTACTGCGTCTTGCATGGCCTTGAAGCAATCGGCCACAAGGTTCTTATCCTTCATGAGGCATGCGCCGAAGTTCCCGTTCTGCACGCGGTCCGAAGGACATCCGCAGTTCAGGTTCACTTCCTGGAAATCCGCTGCCTCCACGAGTTTAGATGCCCGCGCGAGGTCTGCGGGGTTGCTGCCCCCGAGCTGCAATACCGCAGGCTGCTCGAAGGGTTCGTGCCCGAGGAACTGTTCGGTATTCTCGCAGTGCAACAGCGCGTGCGATACCACCATCTCGCTGTAGAGCAGGATGTTCCGCGAAAGCAGGCGCAGGAAGTAGCGCTCGTGGCGGTCGGTGCAGTCGAGCATCGGCGCTATGGATAGGCGGCGGGAGAGGTCCAGGTTCATGCGGTCAAATGTAGAAAAAAGGATACTTGCGGCCACGGTCGGCATGATAAAGGGGCCCTATTTGGTAATTTCTAATAAAATAAATCATTCGTGTTACTTTTGTTGTAATGTTTGAATATATTTAGTGGAGTGATATTTTTTAACAAAAAAAACGCGGAGAAAAAAATGACAATGGATGAATTTCAGGAATACAGGAAAATCAAGCGCCTGGTGGATCGTTCGTATTTTGATGAAGCGGAACGCAAGGATGTGTGGCTTTCTCTTCGGCAACTGTTGTTGCGTGACAATGAACTTGAGTTCTGGCCGGAGCCGATGGAAATCTTTTCGCAGATTCTGGTTTCGGGAAAACCTCTTTGCCATATGGATATCCCCGTGGATGCAGGCGAGAGCATATCGTTTTCCGATTTGTTAGACAATCCTCTTGTGAGTTTCCCTTTTACGTATATCATGCTTCAAGGCGATGATGGAAAAAAGATTTGCCGTTTCTTCTACGTGAATCCCGATGCCTTGGAGGCGGAAGACTTTACGTTCAAAAGTAAGCTTGCGTTGAAGGATACTTGCGTTATTTGCGTATGGACGGCAGAAAGAGCCTTGCATACGGGAGATCTTTTCAAAATTGAAGGAACGAATCTTCCAAATACAATGAAGTTCTCTGTTTGTTGCGTGGTTGATGAAACGGGTGTCCAGTATGGCGGCGTGTTTGAAAATCGATGGATACCTAACGGTGAAGAATTCGAAGTCGCTGAAATAAAGAACGAAGAAAAGGACTTGCAGAAGAAATTCTGCGAGGGCATTCGGGCTGTATTCCCCGATATGAAGAAGATGCGCGAATATGTAGGGATGATCCGTGCACAGATGTGGGAAGACTTGATCCAAAAGAAAAATCTTGAGCGGAATCCCTACTGGGATGACAGCGTTTGATATGTCGCTCAGGCAGGAACTGCATAATTTTGGGGCTCTGCTGTTAGAGATGTATCGTTTTTAGAACGCCTGAAATTTCTATAATACATTACATG
The DNA here is from genome assembly GCA_902762305.1 of Fibrobacter succinogenes. GTDB lineage: Bacteria > Fibrobacterota > Fibrobacteria > Fibrobacterales > Fibrobacteraceae > Fibrobacter > Fibrobacter succinogenes_I. The sequence continues at coordinate 15,162 of CACWNW010000016.1, read as the reverse complement.
AGTTTAATTAACACCATAGTCGTTGCTGGCGGGACGCACGGGAACGAGCGGACGGGTGTTCGCTTGGTCGAGAAGTGGATGTCGTGTCCCGAATGCTTCAGCATGTGCTGCCCCAGCGCCGAAGTATCGCTGGTGCTTGCGAACCCGGAGGCCATGCGGCTCAACCGGCGTTACCGCGACTTTGATTTGAACCGTTCCTTTTCGCAGGTCTGCCTTGATGCCATATCTGAACCGCAACAGTACGAGTTCAGGCGTGCGCGCGAACTGAACCGTGTTTACGGCCCTAAGGGTGCGAATACCAAGACCGACCTCTTGCTCGATGTGCACAACACGGGCTCGAACATGGGGCTTTGCCTGATTCTTTCGGCGCGCGATGCGTTCACGATGAAGGCCTCCGCCGTCTTGACGCAGGAATTCGATACCGCCCGCATTTACTACCAGCCGGAAGAACGCAGTGCGTCGCCCTACTTTGGCACGGTCGCGAAGGCGGACGTGTGTATTGAGATTGGCCCGCAGCAGCACGGCACGCTGGATGCCCGCCTGTTCGAGCAGGCAGAAAAGCTGACGAAGCGCTACCTGGAACTTGCGGACGAATGGAACCGCGGGGAACTGCAGAAGCGTCCCCCCATCCAGGTGGAAGTCTACACGCAGCTGCGCGACCTCGGTTACCCGAAGGCGTGCGCCGGCGCCCCCATCGAGGCGATGATTCACCCAGATTTGCTGGGTCGTGACTTCGGCGAACTCAGGAAGGGCGACAAGCTGTTCCGCACTTTTGACGGGAAGGATATCCTGTACGAAGGCGAGGCGGACGGGCGCGAGAGCGTGTGGCCCATCTTCATCAACGAACCCGCGTACTACGAGAAGGACATCGCGATGAGCCTGACCGTGAAGACCGTGGAAATGTGGTAATGAGTCATCCTGAGCCCATTCGACAAGCTCAGGGTAAACTCCGAGGCGAAGCCTCGAAGTCGAAGGATCTAGGAATGAATTTTTGATTTGGAATGAGAATAGTATGCAAGATTTTGATATGAGCAGCGTGCCGGGCGAAGAACTTTCTTCCCTTCCCGGTGAAGAGCGCCTTGGAAACCTGATGCAGCTGATCGAAGCCCAGAGGGGCGAGGGCTGGCAGTCCCGCCTGTCGGACATTCTCGATTCGTTCGAGGACTTCCTGACCATGCGCCCCGAACCGCCGCAGGCTTGGCTCGATACTTACGCTGCCAGTGGCAAGCAGTTCGACTACTACCAGATTGTGCTCCCGAAGGATTTCGAGGATCCGTACGAAGACGACCTCGGCAACATCCGCCGCCTGCGTAGCGAGTTCGAACGCGTCCCGAGTACGATGGCCTTGGAACACGAACTTATCAGCCGCAATTACTTTGTCTACGAGAACGGCCATGCGGAGTCCATTCCCGCACCGCGCCCGATGCTCATGCTCGAAAGCCAGGACCGCGACGACGACCAGGAAGTTGAGGAAGGGGACATCACCTGGGACTGCTGTATTTCCATTTTTGCGGACGGAAGTTACGTTGCCTACAACCTCGAAAACGACGATGAGGAGGTCTTGGGCGAGGATTTTAAGGCAGTTTTTCAAAAATACATCAAAATATTGGCCAAAATGCAGTTGGTGATTCCCGTAGAGGGCCGAGATTATGGTATATTAAGGAGTGATGCGTAGGTTTTGGGGTAAAATATTACTTGTCACAACCCTGCTCTGTAGCGGGGCTTTTGCTGCTTTTATTCAAAGTCCGATTCCGCCGAGTTCCAAGCAGAACTATTTCCGCGATACGGATAGGGATGGCAGGATGGACCGAATCGAGGTCCTGTTCTTGGGAGCGCTCTCTTATGACTATCTCAAGCAGATGATTGACAGCCTTGACTACACGTGGCTCGATTCGGCCGGTGTGGTTGTGCGTGAAGTTGTTCTCCCCGAAGATATGCGGATTGATAGCGCGAACGTTCGCCGTGTCCTGATTGATGTGGACCAGCGGAGGTTTGGACTTCTTTCTTCGCCGGCTTCCATGTATTTGCCTGCGGACAGTTATGGCTCGGTAAACCTCTACCTTTCTGATAGCACTGTTTTCCATGTCATGATGCGCGATGGTATGGCGCCGACGATTATGGAAGCGCACCTCAAGAGCTACCGTGGTCGCAGGGTGGATTCCTTGCGTGTGAGCTTTACGGAATGGACAGAGACCATAGATGGTTGTGACGCTATTTTGGAATTCAAGAAGCCGAAGGATTCGACGGTGAGGTTCTTGCCGGCGTCTTCCGTGGAATGGACGATCCTCAATTCGCGTGCCCTGTTTACTTTCGATGAGGACTTGGCGCTCGATACGAGGCTTTCTCCGGGCGACTCCCTGCGGATTACAAAGGGCTGCCTGAAGGATACGTCGGGCAACGTTGCGCCCGGTACAGGCCGGTTTGTTGAGGTGGATGGTTTTTATCCGTTCGATTTGAAGACCCCCAGCTTGGTGGAAGATGACGGTACCGCTTTCGCGGATGATGTGCCCGTGTTCCAGCTGATGTTCCTTCCGCTTGATGAAGTTGGCGAGGATGCCGCGAACGCGTGGGATATGTCGATTGAAATGCTCGGTTCTGAATTCGAGAGCGCCTTGCGCAGTGTTTTGGGATTGGAAGTGCAGGAACCGATTGACCTCTCGAAAATCAAGGTTACATATAACGTTAGAATTTATACGAATCTCGGCGCCTATGTCGCCGGGTCTAGCCACGTGGTGAAAGGCGATGATTCCCGTTTCGGTACTTCGCCCACGAAACTTTCGCTCCGATGGAACTTGATGGATACGCATCACCGTCGTGTTTCTACCGGTGCATATATCGCGAACGTCTTTGCAACGATTGAATACAACGGAAAGGTCGTTTTCCAGAGCGATGCCGAAGCAAGCTCCGTTTCTCGCGTGTTTGGCGTGAACCGTCGTTGACTGCATGGACGCGCTGGAACTGGAAATTTATAAGAGGTACAGGGATGTGATTGACCCGGACTGGCAGTCGGGGTCAGGTTCCTTGGCTATTAATTTTAATGAGCCTCGCAATGTCCGGCTTGGTGACTTGCTGGATAAATACGACGCCTTCTGCTTTGACGGGTACGGCACGCTTTACAACCGCGGCTCTTTCGTTTATGAAGGCGCTCTGGAATGGTTCTCCGTGTTGCGTGGTGCGGGCAAGCAGATTCGCCTCGTGACGAATGCTGCCTCGAATGTCGAGAGCGTGCTGGCGGCCGAGGCGGATGCGCGCGGGTTTGACTTTACTGCGGGCGAGACCGTCTCTTCGGGCAGTCTTGCGGCATCTTTCTTCGAGGAATGTTCCCGGACGGGGAACGCCATCCGGGAATTGTACTATATTGGCCGCCCTTCGGGTGTGGCCGTTTTGGAATCGTTCGGAGTTTCCGCAGTCGAAAATCCCGCGAGCCTCGTGGTGGCAGTCTCTTCGGCGACCGCCGACGAATCGATGTTCGAACATGCTGTGCGCATTCTGCAAAAGCCTGGTGCGACTCTGCTGGTGCTCAATTCCGATGCGTGGGCCCCGAACATTGATGGAACGCGTTCGCCTGTTTCGGGTGCGCTTGCCGAGCGCCTGCGTCGCGAATCGGGTTGCGGCGATGTCCATTATTTCGGGAAACCTTTCCCTGCAATTTTTAACAAAGTAAAATTCAGTTTGCCGGCGGGTTCGCGTATCCTTATGGTGGGCGATACGCTCGGTACTGATGTTATGGGCGCGCGCTATGCGGGAATCGATTCCGCGCTTGTTGTGGGGCGGAATGAACCTGCGGCGGAACTGAAGGCGGATGAACGCGCTCTCGGGATAGTTCCTGACAACTACTTGGAAGTCTGATCGGCTTGCGGAACTGCGGCGGAGTCGGCAGGCTGCGAACTTGCTTGCGCTGGTGCTGCACTTTCGCCGGGCTTGCCTGCGACAATCACGTAAAGCGTGTCATGGATTACGACGGTGTCGCGCACGAATACCGTGTCGGGCTTGCATGCGGAAACGTCTTTTGCTGCCGTTGCGCTGCTTGCGGGAACTGTTGCAGGCGCGGTGGCTGCCGAACTTGCGGGAACTTGCTTCGCGGATGAACTTGCAGGTGCCGCGGCGACCGGCTGGTTCTTTTTCGCTGCTTCTTCGTCGAGGATTTTTTGGACGAGGGCATCGCGTTGTGCCCGCAGGCTTTCCATTTCTTTCTTGAGGCGGCTCTTGTTTCCCGGGCGGCGTTCGCGCGAGTAACGGCTCTCGATGCGGTCGATTTTGTCGTCGAGTTCCTTGAGCTCGTCATAGAGCGGGCCTTCGCCCTCGAGCGTGGGGGCGGGCTTGAACCAGTCGATAAAACTTTGCCAGAGGGATTTTTCTTCGGCGGCGTGCAATGCGGTTGTCGCGCAGAGAGCAAGCGCGATGATAGTTGTCCCGGGAATGAATTTGCGGAAAAGCATGCGACAATGATAGAAAAAAGTTCGAGTGCGCGGTTTTGTAAAAATTTCACGTAAACAAAGTTTTTCGGCTTATTTTGGCCCCTTTCTCCGTTTTAAGGATAGAGGTGTTCCACTTCTGGGGGCCGCAACAAACGGAGATTAAATGAACCGCATTGAATTCATCGTTATGGCAAAGGACGTGCACGAGCACCCCGAACGTCTGGCATACTACCGCAAGAAATACAAGAACGTCTATCCGTTTAGCGACGGCATCTTTAAGATGCTCCTGGCGAACGAAGCCAAGCCCGAACGTACCGTGAAATTCCTGAACGCGATGCTCGGGCTAACGGGCGAAAAGGCGATAAAATCCTATACACTCGGAGTGCCTGAAAATCCCGGCGTGCTAAACGACAAAACAGCGATTTTTGATATCTACGGCACCACGCAGGCGGGAGAACCTGTGCTGATTGAGGTCCAACAGAACTTCAACACGCTTTTCGTGGACCGACTCATATATTACACTGTCCGCGTTATTTCGCGTACGGTCAAGAAATCGCAAGACTACAACCTGCCGCACATCTATGTACTTTCAATCTTGACCGAGAACCAGTTCCCGAAGAAGAGGAATACATACCTGCATCACGCCCAGTTGGTGCGAAACCGCCGTCTTTACTACGACAAGTTGGACATTTACCTAATTGAAATCGAAAAGTTCTTCACCATCGACGACCGCACCCCGCCCGAAAAGCGCGATACGTCAGACAGGGCCGAAATGCTGCGAATTTTAAGGGATGTTCTCGAAGACAAAGAGATCCCCGAAGAAAAGCTGAAGCGTCTCCTTGACAAGGAGTTTGCGAAAGATGTATCTTTAAAGGGGTATACCGACGAAACCCTATTGAACGAGGTTGACGGAATGACTGACATACTTTACGAAAAACAGGGCTCGTACTTGCAAGGGCAGCAAGACCTTGCGAAGGCGCTGATTGAAGCAGGGAAAATCACTGCTGATGAGGCGGAGTATTTCTCTAAAATTTCGGCAAAGCGTAAGCAGGAAAAATAATTTTTTTTTCGGTGAGATAGACAAAATGATGGATTTGCTTTACGAAAAACAGGGTTCCTACCTGCAGGGAAAGAAAGATCAAAGTATAGAGGTCGCTCGGATTATGATAAATGCAGGCAAACTGACTATCGATGAAGCGGTCAGCCTCCTTCATGTTTCCAAAAGCGATATTTTGTCTAGCGAAAAATAGAACTTTCCGTACAGGATTGACGGATTACATGAAAGCCACCCAGCGGGTGACTTTTGTTTTTTTACTACATTAAGAATGGTGGAACAGGAGGAATATCTGCATGAAGCGCTTTTTACTGGGTTTTGCGCTTGCACTTTTTGTTGCGTGTGGTGACGACGAGAGCAGTTTCGCCCCGCGTGACGATGAACCCACATCGTCATCCTGGAGTTCCGAAGGAACGATAGGATCCAGTAGCAGCGCAAAATCTTCCAGCAGCTCTGCAAAATCCAGCAGCAGTGCAAAATCTTCTTCTAGCGTCACACCGAAGTCGAGCAGCAGCGAGACAAGTGTGTCCAGTAGCAGTGCAAAATCTTCCAGTAGCTCTGCGAAATCCAGCAGCAGCGCGAAGTCTTCCTCTAGCGTTACACAGCAGTCTAGCAGCAGTGAATATGTGCCGTTCGATCATACGGTAACTTTGGGTGAAATGAGAGACGAATATAAGAAGTTTACAGACGAACGCAATGGACGCACTTATTATTACCTCACCATAAGGGGGAAGAATTCGAAGGGGAAACCGGATTCTGTGACAGTAATGGCAGAAAACCTAAATGTCGGCACAATGATTTTTTATGACGATGATCAGGCGAATGATTCTAAGATTGAGCGCTACTGCTATGATGATGATACCACAAATTGCGACCGTTACGGAGCCCTCTATCAGTGGGCCGAGATGATGCAATTGCCGAGCGAATGTAATACCAAGAGCTGCGCCGATTTGATCCAGCCGAACCACCAGGGAATTTGCCCGGATGGCTGGCGCCTTTTGACTCAGGAAGATTTTTATATAGTGATTAATGCTGATGGCAACACGCATGGAATTGCGGGGGTTCGTTCTTCGTATGGATTTAATGGGTTCAATTCTACCGGCTATTCCCTCGTCGGCGCTGGCTATGTGTGGGATCGAAGATTGAAAAATATAAATGTTGCTACATATTGGTATTATCCGGAAGAAGGAAATGAAGGGTATGTCGAAAAGTATGCCCTTGCAATAGGAGTGAACGATACAGATACCGGGGCTATGGTTTTTTCTCAACTCAAAACTCACGGTCTCTCCGTCCGCTGTACTAAACTAGAGGAATAATCAAAAATTTTGAAAATAATTACAACGCACCTCGAGGTGCGCTGTAGTTGTTTTACCCTAAACGGAATTTTTCACAAATTCCACACGAAAAGTTTTAACTAAAAAGGCAAAAAACATCTTCCTGCAGTTTAATACGGACCCGCTTTTCGCGAAGGCCGCAGTGACTAACTGATGCGACCGTTCGCGCTACACTCTGGTTTTTATACTCTGGTATGCGCTCACTCTCGCCACCACGCCTCGTTGATACAAGGCGCTTGTGGCTCACACACAAGGCTTTCGCAGTACCCGCATCGAAACGTTCCCGCGATACACTGTCTTATTCCGGAGCCACTCTCGTGTTTCTTTGCGGAGAGGGGCGTTTTGCTAAGCAGACAATGGAACGAAGTGATTGTTGTGAGCCAAAAGCGGCACTGCGCAAGCGTGCCGTGTTGGCGAGAGCGAGTGAGGAACCGGAGTTTTTTTAACTAGGATGACGAACGAGCGGTCTCTAAAAGCGTGCGAAATGCCCCTCGAAGCAAACTAATTATCAAGAAACAATGGATACTATCGCCACTGCGTGGCTCCAGAATGACCGGCTACGGGATGACATTCGGGGGTATTAGGGGGCAGAGCCACCTAGGCGAGGGGGTGGTGGAAGACTTGCCCTGGACTCTATCGCCTTTGGCTCCAGAGTGACAAAAGGGCAAGGCTGCAACTAGGGGGAGACTTCCCCCGTCAAAAACAAAAAAAGTAACCGCCTCGGCCGGCGGTCCTGTTTCGAGCGGGAAAAGGGTTTGTTGCCAATCAGACACCGCTTCGCGGCTGATTGTCAACCCTACGGGCTCGATGCTCGTTTATGAGACAGCAAAGTCTAAATGTAAATGATAAACTACGGCATGGACTTTGCTCTCGCAATCGCCCTCGGTTAACACCCGAGGGCTACATTGCTCACTCACTCGCATCAAGCTCAAAAAGTGCCTATTTCATGGTCACTTCGTGCCCACGGCACTTTTGTGCCGAACCCTCTTCGAGGGTTCTCGCCACCTTTTTCTCCCAACTCTAAAAAACAAAAAAGACGCCTGGTGGCGTCTTCTTTGTTTTTAGAGCGGGAAAAGGGTCTCGAACCCTCGACATCGACCTTGGGAAGGTCGCGCTCTACCAACTGAGCTACTCCCGCGAGTGTTCCAAATTTAAAAAAAAATGCCGTTTTGTAAAGGCGTCGCCCTTTTTTACCCCCATTTTTAGCCTTGTTGTGTTTGCATAAACGCTTTTGGCGGGCCGGACCCGTATTTTGGGGTGTTCGCGCAGTCATTAATATATCTTCTTGGTGGTGCATGAGACTATTGGAGTCGACTATGTTTGGAAAATTTTTGATGGGCGCCGCGACGGTCGCGGCTATTGCTGGCCTTGCTCAGGCTGAGAACTATAACTGGGGCAATGTCCGCTTCGATGGCGGCGGATTCGTGTCGGCGGTGATTTTCCACCCCAAGGCAGAAAATGTGCTTTACGCCCGTACCGACGTGGGTGGCGTTTACCGTTTCGATTTTGCGAACAAGGTCTGGATCCCGCTGATGGACTGGGTGAGCCAGAACGACGTGGGACTTTACGGCACCGAGGCGTTCGCGCTCGACCCGACGGACCCGAGGCGCATCTACGTGCTTGCGGGTACGGGATACTTTAGCCAGGGTCGCACTGCCGTGCTCCGGAGCGAGGACTACGGTGCCACATGGGACACGAGCTATGTGGAAATGCTCGCGCACGGCAACGGCATGGGCCGCCAGACCGGTGAAAAGCTCGCGGTGGACCCGAACAAGCCGAACATCATCTTCTGTGGTAGCCGCACGAAGGGCCTCTACAAGAGTACCGACTACGGCAAGACGTGGACGAGCGCCTACAAGGTCGCGCTTTCCGATGCGAAGGAATCGAGCTTGAATAACGTGAACGGCATCAGCTTCGTGATGTTCGACGAGGCGCAGGGCAAGAACGCCGACGGTTCGACCAAGACCATCTACATCGGTATTTCTGACACGAAAGACAACCTGCAGGTGAGTAACGACGGCGGTGCTACGTGGAAGACTGTTTCGGGAGTACCTACCGGCCTGATGCCCCACCGCGCGAAGATTGTCGATGGCGACATGTTCATCACTTTTGCCGACGGCCCGGGCCCGCATAGCATTAACAGCGGAGCCTTCTACAAGTACAACATCGCGGGTGGCACCTGGACCGATCTCACCCCGAGCGATTCGGTGACGCACGAGCAGAGCCCCACCACCTACGAGAAGGACAAGAGTTCCTACGGCGGTGTCGCGATTGACCCGAAGGACAAGAACCACATCGTGATTTCGACGCTGGGCAAGTATACCGGTCGCCACCTTGCGAAGGATGCTGCGGGCAACGAACGCGACAACTACGGCGACCGCATCTACACGACCACGGATGGCGGCAAGACGTGGAATCACGGCCAGCATTACGGCGACGGCATCAATATCGATGCGAACGGCACGGACTGGATTCCGGGCAACGCTATCCACTGGGCGGGCTCGCTCGAAATCAACCCGTTCAACAACAAGCAGGCCTGGGTCACGAGCGGCAACGGCATCTTCATGACGGACGACATCACTGCGAAGGTCCCTGTGTGGAAGTTCCAGTCCCGCGGTATCGAGGAAACCGTCCCGCTTGATATCGTGAGCATTCCGGGTGGCCCGCTGGTAACGGCGATTGGCGACTACGACGGCGCGACTTACACGAACATCAACGAGAGCGCGAAGCGCCATAGGCCTACGGTCGGCTCTACCGAGAGTATGGGCTATGCACCGTTGAGCGGTTCGCTCTTGCGTACGGGCGTGATTACGGTTTACGGCCAGTATGAATCCATCAACTACAACGTGATGTTCCGCTCTGATGATATGGGCCAAACCTGGGACAGCGTGAAGACGACGCTCAAGGGCCCGAAGGGATTGGTGGTGCTCTCTGCCAACGGCAAGGTGATGCTGCACCGCCCCGAGATGAGTTCGACTACATACCGCTCGGCCGATAATGGCGCGACATGGACCGCTGTAGAATTGGACGGCGGGCAGACGCAGAATTCCCGCATAGTCGCCGACCCCGTGAATCCGGACGTGTTCTACGTGATGGATGCGCAGGCGAACCTGTACCGCTCCGATGACGGAGCCAAGTCTTTCGCGAAGTATGGGCAGAGGCTCCAGAACGATGGTGCGGGCGAATACTATAACGGAGGCGGTCTCATCCGCACGGTACCTGGCAGGGAAGGCCACCTGTGGGTCCCGATGGACCAGGCGCAGGTCTGGCTTACGAAGGGCTTCAGCGAGAACGGCCTTGCCTATAGCGAAAACGGCGGCAAGGATTGGACGCGTTGTGAAGGCGCGAAGGTCGCAATCGCCGTGGGTATCGGCAAGGCTAAGGAAGGTGCCGACTACGAGACCATCTTTATCTGGGGTGCCGCGAAGGATGGCGACCCGATCGGCATTTACCGCAGTACCGACAAGTGCAAGACTTTCGAGCGCGTGAACGATGACATGCACCAGTTCGGTGGACCGGGCAACGGGAACTTCGTGCAGGGCGACATGAACACGTTCGGTGTGGTGTACATGAGCACGGTGGGCCGCGGGCTCATCGTGGGCGCCCCCGAGGGCACGGAATTCATCTCGGGAATAAAGCGTGCGGTATCGTTTGCTGCACCGTCGCTACAGTTCGAAAACCGCTCCCTGCATGTAGTTGCACCCGCTGGCGGCACCGTCAAGCTCTTCGCGGTGAACGGCAAGGGCATTCTCTCTGAAAGGGTCCAGGGCGTAAGGCATGTGGACCTCGCGGATATCCCTGCGGGCGCCTATGTGGTCAAGGTTCTTGATTCCCGCGGTATGGTCCGCATTAGCAAGAAGGTGACTATTCGTTAGGTATAGGCAGGTCGGAGTGTCCAGCCTTGATCCCGCGTGAGGATTTCCTCTCGCGGGTATCTTTTTTCTTGCGGGCTTCTTTTCTCAAGCGCTTCTTCTTCTGGTCGAGCGTTTCGCCGAGCCCGCCGAGGAGTTCCGCGGTCAGTTCCGGGTCGCCTGCGGCAAGGCGTTCCTTGTCCGTGCGGGCGAGTTTCTTGATACGTGCTTCCAGCCGGAGCGCTTCTTCGTACGATTGCAGTTCGAATTTCTGTAGAATGCATTCCGGCGGGAACGCGTGCGTGAACTTCGCTCCCTTTCCGGATTTATGTTGTTCGAACCGCGCCTCCACGTCGACGGCATAACCCGTGTATATGCGGTTGCCCGCACACCGGAGCATGTAGACGAAATGAGGCATGTTTTCTAGTTGCTGGATTTTTATTGGGACTTGATAGTAAAATGGCGGACCTGAGTCCGCCACCTAAGTTCTATTCGCTTTTCGGTTTCGACACGAGGCTCATGTAGATGGTGCCGAGGGATGCTGCGCAGAAGCTTCCGAGCAATATGCCGAGCTTCGCGGAGTCCTGACGGTCGCCTACGTCGAATGCGAGGTTCGCGACAAAGAGGGCCATGGTGAACCCGATACCGGCGAGCATGCCGCCACCCCACAGGATTTTCCAGCTGTAACTGGGCTTCACCGACACGCCGATCTTGACAGCGAGCAGGCTGAACAGGAAAATTCCGATGGGCTTGCCCAGGATAAGGGCGAGCGCGACGGCTCCCATTACGGGGACTTCCACGCCTCCGAGTTTGATTTCGACACCCGCGTTGCTGAGTGCAAACAGCGGCATGATGAAGAAGTTCACCCAGGGGACGAGAGGCTTGAACAGGCGTTCCTGCATCGAGATGCTTTCGCTTGCACCGCGCTTGAGGAGCGTGAATACTTCGTACTGTTCGTTCCTGTCGCTCGATTCGCCCGAAAGGGCTCCGCCGACATTGCCAGCAAAGCGAGCCAGCTTTCCGCTCGCAAGTACGGGCTTGGCCGGCACAGACAGTCCGAGCAGAACGCCCGCGATGGTCGGGTGTACGCCGCTCTTCACGAAGAATGCCCATACGGCGACGCCTATGACGCCGTGCAACAGCAGGTTGCGAACGCCGATTCGGAACAGCACGTTGATAAGCACGAGCAGGGCGATTCCGGTACCGAGTGCGGCAAAGTTGATGCCGTCACCGCTCGGGTAGCCGATGGCAATCACGAGGATGGCGCCGATATCGTCTGCGATTGCGAGGGTCAAGATCATTACGCGGAGCGCATGCGGAACCTTCTTGCCGAGGATGGCCATGCAGCCCACGACAAAGGCGATATCGGTCGCGGTCGGGACGCCCCAACCATGAGCGGCGGTATGTTCGCCATGCGGGCAAAGCAGCAGGTAGATGAGCGCCGGGAACAGCATGCCGCCCGCTGCCGCAATAATCGGCAGGCTGGCAGCCTTCGGGTTCCTGAGTTCACCATAGGTCATTTCGCCCTTGACTTCGAGGCCGATGTTGAAGAAGAATATCGTCATCATCGCATCGTTGATGAGCCAGTGCAAGTCCGCGCTGCCAATCCAGCTGCCGATCGTGAGCGAGAACGGCATGTGCCAGAAATGGTGGTACGTTTCTGGACTCAGGTTCGCCCACAGGAGGGCGGCAACCGTCATGATGATAAGGACGATGCCCCCGGTCGTCTCCACCTTCATCAGCCGTTCCATCGGCGTGATGATTTTTCGAATGGGGGTCTCCGGGAACAGATCTTCTATTTTATCGCTACTCGTTACTTTTGCAGACATGGCTACCTTGGTTTTAGGGTGGGTTCAGCCTTTCTTTACGTAATATAATAAACAAATTGCGATTAGCGAATGTAAACCTGCTTGTATTCGGCTCCAATTATGACGACGCACGGGCCTAGAATGAGTGGCGGCACGAACGTTTCTGTTGAAATTATTACGCTTTTGTTTACAATTCCTCCTTGCGGGTGTCCGTTTGGACTTTGCTGCTGTTCACGCTGTTTTTGAATGCTTTCCGTGAAAGTTCCAAAGCCTGAGGAACCTGGTGATTGTATATTGTAGGCGCAATGGACCTCTTCCGCAGAACTGCATCCGCATTTTTTTCTAGGGGCGCAAGCGCCCTGCTCCGCCTTGCGGGGTGGAAGCGCGGTGTCGTCTATGCGAACTTGCGCCATGTCTCGGCTGCTGTTCCGCATGTAGATTCCCGCACGCTTTATCGTAGTCTTATATTCAATGTGACGCGCCATGCGGGCGATTTGCTTTTCTGTTTTTCCACGTTCAAGAGGCTGCCCGCCGATACCGCATCGTACCCCTACAGACAGGGCGGTCTGGAATTCTGCCTTGCGGAAGGTGCTGCCCCTGTTCTCGGGAAGATGCGCGATGGGGGCGTTTTCCTTACGGCGCATTACGGGAACTACGAGGCCATAGGCCCGTGGCTCTGTCGCCTGGGCATACCTCTCGTTGCAAGCTACATCCCGGTCAAGCCCGCATGCCTCAACCGCATTCTGGACAAGAAAATTCGGGCTGTCGATGGCCGGAGCTACGGGGTGGATGCCTGCACCCCGCGGGAATTTTTGCGCCTGCTTGACGAGGGTAGGCTTTTCTGCCTGCTCGCCGACCAGGACAGCCGCATTCCGAGCGCCCTTCCGGGGGAGTTTCTCGGGCAAAATGCGAAGATGAACCCGCTTCCGGATTTTTTGCTGAAGCACCGTCCTGGGACGCCCGTATATGTATGCTGGCTCGAGGAACGCGGTAACCGGCGCATTCTCCATGCCGAAGAAATCCATTTGCGGACAAGCGAAAAAACGCGGTCGGCCGCAATCGATGAATTCAATAGGTGGCTTGAAGCGCGTATAAGTGAAAACCCGTCCTTGTGGTACGGGTTCACTCATAGGCGTTTTTATTCTGTAGATTCTTCTATTTATTCGAAGTAGGAACGAATTCCAGCACGTACTTGCCGCGCGGGTATTCGTAGAACTTCGGGGCGTCGCGCCTGTATTCCCGGATGAGCAGTTCCTGGCTGGACTGGTGTATGAATATCGAATCCGTAATCCAGTGCAGGACGTCTTCTTTGAGAGCCCTTTCTATATCCTGGTTCGAGCTGATTGCAATGAAGTCGACTTCGGTTCGATTGTCGCCGGTCGAGAAAACCCTGACGGACTTTACGGAAATCCAGTCAAGATTGTTGTCGAATACGGATGCGCTTTGCTGGGAATTCTTTTGCGCCGGCAACACGAGCTTGATTTCTTGAGGCTCGAGGCAGCCGGCGAAAAGCGCGCACATGGCTACGGCGATTAGTCTTTTCATCACAACCTCCTTGATACACCTGCATTCTAAAATACGTTTTTTGGGGGTGCAGGAAAAGGGTCGCTTTTGGGGATGGTGACGGGGGACAAATCCCGAAAAGGCCTTCGTAAGCGTAACTTGTTGATTTTCAACGAAATAAGGCGGTTTTCGTGCCGTAGTGCGGGTTGCACCTCTTTTCCTAATAGTGTTTTTTGTCACAAAAATGACATTTTCTTTTGCTATATTGCGGCAGGTCAACCCAGGGCATTTATGACCCTATAAATCTACAAGTAGGTATATCAAATGGATTTTTCCGCAGTTATTGCCGAAGAACTGAAACTCGAAGTGTGGCGCGTCGCCAAGGCGCTCGAACTCATGGACCAGGGGGGCACGATCCCCTTCATCGCCCGCTACCGCAAGGACCAGACGGGAACGCTGAACGAAATCGAGCTGCGTGACATCAGCCACCGTCGCGACTATTTGCAGGAACTTTCCGACCGCAAGGAGACGGTGCTCAAGAGCATCGAGGAACAGGGCAAGCTCACTCCCGAACTCAAGGCCCAGATCGAGGCCTGCAAGGACAAGACGCTCCTCGAAGATATTTATGCCCCGTTCAAGCCCAAGAAGCGTACCCGCGCGACCATCGCGAAGGAACTCGGTCTTGAACCGCTGGCCCGCCTGATGTGGGCCCAGGAAAATACCGGCAACACCGCCGAAGAAATCGCACGTATCTACCTCTCCGAGGAGAAGGGCCTTGCTGACCCGAAGGCCGCGCTCAAGGGTGCTGCCGATATTTTGGCCGAAGAAGTTGCCGACAATACGGAATTCCGCCAGTACCTCCGTGCCAAGATGGAAAAGACCGGCGTGATGGTCTCGAAGGTCAAGAAGGATTTCGAAAAGCAGGAGACGAAGTTCAAGGATTACTACGACTTCAGCGAGCCGGTTTCGAAGATTCCGAGCCACCGCATGCTCGCGCTCCGTCGCGGCGAGAAGGAAAAGGTGCTCCGTCTTACCATCGAGGTCCCGACCGAAGAGATGGTCGGCTACCTCAAGACTCAGATTATCAAGGGCGAATCGACCTGGACTCCGTACCTGGAGGCCATGTGCCAGGACGCCTGGGAACGCCTGCTGCAGCCGAGCATGGAAAGCGAAGTGCGCCTGCTGTTGAAGGAC
>CACWNW010000015.1 GCA_902762305.1 Fibrobacter succinogenes | reverse complement strand
GCGAAATACTCCACGGTGGAATCCGTGGGGGTGCAAAATACCGTCGGAGGGGCGTAGATCGCAGAGAAACTGGAACTGGACCAGTCCTTGCTGCTGGACACTCTTGTCTCGCTAGAGCTCGACTGCGGCGTAACGCTGGAACTGGACTGAGCTCCGTTTGCATCGCTGCTTTCGGGAATTTCCATGCAGCTATCCGTATCGCAGAGCACTCCATACGTGGGCGCGTTGATGGGGCCCGATGTCGAGGCATCATCGCAGCCGGCCCAGAACAGGGCCGTTAACGAAAGTGCCATTTTTTTCCAATGTCTGTAGAACAAATCCTCCTCCTTTATGTATTATTCGTCCTCATCAACTTTATACGTTCCCATTTTTTTGTAGCGGGAAATAAACTCGGCATAATGGTAGGTGTTGCCGTCATCGCAGGTGTAGGTCTTTTCGCTGATGGCGACTACGCCATACTCAGGGCAAACGTCTTCGATACATTCAGATTCCGGCACCCATCTTTCATTCACCTCTTCCTGGCAGGTCACACCGTCATCGCACCTGTAAACGGTTCTCACACCCTGGCCTAGAGACTCCTTGGCGGCAGGGTCCTCGAAACAGGCTATTTGACCAGGCACCCCGTATGCAGGGGCGACCTCAGTAAAGCTGCTCGACGATTCTTCTGTGGAACTGGAAGAATCAAACACCTTCTCCGAAACGCCGTACAGCGGCATGGACATGGCAATGTCGCTGCTGGAACTGGAGGAAGTCTCGCTGGAACTGGACGTTACGGAGCCGTCATTACTAGAACTGCTGTCGTCGACAGGGCCCTGTCCGCAGCCATCGCTCGGGCAACCATACTCGGGAGCAGTCGAGGTCACGGTATCCTCGCAGCTTGCCCAGAAAAAACCGGTCAGCGCAAGCGCAATCTTTTTCCAGTGTCTGTAAAGCATTTATTCTCCTTTGATGTAAATATATGTTTATTTCAACCCCAATGGGGCTCCTTAACAACTTTTTTACCATATCGGCTTTTTTCCCGCAAATCCACAAAAAACCTTTTTTTCGGGAATTCTCCACCCAAAATCACCTTTTGAGACTTGAGGAAAATCACTCGTTTCCCCTTGTAAACACCTAATCTCGAAAAAAAACACCTTCTTTTTTCACGAGCGAATATATTAAGTGCGAATGTATGGAGGTTTGTAACATGAAACACGCGCTTTTCATATCCTTTGCGCTGGTATCTGCCCTGACGGCAACAGCTTTCGCGCAGACCATCACCCCGACCCGCGTAGGGCCCGTGAGCCAGTACGGTCAGCTGATAACCGGCAAGACCTCGCAGGGCAAAGGCCAGATCTACGGCAGCTGCGAAGGCGTCAAGGACGGCGCCGAGGTGCAGGTGCGCGGCATGAGCCTCTATTGGAGCCTTATGCCCCAGGCCGTCGAATACTGGAGCGAAGAAGGCATCACGACCATGGTGAACGACATGAAAATCCAGATCGTGCGCGCCGCCATGGCCACCGGAAACGAAGACTGGCAAGGCGGCTACAAGGGTTACGCGAGCGACCCCAACACCCAGAAGAACCTGGTGAAGACGGTCGTCGAGGCCGCCATCAAGAACGACATCTACGTGATTATCGACTGGCATTCGCACAAGGCCAACAAGCAGACCGATGCCGCCAAGAACTTTTTCAAGGAAATGGCCGAAACTTACGGTCAGTACGACAACGTGATTTTCGAAGTCTTTAACGAACCGGAGCAAATTTCCTGGGGCGAAGTGAAGAACTACGCGAACCAGGTCATCGAGGTCATCCGCCAGTATTCCGACAACCTGGTGCTCGTGGGCAACCCCTCGTGGGACCAGAACCCCTCCGACGCCATCGGCAACGAAGTGACCGACCCCAAGAACAACACGGCCTACACGCTGCACTACTACGCCAACTCCCACAGCTGGGAAGGAACTTACGAATGGGGCGGCGAAAGCGAAGGCACCAAGGGCGAGAAGGCCATGAACGCGGGCCTTTCCGTGTTCGTCTCCGAATGGGGCACCGGCGACGCCAATGGCGGTGGAAACCCGGACCAGGGCCGCAACACCAAATGGCAGGAATACATAAACAAGCACAAGCTCTCGTGGGCCAACTGGTCTGCCTCCTATATTTCCGAAGGTACCGCGGCCTTCCAGACCGGTTCCAGCAAGACTTCGCTGCAGTACACTACTTCGGGCAACCTGGTGAAGGGCTACCTCGAAAGCAACCCCACCACCTACAAGGCCTGCCACGACGTGGGGCCCGAAAGCTCCTCGTCCGTCATAGCAATCCCGCTTTACAAGAGTAGTGACCATTTCAACATTTCCTTCGTGAGCGGCAAGCTCGCACTCCAATCCACAGGAAGCGGTGTCACGAAAATCGAAGTTTTCGACCTGCTCGGCAACACGCGCCTCACGAAAGAAGAACAGCTCCCCTCCGGCAACCACCTGATCGACATGACTTCGCTTTCTGCTGGCAAATACCTCGCCAGGGTGCGCCAGGGCGCCAACTCCCGCCAGGTGCGTTTCGAGGTCCGCTAAGACCCCGAGCACCTAACAAGAATTCACCAAAGAGAGAGAAGTCCCGGTGGCCATGTTGCTGCCGGGATTTTTTTGTGCCCTTCCCTAGCAGGCAGCTCCTTCGCGGCAGGCATTGCAAGAGGAAGTGTTCCCGCAAGGCAGCAGTTCGTCCGTTACATGGATTTCCTTGAAGTACTTACTGTCTTCGTACTTGATGTATTTCGCATCGGCAAAATCACTGCTAAGGGTGAACGTGATGACGCCCATGGACCCGCCGGTCGTCGTGCATCCCGGATACTCGATGGTGGCGTACAGGGTGTCGCCCCGAAGTTCAGCCTTCAGGCCGTTGAAGGTGCAGCGGCTGTCAACACTGACGCCGTCATCGCGGAAGGTGACGCTCCCGCTGGCGTTCAACACCTTCACGACACGCGGGGAAACTGCAGGGCCGCCACGGCCCATCGCGCTCACGTCCGTCGCTTCTTCAACAATCTTCTCGCCCATCGGAGGCGGCAGGTACTGCCACACGCCATTGTTACACTGATAGACGTCGTCTTCAATAACCAGCGTTTCACCGTTCCTGTCACAGGGGGTGCCAGAAATAGTATCGTTGCTACAATTGCTACCCGGGGGGCAAATATCGATTTCCGTCCAGTAGTTCATGACGCACCTGAATCCCTTGCCTGTCACACAGTCGGTAACAGTTTCCTGGTCCGTATCGCTATTGCAGTTCCCGGTGGCAGTCATTCCGTCATAATCCGTAATATGCCTGCAAGTTACCGGCTGCTTTCCGCTAGAACTCGATACGGAGTTACAATAGTTGGAATAGCCCATTTGGCAGAGTTCCTCCTCGGAGTATCCGCATTCGGGCATGAACGCATCACATTGTGCAACAAACGAACTGGAAGACTGTCCGACTTCAGAAGAGGAACTGACTTCGATAGGTTCTTTGCCGCAGTAGCCCAAATGTCCCATCTCGCAGAGCTCTTTTTCGGTATATCCGCACTCGGGCGAAAAAGAATCGCACCTGGCCTTCACTTCCTCGCTGGAACTGGAAACCTCGTCTGTACCGGAACCCTCAACGGCAGAGGGCTTCTCCTTCTCGACGCCGCTGCTCGGGGCACTAGGGCTTTCGCTATCGCAGGCAGTCAATGCAAGCAAGAGGATTGAGGCAGCGGCAATCCCGCAAGCCATGTTGGTAAATTTCCTTTTCATAATGTTTCTCCTTTAAAATCTGGGGCGGCATTCGCCGGTTAATTTTCCTTGATCCATTCATTGATTTGCCCACTCGGGCATTTGTTCTCGAGAATTTCGCTTTCGACGGTAGTACGCACAAGTTTCGGTTCGCCGTTCATCTCTCCACAGTAGGTGAAGAGGAATCCGAACATCTTTCCGTTCGTAGATTCGCAATTTTCCGATACGACATCGAGGACTCTCACCGTATCGGGCGTAATTCCGGTCATGATATGCCCCGCCGCCTGCGCACTGCCCTGTACATTATACAGGTAGAGGTTGCATTCTGCAATGTCATTCTCGATGGCAGCGACAAGCTCTTTATACCTCTTGACGGCCCTCGGGAACATCGATTTCAGCATACCGGTATTTTCCTTCGTAATCTGATACAGCCCGGGTTCTTCCATATCGACAATAGCCGATGCCTTGACGGCGCTATCGAACTGCACGCTACCGAGGGCAAACGTAGCGACGTAATAACCAATCGTATTCGGATTATCGATCCCGCCATCTACTGTACCCGGCCCTCCCGAACTGCTGGAACCAAAAGATTCTGGGGGCGGTTCTATGCTGCCGGAGCTTTCGATGGAATTGCTCGAAGTCTCGTAAGAATCTACAGAACCTCGCCATTCGGTGCTAGAACTCGAATTCGATTCGACTTCCTGTGAAGAACTATAGAATGTGGCTTCGGGCTCCGGCGAGCTCGAAGATTCCCCGCGGGCGACAATCTCGTTTTCTTCTTCGGAGGTTCCCACCACTTTCGTGGACTCGGAACAGCCCACCCACAGGGACGCGACACCGAACAGTGCAATGATAAACAACCTGATGTTACGCATTTTCGTTCTCCCTAAGGTTCCTAGTGAGCGGGAAAAGTTGCAGATTGACTCGATAGACCTGGTCGATATCCTTATCTTCGGCAGCGATTGCAATAATCTTCTTGCGGCATTCGTTGAGGGCCTCCACGATACGAGCGTAGGTCTCGCGAGAAACGCCCATCGTGACGCCGCTGAAATTGCGTTCTTCTTTCGGGAGGTCGAGCGCGGGCGTGGCCAGTTCCGACATCTGGCGGTGCATGCCCCTCAGGGCGAGGCGCGTGGCATCGGGAGCGCCCTTCACCGAGGATTCCGACTGGGCAAGCGTACCGTCGGCATTTTTCTTCAGGAGGCCCGTCCTGGTAAGGAAATCGAGCGAATTGCGGACTTCCTGCGCCGAAGTCTCCACATAGATTTTCTTCGCGATTTCGCCCGGAGTGGCACCCGGCATGAGCGGGGCGAGTTCACGCAGCACCGGGTTGCGCCAGGAATCGTAATACTCGAACAGGTCGCCCGAGAGCACACGGACCTTGTACTGCTTGGCGACAGCGAGCATGTCTTCGTAGGCGGCCTTCTTCTTCTCTTCGGTATCGGCCTGGCCATAGCGTACCATGGCCCTGAAGTAGTCCAGCTCGAAGCCCTCGAGGCCCATCGCCGCGCCCACGCGCTCCACGCCAATCTTGCTGAGCTTGCTCCCGCCATCGCACACGACCTTCATGTATGCAGACGACGAGAAGCCCGCAATCCTCGAGAACTCGCGCCACGTGAAAGCGGAGCGGCGCTTGCGTTCCTCGTAGAAATCGCGCATGTAAAGGCGGAAGTCTATGTATTCGACAATCGGTTTCATCATTTTCAAATATACAACCCTTTTTCGAAGAAGTCAATAGTTTTATGAAACAAAATCAATAAATTTTAACTAAAATCACAAATTTCTAGAAAATTCTACACAAATTTCAACCATATGAAACAAATGTTTCATATGTGATCTGCGCATATTGGACTCACGATGAAAATTTTCTAAATTGCCCCCCCGAAATGAGCGAATTCTACTCCAACAAGCTTAATTCCTTCGGCACCGCGAGCATCCCGAAACTGGTCTTGCAGTTCTCGGTACCCTCCATCATCAGCATGCTGGTGAACGCGCTGTACAATATAGTGGACCGCCTTTACGTGGGCCAGGGAGTCGGAAGTCTCGGCATCGCGGGAATCACGCTCTGCTTCCCGATTACACTCTTCATCATGGCGATGTCGATGATGATCGGCGTGGGCGGCAACACGCTGTTCGCCATACGCCTCGGGCAAAAGAAGTACATCCAGGCAAGCATCATCCTGAACAACTCGTTCTCACTGCTGTTGCTGATGGCCGTCACCACGTTCACGCTCGGCGAAATCTTCATGGAGCCGCTGCTCAAGCTTTTCGGCGCCAGCGACCAGACGCTCCCTGTCGCAAGCAGCTACATGCGAATCTTGCTGTGTGGCGCTGTATTCCAGACGGTCGCCCCGGGCATGAACCACTTCATCCGCTCGATGGGACACCCGAAAACCGCCATGTTCCGCGAAGTCATCGGCGCCGTCACGAACATCATTCTCGACTGGCTGTTCATCATGAAGTTCCACTGGGGCATCGAGGGTGCCGCATGGGCGACCATCTGCTCGCAGCTGGTGTCGGCATCGCTCATCACGCAGTTCTTCGTGAAGAAGGGGACGCCCATCCGCATCCGTTGGCGCCACATGAAATTGCGCTTCGCATACGTGCGCAAGATTATCATCCTCGGCATCCCGCCTTCACTCATGCAGGTGTGCAACAGCCTGATGAATGCAATCCTTGCCTGGAGCCTCACCACCTACGGCAACGTGAGCCTGCACGATACGGGTGCGCTTTCGGGCGGCGACATGGCGATATCGGCATTCGGCATCGTGAACAGCATCGCCTCGTTTATTTTGTTGCCTCTCCTCGGGTTCGTACACGGCACGCAGCCGATTATCGGGTACAACTACGGAGCTCGCCTCAATAACCGCGTGAAGGCGACCCTCAAGTTCACCTTCATTTATGCGCTCGGCTTCATGGCTATCGCTTGGAGCATCATGATGTGGCAAGCCGAGGCGCTTGTCGCTCCCTTCGCGCCCAAAGACCTCCGCTTGCAAGAAGTCGCCGCATGGGCCCTCCGGATTTTCGGCGCGGCATTCTTCATGATTCCCTTCGGCCTGATTTCGGGAAGCTTCTTCCAGGGTACAGGAAAGGCGCTCAGGTCGATGTTCCTGAACGCCTGCCGTCAAGTGATTCTATTGATTCCCTTCTTGCTCGTGCTGCCGCACTTCTTCGAGCTGAAGGGAGTGTTCCTCGCGCAGCCCATCGCCGATGCGGGTGCGGCCATCATCGGCGTGCTCATGCTGCGGCATGAACTGAAGAAGCTGAAATAGCTACCGGATGTTCACGCGGCGGGTTTCGGCGCCAACCTTCACGATGTACGATCCCGGAAGGAGCGACGACACGAGGGTCTCGGCACCGGCAATGGCACCCTGACGCACGACACGGCCCTGCAGGTCCATGACTGCATACATCTTCGCGGACGTTCCCGACGACACGATGGAAAGCTGACGTGGCCCCACCACACTGACGGTGAAACCAGTTTTCGGCGTTACACGTGCCGCAATAGCTTCCGGCCCCACAATCCTGAACGTGTAGTAAGCCATCTTTTGGTCAATTGTAAAGAGCAACCGATATTCGCCCGGAGCCAGCCCCACAATCTTATCCACCGAGACCCTGGGTACCTTCGGATTGGTAAGGTCGATGCCGCCAAAACTGATTTGCCCCGTGGGCAAATCCGCGCATTGTTCGCAGTCAGGGACCGGATCCATAGTACGCTTGACGATGGAATACTTGATATCGCCAACGATTTCTTCGTTACAGGCAACCGAGTCGACCAACAAGTCGGAACAGGTGGCGCCGGAGCTACGTTTTTCACAAATGTCAAACGTAAGCGAACCGTCGTCATTCTGTTTCATCGAAAAATCAACACCGACACTGCTCTTGACAAACGCATTGGTCTTAATGATAAGATTCGACATGCCCGTACGGCGGCTGCAGAAGAAGATATCCAGCGGATAATCACGTCCGGGAACGAGGAACCCTTCGCCGTAGGTCTTGTTCAGTTCCTTGAGCACGACATGGCCAGGCGCAGGGAGGTGCAGGCCACCGTTATCCACGGCAAGCTTCTTGTTCACAAACACCCACAAATCGTCTTCGCTGCGGAAATCGAATACCTGATCTTCTAAATAGGTGAACGTTGCGTGCGTTTGACCGCAGAAATGCTGGTTACGCGTTTCTTTCACGGAAATTTCGCCATCGACCCCCCAGCGTTTGAATTCAGGATCGCAGTAGCTGCCCCAGCACCAAAGATCGGGATTCGTAAATTCGCTAGCATCAGCAAACAAGCCTTGGCAATTCTTGCCTGCGGCATAGGCGAACGTTTTGCAGTAAAGGTCCAGGTCCGTACCGATAGCTTCCTTGTCATTGACGAGAATAGGTCCCGAAGCCGGGCGCGGTTTTCTGGCAGTAGACAGCGGTCCCAACTTCACGCCGTTCAGCGTGACTACAGTAGAATCGGAAGATTCTTCAAGCGGAGAGAACCCACCGACAAGCTCGTTCGTAACCATCGAGTCGGAATTGAATATCCAGCGGGAATCCGTACCATAGTGGCGGAACGGCATGTCGTAGCACTGGACCTCGTTTACGTCCTTGGTGTAGTTGAAAAGCGTATTGAAATTCTTTTCGTCGCCGAAGCACTCTTTGGCGACAGCGCTCCCCGAGAATACCGGCTTGTTGTCTGCACCGAGGTCAACGTTCACAATACCCGGCTGAATGCCCACGCATGACCTGTAGGGGTCTTCGGGATCAACGCTGTAGCCATCCGAAAACACGGGATTGAGATCCATATCCGTATCGTAGAGGAGCGTTCCCAAGACATAGGAGCATGAACCGAGAACATCGGGGAAATCCATATACCACCCCTTGCTAGTGTCAGGCCATAGACCAGGGTCGGGAATAAAGAACAGGTTATCGCTCAAGTACGACTCGTAAACCAATTGAAGGTCTATGGGAGACGCCGTATCACTGTTTTCCCACAGACCATTAACGCCGATCTGGTACGTGGTGTCATTTTTCAGGTAGAAAATGGCATCATTCGGCGCTTTCTCGAAATCTGCATAGACCCAGCCACAATGTTCCGATGACGGAAGCATGGCGACAGACTGCTTTTTTCCGTTCTCCCCGGTGTATTTGACCATCAATTCACTCGATTGCCACTCACCTTCATCGGGAAGCAAGACATAGATTTTTTTGGAATTTTCCGCTGAAAACGCCACCTGCATGCTCAAAAGTGCAATGGCGGCACAAGACCAATAATTGATCTTCATATATCCCTCCTAAAACACGGTCATGAAACATTCACAACCGTGTTTACCAATATACACAAATTTTTTTTAACAGAACACTTTTTTTTGTTTTTTCTGCTAGAACAACTTCTTCGCATCTGTCAGCTGGCCATCCTTCTCATGGAAGAGGATGACGGAGCCGCCCTCGAGGGTCTTGAGTACTTCGACCAGGCGATTGACCGTCTTCGTCTCGTCAAAGCCGATTTCGTTCTTCGCGGCAGAATTCACCACGATGCCGAAGGTCACTGCATTGGGCGCTGTACGGCGGAGGTAGCTGATAAAGTCGGCGCCGGAGGCAATCACGTCGGTACGGCCCTTCACGTCGATGTTCATCGGGTCACGGATGCTCGCCGAAAGCGGGAAGAGTTCCTCGTTCACAGTCTGCTTCGCATTCAAGAAGAACATGTTGCCCACATAGAGGCTGATGGTGTCGTCGAGCACCTTGCCCACCTCGATAGAAACATCGCAAGTAGAAGACATTTCCTGGATTTCAAGTTTGGAGGGCCCGCAGGCGATGAGTGCGGCGGATGCGAGAACGGCGAAAACGGCCAGAATCTTTTTCATGAGGATACTCCTTTGGTTTTCTCCTAATATATATAAAAAAGGGCCCGCAGGGCTACTTCGAGAGTATTCCGAGCGCCTTGAACACAAGTTCGGGCGAAAGACCGAAAATTTCGCTCAATTTCCCTACCCTTTCGGGTTCGGCAATGCGTTCCATGCGGCTCCCGTTCGCATCGCGGGTCACGAGGTTGCCCTTCTGGTAATAATACTGCACGCCGCGCTCGCGGTCTAGGCGGTTCAGCACCGGGTAGGTCATCATCTCGCGGTAGAAACTTTCGGACCAATGCTGCTTGAATTCCTCGATGCTCACGCCTGTCACCGGGTATTCGAAACGCAACTTCATAGGCGAAGAAATCGAGCCGTCCCCGCGGATGGCACCGCCGGTCCAGAGTTCCATGGAATCCATGTCGGGCCGCACGAGACGCACGCTGTTCGGCACCAGCGGGAAGAGCGCCTCCCCCGCACCGAAGGGCTTCGGGAGCGGTATCGGGAGCGGGTCGAAGATGAGGTAGCCGGGATCGAAGAGGAACTCTTTGGAAGAGAGATGTGAAATGTGCGATGTGGAATGAGAAATGAGAGAAGAGGGTTCCGCAGTCTCGTCGGGCAATACCAGTGCGCAGTGAATGTTCCTTTCCTTGCGCTTGTGGCCCATCACGAGCCGCGGGTTTAGCCCCATGTCGCGCAGGCTCTGGTACAGGTGCCACGTCATGCTGAAACACGTGCCGCCGCCCATCCAGCTATCGACATTGTTCTGGTCGCTGTCGTCAAGGTTGCGCGCCGCGGTGGCGCTTCCCGTAGATTCAAGGCGTATAATTTTCGTGAGGTTTTCGTACGTCACATGCGAAAGCCTGTTGCACAGGTCGAGAATCTTTTGCCAGGTCGAAGCATCCATAAGGGAAAAGATAGATAATGTGAAATGTGGTATGTGGAATGTGAAATGAATAATAACCAGCAACTAATGACCAATGACTAATGACTATTTTCTATATTGTTGTCATGCTCGGTATTGAACAGAAAAAAGGTGACGACGAAAAACTTTGCGGCAGGATGATTGCCTACGCGAAGATTCTGCCTACTCCCGACACCGATGACGACAATTCCCCGTTCGACGACATGATAAAGAACGGCCTGCTCGTCCTCGAGGGGGATTTCCGCACGTTCAATCCGACTGTACCGTCGCGCAACCAGAAGAAGAAAATCGTCGACGAGAAACTCAACGACCTTATCGAATCCATGCAGGAGAACGGTGTCGAAATGCCCGAGAACTTCGACGTGGATACCCTGCGCGACCGCCTGCACGAACTTTCCACCATGGAAGTCATTCCCATCCCGGCACGCATCGGCAATTTTTCGAGAGAAGAGGACATCCTCAACGAAGACGCCGACATCTACTACGTCGGTGAATTCATCGGTGCGAACCAGGCCCACTTCTGCCTCACGACGCTCCCCATCTACTACCAGGCGCGTTACCGCGAGCAGACGAAAAAACTCGAGATGGAACTCCTGAACGAGATGCTCTCGCAGTTCGAGAACGGCGAGTTCCTGGACAACGACGACATCATGAAGGACACGGTGGAACTTTTCCCCGAGGGCGCATCGCTCAACACTTTCGTAGGCGACCTGAGCAACCTCCTGAACGTGAAAGTCATCCCCTTCCTGCTCGCCTGCGAAAACGACGAGGAATACGACAGGCAGATCAAGCTGTTCTACGACTTCATGAAGAGCTACCCTTCGCAGCTGGATGTCAAAAGGATTGACGCCTCCCTGCGCATCCTCCGCGAGCAGAGCGACAACAAGTTCGGCCGCAAGGTGCTCGAACTGAGCTGCAAGAAGATTAGCGCCATCTACAACGAAGACACGAAATCCGCCGAACAGATCGAGACGGAAATTACATCTTTGAAAGCGTAAGCAGCACGGCTCCCGAAAGAATTACTACAGTCGACACGGCAAGCTTTATGCGTTCCGTGCGGGTCGCGTATTCTCCGAAGGCGAACACGCCCCACAGCTGGTTCACCACAAGGTTGAGCTGCAGGAGCGGGTAACCCACCGCATAACCGAACATGCCGTCGTCAGCGATGGCCCAGAAGATGGCGAGCGTACCGAGCATCCAGAGCGCGCCCGCACCGAAAGAGAAAAAAGTCGGGACAACCGGCATGTCGTAGCGTTTACCGCGCTTGAGCGTGAGGACGGCAAAAAGGGCAACGCTGCCCACGCAAACGCCCACCGAGAACGGGAACAGAAATTCCATATCCCCGAGGTTGCTGAGCTTGTACGGAATCAGGTACGAGCCGAATACCACACCCGAAAGGAGCGAGCGCCAGTTTTTCCAGAGGTGCTTTACGCGGCCCGCCGGAATCCAGATACCCACGAGCATACACGCGATGGCGGGAATCGAGAAGTAGAGGAGCGTATGTTCGGCGAACAGCGTGACTCCCGTGATAAACGAGAGCAGTATGCTCACGCTCATGGAACGCAGCCCCGTGCCGGCGAGGTCGGCCTCGGCCTGCACCGCCCAGAAGCAGAGCGCTCCGCCAATAACCCAGAGGAGCCCGCAAAGGACACCCACCGGCTGCAGGTTGAACTGTCCCGTAACGCAGGCGATAACCGACGAACAAACTAGCGCACCCACCGACATCACCGCGAGGAACGCCCACGAAGAATAGTTCGGGTATTTCTTGAGCGGGACCATGTATGTCCCGAAGGCAAAGACGCCCATCAGGACGCCAATTACACTGAGCATGCTACTTTCCAATGCAGAACCCCGCGAATATGGATTGTAAAATGTCTTCGGACGAAATCTCGCCCGTTATACTCTGGAGGGCGCGGCGCACCACCTGCATCTCGAAGGCGAGCAGTTCCACGGCCGGATTGTTCCTGAGCAGATCAAGAGCACGATCGACACCCGCGAGGGCATCTTCGAGGCAGGCCTTTTCGCGCTCGCTCGTAATCCAGAGATCTTCTGCGTCCGCAGTTTGCTTGAACAGGGAGGCGTTCATCGCCTGTCGAAGTTCCGCGAGGCCCTCGCCCGTTTTTGAAGAAGCCCTCAGTCCGCTATCGGGAATCGGGGATGCGCCGGTTGCGGGCGTCGCATTCGGGTCGCGAAGATCGGACTTGGAATAAACGACCACGTCGGCATCATTGTCACCCTCGTCACTCCGCAACCCCGCAGGGGCAAGTGAGTCCACCACGAGAATCTTCAAGTCCGCTTCCTCGAGAATTTCCTTGCTCTTCTTCATGCTGAGCGCATCGAGTTCGTCGGTCGCACGGTCCGCGATACCCGCCGTATCGACGAGGCGGACTTCCCCACCGGGGAGGAACAGGCGCACTTCCACAAAGTCGCGCGTCGTGCCCGGCACGTTGCTCACGAGCACGCGGTCTTCGCCCAGGAGGGCGTTCACGAGGCTCGACTTGCCCGCGTTGGGCGCACCGTAGAGTACTGCCAGCGGGAGCCTGCTCAAGGAAGCCTTCCCGTGGAAGCTGTTCAAAATCTGCTGGATGGATTCACGGACCGAAACGAATCGCGTTTCCCAACCCGCGAAATCCGGGTCGGCCTCTTCTTCGGCAAAGTCCACATCGAGTTCGAGGCGTGCCGAGATATCCTTCACCTGCGCGGCGAGCGTCGCAATCTTTTTCGAGAGCGCCCCCGAAAGCAGGCGATGCGCATTCTCGAGTTCCGCACGGTTCGCGCTGTGGATCACGTCGGCCACAGATTCCGCCTGAGTCAAGTCCATCTTGCCGTTCAGGAAGGCACGGCGCGTAAACTCACCCGGTTCCGCAAGGCGCACACCCTCGATACCGCGGATCGCCTGCAGCAGGTCGCGCACAATAAGCGGGTTCCCGTGCGGGTAGAGTTCCAGCACGTCTTCGCCGGTGTAGGAATTCGGGCCTTCGAAAAACAGGTACAGAAGGCTATCGATGACCTTGCCTGTCTGCGGGTCGCGCGCGGTCCCGAGACTTGCCTTGCGCGGCTCAAGTGCCGCAGCATGCTTATCGCCGAACAAGCGCCGAACCACGGCACGAACCTCCGGCCCGCTCACGCGGACGGCGGCAACGGCACTGACGCCCGCAGGCGTCATCGGCGCAACAATCGTCTGGGAATCCATGCCTTAAAAATAGTAAATAGGAATCCCAGGCTTGTCGGTTTTTCTTTTGTCACTTCTTTATTAGTGTATGTACAGGGCCTACGGGTGTAATCGCGTAATGCTCGTCGATAGAACCCTTCACAGTGGAATATACCCAAACTGGACAATCTAACGGCATGTCTGGCGTATTTTCCCTGATGAGAAGTTTCGCTACTAAAGTGTCGCCCCTGCTTTCTACCCCAATAGACTCTATGGAATCTCGGCTCCAACTTATTTGTGCAGGGAATACAAATGAAGTCTTGCCATCTTTGCTAACGATAAAAAGAGTATCCACATTTTCTATGCTGTCCAGTTGATCGTTGGTTGCACAGGGCGACAACGAATCTAACTGAAGAAGAACCTCGTTGTTAGCAATTTCTGGCGAACAGTTTGTGCTAGCATCACCAGAACAGGAGTAAGTTGCCATGACGCTAAACAATGTAGCAGCAAAAAAGATTGCAGATTTTATTTTCATTGTAAACCTCTTCTTGAATATAACATAAAAAGATTGAAAAAAGGATTCCATATCGCCAAAAAAAAATTAAAACATGGCTCTAAACTACTTGACTTTTTCATGCATTTCACAACATCTTTATACACATTCGGATGTACCGGAAAAGCTCCTTCTCCACTTTTTTTCTATCTTGAGCATCATGAGCAACTTCTCGATTATTTCCCGCCCTATCGGCACGGTTCAGAACTTTGTCCTCCGGCGCAACGACGGCGCCGAATTCGAAATCCTTTCGGGCTACGGTGGCGGCCTCAACGCCTGGCGCGTCCCCGTGAGCAGCAAACCCCTCGACCTCCTCTTCGGCTACCGCGAAGGCGACGACATTTTCAAGATGGGCCCCGACACGAATGCCGGTTGCCGACTCACTCCGTATCCCGGCCGTACCGCCTATGCGCAGTTCTCTTGGAATGACAGCACATACAAACTAATCAACAACGTAAGTTGGGCCCCGCACGCCCTGCACGGATTCCTGCAAAACCAGAAATGGAAATTCGAGAGTTTCGAAAGCAATAGCGAAAGCTGCACCGCCGTTTTCACCTGCGATTGGCCGGGCGCCTTCGCGGGGTTCCCGTTCCCCTTCCGCGCGACCAACACCATCGTCTTTACCGGCGAAACCGTCACCGTGACCTCCAGCGTCAAGAACACCGGCAAAAAAGACATGCCGTATTCCGAAGGCTGGCACCCGTACTTTATGCTCGGCGAAAAAATCGACGGCCTCACCCTCACGCTCCCCAAGACGAACCTCGCCCTCCTGGACAGCGCCGACCTCCCCACCGGCAACTTCAAGGAAGACACTCGCTTCGTGGGTGGTCGCAAAATCAACGACGAATTCATCAACGACTGCTTCTGTCTCGCACAGGACGTCCGTGAAAGCGGACGCGCGACGGTCTCGCTCGAAGGCAGCGCCGGCCGCATCGACATCTGGCAAAAAGCCGGCAACGAACAGTACAACGCCATCCAGATTTACACGCCACCCGACCGCATGAGCATCGCCATCGAGCCCATGACATCGGAACCCGACGCGCTGAACCACCACCGCGGTCTCATCGTCATCCCGCCCGGCGATACGCGCGTGTTCGAATTCGGCTTCCAGTTCCGCGCGAAATAGACCGCAGCAGCATTCGTAAATCCGGTCATTCGCGCCTTATATTCTACGCAAAATATGCGTAGAATAAAGAAAAACAGCAGAAATTCCTCCAAATACGTCCAGAAAACGCCCTTTTCCGGACTTTTTCTTGTTGCGAACCGTCCAACGTTTTGTTGCGTGCACTTCGGAATTTCCTTTATCTTGGCCGATTCTAAACCTATTTTCAAGAAAAACAAAAAGGACGTGTGTATGGATATCCAAAAGATTTTCGTTTCCCTCGGGCTTGCCGCAGCCGTTACGGCAAGCGCCGCCATCAGCTACACCCCCGTCACCGAAGGGGCTACCGATGGAGCCAAGAAGCTCTACAACTTCCTCGCCACCAACTACGGCGTCCGCACCGTTTCGGGCGTCATGACGGGCGACGTGAATTCCGAGAATTTCAAGGAACTCGTAGATGTGGACACCTTCAACATCCGCACCGGAAAATACCCCGCCCTCGTGGGGTTCGATTTCCTGTTCGCTACCGGCGTAAAGGCCAGCGATTCCTGGTACAAGAGCTACACGCAGATGGCACTCGACGCGGCAAAGGACCTGTGGAACCAGGGCGGCATTCCGGCGTTCACCTGGCACTGGAAAGACCCGAGCGACAAGATTGACGCATTCTACACCAAGTCGGGCAACGCAGACGAATTCACCGACTTCGACTTTACGCAGGGTTTCGCGGACCCCGCATGCACCGCAAACTGCACCTGGAACAAGGAAAGCGAGACCTACAAGCAGCTGGTGAGCGACATCGACGAGATTGCCGACATGTTCCTCGGCCTGCAACAGGCGGGTGTCGCCGCAATCTTCCGCCCGCTCCACGAAGCAAGCGGAGCATGGTTCTGGTGGGGCACCAAGGGCGGTGCCGCGTTCCAGGCGCTCTACAACCTCATATACGACGAGATGGTGGGCGTGAAGGGCGTCAAAAACCTCGTGTGGGTGTGGAACCCCGAATACGCCAAGGATACCGGCTGGAATCCGGGTGCCACCAAGTACGACGTGATAAGCCTCGACATTTACGAAGCATGGGATTACACCTCCAAGTACACCAAGGCCTACGCCGAACTGACCACCAACTTCGGTAGCGACAAGATGTTCGCTGTTTCCGAAAACGGCTCCATTCCCGATATTTCTGCCATGACCGCAGCAAAGACCACCTGGGCTTGGTGGATGCCCTGGTACCAGAGCTGGAACGGCAAGTTCCTGGACCAGACCGTGGAATCCGTGTGGAAGGCGAACATGGAAAGCCCCTGCACCATCAGCCTCGAAAACATGCCGGGCTGGGACAAGTACACCATTTCCACGACTCCGGTCGCCGCATGCAATATCGGCTATGAACTCGGCAAGCTCGATACCGCACGCAAGATCGAGGAAGTGTTCCCGGGCGACCTCGCCACGAACGGCTGGCTCCAGGTGAAGTTCTCCGCAGGCGGCGAAGACACCGCCAAGGGCAACGTCGTCATCCTCGACAAGAACATCCCCGACCTCTCTTCTGCCAAGAAGCTCACGATGAAGGTCTACAACACCAATTCCATGTCCGGAATCTGGTTCACGGTCGCCTTCCTCACCGGCGCTCCGGACTGGGCCTGGGCACAGCCCGACGGCTGCTGGATCAACGCGGGCGACTCCACGATTTGCGAAATCGACCTCACCACCACGGCCAAGGACAAAGTCGTGCTGGAAGGCGAAGACTACACGAACTTCATGGGCAACATCTCGAAGGTCTACCTCGAAGTATTCGCCGCAGGCTTCAACGGGACCGTGTACTACGACGACGTGATGGTTGACGGAACTACGCTCATCAACGACTTCAACACCGCACAGAAAATCAAGGTGGAACAGGGCGCACTCGTCGAAGTCAAGGTGCTTCCGCCCGGTTCCGACGCCATCAGGCCCGTGCAGGCAAACGCGGCATCGAAATTCAGCGTCTCCGGCAACATCGTCTCGTTCACGGCGGCAAAGTCCGGCAACGTCTCGGTCGACGTGTTCGGCATGAACGGCAAGCGCGTCTCGACCCTCTACAAGGGCCATCTCGGAGCCGGAAGCTACGCGTTCAGCCTCACCGACATGCCCAGGGGCCGCTACATCGTACGCGTGAACGGTGCAGGCATTACCGCCACCCGCCCGGTGCTCATCAAGTAATTTTCTCCTTAAGAACCCCTAGCCCTGCGGAGTATACCCCCATTCCGCGGGGCTTTTTTGTCAAAGAAACGATGACCAGTTGTTGATTAAATTATCTT
The DNA here is from genome assembly GCA_902762305.1 of Fibrobacter succinogenes. Classification (GTDB taxonomy): domain Bacteria; phylum Fibrobacterota; class Fibrobacteria; order Fibrobacterales; family Fibrobacteraceae; genus Fibrobacter; species Fibrobacter succinogenes_I. Next base: position 32,166 of record CACWNW010000015.1, on the reverse strand, counting down.
AGGTACTGGAGATTCCCTATGAATATATTCAAGCTGCTGACCGCATCCGCAATTACATTCACAGGCTATTCGATGGCCGAGGCCCTCCGCTACGAGGCGGAAGACGCCATCCCCGCCGACGACCACGAAATCGAGACGCTCACCGACGCGAAGGCATCGGGCGGCAAGTACGTCGACATGGGCTCGGGAAACCTCCTGTTCAATGTCGACATGCCTAAAGACGGCTACTACACGCTGTTCATCAACTACAAGCTCCCCTCCGACCGTACCAACAAGATACAGAACCTGACCCTGAACGGCAATTCCGCAGGCCAGGTCAGCTTCGGCCTCACCGACGAATTCACGGTCATCAAGGGTGCCGGAAAAATCAAACTTTCCAAGGGCAAGAACACCATCGGCATCGAGAAGTCCTGGGGATGGGTCCAGATCGACTACATCGAGATTACCGAATTCGAGGCGACCCCCTGGAATATCAGCCCCACGCCCGTCACACCCGAACCGACCGAAAGCGCACAGAAGCTCTACGGATTCCTCCTCGAGAACTTCGGCAAGCGCACCATCAGCGGTGTCATGACGGATCGCCCCTTCGAGAACAACGGGCAGTACACCCCGCAGGATTTCACGACCCAGACGGAACTCAGCTACATCAACAAGGCGAGCGGCAAGAACGTGGCCCTCGTGGGTTTCGACTTCATGCACGCCACCGGAGCGAAATCCGACGAACAGTGGTACCAGGGATACACGCACGCCTCGCTCGAGATGGCGAAAACCGTCTGGAAAGCCGGCGGAATCCCCGCATTCAACTGGCACTGGAAAGACCCGATGAAGGAGGTCGAGGCGTTCTACACGCAGTCTAGCGGAAACACGCCCTACACCGAATTCAGCATCACCAAGGCCTACGATTCCGAGGCCAAGAAATGGAAGACCGAAAGCGACGAATACAAGGCGATTGTCCGCGACATGGAAATTGTCGCCGATTCGCTCCTTACCCTGCAAAAAGAGGGAATCGCACTCATCTGGCGCCCGCTGCACGAAGCGAGCGGGGCATGGTTCTGGTGGGGCACGGACGGTGCCGAACCCTGCGTGGCGCTGTACAAGCTCATGTTCGACACCTTCGTGAACAAGAAGGGGCTGCACAACCTGATCTGGGTGTGGACAACCGACGAGGCGACCGATGCTCTGGACTGGTACCCCGGTGATGAATACGTGGACATTGTAGGCCGCGACTACTATTACTACCCGCGCGAAGCGAACCACGCATCGCTCATCAGCTCGTTCGAGAAAGTCAAGGAAATGTACGGCGCCAAGAAGATTGTCACCCTGTCCGAAAACGGTTCCGTCCCCTACCCCGACAGCATGAAGGCCGATGGCGCCAACTGGAGCTGGTTCATGCCCTGGTACGGCGACTACGCCATGGAAAGCTGGGCGAACGACAACAACGCTGAAAGTTGGAATACCGTGATGAACAACGAATACACCATCACGCTCGAGGACATGCCCGGCTGGGACAAGTACAAGGTGGAACCCGTCGGCAACAAGCCTACGGCGCCCACGGTTGCAGAATCCAAGGTCGATGTCTCCGGCAATATCGTCTCGTTCACGGCGGCAAAATCCGGCAACGTCTCGGTCGACGTATTCGGCATGAACGGCAAGCATATCGCCACCCTCTACAACGGCAACATAAAGGCCGGCAGCTACTCGTTCAGCCTCGAGAACATGCCCAAGGGGCGCTACATCGTACGCGTGAAGGAAGCCGAATTTACGGCCACAAGGCCCATACTCGTGCGCTAGAACAACTCTATCAAGAGGCGTGGACAAATCCGGGGATTCCTGTCAACACCCTGAAGGCGAAAATCTCCTATTTTCGTCCTTTTTATTTATTTTATGCCGTAAATGAATGAGGATGTTTCCATGAAAAACAGTTTCAAGACCCTGCTTGTCGCCGCACTGCTCGGCGGAAGCGCTTTCGCCGCCCCGGGACTCACCGTGAGCGGAACCGACCTACTCTATAACGGCAAGAAGATTTTCTTCTCGGGCACGAACCTCGCCTGGAGCGACTACAACTCCGACGTGGGCGACTCCCCGCTGAACGAGAACGCCTGGCGCAAGGCCGTGGAAGGCACGCGCGCCGCGGGCGGCAATGCCATCCGCTGGTGGCTCTTCAACAACATGAGCCAGAGCCCGACTATCGACCAGAGCACGCACTTGGTGACCGGCCCCAAGGCAAATACCGTCGCCAACATGAAGAAGGCCCTGGACATCGCCGAGGAATACGGCGTGATGGTCTCGATGTGCCTCTTCAGCCACAACCTGATGGAACCGGGCCAGTGGGGACTCTACAACGAGAAACTTGACATCACCGCGAACGAAAAACTGTTCGAAGACGAGGGCACCAAAGCGTTTATCGACAACGTTCTCGTTCCCGTCGTGAAGGCAATCGGCAACCATAAGGCCCTGATGACCTGGGAAGTGTTCAACGAGCCCGAAGGCATGACAAGCGTGGGCTGGACAACCAAGAAACTCGACAAGGCCCTCCTCCAGAAGTTTACAAACAAAGTTGCAGCCGCCATCCACACGACGAATCCTGAACTGCTCGTGTCCACAGGCAGCGTGAATATCCAGTATCAGAGCTGGTGGAACGATGCGGAACTCATCGCCGCAGGCGGCGAAGCCAAGGGAACGCTCGACTTTTTCCAGACGCACTACTACCCGTATTACCAGAACAACGACGTTTCGCCCTTCGTGAATACGGCAGCACAAATGGCTGCGAAATACAAATACGATTCCAAGCCGATGATTATCGGTGAATTCCCGGCTAGTGGCTGGAAGGGCGATACCTACAGGTCGAATTTCGCGGCAAAAACCGAAATTTCTACCACAGAATGCTACCGCAAGGCATTTGACGGCGGTTATGCGGGCGCACTCGCCTGGCAGTACATCGGCGACAAGACCGAATCGCAGTTCGGCGGCTACACCTACACCATAGAACCCGCGCTCGAAGCCATGAAGGCTCTCGCCGCAGCAGAAGAGGCATCCATCAAAATCAAGGACGTCGCGATAAGCCAGGAAGGAGGCGACGGCAAGATGGCGGTGACCTACGGTGGCGACAATGCGCAAATCGAATACCAGAAGACATGGGATTTGAGCAAGGCCAACACATTCACGTTCGAAGCGACGAACCAGAGCACAAGCGACGCCCAGTTGCACCTGATTTTCAAACTGACAAGCGAATGGACCTGGACTCCGGTGAACGACGACAACGGCGCATGCATTTTGCCCGCAGGCGAAACAGTCACCTGCTCCTTCGACATTTCGAACTTCGCCGACCGCAACCAGACCCTGAGCGTCGTCATCGCAAACTACGCCGCGGGCTATACCGGCACCATCCTGTACGACAACTTCAAGGCGGGCGACCAGGTTCTCTGGGACTTCAACAGCGACAAGTACGATGCCTTCAGCCGCGGTTTCGAGAACACCGAAGAAATGATTCCCGAAATCAAGATCGTATTCGACGCCAACTCGCATAGAATCGGGCATATGTCAACGGCCGACAAGGCAGGCCATTCGTTCGCTATCGCCGGCAGTTCCGTTTCGCTCACCACAGCCAAGGCGGGCAACGTGAGTGTCGACGTATTCAGCATGAACGGCAAGCGCATCGCCACACTCTTCCATGGCACTCTCGCACCAGGCAGCTACGCCTTCAGCCTCGCGCAGATTCCGGCAGGCAAGTACATCGTCCGTGCGAAATACGCAGGAACGACCGTTACCAGGCCCGTAATGCTCAGATAGCCTATTTGCGAATTTTCGCCACTTTATCCACCTGACGCCCGTTCCCGTACGGGCGTTTTACTTTTCCCTGCATTTTCTATATCATTTTCTATATTGTCAAACATGAGCGAAAAGCACCCCCTCTATTTTACCATCCACGGCCATTTTTACCAGCCGCCGCGTGAAAATCCATGGACTGGCGTCATCGAGAACCAGCCCAGCGCACGCCCCAACCACGACTGGAACGACCGTATCGCCAGCCAGTGTTACAGCCCCAATTCCGCAAGCCGTATCCTTAATCCGTATGGTCGTATCGTAGATATCGTAAACAACTACGAATTCATGAGTTTCAACATGGGCCCTACGCTCATGGGTTGGATTCGCACGAACACGCCCGATACCTACAGGCGCATCCAGGAAGCCGACAAGAAGAGCTTCGAGCGGCTCGGGCATGGCAACGCGATTGCACAAGTCTACAACCATATCATCATGCCTCTCGCGAGCGAACGCGACAAGCGCACGCAAATCCGCTGGGGCATCGAAGATTTCAAGTTCCATTTTGGACGCATGCCCGAGGCAATGTGGCTTGCCGAAACGGCAATCAACCTCGAGACCGTCGTGGAGCTCATCAAGGCGGGAATCAAGTACACCATCCTCTCGCCTACGCAGGCCGATAAATTCCGCAAGTTCGGTACCGAAGAATGGACCGGATGCAGCAACACCGATATCGACACGACACGCCCCTACCGCGTGTACCCGCGCGACAAGGACGGCAAGCCCGTCTGTGACGGCTACCTCGACGTATTCTTCTACAACCCCTGGCTTTCTTCGGCCGTAGGGTTCGAGCACCTCCTGCGCGACGCGGGAACGTTCGGGCGCCGCATCGCCGACGCCTGGGACGCCAACCGCAAAGAAGCGCAACTTGTAAGCATCGGTACCGACGGCGAAAGCTACGGCCACCACGAGCCCTTCGGCGACATGTGCGCCGCATGGCTCTTCAACCGCTACGCTCCCGAGCACAACATGGTGCCCGTCAACTACGGCTGGTTCCTCGAGAAGTTCCCGCCCGAGCACGAAGTGATGCTCAAAAACTTCCACGGCGAAGGTTGCGCCTGGAGCTGCGCCCACGGAGTGGGCCGCTGGTACCGCGACTGCGGATGCTCCACCGGCGGCGGGCCCGACTGGAACCAGAAATGGCGCGGTCCCTTGCGCGAGGCTTTCGACCACCTCAAGGTCCTGGCCGACGACGTCTACGCCCGCGAAATCGAAAGGCTTACGACCATGGACCCGTGGGACGTGCGTGACGCATATGTCGAGACGCTCGTCGCCCCCGAACAGCAGGCCCGCACCGACCACTTTTTGCAGACGGTGCTGTTGCACCCCGACGACGCCAAGGAACGCGCCAAGGCCCTCCGCCTCCTCGAAATCCAGAAGTTCTGCCTGTTCAGCTACACAAGCTGCGGCTGGTTCTTCAACGACATCGAAGGCCTCGAGCCCGTGCAGAACATGCGCTACGCGCTGCGCGCCATCGAGCTCATGGAACCGTTCCTCCCCTTCGGGCACAATATCAAGAGCGAAGTGCTGAGCATCCTCGCCCGCGCCACAAGCAACGAGCACAAATGGAACGGAGCCGAGGTATTCACCCGCTATGCCGAAGACGACGTTCCCGTAATCCTCAAGGAGATGGCGGAACGCGCCGCGATTTTCCACCTGGAACTCGAAGAGAACTACGACGACAAGGATTCCCGCATGAAGGCGGAAAAGATTTCCAGCCGCCGTCGCCAGACCCTCGTGCGCGTCAGGTACGAAGACAAGCTCATCGCGGAATCCCGCGAGACGACGAACCTGGTCATCACCGACCCCCTCGGCCGCGTGAACATCGTGGTCGCCATGGGATCCGTCGAACAGAACGGCCTCAAGTTCGTCGAAAACCCGAACATGAGTACGCAAGAACTGCGCCGCCTGTTCCCCACCGCCTATGTGGTGCGCATGCGCGACCTCATGAGCGATTCCCTGCAGTGCATCAACAAGCTCTGCACGCAGAAGCACCTCACGAAGCTCACGGAATCGTACTCGCACTTCGCACTGAACCACGGCATTTCCATCGACAGCCTCGCCGATCCTGACCATACGCTGCCCGACACCATGAGAAAGATCCTCTCTCTCGAGCTCAATGCGCGCATCCACAACAAAGCGCTCAAGCTGCTCGAAGGCCCCGATTCAAAGCTTGTGGACGAAATCAAGGATCTGATGGACGAGGCGAACGCACTCGACACGAACCCGAGTTTCGGAGGCACGGGACGCATGTTCCATGCCAAGCTGAGCAAGCTCATCGACGACGTGTACGCAAAGATCGACGAATCGACCGTCAAGTACATCACCGACCTCATCACGGTGGCCGACTGGCTCCACCTGGGTATCGACAAGACGAGCCTCGAGAACAAGGTGTTCCGCATCTACACGCAGTTCAGGGAAGACCCGAACGGCAAGCTTGCGGCGCTCAAGCCCATGCTCGGCTGGCTCAACTTCGAGGTGGACAATGTATAAGATGTCCAGCAAACCGCTCATCTCCGCAAAAGAGATCGAAGAGCGCCTGGACTCCCTCGCCGCAGAAATCAAGCCCTGCGGTTTCGACGTCGTCGTCCCTCTGCTTTCGGGCAGTTTCATATTCGCAGCCGACCTGTGCCGCCGTATCGCCTCCCCAGAACTGCAGGTGAGCTTCATACGCGCCTCCAGTTACGGGAACTCGATGCAGTCCAGCGGGCAGCTGCAGATATCCGGCCTCGAAAAGCTCGACATCAAGGGCAAAAAGATCCTGCTCGTCGACGACATCCTCGACACGGGCATCACGCTTTCGAAGGTCCGCGAGACGCTCAAGGCGTGCGGGCCCTCCGAAATCCGAACCTGCGTGCTCCTCGACAAGAGCGCGCGCCGCACCGTCGAATTCAACGCCGACTTTGTCGGGTTCAGCATCGAAAACAAGTTTGTAGTAGGCTACGGGCTCGACTACGCCGAAAACTACCGTACATACCCCGAAATTTGGACACTGGAAGAAGACTATGGCTAAAAACGATTTTGATGACGTCCGGCTACATGCCACCCAGGCGTTCGAGGCCGTCGAACGCAGTTACAACAAGATAAGCCGCGGCAAGCGCTTCCTCATAAACGCCGCCGTATGCCTGCTGTTCTTCATTTGCGGGTTCGTCACCTGCAAGGTGATAAACGACGTGCCCTCGCAGGGGATTATCGAGAAGGTGGCAGCACAGCCCGACCTCAAGAACAAATGCAAGGGCCGCTACGACCGCCCGATGGAATACGCCATCATGCACGAATGCGTGTTCGCGAAGGGAATCCCCTCTGACGACACGAAGCTCATACAGCGCATCAACTACTGCACCTGCGCCCTCCAGAGCGTGCAGGCCAAGAAACCCTACCAGAAGATGTTCGAGAACAACCTGGTCGACTTCACCTTCAAGATTCGCGAAGAGAACCTCTGCCAGGAAGACAAGAACATTCCGGTCCTCGACACCACCGACATGGAAAAATAGCGTAAGGGATTCGCGAGCATCCGTGCAATGAACCTGCTGCTGAAAAAAGCAATCGACGGCACCCGCCTCACTCCGGCCGAAGCACTCGACATTCTGAAGAATGCCCCGTGGACCGACGTGGTGGATGCAGGCGATGCGATTCGCAGGCGCATGAACCCCGGGAACCGCGTGGGCTATACCGCCTTCCGCATCGTGAACTACACGAACATCTGCGAAGTCACGTGCAGCTTCTGCAGTTTCTGCAGGCCCGCACACAGCCCCGAAGCCTACGTGCTCACCCTCGACGAAATCAGGCAAAAGACCCTCGAGGCAAAGGCGAAGGGCGCCGACCATATCTTTTTGCAGGGCGGCGTGAACAGGGATATCCCGCTCAGCTACTACACCGACGTGCTCCAGATGCTCACCCGCGAGCTTAACATGAAGGTGCGCGGATTCTCGCCGGTCGAACTCGTGCGCATCGCGGAATCCAACCGCATAGGCCTCGATGAACTGCTCGACATCCTGAAAGGCGCGGGCCTCGGTTCCGTCCCGGGTGCAGGCGCCGAAATCCTCAGTGACCGCATGCGCCAAATGCTCAGCCCCAAGAAGCTAACCGCAAGGCAGTGGTGCGATACGCTCGCCGCCTGCCACAAGAAGGGACTTCCCGGCAGCGCGAACATCGTCTTCGGGAGCGTCGAGACGCCCGAAGAAATCATCGAGCACCTGAACTACGTGCGCGAAACGCAGGATATCGCCCAGGGCTTCAAGAGTTTCGTGGTGTGGACATTCCAGCCGCAGACCGACAAGTTCCCCATCCGGCACGTCCGCGGAGACGAATACCTCAAGCTGCTCGCCTTAAGCCGCATATTCCTCGACAACATCCCGCATATCGAAGTATCGCTGCTCGGAATGGGGCTTTCCCTCGGCGAACTCGGGCTGCATTCCGGTGCCGACGACATCAACAGCATCGTCATCGAAGAGAACGTACTGCAGAGCCAAGGGCTCACTTCCATCGAGCAAGCCGAGAAGTTCATCCGCGACGCGGGCTTCGTTCCCTACAGGCGCAGCCTGAACTTCGACTAGCCGTGATATAAGTCAAAAAAAAGCCGATTTTCACAAAAAAAATCGCAACTTTCCGCAAAATCAAGATATATATTGAAGTCATGCAGCCCCAAGCACTCAGACTTTCAGAAATCACTATTTCGAACCTCCGTTCCATCCAGCGACAGACTTTCCCGCTGAGCGGTTTCACCGCGCTCATAGGCTACAACAATGCGGGAAAGACAAACATCCTGATGGGCATACGCTGGCTCCTTTCGCGCTTTTCTCTGGACATTTCCTTTTTTGACGACCCGAACAACCCCGTCGAAGTCGAGGGCATTTTCGAGGGCATTACCGAAAACGTACTGAACCGCCTGGGCGAAGAAAAGGCGGCCGCCATCAAGCCTTTCCTGAACGGCGACATGATCCGCATCAAGAAAATCCAGCGCGTTCCCGGAGAAATTCCCGAGAACGTGGAAATCTGGGCGTTCGTACCGCCAAACCGCAGGACCGACAAGCGAAAGGACTGGGTGCGTACCGACGAACTGTTCCGCTGCGCATTCAGCCGCATGTTCCCCGCCCCGATTGCCATCTGGGACTTCGAAGGCAACGAATCGCTCACCAAACTCCTGCACGAAATTTTCAAGCCGCTCGAAAGGCGCTTCGGCAATGAATTCTGCGACATCCTGAGCAAGTTCAGCGACATGCTCAGCCCCGGCAGCGAAAACCAAGCCGCCGAAATCCAGAGTTTCGACCACGACGTGAACGAGAAACTCAAGCCGCTGTTCCCGAGCGTGCGGGTCGAGCTGAACATTCCCATCCCGACGCTGGAAACCTTCCTGAAGAAGGCGACCCTCAAGGTGATTGACGAAGACGACGGTTTCGAACGCGATATCGACCGCATGGGCGCAGGAAGCCAGCGCGCCATCCAGATGGCGCTCGTCCGCTACCTCTCCGAAGTCAAGAAGCACCACAACAACCATTACCTGAGCCGCACCATGCTGCTCATCGATTCTCCGGAACTGTTCCTGCACCCGCAGGCCGTGGAACTCGTGCGCGTCGCCCTCAAGAACCTTTCGAACGAGGGCTACCAGGTGATTTTCGCGACGCATTCCGCACAGATGGTCACGAGCGAAGACGTGAGCACATCGCTCCTGATCCGCAAGAACAAGGAACGCGGCACCTACATGCGCAAGCGAATGGAAGATGCCGTGCACCAGGTGATCCAGGATGCGCCCAGCCAGCTGCAGATGCTCTTCAGCCTGTCGAACAGCAACGAACTGCTTTTCGCCGACTACGTGCTTCTGACCGAAGGCAAGACGGAATGGCGCGTGCTACCCGCCCTCTTTGAACGACTGACCGGACAGAGTTTCGCCCTCATCAAGTGCGCGCTCGTGCGCCAGGGAGGCGTGAGCAACACCCGCAAGAGCATGCAGGTACTATCGGCTATGGACATGCCCGTACGCTCCATCGTCGACCTGGACTACGCCTTCACCACCGCCACCCGCGACGGATTCCTCGAGGCGAATGATCCCGACATCAAGTTCTGCACCAACCTGTTCCGCGAACTCGCGTTCCGCAACCACATGCGACTCGTGAACGGGCGCCCCGTGAACAAGCACAGCAACATTTCCGCTGCGAAGGCTTACGCCATGATGGCCGCCATGCCCGAAGCGGAACGCCCCATCAGGAACATACACATGAAACTGCGCCAGCAGGGAATATGGGTGTGGACCAAGGGCGCCATCGAAGAACACCTCGGTCTCGAGGCGAAAAACGAAAGCGCCTGGAGCAACTTTATCGAACGCTGCAAGTCGCAGAACTTCATCCGCAACCTGCCCGACTACGACGGAATCGTCGAACTCTGCAGGTGGATTATCGACGGCAGCCACGAAGTATAAACACAGCTTTAAATCGTCGCAAACGCTCGCGCACGCATCGGGGAACCGACACCGCCTTGCGCTATGGCGCGATGCCAAATGATTTCAAGAAATTGCGGTGCAACTGCTTGTCGCCGTACTTATCTTCGGCGCCTTCCTGCAGTTCTTCGACGGTATAGCCGCTCAATATGCGCTGCAGGCAAACCAAGCGATTCGATTCATCGTAGGTAAAATGGATGCGGAAAGTGCGGTAGGCGAGCACTCCCGTACAGGCGACTTCATCGATTGTCAAGCGGCGGCGAGAACTGTCAAACAGGTCCTTCGAAAAATTCCCGCGAGAAAGTTGCACCCTGGCAAAACTGTCCAGGTCGAATTCGCTATGTTCCGCAATCCATCGGTTCTGCGCGGCAAATTCCCCGGTCGTATCGACGGTCCACAAGTCTCCCACCTGTTCCTCGACCCATCCCGCCTTCGCATCCGGGAAGGCATCCGCCATCGGGATATACGGCTTGATGTCAAGTACCGGAGTGCCGTTCAGCAAATCCGCTTCGTCTACATACAAAGTAAGGCCATCGATTTTCAGCAGGCGCACGCAACTAAGCCCGATTGGATTCGGGCGGTAGGGACTGCGGCTCGCGAAAGTGCCCACGCGGTCTTTGCCCTTGGGCGGAACGGGCGGACGCGTCGTCGGGCGCCAACCCTCATTTTCGTGGAACTGGAAAATCACCCAGATGCGCTCGAATCCGTCCAGGTCGCGGAGCGCCATCTCGAAGTTCTGCCCCGCATTCAGTTCAATGCGGCCCGGATGCCCTGCAAACAAACGCCCCTGCCGAGGAGCCTCGTACTTGTAGACGGCATCGCCGTAGAATGTGCCTATCGGGCTGACTTGCATGCAGGAGAACTATTACCTATTCCCGTAGCGGATGTAGTCGATTTTACCGATAAAGAAGCGGTCTTCGTACCGCGACTGATGATGCGGGTCATAACCGATTCCCAAATCAAATTTCAAGTCAGCCGCACTCGAATACAGAACCTTCGAAACGCATTCCTTCCCGTCCAAGGTAATTTTCAAATCGTAACCTTCAACGGTCAATCCGCCCATATTTGCCATGGTAAACTCTACACGGACCGTATGCCATTCGTTCATGGAAATTTTCCCCGCGGAGAAGATTTCCCAGTCACCTGCGCCACGGATATGGAACATCAGTTCCGAACCGTCAAGACGGAGCATCCAGCCACTCACCCTAGCACCCGGAGGGTCTGCAGAAAAGATATTGGAGAGCGGCAAGGTATCTGTCGCCATAAAGCGGACTTCAAAGGCAAAGTAGGAACTTTTGAAGGAATTACTCAGAGGGATGCGCAAGCCCGAAGTTCCATCGAGGACCAGGCAGTCATCTTCCAGTTTCAAAGCGGGCATATTATCGTCCAAGACGGCATTGTTCTTTCCGAAGAAGTCCTTGCCCACATTCGCCGGATCGTCAAATTCATAGGCGACGGAATATTCGGCCAGGATTTCTTCCAGCGACGGCCCCGTAGAAGAATCGTCCGAACAGGCCATCATCGCAAGCGACCACAGCAACAATACCCCCGCCATCATCTTTCCATATTTCATAGCGCCTCCTTTTGCTTATATACGCTACGATAAATCTAGTAAAATTTCTAAATTTAGCCCCGATGAAAGACAAGGCTCAAAAACTGATTGAAAAGTACGAGGAACTGGAATCGGAACTCGGGAACCCGGACGTTCTCGCCGACCAGGCCCGCTACAATAAGATCCACAAGCAATACAAGGGTATCGAAAAGGCCGTCCTAAAAGCGAAGGAATACCTGCAGATGGTAAACGACCTCGCCGAATGGAAGGGCGCGCTGGGCGATTCCGACCCCGAGATGGTCGCGATGGCCAAATCCGAAATTTCGGATATCGAAAAGAAGCTGCCGGGCGTGACCGACGAGCTCCAGATTCTGATGGTGCCGAAGGATCCGTGGGATTACCGCAACGCCACGCTCGAAATCCGCGGCGGTACCGGCGGTGACGAATCGGCACTCTTTGCGGGCGACCTGTTCCGCATGTACCAGGGCTACTGCAGCCGCATGGGCTGGAAGATGACCATCCAGGATGCCAGCGAAGGCACCGTGGGCGGCTACAAGGAAATCCGCGTGTTCATCGAAGGTGACAGCGTGTACGGGACGCTCAAGTTCGAGAGCGGCGTGCACCGCGTGCAGCGCGTTCCCGAAACCGAGACGCAGGGCCGCGTGCATACCTCTGCCGCGACCGTCGCAATCCTGCCCGAGGCAGAAGAAGTCGACGTGGAAATCCGCGAAGCCGACATCCACATGGATACCTACCGCTCTTCGGGCGCCGGCGGCCAGTACATCAACAAGACGGACTCCGCCGTGCGACTCACCCACATCCCGACAGGCGTGGTAGTGAGCTGCCAGACCGAACGCAGCCAGCTGCAGAACCGCCTGCACGCCATGGAAATGCTGCGTTCCAAGATTCTGGACGCCGTCATCGCGAAGAAGGAACAGGAAGAGGCGGCGAGCCGCAAGGCCCTCGTGGGCACCGGCGACCGTAGCGCCAAGATCCGCACGTACAACTTCCCGCAGAACCGCGTGACCGACCACCGTATCGGCCTCACGTTGTACAATCTGGACAAAGTCATCACCGGCGACCTCGACGAGATCATCAACGGGCTCCAGATGGCGAACGCCCAGGAAAAACTCGGGAAGTTTAACGCTTAAAATGTCTTCCCCGCGAAGGCGGAGACCTCCTTTTTACACCATACAAGAAGGAGATGCCCGACTAAATCGTGCATGACAATATAAAATAAGGACAGTCTAATGCCGCAGATGACCGTACTTGAAATACTGAACCGCACCAAGGTATTCTTCGAGAAGAAGGGCGTTCCCGACGCACGCCTCGACGCGGAATACATCATCTGCTTCGGGCTCGGCATCAAGAAGCGCATGGACCTCTACCTGAATTTCGACAAGCCGCTCTCGGCCGCGGAACTCGACAAGCTCCGCCCGCTGGTGGCGCGCCGCGCGAACCGCGAGCCGCTGCAGCACATCGTGGGCGACACGAGTTTCCGCGGGCACACCATCAAGTGCGACACGCGAGCCCTGGTCCCGCGCCCGGAAACGGAAGAACTCATCGACATGGCAAAGGATCGCCTCGAAAACGTCGCAGCCCCCTTCGTCGTCGAAATCGGCACGGGCACGGGCGCGATCGCAATCGCCTGCGCCAAGGAAATCGCAGGTGCCCGCGTACTCGCCACCGATATTTCCAGCGACGCGCTCGCTCTCGCGAGGGAAAACGCGGACGCAAACGAGCTGGCGGCAACCGCCGGCGAAAACAGCGCTCCGGGCGAAAAAGCTGCGGGCTCCCTGCAATTCGCACAGGGCGACCTGCTCGACGCCGTAACGGGCGATGCCGTGGCAAAAGCCGCGGGCGCTACGACGGCGAAAATCGACTGCCTCATCGCGAACCTCCCCTACATTCCCGATGGCGAAAAAGGCAAGCTCCAGCCCGAAGTAAACAAGTTCGACCCGGAACTCGCCCTGTACGGCGGGCCCGACGGACTCACGCTCGTGCGCAAGATGCTCAAGCAGACCGAAGGCAAGCTAAATGCGGGAGCTCCCATCCTCCTCGAAATCGGGTCGGAACAGGCAAGCGTTCTCGAATCAGAGGCGGCAGGTTACCCGTGGCTCGAATTCACGGGAATCCACAAGGATTTCTGCGGGAATATCAGATTCGTAAGCTACAAAGCGAAATAGCCTTTGCTATAATTATTCATCGGGGAAATTCATCCAAGGAGAAAATATGAAAAAAGTCATCCTCGTTTTATTTATTGCAATTTTCTGTGAAGCCACATTCGCCCAGGACAATTCAGGCCCTAGGAGGAGCAGTTTTTATCTGGGCGCCGATCTGGGTGCCAACCTGACAGGCGTCAGCTACGACCACCTCGACGGTACCGGCCTTGGCACCGTAGCTGAACTTACGATGGGTTTTCTCATCAAGGGCGTCGCATCCCTGCAGGGTTCAATCGAAATATTCACTATCGACGGTGAATACGACATGGGGAAAAACGTCGACAAGAGAATCAACAACGAAATAGACGCGGCCGTATTCCTCGGCGGCATCGGAACCACGATATTTCCATTCTCCCGCAGTCAAAACTCGTTCCTTCGCGGGACCTTCTTCGGCGTAAAAGGCTTGATGGGCATAGCCCTGCTGAACAGCCCCTACGAAAGCATGATGAACACCTATAGAGACGAAGCGGAATCCACTCGTGAAGACGCCCTTGTTCTCGGCATGGACCTGGAAATCGGAAAGGACTGGCAAATTTCCGAAAGGTTCCACATGGGTATCGGCATTAGATGGCAAATCATCGGTATCGTCCTATCCGACGAAGCGGAGTATGGCGACGAGACCGACAACAGCCTCATGAACTCCCTGCAGGTGGTGTTCCGCATAAACCGCAGATAAGGCGAATCTTGCGCACTCAAACGGGAGCGCAATTTATATCCTGAAATTTCCGAGGCCCCGAGGGGCCTCTTTCCGTAATCAAGCGTAGACACTGCAACCGAGGGCGCTGAGCACATACGTTTCGCTTTCGCCCATGCGGTAGAACGGGAGCAGGTCGCTATCGTCGACAATCCCGTCCGGAAATCCATTCAATTGGAGCTGTTCGCCTATGCGGCGTTTGAACAGGGAAAATCCAGAATCCCAGGGACTGCTCTCGGGCAATTCATACACGCGTTGTTCAACACCGGACTTGGTTCTCTTAGCCATATTTTACCTCTTTTTTCGAAGAAAAGCACACAAACGACCAAGTGCTTCTCTGTGCAGTAAAATATAGATTCACCAAATGTCATATTATGACATTTTCAAAAATTTCGCATTTTTTCAAAAAAAAGGCAGCCCATCACTCAATGACTGTGGCAACCACCTCGGCATGCCCGGCCTTGTCGAGCCCGATTTCCTTTGCAGCGGCGACACTCAGGTCCAGAATGCGGCCCTTCGCATAGGGCCCGCGGTCGTTCACGCGCACAACGACGCTCTTGCCGTTATCCTTGCGCACCACCTTGAGTTTCGTACCGAATGGCAGGTTCTTGTGCGCGCAGGTGAAATCGTTCTGGTTGAAAATCTCCCCGCTCGCCGTCTTCTTCCCGTCGAATCCGGGGCCATAGTAGCTCGCGTGGCCCTTAATCTCGAGCCCGATCTTCGCCTTCTCCTTGGATGCGTACTGCTTTTCAGGGAACCGCACGTAACCCTTTCGAGCCGCGATGCTTTCCTTTTCAGCGCAACCACAAAGCGCTATTGCGAGGCAGAACGAGACAATCAGGGCTACGCGCATACGCCCACCCTATTCAAAATCGTACATGCTGTTGTACGTGTTCTCGAGAATTTCGTCTTCCTTGCTCTTGACTTCGGCCTTCTTCTCTTCGGGCTTCTTGCTCAAGGACTCGTAATACTGTTCCGAAAGCTTGTCGATGTGCTCCAAGCTCTGCTTCACGCGCTTGCGTAGGCGCTCGAGGTTGTCTTGCGTGCTGGTGGAGCGACGGTTGTTCAGCACCTTGGCGGCATACTGCCCCCACGGTGTCCTGCCGTACTTGTCACGCAGCGTCCTGTAAATAGAGGTGGCACTGTCGAGCCTTTCGGGATTCATCTGGTAGTAAACAGCCTTCATGTAGAGCGCCTGCGTTCCCGCATCCGTCCCGGGGTACTGCTGGTACAGGCTATCGAATACATAGAACGCGTTCGCATATGCGCTGTCCACAAGATCCATCTGGTCGAGCGGCATTTCCGACGCGGTAGTCCACAGGCTTTCCGCACGCATGTACATGTCGCGGGCCTGGTCGTCCGGAGTCTTCATCGTCACCTTCATGCCCAGGTTCACCTGCGCCTGCTTCGCGTATTCGGTATTCGGGTACTTCTCGATGATTTCCTTGTAGAGTTCCTCCGCAGTATCGGGGTCGCCCTTGAACTCGTCGTAGATAAACGCCCGCGCATACGATGCCCGCTGCACCTTCACAGAATCGTCCGCATTCTCGATAATGCCGGTAAGGCGAGCGAGTGCGCTGTCCACTTCGGAAAGTTTGAACAGGAACAGTTCGGCAATCTGGAATTCCGTCCCGAAGAAGCGGCCCATGTTCGGGATGGAGTCCTTCTTCACATCATCGTTCTGTTTGCGCATCGAGATTAGCCTGCGGAGCGCATCCCTGCGTTCGCGGCTCTTCTGCGCCCATTCGCATATGGTACGCGAAACAAAACTGCTGTCGTAGTAGACAATCGCCTTCTCGTAGTCGAGCGTCTTGTTCTGCTCGTAGTCGCCGAGATTGTAGTAGCTGCGCGAAGCGAACTGCGACTTGGGATATTCGGTATTCACCTTCTGGAATATGACGAATGCGTCCGGATAGCGGTCCGCCATCAGCGTTGCCTCGCCAATGCGCACCAAGTATTCCGCCTGCTTCAATTCGTATTCCGGGTTCTTGTAGAGCACCTTGTACTCGTCGGCACCCTTCAAGTATTCCTTCTTGTTGATAAGGCATTCCGCAGCCTGTTCGCCCGAAGTCTGCCTCTCGCGCACGTTCAGGAGTTCAATCTCTTTCGCCGTGTAGTGTTCGCGAGCCTTGTCCCAGTTCTCTTTCTTGAAGTACAGTCCGGCCAAGCGGAAATGCGCCTTTCCCTTCATGAACGGGGTGCCCGCGGTATCGGCAAGTACGGCCTCCAGGGCCTCAATCGCCTGGTCAGGACGTTCCGACTGCTCGTCCAGAAGCGAAAGCAGGTTCAGCCCCTGGAAATAGTACGGGTGTTTCTTGTCGGCAACAACCGGTTCGAGGGCGAAGCGGCTGATATTGTATTCGTGATTCTTGTAAAGGCAGTAAGCGCGCTGGTATTCGACCGTGCGCATGGAATCGTGGTCGGCAAAATAGCGTTCGAACTCGTCGTACTTGACAATAGCCTTGTCCCACTCGCCCTTGTGGCGGAACGACTCGCCGATAAGGAACACTGCTTCGGCAGTACGCTTCTTGTTCTTGGGGAAGCGTTCCAGCACGCGGGAACCCTTCTCGATGACCTTGTCGTACTTCATGCGCTCCTCGCTAGAGGGAGTCGAAGTTTCAGGGTCCGATACGCTATCGAGGCGGGCCGTGCGCATCTCGGTAGCCTCGTCGTAGATACGTTCCGCATTGAACATGTGGTTCAGGTATGCGCAGCACGTGCAGCCATCAAGAACGAAGGCGGCAAGAACGAGTGCCATGTATCGAATACGGAACATGGGAGTAAAGATACAAAAAATAGCGCGTCAAAAACACGCTTTATTCAGGAAATATATGATGTAAAATGTGCGGCGTGAAATGTGAAGTGTGCAATTAATCAATCCACATCACACATTCCACATTACACATTTTGTTCTAGAATTCCTTCAAGTACGGAATGTAGTCGCAAAGCTTGAGGCCGGGCGGAAGCGCCGTCTTGTCGAAGCGTACCATGCGGATTTCCGAAGGCTTGCCGACAATGCGCGCAAGGATTTCGAAGTTGTCCTGAGTCTCCCATACCGAGGCGTCGAGCACGAGACTGTCACCGCAGTCCGTTTCGCCGGTACTGCTGCCGATGCCCGAGATGCGGGAATTCTGCTTCAAGAGGCGCGTGAATATTTCGGGCGCCATGCCCATATGGTTAGACTTCACCGAAGAATCCGAGACCACCACATGCACTTCGCGGAAATGGTTAAGCGAATCGAACACCACCGTGTAGGTATGCTTGTACGAACCGTCGTAGAAGGTTTCCTGCCAGACGTTCGCACGGATAGGCCTGAAATTCCCGATGGCGTACTTCTTGAAGAATTCACCCGGAGTAGCCCCATAACGAACAAGGTAATGTCCGAGCATCGTCGTGAAGTCGTGTTCCTTCGAAGGCGCGTACGTGCCCTTGATGCTATCGAGCGCGCGGTTCAGGTTCGCCGCCAGCCCGTCAACAGCCGATACCGGAGCGGGCTTCGTGACGTTCGCCTCTTGCAGGCGCAGGCGTATATCCGGATATTCCGGGTCGCGGTTCAAGATTTCCTGGAACTGGATGCGGGCACGATCGAACTCGCGACCCTTGAGGTACGAAAGCCCGAGCGCCTCGCGAAGCGGCAGGTTTTCGGGATAGCGTTCCACAAGCGGGGAGAGAATGTCCACCGCCATCTGGGCACGGTCACGCGGAGTGAGGCTAACCGCAGTCCCCGTTCCCGGAGGGGACTTCTCGCCGAGAGTAGCTTCAGCTTCAGACGCCCTCGTGAAGGTCGGGTCAAGCGCGAGAATCCTCTGGTATATCTTGTCGGCCATATCGAAATGCCCGCGGTATTCAGCAAGGTAGCCCTGCAGCAGGTGCAGCTCCATATTCACCGGGAACTGCGTGAGCGCATATTCCACCACCGCGGAGCAGCTGTCCAGGAGCCCCTGGTCGTGATAGAGCTTTGCCATGATTTCGTAGGCGCGCGGGTCGGCCCCCGCAGAAAGGCTAATCGCCGTGCGGCATTCCGCGGCGGCCTGTGCGAGCCTGCCCTCCTTGAGCAAGAGTCTCGCAAACCAGAGACGGGCATCGTAAAGCGCGGGAGCCTTCTCGGCGGCCACCTGCGCAAGCTGCAATGCGAGCGACATGTTCGAAGCGCGGGCCGCCTGGCGGCTCTCTATATACATAGCTACGCCACCCGGGTAACGGGCCTTGAGCAATTCCACGAACTGCTTCAGGCGATATTCCTCGCGATCCGAAAGCGAATCCTTTTCGAACAAAGTATTAAGTTCTTCCCACTGGACCTTGAGGACGTCCGGGTATATCATCACGATGGCTTCAAAAATTTCGATAGCGGCCTGGTAATTGCCGCCATGCGAAAGCTCCACCGCGCGGCGCAGTTCAGCCTGCGTCTGCACCGGGAGTCCCGATATTCCAGCATTCAGGTCGGGAGAATCGCCACGTGCGACAGAACCCGCCGACGAAAGCCCGAACGGCACGGCCTCGACCGACACCTTCGACGGGCCGAACTCCTCGTACACCCTAAAACCGCCCAGAGCAAGGAGAGCACCACAGCAAACGGCCAAGAACCAATAAGCTGCCTTACGGGCTGTAGCCGATGATTGGGACATTAAAGCTCCAGGAAATCTGCGAGTTTCTCTTTGTGTTCCTTGCTCTTCTGCAGGCGGCGCAAGGTCTTGTTCTTGATCTGGCGGACGCGTTCACGCGAAAGGCGCAGGTCTTCGCCGATATCCTTGAGGGTCGTATCTTCCACGGTATCAAGCCCGTAGAACATGCGGAGGATTTCTTCTTCGCGGCGAGGCAACGAGGCAAGCGTCTCCTGGATGAGCTTCTTGCGTTCGTCCTTCTCCATGTCGTCGTCCTGGTTGCCGTCGGACCCGAGCACGTCCATAAGCGTACTCACGGAATCGGAACCGCCACCGCCGACGTCGTCGCCGATAGGCGCATCGAGCGAGATATCGACAATCTTTTCCATGACTTCCACGATGTCACGTTCGAACGGAGCGAACTCTTCCATAGAAATGGTCTTGTCGTAGTCACCGTTGTTAAGCATCAGGGCGCGCTTGAAGCGGTTGACCAAGGCGAGCTTGTTAGGCGGAATGCGGACCGCACCGACCTGCTCAAACAGCGCCTTCTGGATAGACTGGCGAATCCACCACACGGCATAGCTGATGAACTTGACATCCTTTTCCATGTCGAATCGTTTGGCCGCCTTGAAAAGGCCCAGGTTTCCCTCGTTGATGAGGTCGAGAAGGGCAAGCCCCCTACCCTGGTATTTACGAGCAACGCTGACAACAAAGCGAAGATTACCCCGGATAAGCCGCTGGAGGGCTGACTTGCGAATTTCTTCGCTCTCGTCGGACCGGATAATCGTCAGCAAAGCCATCTCCTCTTGCGGAGAGAGCGTCGGGTAACGATTCAAGTCGCGAAAATAAAGCGCTTCGTTAAAATCACTCATAACCTTTACACCTATCAATCCACCTAGTAAAAAACTTCGGTCAAACAAATATGGCTTTTTACGCCTTTCCCGTCAATTCTCTCAATTTGTCGTAAGGGTAAATTCCCGAGTTGTGACCATCACTGAAGGTAAGCCCTACAGCATACCGACCGATGGATTGCACTCTTGTAAGTTTTATGTCAGTTGTAACGGTTGATTCGTCCAGCAATTTCTCGCCGGTATGTTCATCGACACACAATGCGCAAGGGCAAGCGAGACGCAGTTCGCGTACAGCGCATGCACCGCGGGTTCCATCATTCCACTCGAACCCGAGACGCCCGTCCTTTGTCCTAAATATTTTCTTCGGCTGAATCATGCGTCCTCCACCGGAAGTTGTTCGAACTCGAAGTTGAAGTTCTTGAGCACGCCGTCGCCTTCGGATGCAAACATCGAAAGCGTGCGCACCGTCGCATCGGCCGCCTGCATAAAGGCCTTCGCCGACTCGGAGTTCGGGTAACGCAGCACCGCCGGCGTACCTTCGTCACCGCAGCCCGCCACCGCGGGTTCAAGCGGCACCTTCGCGATGAGCGGCACACCCCAGCTCTTGGCGATGCGCTCGCCGCCGCCTTCGCGGAATATGTTGTGGTGCTTGCCGCACTGGTCGCAAATAAAGTAGCTCATGTTCTCGACGACGCCCACCACAGGTACGCCCACGCTGTCGAACATGGCGAGCCCCTTGCGGCAGTCGGCGAGAGCCACCTCCTGCGGGGTCGTCACCACCACGGCACCTGCCATCGGGCAGTTCTGCGTGAGCGTGAGCTGGATGTCGCCCGTTCCCGGAGGGAAATCCACCAGCAAGTAATCGAGCTTGCCCCACCGCACATGATGGATAAAATGCTGAATCATCTGCGAAACCATCGGGCCACGCCAGATGGTCGCCTTGTCGCTATCGGCGAACATGCACATGCTGACGATGCTGATGCCGCCCTTCGCCTCGACAGGCGCAATCGTATTGTCGTCAAAAACTTCCGGAGCGCGGTCGATGCCGAACATGAGTCCCATGGAGGGGCCATAGATGTCGGCATCCAGGATTCCCACGCGGGCACCCGAGAGGCTCAATGCCATCGCGAGGTTCGCCGTCACGGTGGACTTGCCCACGCCGCCCTTGCCGCTTGCGACCGCGACCACATGCGCCACTTCGCCGATGTACGAAACCTTCGGAGCCTGCGTCGCCGGATTGGAGCCTTCTACACGCCCCTGCGCCGTGAACGTCACATTCACCTCGCTCGCACCGAGGCTCTTCACAATGGCGATGCACTGGTCCTTGAACTTATCGCGAATAGGGCACGCGGGCGTCGTGAGGCGCAGGTCAAAGTTCACCTTGTCGCCGTCTATCTTGAGGTTCTGGACAAAATCCAGTTCGACGATGTTCTTGTGCAAGTCCGGATCCTGGACAGCACGCAAGGCACTCAAAATGTTCTGTTCAGTCAATTGCATAATAGGTCGGCGCGTTACGCCCTTGAACTTCAGTCTGCTCGCGGGCTCGCATTGAGGTTTATTTTTCAAAACGAAATTTAGACTTTTTCGCAAAACAAGGAAAGACGCATACCGACAGTACGCGCCTTTTATAGAAAGAGAAACTTTTTTGAAAAACGAATTTTCAGCGGAACGCAAAAATCAAATCTTGATCTTCGCGCCCATGAGCTTCACGAATTCGCGGACAATCGCCGTATCGCCGGGCCACGCCGGAGCGGTAACCAGATTGCGGTCTACGACAGCCTCGTCTACATTCACGGCCACATACTTGCCGCCAGCAAGAGTGATGTCCGGACCGACCGCAGGGTAAGCCGTAGCCTTGTAGCCCTTCAGCACGCCAGCAGCAGCAAGCACCTGCGGGCCATGGCAAATCGCCGCCACGGGTTTCTTGGCCTTGAAGAATTCCTTCACAATCTTGAGCACGCGTTCGTTGAGGCGGATGTATTCCGGAGCACGGCCGCCGGTAATGAACAGGCCTTCGTAATCCTTCACTTTAACCTTGTCGAAATCGGCCGTGAGCGCAAAGTTATGCCCGCGGGATTCGGCATAAGTCTGCTCGCCCAGAAAATCGTGAATTGCAGTCGCGACCATTTCGCCGGCCTTCTTGTCGGGGCACACCGCATCCACCTGATAGCCCAACATGGACATCGACTGGAACGGGACCATGGTTTCATAGTCTTCGGTAAAATCACCACAGAGAAGCAGAACCTTCTTTGTCATTACGTACTCCTGATAAGTAGTTTGTCTTGTTTTTTACAACCAACATAAGTCGGGTTATAAAAAATACATCAAACGTTACCAGAATGTACGTATATAATTTTTAACAAACTAGTTTTTGCTAGGTTCCCGAAAACTTGGGCATCCTCAGCAGGTGCGTCATGCAGGGCGGCCATTCCTCTTCGTAATGGCTTACCAGTATGATGGTCGTCTCCTTAGACAACAGCTGCAACAAGTGGAATATCTTCTCGCGGTATTCACCCTTGAGGCCCTGCGTGGGTTCGTCGAGCAACAGCACCTCAGGCGGGCGGATAGCGGCACGCGCCATGAGCACCACGCGCTTGTCAATCGGCGAGAGGTTGCGGAAGCGTGCTTCCACGTCTTCGAAGCCCAGGTAGTTGAGCCATTCCTTCGCCTTCGCGCGTTCTTCCCAGGTGGTATTCTCCGCCTTGCAGAGGTTCGCGGTAAAGCCCGTGCACAGGACTTCTTGCAGGCTCAAGTCTTCGCGGTACTGGAGCGCCAGTTCCGGAGAGAAGAACCCGAGTTTCGCCTTGTGGTCCCAAATGTTCAGGCCACGGCCCGGGCGTTCACCCAACAAGGTAATATCGTTCTTGTAGATTTGCGGGTGGTCTGCGGTAAGCATCCCGAGCAGCGTGCTCTTGCCGGCACCGTTCTCGCCCATCACCGCCCAGTGTTCGCCCCTGCGAACCGTCCAGTTGAGGTTCTTGAGAACCACAGTGTCGCCGAACTGCACGTTCACGTTTTTAAGATCGAAGAGAATTTTGCCTTCAGTGTCATTCTGAGCGGAGCCTGTCATTCTGGAGCCGAAGGCGATAGAATCAGGCGAAGTCGAAGAATCCAGTACTGGATCCTTCACTCCGTTCAGGATGACGATTTCGTAGTCCTTCAGTTCCTTCTTCGTGTACTTCGGTTTCGCGACTTCGGCAGGCAACTCGCCCGCATACTGCGTGAAGGTCTTGTCCGCATACACGAACGCGGGGATTTCGGGCAATAGTTCGTCTTCGCGGGCCAGGCGCACCGCCACGTTCAGGCCTGGGCGCTTGCAAAGTTCCACAACGCTTGCCGCAAGGTGCCTGCGGTACTCCGGATCAAGCCCTCCGAACAAGTCGTTGAAATACACCCACTCTGGGTTCTCCATCCACATACGCGCAAGCAACACGCGGCGCAGTTCACCGTTCGAGAGGCTCAGGAGTTTGCGGTCAAGAACCTCTTCCGTAAGGTCGGCAATCTTCAAGGCATCTTCCAGCTTGTCCGGGTCGGTTTCCGGCCAGGCCATGTCATCGATATAGCGGTCCGTCTGCAAGAAGAACTTCTTCTTCAACAGCAGGTGACGCACCAGCGGGGCTTCCTCGTCGTGCAGGCTGATGAATCGCTGCTGGAAGAACGGCGCGAGCGCATGCTGGATTTTCCGCTGCATCGCCTCCGACATCGTGGAGACATTCTTCCGCTGGTTCAAAAAGTGGGTAATGACCCGGTCCAAATCCTCGCCCTCGGTGCTGAAAATCTGCACCTGCGGGAACATCTCGATAAGGGCCTCAAAACGCTTAAATTCCATGAGCCCAAATTTAGAAAAAAAGCGAGCAATATCACTCTTGCTTCGGAGTACTCCGTTTCGGTTTCAAATGCTTATAAGGATTATATGGTTCCTTGCATTTTTGAAAATTTTCAAGTTTCTCATTCGAATAGACAATTCGGTGCATAGCAAACGGGAAGTAATACCGCAACGCCCGATTTTCATCTTCGCTTTCATCCGTTATCGTTTTTAAACGTCCTGTATCATCGTAATCAAATTTGAGTTTTCCGACTTCAACTCTTGATTCCAAATTGACAGGAACAAAAAAGAACGGGAACGTTCTCCTATAAGACTCCTGGAATTGTTCATAAGATTTGCGTTTTCCGTTTTCATCATAATTATGCTTTATGATAAATGAATTGGGAGAAAAACGCAATCCCGGGAAAAAGGTTTCTTCATAGACTGCAGAATCCAGCACCTTGTTTCCAGCCGAATCAAACAGCCTTGTCCGAGTAGTCACAGACTTATAAAAGTCAATGTTTTCCGAAGTCTCCTTCATCAATTTTCCATTCTCGTAATAACGGATAATTTCCTTTTCATAACGATCGGTCCCGTAATTGAGTATTTCACGGTCCTGTTTAAACTTTCTCTTGTAAAAGCCGACCTTCCGCCCCGATTCACTAAATATGTTCACATTATAGTTCGCCGTATCGTTCGAGGAATATTCATAGCGAAAGACTTGACCATTAAATTCATACTGAACTACGCGCTGCAAACTGTCAAACATCATTTTATCCGCATAGAATTCGTTGCCCACATACAGGGAGCCCTCAACATAAGTTTCTCGCGTTCTAGATGTATAACTAAGCAGTTTTCCAGAAACCGAATCCAGTTCCATTCTATTTTCGCTAATCACCTTGTCGCAACGTCCGTCTCGCCACTCGCAAGCAACACATTCCGTCACAATTCCATTCTTGTGCCGCCCCACATACAAACTAGAATCACCGGGAAAGCTAATATTCAACACAACAACAGAATCCGCAGATTCTGCCTTAATCGTTTTTGAAACCCGAAAGCAACTATCATCTTTTAAATACCGTTTTGAATACCGGGTAATTACAGTTCCCTCGCCCCACTTTGAACGGAGTTCCCCCTCCAGAGAATCCTTTTCGTACCGTTGCGTAAACCTATACCCCATAATTTTTCCGGATTTATCGTGCATCCTGAACAGGAAATCAACCGCAGAGCCAATTTCCATAAACTCTGTCGGCTCGAGATTATCCGCCCTCAACAGGTTCGGCAATTCTCCGCAAACAATCCCCTTCGGCAAGTCCATCGAAAATTGCAACATATTCAGCGCACTCTCCGGGCCACCGGATCCATCACCCGACAAGAAAAAGCCCGGGTCCAAGGATAGCGCACGATAAATATGATAACCGCAAAATGCGGCAGCAAGCAGAAGAGGGGCAGATACAATCAGCAGAATTTTCAGGAACTTTTTCATCTAAATCCTTCCAAAAGCTATTTTACTTAAAATACCATTTTGAATGTCGAGAAAAAAAATTAGCCACTGATTTTTCCTGTTTTTTACACAAAGAAACTCCCCGGATTGCTCTGGGGAGTTTTTGGGAGTGCGGATGATTTCCTTTTAGAACTTGCTGAAGAAATCCCAAGTGGTCTCGGGCACCCAAGACTTGTTCTGGCCCGGATCCTTGTGATCCCAGATATGCCCACCGTTCTGCGTACACCAACGGACCGGGAAGCGTTCCTCGACAGTCGTGTAATCGTAGCACACGTGCGGACCGTTGCCGCCGTATTCCTGAGCGCGCTCGTTCTTGGCCTTGCCGCCCTCGGAATTGAGTTCTAGAATAATGTCGCGGGCAGCTCGTCCCATTTCAGGACGGCACAAGTCATCTTGCAGGCCGAGCACGCCCATCCAGCCGATGCCCATATTCTTGCGCTGCGGCAACCAGATGTTGCGTTCGGCAGTTTCATAGACGGCCACAGCGCGCAAAACATCCTGGTGGTTCCAAGAAAGCCCGTTGCTGAACATGGAGCCGTAGCTGAAGCCCGTAGAGAACACGCGGCTCGAGTCGATACAGAAATTGCCTTCGAGATAAGCGAGAAGTTCGTCGAAAAGCGTGTAGTCGTCCTGACCCCACGGGGCCTGGTTCCCGTTGCCCTCAGGCGCGACGAAGATGGCGGTCTCGTTCTTGTCGAGCGGCTTGAGGCCATAGTAGCCCTCGTCCTGCACGCCGCCGGCCCAGCCACCCATGCACTGCATGCCAAAGATGAGCTTGTACGGCTTGTTCTTGTCGTAGCTCTTCGGGATATCGATACGTACGGTACGCGTACCCTTGCTCCACTTGAAATCGATGTAGGGCTTGTCGCCGCGGTACTTGTAGTCAAGGCGGGTATCCTTGCCGCAACCACTACTGGGCACCGGATTGTTCTTGAGACCCCAACCATAGGCATACTGCGGCTCCGGAGGGGCCGACTTCTTGAGCGTGAGCACAAGGTTCGTATCGAGATTTGCGAGCTTCACGTTGAGCGTATCGAAACCGTCGGCAATCACGCGCAGGTCATCATTGTCGCCCACCTTGAGGAGCGCTTTTGCAGCAGCCTGAGTGCCGAAAGCCGCATTGAAGCTGCCGTCGGCAGTAAAGCGGAAGTTCTGCTGAGCATTGCCCACACGGACGCGGGCGAAATACACGCCCTTCGCCTTCACGGAAGCCTTCATGTCGATTGTTCCCGAACCGTAGAGGGTCTCGTCGAGCAAACGGTTGCCTACCATGTCGAAAATCTGCACATGGACCGGAGAGCCCGAGCCCTGCGAGAACGAGAGCACCCCGCCATTTACGGAAAGGTAGCCCACCGAGGCGTCACGCTGCACCAGGGCGTCCGAACCGCCATCGCAACCCGGAGTGCCCGGAACGCACGATTCATCCTGATGTATTGTAAATGCGCCGGAAGCATCCGTCTTCGTATTGAGCGCCTTGCCCAAAAGCGAAACGGCAGCGTTCTGCACAGCCTTCCCGCTTTCGTCGTTCACCTTGCCTGTAAGGGTAAATGCATTTGCCGCAACAGCCGAGATAGCCATAGCGACGCCAAAGGACACACCGGTCCACAGAGCGTGTTTCATTCCAAACTCTCCTTTTAAGTTACACCTAACTAGAAAATACTTCCTAAAAAGTGATGTAGTTCACGCCCGAATGCACGTTGTATGGATAATAAGTCAATGACAAATAGTTTACAAACTCGTAAAAAAAAGCACCCAGCATCTACTGGGCGCATTTAACGAGAAATTGGCAGCGACGAACGAGCGGTCTCCTGTGAGCAATAAGCGCCCGGTATTAACCGAGCGCGGTTGCGAGAGCGAGTGAGAAACCGGAGGTTTCAATAACCGAAATGACGAACGAGCGGTCTCTTAAGGCGTATATATATAGGAGCGCTTGACCGTCCCCGCCTTGGTGTATTCCACCACGACGACATGAGCCGCAGGCATCTTTGCGGGCATCCGGTCGCCGGAGTACAGCGGGCGCCCCTGCATGTCGAAAATGCGGTAGTTGTGCGTCTCGACTTCCGCCACCGGGCCATGCAAAGCCATCACGCTGCTCGAACTGCGGGAGCCTATCACGACCCCGCTGCTGCTGGAACGCGGCAAAGCGCTGCTGCTCGACGGCAAAGCAGAACTGCTGCTCTCCGCCTCAGACGAACTCGAAATTATCGGGTCGGGGTTATCCCATTCCACCATGAACGTCACCGAGGAATCGCCCTCGGTAATATCATAGATACGCAAACCGATATCTTCGCCCGAATAGGTGACAAACTCATCGAACTCCGTAATCCCCTTGCGGCCCGGGAACGGGTCGCCTTTCAAATCCGGGTCGTCCTGCGTGGCGTATACCTGGTTATTAATCGTAATGTTCTGGTCGGCGCGGTAGAGGTACATGCGGAGTTTTTCCCCGACATTCACCTCGTTCCTGTCCCACGTCGTCCTGCTGTAACCGATGCGCCATATCAAAAGCCCGCTGCTCGGCATGGGCGCGATGGAATCGTATTTCGCGCGGTAGTCAAGCATAAAATACTCCTTCTTGTTCGACGAAGGAATCAGAATTGCATCGTTCTGGTCGATACCCCGCAGGGTCACCTCGCCGTTCACCTTCGGGAGAATGCGCGGAGTCAGCCACCCCAACGAAAACCTCTCGAACCCGGTCAGGCGCGGCGGCGCGCTTCCGCACATATACTGCACCGTATCCACCTGGTTGTACTGCCCAAACGAATGGTGCGAACTGCTGCTCGACGAACCAGGGTAGGTATTGTACTCGCCCAGGTCCATCAGGCTCCAGATGACCGGCGTTGCATAGTTCTGCGAGTTCGTGACGTCGTAAAAATCCGGCAAGCCGAGCACGTGGCTGTATTCATGGACAAGCACGCCGATTCCGGCCAGAGTACTCGCGACCGCCCTGGGGTGGTAAAGCTTGTTGTAGGTGTACATCATGCCGTTGAGTTCACTCGAGCACGCATACGACGAGACGTACAGCGGGTTGCCCCTGCTGCCCAGGTTTATCGTGGGCCATACCGATCCCGCCTGCGGCCATATGGCCTCTTGCACGTCCGTATCCGCAGAGCCCACGCCCGCATAGATCATGTAAACGTAATCCACGTACTTGTCGCCATCATTGTCGTACTTGCCAAAATCGATATCGCCGCGCTGCTTTATCAAGTTGATAGCCTCGGTGAACGCCGCATCGGGAGTCTCCTGCTGGCCGTAGTAAGCGCGCGTTTTCGACAGAGTCACGGGGGCCGCCACGTCAATCGTCGGCTTGAACACCCCCATGGAATTTTTCACAAAGTATTCGCGCACGCTCCAGCGCATCCCGTGTTCGGAATAGCCGTCTTCGTTCATGTAGCGCATAAAATCCTGCTGCGGAGTCGAAGAGACGAACTTGATGTCGCTAAACTCCACGAGAATCACCAGCACATTGGCCTCGCCTATCGTTTTCCTCTCGTCAAATTCCGGGCGGGTCGCACGCGAAAGGACATCTTCCAGCGTGTTCGCCCTGGCACGGAGGGGGGCAGGCTTGTTCAGCGGCATCACCGAGACGGAGTCCCTTTTTTGCAGTTGCAACTTTTTCGATTTCAGGAACTTGTCGATGACGTTTCTCGGATTGTGCCTCTGCAAAAATTCACGTTCGCCCTTTTCGCGTTCGTCGCGCCTGTGGGCCCGGATTCCGGTAGACTTTCCGGCAGAATCCGCATAATTCCAGAAACCGAGACTGTCGCGTACGACAAGCTCTTCATCTTCGGTAACCGTGTAGTGGAGTTTCTCGTTGCCGACATTGCGGATAACCACGACGGAGCCGTCCGGATTTTTCACAGTTATCGGGAACGGACTGGCTGGGACGGCAAAACCCACCCCGAAAAGCGAAAGCACAGCGAGTGCCACCAGGGCGAAGCCCTTGTAATACCACATTCTCATACCTCTTTCATAAAATAAGCTAAATGATGGCACACCGCTAAAAATATTTCCCGTGTAAGGAAAACTTTCGTTTCCAAAACGCCCAAAAACAGCAAAACGGGAACTACCGCCACAAAAATATCCGCTTAAGGCACAAACAACCCCAAAATTCAAGCCGAATGTACCGTTCTACATTTAACGCATTTTTAGCGTAGAATAAAAGACAGGAGCGATTTTTCCCAACCAAGGAGGAACGCGCGCACATTCTGCCGCCGTCGAGCAGAAGGCGCGAGACAGCCTAGCAAAGCCAATTTTTGAAGCAAAATAAAGCCATTTTATATCTTTTTACGCTATATTTGCGTAGAATACACAACTTTTTTAATCTAAAGTTGCCAGCCTACTTGACCACTCGACATCCAAAACCTATGTTTGCGGAGCAATTAACAATTCAACCAAAGAACATACCATGTACTACGAAACAATCAAAGTCCTCGACTGCACCATCCGCGACGGCGGCCTCGTCAACAAGCACGATTTCTCCCTGGAATTCGTCCGTCGTCTCTATACACTCCTCACTGCAGCCGGCATCGACTACATGGAAATGGGCTACAAGAACTCCCCCGAACTTTTCGACCCGAAGGAATACGGCCCGTGGAAGTTCTGCGACGACGACCTTCTGTGGAAAGTGAAGGACGGCATTGATTCGAAGATGAAGATGGCCGTGATGGCCGACGTGGGCCGCGTCAACATGGACGCCGTGAAGCCCGCATCCGAAAGCCCCTACCAGATGTTCCGCGTGGCAAGCTACGTGAAGAACATCGACAAGGGCATCAGCATGGTGAACGCCTTCCACGACATGGGCTACGAGACCACGCTCAACATCATGGCCGTGAGCCGTGACCGCGGTCCGGAACTCGACGAAGCGCTCCACCAGGTGAACGAAGAATGCAAGGCCGACATCCTGTACCTCGTCGACAGCTTCGGCGCGTTCTACCAGGAAGACATCGACAAGGAACTCGCCCGTTACAAGAGCATCGTGAAGAACAAGCAGTTCGGATTCCACGGACATAACAACCAGCAGCTCGCCTTCTCCAACACCATCCAGGCCATCATCAACCACGTGGACTACCTCGACGGTTCCGTGTCCGGCATGGGCCGCGGCGCGGGCAACTGCACCACCGAACTGCTCCTCTCCTTCCTCAAGAACCCGAAGTACGATCTTCGCCCGGTTCTCGACGCAATCGAGGAACTCTTCCTCCCGCTGCAGCAGAAGTACGAGTGGGGCTACATCATCCCGCAGATGATCACGGGCATGCTCAACCGCCACCCGCAAGACGCCATCGCCGTCCGCAAGACCGAAGACCGCGACCACTACCGCAAGTTCTACAATCATATGATGAACGACTAGGAGGCGAATGCCGCGACGGCAAGCTCGCTTGCCGGCATGGCTGAGCCGACGAGTTGTGGACTTGCGAAGCAAGTCCCACAACTAGGAGGCGAATCCAGCACGAAAGTGCTCGCACTTTCGTATTGGTGAGCCGACGAGTCGCGCCCTTGATTTGAAAAATCAAGGGCCACGACTAATCATGAGGCGAGTTCAACTCCATCGTTAAAAAAAACGCAGGCTCTTTTGAGTCTGCGTTTTAAATTTAAAAGGCGATGCCGGAACGGTGTCCGGCATGACATATTGGGCGACTAGCGCACAACCTTGCGGTCGTCAGCGGTCATGTCGAGGAAGGCCTGGACAGTCATGCTGCCTTTGTCGCCGTCCTTACGCTTGC
Organism: Fibrobacter succinogenes; assembly: GCA_902762305.1. Lineage (GTDB taxonomy): Bacteria > Fibrobacterota > Fibrobacteria > Fibrobacterales > Fibrobacteraceae > Fibrobacter > Fibrobacter succinogenes_I. Next base: position 962 of record CACWNW010000015.1, on the reverse strand, counting down.
GCACGGACACGACGCCATCGGCCACTTCCTTCTCGCCGACGATCAGGAGGTAAGGTACCTTCTGAAGTTCGCACTGGCGGATCTTGTAGCCGAGCTTCTCATTCGACTCGTCGACTTCCACGCGGACGCCGGCGTTCACGAGTTCCTTCTCGACCTTCTTTGCGTAGTCAACGAACTTCTCGGAAATCGGGAGCACGCGGGCCTGAACCGGAGCGAGCCACAGCGGGAAATCGCCCATGAATTCTTCAATCAAGATGCCGAGGAAGCGTTCGATGGAACCCACGGCGGCACGGTGCAGCATCACCGGAATGTGCTTCTGGTTGTCCTTGCCGACATACTCGGCACCCAGACGCTGCGGGAGGTTGAAGTCCACCTGAATCGTACCGCACTGCCAGTCACGACCGAGGGAGTCCTTCAGCGTGAATTCGAGCTTCGGGCCGTAGAAGGCACCTTCACCCGGGTTCAGGATGTAGTCGAGGCCAGCGAGCTTCGTGGCTTCGGCGAGGGCGGCTTCAGCCTTGTCCCAGATTTCGTCGGAACCCACGCGCTTTTCCGGGCGGGTGGAGAACTTCACCACGATATCGTCGAAACCGAAGTCGTGGTAGATTTCCTTGACGAGGGCGCAGAAGTCGGCCACTTCGCTTGCAATCTGGTCTTCGGTACAGAAGATGTGGGCGTCGTCCTGCACAAAGCCGCGCACGCGCATCAGGCCGTGCATCGTACCGGCAGGTTCGTAACGGTGGCACTTACCGAATTCGGCAAGGCGCATCGGAAGGTCACGCCAGCTACGGAGCCCCGTGTTGAAAATCTGGATGTGGCAGGGGCAGTTCATCGGCTTCACGGCCATTTCCACGTCGCCAGCGAGCGTCTTGAACATGTTCTCGTTGTACTTGTCGGCGTGGCCGGACTTGATCCACAAAGTCTTGTTCACGATTTCCGGCGTGATCACTTCGAGGTAGCCG
>CACWNW010000014.1 GCA_902762305.1 Fibrobacter succinogenes | reverse complement strand
GGACGGCGACCGCGACGCCTCGCGCACGGGGAATTTCCAGTACGACGCTTCGGGCCGCATGGTGTTCGACAGCTCCAGGAGCCTTTCCGTCACCTACGACATGGAAGGTTTGCCCGCGGTATTCCTGCAGGATTCCGGCTCGGGCACGTGGCGCGAGCTGTCCGTCTACGACCCCTCCGGCTGGCGCGTGGCAGCGTATTCCTACGAGAACGGCGCCCTGGTATCGCTCCGCACCGACATCATGCTCGACGGTCGCAAGGAGCTGGAACGCCGCACAGCGTTCTCCTCCGGCGGCAATTCCGTCGCCGAGTACACCATGCTCTACGGCGCGGGCGGCGTGCTCGGCAGGCGCCACGCGGGCGGCGCGAGCGAGTGGTACGTGAAGGACCGCCAGGGTTCTCTCGTGATGAGCGTCCTGGACGGCGTCGCAGCCACCGCGCTCACCTACGAGCCCTTCGGTTTCCAGCGGCAGTTGCGCGTCTCGGGCGACGTTCCCGCGGAGCAGTACACCGGCAAGGAGTATGACGGCCGCCTCGGGCTCTACTACTATGGTGCGCGGTATTTCGACCCGTCGTTCGCGCTGTGGCTCACACCCGATCCCGCCCGCCAGTACCTGAACCCCTACAGTTTCGGGGGCGACCCGGTGAATGCTATCGATTACGACGGAAAATGGAGCTGGGGAAAGGTTATCGGCCTAGGCATCGCGGAGCTGCTCACAGGAGGACTCGTCAGCGAAGCTGCGGGATTTCTAACTTTGGGAGCGGCAGGTTTGCAGCCCACAATAATCAATACAAGTGTAGAATTGATTAGTAATGAGGGCAAAGTATCAAAAGTAGATTGGGAAAAAATTTGGAATTCGCATGTATCTGCAAACTTGGCCTCGATTCCCGGTTATGCGGAGTTGATGACGAATGTGTCTGCTGGTAATCGTTTGTGGGACTCCGACAATAAGTGGGGAGTGCTTGGAGACTATTTATTAGGGGGGTATGGTGTCGATTTCTTTGGCCATGAAATTGGTCGATATAATGTCGGTGTTTTTGGCGGCAACATGGATTATTATCGTGGAAATGTTGTTTATTCGGGAGGCTTTTTATCCATACTAGATCAACTCGGCCAATCTGGAGGTGGAGACCACTTTGGTAGTGCAGCTCTTGTAACGGATCGGCATTACGAATCAACCATTGCGCATGAATTCAATCATTTGAGACAAGCGGAATCTGGGGGATGTAGGTATGGCTATTTGGCAGATTATTTATATAGAAATGGTGGGAGTCCTTTCCCAAATGATGCTTATTACAAAAATGGTCTAGAAATGGATTCTTATTATAAAGGTTTTCTATATGAAGCTGGAAACATTGACATTTATGGGCATGAGATTCATGATGACAATCATCTTTGGACCCACGAGAAAATGTCAAATATATTTTACAATGGAGGCCTTTATACAGGCCGTGATGGAGAAACTCATCGGTGGACTGGTTACAAAAACGAACATCCTGAGGTTGATTATGGAGAAGATTGGGTCTGGCACGAAAACTGGTGGAGAATGTATTGATTATGAAAAATAAATTTGTTCTTTCTCTATTACTATCACTGATATGGCTTTCCGTGTGCGGAGTCACTTGTCATCCTTATGGAGATAATGGGGGTGCATACCATTATAGTATTGATGACTGTGAAGCCCATTTTCAATATATTGTATATGCCCCAAATACTGCCGATTCGATAGGTTTGTTGTTGCTTAACGAAAAGGATAATCTTGAGTCTGGAAGATACAATATGCTGTGGTACAATGAGAATGAACGATTCATTTTCGGCCCTTCTCATGATGAAGATTCGCTTGATTCCTTGACTTTGAAAATTTCTTTTTTCTGTAATAACCAGTGGCTAGAATCTCGCGCGATGCAGAACTGGATTCGATATGCCCCGGTCTCTCGAATTACCGCATCACGCAGTATACCGACTCGGAATGCCTAGATGAGTTGAAGTCGAAATAGAGATAAACAAGGTCTGGCACGAAAACTGGTGGTTGGAGTACTGATTATGAAGCGCCGTAAATTTGAAATAGTAAGTTTCTTGTTTATTTTGGCTACTTCATTCTGCTTGATTGCTTGCGATCTTTATCAAGAAGTTGATTGTGGCCTGTACCTGAATTTCGAAAAACCTAAAGATGCCGATTCCATTCATGTGGTAATCTATAAAAAAGATTCCATTCGGCATGTCCTTGGGGATTATGTTGCTTGTCGCGGATGTGCTGAAAGCAGTATTTGGGTCAATCTTGATAATAGATATTTAAAAAAAGAATGGGGGTATGGTGAATTATTTATGGAAGAGACGGCTTATTGCAATGGCAAGAAAACCGTATTTCCGGCAGTTTCTTTTACCTTGAAGAAAGGTACGATGGTTGACATTTATGTCTATAATGATCTACTTTCTCATGATAATAATTCGTCTAATGACATTTATTCGCCGTTTATTCCCATACAAAATGAATGTGGGGTTGATTCTTTATATAAAATCGGTGTTTATAATAGTGAATACTGTGAGGAGTAGGTTTATTTTGATGATTTGAAATAGAGAAATTTTTTCAATGGAATTATAGTCGAGGAGAAACATATGTCTTTATACAAACGAATAGGTAAGATTTTGCCGAAGCCGGCGCTTCTCGTGCTGTTGTCGTTGCCTCTCTGTGCGATGATGTGCACCGAGATTGTTTACGATACGGGCTACGAGGCGACCATCCATAGGGCAGATTCTGTAGATTCCGTCATGGTTACGTTCTCCGACGGAGTGACCGTTCTTGAGCAATCGGTGATTGGCCCCGAATCGGATTCAATTGTTGTCATGTCGTCCCAGGAACGGACGGGAGGGTTCATGTTGACGGTGGGCGTGTTCTGCACTGGAGCTTCGGATTGGGAATATGTCGTTCCGCTGAGGTTCTACGTCGACGATACGACTCGCGTGTTCATCCGGAATTCGACGCCAATCGATTGCGCGCATATCGCCAATAGAAATGTTATTTATGCGGTAACGCCGAGATCAATTTTCCATGATTACGTCTATCCCTAATGGGAGAACCTGCTTATGAACATCCGTAAAATTCAAATTGCTGTTGCTGCTTGCATGTTTGCATTGGCGGCATGTACCACGGAGAGTGATTCAGATGAATTGCTGGAACTGGAATCTGTTTCGGCATGTCTTTCTGGTGTGCATGATCTTTCAGGTTTCGATGAGAACTCGGTGACGCTCAATTCGGTTGATGGTGAGCAAATCCTGAAATTTCCCGTCTCATGGAACGCTGCATCGGATTCTCCGAAACTGAGTTATTCCATTTCTGGCGATACGCTGGAGGTGAGTGTGTATAGCGACTCTAAGGATTTTCCCAAAATGTCTTGTATAGCATGGGCGAAAGTTTCGGTCCATGGCGATCTTGATGCTTCGTTCTTGCGTGTGAATGGTCGGACGTTCAAATTGGAGCGGTAATTTTTTCTACATATGTCTTTAGGCGTTATGAAAGACGATTACAAGGACATCATCGACTTGCCGTACCCACGGAACGACTGGAACTTCCTCATGAAGCACCCGCGTATGGCGATGGAAGCGCGTGCGAAGATTTTTCACCCGTTCGCGGCTCTCCGCGGGCATGCGGAGGCGCTTGATGCGACTGCGGAGCGTAAGCAGGATGCGGTGGAGAACGAATTGACGCTGGACGACCGGGATTTCGGTGCGTAATTTAACGAAATTCGGGCGTTTTTTGAGGTTATAGGTAAAATCTATAACGATACATAAGAAAGTAGTATTGATGCGGGTCTTGTAATACGGGGGTCGCATTTCTATTTTTGCGCCGTCTTTTAAACTTCATGGAGGCGCTTCATGGAAAAACGTACAGGTCTCTTTTCGAATGGAATTATCTGGTTCGGTGTCGCCATCTCGGTTTCCGAAATCGAGGCGGGTATCGAAATCGGTGCCGCGGCTGCCCGCAGCTCGTTGTGGCTCCCGCTGGTTCTCGGTCATGTACTGGGTGGCATCCTCCTGTTTTTTGTCGGCCTCATCGGGGCGCGAGTCCGCAAGAATGCGATGGAGACGACTTCCTCGACGTTCGGCAAGTACGGCTCCAAGTTCTTTGCCGCGCTGAACGTTTTCCAGCTGCTCGCCTGGGTGGCCGTATTGAACGCGCAGGGAGCGTCGGCATTGGCTGGTCTCAAGCTCCCTATCTCTTTCCCGTTAACGTGCGTGATTCTTGCAGTCTTGATTGCCATCTGGGTTTTTGTGGGCATCAAGCGCTCTGCGAACGTGACGACGGTCGTGATGGCGGCACTCGCTGCATTGCTTGCCGTGCTTACTGTTAAGTTGTTTGTGGTCGGCTCGTCGGATGCGTCCGGCGCGCTTGCGGCAGGTGCTGCGACCTCTGCTGCCTCGCTCGGCTTCTGGAACATCTTTGAAATTTCGATTGCGATGCCCATCTCTTGGCTTCCGGTGATTTCGGACTACACGAAGGACGTGGAAAAGCCCGTGAAGGCGACCGCGGTTTCGGCTGCCGCATATACGTTCGCGAGCCTCTGGATGTATGTCATCGGCATACAGATTTCGGGTATCGGCGCAGACAACAATATCGCGCAGGCGATTCTCCTTGCGGGTCTCGGCATCCCGGGCATCATCATCGTGGTGCTCTCTACCGTCACGACGAATTTCCTTGCGGCAAATTCCGCGGGCGAATCCTCCAAGGCAATCTGGGACAAGATCAACCCGAAGGTTGCGGGTGTCGTCGTGAGCCTCTTGAGCGCCGCCCTCGCCATCTCGGGAATCATGGAGCACTACATCAGCTTCTTGTATTTGATTGCATCGGTGTTCGCGCCCATGGCGGCTGTGCTGCTCGTCTCGTTCTACTTCGAGCGCGGTTCTGAACCCAAGAAATCTTTCTGGCTCTGGAACCTTTTCTCTTGGCTTGCGGGCTTTATTGTCTACCAGATGGCCGCGCATCAGGAATCGGTTTTCCTAGGGCCCACGCTCCTTGCGGTTGTCGTGTCGGTTGCTTTCGCTTACGGCCGCGTGCTTGTTAAAAAGGCTTAGTTGAAGCGAGATAGATGATAATAAAAAAAGGGGATAGCGAGTTGTCGTTTAGAGAATGGAAGCGTCGGCCAAGGATGGGGAGGGTGCAGGGAGGGGCCCGTGCGGCCTTCGCAACTCTGAGCTGGGGCCCCTCCCGCATAAATTCTTTTTAGTTGAAAATTGAAACAATGTATTATAGATAGAATTCCATTGTTATCTACTTTATTAAATTTTTTAAATTTAGACTATTATGCCACAGAAGAAGATTGCGCTCATCAACGATATCACTGGTTTCGGCCGCTGCTCGGTTGCCGTCATGGCGCCCGTCATCTCGGCCATGAAAATCCAGGCGGTCGCGGTGCCTACTGCAATCCTCTCGACACATACACAGTTCCCCAAGTATTTCTTTGACGATTACACCTCCAAGATGCGCGACTACATCCAGACGTACAAAGATCTGGACATGAGTTTCGACGCCATCGCGACGGGATTCCTCGGCTCCGAGGAACAGGTGGACATCGTCATCGACTTCATCAAGACTTTCAAGAAAAATGGCGTGTTCACGCTGGTCGACCCGGTGATGGGCGACTACGGACGCCTCTACGAAACGTACACGCCGAGCCTGTGCGAAAAGATGCGCGCTCTGGTAAGCTACGCCGACATCCTCACGCCGAACCTCACCGAACTCTGCTCCTTGACAGGTTCCGATTACCGCGACGGGAAACTCACTCCTGTCGAAATCGAGAACATGTGCAAGACGCTTGCCGACCAGGGCCCCGAACACATCGTGGTGACGGGCATTCATTACAGCAGCAAGCAGATTATGAATTTCGTTTACAGCAAGGGCGAGGAACCGAAAATCGTGATGGCCGACCGCATCGGTGGCGACCGCAGCGGAACAGGCGACGTGATAAGCGCAGTGATTGCCGGCATGTACCTGAACGGCCACGACTTCTACGAATCGGTGAAGAAGGCCGCCGAATTCGCGTCAAAGTGCATCCGCTACTGCGAAGAGAACAATGTCCCCATGCATTGGGGCTTGAGCGTCGAGATGTTCCTTCGCGACTTGATGGAGGACTAAATGATAGTTTATACTGTAACAGGAATCGTCGGGCAGGCGGGCTATTTGGATATCGCGAACAGCGGCGACATTACCGGCAAGAACATCTACGTGAACATGACGAACCGTTGCCCGTGCAACTGCGTGTTTTGCCTGCGCCAGACGAAGAAGATGATGGAAGGCAATACGCTCTGGCTCAAGGGCGGCGACCCGAGCGTCGACCAGGTGATGGAAATTTTCGACGCGTACGACCTTAACGTCATCAACGAACTGATTTTTTGCGGATACGGCGAACCGCTCGAACGCCTTTATGACGTGTGCAGCGTGATTGACAAGCTCAAGGCGAAGTACCCGAACTTGAAGGTGCGCCTCAACACGAATGGCCTTGCGAACCTGATTCATGGCAAGGATATCACGCCTGAACTCGAAGGGCGCTTTGACACTGTATCGATTTCGCTGAATGCCCCGGATGCCGAGGAATTTCTGGCGCTGACTCGTTCCAAGTTTGGCATCAAGTCTTATGATGCCCTCAAGGAATTCGCCGTGCTCGCGAAGGCCCACGTGAAGAATGTGGTCATGACCGTCGTCGAGAAGGTGATGCCCGAAGAAAAAATCGAGATTTGTCGCAAAACCTGTGAAGATTTGGGTGTCACGCTGCGAGTCCGTCCGTTTGAATCGTAAATGTTAACCTGGTGCGGAGAATGACGATGTTGCGTTTGATTGTTATGGCCTTGACGGTGGCGCTCGCCTGCACGAATTCGTTTGCGGCGAAGTCCGGCGCAAAATCCAAACCCGCAAAAAGCAAGCCCGCGAAGTCCAAGGCGCTCGAGTTCAAGGATGCGCGCGACGGGCAGACCTACCGCCTCGTAAAAATCGGTTCCCATACTTGGTTTGGTGACAATCTGAATTTCAAGTCCGAGGGCAGCTACTGCCTCGATGACGACGAAAACAACTGCATGGCTTATGGCCGCCTTTATTCGTGGGATGCGGCCCGTAGTGTGTGCCCTTCCGGTTTTCGCCTGCCAAAGCACGAAGATTTCGAGAGCCTCTGGAATGCCGCCGGTGCCGACTACAATGCGGGTTACCTGCTCAAGACGACCTACGGCTGGAAGGGCGATACCAATGGCAACGATACGCTCAAGTTCGCGGCGATGCCTGCGGGCAACCGCTTTGACGACGCCACGTACGGCAACCTCGCCAAGTTCGCCTTCTTCTGGAGTGCCGACGATGCGCTGGAAGATATTGGGCAGGGCGAAGCGCGCGTGTGGTACCTGACGAACAAGTCGATGGCCTTCGGTTATACGTCGAAGGCGAAGAATTTCGGATTTTCCGTACGCTGTGTAAAGTAAGTCCCGCTGCCGCCGGGGCTTGATGCTCGCGGAATGCCTTTTACATTTGTTAGATTTGAGGTATGCCGCAATCTGTCCGCAATATAGCGATTCTCGCGCACGTGGATGCCGGAAAGACGACTCTTTCCGAACGCATCCTGTTTACTGCGGGTGAGGTTCGCAGGCCGGGTAAGGTCGAAGAGGGCCTTGCCACGATGGACTACATGCCCGAAGAAAAGGAACGCGGCATTACTATCGAGAGCGGTGTCGCTCATTTCGAGTGGAAGAACACCTGGTTCAACTTTATCGATACGCCGGGGCATGTGGATTTCGGTGCCGAAGTCGATATGGCGCTTACGTCGGTCGAGGGCGCGGTGCTCGTGGTGAGTGCCGCCAGCGGTGTGGAAACCCAGACGGTCGCCGCCTACCGCAAGCTCCGCGAAGCGGGCGTGCGCACGATTCTTTTCGTGAACAAGCTGGACAATCCCGACTATTCGCTCGACGAGACTTTGATAAATATTGAAGAGGTGCTGGGCGTGCGCCCGGTGCTCATGACTCTCCCTGAATATCGCGATGGCCGCATGACGGGCGTGCTCGATGTGCTGAGCCAGAGCAGGCTTTCGCATTCGGAATCGGGGAGCGAAGAAATTGATGACGGCTGGAACGTGGATGACGGCTGGGACAATTCCGCCGAACTCAAGAAGCATTATGCCGAGGCCGTGGAATTCGCGAGCAACTTCGACGACGAAGTTCTCAAGCTTGCGATGGAAGGCAAGAGCGTCCCTCCGAAGCTCTTGTTGCGCGGGTTGCGCGAATTGGTGAAGAGCGACGACTATGCGCTCTGCTATGCGGGCTCCGCTATGGAAGGCTACGGCGTTCGCAGCCTAATAACCGCGCTCTCGTTCTTCTTGCCCGAACCGCCCGAATTTGCGGAAGGGGAACTCGGTCAGGTGATACGCCTGCGCCATTTCAAGGGCGTGGGCGAAATCTCGCTTTTCCGCAGCCATGCCGACATGGAACGAAAGGCGTGGCCGGCAGGTTTCGAATTCTCGCGCCTCAAGGCGAACTTGCTCCAGCCTGTCGATGAAATCCGTTCGGGCGACATTTACGCCATGCGCACCCCGTTCGAAACAGAACTCGGCCAGATAATAAATATGGACGGAACGCAGGTGTCGTCATGCCGCAGCCCGTTAGGGCAAGAGCATCCACTTGATCACACCCCCTCCATCCGCGATAAGTACAAGCCCCTCCTGCAGACCCGCGTGGAATGCCTCGGCGCCGAAGACTACGCGCATGTCGAAAAGAGCCTGAACACGCTTTCCCGCATGGACCCGTCTTTCCGGGTGCAGCATGACTTGGATGGCGGTTTCTGGTACCTGCATACCGTAGGGGAGGTGCAGCTGGACGTTTTGCTCGCGCGCCTCAAACGCGAATTCGGGTGCGAAGTGCGTGCCGGCAGCCCGGAAGTGCGCTGGCAAGAACGCCTCTGCCATGCGGTAGGGCCCGTCGAGAATACCTTCCAGCTCGGCCCTCATAAAATTTCAATTAAGTTGTCTGCAACTCCGCTCGAAGGCGATGCGCACGATATCCGGCTTTCTGCCGAATTCCTCGAAACGGCGCCGCGCGAAATCCTCGCGGGTGTGCGTTCCGCCCTCCTGGAATCTACCGAGGTAGGAATCTTGGGCAAGGGCGCGCTTGTCGGCGTGTGCTTCGAAGTCCATGAATTCACGTGGACCGAAGGGGCGCTTCCGCCGATGATCAAGAAGGCCTGCGGCGATGCGGTCATCAAGCTCGTGAAAGCCGCGGACGTGCAGCTGTACGAACCCGTCATGGAACTTTCGGTGGAATGCCCCGTGAACTTTGCAGGCCTCGTGACGGGCGATATCCAGTCCCGCGAAGGTAAGGTGAAAGAAATTGCGGGCGACGGCAAGACGCATTTTTTGAAGGCGGACGTTCCCCTGCGCAAAATATTCGGCTACGCTACGGGCGTGCGCAGCATCAGCAAAGGCACTGCGCTTTACAGCATGAAGTTGCTCGGTTATCGTCCCATGAGCGTGGCGTAAGCCGCTTTTTGCGATTGTATTTTTCTTATCTTTCCGTTGTATACATTGTTGTTGCGTTGCATTTATCCCCATGGAGGAAAGATGAGTTTCGGAAGTTTCTTCAAGTCGGTTTTTGACTCGATTGCGTCGGCGTTATCTTCGAGTGTCGAAGAAAGTGAGACCAGGACGTTCCAGATTCAGGTGCTCGATGTCAAGGTCGACAAACCGTTTGACTTCGATCTGGTTGATGCGGGCAGCGTAATTACCCTAAAAAAAGATGCGAAATTCCGCCTGGATATAAAGCGGTTCGCCAACATAGATGGCAAAAAGAAATGGCATAAGGCACAGCTGACCGTAAACTTCGGAAAGGGGTTCCAGACGAACGGCACTTCTTCTCCCAAGCTTGTTTACCTGCAGCTGCCTCCCTATATAGCGCGGCAGGACAAGAACAGCAATGTGTACAATGCGGCGGCATTTATCCATGACGGCCTGTATGCATGCAAGGGTGAAATCGTGGAAGAGGGCAAGTCGAAAGGCAAGAACAAGTGGCGCTACACGCTCACGCGGAAGGAATGCGACAATATCCTCAGCGAAATATGGGTGCAGTCGAAATTCGTGGGCGAGATTGCCGCGAAAATTATCGGTGCCGGCACCAATGTGTTTGCTAGCGGCCCGGAACATTGGGACAATGACGACCTTCACTGCAAGGCGCATTTCTCGGTGAAGATCAAGTATCTTACCTGAGTTGGGAAAGAAATAAAAAAGCTGCGGTTCAGTTCTTCCTGAGCCGCAGTTTTTTATTGATGTTTATCTATCGCTTACTTGATGGCGATTTTCCGTACTAGGCTTGCTGATTGTTCGCGGATGCGGACCATGTAGACCCCTTCCGAAACTCCCTTCAGTTCGAGTGCACCGGTTTCGCACTTGCCGCTGAATACTGGGCGGCCCTGCATGTCGAATACTTCGACCTTCGCGGACTTCACTCCGGCAATAAACAGCGTATGTCCGGCAACGTGCGTGGTGACGCTGCCCGGGCCTGCAGTCTGATGAATCGCTATGGTGCTGTCCTGCTTAGTCGTGTCGGTGACGCTCGTATCTTGCTTGGTCGTGTCCGTGACTGTCGTGTCCTTCGGCGGCTCGAATGTCTGGAGCCTCACCAAAATGCTGTCGAAAGCCGGCTTTGGTTTCAAATTGTCGTCGTATATAAGGCCCTTCTGCCTGTTGAGTCCGCCTAGCCAGCTCCATTTATCGGACACGCCCCAGATCAGGTAGGTGTCCGCATTCGGTTCTTCGAGTACGATATCCAGGTATTCGCGGAAGGTCTTTCCCTGGCGTTCGAGATCGCTCTTGCTCACGTTGATGCCGCTCTTGAAACCGATATCAAGTTCGGTAATTTTCAGTTTGATATTGAGCTTTGCAAGTTCCTTGGCGAGGGCGCGGAGGCTGTCCGGCGAACCGATGAAGTGCTTGTCGGTGGTGGTGTCTTCCACGTGCGTCTGGGAACCCACGCAATGTATGGGAATGCCGTTTTTGACCCAGCGCTTCACTTGCTCGAGCAAGAACCCCGCCTTGGCCTTCGGGCTGATGCCCTGTTCCAGGTTGTAGTCGTTGTAGCAGAGTTCCGCATCCGGGTCGACGGCGTGCGTCCATACGAAGGCGGAGTCGATGAAGTCGGGGCCGATACCCTGGTACCAGACGGATTGGGAACGCCACATCGGTTCGTTGTTGCTGATGGCTTCGTTCACCACGTCCCATTCGGCGACTTTGCCTTTCCAGTGGCCGACTACGTTCTGGATGTGGTTCTTGAGCACCTTGAGCAGTTTCTGCTTGTCGTTCCTGTAGTTGTTCACCCAGCCCGGGACCTGGCTGTGCCAGGCGAGAGCGTGGCCGCGGACGCGCATGCCGTTTTGCTGCGCGTACTTGACCATCTTGTCGCCGTTGCCGTAGCTGAACCTGCCTTCGCTCGGTTCGGTGGCGTCGAACTTCATCTCGTTCTCGGCGACGACAACGTTGAACTGCGATTTGTGAATTTGTTCATAATTGCCTGGAAGTCCGCCGCTGAACCATTGCGAGTTCAGGATGGCTCCGACGTAGATGCCGTTTTTCTCGGCGAGGGATCTTAGGGTTTCATCTGCGGCGAAGGTGTTTGAGAAGCCTACGCCAAGAAGGGTCACGCCAAGCGCGAGACCTGAGATTGTAAGTCTCTTTTTCATTGTTACTCCTTATTTTACCCTAATCCACGAGTATAAAAATACTCTAAAAAAAAGAGGGAAGGGTGTAAACAAACCGAAACAAAAGGTTCCGGTTTTTTAATGAAAAAGCTAGCGGATATTCAAAATTTCGCGAAATTTCGCAATTTCCAGCCTTAAATCGAGCCCCGGGATGGATTTTTCGAGGTCTCCTGCCTGTGAAATGACCTTCTGTGCGAAGGCTGCCGTCGCGGGCGAATTCATGTCGGCTACCCTGTGGTTCGCCTCCTTCATGAATTTTTCGACGCGGGCCATGTCTGCGCGGGCCTTCTCGTCGCAATAGCAGTCTGCCATGCGCTCGAAGATGTATTCTTCGGCGGTCTCGGACAGGTGCACCATGTCGCTGTCGTAGAAGCGGTAATCGCGCAGCTCGTCCATCACGATCTCGTAACTCGGGAAGTATTCTGCGATGTCATTCTGGAGGCTCGTAGAGCCGATAGAATCCATTGCTTTTTGTTTGATACTATTTATCGCGAGCAGTAACGTGGCCTTCGAAAGGCTGTTGTTGTGCGCCCCGTCGGCCATGTGCCTGAGCGGCGATACGGTGAACACGATGTGCAGATTGTGCGCGTCATTCTGAGCAATCGAAAAATGCGAAGCCATTTCTGCCTTTAGCCCCGGCCCCCGAGCCGGGGGAAGAATCGAGTCCTGCTTTATTTTTACCAGGTCCTGCACGATGCTTTCGAGTGCCTGCGTCGCTTCTTCTACCGTAATCATCCGGCGTTCAAAAAGCGCGGGGGCCTGCCGGTGGCAATTCGCGACAGCTTTTCCCGATTCTTTCAGGTAGTACACGAACGATGTCCCGAGCGTGACGAATACGGTGTCGGCTTGCTGCAAGAATTCGCGCGCGCTATTGGCGGCAACGTTCAGTTTCGCGATGCATTCTTCGCGGCTCGGTGCCGAGAGTGAACCGTGCGCTCCCCAGCAGTGCCACGGACCGCAGGCATCTTGCTTCCCGCTGGCACATTGCCCCGAGCGGGCATCTTGAAAGACATCTCCCTCTCCGAAAATTTTCCCGTCGGAAAGCGCTTTGATTTGCCTTGCGATGGAGACCGGGTTGTACACTGTCCCGAAGGGGTTTGCGAGTACGCGGAACTTGCGCGCGGCAAACTGAGCCGAAATGTTGTCTGCAAAGCACGATCCGAAAAACGCGATGCGGCTCGTGTAGTCGATATTGAAATCGGCTGAAGGCGTATCTACCCTGGTAAAAAGTTCCATGCCATAAATATAGGTAATGATGCCCTGATGGTGGATGATTTGTTTTTGTGTTGCGGAAAATGCTTGCTTTTTTATAATTTTTGTTTCGTATGCTTAAATTTTGATAAAAACGCGATTTTTGTATTGCGAAATAAGTTGACTTTTTGGTGTTGAAAGGTATATTTAGAACTATACCACCTTGAATCCAAGGTGTTGTCAGGAGGAAAAGTGAAAGATATTTTTGAATATACGGGCTACCGCCAGTACATCGCGGATTTTTACGCTGAAAGGAAGGTGAAGTCCGGATTTACTTGGCGTGAGTTTGCGAAGCTGGCGCAGTTCTCTTCTTCGGTTCATCTGAAGTATGTGAGCGAGGGGCGCTTCAATCTGGGCGAAGAAGCCGTAGATCGCGTTGCCAAGTCCATGGGGCTTGCCGGGGCGCGTCTGGATTATTTCCGTGCGATGGTGGAGTTCGACCATGCCGGGACGGACAACGTGAAGAAGGAAATCTTTGAGAGGATGCTCTCCATCGCAAAGCAGAGCAACGCTAAGGTTATCGAGGCCGACGCGTACCACTATTTCGATAGCTGGAAAAATCCGGTACTCCGTGAACTTGCTCCCGCTATGCCCGGAGCAAAGCCGCTTGCGCTGGCAAAGGCGTGCCGCCCCAAGGTCAGTGCTGCCGAGGTGAGCGAATCGCTGAACTTTTTGGTCAAGGCGAATCTGCTCTCGAAGGATGCGGACGGCAATTACGTGCAGACCGATAAGGTCGTGACGGCTGGTCCGATGGAGGTGACTCCTGTCGTTATTCGTGGGCTGCACCGCCAGATGGGTGAAATCGCCCTTGACGCCATCGAGGGCGTACCGCAAAATGAACGTCTTTTTTCGGGCGTGACCTTGGGCGTTACGCGTAAGGCCTACGATGAGATTGTAGCGGTGATAGATGCGTGCCGCAGGAAAATCATTGAAATCGCCACTAGGGAAAACGAAACGGACGAAGTGTATCGCCTGAATGTTCAGTTTTTCCCGATGACAGACAAACAGGGCTTAAATAAGAAGGGCTAGGAGGAAATCATGAATAACGTTAAAATGGGCAGTAGAATTTTCTGCACGATGGCGATGCCGCTCGCCTTGATGTTTGCGGCGTGTACGACGGATGGCGACCAGCCGATTTCGGGAGGAGCTTCCGAAGAACCGAGAATTTATGCCGATATCACGGTAGCGGCGCGGGCTTATTATGCGCGTACGCTTGAAAGTGAGGATGGTTCCGGTGAAGTTACGGTGTCTGCTCCGCCGAGTATTTTCCTGTATGGAGGTGAGGCCCGTTTGTCGGAACTGGATACTGTAACCTTGGAACCGCTGAACGATACGTCCTTTACGACCAATATCTGTACAATGGAACCGGATATCTTGACCGGCGAAGTAACTAATCCCTGTGACGAGGGTGTGACTACCGGATCGTTCAAGTTTAAAGACATCACGTTGAAAAGCCCCGTAGTCCTGATAGAGGCTGTTGCAGGGGAGGTGTCGCTCAAGGCGATTGTGGACGTGCGTGATTCGGGTTCTGTTGCTATTGACGGGATATCGCATTTGGCGTATTATAGAATCATGAATCTGGCAGCTTCCGGCTCGTCGTTTGCCGCGGCGAAGACGCAGGCTGAATCAGAAATCATGAGTGCCTTTGCGTTTGACGAGTCGCCAGCCATACGGCAGGCTGCCTTGAGTGAAGGTGTCCCGTATGCTCTTCTGGAAAAAGTTGGAGAGGAATTTGGTGCGACGGGTTCGATTGCTGGATTGTCGGATTCGACAAAGAGAGCGCTTGAAACGTCAATAGAGGGCCTGAATATTTTCACGGTTGTGCAATTTTCTCCCTGGAATTTTGAAAGGCTCCGTGAGGCTTCTGCCCAATATTACCAGGAATGTCTGCAGAAGAAAACTTATTATGCGAACCTGCTTGCGTCTGTGTTTGATCATGGAACGTGCTCGGCCGAAAAGGAGGGGACATTTGCCGATATTTCGGGTAATCTGTTTGAACTGATGTGCGCATCCGGCTCCTGGGATATCGCTCTTCGCGAGAGAAACGGCGCCCGCATCAATCATACGTTCGGAACGATGACGGACTCCCGCGACGGCAAGGTGTACAAGACTGTGACACTCGATCTGGATGGAACGCCGCAGACATGGATGGCGGAAAATCTGAAGTACGAGGCAGAAGGGTCATCCTGTTATGATGACGATGCCTTCAAGGGTGCGTCATCGAATTGTTCCATTGGTCGCATATATTCGTTCGTGTCTATGCTGGATTCTACGTACTTAAGTGGAGCCTTGGAAGACGAAGATGGCTATGTCGATTACGATAGTGTGAAGTGGGATATGGTTGCCGATTCGTTGGGTGTCCTGGATTTTGACATGTGTCCCGAAGGCTGGCATGTGGCTCGATACGAGGACTGGGAAACTCTGTTCTCGTACCTGAGGAATAACTTTGGTGCCGAACTGGGTAAAGAAACAAACTGGTTGATGCAATCCTTTGGCAATCCGACGGGTTTCGGCATGGATATGGTGGCTCGTGTGCGAGGGGCTAATGGTTCGTACAAGGTATATTTCTATCCGATGATGTACCTGTTCGCTCCGACGTTCTTGCCTGAAAGCGCTCTTAAGCCGGAGAATAGTATGTCGAGGGCCGGTGTGTTCGGAACGATTGTTAGTTATAGTTATTCGGGGGAACGTCTTGGTCGTCACTCTCATTTTATAATTGAACATTATTATGGACCGGCAACAACGGGTTTTGTCCGTTGCGTGAAGGACTAGACTCTCTCTTGTTAGGAGGAAAAGGAGGGGACCCAAATAGGGGGAGCAGGAAGACGGGCTTATGCCCGCCTTCTTTTGTGACCGCTCGTTCGTCGTATATGGCATAAAAATTCCGGTTTCTCACTCGCTTTCGCGACCGCCACGGCTTAACGTCCGTGGCTTGTCGCTTACGGTGACCGCTCGTTCGTCGTATATGGCATAAAAACTCCGGTTTCTCACTCGCTTTCGCGACCGCCACGGCTTAACGTCCGTGGCTTGTTGCTCACGGTGACCGCTCGTTCGTCGTATATGGCATAAAAACTCCGGTTTCTCACTCGCTTTCGCTACCGCCACGGCTTAACGTCCGTGGCTTGTCGCTCACGGTGACCGCTCGTTCGTCGTGGTCTCGACGATTGCCTGTATTGAAATCTTATATTGTGAAAATTGTGATTTTTGTCAAAAATTTATAAATTTGCTTAAATTTTGTGTAAAACAGCGAAAAATATATTGTGAAACTATTGACTTTTTGAAAAAAGGTGTTTATATTTAAATACAGAACGACCCGCATGGTCGAAACCCGGAATAGAAAATGGGGGCAGGCGGTGCGAACGTTCTTTGTTAGGAGGATCAATGAAAGATGTACTTGAATATACGGACTACCGCCGGTATATTGCGGACTATTACGCCGACCGCAAGGCGAAATCCGCATTTACCTGGCAGGAGTTCGCCAAGGTGGCCGGGTTCACTTCGCCGGTATACCTTAAATATGTGAGCGACGGAAAGTTCAACCTGAGCGACGAGGCTGCAAAGCGCGTTGCTGCCGCGATGCACCTTGCCGACTACGAGCAGGAATATTTCTGCATGATGGTCAAGTTCGACCATGCGAAAAATGACGCCGAGAAGAAGGAGGCGTTCAACGGGATGCTCGCCATCGCGGGCGACCACAAGGCGAAAATTTTGGAAGGGGATTCTTTCCGCTACTTCAGCGACTGGAAAAACTCGGTAATCCGCGAGCTTGCTCCGTCAATGCATGGGGCGAAACCCCTGGCGATGGCGCATGCCTGCCTCCCGAAGGTGAGCGCTGCCGAAGTGAGCGATACGCTCAAGTTCCTTGTGAGTGCGGACCTGCTCCGTAAAGACGAAAACGGGAACTATGTGCAGACCGACATGACGGTGACGACTGGCCCGATGGAGGTGACTCCGGTTGCCGTTCGTGGGCTGCACCGCCAGATGGGGGAAATTGCGCTCGATACCATCGAAGGTGTACCGCAGGAGAAACGGAACTTTTCGGGCCTTACGCTTGGGCTGACCCAGGGCGCGTATGATGAAATTGTTCAGGAAATCGCCGAATTCCGCAAGAGGATTATCGCGATTGCCACGAGGGAAAGTGCTACGGATGAGGTGTACCGCATGAATATCCAGTTCTTCCCGATGACGGATAAACAGGGCTTAAATAAAAAGGGTTAGGAGGAAACCATGAGTTACTTAAAAATGAGCAGCAGGTTTTTCTGCATGATGGCGATGCCGTTCGCCTTGATGTTTGCTGCATGTACAACGGATGGCGATCAGCCGATTTCGGGAGGAGCTTCCGAAGAGAGGGGTTTCTATGCCGGCCTCGAGAATATTACCCTGACGGCTGCTGCGTACCGCGTTACAGCGAGTCCGCAGGAGGGGGAATCACAGGATAGCGCGTTTGCCATAGAAGCGTACCGAAGGCATTCTATTGCGTGGCTTTACGAGCTGGATTCGACCACTTTTGCAAAAACGGGTGCTTCGTATTCGGATACGCTTTGGAATGATGGCGACATGTTTAGTTTCAAGAATGTTGCTCTTAAGAGCCCGTATGTCCAGTTGCGAGTCAGTGGTTGGGATGCCGATGGCACTCGGGGCGATCTTGTGGCTATTGCTGATGTCAGGAAAACGAAAAATGTAAACCTGAATCTGTTGACGACTCTCAAGGCTGCGCTTTGGCGTTATCTGGCAGCAGAAGGCGTTTCTCACGATAGCCTTGATGTGCGTTCGGAAATTGCGACTTTGGAGGCTATTGGCGTTGTTGAAAGATTCAATGGATTTGAAAGCGATGAAATCCTGGAAAATTCGGGCTATATCATGACGGAAGCGGCTCTTTCGGAGATGTTTGTCGGGTCGACCGGGGTAGAATGGTTTTCCGTTGATTCTACCGTGAGTACCCTTGAAAGGGGTGGAAACTTGGACGAATTGGATTCGAAGACAAGGAATCGGCTTATGGAGCGGCTTTCTTGGGGGCTTTCTAGGAAAACGTGGATTTCCCGCATGAATCATGATGTACTGGAATCTTCGGAATTAGATGAGAAAGTGATGAGCATCTTTGAAGAAGAGCTGGCTTTTTCGAAGATTCTGGCAGATGTGTATATGGAACTTATGGGTGAAGGCCTATGCACGGAAAGTCGCGAAGGGGAATTTGTAAAACTTGCCGATACGAGTATATACCTGGCTTGCCGATCGGAAGGCTGGAGGCTCGAAATGGGTGAAACCGGCAAGGTGCATGCGGAAAACGGAACGATGACGGATGCTCGCGATGGCAAGACATATCGGACGGTGACCTACAGTATTGATGGAAAACAGCAGACTTGGATGGCGGAAAACCTCAAATACGAGTATGGAAAATCCCGTTGTCTCGATGATAAGGACAGCCGTTGCGAAGTGTTTGGCCGGCTCTATACGTGGTATGAGTCGTTGGCTCTTGATTCGTCAATCGTCTGGACCAAGGAGGGGTGTATGGAATACTACCGTCCAGAATATGAAAGATATGAAGCATGTGTAGCGGAATATCGGGACCAGCCAGATGTTGATTCTGCAACGCTTGAGTATCGCTGTGGGAGTCCCGTGGACTTGGCTTTGTGGTGTGAAGACTCGTATGATATGCACGCACCCAAGTATAAGTACATGATGGCGTTTGAGCTGATGGACTCGGTGAATCACCAGGGGGTTTGCCCCGATAGTTGGCATGTAGCGACGAAGGACGATTGGGAGGGCCTGTACGAGTATATAGAGGATGCGTACAAAGTGGAGAAGAAAGATGTTGTGTGGTACCTTTTGGCGTCCGAATATACGGAAGGGCCTGTTGGTTTTGGCTTGCAGTTGTTGCCGACCTGGGAGGGGATGCGTACTGGTCGTCAGAAAGAGATGGAAGCGTCTGGGAAGCTGCGCTTGTTCAATGAACATGTTCCAGTTTATGCGATTCCTGTCTTTGAGTTTGATTGGACGAAACCAGTTGAGGCGTATTTAGAGGAGTACGAATATATATTAAGCTTGGCGTCAGGATACGAAACAAGGTGGTATGTGGATGATGAATGGGGTAATGGTTTTAATGGTTGGGTAAGATATGGTAGCTTGGCTGTGCAATCTGACCCGAATGATATATGGCGTGTAAAAAATATGCCAGTCCGCTGCGTGAAGAACTGATATGTTGTGATTCTGTTAGGAGGAAAGGGGGAACCCAAATAGGGGGAGCAGGAAGGCGGGCTTATGCCCGCCTTCTTTGTGTGTTTGATTTAAATATTACTTTGTATGTATTATAGATTTTTGACTATTTTTGCAATTTTTGATGAAAATTATTGATTTTATTGAAAAAATGTCGATTTTTTATTGCAAAACTATTGACTTTTTTGAGAAAATGGTTTATATTAAGGGTCGGGAGGGGGCCTGGAAAGTAGGTCCGATTAGGAGGACAGGATGAAAGATGTACTAGAGTATGTGAGCTATCGCCAGTACATTGCGGATTATTACGCCGAAAAGAAGGCAAAATCCGCATTTACTTGGCAGGAGTTCACTCTAGCGGCGGGGTTCTCTTCGCCGGTTCATCTTAAATACGTGAGCGAGGGGCGCTTTAATTTAAGCGATGCCGCGGCCGGTCGCGTGGCGAAGGCCATGCACCTTTCGGACTACGAACAGGAATATTTTTGCGAAATGGTCAAGTTCGACCACGCAAAAAATGACGCCGAGAAGAAGGCGGCGTTCAACAAAATGCTTGCGATTGCCGATGCCCATAAGGCAAAAATTCTGGAAGGAGATTCGTTCCGCTTTTTTGAAAGCTGGAAGAACCCGGTCATTCGCGAGCTTGCGCCCGCAATGCCGGGTGCCAAGCCTTTGGCACTCGCGCATGCGTGCCGCCCTAAGATTACGGCGGCCGAAGTGACCGCTACACTCAATTTTCTCGTGAAGACGGGCTTGCTCGAAAAGGATGAAGAGGGAAACTTTGTCCAGACGGAAAAGGTGGTGACGACGGGGCCTATGGAGGCGACGCCCGTGGCCGTTCGCGGGATGCACAGGCAGATGGGCGAGTTCGCGCTCGATACGATCGAAGGCGTTCCGCAGGACGAACGCCATTTCTCGGGCATTACACTTGGTGTCACGCGCGAAGCCTACGAAGAAATCGTGCAGGAAATTGCCGATTGTCGTAAGAGGATAATTTCCATTGCGACGAGGAGCCCTGCGATGGACGAGGTTTACCGCTTGAACATGCAGTTTTTCCCGATGACGAAAAGGAAAGGTTCTGAAAGGGGCTAGGAGGATTATATGAAAAAAATGCTTCAAAACGCGCAGGTGCGCGATTTCATCGGGGCGACATTCTGTCTAGTTATGACGTTCGCGTTGTTCCTGATGTACACAGGCTGCACCTTTGTAATGGCCGGTGGTGCCGCCGAGGAGACTTCGGTAGAGACCGCTTATGATGCGCCTAACGATACGTCGGAGAAAGATTCTGTAAAATTGGCGCTGTACGACAATGTCAGGTTGGCTGGCCGCGTCAGGAGTGTTGAGCAGCCTGCAAATTCTGCGCCCATGTCGTCGACATCGATGGATACGACCTTCCGCATTGTGGAGAGCGAATGGGCCGGCCTCACGGTCTGGCTGTCGGAACTCGATTCCGTGACGCTGGAGCCTACGGGAGTGCGCTATGTTAGCCATCCTACGGATTCTTCGGGTTCGTTTAATTTTGACAGCATCTCGTTGAATAGCCCGTTTGTAATGCTAGAATTGTCTCCTTACCATGCTGATGAATGGGCTTCGACTGCCGAGGTGGATGAATATGGCTATATACGTGACTACGACGAAACAATGTTCCGCTATATGCTTGTGTACAAGACCATTGTTGATTTGCATGATTCGGCTGGCGTCGAGATAAACTCGTTGACGTTCCTTGCGACACCCCGCATTCGAAACCTGGTGAAGCAGGGGATGAGCTTTGCTGCGGCAAAGTTGCAGGCTGGGGAAGAAGTCCTTGCGTCCCTGGGTGTCTATGGCGTGCCGTTTGATATGCAAAATCCGAAGGTGGTTGTTGCTGAAGAACACCTGGGCTATGTTCTGGAAGACTGGACACGTTATAGTTCTGCCTCGATTATAACCGAGGAATTTGCGATGACGGGAACTTTTAATAACAACGAGCGTATAAGGTTCTCAGTATCTAGATGGATCTTCAATTGGTATGAGTATTACCTTTATTATCACTATGGTACTGCGACCGACGACGAAATCGCCTTTATGAGCAACTTCTTGGGGAGCTATGAAAAAATGGAGCAGTGTTCCGCTGAAAACGAAGGGGATACCGTAAAGTTTTACGATCTGCTTGAACGCCGCTTGACCGCTGTTTGCCAGTCGGGCGAATGGACGGTTGCGCCGAGCCGCTACACGATGGATGAAAAGGTCGAGTTCTCTTCGGGCACAATGACGGACGCCCGTGACGGGAAAACCTACAAGACGGTCACCTACAAAATCGACGGGCAATCGCAAACTTGGTTCGCCGAGAATCTGATTTATAGCGATGAGGATGTACAACCGTTTATTGGCCTTACTTCTTATTTATCTAATCTTGTAAAGGGACGGTCTGAGTTTACGGAATATATGGATTCGCTTGATTCTGCGTATTGGAATACCGTTGCACTCTACGAAGAGTCCGATGTCGTTGGTGGCGATTCTATTCACATGGATGGCGCGCATTTCCAGGGCTTGTGCCCGGATGGGTGGCATATCCCGACGAACAGGGAATGGTCTCACCTGATGTATTTTGTGGAGGTGGAAACCGGGATGAGTTCTCGTGAGAAGGCTCAAGAAATCCTCCAGTACGAGTACGATTTTGGATGGTATGCGTCAATGTACCTGCGTGATATCGGATTTGGGGATTTTACCCTAGAACCTTTCGCCATGCTCGGAAGCAAAGAAGATGGGGGATGGGAAATGATGTCGCTTTTGATGGACAATTGGAAGCCTATGGCTTGGCGTGCTGATAAGGGCTTGGCTGTCCGCTGCGTGAAGGACTAGATTCGAAAGTATTTGTTAGGAGGAATAGGAGGGGACCCAAATAGGGGAGCAAGGAGGCGGGCGAAAGCCCGCCTTTTTGCATATTGAGACCGCTCGTTCGTCGTATAGGGTATAAAAGCTCCGGTTTCTCACTCGCTCTCCCCTGCGACGCCTCGTTGATACGAGTCGCCTCCGGGTCACGGCGACCGCTCGCGTGGGCCCCTTGAATTATTTTCATGTCGTAAATTATCGCAATTTTTGAATATAATTGCAAAATCTGCTGATTTTTGCTTAAAAACATAAAATTCATGTCGTAAAACTATTGACTTTTTGAAATTCTTTGCTTATATTTAGAATGTACTTGACTTGGGCCAGTAATTCGGAGGGTTAAGAGGAGGGTTAATGAAGGATATTCTTGAATACACGAGCTACCGCCAATATATCGCGGATTACTACGCCGAAAGGAAGACGAAGGCCGCGTTTAGCTGGCAGGAGTTCGCTTCGCTGGCGGGTTTTTCTTCGTCGATTTTTCTTAAGTATGTAAGTGAAGGCCGCTATAACTTGGGCGAAGCTACTGCTGTGCGTGTGGCGGCGGCCATGAATCTTGCGGGCTACGAGTGTGATTTCTTTGTGGAGCTGGTCAATTACGACCATGCGAAAACGGATGCCGAAAAGAAGGCCGCCTATGGCAAGATGATTTCTATTGCCGAGGCACACCAGGTGAAAATCCTGGAGGGGGATTCCTTCCGGTTCTTTAGCGACTGGAAGAATCCGGTTCTTCGCGAACTTGCGCCTGCGATGCCGGGCGCCAAGCCCTTGGCGCTCGCGCATGCGTGCCGCCCGAAGGTGAGTGCCGCCGAGGTGAGCGAGACGCTCAAGTTCCTCGTGAATGCGGATCTGCTCAAGAAGGGCGAAGACGGCAATTACAGGCAGACGGAAAAGTCGGTGACGACAGGCCCGATGGGTGCGACCCCGGTGGCGGTGCGCGGGTTGCATCACCAGATGGGCGAAATCGCTCTCGAGGCCATCGATGGCGTGCCTCAGGACGAACGTAATTTTTCGGGTCTTACGCTCGGCCTTACGCGCGGCGCTTACGATAAGATTGTCAATGAAATCGCGGAATTCCGCAAGAGGGTTGTCGCAATCGCTACGCAGGAAGACGAAACGGATGAAGTCTACCGTATGAACATCCAGTTCTTTCCGATGACGAACAAAGGTTTGAATAAAAAAGGTTAGGAGGACAACATGAATAGCATAAAAATGAGTAGCAGATTTATCTGCAGCGTGGCGATGCCGCTCGCCTTGATGTTCGCGGCGTGTTCCGATGGAGATAAGCCGACAGCGGGTGGTTCTGCCGAAGAGACGGGAGTGTATGCCGGTCTCGAGAATATCGTTATCGCGGGTCGGGCGCAGAACTTGGCCGTGTCTGCACAGGTGAAGGTTTCGGGAGAGAATTCGCAAATCGAAGCCTATGCGGGAACGGCCTATGCCGAAGGAGCCCTGGTGAACTTCTTCGGTGTCGATTCTGCGACGTTCGAGATATCGCGCGAGCCGTTCGCCCAGACAACTTCGGGATTGAACGGCGACTTCGAAATAGATAGTATTTCGGTCGAAAGTCCCTATGCCGTTGTGGAGGTCTCGGGGAAGATTGTCCTTGATGCGGAAAACCCGTATCGCACGACTATCGAGAAAAAGGTGGATTCGTTGATGCATGCGAGTGCAGGGCTCACTCACGATGTAACGCAGACGACCTACCGTACGGTTATAGACCTGCGCGATACGGGGGACGTGAAGGTCAATATCCTTACTACATTGGCGACGCCCCGAACCTTGAACCTTGCGGAGTCGGGTGTCCCGTTTGCGCAGGCTAAAGAGCAGGCGGAATCCGATGTATTGCATTCGCTTGGCATATACGAGGCTGTGGCTCCGTTCGATTCTGTCGACTTTTCGCAGAAATCGAACTCCGTGTTCCCCGTTTTTGTCATGGTCAGCTACCTTTTCGGCGGGAGTCCTAAAGCCGTTGAGGTGGCGGCCGATGCCATCGGGAAACATGGAACCTGGGGTGAGGTTGTCAGCTTGGAGAATGTGGTTACAAGGACGCTTGAACGGGATTTCCGCTTGCTTCGTGAATCGGAATTTCTTGGCAAACTGGGCATAGGTCCGGATGATATGCAGATAGCCGAGCAGGTGGAAAAGTACTACTTCAATGCGATAGCGGTAAATGCTTTCCAGAAGGACCGTTGTACTGCCGACAATCAAGGTGAAGAAGTTGCCTATGGCGAAGCCCACAATCTGGTTTGCGAACCTGATTATTGGGTTCTGCATGTCAAGGAATTCTCGAAAACGCTCGGAACGGTGACAGATGCGCGCGACGGCAAGGCGTACAAGACGTTTTCCTTTGAATACGAGGGTAAGACTAGGACATGGTTGGCCGAGAACTTGAATTACGAAGCTCCGTATTCCTGGTGCTATGGCGACAGTTCGGCCGATTGCGAAAAGTATGGCCGTGAATACGCGGTAGCGACGATGTTCGGCATTCAAAGGGATTCGGCGTATCTCCATGCGCGCGGTGTTATGGATTCCTTGTCCGGAGTTCGGGATTCTGTGCGTGCCGTTTACCGCGATGCCGTGGCCGCAGGGACGATGGACGAAGAAGCTTTTGATGCGGCGATGGACCCGTATTGGGATGCTTTCAATGAAGCGAGTGCTATTTTTGATAGCGTATTCGATGCATCCGTTGGTCGAGACGTCTGCATGGATGGCTGGCATGTGGCTACATCGGATGATTGGGCGAATCTGTACAACTTCTTGTATGATAAGGGTATTCCCGTTGCAGAAGGGCTCAAATCTACATCTTGGACAAAAGGGAAGGATGGGTTGGATGTTGTCGGGTTCAATATGTTGCTGCCGGAGTCACGCGATATTACGGGGTATATCATCTTGGGCAAAAATGGGGAAACGAACTTTATAACGAAAGGCTATTCGTTTATGAGCTCCCGCCGCGTAGCTTCGATTGATTTCAGTACGAATAGGAGAAGTTTGTCCGTTAATGAAGAGTCGTTGGATTGCGGTGCGCCGGTCCGCTGCGTGAAGGACTGATTCGAGAGTATTTGTTTGGGGAAATGGAGGGGACCCAGATAGGGATGGGGAAGGAAGGCGGGCTACGGCCCGTCTTCTTTTTGCGACCGCTCGTTCGACGTATGGGGTATAAAAACTCCGGATTCTCACTCGCTCTCGCGACCGCCACGGCTTAACGCCTGTGGCTTGTCGCTCACGGAGACCGCTTGCGTTTTTGTGAAGAGCGTCACGTGCGGGTGCTGTTTTGGGGCAAGACGCGTTCCAAGTTGGAATAAAAGCGGGGTGGCGGGCGGTGGCTGCCAATACTATATTAAATAAGATGGTCTTATTGTTTATCGCATTGCTCGCGTCTGCCGCCTTCGCGCAGGACGTGTTCATTACCGTCGACCAGTTCGGGTATCGTTCCGATGCAAAGAAGGTCGCCGTGCTGCGTAGCCCCGAGTTGGGTTACGACGCTTCGCTCTCGTACACTCCGGGCAGCGTGATGGAGGTCGTGGATAGCGCGACTGCGCAGGTCGTGTTCTCTGGCGCACCGGTCGCGTTCCAGGAAGGTGCGGTCGATACCGCCTCGGGCGATAAAATTTGGTGGTTTGATTTCTCCTCGGTGAAAACGCCGGGCACTTACTTTATCCGTGACAAGGCAGATAACCTGAAGCAGTCGTTCTACTTCCGCATTCGGGATGACATTTACAACGACATCCTGAAGGCGGCAATGCGCATGATGTTCTACCAGCGCGTAGGCATGGCGAAGGAAGAAAAGTATGCGGGCAAGGCCTGGGCTGACGGCGTGAACCATGCGCAGGACAAGGCTGCCCGCCTGTTTACGGACAGCACGAATGCCGCGACGGAACGTGACGTGAGCGGCGGGTGGTTCGATGCGGGTGACTTCAACAAGTATACCGTATGGAACGGCAACTACATCGAGACGCTTTTGCGTGCCTACATGGATGCGCCCAAGGCGTTTACCGACGACTACAACATTCCCGAATCGGGCAACGGGATTCCCGATATTCTCGACGAGGTGAAGTGGGGGATGGATCACCTGCTCCGCATGCAGAATTCGGACGGCTCGGTGCTCTCGGTGGTTGACGAAGACCATGTGTCGCCCCCTTCGGCGGCGACAGGCCGCAGTTACTACGGCGCTCCCAACGCGATGTCCGCCTACTCTGCGGCGAAGGCGTTCGCGCTCGGCTCCATCGTTGCCGACAAGCGCGGGAACACCGAATATGCGGCGACGCTCAAGGATGCTGCCCAGCGTGCCTTCAAGTGGGCGGAGGCTCACCCTGATTCCATGTTCTATAACAACAAGGCGGAATACGGCACCAAGGACCTTGCGGCGGGCCAGCAGGAAATCGATACCAACTACACGACGGGTGCGCGCTTCGCGGTGAAGGTGGCTGCTGATTTCGCGATGTACGAACTCACCGGCGACGCGAATTACCTCAAGCGCTTCTCGGCGACTCCCGATAGTCTGCCACTGATGCGCCAGTACGGCAGCTGGGCGCTCGACCAGTACCGCGTAGCCCACAGCCTGCTCTACCTACTTTACCTGGGTTACAAGGATGCGGATGCCGACGTGAAAAGCATCGTGCAGGAACGCTTCGTAGCGCAGTTCAGGCAGAGCAAGTACTTTGTGAGCGGGCTGGAGCACGACGGATTCCGCTCTTACATCCGCGACTACAACTGGGGTTCCAATTCGGCGAAGGCTTCGAGCGGGCTCCTGTTCGGCAAGATGGCAGCCTACGAGGGCGCAACCTCTGCAGAGGCTGGCACGTGGCGCGATGCCGCGGAAGAATACCTGCACTACCTGCATGGCGTGAACCCGTTCGGCATGGTCTACCTCTCGAACATGGGTAGCTACGGCGCAAGCAAGAGCGTCACGAAGTTCTATCACGGATGGTTCAAGGATGACAATCCCGCTCCGGGCTACGTGACGGGCGGCGCGAACTCCCGCTATGCGTGGGCGGACTGCTGCAAGCAATACGATGCCGACAACTCGGCGAAGGGCTGTGGGAGCGCAAACAACAATGCGCTTTGCTATGCGGTCTCGATTCCGGTCGGGGAGCCGCACGCGAAGATGTATGCGAACATCAATGATGGCTGGCCCATCGATTCCTGGGAACTCACCGAACCGAGTCTCGGCTACCAGACGGCGTATATCCGGCTGATTTCGCAGTTCGTGAAGGAGAAGGGCGTGGGGATTGGCGAGAAGTTCGAACCGTCGGATACGACCGATGCCGTGAAGCCCGTTACCGCGCCGGCTTTGAACCTGAACGTTGCACTCACGGGTAATAGCCTCGAGGCCGTAAGCTCGGGCGACATCCGCGAAATCCGCCTTTTCGACGTGAACAACCGCGAGACCCTGCGCTGGAACGGCAATGCCCGCCGCGTTTCGCTGGATATTTCTGCCTTGAAGCCCGGTGTGTACGTAATTCGCGCCGTTTCGGGCCAAAAAACGTTGACGCGTCTAGTGGTGAAGAGGTAGGCGTGCCGAATATATTGTATTTTTATACGACATGTTCCGTTTAGGAACGAAGGATTTGTTATGAAACCAGGTAAGACCGAACTCCGCTTGAATGCTGAAATCGAAAAGCGCGGTGCCCTTTTTGCGGTGCTGCTCGACCCCGATACTTCGGACGAGGCCGCTTTCGTGAAGGCGGGTTCGATGGCCGCCGAGAACGGTGCCGACCTCTTGCTCGTGGGCGGTTCGTACCTCGGGAACTTCACGCTCCCCAAGCAGGTGGCTGCCCTCAAGGCGGCGGTGGACCTGCCCGTGGTTCTTTTCCCGGGTGGTGCTTCGCAGGTCGTTCCCGGTTTCGATGCGATGCTCTTCATGACCCTCGTGAGCGGCCGCAATCCGAACTACTTGATTGACGAACAGGTGCGCGGTGGCGCGCTCGTGCGTGCGCTCAACATGGAAGCCATCCCGACGGCCTACCAGCTTATCAATAGCGGGAAGCGCACGACGGTGGAATACATCAGCGGCACCATGCCCGTTCCCGCAAACAAGCCCAAGCTCAGCATGGTGAACTCCATCGCGGCAGAACTCATGGGCATGCGCTACGTGTACCTGGAAGCGGGCAGCGGCGCCGAAGAGCCCGTGCCCGTCGAGCACATCGCTTATACCCGTAAGGCCACCGAGATGACAATCATTACCGGCGGTGGAATCAAGGACCCGCAGACGGCCGCCATCCGCGTGGCCGCAGGCGCGAACATCATCGTGACCGGAACGCTGTGGGAAAAGGTCGAAGACCCGGCGTTGCTCAAAGAATTTGCCGCCGCCATCCACGTGAAAGGCTAAAAAACTTCGCATAAGTGCGTTGTAAAACTCCTCGCGTACCTTTGTACGCCACGTCGTTTTACGTCTTCTTCTGCTCGTTTTTGCAAAGCTTCGTCTGTGAGCAATATGCGCCTCGTATAAACGAGGCGTGTTTGCGAGAGTGAGGCGATGCCATCTTTTTTTATGTTGAAATAGAGCCGAACGGTCTGTAAGTTCGTTGCCCCCTTTAAATGCTGTCACCCTGGAGCGAGGCGAAGCCGATGCGATTGGGTCTATACATTTTATACCCTCATTTTTTCTCCCTAGCGCGGGCTACTCAAACTCTACCCAGATTTTGTATATTCTATCTGTTATATGCAAATACACAAAATAACGGTTTCTCAAGCGGTCGAGCTTTTTAAAAAGAAGGATTTGTGGGCCAAAATAGCCCTTACTGTACTCTTCCTTTCGTATTTGTCTTTTTGTCACACCTGTTTTAATCCAATAGCGGGGGATACTTATCCCGTTTATGAGAATAATTATCCGGGGGATTTGTTTGGCTTTCGGGCGAAAAATAAAGGCGCAAAGCAATGCGAGTTGGATGGCAAGAAAATTTTCCTAGAACGGGAGAATCAGAACGAATCCTTTTGGTATGACTTTTTCATTGATGCCAATGCTCCCTTTGTTTGGCATCTCCAGTATCAGGACGATGATAATGTTAGGAAAAATATTTTGACATATCGGTCTGAACTCAGTGGAGGTATTGGGGCTGTTATTCAAGGGACGGGTATTGGGATTGATGAACGGCAAGATTCTATCGTAATTTTTTATGATGCTGAACCATTTGATGGCTTTACAATTGAGCCTAGTCCGTTCAGCGATAAAATCGTGATTCAGAAAAGTGCTCCGAGCGATGGTCAGAAAAGAGCTCCAGGCAAGGATGTCATTTCAGCTCATTGCGCTATGGAGTGGTCCAATTGATTAAGAAATTGATAGAAAAATTCTTTACTTTGACTGCGTTTATTTCCGCAGTATGTTTGGCAGTTCGTTATGTACCAACGTCCATGATTTTTGTAGGTAATCGTCTTGATTTTATTGCCGACAGACCGCTTTTCTTAATCGCGCTGTTATTTTCTTTAGTGATGCTTGCGTCGGCTGTTTTGTTGTTACTGGATTTATTCTCGCTGAAAATTAAGATTGTCCAAAATCAAATTTGGAAGATTTTTGCAGCGATTGGAGTTATTCCAATTTTGCCATTGGCCTTGTTTGGATTTATATTTTTACCATCTTTATTTTTTTGAATTTATAGTCGGTTTGTTTTAGAAGCTAAAGCAGCGTCAAAAGCCATTCCTCGATGAAATGGCTTTCGAGTTCATGGGCGTATTCGTTCGGATGCCAGTTGTGTTCGTGGACCCATTGCTGTTTTAGGATTTCCTTTTTCTCTGCGTCGGGAGTCGGATTTCTGGAACTGGAGCGCAACATCGTAATTCCGTTCACTCCGCCATCCAAGTCAAGATACGGAAGCCCCCACTTGATTGCAATCTGCTCGGTCGCCTCGGGATAATCCTCGGTATCACAACCATTCGAAACGATAATCCCGATCTTTGTCTTCGGATAGTTTTTCGTCAAGTAATCAAGCGCCACGTTGAATGCGCCGTAGAATGTAGTCGGGTCCATGTCGTCGATGTTCCCGATAGGAATCTGGTTGTGGGAGTCGTTGATTCCGTAATAGATGGTGATGATGTCGGCATCAGAAAAATCCGTCCTGTACATGATTCCGTTTTCTGGCTTGGTGAAGCCGTAGGTATCGTAATAACAGATGGTGGTTCCGCCGGCGGAGATGTTCCGCACGTCGCAGCCGGTCCGGTTTCCAATCAAGTAAGAGTAGACGGGTGGTTTTCCGGCGTATTTCCCTTCCTTGATGGTGGGCTTGGGGTCAAGACCTTCGAAATCGCCTGCACTGAAGCTGTCGCCGACAACATACCAGACAACGCCTTCCAGGCTCTTGCTACTGCTGCTTGCTACGGGTGATTCGCTGGAGCTGCTTTCAGCAGAGCTACTGGATTCAACAAACTCACTAGAACCGCTCGATTCGACATGCTCGCCAGAACTGCTTCGCTCAACCGAACTGCTGGACTCTTCTGCCGAAGACGAACTGCTCCAATCGGCATCTTCGCTGCTTGAAAGAATTTCGGCTGAAACGGCGGAGCCGCTGCCAGAAGTTTCATCGCTGCAAGATATCGCGCAAAGTGCGATAACCGCCCAGACAACTAAAGTAATCCGTTCCGCTAGGTTCATGTCTCTAAAATAGAGAGAAATTGCGGTTCGGTCAAATTGCGGTATCCCTACTATCCAAAAATAGGGTATATTTTAGGTCGGTTACAGACAAAATCCACCAAGGAGTCCCCATGAAGAACAAATTTGCATTTGCATTGTTGGCCACGCTGCTTTGCAGCACGCTCTGCATGGCGCAGGTCCAGAAACTCCCCGCGCCGGCCAAGTCGCTCGGCAAGAATGTGATGGAGGCCCTCTGGAGCCGCAGTTCCGGCACCGAGTTCAGCGACAAGATGCTCTCCGACCAGGAACTCTCCAACCTGCTCTTCGCGGCCATTGGTGTGAACCGCCCCGCCGAAGGCAAGATTACCTCTCCGACGGCACGCAACTTTCAGGAAATCCGCGTGTTCGTGTTTACGGCCAAGGGCGCTTTCGAATACCTGAACAAGGAAAACGCGCTGAAGCAGGTGGCGAAGGGTGACCATCGCGGGCTGATTGCCGACCGCCAGGACTGGGCAAAGACCGCTCCGGTGAGCCTCCTGATTGTCGCCGACGAGAAGAAGTTTGGAAGCAGTGACGCCAAGTCCAAGGTAATCATGGGGGTCGATGCGGGAATCGTGAGCGAAAATGTGAACCTCTTCTGTGCTGGAACTGGCCTCATGACCCGCCCGCGCATGACGATGGACACTCCCGCCATCAAAAAGCTGCTGAAGCTTTCCGACGCGGAGACCCCGCTGCTGAACAATCCCGTGGGTTACGCCAAGTAGGCAGAACCCCCGTTTTTTCACAATAACCCCCGAGTTTTCGGCGAGATTTGGCATTTTTCTCCCAGACGGGGCGGGTGCCATCATATCGGTCTTGGATTCTAAATGAATGACTTGAAAACAGATTTTCTTTTCACGGAGGGGCGTGCCGAAGCCGTGCCGTCCTGCGATTACCTCACCTTCACGGCCGAGGAGGACAATGCGTCGTTCTCAATTGAGAATAAAACAAGAATAATTCCAGATGTGCAATACTCGCTGGATGGAGGGGAAACATGGAATGCCATGAAAAAGAATACCCCGGTTGTACTGAAAAATAAAGGGGACAGTGCATGGCTGAAGGGCAACAATCCAGAAGGTTTCTCGAAGGACCTGAAAAAAGCAAGCACTTCATTTGTTCTAACTGGACGGATCGCTGCAAGCGGCAGCGTGATGAGTTTGATCGACGGAAAGGGGGAGGCTAAAGTCATCCCGAACGACTTCTGTTTCGCAAGATTGTTTCTTCATTGTGCGGGCTTGACGCAAGCTCCAGAATTGCCGGCGACAACGCTCTCAATGGGGTGCTATGAAGGAATGTTTTATGAGTGCTCTAGCCTCAAGCAAGCTCCTCAACTGCCTGCGACTATATTGGCAAAGGAGTGTTATTGTGGGATGTTTGTAGAATGCACTAGCTTAACGCAAGCTCCAGAGCTACCCGCTACTACGTTGGCTGAAGAATGTTACTATGGAATGTTTTATAAGTGCTCTAGCCTCAAGCAGGCTCCTCAACTGCCTGCGCCGACATTGGCAAAAGCGTGTTATTACGAGATGTTTAGAGAATGCACCAGCTTGACTCAAGCTCCGGAGCTACCCGCTACCATTTTGGCTGAAGATTGCTACTATCAAATGTTCCGGAAGTGCAAAAGCCTTACTCAAGCTCCAGAACTTCCTGCAACCAAGTTGGAAACATTCTGCTACAAGTTCATGTTCGGTGGTTGCATCAACCTCACGCAAGCTCTGGAATTGCCTGCCACGACTTTGGCATATGGCTGCTACTCTAGTATGTTTTTAAATTGCACCAATCTCACGCAGGCCCCTCGCTTGCCGGCGACCAAGTTGGAAACATTCTGCTATGAATATATGTTCGATGGTTGCTCCAATCTCACGCAAGCTCCGGAATTACCTGCCACGACTTTGGCACATGGCTGCTACTTTCGTATGTTCAGAGAGTGTACGAGTCTTACGCATGCTCCAGAACTACCTGCAACCAAGTTGGAAAGAATTTGTTACGAATATATGTTCGAGGGGTGCAAAAGCCTCACGCATGCTCCGGAACTGCCCGCTACGAAGATGGCTAAAGAATGTTACTATGGAATGTTTGATGGGTGCTCTAGTCTTAAGCAAGCGCCTCAATTGCCTGCCACAAAATTAGCCGACAAGTGCTACGCTTGGATGTTCCAAAGGTGCTCCAGCTTGACGCATGCCCCGACACTCCCAGCTAAGAAATTATACACACAGTGCTATGCTTGGATGTTCCAGGAGTGCGTAAGCCTTACGCAAGCTCCAGAACTGCCTGCCACGACTTTGGCTGTTGAGTGCTACTGGGGAATGTTCCGCGAGTGTACTGGTCTCGTACAATTTCCTATGCTCCCTGCCGTCACATTAGCGATGGATTGCTACAAGGATATGTTCGAGGGGTGCACAGGCCTCAATGGCTAGCTTAGTTCTTGCGGGTGCTACGAAAAGGATATTATTGCTTATGGGTCTGTTTTCAAGTCTTTTCGCCTTCGGGCGGAATACCACAAAGAAGGTCCTCATTCCCGAGGGAGAATTTGCTGTTGTCACAAGTTCTTTAGAAGGGAAGCCTGCAGTGATTGTTGTTAACACTAGCTTGCGGAAATTCAAGCCCAAGGATATTTTCGGATGGTCCTGCTCTCTTATTATGAATTACAAGGAATTTACGGAAAGTGGGATGCCGACTTCGGAAGAGTCCGAGTTTGTGTATCAATATCTCGAAGGACTGTCGAAACAAATCATCGGTGACCCCGTTCACCCTAATGCATTATACTTAGCCCGAGTGACATGGGGCGGAACCTGCGAGGTCATATGGCAGGTCAATGACCCCAAACCTGTGGACGGGTTGCTGAAGGGCATTATCGAGAGCGGATCCTATCCGAGAGAATTCGACTATAGAATTGAATACGATGCCAAGTGGAATAATGTTTCTTGGTATCTGCAGAAGTTCAAATAAAGCAATCCATGGGCTTTCTGTCATTTCGAAGTTTGTAAACGAAAACAAACATTTTTACTTTGCTTTATATGTATTTTGAAAAAAATGCTTGACTAAAAGTATTTTGTAAGATATATTCAATACAAGCTAAACCATCATGATAAAATTTATCATGAAAAATTGTCAAGGAGATAAAAATGGCAAAAGCAAAAAAAGCAACAAAAGTTAATGCTAGCAAAGCGACCGTAGCGAAAACAGCTGATTTCAAAACTGCTATTGTCAAGGAACCAAAGGCTGTTTTGCAAGCCATAGGCATGGATTTTTCTGTAGCTTATGATAAGGCGAAAAAAGAAGTTTCGTTGGGCGATGTCCTTGTTGCGGGTACAAAGAAACAGCGTGAAGAATTTGCCGGTGTTCTTGAACAGGCTCTTGTGAAGACAAGTGAAATTTGGTCGGGTGTTGAAGGTAAGTTGGAAAAATATATTCCTGGACAATTTAAGCGAATTCCTGATGAAAAACGTATACCGATTAGGCCGATTATTCCTGTTCGAAATCCGATTATCCCGATTATCGACCCGATTATTCCGATTATAGATCCGATTATCCCGATTCTGATTCCGCTCATTCCGGAACCGACTCCGGTTATTCCTGATCCGAAATCTCCGGTTGTTGACAAATGGGATGCGAAGCAGGTTGTTGGACATGTAGAACTCGTGCCGCAGTTGGAAGAACGGCTTGTCCAAATTCAGGGAATTCGGAAATCTCTGCCTGCAAATGCGACCAAGGCCGAAAAGAAGGCTGCCGCAACTGCGGAACAGCAGGTCAAGAACTTGATTAAGGCGGCTAAGAGGAGTGCTCCGAAGGCTGTTAAAAAGGCTAAGGCAAAAGTTACTAAGAAAGCCGCAGTCAAGAAGAAATAGAGATAAAATCGAAATATGAGCATCATTCCTTTCAACGATGGTGTTTTCAGTTTCGTTACAACCAATGGGTGCACTGCAAAGTGCTCCCATTGTTTAATGAACTGCAAACCTGGCTTAAAACATAAGCTCAACTTTGAGCAGATGCGAAAGGCGATTGACCAGTTTACTCGAAAAAAGAATGCACATCTTGTTGTTTTTACGGGGGGCGAGTCTACATTGTTGGGCGAGGACCTGCTCCGGGCCATTCGCTATGCTACGTTGAAGTTCCTAAAGACGCGTCTTGTTACAAATGCCCACTGGGCGTCGAGCTTGGAACGCGCGCAGAACTACGTCAAAAAACTCCGGGAGGTAGGCCTTACGGAAATTGACTTCAGCGTTGACGACTACCACGAGCCGTTTGTTCCGCTGGACAATATCCGGAACGCTTGGCTGGCGAGCAAGGGAGTCGGTTTCGATTCGGTTACCCTTGCGAACAGTTTTGGGCCAAAAGATAAGATCAATCCTGATTTCATACGGGAATATTTAGGTGAAGATCTTCCTGAAGTTAGTTCGACGAGTTCGCCGGATAGCGTGGATCTTAAGAGATCTGAGGATGGCACTTTTTATAACATCCATACCAGTACGCTTCAAAAAAGCGGCCGTGCCGAAGATCTGGACTCCGAACAGTTCATCGGTGTTGAAAATCAGGAATTGCTCGACTGCGCTTGTAAATGGGTCGTTGTCGAACCGGTCCTTTCGCCATTGGGCCATATGTGGGCGTGTTGCGGAATCCCTGCCGATAACATCCCGATTCTGGACCTTGGTGATGCCAACAAGGAACGTATCGATACCATTTTGAAAAGGGCTAGCAAGGATGTCCTGATAAACGCGCTGTACTATCTTGGGCCGTATAAACTCTGCAAGTTCGTTGAAGAACATAGCGACATCCGTTTCAAAAGAAATTTTGGCGGTGCGTGCGAAATTTGCAGTGTCTTGACTGGCAACAAGAAGGCTGTTG
This sequence comes from Fibrobacter succinogenes, assembly GCA_902762305.1. Classification (GTDB taxonomy): domain Bacteria; phylum Fibrobacterota; class Fibrobacteria; order Fibrobacterales; family Fibrobacteraceae; genus Fibrobacter; species Fibrobacter succinogenes_I. Next base: position 95,975 of record CACWNW010000014.1, on the reverse strand, counting down.
AGGTTTTGCGGGCAAACGAAAAGTCCTTGGCTGCAGTTGTTCAGGCTGTAAGGTTCCTTAAGGAAAAAGGTATCCCTACGGGCTTGCTGAACAAGAACACCCGGTAGGCTAGATTCCGACTTTTAACAAACCCCGTCGCATTGATTGTGGCGGGGTTTTATCTGCGCCTCCTGCACCTTGCGATGTGGCCGGTCAAGAACCGGAAGAACTTCTCGGTGCGGGAATTGTCTTGCTTGTTGCGGCGTAGCGTTATCACGATATCGCGCTTGAATTCGGCGTCCGTGATTTTCAGGAGCCTGATTCTGCGCCTGTCGACATGCCCCCACGAAAATTCGGGCCAGAACCCGACTCCGATGCCGCTCGCGATGGCGTCTTTCACGGCGAGCGCGTTGTCGCTCTCGAAAATGATGCGCGTCTTGAACCCGATGCGTTCGCAGTACTCGTTGCAGATGCTGCGCAGTTGCTTGCTTCCGTAAAGTCCGATGAAGTTCGTCTCCTTCAGTTCCTTGAGACTGATGGTGTCGCGCTTTTTGTATAGCGGCGTGTTGGGCACGGCGAGGTAGATGTTCTCGCTGCAGATGAAGTTCTCCTCGTCGTGTTCGTTTTTCGCTATGGCGGGCGCCTTCGCGTAGGTGCGCACGCAGATGTCGTACAGGGTGGTCTCCTCGTTCTGCACCAGGTTGAATCGCAGGTCGGGGTCGTTTTTCTTGTAGAGGATCACCGCGTTGGTCACGAACGTCGACGCGGCGAGCACGTTCAGGTTCACTGTGGCGGACTGTTCGCTTTCCATGGCGCGCAGCTGTGCGGGTAGCGCCTCGATGTCTTCGTAGAGCGGCTTGACTTTCTTGTAGAAGTATTCCCCGATATCGGTGAGCTTGATGTTTCGGCCCTGCGTCTTGAAGAGCTTCACGCCGAGTTCGTCTTCGAGCTTGTGGAGGGCATGGGTGAGCGCCGGCTGCACGATGCACAGGGTCTTCGCGCTTTGCGTCACATGCTCGGTACGTGCGACTTCCAAAAAGTATTTGAGGTGCGTGAGTTCCATGGGACTTCCGGAATGGTGTTGAAAAATCAATAAAAAAAATTGATGAATTAAATATAAATAATCTATTAGACAAGATGAATTACGGGTTCTAAATTTGCGGCCGGAAACAAAAAAGATCTCAATCAAAAGGAACAAATATGAACTTCAATTTCAAAACCCTGGCCCTTGCCGCCATTGCTTTTGCCTTCACCGCCTGCGAACAGGCCAACACCTGCAACTACGACGAAACCGCAAAGACGCTTTCGTGCCCCGAAAAGGTCTACAAGACGGTGTCGCTCGCTGGCAAGGTCTGGATGGCGGAAAACATGGCGGACTATGTCCCCGACAACAGCATTTGCTACGGCAACGACCATGCCAACTGCGAAGCCATGGGCCGCCTCTACACGTGGGGCGCTGCGAACAACGGCCTTTGCCCCAATGGCTGGACGGTTCCTTCGCAGCAGGATTTCAAGGACGCGTTCGGGAGCGCAACCGTGGAAGACCTCAAGAAGGCCGACGGATTCAAGATGGTGCTTGCCGGGTTCCGTTACTTCGACGGCAAGTTTGCCGACAAGGACTCGAGCGCTAGCTTCTGGACCAAGGATAGCTACGATGATGCGCGCGCCTACCTTGTCCGCGTAACCGATACGACAATTACCTACGAGCACTTCAACAAGAGCATTGCCGCCTCCGTTCGCTGCGTGAAGGAATAAATTTTCCTACTTTCTCCATATCATCAACCCCTAACCCGTAGACATTAGATGGCAAACCTAAGATTATTTCTTTCGTCTCTCGTCTTTTGTCTCTCGTCTAAACAATGACTTGGCTTATCGACTTATTTACTAAGCCCTCGGTGGGGCAGCAGGTTGTGGTTATCGCGTTCACAGCTGCAGTTGGCCTCATGGTGGGAAAAATCAAGGTCAAGGGAATTAGCCTGGGCGGGGCGGGTGCTCTCTTCGTGGGCATCCTGCTTGGGCATCTTGGCCTCCGTGTCGAGGGGAACGTACTCCATTTTGCACAGGAGTTCGGCCTGATCCTCTTTGTCTATACTATCGGCATGCAGGTGGGCCCCGGGTTCATGGACTCCATCCGCCGTCACGGTCTCGTGCTGAACGTGCTCTCGGGAGGAATCGTCCTGCTCGGCGTCCTGGTGACCCTCTGCCTTTACTGGTTTACAGATATGCATAACAACGTACCCGTGCTTGTCGGGATGCTCTGTGGCGCTGTCACGAATACGCCCTCCCTTGGAGCCGCCAATTCAGCCTTTGCCGCGGCCGGGGTGGACACGTCCCTTACGGGCATCGGGTACGCTGTTGCATATCCGTTCGGCGTCATCGGTATCATCCTCGTGATGATTCTCGTGCGCGTCGTGTTCAGGCAGAACCCGAACAGGGCTGCCGAAAATTACGCTGCGGAAATCGCTGCTACGTCCAAGGAGATAGAATCGTGCAGCCTCACGGTTGACAACCGCAATCTCTTCGGCACGCAGCTGAAGGATATCCCGAACTTGATTTCGAGCGGTGTCGTGGTGACGCGCCTGCTGCGCGGCAACGATATTTTCACCCCGAACGGGAAGACGGTTATAGAGGAGGGCGACAAGGTGCATATCGTGGGCATGCCCGATGCTGTCGCGGCCATGGAAAAGATTATCGGCGGGCGGCTCGAAATGCCTATTACCAAGTTTGCCTCTGACACGGCGAAGCCTATCCAGGTGAAGACGATTCTCGTGACGAACAAGAAGATTCTTGGCCGCACTATCGGCTCGCTTGCCCTCGCGGAACGCTACGGCGTGAACGTGAGCCGCGTGGTCCGTAGCGGGTTCAAGTTTACGGGGCGCCTGGATTTGCGCATCAAGTTTGCGGACAAGTTAATGGTCGTCGGGCCTGCCGAGGGTATCGAGGCCGCGGCGAAGGAACTGGGCAACTCGCTCACGGCGCTAGACCATCCCGAGATTCTGCCCGCCTTCCTGGGCATATTCCTGGGCGTCATCGTCGGCAGCATCCCGCTCTCGATTCCGGGCATGCCGACTCCCCTCAAGCTCGGGCTTGCGGGAGGCCCGCTGATTGTCGCGATTCTCTTGAGCCGCAAGCGCAAGATTGGCCCGCTGAACTTCTTCATGGCGAGCAGCGCGAACCTCATGCTCCGCGAATTCGGCCTTACGCTGTTCCTCAGCTGCGTGGGCCTGAATGCAGGCATCAAGTTCTTCGACGTGCTCCTGAACGGTGATGGCCTCTACTACATGGGGCTTGCCGCTCTCATCACGTTCCTGCCGCTGGCTATCATGGCTACCGTGGGCCACCTGGTTTTCAAGGTGAATTACCTTTCGCTCTGCGGCGTGCTTGCGGGTGCCACCACCGATCCTCCCGCGCTCGCGTTCGCGAATGGCCTGGCCGAAAGCGAGGCGGTGAATATCGGGTACGCCTCGGTCTATCCGCTCACCATGCTGTTGCGCATCCTGAGTGGGCAGGTGCTCGCCGTCTTGCTGGTTGCCGCCTGATTTGGCATCTTTTTTGCCCGTTTCGCACGAAGCGGGCATCTTTTCTTTCGATAATTGTGTATTTTTCATGAAAAAGACGCTGCACCGCGAGGTGCAGTTTTTTGAGGTATATATGCAGAAACTGATTATTGCGACTTTCGTGCTCCGCGTGCTGGGCCTGGTGCTGATAATTCTCGGCCTTTCCGGGTTCGGGCACAACCTGATTTATAATACATTCCCCGGGCTCGAGGGGTATTCCCTCAATCCGGTCAGCTATTCGGGCATCGCGATTTACATTGCGGGCGCACTGATTTATTTCTTCGTGAACAAGAAGCGCCGTGCAGACCGTCGCCGCGAAGAAATCGAGGAAGCCGAGGAACGCGCTTTCCTGAGTTCCGCCAAGGATGGGGCGAAGGACGACCAGGACGCATAGGGTTGTACTATGGGCGATTCGATGATAAAGATTGAGCATTTGCACAAGACCTACCGCAGCGGGTTCTTGATGAAGCCGAAGCTTGCGCTCAAGGACGTGAGCTTCAGTGTGGAACCGGGCTGCGTTTACGGGTTTATCGGGCCGAATGGTGCCGGAAAGTCTACGACTATAAAGGTGCTCACGGGGCTCCTGAACTTCGATTCGGGCAAGGTGCTGGTGAACGGCATCAGCCCGCGCGACGTGAAGAGCCGCCGGTTTGTCGGCTATTCCCCGGAGCAGCCGTACTTTTACGACTACCTCACGGGCCGCGAACTCTTGCGATTTTACGGCAAGCTCGTCGGGCTCGATGGTGCAGAACTCGACAAACGCATCGAATGGGCGCTTGAACTCTTGCATGCGAACAAGGACTGGATTGACCGCCGCCTGCGTTCGTATTCCAAGGGCATGATGCAGCGCGTGGGCATTGCGCAGGCGATTCTTTCCAAGCCGAAGCTCCTGATTCTCGATGAACCGATGAGCGGGCTTGACCCGATGGGGCGCCGCGACGTGCGCGAGGCCATCATGGAACTCAACCGCGACGGTGTGACGATTTTCTATTCGAGCCACCTGCTCAGCGACGTGGAGAGCATCAGCCACAAGGTCGCGATGATTGTGGACGGCAGGATTGTCCGTGAAGGGACGGTTGACGATATTACGGAATCGTGTGGGGTGGAATACCACGTGCGTATCCGTGGCGCCATTCCCGAGAAGGATTTGCCACAGGGCGTTTCGCCGGCGGGGCACCCGGAGGATTTCGTGTGCGAGGACGATGCCGCGCGCGACCGCCTGCTGCGTTTCTGCCTGGACAAGGGAATCGCGGTCGAGAAGATGGACCACAAGCGCCCGAGCCTCGAAGACATTTTGACGGAGGAGATTGCCCGTGCAGACGCTTAAGCATATTGCCATTATTGCGCACAATACCTTCCGCGAGTCTATCCGCGACAAGATTCTTTATAACATCGTGTTCCTCGCGATTGCGCTTACGCTTTTCAGTATCGTGCTCGGCGAATGGTCGGTGTTCGACCGCGCCTACGTGATCAAGTCCACCACGCTTTCGGTGATGAGCCTTTCGGGCCTCCTGATTTCGATATTCGTGGGCATCAGCCTGGTACAGAAGGAAATCCAGCGCCGTACGGTGCTGACCCTCCTTTCGAAACCCATCAGCCGCGTCACGTTCATCGTGGGCAAGTACTTCGGGCTTTTGGCGGTGGTGGCGGTGCACCTCGCGATTCTCACGTGCATTTTCTACGTGATGCTGTTTGTCATTGGTGCCGACCCGACGGCGAACCTGCTGCTTGCCATCTACCTCATATTCTGCGAGATGGCGGTGGTGATTGCCGTGGCGCTCCTGTTCAGCAGCTTCAGCAGTACGGTGCTTTCGGCGCTGTTTACGCTGGGCGTGTACTTTGCGGGCCACCTGAGCAACGAACTGTTGGAACAGGTGAGGTTCGCAAGCCGCATGGGCGAGATGGGTAAAGCCTCTACGGCATTGTTCGAGAAGGCGGCTATCGTGATTCATGCGGTTTTCCCGGGCCTGTACCGCTACAACGTGACAAGCTATGTGGTGCATGGGGTCGCGCTCCCGGATATGTATTTGTTCTGGAATACCGTCTATGCAGTCGGTTATGTGGGGCTGTTCCTTGCGATTGCGAGCTGGTGGTTTAGCCGGAGGGATTTCCTATGAGAAACCAGTATATGGCGAAGGTCCTCGTCCACAACAAGGTGGTGACGGAAGACCAGGTGAACGCCCATTGGGGCGAGATTACGGAAACTCAGGATATCGGCCAGACGCTCGTTAGGGCGGGAATCCTGCAGCCGGCTGTGTACGACAAGGTGCTCGCGTTCGTGAAGAACATCGAGGCGAAGAATGCAGCTGCCGCTCCCGCGCCAGCAGCCCCGGCAGCGGCTCCGGCAAGGCCTGCTGCTCCGGCACCCGCTCCGGCAAAGCCTGCCGTACAGGCGAAACCCTCTGCGCCGGCTCCCGAACCTGCGGCGGAGCCCGCGCTCCAGATCGAGGGAAACAACATCTACGGCGAATCGTCTTCTTCGAACGTGGTTGTCGAGAAGGTCTCCGGCCTCGAGACTACGAGCATTTCGAGCATAGGCATTTCTACGGAAAGCGATGACGGCGATGGCGAACCCGATAATGGCGAACTGCCTTCCCGTTTTGCGATTGTGTCGGGCGAAGGTTCCGAGGTCTTGGCTCCCGATACGCTGCTGCCGACGATGAGCCTGAAGAAGGTCATCGCGTTCGCCCGCAAGTTTGGGGCGACGGATATCTACCTGTTCGCCGACCGTCAGATTATGATGCGCCAGTCGGGCGTGATATTCCCGGCAACCGAGCAGACGGTCGACAAGACGCGCGTCGCGGAACTGCTTGCCGAAGCTTCCGAAGGCTTTGCCGACGGGTACAAGGTTGTCGCGGGCAAGAATTTCAGCAAGACGTTCGGCCTTCCCGGTGTCGGCCGCGCGAGGATTTCTGTTACTTGGGACGACGTGAACCCGAGTGTTTCAATCCGCGTCATCCAGGGCGAGTCGGTGTCGTTTGATAACCTCTTCTTGCCGCCTTTCTGCCAGTCTTTTGCGAACCTCACGAGCGGGCTTGTGCTTGTTGCCGGCCCCTCGACGAGCGGACGCTCCACGACGGTCACGACGTTTGCCGAAATGATCGCGGCTAGCCGTCCTTGCTACATCCATACGGTCGAGCGGCCCATCGAACGCCTGCTCAAGAACCCGAACGGTGCGATTGCCCAGAAAGAGGTCGGGCTGCACGTGAAGACCGGAATCGCGGGCATCGAGCTTGCCATGCGCGACGGTGCCGACGTCATATGCTTCGACCATCTGGAATCCATGGAAGAACTGAACCTGCTCTTGCAGGCGGCGAATGCCGGTGCGCTCGTATTCGCGGTGACTGGCGGGAACAACATCCATGCGCTCCTTTCCAAGTTGCTGGTGTCCGTGCCTGAATCGAACCGCAGTGCGTTTGCCTGCACGCTTGCCGACCAGCTGAAGGGCGTCATCGTGCAGCACCTGATTCCCGTGGTGCAGAACCAGGGCCTGGTGCTTGCGGTCGAGGCCATGCGCGTCACCTCTACGGTCGCGAACATGATACGCCGCTGCGACCTCTCGCAGTTGGTGGCCGCCATCAGCAGCCAGAAGGATCAGGGTGTTACGCTGGACGATTCCCTGCAGAAGTGCGTGGAATCCGGTTATATCGATGGCGCAGAAGCCTGGAAGCGCGCTTACGACAGCCGCCGCTTTGCGGCGTACAGGCCGGCATAAGGAGGAATTTCGATGGCTACAGAAATTGAATCCCTTTTGGATTATGTTGTCAGTGTCGGCGGAAGCGAACTGATTGTTACCGAAGGCGCTCCTTCGGCTGTCCGCCTGGCGGGCCGCGTGTGCGCTGTCCCCGATGCCCCTGCCGTTGAGTTCGGTTCGTTGCGTGAATTCCTCGGTGCGATGGAAGGCGACGACGGCTCCATGCTTTGCGGGCCCTGGGCGGGTGTCAAGTGGCGCGTGCGCTATTTTCGTGCAGCACTCGGGAACGCTGCCGTGTTCCGCCCGCTGATGCCGGAATGCCCGTCGTTCGATTCCTTGGGCGCGCCCAATTCCGTCATGGGACTACTCGGCCTGAGTTCGGGCCTGGTCGTTTTTGCGGGCCCTGCGTGCTCTGGCAAGACGACGACCGCATCGGCTTACTTGAAGGCCATGTGCGAATCCGGTGTACTGCGCGTGAGCCTGCTCGACGCGAATGCGGAAATCCCGTTTTCTGTCGGGAACAGCCTCGTGCTGAAGGACTCTTCCGGATCCGTGGAATCGCGCATTTCGCAGGCGCTCCGCAGTGGCTGCGACCTTATATGGCTCGGCGATTTCAAGGGCGATACACTCCTCCCGATGTTGCATGCCGCCGAGGCGGGCGCATTGGTGGTCTGCTGCGTTACTGCGGGTAATTCCGCGGGCGTGCTGGATTCGCTCCTTTCTTCTGTCCCCGCGCAGGACCGCGACCTCTGCCGCACCATGCTTGCGGCCTACCTCAAGTCGGTGGTGGTGCAGCGCCTGTTGCCTGGCGCTTCCGAGGAGTCGGGTGCCGTGCCCGCGTGGGAAGTCCTGTTCAATACACAAAATGCGTCTACGCTTATCCGTAGCGGTGAGTTCTTCAAGTTGCCTTCCATTATTGCGGCGTCTGCCTCGGAAGGCATGATGCTCATGGACGGATGCATCGTGGAACTCGTGAAGTCCGGCTACGTTGCCCGTGAAGAAGCGGAGAGGTATGTTTCGAGCACAGTTCGTTTTGGCTAGCCCCTGGTATAGGCTTTTCCCGGCTGCTGTCCTGGCGGCCTTTTCGCTGTTGCATGCGCAGGAGAATCCTTCTGACGTGTTGCAGGTTCTTTCTGCTGCGCCCGATTCCGCTGCGGTTCGGGATTCTGCGCAGGTTGTGCCTGCTTCTGTATCGGATTCTTCTGCAAATCAGGTTGTCGACCAGGTGGCCGCCGATTCCGCATCTGCCCGCGATTCTGTTGTAGTGCAGGCTCCGGCTGATTCCGCAGCCGCTGCGGCTCCTGTTTCGAAACCACTCAAGTCGGTCCTTTATTTGGGCGGCGGCGAGAATTCGCCGTGGTTCCATCTGGGCGTCCTCTATGCCATCGAGACGTATTCCGTCCCTGTCGATTCCATAGTTGGTACGTCGTGGGGTGCTTATGTCGGTGCCCTGTGGGCCAAGGGAGTCGCTCCCGACGATATCCAGCGCATACTTCTCGGTTCCGATTTGGATTCCCTTGCCGGGCTCGGTAAGGTAGACGCTTCTGTGGCGAACGCGCGCTTCGCCATTCCCGTTTCGCAGTCGGGTATCCCGAGCCTGCGCCAGCGTTTTTCCGTGCATGTGGATTCTTCGGGTTCACTGCACCGCCGCCTCAAGTCGCTTACGCCGGATACGTCGGCCCTAGAGTCGTCCCTTGCGGTACTTCGCCTGCAGGAATCGTTCTTGCGTCATAAGGAAGGCTACCGCATCCCGTTCGCGGTCCTCGGCTGCGATAGCGTCGTCGGGAATTCCTACGACAATGTCATGTCGAGCCTTCCGGTTTTTGACCGTCACGATTCGCGCGGTCGAATCTCCGGTGACGTGTGCCCGTATCTCGCGCTTCCCGCCGAAGATTCCCCGGACGAACTGGCCATCATTGCTGTTGCCGCTCCGCTTCGCGGTGAATACTACGGGCCCGCATGGAAACGCGCCATCAGGGAAGGGGTGCCCGGCGTTATCGTGCGTCCGCATTCGGTCGCAGATTCTTCCCGCAACGGCTGGATCCAGGCCGGCTTCTCGGCGCTCGAATCGAAGATTTCGCACATGGCGTCTCTCGGGAGGCGCAGTGTCGACTACGTGTCGAACCATGTGCCCTCTGTACCCTGGTTCAAGTTCAAGCCCACGTACGACAGCCTCCCTTCCGAGACGCACAATCCGGTGAAGTCGTACTGGAATGCCTCCGATACGGGAATAGTCGCGCCGAGGAATTTCGCCTACAAGCTTTCTCAGTTCCCTTCGTGCGATTCGATTTCGTTCAACATGCTTCATGATGGTGACGTGCTTGTCGATGCGAATATCGACCCGACGTTCGATGTCGCCGCGGGCGGTTTCGGTTCGAACGTGCTGGGCCCGAACGCCTATGCCGAACTTTCGTTCTTCTATATCGACCAGATGGAAATAGCGCTTACGCTTGCCGGATTCTACGGCGGTAATACCTTCGGGTTCACCCCGCGGCTTTCTGTGGAACGCCTCTGGAGCAAGGACTGGGGCTTGGCCGTCGCCTTCGACTGGATGCACCTGCGTCCGCTGAAATCCTTTATAGACGAGGTTCCGGCGTCCTTGCGCATTTACGAAGAACGCAAGAGCGATATTTCGCTTACGCTCCACTACAGGCTCGACGAGCATATAAATATCTCGGCCGACTTCCTCTTTGCCGATAGGACCTACGAGGTCGAGGAGAGGATATACTATGTGGAATCTTATGACGTGTACCCTGCGTCGCAGAAACTGCGTCTCGAGTACCTCTCGGGTGATGGTGACAGGTGGTTCTCGCGTGGTGGCTTATCGGCCAGCGCGATTATCGGGTTGACCTCCGTCGGGTTCGACTTCGGATTCGATGAACTCATCCCGACGTTCGTCACGGCGTATGCCGACGTGCAGTATTCGCTTTCGCCCAAGCCGTTTGCTTCCCTGACAGCGGCTGCCGCATTCGCGATGAACCGTTACCACAAGAGTGGCGCCGGGTATGTCTACCCAGAGTCTTTCGAAATTTCGGTGCTCGACAATACCATCCGCCAGAGGGTCGCGGCGACGCCATGGCGTACCGAATGGCTTGATGCGGACCTGGCTTCGCACCAATACGGCCTGCTGCGCCTTTCGGGCGGGCTGCACTACCACGGAAGCGGCCTCTGGCTGTTCTCTGCCTACGTGCACGATTTCGAGGAAAATCCGACTGCGGAACTGGGCAAGCACAAGTTCGTGTTCGAACCGGCTCTGCGCCTTTCCTACAAGTCCATCAGTGTATACGCGGGCATCTCCCGCATCGTAGATGACGAAACTCTCGGTGACCTGAAGAAGTTCAAGGATTACGACTTCTTCATCCGCATCGGGAACTACGACCTGTTCTAAAAGTGTGAAGTGTGTAATGTGTAGTGACTAATTATAATTTCACACTCCACACTTCTCACTCCGCACAGCTCTCTATTCTCCGCGGTTCTTCGCGGCGATATCCTTGTACTTGTTGTGGTCGGCAAGCGTCTTGCTGAAGAAGTGCGTCATGCTCCCGTCGTCTTTTGCAACAAAGTAAAGTGCGTCCGTCTCTGCCGGATGGAGCGCTGCATCGATGGCCTTGCGCCCGGGGTTTGAAATCGGGCCGGGCATGAGCCCCTTGAACTTGCGGGTGTTGTACGGGCTGTTGCTGTTGAGCTGGCTCTTGTAGATGGGGCCGGTCAGGTTCTTGAAGATGAACCTCACGGTCGGGTCCGCCCCGAGCGGCATGTCAATCTTAAGCCTGTTGTGGAACACCCCCGCGATAAGCGGGCGTTCTTCGGGTATGCCCGTCTCCTCTTCGACTACGCTTGCGAGCGTGAGCACACGGTGCCAGCTGCCGAGTTCCTTCCACTTGGAGGGCCTCGTGTCCTTTTCCAGCTGGTCGCGGAACTTCAGGTTGGCGGCGACCATCTGCCGCAGTATGGTCTCTTCGTTCGCGTCGATGGGGAAGGGGTAGGTGTCCGGCAGCAGGTAGCCTTCGAGCGATTTCGCGTCGATGCCGAGCGATTTCGCGAATTTCGCGTCGTGGACGAGCTTGTTCCAGCGGTCCTCGTTCAGGTCGGGGAACGCCTTCTTTAGGTAGGCGGGGATTTCCCACGAGGCGCGGCCTTCAGGAATGGTCACTCTGCGGGTGGCGGTCTTCCCGCTTGCGAGGATGGCGGCAATTTCGTCGAGCGTCACGTGAGGCGGAATTTCATACCAGCCTTTCTGGATGGAGGGCTGTTTCAGCTTGTTCCATACCTTGTAGGTAAGCTCGTCGGTCCAGATTCCCTTCTTGGCGAGGATTTCCCCTACGCGGGAGGCGGGGGTGCCGTTCGGGATCTCAATGAGGGTCGTCTGGTCGTTCAGGGACACAGAATCGAGCTTTTTTTTCATCTGGAAGGCTCCCAAAAGGGCTGCCAGGGTCAAAAAAACGAAAAAAAACAGAAAAATCTTCTTCATGATGTAAAAATTTAAAAGAAAATGCAACGGATTGCAAAAATAAAAGGTATATTCCTTATGCATTGTTGAATATTTACCTTCCTTCTGAGGAACTATATGAAAAAGTTTTTCTTTGTTGCGCTTGCATTGATGGTAGCTTCCGCCTTTGCTGCGCCGAATAAGGTCAAGTCTAAGCTCGGAGACATCGAACTCACCAAGGAAAAGGGTGGTGGAAATGTGGTTTGCACCGCAGGGTTCAATGACGAGCTCACAATCGTTAAGGACGGCGATACCGACGTTCTGGTCAAGGGTAGCTGCGGCCAGGGCTGGGTTCCGAAGTCCAAGGTCGAATACGTTGCCGCTCTCGCTGGCGACAAGTCCATGAAACTCGATGGCGTGGACGTGGTCGGCTGGCTCGATAACCCGAGCGCCGTGTTCGTGTTGGAAGATAACGACATGGATTTCGATGGCGTGAACATCGACCGTGACTTCAAGGAATACTTGCAGCACACGATGGACCGCGAACAGATGGAAATGCATAACAACGAAAACTAGTTCGTATTCCACATAAAGAGACTTATGGGATAACGCTCTGTATGGGGCGTTATTCTTTTTTTAGTTCTCTTTTATAAAAATGCGTAAATTTGCATATTTGCATAATTTGGCAATAGTTTTTTTCTATATTTTTCGCATGACTTTTTCAGATGGTGTAAAAGGTGGGCTTCCGATTGGGCTCGGGTACTTTGCGGTCTCGTTCTCGTTCGGCATTGCGGGCTCGAAGCTTTTGAGCTGGCCGCTGGTTACGTTCATCTCGATGACGAACTTAACTTCGGCGGGGCAGTTTGCTGGTCTCCAGATTATGGCGGATGCCGCGGGTACCTTTATCGAGATGGCGATTGCGACTTTCTTTATCAACCTTCGCTACAGCCTGATGGCGATTTCTTTGTCGCAGAAGGTGGCGCCCAGTTTCGGTACGGGCAAGCGTTTGTTGCTTGCTACGGGCATTACGGACGAAATCTACGCGCTTGCGGTAAGCCAGACGGAACCTGTCACGGCACGCTATTTTGCGGGCCTCATGGTGCTCCCTTACATCGGGTGGTCTTCGGGTACGCTCTGCGGTGCCATCTGTGGAGAGATCCTCCCGTCTATCGTGACAAACGCCCTCGGGGTGGCGCTGTACGGCATGTTTGTCGCTATCGTCGTCCCGCAGATGAAGGCGCATCGCCCCACGCTCATCGCCGTATTGATTGCAATCGCCTGCAGTTTCGCGTTCAAGTACGTGCCCGCGCTCAGCGGCGTGACCGTCGGTTTCGCGATTATCATCTGCGCGCTTGTTGCATCGCTTATCGGTGCGGCATTCTTCCCAGTTAAGGATGAGGACGATGAACGCGAACAAGGTAAGGAGGTCGCATGAACCTGAGAGACTATTGCCTCTTCCTGCTCGTGATGGCGGGCGTGACTTACCTGCTGCGTGCGGTTCCGTTCGTCCTTTTGAAGGGCAAGATCAAGAGCCGCTTCTGGCGTTCCTTCCTCGCGTACGTTCCCTATACGGTGCTTGCCGCGATGACGGTACCTGCAATCTTCTATTCCACGAACAGCATGCTTTCGGGCGCATGTGCGCTTGTTGCCGCGGTCATCGCGTCGCTTCTCGGGCGTGGCCTCGTGGGAGTTGCCGTGGTCGCCTGCATTACGGTACTGGGCGTTGACGGCATCATGCTGTTGCTATAAGGACAAACCATCAACGGCTCGCGATAAACGAATCGCAAATAAAAAAGCGCTCCGTGCTGGAGCGCTTAATACCCATGTCCGGAATCGAACCGGAATAACCTCCTTCGGAGGGAGGGACACTATCCATTGTGATACACGGGCCCGGCCAATGTAATCCCGCAGTGCGCGGAATCCATCCGATTTTGGTTTGCGAAATATAGTAAAAAATGACCCGCCGTCATCCTCGACCACGCAAAGCGTGGGCGGGGATCCATACATTTTGTCCCAGCACTTGCCGTTGCTTTATAGCAATTTGACGATTAGTTCGTGCGGTTCGGCGTCCACCACCAGCGCATCGTAGAATTCGCCCACGTCGGCGTCGCCCTCGAGAACCTTCACGATGTCATCGTTTTCCATCGAGTTGCCTTCGGTGCGCCCGTAGAAGTGGTATTCGCTTTCTTCTGCCACCTGGTCGACGATGATGCGGACCTTTTTCCCGATCATTGCTTCGGCGCGTTCGGCGTCGAGCTCTTCCTGAAGGTCTGTCACGGCGTCGAGCCTTGCGCGTGCGTCGCTCTCGTCTACGGCGGGGAGGTCCATCTCCATCACGGGTGTGCCTTCCTCGGGGCTGAACACGAATCCGCCCAGGTGGTCGAACTGAACGTCTTCCAGGAGCTCCATCAGCTCTTCAAAGTCCTCGTGCGTTTCGCCGGGGAACCCGACAAGCACGGTCGTGCGGAGCGTGACTCCCGGAATGCGCTCGCGAATCTTGTGCAGGATGTTGACGAGTTCCTTCTTGCGGTAGTTGCGCTTCATGTTCTTGAGCACATTGTCGCTTGCATGCTGGATAGGCATGTCCACGTACTTCACGAGGCGCGGTTCGCTTGCCATCAGGTCCAGCAGTTCATCGTCCACGAACATCGGGTACCAGTAGAGCGTGCGTATCCACGGGATGGTCGTGTTGTCGAGAATTGCTTTTAAAAGCTGGGCGAGCGTGCCGCCTTTCTTGCCCTTCTCGCGCCCGAAGTAGGTCGTGTCCTGCGCGATGAGGGTAATTTCCTTCACGCCCTGCGCCTCGAGGCCCTTGGCCTCCTCGACGATTTCGTCGATGCTGCGCGACACCTGCTTGCCACGGATCAGCGGGATCGCGCAGTAGGCGCAGCGCCGGTTGCATCCTTCCGCAATCTTCAGGTAGGCGTGATGCTTGAACCCGCCGAGGTTCATGCGCGGCAAGTTCTCCGCATCGCAGCTCTGCGGTGCGACGATTCCCATTTTCTTCAAGAGTTCACCCGGCTTGTACGTGCCTACCCAGTAGTCCACCTCGGGCAGTTCCTTGACGAGCTCGTCGCCGTAGCGCCCCGAAAGGCACCCCGAGACAATCAGTTTCTGCTTTGCCTTCTTGCCTTTAATTTGTGTGAGAATCGCGTTGATGGATTCTTCCTTCGCGGCCTCGATGAACCCGCAGGTGTTCACCAGGATGTAGTCCGCCTTGGCTGCGCTGTCGCAAGTCGCAAAACCTGCGTGCAGCATCTCGCCGACGAGGTTCTCCGCGTCGACCTGGTTCTTGGCGCATCCTAAGTGGACAACGAAAACTTTGGGCTTTTTTGTAGGCATGGTGTCAAATCTAGAAAATAGAATTTGCTTTGCAAAGATTAATTAGGGTATGAAATTCACGCGGGAGGGGCCCTTCAACAAAATGAATGAATAAAAAAAGAACTCCGAATGGAGTTCTTTTTGAATGGTCTTGTGAACCGCTTATTCCCAGTCGTCCACGAAGTCTGCGGGCGGGGCAGGGGGTGCTGCGGGTTCCTGTGCCGGGGCAGGTGCCGGTTCCGGTGCAGGTGCTGGCGCGGGGGCCGGTTCGGGTTCCGGAGCGGGTGCGGGTGCAGGGGCCGGTTCGGGCTCGGGTGCGGGCGCAGGCGCGGGTTCCGGTTCCTGCTGGTTGTCCTGCGGAGGAGCATAGTAGGAACTGGACTCTTCGTCCTCTTCGTCGTCACCTGCGGGGTTGCCGACTTCGTCGTTCTTGCTGTTGTCCACCCACCACTGGAAGTTCAGTGCGGAAAGGACCTGCTTGCCGTATTCCTGTGCGGCGGCGTATGTCGGGAAGAATCCCACGCGTACGCGGTAGTATGTACCTTCGAGTTCGCCCGGGTTTTCGACTTCGGCCACGTAGGCCTTGATGCTCTGTTCCGCGAGTTTCTTGATGATGGCGTCGGCGCCCTTCTTCGAGGGCTGGATGCTCACCTGGATCACGAAGGCGCCTTCGCTTTGCTGCTGGACGCTACCGGTGGTGGCTACAGGGGCGCTTTCAGCCTTGGCGGGTTCGGCCGCCGGCTCTTCTTGCGGAGTATTCTGTGAAAGGGACTGGATGGGTACCAGTTCGGGTTCTTCGGCTGCAGGGGCCTGCTCCGCCTTCTTTTCTACGGGAGCGGGCGTGTTTTTTTGCATTTCGGGAACGATTTTCTCTTCTTCACCGCAACTGCAGAGGAGCGCTCCTGCTATAGAAGCGGCGCATAGGATGAGCGACCATGTCTTTTTCATTCAAATCTCCGGAAAATGAACTTTTCGCCGAAAAATGGCTTTTTCATGTAAAAATATATATAAGTCTTTGAAGATAAGCAAGTTATAAGGAAAAAAATGTCGCAAAAATGGCCGGAAACAGGCCAAAAAACGCCCCTTGTTGCTGTCCCCTTGACGAAAACTATTCAAATAAATATATTTGGCTATCCAAAAAACGAATTTCTAATTTAACCAAAGGATTATCGTGATCGGCGTTATTGTTAAGTCCAACGAACCTTTCGAACGCGCTCTCAAGCGTTTTACCAAGTCCTGCGAAAAGAACGGCATCATTTCCGATGTCAAGAAGCGCCAGCGCTTCGAAAAGCCTTCTGAAGAAAAGAAGCGCATCGAGACTGCTGCCCGTCGCAAGCGTCTTAAGGAAATCGCTGACCAGAACCGCAAGCGCCTCTACTAATACCGCTCCCGGCAGGCCGGGCAGTATTGGTCGTCGCTCGTTTACGATAAGCGTCAACTGAATCCGTGAGTCGTCGGTCTATGACCGGTGGCTCATTGCGTGTTTCTAGAGGTTTTCAACCGCGGAATGATCCGCAAAGGGTAAAAAGACATGAGCAGTGCACTCCTTACAAAGATTCTCGATGATATCAAGACCGCCATGAAGGCTCACGATGCTGAAACGCTCGGCACCCTCCGTACCCTCCATTCCGACATCAAGAACGAAGCCATGAAGTCCGGAGCCACTCCGGCACAGATTACCGAGAGCATCACCGACGAGATGTGCGTCGACGTTCTCGCCCGCAGCGTGAAGCAGAAGCAGGAAGCCATCGAAATCCTCAAGAAGGGCGGTTTCATGGACAAGATTCCTGCCGAAGAATCTTGCATCGCGCTCTACCGCAAGTACATGCCGGCGGAAATGACCGAAGACGAAGTCAAGGCCCTCATCGCCGAAATCAAGGCGGCGACCGGAGCTTCAAGTCCGAAGGACATGGGCAAGATCATGAAGGAACTCTCCCCGAAGGTCAAGGGCCGTTTCGACGCCAAGCGCGCATCCGCCCTCGTGCAGGAAGCCCTGAAGTGACGTCCATTCGGCCAGCTCAGGACAGGCTCCGCGTCATCCTGAGGGCGTAAGCCCGATATATCCTCGGTTTGACCGGGGATTTCTTTTTTTGAACAAGTTTAGAATTGTTTTATATTTCCTTCGCAGATTGTTTGGCGGACACTAAGGAGGATTTTGTGCGTAAACTATCGTTTCTAATGCTAATTGTATTCTCGTTCCAGTTGACGGGCTGTATCGGCTTCTTCTTTCGGATGAGCCGACTGGAACAAAAGACGTTCGCTCCCGAGCTTTCGAAGGCATATAAGAGCAACGTCGGGCTCGATACGATTTATAATGTCAGCGCGGGTCGTATGACTTTGGACCAGATTCAAGAAATGGCGCATCCTGCTGTGCGGAAGATCTTGATGGAATTTATTCTAAGAGACGAATTTGATTACAAGAATCATCTAAAGTTTAATTTGGTCAACGGTTATATCATGGATGCCGCCATGAAGCGGGATAATGATGAAAATGCGATAGTCTACTTGGTGCATGTGAACTACGGTGGTGAAAAAGATGACGTTCTGAGGAACAAGCTAAAAGCCGTTTATGATGTGTGGCATATTAATGGTCGTGTCACGAGGATAACGCACCGGTTTGGTGACAAGATTCTTTATGACATGGATGTCGAGAAAAAATATGAGCTGCAATATTATGAGAACGGTCAAATTATGGCTGATTTCCGGGGAGATTTCCTGAATGACACGGAAGGCGCTGCCCGGTATGATGGAATATGGACCATATATTCCGAAAGGGGCAAAAAGGCTATTGAATGTGAAATTAGCGATGCTCGGCTGAAACAGAATTCCTGCCAAAAATGGAATGAAAAAGTTGATATAAACAAGCTCGATCACTATCTTGAATGATTTGTACAGCATATGCCTACCTCGCAATCCAAAATCCAGGAACAGGAACCGCTCGATAAGACTGGTCCCATTCATTACATTACGTTCGTTATCGTGGTCTCCGCGTTCGCGGTGTTGACGTTGCATACGAATAATTGCTTCTGGTTCTATACCGGGAAAGAGGACTTCTGGTTCTCGGCAAACATCATCGAAAGCGTATTCTATTTCGCAGTCCCGCTGTTCTTCATGGTCAGCGGGATTACGCTTATGGATTTTTTTGACCGCTATTCCATGAAGCGCTTCTTTGCCAAGCGGTTCATGAAGACGATGCTGCCCTTCTTGGTGTGGAGCCTGGTTGCGCTAGGAATAGACCTTTATATCGGCAAGCGAGCCTGGTCGGATATCACGTTGAAGTCGGTGTATCAAGGGCTGACAGGCAACGGCTTTGTCAGTATTTACTGGTTCTTCTATGCCCTGTTTATCATGTACATGTGCATGCCGCTCTATGCAGCCGTCGAGAAAAGCAAGAGGATGCTCGTGTTTTCTTACCTGGTCATAGCGACCTTCGTGTTCAATATCTTCCTCCCGTTCCTCAAGAAGATGTTCTCCTCGGATTTGAATATCATGTTCAACGTCTCGACGCTGGGCGGGTTCCTGATATGGCCTCTGCTGGGATGGGTGCTGCACAATTATGAATTCAAGAGGTGGCATAAGGCGATAATCCATGTGGTGGGCTTGGCCGGCTTGATGCTGCATATATGCGGAACCTATTACCTGTCGGTGAATGCTGGCCATGTCGATCTGACTTTCAAGGGGTACGAGAATGTTCCGTCGGTGGTGTATGCGGTAAGCGTGTTCGTTTTCTTGAAGGATCTCGGGCGTTGGGTGATGGAGCGGGAGCGCCTTGCCAAGTTCGTCAAGGTCGTAGGGCGGTACGCTTTCGAGATATACCTTTTGCAGTTTATCCTGCTCGATGAGGCGACCAGGATTCCCGAAATCGACAGGAATTCACTCGTATACCGCTTGGGCGCGCCGTTTGTCATGATTCCGATTATTATGGCTTTTACATGGTGCCTCCGGAAGATTCCTGTTGTAAGAAGAATCGTTCCGTAGTTATTTTTAGGCCATGCCCACCTCGCAATCCAAAATCCAGGAACTGGAACTGCTCTACAAGATCAGTTCCATCCTGAACCAGACGCTCGACTTCGAGAGTGTCGCGCACCCGATTCTGGAAGTGGTAGAATCCACGATGGGCGTGGAGCATGCAACCCTCACTCTTTACAACCGCCATACCGGCGAAATCTCCATCGAAATTGCGGAAGGCCTTTCGAGCCGCCAGGCGCGTAAGGGCCGCTACAAGGTGGGCGAGGGCATCACGGGCCGCGTCGTGGAGACCGGCAAGCCCATCATCATTCCCTCTGTTGCGAAGGATCCGGACTTCCTCGACCGTACGGGCCGCGGCAAGACGGAGGACAAGGCGTTCCTCTGCGTGCCCGTCATTATGGAGCACCAGGTTATCGGCGCCTTCAGTGCCGACGTGCAGAATCCGGTAGAAGAGGAACTCCCTGAAAAACTTCGCCTGCTGGAAATCATCGCGCAGATGCTTGCGGCGGCAGTGAAGCTCCGGCGCGAGGCCCGCGAGGAGAACGAACTTCTGAAGGCCGAGAACGAGCGCCTGACGCTAGAGCTTAAGGACCGCTTCCAGCCCGACAACATCATCGGGCGCTCTAGCGAGATGCAGCGCGTGTATGCGCAGATTGACCAGGTGTCAAAGAGCCCGCTCCCGGCGCTCATCGTGGGCGAGGTCGGTACGGGCAAGGGCCTTGTGGCCGAAGCCATCCATTACCGTTCCGACCGCAACATGGGCCCGTTCGTCCGCGTCCATTGCGCCTCCATGCCGGAATCGGTGCTGGACCGTGAACTTTTCGGCAGTGTGCGTGGCGCCCTTGTGGGCGTGTTTGCAGAAACTCCCGGCCGCGTAGAACAGGCCGAGGGTGGCACGCTGTTCCTGGATGAGGTGGGCGAGCTTTCGCCGAATTTGCAGGTCAAGCTTTTGCGCCTGTTGCAGCACGGCGAGGTGGAACGCATCGGCGCCCGCATCGCGAAGAAGGTGAATGTCCGCGTGATTGCGGCCACCACCAAGAACCTGCAGCAGATGGTCGAAGAAGGTGCCTTCCGCGAGGACCTCTACTACCAGTTGCATATCTTCCCGATTTACGTGCCGCCGCTCAGGAACCGCAAGACGGATATCGTGCTTTTGGCGGATCACTTTGTGGAGCACTACTGCCGCATCGTAGGCAAGAACGTGCGTCGCCTTGCACGTACGACCATCAACATGCTCATGAGCTATCCGTGGCCCGGAAACGTGCGCGAACTCGAGAACGGAATCGAGCGTGCGGTACTGGTTGCCGACGAAGACGTCATCTACCCGCACCATTTCCCGACTACGCTCCAGACTGCCGAGACGAGCGGCACGCCGGTGAACGGCAACCTGAAGCTCATGGTGGAGGCCTACGAGAAGGATATCATTTGCGACGCCCTCAAGAGTTCCAAGGGCAAGGTTGCCGCTGCCGCCCGCAGTCTCTCCACGACTCCGCGCATTCTTACATATAAAATAAACCAGCTTGGCATAGACCTCGCTGGTTTCGGAAAATAGCTTGAACCGTCTTATACGCCGGCGGCTTCGAGTCGCTTTATGTGGCAGTACGCGATTTCTTTCGTTTTTTCATCACGTAAATGGAGGCTTGAGCCTTCGCAGTAGCGCCAGTACTTGCAGTCCTTGCATTCGCCAATTCGGGCCCAGCTGCGGTCGCGCATCACTTGGTAACGGTTCTGCCATACGTCCCACAGATCGTCCTTGTAGATGTTGCCCTGGATGTAGTCGCCGCGCAGGCTCGGACATGCCGAGATGCTGCCGTCGCAGAGCACCGACGCGATGTTCACGCCTGCCCAGCAGAAGAATGGCTGGTCGCGAACGACCTTCTCGTAGCTGCCGAGGAATCCTTCGCAGTCGTAGTTCACGTTGATGAGGTTCTGCTTTTTCGCTTGCCTGATAAACTCGAACGTCTGGCGGAATTCGTCGTTCGTGAGCATGAACAGCGGGTTGTCCTTTGCGCGGCCCTTCGGGAACACGTTCGAGACCCTCCAGCGTTTGACGCCGAGATTCACGAGCAGGTTGTGGATGCGCGGGAGTTCGCTCAGGTTCTTCTTGTTCACACACGTCATCACGTCGAAGGTGAGTTCGTCGACGCTTGCCGCCATGTGGATGGCGCGCACGGCGCGTTCAAAACTGTGCGGGTTGCCGCGGAACAGGTTGTGGTTTGCTTCAAGCCCGTCGAGGCTGATGGTGAGTGCGCGGAGACCCGCATTCAGGAGCTTGGAGAATCGTTCGGGCGTGAGCGCGAGACCGTTGGTGACCATGCCCCACGGGTAGCCGCGGGCCTTGATGTCGTTGCCGCATTCTTCGAGGTCGGCACGCATCAGGGGCTCGCCTCCGGTAATCACCACGGCGAAGTTGGTGGGGTCGATATGCGGAGCAAGCCCGTCGAGTACCTTCATGAAGTCTTCGCGGGGCATGTCCGGGATGGCATCGGCGACGCAGTCGCTGCCGCAGTGCTGGCAATGCAGGTTGCAGCGCAACGTGCATTCCCAGAAGAAATACGTCAGCGGATGGGTCTTGATTTCGTTATGGCGGTAAAGGCGGTGCGCCTCGAGAGCGAGTCTTTTCTTGAGTCCGAGGTGCATTGGTTATTTACGTCTGTCTGTCATGGAACTGGGAATGCCGTACAGGGGCTGGATTTCGATAAGCGTGTCGGACGGATCGCAGATGTCGCTCGGGCATCCGTACAGGTCGACGGCTCCGTCCAGAATGTTGTACTTGTCGTGGAATTCGGCCGCATTGTAGACCTTGCCGTCGTCGCACTTGTAGACGGTGTCCTTGACAATCACGACACCGTACTTGGCGCAAATCTGGTCGGCAGAGCATTCGGGGGACTGCATGGTTTCGGAAATCCCTTCGGTGCAGGTGACGCCGTCTTCGCAAGAGAACGTGTCTTTGTCAATCTTTTTGCAGTTGGGTTTTACGACGCCGTATTTCGCGGCAATTTCACTGCTGGACGAAACGCCGTATTTGGGGGCGATGACCTGGCTGCTGGAGCTGGGCTTTATGACGCCATATTTTGCTGCAATCGCGCTGCTGGAGGCTGGCTTTATGACGCCGTATTTTGCCGCAATCGCGCTGGAACTCTTGGCGCTCGAATCTCCCTTGGAAGAAGAACTGGAGACTTCTTTTCCAGCGGAGTTGGTTTCCTGCCCGCTCGTTGCGGAACCGGGGGTCGGCTTCTCGATGGAGGAATTGTTGGGACGGTCTTCTGTCGCAGAAGAGGGGTCGTTGTCGCAACTGACCCAGAAAAATCCGGTAAGGGCCAGCAAGATTTTTTTCCAGTGTTTGTACATCATTTTGTGTGCCTCGGGGAATACTTTATACTTGTAATATAAATAAAAGAAATCGAAATAGCAAGAAAAATGCGGCTTTGCATGGTGGCTGGCGCAGTTTTTTGACATGTTTTTGCTATATAATACAAATTGCTTTGTTATGAAACAAAAGGGGGCAGGAAAAGGGCAGCATGCCGTGTGGAGTGCGAAAAATTCTATATTTCCCCCCTGTAAAAAACAAAAAGGATTAATAATGCAATTCCGTCCCGTTAAGGAACAGCTTGATATTTTGATGCGCGGCGTTATCGATGTCGTGCCGCAGGAAGAACTCGAAAAGAAACTTCAGAAGTCTTACGATACCGGAGTCCCGCTCCGTATCAAGATGGGTGTCGACCCGACTGCCCCGGATGTGCACTTCGGCCATACGGTGGTGATGCGCAAGCTCCGCCAGTTCCAGGATCTGGGCCATACCGTGGTGCTCATCGTGGGCGACTACACCGCACAGATCGGTGACCCGAGTGGCCGCAACAAGGCACGCCCGCGTCTCACGCACGAACAGGTGCTTGAGAATGCGAAGGAATACCAGGAACAGTTCTTCAAGGTTGTCCGCCGCGACCAGGTGGAAATCCACTACAACGGCGAATGGTTCTCCAAGCTCCCGTTCAGCAAGGTGACCGAACTCATGGGACAGTTTACTGTGGCCCAGATGCTCGAACGCGAGGACTTCCACAACCGCTATACGGCGAACACGCCCATCAGCCTGCACGAGTTCATGTACCCGATGATGCAGGGCTACGATTCCGTGGCCATCCAGAGTGACGTGGAACTCGGCGGCACCGACCAGAAGTTCAACGTGCTTCGTGGTCGCGACCTCCAGATTTTTGAAGGCATGGAACCGCAGATCGGCCTCTTCATGCCAATCCTCCTCGGTACCGACGGCAAGGTCAAGATGTCTAAGTCCATCGGCAACTACGTGGGCCTGAACGAACCTGCCGACGTGATGTACCACAAGATTTACAGCCTTGCCGACAGCATCGTCGAGAACTGGTTCGAACTCTTGACGAACATCCCGCTTGAAGAAATCAAGCAGATGATGGCCGACATCGCCGCGGGCAAGATGAACCCGAACGATGCCAAGCACCGCCTCGCCATCGATATCGTGACGCAGTACTACGGTGCGGAAGCCGCCGAGGCCGCCGCAGCGAAGGAACGCGAAATTCACAGCGGTAACGCCATCCCGAGCGATGCTGCCGAGTGCAGCGTGGCGGCCGGCACCTACGGTGCCCTGGACCTGCTCGTGGAAATCAAGGCGTTTGCCAGTAAGGGCGAAGCCCGTCGCATGGTCCAGAACGGCGGCGTCAAGATTGGCGGCGAAAAGCTTGCCGACCCGCAGTCCCAGATTGAAATCAAGGGCGGCGACCAGCTGGTTGTCCAGGTGGGCAAGCGCAAGTTCTATAAGGTGAACTTCTAGGAGGTCCCATGCCTCAGGAAACATTGATTCTCGGTCTCAATCCCGCCTGGCAGCGCCTGTTCTTCGTGGACAAGTTTACTCCGGGCGAGGTGCACCGTATCGCGAAGGTCGAGGAATACGCCTCGGGCAAGGGCATCAACTGCAGCCGCGTGTTGCAGAACCTTGGCGGGACCCCGCTCCTCATGCATTTCCTGGGCGCAGACCACGGCTCCCGCATTTTCGATGAAATCTCTGCTTGCGGTATCCAGCAGGCTCCCGTGTGGATCAAGGAACAGACCCGCATTTGCACGACTATCGTGAGCGAAGGCGAATCTACCGAACTCATTGAGCCGTCTCCCGTGATTACCGATTTCGAGAACGACGACTTTGTGCAGACCTTGAACGAGCACTGGGATTCGGCGCAGTGCGTTGCCCTGTGCGGGTCATTCCCGGGCAACTTTAACGTGAAGAACATCGACGGCCTGGACTTTACGGGCAAGAAGATCTTTGTCGATGCCATCGCGGATATCGATTCCTGGCTCGAGAAAGGTGTGGAACTCCTCAAGATCAACATGCCGGAATACAGCCAGCTGCTCGATCGTCTCGGAATTCCGCAGGTGAAGTCCAGCCCGCAGTTCTGGAAGATGACTGCGACTGCCGTGCTCGAACGCCTCCCGATAAAGAACCTCGTGGTGACCGACGAGGATTCTCCGGTACGCGCGTTCCGTTTCGTGGAAAAGAAGTTCCAGAGCATTACCGTCCTGCCGCCTACGGTAGAAGTGCAGAACAACGTTGGCGCCGGCGATTCCTTCTTTGCCGCCTGGCTCTATGCCGACAGCATGGGCCTCGATTTCGAGGAATGCCTTGTGAAGGCAACTGCGGTTGCTGTCGCCCGCTGTGAAGTGGAAAAGCCCTGGATGCTCAGTCTCGACCGCGTCGCGGAACTCGAGGAGCTCATCCGTCCGGAACTCGAAAAGCAGGAATAGTCCGGGGGCGCCCATGAACGGAACGCTTGTCGCCTTTGCTTCCAGGGTGGAATTCAACGCGGTATACCCGCAGGTCTCCGCTGTGGTGGCGTCGTCTACCCCGCAGGCGCTCAATACCCGTTACGATGTCGCCGTATGTGGTGTGGGCGCGCTTGAATTTTCTACGAACCTCGCTTTCCTCCTTTCGAAAAGGCGCTACGAGCGTGTAATCCAGGTCGGAGTCTGCGGGGCGTATCCGAACCGCGGGTTTGATATTGGCGATGTCGTGCGCGTCGATACCGATGTCGTGGGCGATATGGGGGCGCAGACTCGCGAAGGCCATTTCCTGTCGTGGGGCGAAGTTTCTGGCAAGGAAATCGTGTACAAGGGCGAATCATCCCGATTCCTTTCGCTTGCGCTTGCTTCCGTGCGCCCTGCCGCGGGCGTGACCGTGAACTGCTGCACCGGTACCGTGTACCTTGCGAACCGCCGCAGCCGCCTGTACAACGCCGATGTCGAGACGATGGAGGGCGCCGCCTGTTTTGCCGTCTGTAGCCGCTTCGGTGTGCCCGCCTTCCAGTTCCGTGCCGTGAGCAATATCGCGACCGACCGCGATACCTCAACCTGGAAAATTCCCGAAGCCATGGCCGCGCTCAAGGAACAGATCCTAGACAACCTTTAACCCGCGATAAACATTCGTCGACCAGCGATAAACATCCTTCGACCCGCAATAAACATCCCGCCTCCCGCACAAATCATCCATCATCAATCATCCATCATCAATCATCCATGCGTCTTTCCCTCGGTATTTCCACTTGTCCTAACGACACCTACATCTACGAGGCGCTTGTCGCCGGCCTCGAGAATTCGCCCTTCGAGTGGAACGTCCACTTTGCCGATGTGCAGACTCTGAACGAGATGATTATGCGGGGCGAGCTCGACGTGGCCAAGGTGAGTGCGCAGGTGTTCCCGTCGGTACGCGAGAACTACCGCTGCCTCGATTGCGGTGGCGCCATCGGGTACGGTTGCGGCCCGCTGCTCCTCTCTTCGCGCTCCGGCGCCTTCGACCCTGCGCAAGAGACCGTCCTTCCCGGCGAAAACACGACGGCCGCCCTCCTGTTCCGCTTCTGGTTCGGGCATGAGTTCGGCGGTAGTCCGCGGGTGCGTTTTGCGCTCTTCAACGAGGTCTACTCTTCGCTGCTCGATAAGTCGGCTGCTCAGGGCGTGACCATCCACGAACACCGCTTCACCTGGGAACGTGACGGGCTGCATTTGCTGCAGGATCTCGGCGCCTACTGGGAACAGCATACGGGGTCGCCGATTCCGCTCGGAATAGCCGTTGTGCGTCGCTCGCTTCCAGATGAAGTTGTTCGAAATGTCGAACGCGAAATCCGCAGGAGCCTCTCGCTTGCTCGGGAAAGAGTGGAACTTGTCACCCCGTTTATTCGTGAAATGGCTCAGATTTCCGACGAAAAAGTCATTGAAAAACACATTCGGATGTTCGTGAACGACTTTTCCGAGGATGTGGGGGAGGCTGGAAGGCGTGCTCTGGAGTGTCTCTGGAACTTTACGAAGTGTTGATAACTTGTTGATAGCTTAAAAAATCGTGTAATAATCCGTAAACGTAAAATTGTTTTTACAAAACAGCGAATTTTTGCGAAAAACTTTATTTATTTTCCAAAAAGCATCTTTTTAGGGAGTTTACCTATGAGCTTAGTCAACGACCTCGACCAAGAAGTTGAAAACTTCAAGCGTGAGTATGAAAAGTTCGAACGCGGCAACAAGTCCGCGGGAACTCGTGCTCGCAAGGTTCTACAGGATATCAAAAAGACCTGCCAGGAGATTCGCGTGTCGATCCAGGGGGCGAAGAAGGAGGAGGATAAGTCTAGCCTTCCCCCTGCAAATTGACGAGTTCATGCCTGAAAACGGACGCCAAAACATTTTTTTTGCGTTTTTTTAGTTAAATACGCAAAAAAACGTTTGACTATTGCCCGTTATGAAGGTATATTCCCATGTGGGTTTTGATTTGTCGATTTGGCAAACGAAAAAAGTTTAACGAATATGTGTTCTATGATTGGAGAAACGTAGCAGTATGACCCTAAAGAAACTGGTCTTAATAACGGCCGGGGCTTTGCTTCTTTCCGGGACCGCCATGGCAAGGATTATCAACGTGCCTGGCGAATTCTCGAAGATTGGCGATGCTCTCGGTAATGCCGATGCTGGCGATACCATCAAGGTGGCGCGCGGTACCTATAACGAGAACATCACTCTGGTGATGGGCGTGGTCTTGAAAGGTGAAGATCCGCTGACAACAATCATCGATGGCGGCCGCAATGGTCCTACCGTCATGGGTACTTCGGGCGCCGAAATGTCGCACTTCACTGTGAGGAACGGTCTCGAAGGTATCCTTTGCGAGAACGCTGCTCCCTACATCCACCACTGCTACGTGATGGACAACCATGCCACGGGTATCGGTGCGTTCATCTCGCTGCCGCACCTGCGCAACAACGTGGTGTACGGCAACCGCTGGTCCGGTATCCTCGCTTGGGGTGCTAAGTCCCTTGATGCCTACATCGAGCACAACGTCGTGCTTCGCAACGGCTACTCGGGCCTTGCTCTGAAGGGACCGACCAACGTGGTCGCCCGTAACAACATCTTCATGGAGAACCACTACTACGGTGTGTTCGCCGACCCGGCCGCCGGCCAGACGAAGGTGGAGTACAACAACATCTACAAGAACTACTACCCGTTCAACCACTTCATCAAGGTGAACCGCACTAACGTTTCCCTCGATCCGAAGTTCATGAACCACTCGCTCTCGAAGCCGAACTTCTACTGCCAGTCCACCTCGCCGATGCTCAAGCGTGGCAAGGGCAAGTTGGATATCGGCCTCACCACGGTCGAGGTTCAGAAGGAAGAAGAACAGGCTGAAGAGACCCGCAATCCGGATAGCGATGCCGATGGCCTCTGCGATCCGTGGGTTTCCGAAGAAGGCGTTTCCGACAAGTACGCAAGCGTCTGCACGGGTATCGACAACTGCCCCGAAGAAGCCGAAGACTTCGATGGTTACCAGGACGACGACGGCTGCCCGGATGCGGACAACGACCGCGACGGTCTCTGCGATCCGTGGGTCGAAGCTAAGGGTATGCTCTCCAATTTTGCTCATGTGTGCCAGGGTGTCGACCGCTGCCCCGAACAGGCCGAAAGCCAGAACGGTTACAAGGACGACGATGGTTGCCCGGACGAAGTCCCGCAGCCGCCCAAGAAGGTGTTCGTGCTCGAAGGCGTGAACTTCGAATCCGGCAAGGCTACGATTACTCCGGATTCCTACATCTCCCTCATGAAGGTTGTCGACATCATGGAAACCTTCAAGGAAGCAACATTCGAAATTGTCGGCCATACCGACAACGTTGGATCCAAGGACAAGAACATGCAGCTCTCCGCCGACCGCGCAGCAGCCGTGAAGAACTTCCTTGTTGAAAACGGCATTGACGAAAGCCGTATGGTGACCTCCGGTATGGGTGATACCAAGCCGGTAGCCTCTAACAAAACCCCAGAAGGGCGTGCGCAGAACCGTCGTATCGAGTTCACCCGCACGGATATCAAGTAAAGGAGTAGGTGATGATGCATACTAGTTTCATCAAGACGTCAGTCCTCGGACTTACTGTGGCTGCGAGCTCTCTTTTTGCAGAAGTTACCTACGCTCCGCATAAATATCAGCAGAACGACTGGTTCGCCGAATTCGGCGGCAACACCGCCATGTACGTGAACCCGGCGAGCATTTCCGAAACGGAACAGCTCGAGTTCAGCGCAGCATTCTTTAGCTCCATCAGCGGCGAAGCAAGCCAGGAATACTTGAGCTTGACTTACCCGATGGATTACAAGCACACTCTCGGCTTCTCGTTCTTCGAGAACGGTGCCTCCATCGACGGTGGCAAGTCGTACGGCGAATATGCATTCATGTTCGGCTATGCGTACAACCTGTTCCAGGTCATCTCCCTGGGTATCGACCTCTCGGTGCTTTACATCAACCAGTTCGACGATGTTAAGCAGCTGACCCTCGGTTCCGATATCGGTGTGAGCTGGAACCCGCTTGCTTCCTCGAAGCTTGGCTACCTCCTTGTGGGCCTGTCCCTGCAGAACATCCTCCCGCCGGCTGTTGCCACTGACAACGATGCCCCGATGTTCGTGTTCTTCACTGCGAGCGATGCCTACAAGATCCCGACCAACCTGAACTTCTCTTTGTTCTACCGTGGTCTTGACAGGAGCCTCGAAGTTAAGATCGAAGCTTCTCTCATCGACATCATGCACGATGAGGCCGAAGGTGGTGAAGGTTTCAACCTCGAGACGAGCTTCACTGTGACTTACTACCTCTCCCCGCACTTGGGTGTGCGTGGCCGCTTCACCAAGGAAGGCTACTTCGTGGCTGGCGCTACGGTGAACGTGAAGGATGTGAGCATCTTCCGTTACCTCTCTCTTGACCTCGAGATGTCGCACGACGACCTCTACGCCAAGAAGAACCGCGGATTCATCTGGGCCGTGAAGATTACTTCTCGCTTCGGTGATACCCGTGAAGAGAAGATCGGCGAAGAACGCTACCGTCGCTTGAAGATCGAACCGGAAAACGACTACCGCGCCGCTATGCGTCTGTACTTGAACCGTCAGTTCCTCGAAGCTGCCTATGCTTTCGGTAAGGTCCAGACCAAGTACCCCGCATTCCACCTCGTGGACCAGGCCGCTTTCTACAAGGCAAAGTCTTTCGAAAACCTCCGTATGCACAAGGCTGCTAAGTCTGTGTACGAAGACGCCATCAAGCGCTACCCGCAGAGTGACCAGAAGGCCAAGTACCACTTCCAGTTGATGAACATCGACTATAAGGAAGGCAAGTACACTGAAGCCATGGCCAAGTACCAGAACATTGCTCAGAAGTTCGGTGAAAGCGACGTTAAGGCTGACGCTGACTACGTTGCCGGCCAGATCAAGTTCGAACAGGGCCTCTACCAGGAATCTGTCGACCTGCTCGCCGCCATCCTTCCGGGTAACGCGAACTACTTCTACGCCCGTTACACCATGGGCATCGCTTACAGCCGTCTCGGCAAGTTCGAAGAAGCTGAAAACTGCTTCCGCGATATTACCGAGCAGCAGTACTCTAACCAGTCCGAACAGGACCTCCAGGATGCCGCCCGCGTGAAGCTCGGCCACATCTACTTCTCTGGCGAGAAGGCCGACATTGCTCAGGCCGCCCAGATGTACGGCCAGGTCAAGCCCGGTTCTCCTGTGTACGATGAAGCTATGCTCGGCATTGCATGGTCCTTCCTCAAGGTTAACAAGCCCGATGAAGCCATGAAGCCTGCAAAGTGGATTATTTCGAACCTTCCGGAATCCTTCCTCGTGTCTGAAGCCTACCTCGTTCAGGGTTACTGCTACTTCATGAAGAAGGACTACAAGAACGCTGCTGCTTCCTTGGAACAGGCCGAAAAGAAGACCGAGCAGCCGGCTGTGTCTGTCGCCGCCCGCGATAGCGCCCGCCAGGCTTACGACGCCATGCAGAGCGAATTTGACTCCGTCCAGGTTCAGGCTCTTGACCTTGCCCGTCAGCTCCCGACTCCTCGTGTGCAGAGCAAGCGCGAAGCCCTGCAGCCGACCTTCAACAAGGCAAACCAGGCTATTGAAGATTACGCTGCATTCACCCAGAGAGCCATCCAGAGCGACCGCTTCGAATCCAACCGTAAGCGCATCCTCGAAGACGCCGGCTTTACTTTGGCAACAGTCAAGACCAAGATGGGTCAGGGCTCTGCCGGAAATGCCGAGGCAGCGAAGGAACTGGATGCCTTGGACGATCTGGAATTGGATGAATAAGGACAATAATAGAGGATGAGACCCGAAATCCTAGGATTTTGGGTCTTTGTCCATAAAAAAATAGGTGGAAAAGAGAACGATGAAAAATTTCTGGCTTATTGGTGCAGTTGTCTGCTCTCTTGTTGGAGCTTCCTTTGCTGCCTCTGATCCTTGTAAGGACAAGACGGCAGAAGTCAAGAAACTGGCCACAAAGTGTAAAGCCATGCCGAAGGACTCTGAACAGAGAAAGCAGTGCATGGGTCAGGCGAAGGTCCTCAAAAATCAGGCCGAACAGGCATGCCGCTCTGGCGGCCTTAACGAAGACGGCATGGTGAAGGCCATCGAACAGTGGGAAAAACTCGCTAAGGGCGAAACCTGTAAGGGCAAGAAGTCCGACCGTTGTGCCGGTGCTCTCCAGCAGCTGGGTCACTACCAGTTCATGCTCGAAGAAAAGCGCTTCTTGGACATCCAGGGACAGTACGAAGAAGATGTGGCTTGGTGTGCCGACCGCGACAACAAGCCGGCCAAGTGCGCCAATATCGGCCAGTACCCCAAGGCTGACCACCAGAAGTCCTTGGGCTACTTCCTCGAGTACATCGACAAGTACCCGAAGGCTCCGAAGATTCCGGCGGTGCTCTACCAGGCCGCTGCCGTGCAGGAAGCTAGTGGCGAAGACGAAAAGGCTTTCAAGCTCCGTGATCGCCTCGTCAAGAACTTCCCGAACGACGGTCTCGTGCCGAAGGCATGGCTCCGTATCGCTGAATACCACTTCATGAACCGCAAGTTCCGCGACGCTATCGGCGCCTACAAGAAGGTGACCGGCTTCGAGAACCTCACCGGTAAGGAAGCGGCTCTCGCCATGTACCACTTGGCGGAATCTTACTACAACATTGCCGAATACGAAACGGCTGCTTACAAGTACTACGAATATATCATCGGCGCCGACAAGGGTAAATATCCTAACGACTTGCGCGCTGAAGCTATGGACTTCATGGCGGCCTCCTTCTCTGACTTGGAAGGTGGTGGTGTCGCCGAAGCTGAATCCTTCCTCAAGGACAAGAAGGTTCCGTTCAAGGATTCCGTGTACTACCGCATTGGTATGAAGAACAAGGACCACGACCGTAACGAAGAAGCCGTGCAGTCCTTCAAGCGCTTGATGCAGATCAACCCGGACTACATCGATGCTCCGCTTGCTGATATTGCCATGATTGAAATCTTGCTCGTACAGCAGAAGTTCGACGAAGCCCAGCAGTACCGCTACGTCGTGGTGAAGCGTTACGACAAGAACTCCTCTTGGCGCAAGAAGAACACCAAGTATAAGGAATCCGTCGCGAACGCTGACAAGGCCATCCGCGGCGCTATGCTCGAAATTCCGCACTACCATCACCAGCAGGCTGCCAAGATCACCAAGGAAGGTGATATTGAAGGCGGTAAGAAGCGCTATGCCGAAGCTATCAAGGCTTACGAAGCATTCCTTACCCGTTACAAGAACGAACCGACTTGGGATGAATACACCGTTCATATCGACCTCGCTGCCGCCTACCAGGAAATGGGCCAGCATGCGAACGCCGCCAAGATGTTCAACTGGATCGTCGATACCGATACCACCCGTTATGGCCGCCGCGCCCTCGGCTCCGCTGCCCTCCTGAAGAAGGAAGAAGCTGCCTACAACGCCGTGCTCATGATGGACCAGGCCCGCGAAGCCGCTCTCAAGAGCAAGGCCAACGGCGACACGATCAAGGCTTACAGCCTCCCCGAAACGAAGGCATACTTCGCCCAGGTGGACAAGTACATGCAGAAGTTCGGTCAGAACAAGGAAGCTGCGGAACTCTCTTACAACGCTGCCCTCGTTCATTACAATGCTAAGCAGTTCTCCACCGCGGTTACCGTGTTGCGTGAACTCCGCAAGAAGTACCCGAACCACCAGTACATCTTGCTCATCAGCCAGATGCTTGCCAAGTCTCTCCTTGAATCCAACCAGCTCGATGAAGCTCTCGGCGAATTCGAATGGCTGTTGAAGCAGTACACGCAGGTGAAGGCCACCAAGAACGACTCTATGGCCAAGGAAACCGAAAAGGCTATCGCATTCGTGCTCTACCAGATGGCTGAAAAGTCCGTGAAGGAAAAGCAGTTCGAGAAGGGTGCCAACGCCTACCTCGCCCTCGTGAAGCGCTACCCGAAGGTTGAAATCGCCGACAAGGCCATCTTCGAAGCCGCTGCTGCTTTCGAAAGTGCAAACCAGTACACCAAGGCTGCCGAAACGTTCATGATTCTCCCGAAGCAGTATGCTAGCTCTCCGCTTACCGTGAAGGGCGTGCTCCGTGCCGCTTCCGCCTACAAGAAGGACAACAAGCCGCAGCAGGCTGCGACTACGTTCCTCTTCATCACGAACAACTTCCCGCAGGATTCCATGGCCTTCCAGGCTATCGGCTTCGCAGCGTCTGTCTACGACTCCATCCCGGATAAGAAGAACGCCGCTGTCACTTACGAACTTGCCTACAAGCGCTACCCGAAGAACGAGAAGACTCCGAGCTTCCTGTACAGCGCCTGCTTGAGCTACGACGAGGCCAAGATGACCGACGAAGCCATCCGCTGCTCCAAGGACCTCGTTCGCGACTACCCGAAGAGCACCTACGCTCTCGACGCAGCATTCTCCATCCCGATGGCCTATGCTAACGCCAAGAAGTGGGACCTCGCCGCTCAGGAATACCACAACTTCCTCAAGATGTACCAGGAAGACAAGGAAAAGCTGATTGCCGCCTACATCGGTGCAGCCCGTGCCTACATGGAACTCAAGGAAGAAGACAAGGCTATTGCTGACTACGAAGCAACCCTCAAGAACTACGACAAGTTCGGTCTCCAGATTAAGAACGCTGACCCGGGTATCCCGGCTGAAGCCGCCTTCTATATCGGTGAACACGAATTCCACAAGATGGACCCGATTATCCTGAAGGGTAAGGAAAAGGACAAGGCCAAGATTGTTAAGCAGTTGGTGGACATCCTCCAGAAGGCTATGGGTCACTACTCCAAGTCTGCTGCCTACGCATCTGAAAAGTGGACTTTCCGTGCTACTAACAAGATGGGTATGCTCTTCGTGACCATGGCAGCCAAGATTCGCGAACAGGAAATGAATGCGAAGAAGGAAGAAGAAAAGTTTGCCGAACGTATTACTATCGTGCAGCAGCTGCCGAGCTACTACGAACAGGCACGCCCGATCTTCCAGAAGAACATCGACCTCGCTCGTGACCAGGGCTTCTACAACAAGGACGTGATCGAAGCTGAAGAAGGCTACATCGAAATGTTCTACCAGGGTTGCGCCGTGTTCGTCGAAGTGGCCGATGCATTCGCTCATGCTCCGCTGCCTGACTCTGCCGCCATCGTCCAGGAATACATCTACGAAGAGATGGTGAAGGCCGACGCTATCGAAGCCGCTCACGAAGACCTCGAAGCCTACCGTGAAGAACTCCAGAACAAGTCGAATGCCGCTAAGGAACTCGCAGTCCCGCAGTGCGCAACCGGTATCAAGGCTTCCGCTCACTACGGCATCGACAACCAGTGGACCGCAAAGTTGTTCGAAACCTTGAAGTCTCTTGACGAAGCCAACGAAGCTCTCGCCACGAAGATCGAAAAGTTCGACCCGTCTACGCTGTTCTCTGACCCGACTTACTTCAAGACGAAGGCTCGTATCGAACAGATTTCGAAGTCTGAAGTCATGACTCCGGAAGAACGTATCAATACGTTCCGCGACATCATCAAGGATGCTAAGGCTGAAGCCGAAAAGCTCCGTGCTGAACTCGCCGACCTCCAGAAGCAGCTCGCCTCCGGTGTGTCCGCCTCTACGGCCGACGAATCTTCTATGTCCGAACCCGAAGCTGAACCGGAAGCCGCACCGGCTGCACCGGCAAAGAAGAAGGCTCCTGCTAAGAAGAAAGGCAAGAAGAAGTAGCGGTAAAAACTATTTTACGGGGAACCTCGTTCATGGGTTCCCCTTATTCTTTGAGCATTTAAAGGGGTTTCAATGGCGGTAAATATAATTTTACCCTGTTTACCCTCCCAAATTGCTCAAAAAAAAATAAATATGAACAAAGATTTCAAAAACAAACACAAAAAACAAACACTCTAAAGGAGTAATCTAAAATGGCTAAAATGCTTCAATCCTTCAGCCCTGAATCCGATGGTTGGCAGTTCATGTGGATCATCCTGGCCGTGTTCATCATCGGTCTCGGCATCTCTATCGAACGTATCATTTACATCCTGGTGAAGAGCTCCAAGGGCCGCGCCAAGTTCCTCGCTGATTTCGGTAAGCTCATCTCTTCTCAGCAGTTTGACCAGGCTCTGAGCCTCGCCAACGCCACCAACCTCCCGGTTGCTCGCGTGATGTCTGCTATCGTTGCTAACCGTGCTGGCGGCCGTGAAGGCATGCAGGCTGCTTGCGACGCCGTGTTCCTGACCGAAGCTCCGCGTCTTACCCGTTACATCTCCCTCATTTCTGTGATGGCTTCCATCTCTACGTTGCTCGGACTTATGGGTACGATTTACGGTCTGATCTACACCTTCGACGCCGTGGCTAACAAGCCCGCTTCTGAACGTGCTAAGGCTCTTTCCGACGGTATCGCTATCGCTATGGGTACGACTCTTGAAGGACTTCTCTCCGCAGTGCCTCTCCTGGTCATTGTGGGCTTCCTCAACATGAACTCCGAACGCCTCATCCAGGAAATGGAAGAAAAGGGCCTCAAGATTATCAACTCCCTCGTCTAATTGCCTGAGAGTTAATCTTTAACTGGAGTTTAAAAATGGCAAAAGAAATCAAGAAACCAGCAAAGCCTGAAGAACCGGACCTGTTGCCGGCGATGGGCTTGTTCACTATTCTGATTCCTATGCTTCTCTCCATGGCTGCTTTCTCCAAGCTGGCTATCGTCCAGGTGAACCTGCCCGAGCGCAGTATGATCAACCCGGAAGATGTAACTCCTCCGCCGGATGAGCAGGCTTTGAACTTGTCGCTCGCCATCACTAGCGAATACCTCGTTATCGGTGCGCGTGGCGGTTTCCAGCCGAACGTCTATTTCAAGGAAATGTGGACGTTCCGCTGCAAGTCCGATGCCAAGCTTATTACTCATGCCGTTGAGGATGTCAAGGCTGTAGTTGAAAGTGGACATGGCCCGAAGTGCAAGGATGGTAGCGAGATGGATAAAGAGAAGTATCTCTACGAAATCGAAGCTATCGAACTCTGGGCTATCCAGAAAGAGTCTGAAGAAGATCCGGGTCGAGTGATCTGGGCTCTCTACTCGAACGGGGGCACCCCGGAAGAACCGGTCGCCGACAGCGCCTATGTTGACGGCAACAACAACTTCCTCGCTCTCCCTGGCGAAGGCGCCATGGGCCTCACCCCGCCGCCGGCTTTGAAGAAGCCTGCTGCTGGTACGGCTCTTGCTACGCTCACGCCGAACTCTGCCCGTACGCTCAAACCGGACGTGGCGGCGAAGAACCTTATCTACCCGCTTTCCGCCTACGATCTTATCGCAAAGGATTTGATCGCAATCCATACGCAGTTCATCGACCTGGAAGACGTCGACAACATCATCATCGTGGCTAACGACGATACGCAGTTCGACAAGATCATCCAGCTCATGGACCGTTCTAAGGAAGCGGGCTTCAGCAAGATCAACCTTGCAAAGTTGGGAGGTTAATCATGGCTAGAAGAACTCGTAAATACGCTGACGACGTCCCGTTCTCAATCACCTCTATGATGGACATGATGACCATCATCCTGGTGTTCATGATTAAGAACATGGACGCTGAAGGTCAGCTCTTGACCCAGGCCGAAAACCTGATTCTTCCGGTCTCCACGTCCAAGGTCCAGCCGACAGAAGTCTCTCTGACGGTCGTGATCGATAAGGAATACGTGGTGGTCGACAATGAGAAGGTCGTTCCGACTCCGGACGTGCTCGCTCAGGAAGATCTCTGTGTTCAGCCTGTTCTCACTACCCTTTATGGGAAACGTAAGGCCGAAGTGGACCAGCACTTGCGCCAGGGCCAGCCTGCCGACGAAGCCGGTAGCGTTGTTGTCCAGATCGACAAGAGCATCCCTTACGACGCCATGTATAAGGTGATGGCTACCTGCGGTATCGCTGGCGTGCCGTCCTGCACATCTTCCGAAGGCGAAACCGGCTACGAGAAGATGAGCGGTTATACTAACGTTTCTTTTGCCGTTCTCGAAAAGAACGGTGGGGAGGAATAATCTATGGCTAAGAAAAATACTCCTGTAGATCCGTTAGTTGCGGCTCTTATGCCTGAATCTGACAAGAAGATGGGCGCCATCGCTGGCGGTTCCGTGCTTGTCGCTCTCGCTCTTTCCTTCTGGGCTTCCATGTACGAAGTCGTCGTTGATGAAGTGATCTTCGACTCTTCCGAAGGCCCGGACCTCACCGCCCAGATGTCTATGGACGAGAAGAAGGAAGAAAAGAAAGAAGAGAAGAAGAAGGAAGAGCCCAAGAAGCCCCGTAAGAAGGCCGGTGGTGGTGGTAAGCCGCGCGGTAAGGGTCAGCCGAACGCTCCGCAGACTCGTGGTGTGTTGAAGCTCCTCACTGCTCAGACCAAGACTGCTAGTGCCGCCGCTTACGACCTCATGAAGAACCAGAAGTTCACCAAGGACATCGACAAGGTGCTCAAGGACGTGGCTGGTCTTCAGACGACGGGTAAGACCGTCCTCGGTGGTCGCCGCGGTAAGGCTGATGGTGGCTTTAACGAAGGTTACGCAGAAGGCGGTGCCGGTGGTATCGGTGACGGCCTCGCAGGCCTCTTCGGAGGTGGCGGTGGCGGTATCTCTACCAAGGCCAAGGGTAACATCAAGACCCCGTCTGCACGTGATATCGACATGGGTGCCGGTGGCGGATCTCGTTCTGCTGCAGACATCATGAAGGTCGTGCGTCAGCGTACTCCTGGTCTGCGCCACATCTACAACAAGTTCTTGAAGAAGAAACCGGGCTTCCAGGGCAAGGTTACCCTGAAGTTCACGATCGCTCCGGGCGGTGAAGTTATCAGTATTTCCATTGCTTCCTCCACGACCGGCTACGGCGAATTTGATGCTCAGATCAAGAGCGCCGTCGGTAACTGGACCTTCAGCAAGGTGAAATCCGGTAACACGACCGTAACGATTCCGTTCACCTTCTCTGAATAATCGTTACTCTGTTGTTGAAAAAGGACCATGCTTAAAAAGCATGGTCTTTTTTTCATTTTTTTGTTGCGTTTTTGATTTTATAAAACTAACTTTAATAACAGAATTTCTAATAGGAGTCCTCAAATGAAGTTGAGATCAGCAATTGCCGTCGGCACTGCTTTTGGCGTCCTCGGGGTGGGTTCTGCCTTTGCAACCTTCGCCCGTATCGAGTCCATGGGCAAAAATACCACATACATCATGGATGATGTGAGCATTTTTGATAACGCAGCAAACATCAACCTTTATCCGAACTACCTCATTGGTGAATTCGGACCGTACACGCAGGATGTCGAAACAGGCAAGAACCAGGATCCGAAGTATCCTAACTTCGGTGGCATCTTCTCCATCTCCCTCGGCGATGAGAACAATCCTGATCCGCGTCTCTCCATCGGCGGTCTCTTCGGTCGCATCAACTCCGAACTCTTCCGCTACCTGCCCACGAAGGTCGTTGGCGAAAACGTGCGTGATACTTCCAAGGTGCCCGAGACTGTGACGAACTTCGATGGCTTCCTCGGCGGTACGCTTTCTAACGGCGATGCTTGGGGCTTGCACATCTACATTGCCCACCAGGACGGTGGCGACAAGACGGAAAGCGGCACCTACCAGGTTGACCCGAATGCATACGCTTCTGTTGTGCAGGCAGATGCAGGCTTGAACTTGCAGTTCGGTAGCAACATCGACTTCGAGTTCTCCTTCGCTCTCGCTCGCATCCAGTACGGGCCTGACCACAAGCACTTCTTCGACGATGGCGATTTCAGCTTCCTCGCGAAGTCCCGTGCCTTCTTCACCCTCGAGGCGATTGACGGCGAACTGGTACCCGCGGTTTCCGCCAAGTTCATCGAGGCTCCGGGCATCAGCAACAAGCACGCCCAGGTCGGCGTGGGCATCAACGTGGCCCTCGACCGCGGCTTCTTCTGGCTCGGTGCCGACTTCATCTGGGACCAGCTGAAGGCTCATGACTGGACCGTCAACTATAAGACTGGTGAAACGGTCTACAACTCCCAGGAAAACGACGACCCGGCTTGGGACAAGCGTCGCGACATCGGCGGCAAGATCAGCTTCGGTATCGAACGCAACATCTGGTACGATTGGTTCGTTATCCGCGTGGGTGGCCAGAAGTCCATCTTCTACACGGACTGCGACCAGAACGAAAGCAACATGGGTCGCCGCGGCATCTGCTCGGATGACGGCAACTTCTTCAGCACGAACCCGCTCGCCAACGGCACTCCCGATGACCACGTGGGCTTCGGCTTCGGTATCAACATCGAAGAAAAGCTGAAGATCGACGTGACTGTGGCCGAAGACCTCCTCTTCAGGAACCCGTTCCAGGGTGAAGGCCGCATCTTCTCGAGAATTTCTGCGACCTACTCCTTCTAGTCGTACTAGGACAGACTATTGAGGAATGCTCCCCTGCGGGAGCATTTCTTTTTTATTTTTAGGGCATGAAATACTTGCCCCTGCTGGCCTTGGCCCTAGTTTTGTTAGGTTGTTCCGAAAGAACGGAACGAATTGAGAACAAATTAAATGCGTATGTTCAGGAAGACCTGAAGTTCATTGTCGCCCAGACGATTCATGCCTCTGGCGACAGGAGCGGCATCCTCGATACGCCCTATTACCGCATCAAGGATTTCAGGCTTTTCGCCGGAGATACGGCCGCCATCTATTCGGCATATGCCGAGGTGGACTTCTTCATTTACCAGGACATCCAGATGCACGAGAAGCGCAAGTACCGCTACAACGCGCACGCCAGGCAGTGGGACCGTTATTTCAAGGCGCTGAAATACGGACAGGATTCGTTGGAACGGCCTGCGACAGCGAAATAAAATTGTTTTATATTTTCCATTGTTAGAATTCACCTTTTCAAAGGAAATATTTTGTTCGGACTTTTCTCCTGTGATATCGGTATCGACCTCGGCACTGCGAATACGCTGGTGCATGTTGCGGGTCAGGGCATTGTCATCAACGAACCCACGGTGATTGCCGTGGACAGCAAGAACAACCGCGTGTCGGCTATCGGTTTCGAGGCCAAGAAGATGCTCGGCAGGACTCCGGGCGAGACCCGCGCCGTGCGCCCCATGCGCGATGGCGTGATTGCGGATTTCGAACTGGTGGAAACGCTCCTCCAGACCTTCATCAAGCGCGTGCAGAAGTACCCGCTGTGGATCGTGAAGCCCCGCGTGGTGGTGGGCGTGCCGAGCGGCATTACCGAAGTGGAAAAGCGCGCTGTTATCGATGCTGCCCGCCAGGCCGGTGCGAAGGAAGTTCACCTGGTTCACGAGCCCATGGCCGCTGCAGTCGGTATGGGCATCCCGGTCGAAGACCCCGTGGGTAACATGATTGTGGATATCGGTGGCGGTACGTCGGATATTGCGGTTATCGCTCTGAACGGTACGGTCTGCAACGCCTCCGTGCGTGTGGGCGGTGACGAGATGGACGAGGCGATTGTCCGTTACCTGCGTACGATGTACAACCTCCATGTGGGCGAAAGCACTGCCGAACAGATCAAGATCCAGATTGGTTCTGCTAGCCCGCTTGAAGAAGAACTTTCCATGGAAGTGAAGGGCCATGACTTTATCGCCGGCATGCCGCGCACGATGACGATTTCTAGCACGGAAATCCGCGAGGCCCTGAACGAGCCCGTTACGGCCATCATCGAGGCCGTGAAGCAGGCCCTGAGCATTACGCCTGCCGAACTTTCGGCCGACATCTACGACAAGGGCATCATCATGACGGGTGGCGGTTCTCAGCTGCGCGGGTTCGACGAACGTATCCGCAAGGAAACGGGACTTTCCGTGAACGTAATCGACGAAGCGCTTGTGTGCGTGTGCAAGGGTGCCGCTCGTATTCTCGAGGATTTGGACAAGTACCGTCCGGTGCTGATTGCTTCTTCCAACTAGTGCGGTGATTGTCGGGTCCGATGCTTAGGGCATTCCGCTTCATTGTAGACCTGTTTACCCAGAGACATGGCGTTGTCGCTTTTGTCTTTTTCCTGTTGCTCGGTTTTTTGATCCGGCAGGCTCCGTTGACCGTGCGCCAGAGCATCGTGTCCTCGGTGCTCGGTACCGTGTTCTATCCGGCACAGTGGGTCGTGTCTTCGGTCGATTCCTTCCGTTCTGTCCTTGCGGAGAATGAACACCTCAAGGAAGAAAACGCGCGCCTGCGCCAGGAAACCTATTATGCGAGCGAAGGCTTGCAGGAACTGACTCGACTGCATACGTTGGTCCGGTTTGACGACAAGTGGGATTATCCCATTGTCACGGCGCGTGTGGTGGGGCACAATCCGGGCAGGTTCCTCACGACGCTCGTGATTAACCGCGGTACGATGCACGGCGTGAAGGAGAACATGCCCGTGTTTTCTATGAACGGGCTTGTCGGAAAGATTACGAAGGCCGCGTATACGCATTCGCGCGTGCAACTCCTTGTCGACCCGAACCTTAAGTTGTCTGTACTTGAACGCAAGTCGCGCGTGGTCGGCTTCCTTGAATCGGTAGACGGCCACCTGCTTACGGCGATGATTCCGTCGCATGCGGGCGTGGAAGTGGGCGATACGCTTATCACGTCGGGCCTCGGCGGCATTTTCCCCAAGGGAATTCCCGTAGGCACGGTGAAGGCGGTGCGTAAGTCCGACCTCGATGTGATGCGCCAGATGGATGTTTCCCCGTTCCAGGAATTTACTGCGCTGGAGGAAGTGTTCGTGATGGAAAAGGAACCGGAATGGATTATCCAGGAGTTGCTCGATGAACAATAATTGGAAATGGCTCCATGTGTTCTTGCTGTTCCTCGTGTGCTTCGTGATGCAGACGACTGTCGCGCAGTGGCTAGCCATTTTCGATGCGGGTCCCGACTTCATATTGATTTTCATTATCTCTGTCGCCATCAAGCACGGGCCGGCGGCCGGCGTGCTCTGGGGCTTTATCGCGGGCTTCTCGCAGGATGTCTACGCCCCTGTGGAATGGCTCGGCGCAAACACGATTTCGTTTACCATCCTGGGCTTCCTCGTCGGGCAGCTGGAAGAACGTTTCTTGACGCTCAACCTGCCTGCAAAGGTGGGCGTGCTCGGGTTCGGGTTCTTCCTGTGCGACATGCTGTATTTCTTCCTCACGGGGCTTGAGAAGGAGGTGGTCACCAACCTGTTCTTCTCCAAGACGATTCCCGAGTGCGTGTACACCATGGTTGTGGGAGCGGTTGTTTTCCACTTGTCCATCGGGAAGCCGAAAAAGCATGTTTAATATCCAGGATAACGAGGGTATCCAGACCAGAAACTGGAACGTGCTGGTGTTCATGGCCGCCGTGATTATTTTATTCACGGTGCTCCTGATTAGACTCTATTCCCTGCAGTAT
This sequence comes from Fibrobacter succinogenes, assembly GCA_902762305.1. Lineage (GTDB taxonomy): Bacteria > Fibrobacterota > Fibrobacteria > Fibrobacterales > Fibrobacteraceae > Fibrobacter > Fibrobacter succinogenes_I. The sequence goes on along the minus strand of CACWNW010000014.1, from coordinate 53,886 downwards.
ACGCATTACGACGAGAACCTTCAGCGCTCCGAGAACAACCGCCTACGCCGTGTGGAGCTTGTGGCCGAGCGCGGGTTCATTTACGACCGCAACGGCGAAATCCTGGTGCGCAACAGGCCCTCTTACCAGATAGCTTTGCAGTCGATGCACCTGCCGCGCAAGAAGGAAGCGCGCGATACGATTTTCAACAGGCTCCTGCATATCGTGGACAAGGACGGCGTGAGGCTGTTCGATTCGCTTTCGCTCGATACCGCGTTCCAGAGGACGAAGTGGATCAAGAACCGCCCCATACGCATCTTGGAAGATGCTTCGCCTGAGCAGGTCTCGATTATCGAGGAACATTCCTCGGAACTTCCGGGCGTCGTTACCTTGATTGAATCTAGGCGCGAGTACCCTTACGGCACGCTTGCTTCGCATGTGCTCGGCTATACGAGCGAGATTTCCGAAGAGCAGTTGAAACTGCCGGCATTTGCCGAATATTCCCAGGGCGACCGTGTAGGCCAGAAGGGCCTGGAGCAGGGCTATGATACCGAGTTCCGCGGCACGAACGGCATGAAACTCGTGGAAGTGAACGCGTCGGGCCGCGAGGTCGGGCAGGTGAAGGGTGTCGAGAGCCGCGCGCCGGTTCCGGGACTGCACCTGGTATCGACGATAGACCTGAAGTTGCAGGAGGCGGCGGAGGCCGCCATTCCCGACAGCGTGAAGGGTGCGCTCGTGGCGATTGACCCGAGGAACGGCGAAATCCTTGCCATGGTGAGTTCCCCGAGACTGGACCCGAATATTTTCTCGCTGAAGAAGCGCGAACGCAACAGGGGATGGGCGCAGGTGGCGCTAGATTCCATGCGTCCGCTTACCAACCGCGCGATTTCGGGCCTGTATACGCCGGCGTCCGTGTTCAAGCTCGCGACTGCGGGTGCTGGGCTCGAGAGCGGAATCCTTTCGGAATCAAAGTACTACCCGAAGCCGTGTACGGGCGGGTACCAGTACGGCGCGCGCTACCAGAAGTGCTGGGGCGTGCATGGCAACCTGAACGTGGTGCATGCGCTGCGCCTTTCGTGCGATGTGTTCTTTTACCAGGCGGGCCTCGAAATCGACATGACGCGTATAAACGAGTTTGCCCGCAGGTTCGGCTATGGCGAGGTGCCGCTTGGCATTGACATCCCCGGCGAGAAGGGCGGCTGGCTGCCGGATTCCATCTCGTTCAACCAGAGGAACAAACGCCTGGGGTGGCGCTGGGCGCGTGGCCTCATCTTGAACCTTTCCATCGGGCAGGGGCAGCTGGTGACGCCGCTCCAGCAGGCGACATTCATCGGTTCGCTTGCGACAAACAAGGGCGTGTACAGGCCGCATTTCATGAAGGAGCTTCGTGACCGGCAGGGGAACGTCGTGCGCCGCTACGAGCCCGAAATCATCCGTCCGGGGACGATGAAGCCCTCTACGCACAGGGTACTCCTTGCCGCCATGGATTCCGTGGTGAACCATCCGGGCGGAACGGGCAAGCGCGGCGCGCTCCCAGGAATCCGCGTGGGTGCGAAGACCGGTTCGGGCGAATGGAAGAAGGGCGAGAAGACGCATGCCTGGTATGCCGCGGTCGCACCGCTGTATGAACCCGAAATTGCGGTCGCCGTGATTCTCGAGGCCGCGGGCGGTGGTGGCGCGAAGGCGGCCCCCATTGCACGCAAGGTAATGATGGCGTATTTCGGAATTGAAGAAGAGGAGGCGAACAAGAAATGAAACCTGGACGCTTTCTCCATAGGTCGTTGAAGGTGGACTGGCTCTTTTTGGGCGTCACGCTTGCGCTCATGGTGTGCGGCGTGAGTCTGGTTTATTCGGCTACTGCGAATGCGGAGACGCCTGTCTACGAGTCCTTCTGGTTCAAGCAGATTATCTACTTCCTGGGCGGGTGCCTGCTCGCCACGGGCATCGTGTTCTTGAAGATCGACTGGCTCAAGCGCCTGTCGGCGCCGCTGTACATCGTATCGCTTGTATTGCTGTGCATCGTGCTTTCTTCGGTGGGCGACGTGACGAAGGGTGCCGGACGCTGGATCGACCTCGGGTTCTTCAAGCTGCAGCCATCCGAGTTCGCGAAGATTGCCTACCTGCTCACGATTTCGTACTGGCTTTCGAACCACCCGGTGAGCCTCCACAAGATAAAGACTTTCGCCGTCCCGTTCTTGCTGTTCATCGTTCCCTTTGCGCTTGTCTTGAAGCAGCCCGACCTGAGTACCGCGCTCGTGTTCATCGCGGTCACGTATGTCGCGTTCTTCTTTGCGGGCCTTACGCTTACCGACATGTTCCTGCTGGCAAGCCCGGTGCTTTCGGTGCTGTTCTCGCATTCGCAGGCGCTCGTGTTCCAGGTGCTGTGGGGCCTCCTGATTTGTGCCGTGGTCTTTGCGCTTGTGCGCAGGAGGCTGCCGAAGATCCTTACGGTGCTTTTCCTTGCGATGAATATCCTCGCGGGCTATGCGAGCTCGATGGCATGGAACATGCTCGAACCTCACCAGCAGAAGCGCGTGAATACGTTCCTCGACCCGATGAGCGACCCGCTGGGTGACGGCTACCAGGTGTTGCAGTCCCTTACGGCAATCGGTTCGGGCGGCCTTACGGGCAAGGGATTCGGCCAGGGCACGCAGACGAACCTCGCGTTCTTGCCCGAAGAACATACCGACTTCATTTTCAGCGTGCTGGGCGAACAGTTCGGGTTTGCCGGATGCTTCTTCATCCTGGTGCTCTACGGCATATTCCTGTGGCGCGCGAGTTCGACATGCAAGATGTTCACCGACCCGTTCATTACGCTCATCACCATGGGCGCGTGTACGATATTCCTCTTCCACATTATCGTGAACATCGCGATGACGGTCGGGCTCATGCCGGTGACTGGGCTGCCGCTCCCGTTCCTTTCGTACGGCGGTTCGTTCGCCATGACCTGCATGGTGCTCGTGGGCGGTATCCTCTGTATGCGCTATCAGGGAAACCGGCAGTAAAAAAGGTATAGATTCGGCTTATTTTCGCTCCGAAACCGTATTAAGTATAGGAGGACGGTTTCGGTATGGAAATTATCCGTCGTTGTTCAAGTTTTCTTTTCGGTATGGAGTGCCTCGGCTGCGGTAGCGTTTCCGAGCGGCTCGATCCGTGGCTCTGCCCTGCGTGCAGGGAGGAACTTTCGCGCCAGTCGCTCGACTATTCGTTCCCGGGGCCCGATGCCATGTGCCTTTTCCCGATGCGCCCGCTGACGCGCAGGCTCGTGCACGCGCTCAAGTACGGCGGGCTTTCGGGGATGGCGTCGTATTTGGTGAAGCGCTCGTCTGCCGTGGGTTCGGGCGGCGTGGCGCAGTCCCTTGCATTGCTTGCGAAACCATTCTATTTCGTTCCGGTCCCGCTGCACAGTTCGAGGTACCGGGAACGCGGCTACAATCAGGCGCAGAGGATAGCGGCGGCGCTTAGCTCGTGTACAGGGGGGCGCGTGTGCAACTGGCTTGCGCGCAGGAACTTCAGGGTGTCGCAGACCAAGCTTTCGAGGGAGGAGCGCCGGTGGAACGTGGCGGGCGCCTTCGAGGCGAGGCTTCCGCGCGAACTGCCCCGACGGGGGACGGTGTTCGTGGTCGACGACGTCTATACGACCGGTTCCACCACGTCTTCGTGCATTTTGGCCTTCGGGCGCGATTTTCCGCTCGATACGAAGGTTTGCACGCTCCTGTACGATGAACCGGTCACGGCGGCTATGGATTTCGTCGCGGACTGCGAGAGGGACTGGGAATACGGGTAGGTACAAAAAATGGCCCTTAAAGGGCCTTTTTTCGAGGAATTTTAGCGGAGGAAGAGGGACTCGAACCCCCAAGCCTTACGGCGGCGGTTTTCAAGACCGCTGACTTACCAATTAGCCTATTCCTCCATGGAGTATGCCAACGATAAAAAACTGGAAGCGAATCGTCAATTGATTTTATATTCCTACTTAGCTCTTTATAGAAACATTAATTATTTTTTACGACATGGTGACGATTTCCGAAAGCGAGGTGTTGGAGAACAAGCGGGTCCTTGACCTCCTTTTCTCGTATATGCCCAAGATCGCTGCGGAAAGGAAGATGGAAAACCTGCTCGTGCTCATGGCCGACATGGGACGTTCCATCGTCATGGCGGACCGCTGTTCCTTGTGGCTTATAGACGAGGAACGTGGGGAATTGTGGACAAAGGTCGCGCACGGGGTGAACGAACTCCGTATTCCGATTGCGGCCGGCTTTGTGGGGTGGACCGTGAAGAACGGGCTGCCCGTGCTTGTCGATGATGCCTACCTTGATCCGAGGTTTGATCGCCGAAGCGACGGGAAGACTCACTATCGCACCACGTCCGTGATGACTGTTCCCTTGTTCGATTCCCAGGGCAAGGTGATGGGGGTCTTCCAGGCCATAAACAAGCAGGGCGAGCAGAAGGTGTTCTCCAGACAGGACCTCGAGCGCCTCTCGCTTACCGCAGTCTATTCTGCGAAGACCGTGGAATCTGCCCGTCTTACATCGGCTGTCGAGGATTCCAAGGAAGAACTCGAGGCCACCCAGGAAGAACTGATCCATGTTCTGGGCGATATCTCCGAATCCAGAAGCCACGAAACGGGCGACCATATCCAGCGCGTTGCCGAAATTTCGTATAAGCTAGCACGCTATTATGGCGTTCCGGAAGAAGAGGCCGTACGCATAAGGCTTGCCACCCCGATGCACGACCTGGGGAAGGTCGCCATTCCCGATGCCATATTGAACAAGCCGGGGCGACTTACCGAGGGCGAATTCGAGGTGATGAAGTCCCATGCCCTCAAGGGCGAGGAACTCCTCCTTAAATCCAAGCGCGACCTTTTGCGGTTCGCGGCCGTAGTTGCCGGCTCTCACCACGAGCGCTGGGACGGCTGCGGGTACCCGAGGGGCCTCGAAGGCAATGAAATCCCCCTAGCGGGCCGTATTTGCGCCGTTGCGGACGTTCTGGATGCACTTGCGAGCCCGAGATGCTACAAGGCCGCCTGGCCCGAAGAGAAAATCCGCGAGGAATTCATAAAGCAGCGTGGAGCCCAGTTCCAGCCGGAACTTGTGGATGTGCTCGTTGAGCATTGGGACGATATCTTCGCGTGCCTCCGTCAGGTGCGTGCAGAGGCCAATACCCCCAGATTTTGATAAATTTTCCCTGTTTTGTAAAAAAAAGAAAACCCTCGACTTTCATCGAGGGCCTTCGTGGTTCCGATTGGAGTTGAACCAACGACACGCGGATTTTCAGTCCACTGCTCTACCAACTGAGCTACAGAACCAATTTGGTAGACGCAAAGATAGAAGAAAAAGTGACGTTTGTCAAGGGTAAATAGAATATTACCGAAAAAATTTTGTTTTTTCGCCAAATTCTTCTAAATTTAAGGATGGATGTTTTGATTGGGTTCGGAAGAGGCGCTCGCGTCTCGTTGTGGTTAACTTCTTTATAGGCTGTTCTATGAGTCAAAAAAATCTTGTCCGGATCTTCGCACTCGGGTCGTTGTTCCTCGGATTGCTTGCCTGCGATAGTGGTACTGATGTTTTGGTTCCTGTTCCGGATTCTTCAGCCGGAGCGAGTATTGGCGGAAAAAGTTCTAGCAGCGAAGGATCGAACAATCCGGGCTCTTCGAGTTCTTCCGAAGGTTCCATCGATACTGTTCGCAAGATTGTTAATGGCGATACGATTTATGACACAAGCTATGTCTATCCGCCCAAGGATACGACTCCGGAATGGGAAGGCCAGTCCGCGCTTGTCATTACCGAAATTTCCCCGTTGAACCTCACTTGGCTCGACGAAGATGGCGACGATCCGGCTTGGGTTGAGATTTACAATGCTGGTAGCGAATCGGCGAACTTGAAGGGCTACTCCCTGGTCGAGTCCCTCGAAAAGCCGCGCAAGTGGGTGTTCGGTGACGAACTGATTGCAGCGAAGTCTTTCCGCATCGTGTTCTGCGACAAGAAGAACCGTGTCGAGGTCAGCGGTGCTGCCGAATCCGAAGGCAAGCACAATCGCCTCCATACGAACTGGAAAATCGAGAAGGATGGTGGCTCGATCTACCTGATTGATGCACAGTACGGTATCCGCGACTCCGTGAGGTATCCCGCCATTACGGTTGGCAACATGAGCTGGGGTATTACCGACGGCGGCATCTGGAAGTTTTTCGAAAAGCCGACGCCCGAGGCTCCCAATACGAATTCTACGGCTTATGACGGCATGGCTCCGCACATCGATTTGAGCAAGTTGGGCAACGCTTTCAGTAACGAGCCTGTGACTATCAATCCGCCGTCCGTGCCCTCCGGAGTCAAGCTCCGCTGCACGCAGGATGGTTCTGCGCCGACCAAGTCTTCGCCGGAATTTAATAGCCCGATTACCTTCAACGAGAGCACTCCGTTCCGTTGCTCCGCCTTCAAGGATGGCGCGCTCACGACGGAAGTGGCTACCAGGACGTTCTTTGTCAACCAGTCGGTCCGCATGCCGGTAGTGGCTATCAGCGTGGACCCGCAGTTCTTCCACAAGCACTATATTCAGCCGGAACCCGGCCATACGAATGCCGACAATCCGGATGCCGCGCCTTCTGGACTTTATGAAGATGTTGAATTCCCGGTACACGTGGAATACTTTGAAAAGGGTAGTTCTACGGCCAAGGCTACTTGGGAAATCGAAGCTGGCATTTCGATGATGGGTAACTACAGCCGTCTGGAACGCAAGAAGTCTGTCGCAATCGTGATGCGTGAAGAATACCAGGATGGCTGGCTGCATTACTCGCTGTTCGATACCCGCAAGAGCGAAAACGACAAGTACAAGGCCTTCAACCTCCGCAACAACGGAAACCGCTTTGTGAGTGACTATTTTGCTGATGCCCTGGGTGGCGCCATCCTCGAAGGAAGCGGCGTCGATTACCAGCGCAGCCGTCAGGTGGTGGTGTACTACAACGGCAAATACTTCGGTATTCACGACATGCGTGAACGCTTCAACAAGAACTACGTTGAATCGAACTATGGTATAGACGCTTCGACCGTGAATATGGTCAAGCACCTTACTGAAAAGGTTACGGCAAGCAACGGCACTACTGATGATTATATCGCCTTGCTGGATTACGCTGCCGCAAACGATTTCAGCGGAGAAAATAACGACAAGTACGAATACATCAAGACGATGATGGATGTCGGCAATTTCGCAGACTACATGGCTGCTGAAATATACATCCACAATGGTGACTGGCCGAACAACAATGTGCGTGCCTGGAGAACCCCGGATCAGACATGGAAGTTCATGGTTTATGACTTGGACCATGGCTTTGTCTGGGGTTGGAACGTAGATGGATTCGGAGAGGGCACGAACATGTTCAAGTGGGTCAAGCAGGGTGGACGTCCTGCTGGAAAGTGCCATACGGATAGCGACAAGGACTTCACCGGCGATAAGGCCCACTGCTTCCATGTGCTTTACAATCGCCTAATCAAGAACCCGGATTTCAAGCGCCTGTTCATCAACCATTCTGCGGTGATGCTGAAAAATTACCTGAATCGCGATGTGGTCGAGAAGGTGCGTGCCAAGATGGCTGGCTCCATTGATGAAGCAGAAGCCGAAAGAGACCTTAAGGAAAATGGTCAGAAGGATCGCGGCTACGGATCATTTACGGTCTCTAACTCGAACCTTACGGATTGGGCTGAAGCTCGTGACCGCGAGATTTTGGAACAGTACAGGAGCGAATTTGACCTCGGTGATATGGCTGAGGTGACTATCTCCTCGAGCAAGGGCGCTGTGCTGATGGAAGGGATGAAGCTCCCGGGCAGCACGTCGACTTCTACCAACTACAAGGGCAAGTTCTTTAAGGATATCCAGATGGAACTGACCGCTGTACCTTCGGGTGGTTTCGTGTTCGACGGTTGGTCGGGTTGCGAACCCGTGGAAGGCAAGCCGGAAACCACCTGCCGTGTGACGATTAAGGACGGCGTGACGGTTACTGCGAAATTCAAGTAATAAACCGACTGGTTCGAAATTTTTGCGCGGGCTTTTAAGTCCGCGCTTTTCATACCGCTCGCTCGACGTTTCGGGTTTCAAGACCTCCGATTACTCGCTCGCTCCCGCCTACGACGGTTCGTTAATACGAACCGCCTTCGGCTCACAGATTGAAATTTCTAAATTTGTGCGCATGAAGAGTCCCGTGCGCAAGATGTTCGACGATATCGCCAACCGCTATGATTTCTTGAATCATGCGTTGAGTTGCTGCCAGGATATTTTTTGGCGCAGGAGCTGCTGCCGCGAACTGCGGAAGGTGCGCCCCGGCAGGCGACTGCTCGATTTGTGCGGCGGGACAGGCGATTTTGCCGCTACCTACGAGAAATTCAACGGCATGCAGGATGTCGCCATTCTAGGCGATTTTTCTTACGGCATGTTGAAGGGAGCCGCTGGCAAGAAGACGTCGGCCGTTCCCGTGCAGCTTGACGCGATGAAGATGCCGTTTGCGGACGGTTCTTTCGATGTGGTTCTGAACGGGTTCGGCATGCGCAATCTCCCCGATGCGGAAGGTGGCCTGCGGGAATCCGCGCGCGTGCTTTCCGATGGAGGCTACCTGCAGGTGCTCGAGTTCTTTTCGCCGCGGAACGCATTCAACAAGTTTTTCTACAGGAGGCTTGCGCCCCTGTTTATCCCGGTGCTCGGCGCATTCTTTAGCAAGCGCGATGCTTATGAGTACCTCGTGAATTCGATCATACGTTTTTTGCCGGTGGCGGACTTTGTCGCGCTGGCGGAAAAGAACGGGTTTGAACTCGTGCATGTGAAACCCTGCTTTTTCGGGGTGGCGTACCGTGTGCTTTTGCGCCGCTCTGTTTCGGGTGAAAACACACCCGCGGGAGGTGCCGCATGAGCCGCTATATCCTCGGGGTGACGGGCGCGAGCGGTGCAATCTATGCGGCCCGCACGGCGATGCACCTCAAAAAGTTCGGGCACAATGTCTCGCTCATAGTGACTGCGCCGGGTCGCGAGGTCGTGGAATACGAAGGGCAGGATGCGCTTTTCGGCCTTGCCGACAAGCTCTACAAGGTGGATGATTTTTTTGCGGAATGCGCGAGCGGGTCTGCCGACTATGCGGGCATGGCGGTGGTGCCGTGTTCCATGGGGACGCTCGGGCGCATCGCCGCGGGAACTTCGGACAACCTGCTGGTGCGTTCTGCGGATGTTTGCCTCAAGGAGCGCCGCCCGCTGGTGATTGTCCCGCGAGAGATGCCGTACAACCTCATCCATATCGAGAACATGGAACGCGTGACCCGTGCGGGCGCGGTGGTAATTCCGGCGTCCCCGCAGTTCTATAGCAGGCCCGCGACTGTCGAGGACTTGGTCGATACCGTGGTCGCGAAGGTCCTGAAGCACCTGGGCGCTCTTCCGGAGGGTGCGGATATCGTGAAGCCGTGGGACGGAAGCTCTCCGGAACATGGGATACCTGCGGACTTCGTGCCGGAAAATACCGTCGGAAGGGTCATATGCTAAAAAAGATTCTTGAATTTGGCCACATGGTGCGCTTTAGCCACTCGCTTTTCGCGATGCCCTTTGCGCTCGGTTCCATGTGGGTGGCGGCTAACGGCTTCCGCGACATGACTGCGGTCGAGGCCCTGCGTATTGTCCTGCTTATCGTGGGCTGCATGGTGACCGCCCGCAACAGCGCGATGAGTTTCAACCGCATCGCCGATGCTGAAATCGACGCGAAGAACCCGCGTACGGCCGGGCGCCACCTGCCCGCGGGGCGCCTGAGCAAGAAGTCCGTAATCGCCTTCCTCGCCATAAACGGCGCGCTGTTCGTGTTGTTCGCCTGGCTCCTGCAGCCGCTCGCCGGCATGCTCGCCCTGCCCGTGTGGCTCTTGCTGCTTTCTTATTCCTACTGGAAGCGCTTCAGCTGGCTGTGCCACTGGTTTTTGGGCTTTACCATCGGCATGAGCCCTCTCGGCGCCTGGATTGCGATTCGCGGCGAGTTTGCGGTGTTCCCGATATTCCTGCTCGTGATTCTCATGCTCTGGATGGGCGGTTTCGACATCATTTACGCCACGCAGGACGAAGAAATCGACCGCGCGATGGGACTCCATTCGGTGCCCGCGCGTTTTGGCCGCAAGCGCGCCTTGCAGATTGCCTTCTGGAGCCACGTCGCGATGCTCGCGCTCTGTGTCGCCTTCGGGTTCGTGTGGAACATGGGTGTGCCCTGGTGGATTGTGACCGGGCTCATGACCGCCGCCGTGCTCTATATACATTTGTTCCGCAAGTCCGACGATCTCGACGCCATGAACCGCGACTTTTTCTTGGCGAATGTCGCCATAAGCGTGCTCGTGATGGCCGGACTCATCGTATGGATTTGCTTGGGAGGAGACGTCAATGTCCTTTATTAAAAAAACGAATGGCAAGTTTACGACCGAAGACAAGGTCAAGATGTTCCAGCAGATGGGTTCCGTGGGCGCTGTGCTTGCGCTCCTGTTCGTGATTCTCATCGAGACGGGCGTTGCGGGGCAATATGAGGGCCTCGCGGACATGGGCCTTACCGCGATGATTGTGGTGCTCGCTATGTCGCTGGCCGGAAGCATGTACTTCAAGGGCAAGCTGAAATAAGGCTTGTTTGTTCCAAATCACACTTGCGTCGGCCGGCAAAGATTTTTTGAGACATATCCTGAATTAGGATATATCTTTACAATAGATGAAGTTCTCCTCCTATGAAAAAAGGGACGCCCCCGCAAGGGGGTTTCTCTTTTTTTGTATTGCGAAGAAAAAGATGAGTTTGTTTGTGAAAATTGAGTTTTCTCGGAAAAAAGGGTTTGGAGAATGTAGAAGTAACTAAACAACTTTCCTTGGGAAAGCCCTATATTTCCAGGTCCGCAGAGTACACTGTTTCCACAGTCCCGTCGTCGCATTCGAATAGCAGGCTTCCGTCGTCGCGCATGTCGGCGATGCGGCCTGTTTTCTTTTGTACGCCTGTGCCGCCGTCCCGGTTGTCATCAGTGCAGTGGTTGTTCACGACGATGGTGCCGCGTGCGCCGATGAACTGGTCCATTTTGCGCCAGGCGGCCACCCACGGGGTTATCCCGAAGGCCCTGAATTGCCCGAGGGCGCGTTCCAGGTTTGCGATGAGCATCTGGAGCAATTTTTCGCGGTTTATCACGCGGCCAGCGATTTCCTTGAGCGTGGTTACGGGGCGCCCGAGGCTCGCGTAGTCGCTGGCGTCACTGTTCACGTTGATTCCCACTCCCATGCTGATGGCGGGCACGTTTTTTGCTGTGGTTGATTTTATATAAACTAATTCAGCGAGAATCCCGCAGAACTTGCTCTTGCCGCAGAGGATGTCGTTGGGCCACTTGACGGTGACTTTCCCGATATCCCTGTTGCCGAGCCCCTGCGCGTTGGAGCTGTCTTGCAGGTCGCGGAATACTTCGGTGAAGGTGAGCGCTGCAACCTGCGTGATTTGCGGTGCGGATGCAAGCGCAATCCCGTCGAGCGGGATGAGGATGTTTAAGTAGATGTTCTTGCCCGCGGGGGAATTCCATGTGCGGTCGTGTCGCCCGCGGCCTGCGGTCTGCGTGTCGGCGACAAGCAGGGTGCCGGGAACAATTTCGCCTGCGGAGGCGAGCGCCTTCATGAGGCTGTGCGTGCTTTCGATGTTCTCGTGGAGGAACGCGGGTGCGTCGCCGAAACCCGTGAGATGCCAGCTGCTGAAGGGTTGTTCAACGGAAAACATGTCTGCGGGTCCCCGCCATGGCGTGCCTAGTTCTCGTCTTCTTCCTTTTCTTGCAGTTCCTTGAGCGCCTCTTCGGGGAATATCGCGAAGAAGTCGCGCTTGCGGTCTTCGAACAGCTGCAGCATGCGTTCCTGTTCGAACTGTTCGCGGTCAATGTTCTGCATGAAGAATTCGTCGCGGGCGAAGTCGCGCGTGGTCATCATCTTCTTGATGTCTTCGGACAGGTCGACGTTATCCCACAGGATGTAGTAGGACTGCACGTCGAGGCTCCCGAAAATGTCCACGTTGAGCATAATGGAATTGCTCTTGCTGGAATCGACGAGTTGGACTCTCGTTTCGCGTTTTTCGGGGCGGAAAATTTCGGCATCGCTTACGGGCTTGACGGTGTTCTGGTCGGCTGCGGGTACAGTCGAAAACAGGGCGCCTACGAGCACTCCGGTAAAAAGGAGAATTTTGTGCATTCTCTTGAACATGACTATAATATAGTTTCAAGAATAAAAAAAGAAAAGTGCTGCGCAAAAGTCTGTGAGCAAAATCCCTTTTTTGCGACTAAATTAGAGTTTTACGGGGCGAGCGGCATCCAAGGCTTCACGATATCGATGGATTTCAGCATGCCCTGCCGCGCACGGCGTATGGCGGCTGCCGCGATCATGGCGCCGTTGTCGGTGCTGAGGCTCCTGTCCGGGACGCAGAATCGGATGCCGTGCCGGCTGCAGTAGTCTTGCAACCTTGTCCTGAGCCAGGCGTTTGCGCTAACGCCGCCGCCCATCACGAGGGTCTTCATGCGCGTCTTCTTGAGCGCGTTGATAGTCTTTTCGACGAGGCTCCCTACAATGGCGTCTTCGAGCGAGGCGCATATGTCGCCGAGGTTTTCCTGGATGTATTCCGGGTCGTGCGTCTCGGTGTAGCGCAGTACTGCGGTCTTCAAACCGCTGAACGAGAATTCGCAGTTCTCGCGGGAATGGAGCGCTCTCGGGAATTCTACGAACTTGCGGTTCTTGCCCTGGCCGAGCCTGCTGATGGTCGCCCCCGCGGGGTACTTGAGCCCGAGCAGCTTGCCGCACTTGTCGAATGCTTCGCCCGCGGCGTCGTCGCGGGTGCGCCCGATGCTCGTGTACTTGAAGCCGGGTTCCTCCATGACGAGTTCCGTGTGCCCGCCAGAGACGGTGAGCGTGAGGAACGGGGGCTCGATGTCGGGGTTGCTGAGCCATGCGGCGGCGAGGTGGCCTTCGAGGTGGTTGATTCCGTAGGCGGGAACTTGCAGGTCGCGGGCGAGGCCCCGTGCAAAGCTTGCTCCGACGAGGAGCGGTCCCATGAGGCCCGGGCCCGTCGTGTAGGCAATCGCGTCGATATCCTTGAGGTCGATTCCCGCTTCCTTCACGGCAGCCTCAGCGATGGGGGCAATCTTTTGCAGGTGGGCGCGGGCGGCGATTTCGGGCACGACGCCACCATACAGGGCGTGTTCGTCAATCTGGCTGTATAGCGGGTTCGAAATGACCTTGAGCGGTTCGTCTTGCAGTACGGCGCATGCGGTTTCGTCGCAGCTCGATTCTATTCCGAGCCAGATCATGGCAACTTCTCCTCGACGTCTTCGTCAAGCGAGTCGACGACCGTCGGCACGATTATTTTGTTCTCGTAAAGGGATACCTTGTCGGGCGAGAGCTGAATCGCCTTGATGGATTTTTCGCGGTTCACGTTCGCACGCAGGGTGAGCTTGACGGTGGGGGCGAGGCTGTCCACGTCTTCGATCTGGAAACGGTTGAATTCCACGAAGAGCTCGAGGTTCCCCTTGCTGATGGAATCGAGCGTGCGGTCGCCGCCGGTAATCTCGACTGATACTTTGTTCGGTTTCAGTTCGAAGGTCTTCTTGTCGAACATGCCGATAAGCTGCACCGGGATGTCGGGGAAGGACTTCTTCGCAATCTTCTGGACCTTTACCGAGATGTTGATGACGGAATCCGCGGGCGATACGTGCGCCGGGAACTGGCTGAAATCGAGCGGGACGGTGAACTTGGCGTCGTTCTTGAGGGAATCGAACACGAGCGTGTCCGTCGGGATTTCGATGATGCGCGTGATGACGTTCCTTGCGCCGGAAACGGTGATGAAGTCGGGCTCGAGTTTCGGGAAATCCGTCTGCAGGTAGCCGGTAGCAGCATCGAAGGTGACCATGGAATGTATGGGCACGTTCCTTTCGATTCGGGTGTCTAGGTCGAGGTCTACGAACAGGCGCTGGTTGTCGGGTTCTATGAACTTGATGTTCGGGAATCCGGGCGCCGAGAAGTTCTGCGCGCCGATGAGCTTGCGTGTGGCGCCGAGTTCGGCATCTTGCAAATCGATGATGATAGCTGCGGTGGTCGTGTCGCCGCCCTTGATTCTGGAGCGGAGTCGCATGAGGTCGAAAGGTTCGCCTTCGAGGGTCACGTTCATGGAGCGCGGCGGCTTGGACGCGATGGCCAACATTTCGGGAAGCCTTACGAGGCGAACGGGAACGTCGATTTCCACCTTGAAAGTGTTGAGCGAGACGACGTAGAGCCAGAGTGCAATCCCGAAGATGAATGCCGTAATCTTTAATGCGATATGTTTCATAGGCGCCCTAATGTGACCTCCTAAAATTTAGTTATATTCAGGTCGTGTTCGGACAACTTAGGTATCTAATATCGGAATCTTTTCGTGGGTGGAGACAGCACCGCACGGTTATTCTGCCCTCGCTTTTGACGATTTTCCTATGTTCGCTCCTTCTGGCGTCGTCGCTGACTGTGCTCGGGGCCGTATTCCGCGTGCTTTCTGCGGAAGGGACGCTCTATACCATCGAGGCGTTCTTGCCCGAAAATGTGGGCGAGGATTCTGTCGCCGTAATCAAGTCGCGCATGGAGCATTTCAGGGGTATCGAATCGGTCGAGTTCGTGAGCGCCGATTCCGCCCTGGCCGATTTCCGCAGGCATTTCCCCGGCGAGATGCTCGACCTTGTGGACGATAACCCCATCCCTCCGTTTTTCCGCATGACTCTCGTGAAGGAAAGTCGCAATCCGGCCGACCTCGAGGAGACTGTCGCCGCCATATCGCGCGAGGGCTATTTCGACGAGGTGCAGGCGCCCGTGGATTGGGCTACCCGCGTGTCGGAATGGAAGTTCAAGATGGTGTTCTGGCCTGTGTGCCTGAGCCTGCTTCTGCTGGTGACGCTTTCGCTTATCATTTGCAATTCTGTGCGGCTTTCGCTGTTGTCGCGCAGGCTCCTTGTCGAAAACATGAAGTATGCCGGCGGAAGTCCGTTCTTTATCGAGTTCCCCTTCGTGCTCGAGGGGATGATGCAGGGGCTTGTCGGGAGCGGCCTTGCCGTCGTGCTGCTCCTTGCTGTCGTGGAATCTGTCGCTCAGGCAATCCCGCTGGTCGCGGCGAACGTCGGCGGGCTCGGGAGCCTGCTTTGCCTGGTCGTGCTGCTGGTGACGCTCGTTTCGGCCTACTTCAGTTACCGCACCGTCCAGGATTTCTTGCTTGCAAAACGGAACGAACGGGATTAGCCGATGCGCCTGATTGTCGCCTTGCTTTGCCTGCTTGTCGGTGTTTCGCTTGCCGCCCCCAAGAAAACGGACGCGCAAATCAAGGAGCAGCGGACTGCGCTCAAGAAGTTGGAATCCGACCTCGCGAAAAAGCGCGAGGAACTCGCCTTGCTGGAAACCGAGGAGAAGGGCGTGCTCAATACGCTTTCGCTCTTGGACCAGAACCTGAACCAGACCCGCATCTACATTACCGAGCTTTCGAAAAACGAGACGCTCGTGCAGAATGCGGTGAACCAGCTTTCGCGCGATATCGATTCGCTCGACCAGAAAATCCAGGTGCGCAAGGAAGCGATGAAGAAGAGGGTGCGCAAGCTTTACGTGAACGGCAGGTACAGCGATGCCGAGGTGCTGTACCAGCTGCTTACCCGCGAAGGGAACCCGGAGCGCCAGGCGTACTGGGTGCACCACGTGCTCAACGAAGACCGCATACTGGTGGAAACGCTCACGTCGATGATACAGGAACGCGACGAGAAGAAGCGGGGCGAAGAAGAGCACCTTGCCGAACTGAACCGCCTGCGCGAAAAGAAGTCCCGCGAAGAAAAGGGACTGGTGAGCCAGGTGGGCAACCAGGAAAAAATGCTCTTGAACCTCAAGCACGACAAGGCGATGCAGCAGCGCGCCCTCCAGGAATTCGAACGCAACCAGAAGGTGATGCAAAAACTCATCGAGAAACTTGAGCAGAAGCGCAAGAAGGAACTCGAGGCCGCGCGCAAGGCCGAAGAGAAACGCAAGGCAGAAGCCGCCCGCAAGAAAAAGCAGAAAGAGAAAGAACCGAAGGTCGTCGAGAAGCCGAAGAAGACTATCGCGGGCACCGTGAAGGGGCCGAAATGCATGCCGCTCGAAGGTCAGGTCATCAGCAACTACGGCCTGCAGGAACATCCGGTGCTGCATATCGCCACGAGGAACCTCGGCGTGGAAATCCGCGGGAAGCGCGGGCAGTCCATACGTGCTGCGGCCGCGGGTACGGTCGCGATGGTCGCTGAAATCGATGGCCGAGGGCCTTCGGTGATTATCGAACACGAGGGCGGTACGTATTCCGTATACGGGCACATGCGATCCATCCGCGTCCAGGAAGGAAAAGAAGTGCGTAATTGCGAAGAAATTGGCGAGGTGGGCGATATCGCGAGCTTAAATGGAATTAAATTGTACTTTCAAGTTAGCGAGGGCACCCAAACGGTGGACCCGCTTCAGTGGTTGAAAAGCAAATGATTAATTATCGGTTAAATGGTCCCGTGTCCCAGGAACGCCAGCGCATCCGCGTGATGGCGGCGCTCCGCGAGAACCGATTCCCGCAGGCCATCCTTATCGACGGCCCCGCAGGCATTGGCAAGAAGGCTCTCGCCATGGAAATCGCGAAGGCCCTGCAGTGTACCGACGGCAACGAGCGCCCCTGCGGGTACTGCTTCGGCTGCAAGATGGCTTCGGACCCGGGCGTAACCGACAACTGGGTGTTCCCGATGGAAGCGAAGGAAGTGCAGACGAGGCAAGCAGGAATACATCGAGCAGATTGTCGCGAACCCGTACCGCATCGATATTTTCAGCGCGGGCGGCGAGATTTCGGTGAACCTCATCCGCACGATGACAGGCTCGTTCGCCATGAAGGGCGACCGAGTCCGCGTGGTCATTGTCGCCGAGGCCGACCGCATGAACGATTCCGCGGCGAACGCCTTCTTGAAGACGCTTGAGGAGGTCCCTCCCGACACGTACTTTATCTTGACAGTATCTTCTCGCGACCGCCTCTTGCAGACGATTCGTTCGCGCTGCCTCGCGCTGCACCTGCTCCCCCTGAGCGATGCGGAAGTCCGCGAAGAGACCTTGCGCATTCTCGGGCCCGACGCCGACGAAGACAGCGTCACCGGCGATGTCATCGGGCTTGCGGTCGGGTCGCCGGGCAAGGCGCTCTACTATGTGGAGCATGCTCGCGAATTGTGTTCGCTTGCCTCGGACTTTATCGTGAAGAGCCTCCGGAACGACTACAGCGATCTTTATGAAGCGCTCGCGAATGCGGGCCTCGACGACGTGGCCGAAGCGAACGGATTTCTGGAAGTGCTCTCCTTCCTCATCTCCGACATCATGCGCAAGGAATCGGGTGCGCCGCTCCGCCTGCCCGACACGATGGCGCGCCTGGACATGGACGCCTTCCCGCGTATCGATGCGACCGCGCTCGAAATCGCGCTGGCTACGGTGCAGGAGACGATGTCAAGGATCGCGAGCCGCCGTACGGCTCCTATGATGTGCCTCCAGTCGCTTGCAATAAAACTTTTCGAGGGCTCCAAGTAATGCTGGATACCGTCTCGTCAACCCTCGCGCGGGAATTGAAGATTCCCCATCTGGTGGCAAGGTTCCTTGTCTCCAGGGGCGTGTGCAACGTAGTTGCCGCGAGCCGCATTATGAACGAGGGCGACGACGCGGAACTTTCGCCGTGGGGCATCAAGGGCATGGAAGACGCCGTGCGCTGGATTCTCGACGTGCGCGAGAAGAAAGAGAAGGTTTTCATCTTCGGTGACTACGACCTGGACGGGATGACCTCGGTGACGCTTTTGTCGCGGAGTTTCGCGAAGCTCGGAATCGAGACGGACTGGCGCCTGCCGAACCGCTTCGGCGACGGTTACGGGCTCTCGATTTCCGCGGTCGATGAGATGTTTGAATCGGGCGCTCGCTACGTGGTGACCGTCGATACGGGCATCACCGCGAATGACGAGATTGCCCATGCGAAGGAACTGGGAATGCACGTGATGGTCATCGACCACCACCAGCCTTCGGGCGACGCGCTCCCTCCGTGCGATGTTCTTCTGGACCCGCACCAGGAAGGCGATTCCTACTCCAATCCCGAACTTTGTGGCGTGGGCGTTTCGTACAAGTTCATATGCGCGCTGTACGAACGTCTCGGGATGCCTTCTCCGGCCGAAATGCTCGACCTGGTGGCGCTCGGCACGCTGGCCGACCTCGTGCAGATGACTCCCGAGAACAGGTTGTTCACCAAGAGGGGGCTCAAGTGCCTGCAAGAAAGCCGCCTGCCCGGAATCCAGGCACTGTACGCCTCGCTCATGAAGCCCGGGAGCTGCGTGGGCGGAATCGACGTGATGTACAAGTTTGCCCCGCTTTTGAATGCGCCCGGCCGCATGGAAAAACCCGACCCCGCGCTCAAGCTGCTGCTCTGCCCCGATAATTCCAGCGCCCCGAAACTGCTTACGGAACTGAAGGACTGGAATACGAAGCGCAAGCAGAAAGAAGCGGAAATTACCGAGATGGCCGTGAAGCGGGTAAAGGAAATTTACGGTGACAAGATTCCGACCGTCCTCGTGGTGGACGGGCACGGATGGCATGTGGGCGTCATCGGGATTGTTTCCGCAAAGCTCGCGCAGGAATTTTCGCGCCCTGCCGCCGTCCTCTCCATAGTGGACGGCGTGGCGCATGCTAGCGCACGCGCCGTGCCAGGTTTCAACTGGCACCGGGCGCTCTACGAAAGCCGGAACCTGTTCGACCGCTGGGGCGGGCACGCGAACGCCGCCGGCTTCTCGCTTCCCGCAGAAAAAATCGAGGAACTCCGCAGGCGCCTGGACGCCTCAGCCAGGGAGCAGGGCTATACCGGCGAAATGCCTGCGCAGTGCGAGGCTCGCGGTTACGACATCGTGGTCGCCTTGCGCGAACTCGTGGTCGAAGGCACGCGTACCCGCATATACAAGACCGTGCTTGACTATTTCGACCAGATGGAACCCTTCGGCGGCAACTTCCCGTACCCCGTGTTCCGGGCCGAGGATGTCATCGTCCACAAGGTCAAGGAACTCCGCGGAGGCCACCTCCAGATGGATATCTCGCAGGCGGGCAGCCCCGTGTTCTCGGCAATCGCCTTCGGGCTCGGCAAGTGCAAGGAGCGCCTCAAGGAGACCCGCAGGGCATCTGTCGTGTTCGAACCCACGTGGAACTACTTCAACAACAAGAAGACCATGCAGCTCTGCATCAAGTCCATCGAGTAGATTTGCATGCGCAACTTGCTGCCATATCTTTTTTCTTTCATTGCGGTCGCCGTCACGGCGGCTTATATCGTTTATGAGGGGGCCCGCGACTTTGGCCGGATTGCGCTGCCGCCTCCCGAAGAACCCGTTGTCGAGGACAGCGTTCCCGAAGAGCCGCGCTCGTTTCACGGGCGGGTAGAGCTGCCTCCTGTCGAGGACATCCTGGTGCTATCGAACAGTGCGGACCGCGATATCGAAAAGCTGGCCACCTATTTCGAAGGCAGGTCGGCTGGCCTCCACTGGATAGCGCAATCCTATTTCAAGAAGCACAGGAATTCCGAGGACGTGGTGGTGGGAATCCGCCTTGCGGTCGATTCGCTCGGGAATTTCGCCTGCAACGGGATGGAATTTACGAACGCCGAGGACGAAACCCTCGGTGAATCGATACGGCAACATATCGAGACGTACTGGCGCTACAGGAAGAGCGAATCGGGATATACGGAACTCTGGCTCCCCGTGCGCTTCCGCGCCGTTTATTAGCCTATAATGTCATCCCCGACTTGTTCTGGAATCTCCTTTAGCCCTTCAGTATTTTCAACAGGTCTTCCGCGCGCTTCTCGATGAGGATGAACGCTTCGAACATGCGGGCTTCGCGCCACTTGGTGAGGTACTTGCGGCGCCAATCGGCGGCGACGAGGGCCGGGTCTTCGGTCGTGTCCTCGTTGCGGTACCACACTTCCTTCGTGATTTCCTTGATCATGTCGCCCATTTCGGCGGCAGGCTGGAGGCTGCCCTTGCAAAGTAGCAGGGCGCGCAGGTTGTCGAGCAGAACCTCGTCGCTCGGGTTGTCCGAGTCGTCGCGGGCGCAGTCCCAGATTTCACCGCGGTGGCGTTCCGTCCAGCCCATGAGGTGCTTTTCGGTCCTTTGGAGTTCGCCCTTCGCGAGCTTTTCTTCTACCGCTTCGCGGGGATAGTAGATGCTGTTCGGATAGAATTCAATCATGGTATAGCCCTAAAGGTTAATGCCCGGGGCGGGACTTGAACCCGCACGAGGTTGCCCCCAAGGGATTTTAAGTCCCCAGTGTCTACCATTCCACCACCCGGGCAGGTGTGCTCGCCAAATATATAAAAAATAACGGGGTGCGGGGTAGGGCTTCGGTATCTTATTTGCGCGGGGCGGTACTCCCGAGTGAGGACAAATTGCTAGATTGTGGGCATGAAACGTTTTGCAATTGCTGTAGCCCTCTTTCTGTTTTCTGCCGGCTCCGTGTTCGCCGGCGATACATACGACTATTTCAAGGAGCAGCTGGCTTCTGTCCGCGACAGCTACGTGACCTGCGTGAACATGGCCATGGAAGACGCTACCAGCGGTGATCCTGCGGGCTGGTTCTGGATGCGTTCCGAGGGCCTGGCCGCCACCTGGAAGGATTTGGACTTCGAACCGCCCGAATCCATCTTCAAGATCAAGGAAATCCCCTACGGGTTCCACCTCTCGGGCGGCCGCGGCAGCTACTGGATCGATGCCGACATAGTCGTGTGGACCCGCGACTCCGACATCCAGTACTCTATTACGTACCGCAAGGACACGAGCGCCGACGCGAAGCTTGTCGCGAAGGAAGTTTTCGTGAACGAGCAGTCGGACTATCCCGTGAAATGCTCGAAGGGTGCAGTGGCCTGCTACAACGGCAAGTCCACCTTCGGGAAACTGAAAAAATAGGGCGCAAACCCCGAAATTTCGCAAAAAACGCCAAATTTGACGGATTAAAGCGAATTTCCTCACACGGGTAAATAAAATTTTACCCCTTTCGGCGTTTTAATATATATTTTCGAAGAGTGCAGGGGCGTCGAACGACGCCTTTTGCGTGTTATGTGGTATTTTGAGAAACTGGGAAATTGCTAACTTGTTGTACATCAATAAGTTGTGGTTTTACAGGAGATTGTGTATGTTGAACGCGAGTTCGAAAAAAGGCGGATTTACATTGGTCGAGGCCCTCGTGGTGGTTGCCATCGTGGGGATTCTCTCCGGTTTGGGGGTGGCGAGCCTCAGGGACGCCGTGGCCAATAGCCGTATCAAGGATGCGGGAATCAATGTGACTGCTTTTATGGAACGCGCTGCGAACGAGTCGACCCGCCTGAACGAAAAATTGTGTGTGGTGGCCAGCGGGGCGGATATAAAGACGTACAGGGCGGAATGTTCGGAAACCGCGAAAATCGTGAACGCGAACCTCATCGACCAGATGACGCTCGAGGCGGGGAGTAAGTTTGTGACGGGAAAGGCCTGCCCCGACCTCACGGAGAGCAAGACGAACGCCTTGACCCGGATGACCTTGACCCCGAAGATTGGGGTGTCGCCCATTCCTTCCGGCTGCTTCATGGTGCGCTACGGTTCTACCGACAAGTATGCGGTCTCTGTCAAGTCCCCGAAAAAGTTTGCGATGTATTACAAGTTGAATTACGATGGCGGCGCGGCCGGTTCCTGGTTTGAATTCTAGGTGGTGTTATGGAAAAGAATCTGAAGAACAAGAAAGGTTTCGGTATCGCGGAGGTGCTTGTCTCCGCGGTGGTTCTCGGTCTTTTGTACATGGCGGTGCTCCACATGCAGACGGGCAACCGCGAGGCTCTGCTCCGTATACGAGGCCGCGATGGTGCCATCGAGGTGGC
The DNA here is from genome assembly GCA_902762305.1 of Fibrobacter succinogenes. GTDB lineage: Bacteria > Fibrobacterota > Fibrobacteria > Fibrobacterales > Fibrobacteraceae > Fibrobacter > Fibrobacter succinogenes_I. Next base: position 31,999 of record CACWNW010000014.1, on the reverse strand, counting down.
ACAGCAGGTCCTCGATTCCCTGAACCGCATGGGGCTTGCCTCTATTCCCGACCCGACGAGTGCCGGTAGCGGCGATGAACATGTCAAAGACGGGAACTACGTATGGCCGTGGGATCCGATTCAACGTTCCTGGGACCGTAGCGACAAGGTTGGCGGGGGCAAGGCGACTATCAACTACACCCCGACGGTGACCGTATCGCCGACAACGGAATACACTGCGACCAATGTGTCGAATCTTGAATCGGTGAGCCATGTTTACGCCAAGCAGGTGAATGTGCAGGTTTCGTGGCAGTTCAAGGGTTCCACTCAGTCCATAAATATGTCGACGGTTATCCGGTAGGTAAACGACGCGAATCATTTTTGCAAAAGAGGAAAAGATGAAAAAGGCCAGTCACAACCAAGCATTACTCCGCAAGGCGGGCTTCACGCTCATCGAGCTTTTGGTGTACGTTGCCATCGTGGGTATCGTGGTTATCGTGGCGGGCCAGGCGTTCAGCAATTCCACCAAGATGCGTGTGCGCACGCAGAGCATGCTCAAGGCTTCCGAGGTGGCCGGGAATGTCGCGTCCCTGTTCAAGACCGACGCTGCGCAGACTGGCGCGAAAAGTTCGATGGAATCGGGTAGCGATTTCGGTGGCGATGTGTTCAGTTCGGTGAACGACAGTGTCTATATGGATCCGAACAATGCGGACGAGGATAAGAGGGATTATTCTTCGTTCAGCGTGACTACGGTGGATAATTTTAGTGATTTGAAGATGCGTCGCATGCGCTATGACGACGATGGACATTATGTGGCTGTTGAAGAGGTCAATTGGTTTGTGGACGGCGGAACGCTCATGCGCAGTTGCCGTACGCTTGACGGTACGGAAGATGCGGATAACTGCAAGAGAGGTTCTGCTGCCGATGCTAAGAACCGTGCGGTTGAAATTGCGACGGGGCTCACCAAGTTTGTTGTAAAGCCTGCGCTGCCGGGTGTAACTTCCAATGATAATCCTGCTCAGATATTCCCTCCGTGCGATGCTTCCGGTTCCTGCGCCGATGAGTTCCGCTTGGTCTCGCGTATCGGCGATGCGGATTACGTTGCAACCACGATTACCCCTACAGACGACAACAAAATCGTAGAACTTTCCGGATTTGCAACCAATTACGATAAGAATACCAATACCGAGAATTCCTCTGGAAAACTGCTGAACCAGGTTGTTGCTATGGAAAATGCGGACAATTCTGCGACAACCTGGAGAGAGAAATGCACGCAGATTACGCTCCAGCCGAAGACGGAATACGAACTTTCTTTTTCGCTTGCCGATGCGGGAACGTTTGAAAAAATGAGGTTGTTCGTCCCAGGCAGGGATCAGATGTCAGTTGGTTTCCGTTCGACCAAGGATGGTTCGAGGCCTAACGAACTGGACGATTTCTTCTTCTATCCACCTACGGACGAAAGCGCTTCGGGCTTGAGGGCAATGCGATTCAGTGTTCCCAAGAAACTGGCGAATTTATGCATTGCTTTCACGTTCGTGAGTTACTCGCCTTTGGCGGCAAATGGAAAAGTGACGATTACGGAATTGCGCCTGAAGAAGATAGAATCTTCGAATTACAAGTTTACCGACAGCGCTTTGCCTCTCAAGGACAAGGCGAATGTGAAGGCGTTGATGCTTGACTTTAGTGTAACGCGAAATGGGGAGGAAGGTGTCGACTCCCTTATTATCCGCATTCCGAGCAATGGCCGGAATGGCTAGGAGGAACGTATGGAATTCGAAATGAAGAATTCGATGTATAGAGCAAGGAAGGCGGGTGTCTCGCTTATCGCTGTTCTGCTCTTCATGCTCGTGGCGACTATCGCTGCGACGGCCACGTACAAGTGGCTTACCTCTGAAGGCCGTTCTTCGGGTACGCGCCTGCAAAAACAGGAAGCGTTCCAGAGTTCCATGGCCGGTATCGAGAATGTGCGCGCGTGGATGACCTTCAACGCTAACGATGTGGGCGCATTGATCAAGCAATACAAGGATACCGGGAAAAAGATTAAACTGAATGACAGGCTTGCACCATGGGCGCGTGCGAACCAGAACTACGATGTTTGGCTTGCAGGTGTGAATACGGGAACGTCGCATAATTTTAAGTTGAAAATTCTTTCTTCAGGAAAATCCAGGGGAAGTGCTGTCCATAACGAAATAGCGATTTTTAACGTAGATGGACTTTATCGGGTGAAGATTCCGGAAGTAGACGGCTCGTTAAACTACGATGAGGCTTTTGCCGGTGCGTCGGATGGTTTGACGAATGACGATACGTTGCAGTCGGGTATTATTCACGGAGACTTTAAGGACCAGAACAACACGCCGACATTGACGCAGGATTTCATTGTCTCGGGCAATGCCGCCTTTGGTGGCGATTTGCATGCTTATGGTGATTTTTACGTGAAGGGGGGCATTACGTCTACGAACGGCGGGTATACATTTGGTAATGACTTGCCGGGTGCTGATACGAATGTTGTTTATATTGGTGGCGACGTAAATTGTGCTGATAACCAGTCTTTGAAGGTTTATGGTGATTTGCATGTCGACGGGAGAATTTTGGGAAAGTGCGCTATCGAAGTCAGCGGCAATTTGACGATTGGTGGTGCCATTGTAAGAGACAATCCGGGTACAAAGAAATTTACGATTGGAAAAAATCTTGTCTTTAAGAGGGATGCCGTATTCAACTGGGCTGGCAATAATGAGGTTAGCGAGAACTCATATGGAACGGGTGGCGCTTTTGGAACAGGTGTTGGTGGAAATACGTATTTGTCGAATATTGAAGGCAAGTTCGCGAAAGAAAAACGAAAAATAAATTTGGGCCAGAAGATATACCTTTATAACTCGTTCCCGTCGACAATTGAGGCGTGCCAGAACGCTTGCGATAATCAGGCTCACGATTTTAACTGCACTAATCGCTGCCTTTCTGCTGGCGGTGCTGATTACTGTGAAGGATTTTTCTCGAATTGCCATTACAATTCTGGAAAGCTGGGCAACAAAGAAGACCGATATTTTTCGTTTAAGGCTGGATCGAGTGGTATTGTTCAAAGCCAACGTATCAATGAATGGTCCAAGACGGATAATGTCCTGAAGAACGTTAGTGACAAGTATTGGGAACATATTTCCAAGATGAACGCTTATGGGAAGATTATCAAGGCAGATGGAACCATCCCTCAGGAACTCCTTTTGAAAAATGAAACTTCATGGAAAACCAAGGCTACTCAAAACAATACTTATTGCGGCATAGCCAAGAATTGGCTGTGGGATGATGCTTCTGTCCAAAAATTGAATGATTGCTATGCAAAGGCCAAGACGGAAGACAAACTGTACAATGGCTTCTTGCCGATAGAATGGCAATACAATAGAGACCAGGAACCGAAAACGAAGAAACTGGATGGAAGATTTGTCATATATGCGTCTACTCCAGTGGGAGATACCTATTTGCCGGCGACTGAGTCCAACGCTATTGTCATGTTCTATTTTGAAAAAGGCGCTAATGGCCAGTTGAAAGGGCGCCATAAGGAACATTTGGACTGGGTCTACAACTATTTCATTTATTCCGACGGTGATATAAAGGAATTGAATGATTTCCATATCATGGGATCGGTTTTCTTGTCTGAAGGCAAGAAAATGAAAAAGTTCCAGGGCGACAACAGGCTTGACTTTAAAGAAGAGGTCGTCAGAGCATTGGTTACGGCAGGATTTATCATGGAAAATCCTGAGTTTACGCAACTTGCAACTGGCGGATCGGCTTCGTCTGGTTCGGACATTGCTGCGGCTGGAGCTCATGACGATTATTTCGTTGCGGCAGCGCCTCAGTTGAAAATCACGCTGGAAACCCAGTACGAAAATAATGAGCCGCTCCCGGCTGCGTCTGAAGAAGAGGAGTTGAATCCGTCGTTCATTATTTTGCCCAGAGTCATCTATTTGCCGTCTGATCCTTATGGAAAACTGGAAAATTACATAAACCTGGTGAACTTGAACGGGTCTACCAAGACGAAAAACATGGCGAAGGTGGGCGGCTGTAGCAGCATTCCCAAGATGACGCTTCTCTATGATCGTGCAAATCCGTCTACGGCATCTAAATTGCCTATGGGCTTGCATGAATGTAATTATTCCGATGATGGTCAGAGTATCCCGTTCTACGTATATGTGACTGATGAAGAAATGGGATTGAAGCCAGGGGTGCGCCTTGATACATCTTACAAAGAAATGGGTGCAAATTCCACGGAATATGTGAAACTGAAATGTGATGTTGGCTCTGGTGAACAATTTAAGGTCAAGGTCTCGAAACCGACTGATTTGCCGTCATCTTGGTTGATAGCGCCTGTCGCAACGCATGAAGGAGCCTGTGACGATGCTTCTTCTTCGTGCACGTTCACGATTAATGCCAATGAAACGGATTGCGGAACATTGAAGTCCTTGTTCCGTGTGACAACGGATGGGGCTGAGTATGGTACAGCGAATTTCGCCATAACAGAATGTGTCGGCTGTCGGATAGAAGCGCCGACTCAAGAGTCCCTAGTCATGTCGAGTTTGTTTAGGGTGAATCGTCAGGGATTAATGCAATATTGCGTCGGTCCGGGTGCGGGGACCAGTGAATGCGAAACGAACGGAACCTATTACCAGATGATGCAGGCTTCTTGGCCCGACTGCGAAGTTGAAGACGATAAGTCTTGGGTGGCTGCTGTCGGATTCAACAGCCCCATAACAAACAATTGCTCTGTTTACGATAACAATGAATCGTGGAATTGCGGAATATCTAGCGATCTGAAATTGACTGCGCTCCCGTCTGGGGTGCCGGTGGGCTGTGAGGCGGTTATTCCTCCCGAAGACAAGAACTATTTGCCCAAGTCAAGTTTGACTTCGGGTGAAGAAGCTCCTCTTTATGCGCAGTTGAAGGCGAAGAAGGCGCGCATACACGTGAAGTTCGAAGGCGAGAATCTGCATGCGAAAACGCTTTATGCGACATCGACCAGGTTCCCGGCCGATCGCTCCTGTATGTATTCGGATGCCGGGTGCGATTTTGAACTGTTTACGGGCGATGACTTCCATATAACGGTAAGCAACAGCGACAGGGCCGATTTCTCGTACTGGAAGTGCGACCCGGCAACTAGCGTAAACTGCGGGTCGTCCGAATCGTTTAATGGGCCTACATTCTCGATTGAAAAGGTGAATGGCGATAATGAAATTGTGGCGTGGTTCGGTCAAAATGACAATCATTGCTTCTTCGATGAGTTCAAGACTTCAAGGGAATGTACCGGCTCTGGAGACGATTGGAAGTACTGCTTCAATTACTGCCTGGATGCGGATGATTGCCGTATCGGAAATGGCGCCTTGACGGACCATGCGAAGTGGCTCGTTATGGGCGATGAAGCACAGAAGAATAAGTTGGAATACCAGGACGGAAAAATTTGGCTCGATCGCCTTTACAACAGGGACAAGAAACAGTCGGATTACAGCGCTCTGAAAGTCCTGAGTACGGTGCTGGCCGGCCAGTACGGCTCGATGCGCGCCCAGTTCCAGGTCCCGCAATTGGGACGTGGGGAAAATGACGCCTCGGCAAATGTCAACTTGTCTGGGTTTATTCTGCGCTCGAATAGCGATGCGTCGTCTTATTTGATGTTGAGTGTCTTTGCTAACAGGGAAGGGAAACTGACGGCTAAGGCCTGCATCGGGAATAACTGCGTTTCGGAAAATATGCGCGCTCCGAGGGGGGCTGGTCAGGGAGGACTTGGCCTGGTGGGACCGGGTCAGTCGGCAATGGGTACAATCTCCAGTACCGATATTGTCACGATGACAGCAACTTTGAGTAAAGATGGCGCGAAAGATTTGTTGACCGTGAGTGTCGTGAAGGGCCAATTTGGTAGCTATGCGTCCGCTACGGCAACAATCATCGTTTCGGATATTGAAGGGTACGCGTCGCTTGATGGGCAGCAATATGTCGGATTCAGCCTCGCCGATCCTGATTTCAAGCTGTATGATATCGGATGGAAGAGCGAGACGTACAACGCCGAGTGCTGGGATACTTATCCGACTATCAAGTGCTCGTTCAGTGCTGCGTACTTGGGCGGCATCGTGCCGCAGGGCGAGAAAGCGAAGCCGTGGGTTGGGCTCTCCAGCTGGTTCGACGAGAAGGGCTGTGTTCCGGAATACTACTACAACGGAGACGATGCCTGCAATACTTCTATGCAGGCGGGCTACAAGAAATGCATGCCGGATTACAAGTTCACGGAAGGCGGTGTCCACGGTACGATTGAAAATGGTGTCGAAACCAAGATGGCCAAGGCGAAAATAGGGCAGTGCTTCGGAACGTCACTTTCTATGGAAGACTGGGGCCACCTGCATGCAGAAGAGGCTCTTTGTGGTCAGTTTTGGGTCGGCGAGATAACTGCCTGTAAAAAGAATTATCTGTTTTTTAACGATGGCTACGGAAGGACGCTTGCTCCGTATAGTACCGGGAGCCTCTCGTCCGACGACATATTTGCTCTGGAGGCAAACCAGGTGGCCAACCTCAGGTCGGCATCCATCAATATTTCTATGGATAACCCGAATGGCGATGAACTCGAAGTTTATCTCCGTAGCGAAACGGGCTATTACAATTCTTTGCCCAAGTTCAGTGCGTCTGCTGTGACCAAGGCTCACCATTCCGCCTTGATTAGTGTCGATGAACTTGCGACGAGTGCGGGATTCGACCCGGAAAAGGTGACTGCGGTTATCATAAGGAACCATGGCGGTTCCAATGTGACCATCAAGGAAGTGAAGAGCGTTTGCGACAACGTGACGAGCATCCAGTGCAAGGATGTTGTGTATACGGGTGGCAAGTTCAAGGTGAATGTCGTCGTGAAGCATCATGAGGGTGTGAAGTCGTACGAGATTACCGCAACAGAGAATGGTTCGTCGGTTTCTGACTTGAAAAAAGAATATTCATGTGAAACTCAGGCTGGGCCTCAGACGCCGGGGCAGGGATGCCGTGTGCCGGATCCTTCGGGAAGGATTGCTTTCGATTCGGATCCGTATAATCCGTATGCCAACGGCTCGGACGAAGAAAAAACATATGTGTTCACGGTGAACGCTTTGGATGAGGATGGAAACCCGGTTGACAATGCTCCGTGTACGATGCCGGAATTGAAACTTCGCCCGATTGTGGGTGAATGCCGGTGGAGAGGCGGGGCCAGTACTGTCGAGGTCCAGCCGGGTACGGGCTTGCCGGACTTCCAGTATAAACTGAGTGATTGTGGCGGCGGCAACTGCAAGTGGGTCATTTCGCTGGACAATTCGTCCGAAGTTCATAAGGGAGACGGCACGACTCCAGGCGGGTTTACCAGTATTCCTAACAATAAGCGGAATGCCTTTAATACGGGCGCGAATTCGTTCTCTGTAGGCAGTGTGCACAAGATTTACTTCAAGAATGCTGCCGGTGCTACGACGGAATTTGCTGAGTGCTATAAGGAATTTACGGTTACGGGCGGTTCGAGCTCTGGAACAGGGCAGTCCTCGTCTTCTGTGGCTCCGCTTTCTTCTGCTACGACTTCGAGCAGTTCTTCTGCTGTCCCGGGAATGATTACGGTGACATGCCCCAGTAAGGTTGAAACATATCCGGTGAAGAGAACTTCTTGGGGGATAACAACTTCCGGGGAAAGCACCTTGGGCAATAACGAGACTCTAGTTAGGGACCTTTATATCGGGAATACCCTCATTAGTTCCAAGAATTGTTCGAGGAATGATTGCCAGGCGATGGACGATGCGTATATTACGAAGGCTCCTGGTACATATGTATATTCTGTGAAGATTGGTTCGCAGGAAATGTGCCGCGGCTCGCTCGTTGTGAACAATCCGATTGTTTGCTCCGCAAAGCCTGATGATATAACGCTGGGTGAAAACTTCACGCTGAAAGCCTCTAAGGCGAGTGATGCTGAAGGGAACCCGAAGGATTGTAAATTGACAGGGAATGGCGTTTCTGGTGGCGATTGCTACTATGGTCAGAGCCAGTTCGGTTCGAATATAACAGTGACTCCGACAAGTGCCGGAACACATCATTACAAGTACGAAGTGAAACTGGAAAATAATAACAGTACTACAGAAACGTTCAAGTGCGAATGGGACGTGAAGGTCGAAAGCAGCAGTAGTACGAATAGTAGTGCCTCGGGTGGGACGTCAATCGAAATAGCGCAGAATGATAATTTTGGAAATAATTTGATTGAAATAAAAGGAACTGTTTCTGTTACATGTAAAGATGGCGTGCACAATCAGGCGAAGACTATTCGCTGCTGCCCATCAGATTGCTATAATGGAACCCTGTCCAGTGATTTGATGATGGGTACAGAAAATAAGGGAAAGAGTCCTCGTCTAGATAATGCCTCTCACACATGTACCAATGGGCAAACAGTTGTGATTCAGTCGGATGATGTTGTCAAATGCGGTGTTGCCAATTACTAAAAAGAAATTTTGTATATGTTGTTTGCGAACAAAGGCTCCTTCGGGAGCCTTTCCTTTTCTTCGCAAGCCCAAAATCTTGAGCCTCGCTTCGGCGAGGTTTCTTATGCAAAAAAAAGCGGTCGCTCGCAATGAACGAACCGCCTTGAAATTTATTGATGTTGTGGAATTACTGAGCGAGTCTGGCTTTAATCGCGAGAATTTCAGATTCCGCAAGGCCGGTGAACTCAGCGATTTCGTCAATGGGCTTTCCCTTGGCCAGCATCTTTGCGGCTGTTTCGCGGGCCTTGCTGTTGGCTCCTTCAGTGATGCCTTCGGCTCGACCTTCGGTGCGACCTTCGGCAAAACCTTCAGCTTTGCCTTCCGCCAAGCCTTCGGCTTTGCCCTCTGCACGGGCGCGGACCTTCAGCGAGGCCAGATAGTCCAGTTCTTCTTCGGTCATCACCATGTTCTTTGCCTGTTCCTTCAAGAGCTTTTCCGATGCGGTTCCTACGAGAAGGCGTTTGATTGCTTTCGCGATAACACTGTCGTCAAAATCAGGGAGGTCGTTGGACGAACCTGCGTTTTTGAGCAGGTAGAGCCAGCGGTCCTCAGTGGTCTTGATTTCTTCGCGCTTCTTGCTGAACTGCGTCAGGTCATACAAAATATACTTAACCTTTTCAGAAAGCGTCAAGCCCTGCTCGTTGCGGATTGCCCAGGTGCCGCGGTATCCGGACTGTTTTTCCAAGTGGAAATCGCAAATCCAGATGGCGAAGGTGGGCGGAAATTCGTAACGAAGGTCGTAGCGCTGAGTGCGCTCTTCGTCGGTGAGTTCCCTCGCGGGTTCCTTGAAGAATTCTTGGTCCCATTCGTGCTTGCTTTGGAGCATGAACGCGCTGTGTTGCAAAAGGATGCGTTCGATGAAACGGCTGTGTTTTGCCTTTTGCATCTCGACGTTGATGCAAAAGCCGGTCGAAGTTGTTGCGCGAATGTCGAGCCTGAACGTCTTGACTTGCGGGAAAAGGATATTCACCTCCGTATTCTTGATGGTGACTGCGGTGATGCGGTTGTCGCCTTCGAGTTTGAACACGCCGTTCAAGAAGCTGATGAGCGCCTGTTCGTCGCTCAGGAACACCTTGAATGCGGCGTCGTAGAGAGGGTCGAGGTAGGTGCGCTTCTTGATTTCTTCGTAGGTCTGCTGGATCCAGATATCACGGGAAATCTGTGCGTAGTCGGGAACAAAGTCTTCCTGTTCCATAGGTATTCCTTTGCCGTGCTGATGCTTCCGGTACGTTGAGGGCACGCGAAAACACACGGCGGTTAAAGTGCTTTTTTTTGTTGAAAATGCACTCGCGTTATAGCGGGTGGAACTCTACGTTGCTCGCCATGGGGCCGGACTCCCCACAGGGTTCCTGTCCTCGAGCCGCGGGCTAGTCGCACCACGCGGAGGGAGAACGGCGTCAAGCAGATAGTTAAACTTCCTGCCCGGATCGTGTCAAGTCGAGAGTCGCGGTTTTAAGCTTGCTTAAAAACATGACCGAGACGCAGACACAGACGCCAGAGGCGTCCATCGAATACTCTGTCAGCAGGATTGATGTAATGCAATAACAATATATAAAAAATCACCGCACAGGCGCAAGTGCGGTGGACATTTAATTTTTGTGCTGAGTGCTCGGTTAGTGTGTGCGCTTAGCGAAAATTTCGAAGTCTTCGGGTGTGGTGAGTTTGTCGTTCGCGGCATTGCCCTTCACGATGTAGACGTTTTCGCCGAAGTGTTCGAGGATGCTCGCTTCGTCGGTGGGCGTGAAGTTCAATGGCTCGGCGGCGATGCGGGCGTATAGTTTTTTCAAGAGCGCGACGGAGGCTGCCTGCGGTGTCTGCGCGAGCCACACGGTGTTCCTGTCGATGGTGTTTTCGACCTTGCCGTCTTTTGCGATCTTGATGGTGTCCACTGCGGGTTTCGCCACGAGGCAGCTGCCTTTGGTTATAAGCGTTTCGCAAACGTTGCGGACAATCTCTTCGCTGATGAAGGGGCGGGCCACGTCATGGACCAGCGCGTATTCGGCGCCGCTCGTGAGTGCGTTGACGCCATTTTCGACGGACTGCCAGCGTTCGGCACCGCCTACGACGATTTTCAGCTTGGGGTGGGAGAAATCCTTTTCGAAATGATCCTTCCAGTCGGCGGGGACGGCCATCACGACTTCGGCGATTTCGTCCATCTTGAGGAAGGTCTCCAGACAGTAGCGGTACACGGGCTTGCCGCCCAGGAGCATGAGCTGCTTGGGTATGTTGCCGCCCATGCGCTTGCCGAGTCCACCGGCGGGGAGGACTGCCGCGAAACGGCCTTTGAGGGCGTCCGGAGTGATTTTCGAGTTGGAAATATCGCCTGTCATGCAATAAAATGTAGAAAAAATGGATTTTTTTCGCTCCATCTCTTGACGAACCGCTTGTTTTTATCTAAATATGAAAATATGAATATGTGTTCATATATCAAAACGGCGAAAAATTCGAAATAACTAAAACGGCGAGGTAAGCCCATGCAGAACGTGAATCTGGATACCCTGTTCGAGCTTTCGGAATTCTTCCGCATCTTCGGCGATACGACGCGAATCCGCATTATCCAGCTCCTGATGGAGCACGACGTTTCGGTGAACGATATTGCCGACATGCTCGGGCTCGAACAGTCCGTAGTGAGCCACCAGCTGAGAATCCTGCGTACGGCGAACCTCGTGAAGCCGCGCCGCGAGGGCCGCAAGATGTTCTACGCCCTCGACGATGAACACATCGGTGAAATTTTCAACACGGGCTTGACCCACATTCTCCACAAGAAGAAGGGGAAGTAAATATGGAATCGTTTGCAAATGTTTTTGGAGAATTCGTACACGAATTCATCACGCTGTTTTCCGAGATGGCGCCGTTCCTGCTGCTCGGTTTCTTGCTTGCAGGAATCTTGCATGTGTGGGTGCCGAACCACCTGTACGTCCCGAAGATTTCGAAATCCAATTTCATGTCCGTGTTGTGGGCAGCGCTTTTCGGTGTCCCGCTCCCGATTTGCAGCTGCGGCGTGATTCCCACGTCGATTGCTCTCCGCAAGGAAGGCGCGAGCAAGGGGGCAAGCGTAAGCTTCCTCATCTCGACTCCGGCGACGGGCGTGGATTCCATTCTGGCGACGTACTCGCTGCTCGGCCTGCCTTTCGCGATACTGCGCCCGATTGCGGCTTTCGTGACAGCACTCTTTGGTGGTGTGTTTACGAACATCGCTACGCGCGGTGAATCTGAAAATGTCCATGTGCAAAATGAAACCGTCGACTTTGACGACTGCGATACCGACCATCATTGTGGTTGCGGGCATTGTGAAGAAGAGGACCACGACCATCATGAACATTGCGGTTGCGGTGAACATGGCTGTGGTTGCGAGTCGCGCGATGTTCACTCGATGAGTTTTTGGCAGAAGGTGGTAGAAACGTTCCGCTACGGGCTTGTGAACATGGTGGGCGATGTGAGCAAGTGGCTCTGCATCGGCCTTGTGCTGGGCGCCTTGATTTCGGCATTTGTCCCGAATGAACTGTTCCTCACGCTGCGCGATTACCCGCTGCTCTGCATGCTGGCTGTTCTCGTGCTGGCGATGCCGATGTACACCTGCGCGACTGGCTCCATCCCGCTGGCACTCGCTCTTGTGGCTAAAGGAATTACTCCCGGTGCGGCTCTGGTGCTTTTGATGGCCGGGCCTGCGACGAGCATCGCGAGCATGCTTGTGGTGGGGAAGGCTTTCGGCAAGCGTACGCTTGTTGCCTACCTCGCATCCATTGCGGTGGGCGCAATCGGTTTCGGCCTGATTGTCGATACGTTCTTCATGGATACGTTCCTTTCGGCGATGTTGCCGCACGGTTCTGCTGAATGTCATGGTCATGGCGCTCTCGGTGTGTTTGACTACGTGTGTTCCGCGTTGCTCGCATTCTTCATGATCTATGCGAAGTTTGCGCACAAGGGCTGCGGCGGCCACTGCGGCTGTGGAGATGAAAGCTGCGGTTGCGGCGAACACCATCACGAACATGAAGAGGGTGAATGCCATTGCCACGAACATCATGACCATGACCATCACGATGGTCACTGCGATCATGACGAACCGGTGGTGCGGACGTATCGCGTGAACGGCATGAGCTGCAGCCATTGCAAGGCATGCGTCGAGAAGGCGGTGCGCGGCTTGGACGATGTCCTGTTCGCCGAAGCCGACGTGAGCCGCAAGGAACTGTTCGTCAAGTGGCACGACGAAGACGATGTGGACGAAGCGGCCTTGAAAAAGGCTGTTGAAGAAGCCGGCTTCGAGTTTGGCGGCGCTGTTTAATACAAACAATAAACAGCGCGGTTTAATACCCGAAATTTAAAGCCGACAGTTTAATGTCCGCGAATTGCTAGCATTAAACTTCGCCGATTTTCGCGAGTTTTAGAAGCGGGATTCCCGCCTCGCGGCTATCGTTCAAGCTGATATCGAAATCGATGCTCCAGTCGTTGAAATCTTCTTCGTCCTGGAGCATTTGCTGTACATGCATCGTGTCGCCTTCGTAGGTGACGATGGTGTGGGCGAGGGCGCGTCCTTCCACGTCCATGCGGAACTTGTGGTGCTCTGCGGTGTAGCTCGCCATGATTTCGAGCAGGCGCTTTTCGGTCCATGGCGTGCCTTCTGCATCGGCAAGGAGTTCCCCTTCGTCGAGGTCGTCGGCGAGGCTGTCGAGAACTGTGGTGAAGTCCTGCTTGGCGAGGTTGCCCATAATCTGGAAAATGCGCTGGCGCACCATGCCGAGGAAACGCTTCTTGTCGTAAGTAATGTCGGCGGCGGCCTTGTCGGCACCGAAAGCCTTCTCCGCTTCGTCTTCGGCGGTACCCGCCTCCAGACGCTTCTGGTAGTCTTCGGGGTGGGCCATCTTTTCCCATTCTTCCAACAGGCTCGAGTCGACGCGACGAATCATGTCGCCCAGGTAGTCCTGCATCTCGAGGAGTTCTTCGTTCTTGTAGCCATCGGGCACCGTCTGGCTCAGAACTTTATAGACGTAGTTCAGGTGGCGCAGCAGGATTGCTTCCATGCGCTGCAGGTTGTACTGCTTCACATAGCCACTGAAGGTGCTGAAGTTTTCGAACATTTCGCGTACAATGCTCTTGGGTTCTACGTTCACGTCGACCCACGGGTGGACTTCGGCAAAGGCATTGTACGTGTCGTAAATAAAATCGCGCAGCGGTTTGGGGTACTCGACTTTCTCGAGTTCTTCCATGCGCTGGTTGTATTCCATGCCCTGAGCCTTGAGTTCGTTCAGGCGCGCATCGCGGGCCTTGCTCTGCTGGATGCGCAGAATTGCTTCGGGGTTCTCGACGATACTTTCGCATAGGGTAATTACGTCGAGTGCGTACTCCGGTGAATCTTTGTCGAGTTTCGGGAGCGTATCGAGCAGGTACAGCGAGAGCGGCTGGTTCATCGCGAAGTCGTCCTGCAAATCCATGTTCACGCGCAGGTGGCTGTAACCGGGGGCGACGGGCTTCACGAATTCGATAATCTTCTTTTCCACGAGGCTGCGGAACAGCATGAAGGCGCGGTGTTGCAATTGCTTCTTGCTGGCGGCGCTCTCGTGGCAGTCCTTCAACAGGTTGCGCATGGCGCGGCAGCCGTCGGTCTCGCGGCTCAATATATTCAGGAGCATCCCGTGGTCTACGCGGAAACTCGAAGTGAGCGGTTCGGGCTGGGCGTCAATCAGGCGCTTGTACGTGCTCTCGTCGAAGGGAACATAACCGTGCTCGGGCGGCTTGCGCTTTTGGAACTTCTTTCCGGTCTGGCGGCTCTTGGCTTCGAGTTTCAAGTTCTCGATGACATGCTCGGGAGCCTGCGCCACCACGTAGCCCACGTCGTCGAATCCCTTGCGGCCGGCGCGTCCTGCAATCTGGTGGAAGTCGCGTGCAGTAAGAATTGCCGTCTTGTCGCCGCTGTACTTGCAGAGCTGCGTGAAGAGCACCGTACGGATAGGGACGTTCACGCCCACGCCGAGCGTGTCGGTGCCGCAGATGACTTTCAACAAGCCTTTCTGCGCGAGTTTTTCACAGAGGATGCGGTACTTGGGCAAAAGTCCCGCATGGTGCAGCCCGATTCCCTGCTTGAGCCAACGCTTGACATCGGGGCCGTAAGGGCTGGAGAATCGCACTTCCTTGATGGCCTCGTTGATGGCCTGTTTTTCGTCCTTGCTGCACAGGTCGAGACTCATGAAGTTCTGCGCGTTGCTTGCGGCCGCGGCTTGCGTGAAGTGCACTACGTACACGGGCGCTTTTCCCTCGTTCACGAGTTTCTGAACTTCGGTTGAAATCTCGGAGGTGCTGTAGCTGAAGTCGAGCGGTACCGGTCTCTGCGTAGAGCGTACGGTCACGGTCTCGCGCCCGGTATGCTTCGTGAGGTCGCGTTCAAAGAATTCTGTCGCGCCGACGGTCGCGCTCATCAACAGGAATCTTGATTGCGGGAGCGTCAGGAGCGGCACTTGCCAGGCGACGCCGCGTTCGCGGTCGGAGTAGTAGTGGAACTCGTCCATCACCACGTCCATGATGTCGAGTTTCTCGCCCTCGTTGAGTGCCATGTTGGCAAGAATTTCTGCTGTGCAGCACAGGATGGGCGCGTCGTGGTTCACGGTCGCATCGCCAGTCGAAAGGCCTACGTTTTCGGCCCCGAATTCTTTGCAGAGCGCCATCCACTTTTCGTTCACCAGCGCCTTGATGGGGCAGGTGTACACGCTCTTGCGGCCGTGCGCGATGCTTTCGAAATGGAGCGCCAGGGCGACCATCGACTTGCCTGAACCCGTGGGGGTATTCAATATGACGTTCTTGCCGTCTAGGAGCTCGAGGATGGCTTCTTCCTGTGCGGGGTAGAGCGTGGTGCCACGTGATTCCGCCCACTCCATGAAAGCTTCGAGCAAGTCTTCGGATGCGACTTCGCCGTTCTGGGCTTGCGGTATAAATTCTTTCAGCGGTTTGCGGGCGTTTTCACTCATGCGCCTAAAGATAGTTTTTTTTCGGAAAGTGCCGAATTTGTTACATTTTATACCCAAGGCCCCAAGAACAGGATACACTATGAAAGGAATCGTACTCGCCGGAGGCTCCGGCACGCGCCTGTACCCGCTGACCATGGTCACAAGTAAGCAGCTTTTGCCTGTTTATGACAAGCCGATGATTTATTATCCGCTGTCGACGCTGATGCTTGCGGGTATCCGTGACATCCTGATTATTTCGACACCGACGGACTTGCCGAATTTCGAGCGCCTGCTCGGCGATGGTTCTGCGATGGGCCTCAACCTGAGTTACAAGGTGCAGCCGAGTCCCGACGGACTTGCGCAGGCGTTTATCCTGGGCGAGGAATTTATCGGCAACGACTGCTGCGCGATGGTCTTGGGTGACAACATCTTCTATGGGAACGGTTTCAGCCCGCTCTTGAAGGCCGCGGTGAAGAATGCCGAAGAAAATGGCCGTGCAAGCGTGTTCGGTTACTACGTGGAAGATCCGGAACGGTTTGGCGTTGTAGAATTCGACAATGAGGGCAAGGTGATTTCGGTGGAAGAAAAGCCGAAGGAACCCAAGAGCAATTACGCCATCACCGGCCTCTATTTCTATGACAACCGCGTTGCCGGATTCGCGAAGGCCCAGAAGCCCAGCGCCCGCGGCGAACTCGAAATTACGGACCTCAACAAGACGTACCTCGATATGGGTGAGTTGGATGTGAAGCTCCTCGGTCGTGGATTCGCATGGCTCGATACCGGCACGATGGACAGTCTCATCGAAGCGGGTGAGTTCGTGAAGATGGTGGAAAACCGCCAGGGTATCCAGATTTCTGCCGTCGAGGAAATCGCCTACATCAACGGCTGGATTTCCAAGGAAAAATTGCTGGAATCTGCCGCCAAGTACGGCAAGTCTCCCTATGGACAGCACCTGCGAAAAGTTGCCGAAGGAAAGATAAGGTATTAATCTATGAAACGTTCTATTGTGTCGCCTTTTCGTGAACAAGTATCCCGAATACAAGATTATCAACCTCGACAAGCTTACGTATGCGGGCAACCTCGCGAACTTGAAGGACATCGAAGGCAAACCGAACTACAAGTTCGTGAAGATGGACATTTGCGACTTCGATGCGTTCTACAAACTCATGCAGGACGAACAGGTTGACGGCATTATTCACCTTGCGGCGGAAAGCCACGTGGACCGTTCCATCAAGGACCCGTTCACCTTCGCGAAGACGAACGTGATGGGCACTTTGAGCCTGTTGCAGGCCGCGAAGCTCTACTGGGAAAGCCTCCCCGAAAAGTACGAAGGCAAGCGCTTCTACCACATCTCTACCGATGAAGTCTACGGTGCCTTGAAGATGAACCACCCGGAAGGAATCACGCCTCCGTTCACGACGACTGCTTCGAGCTCCGAACATCACTTGGCTTACGGTGACGACTTCTTCTACGAGACGACGAAGTACACGCCGCATTCTCCGTATTCCGCGTCCAAGGCCGGCTCCGACCACTTTGTGCGTGCGTTCCACGATACCTACGGCATGCCGACCATCGTGACGAACTGCTCCAACAACTACGGCCCGTATCAGTTCCCCGAAAAACTGATTCCGCTCTTCATCAACAACATCCGTCACAAGAAGCCGCTGCCGGTTTACGGCAAGGGCGAGAACGTGCGCGACTGGCTCTTCGTGGAAGACCACGCCCGCGCCATCGACGTGATTTTCCATAACGGGAAGATTGCCGAGACGTACAATATCGGCGGCTTCAACGAATGGAAGAATATCGATATCATCAAGGTCGTGATTAAAACTGTTGACAGGCTGCTTGGCCGTGCGGAAGGCGAAGACATGAACCTCATCACCTACGTGACGGACCGCCTGGGCCACGACGCCCGCTATGCGATTGATTCCACCAAGCTCCAGAAGGAACTCGGCTGGGAACCGTCCCTGCAGTTCGAAGAAGGCATCGAGAAGACGGTGCGCTGGTACCTCGACAACCAGGAATGGCTCGACAACATCACGAGCGGCGACTACGAGAAGTATTACGAAAAAATGTACGGAGAAAAAGTTACTAGTTACTAGTTCTTAGTTACTAGCATCTTTAGTTGAACTTTCTAGTAACAAGTAACTTCTAACTAGGAACTCAAAAATGTCTAAATTCAACTTCATTAAATCCTCCATCGAAGGCGTGACGATTGTAGAGCCGACGGTCTTCGGCGACCATCGTGGTTATTTCATGGAAACCTACAACAAGGCGGAATTCGATGCCGCCGGTCTCGACATGGTCTTCGTGCAGGATAACGAATCCAAGAGCAAGAAGGGCGTGCTCCGCGGGCTGCATTTCCAGAAGAAGAACCCGCAGGGCAAACTCGTCCGCGTGATTGAAGGAGAAGTTTTCGACGTGGCGGTGGACCTGCGCAAAGGTAGCCCGACGTTCGGCAAGTGGGAAGGCGTGACGCTTTCTTCCGAAAACAAGAAGCAGTTCTACATTCCCGAAGGTTTTGCCCACGGGTTCGTGGTCCTCAGCGAAACCGCAACTTTTGTTTACAAGTGCACCCGCTTGTACGACCCGAAGGACGAGGGGGGCCTCATGTGGAACGACCCCGAAATCGGTATCGAGTGGCCTGTAGGAAACGGCTTTGAACCTCTCCTTTCCGAAAAGGACACGAAGAACCCCGCCCTCAAGGACTTGGGCTTCGCGTTCGAACTGTAGCGCCTTCTCTCCATAGGGATAACTCGCTGTCTGTGGCCCACCGGCGGACGGTCAATTTTCTATTTTATGTAGTAATGAAGAACATACTTGTTGTTTGTACAGGTAATATCTGTCGTAGTCCTACGGGAGAGTACCTGTTGAAAAAGGAATTGGGTGAAGGCTTTAAGGTGATGAGCGCCGGGCTCGGTGCGCTTGTCGATCATCCTGCGCACGAAATTAGTCAGAAGATTGCTATGCAGCATGGCGTTGACATGAGCGCCCATCGCGCTCGCCAGATAAATCTGGATATCCTCAAGTGGGCCGATTTGGTTCTGGTAATGGAAAACGGCCATAAGGTGGAACTTCAGCGCCGTTATCCAGATATGGGCGAAAAGATTCACCGCTACGGCGAGGCGCAGCAGGTGGATATCCCTGACCCGTATCGCCGTCCCGAAAACGCTTTCGTGCTTGCATGGAATTTTATTTCGAAACTGACTCCTTATTGGGTGGAGAAGATTAAAAAGAGCGAGGACAAATAATGAAGAGGTTGTATTGTTTGTTGGCCGGCCTGGCCGTCGTTTTAGCGGGATGTTCTTTGGGACCTCAAATGCAAATGAGCGTCCCGAGCGATGGCGCCGATTACAACGGAATCAAGGTCTATGTTCATTCCATTGAAAAGGGAGAATTCGCTGCTAGTGCGTCGACTGCGGTTTCGTCCGCCAACTCCGACATCGGTGATTTGGCTGAACTAGTTGTTGATACCCTTCCGAGTCTTGAATACCGCATCGGTCCTCTGGACATGGTTCAGGTGGTGGTGTGGGAACACCCGGAACTTACGTCCCCGATGGGCCAGTACCAGCCGGCGGGCCAGCGCGTGACGACCGACGGTATGCTTTTCTACCCTTATGCGGGCGAGATTAAGGCTGCGGGTCTCACTGCCCAAGAACTCCGTGCCGAAATCACGAAGCGTCTTTCCGACAAGATTTTGAACGATCCGCAGGTCGATGTGCGCGTGACGGGCTACAATAGCCTTAAGGCTTTTGTTTCCGGTGCGGTGAACAAGCCGGGATTTGTCCCCTTTAACGAAATGCCGATGACGATTCCGAACGCTATTGCTGCCGTGGGTGGTTTTGCCGAAGAAGCGGACCCGTCTGCCATGCAGTTGCGCCGTGGCGAGAAGGTCTACGACATCAACTACCTGGAAGCCTTTAGGACGAACCTCCCGCTTGACCGCATCTTGCTCAAACCCGATGACCAGATTTTCATTCCGACGCTCTCTGAAACGCAGAAGGAAAACCGCGTGTTTGTGATGGGCGAAGTCGCAAGGACGGGCGCCGTGAACGTGAACCAGGGTAAACTTTCTTTGGCGGAAGCCCTTGCCACTGCGGGTGGCCTGCAGGCGACCAACGCTTCTTCTAGGGCTATTTATGTTATCCGCAATACTTCGGAAGCGCAGATTGACGTGTTCCACCTGAATGCGAAAAACGCTATGGCTTTGGCGATGGCCGAAAGGTTCAACCTGAACGCTCGCGACGTCGTGTATGTCGATGCTTCGGGCCTTGCCACATGGAACCGCATTATTGGTCTGATTCTTCCGTCCGTCAAGGGCGTGTCCGATGGTATGGGAGCAGCGCGCAACATAGAACTTATAATGAACGGCAAGTAGGGCCGAAAATAATAGAGGTTTAGCGTTATGATTAACCTGATTCTTTGTGGTGGTTCGGGCACGCGCCTTTGGCCCGTGAGCCGTTCCCTGATGCCCAAGCAGTTTGCCCCGCTCTTTGACGGGCAGTCCCTTTTCCGCAAGACGGTCGTCACGAACTCCGCCGTGTGCGAATCGCAGTTCATTGTCTCTAACGCCGACCAGTTCTTCCTTGCGAAGGACCAGCTTGAGGCAGAAGGCCACAAGGGTAGCAAGTTCCTGCTGGAACCCGTGGGCCGCAACACCGCGCCAGCGATTGCGCTTGCTTGCCTTACCATGAAGCCCGATACCATCGTGCTCGTTTCTCCTTCGGACCACGTAATCCGCAAGAAGGACGAGTACAAGAAGGTCCTCCTCCGTGCGCAGGAACTTGCCGAGGCCGGCAACCTGGTGACTTTCGGCATCACACCGACTAGCCCCGAAACTGGCTATGGCTACATCGAGGCCGACGGTGAGAACGTGAAGCGCTTCGTGGAAAAGCCGGACCTCGCGACTGCCGAGAAGTATCTGGTGGCAGGCAACTTCTACTGGAACAGCGGCATCTTCTGCTTCAAGGCGAAGACCTTCCTCGAAGAACTCAAGAAGTATTCCCCTGACATTCTCACCGCATCGAAGGCCGCTCTCGAAAAGGCTCCCGTTGAAGCCGGCGAACCCATCCGCATCGACCGCGACGACATGCTCGCTATCCCGAGCAACTCCATTGACTACGCCGTGATGGAAAAGTCCAAGAAGGTGAAGGTCGTGCCGAGCGACATCGGCTGGAGCGACCTGGGCAGTTTTGATAGTTTGTACGGGGAATACCCGCACGACGAAAACGGCAACAACGTGAACGCACGCCATATTGCGGTGGGCTCGAAGAACTCCCTCGTGCTGGGCAGCCAGCGCGCCATTGCGACTATCGACCTCGACAAGATGCTCATCGTCGATACTCCGGACGCCCTCCTTGTGGCCCCGCTTAGCAGTAGCCAGAAGGTGAAGAAGGTGGTGGAAGAACTCAAGGCCCGCGGCTCCGACCTCATCAACGTGCCGCAGACAGTGAGCCGCCCGTGGGGTACGTACTCCGTGCTGGAATCTTCCGAACGCTACAAGATGAAGCGCATCGTGGTGAAACCGGGCAAGCGCCTCAGCCTGCAGAAGCACCTGCACCGTTCCGAACACTGGGTCGTGGTGAGCGGTACCGCTACCTGCACTGTCGGCGACAAGGTGTTCTACGTGCGCCCGAACGAATCGACCTACATCCCGGTGGGTGAAGTCCACCGCCTGCAGAACGAAGGCAAGCTCCCGCTGGTCATCGTGGAAGTGCAGGTGGGCGAATACACCGGCGAAGACGACATCATCCGCGTGGAAGACGACTTCCACCGCTGCAAATAACAAGCGTTTGTCACCCTGGAGCCCCGAAGGGGCGATAGGGTCCATAAAAAAGAAAAACGGACCTCATGGCCCGTTTTTTTCATATTGTCATCCTGGAGGGGCTCTGCCCCGATAGGATCCACGGCACTTCGTGCCGTGCCCATTCCAACTAGAACTGGCTCAGGAATCTCTGGTCGTTGCTCGTCAGCAAACCGATTTCCGGAATCGCGTGACGCAACATCGCGATACGGTCGAGGCCGAAGCCGAATGCAAAGCCCGTGTACTTCTCGGAATCGATGCCGCAGTTCTTGAACACGTTCGGGTCCACAGAACCGCAACCGCCGATTTCCATCCAGCCCGTGCCCTTGCAACGGCGGCAACCCTTGCCACCGCAGAACACGCAGCTCACGTCCATTTCGGCAGACGGCTCCGTGAACGGGAAGAAGCTCGGGCGGAAACGCGTCTTGACGCCTTCGCCGAACAGCTTGTTCATGAACACCTGCAGCACACCCTTGAGGTCTGCAAAGCTGATGTTTTCATCGACCACGAGGCCTTCGCACTGCTGGAACATCGGGGCGTGGGTCGCATCGTTGTCAACGCGGAACACGTGGCCCGGAGCAATCATGCGGAACGGCGGCTTGTGCGTTTCCATGTAGTGGATCTGCGTGCCGGAAGTGTGCGTACGCAACATCACCTTGTCGTCCACGTAGAACGTATCCTGCATGTCGCGGCTCGGGTGATCGGGCGGCGTATTCAAGGCTTCGAAGTTGTACCAGTCCGTCTCGATGTCGCGACCGAAGTCCACCTCGAAACCCATCTGGCTGAAGAAGTCGATAATCTCTTCACGCACGTCGTAGAGCGGATGCGTGCTGCCGGCGGGAATCCCTGCGCCCGGGAGCGTCGTATCTACAAAGCCGCTTTCCAGCTTCTTCTGGAGCGCCGTAAGCCGGACGTTCCTCGGCGCTGAGCGTGCCCATCTGCTTCATGAGGTCGGTCACGGCACCCTTCTTGCCCAGGTACTTCACGCGGAGGTTGTTGACGGCTTCTTGGTTCGTAAGGTCGGTTTGCGCAAGTTCTGCGTCAAACGCCTGCTTCACATTGTTAATAGCTTCACTCATAGTGGCCACAAATGTAGAAATTTTTAGTCAAAGGGGGAGGTCTCCCCCTCGCTTTAGCCTTGCCCTATGCCATCCTGTGGAAACTGCAGACTGTCACCCTGGAGGAACGTCGTGACGATAGGGTCCAGGGCAAGTCTGCCGCTACCCCCTCGCCTAGGGGGCCTGCCCCCTAAGACCCCCAAAAACTATTGCGGTCGAATTGTCGTTTTATCCTTGTCCAATACATTCTTTAGAATTTTATTGATTTTTTCGAGTAATTCTTTATCTTTTATGATAAGGTGATCTCTAGCTGAAAGTGGCTGAATAAATGTGCGTTCTCGACGAGGCGGTACTTCTAACTCCAAAGTCTTATATATATCTTGGATTAAAATCGCTACATCACCATAGTCAAATTTGTTTTCATCAAAGTCGCTTGAAAATGCGATGGTGAGGTATGCAAATCCTTCGTCTTTTATCATCTGCATCAGCGGCTTGTAGGTTTGAACTTTATTCAAGAAGGTTTCTCTATTATCATCAGGTTCTGCGATTCTATTCGGGTCCAAAATAATGAAAATATCGGTTGTATCAGATTCCGATACATGACGGATTATATGCAGTTCCTTAAGAACTTCATCGAATATGGATAAAGGGGCAACGACAATTTTATCGGCCCTGTGCTGTGTGAGCTTGTGCTTCAGATGGGGAGGCCATATCCCGCCTTCGCCGCGGCCAACGGCTGAATAGATATCATTGTTTTCATCGACAATTACGCCATCCAGTGTGCCGTTCTTTTCGGAGTAAAGCGCCCACACGATGCGCCCGGCATCATCTTCTTTTTCTTTGTGAAGCGAAATGTAGCGGCTCTCATACAAATCGGGTGCTGCTCTGTAATAAAAATCTTTAGTCCACCCTCCGAATGCACCGATGACCATATAGTTCTTCGTGATTTGCAGGGATAGATTTAGCATTTGTTCTTCCGCCCAGCAGAGGGCAGAACATGCCAAGGCTAACGCCAGTATCTTTCTAACACTTTTGAGCATAATCGTTTTTCGCTTTCCCTGTAAAACACGTGCTTGTTATCTTGAACACGGTCACGGCGGCGGCCTGCGCGGGCGTGAATTCGAACTTGTGCGGGGCCGCGTGCATAGGTTGCGCGGAACTTGAACCGTGCGCGGCGCCAGCGGCCTGCCGTTCCATCAGGAGCGAGAGCCCGCGGCATTTCTCGGCGCTATCCTCGACGATTTCGGCCTTGCCCTGCCCGACGACGCTTGCGTAAAAGCGCCCGCTCTTGCAATAAACGTCTTCGTGGATCTCGATGCGGTTCTCGACGCACATGCTGAACGCCACGTTCGGATTCTTGCGGATGCAATCGAGTTTCTTGCCTGCGTGCGCGCAGTGGAAGTACAGCTCCAGGACGCCGCCCGAGAGGCTGTACCCGAATGACAGCGGAATCACGTAGGGCATACCCGCATCCGCATCGTCCACCATCGCGACATGGCAGGTCGTGCACTGCTCGATAATCTTTGCGATATTCTCGTCGCCTAAAACTTCTCTATCCTTGCGCCTCATATTCAGGTCTTTTGCTCCACATAATTCGCTGTTTCCCCAAAGATATTTAACCTGCTTGCTGTTGATTTTGGGAAACCCCTTTCGAGTAGTGAATTCCGTGCCATAATCCTGCTTCTATCCCCAAAAAGGAGGTGTTTTTTCTTGAATTTCGCAAAAAAATGAAATTCGGTTTTGATTCAGAGTTTGGAAAGGAGCGAAATTTCAAAATAATTCATTAGTAAAAACAATACGTTGTGTGCTGTTTGTATTACACACAAGGGAATTGAGGTAATTTCTTTTTTACATGTGATTATTTTGTAGAAAAAACGTTCGCTTGTTGGAAATTTATTTTATATTACGAAAAACTTTTCTTAATATAAGGAGTCCAAAATGGCTGTAAAAAAAATCGATGCTACTGCAAAATTTGCTGCAACGATCCAAAAGAAGAACAATGCAATTGCTAACGCTCAGGCGAGCGCTCTCATTGCTGCAATCAAGACGGATGACGATGTCGCTGCGTTCCAGAAGAACCCGGCTACGTTTGCCAAGAAGAAGGGCATCGATCTGACTCCGGCTTTCACTACTCAGATCAAGAATGCTGTCGCTACCAAAAAGCTCGACAAGGCTTTCAAGGCTCAGCTTACGGAATCTGTTGCTAAGCGACTTGCCGACATTATCATTATTATTGTTGTTGTCAATCCGCCGATTCCTAAGCGTCCGACTCCGGGCTGCAGAAGGGACATTCGCATTTAACCCGCCTTTGTTAGGTTAATGTTGAAACCAAGGCGGTGGGTTTCCCACCGCCGTTTTTATTGAAGTGTTGTATGACTCAATCAAATGAATATAACCCGTATCAGCAGTTCCAGTATAGGACTAAAGATTTTCATTATGACTGCCTTGTGATGGAAAATACCAACCGCTGCACAGCGAAATGCGCTATGTGCTATCTGTCCGCGGGAGAATACGGTAAAGGCGATAAATTGGACATGGATGTCGCGAAAAGATGCATCCGTGAGGCGGCAAAACAAGATTCTATCGCAAAGAGATTCCATTTGGCTGGGGGAGAATCCTTCATCTACAAGGATGACTGCAAGGAGTTGTTTGCTTGTGCGAAAAAGGCGGGCTTTAAAGTAATATCCTGTACGACGAACGCCTTCTGGAGTCAGAAGCTAGACAATGCACGGCGCGTCTGTGAGGAAATCCGTAAGAGTGGCCTCACCCACATGGAAATATCTTGGGATTATTGGCATTACCAGTTTGTTAGTCCCGAGACCATTAACAATTGCCTTCGCGCCTGTTACGAGAATGAAATCGCGACCAACCTTCGGTTGCTTACGACCAAAAGCCATCAGATGAAAGAAGTCATGGATCTCCTTGATCCAGATGCGGTAAAACTGGCAGGTAAGATTTCTTGCTGTCAGGTTGCTGCTGTCGGACGGGCTACGAAACTTTTGGATGAAAATGATTTATATAATCCGCCGTGTGGGATGAGTGCCGTTTGTGAAAATAATTTTAATGTGACTGTAAGTTCAAAAGGTTTCGTTGCGCCCTGTTGCGCAGGGCTTGACCAATGCGATGAGTATGTCAATGGAAATATTTACAATGAAAGCCTTGCGTCTATATTAAAAAGGATGAACAGGGATGTCATTTTGAGAAGAATTGCTTTCCTGGGTATAAAATCCTTTTTCCCAATCTTTAAGGAATGCGGTATTGAATATCGGGGAAAGCACATGTCGCCATGTAAAATCTGCGCACAGGTGTTTTCGAAAAAAGAGAATATTGATTCCGTTAGGGCGTACATAAGTCGTCATGATATCTAAAAAACGAATATTAAAGGTTCCAAATGAAGTGCTTTAATCTGCCGTTTCGCTCCATAACGCTGCATCTAGAAATCAATAAAAGCGGAAATGATTTTACCATTTCGTCAAGCAAAATAACGGGGTGGCTGAAGCGCTATGCTCGTTGGGTGAAGGAATTACCTGAAGAGAAAAGCCCTGCCGGAATGAATGCTGTCGAGCTGTTCACGACACAGCTTTTCTGTGTGCCTGAAAAGACGAAAAAAATTCTAGAAACCATAAAAAACTGTAACTTTGTATCGAAAGTCCATGTCAATTTGAGGGATGCTGTTCTCCACAAACAGGAACTGGATGAAATCAGGAAAGCATATTCGGTAGGTTTTCTCAGTATCCATGTTTCCGAGAGCGACTTGCCGTACGTGAGTTCGATCGAGAACGTTGTCAAGAAACTTTGCGCTGCTTGCGACTGTGAAATTCTCTTTTTGGGAACAGTTGAAATATTTGACAGAATCAATGTGTTTGCATCAGAAACATTGAACACCAAAGAGGTCGCTTTTTTTCCGGAACATTCTGTTGGATTGCTGGCGCGTCCCCCAAAATATCCGGTACAGCCTTGCGAAAACAGGCTCCAGCTGCACATGAGTGCCAAGGGCGATATTTATCCATGCCAGGGGTTGGTTGAAATAGAACGGTGCGCTATCGGGAACGTCGCGGACAAGGATTTTTCCCGTTATTTTGCATACAAGTGCGGTGAAGATTGCCTAGAGAAGCTTTGCTTGCGCGGGCCTAGGTTGTCGAAGAGCGGAAAGGTGGGCGACTTCAATCTGCCGTGGATTTGCAGGAGACACCTTTACGAAATTACCAAGAACGGGTAGAACGCTTTTGGGAGCTTGTTCCTAGTTCTGCCCCGGCAGGTGCATAATCACCGGCTTGTTCTTCCCGTTTTCGGTCTTGTGTATCGTGAGTTTTCCGGTGCTGTCGTAACCGAATTGTTCGCCGATGCGTTCCCCGTTCACGTAGTTGAGGCTGTCTTTCAGTACACCGTTCGGGTACCAGTTGCGCCAGATGCCGTGCCGTTTGGATTCGCCTTCGACGGAAGGGTTTCCCCAAAAGCCTTCGCTTGCCATTCCGCCGCCCATGCTGTCGGGATAAAAACTGCGGGTTACAAGGAGAATCGGTCCACTGTCTTTCCATTCTGGATTGTCGCTAAAATCCCAGTATTCTTCATAAAGTAATTTATGTCCCGATTTTATGTAACGGACTGTAGCCTTGTGTTTGCCGATGTTTTGGCTGAAAGCATCTTTTTGACTCAATGTGCTGCTATCTAGATTGCCGTAAGGGTTTGCGTATTGAACATTAGATGTTTCTGCGCAGAAAAGGTTAGATGAACCTTCGCATAGTCCGTAGACAACACCGTCCCATCCGAAATGGGTATGGTTTTTAAACACCGTTTCCCTGAGTAGGTTTCCGTGCTCGTCAAACCATGAAACTCGGGATGGGGAGTAGCCGCAATCATCGGCATGGTACTCCACTTTCTTTATGATAGAACCATCCGCCCTATAGAGTGCTGTGGGGAACAAATCGGAACCGCATTCTAAATCGTCTATGAGGCCCTCTTCGCGGATTTTGGCGTTGTTACAGTTTTCGGCAGAAGAATCTGGGGTGCCATACGATTCATAGTATAGTTTGTACTTGCCTTGTTTTTTGCCCATGAAGCATTCATAGTCTTCAAGGATTTTGCAGTCTCGACTATAGTGTTTGAGGAATCCGGGTATTGGTTGTAGTTTGTCAAAATCGGTTTCTTCTTCGTTGTGACAGTTGCTGTTTTCTTCGGCAAGCACGCCATTCTCGTGCCACTTTTTCCACACGCCTACTGCATTCCCGTTTTCGTCGTAGTGCTCCTCGAAAGCCTTGTTCCCGTTGAAATGCCAGCCTTCCCAGTCGCCAACGGGGTGGTCGTCCTTGTAGTAGCGTACGGATTCTTTGCGGCGGGAGTTCAGCCTTTCTACGAAGTAGCTGGTCCACTTGCCTTCGCGCCTGCCGTTCTTGTATTCGCCGTCAAGTGCCACGTCGCCGAGTACGGTCCAGCGTTTGATGCTGCCATGCGGTACGCCGTTCTTGTACTGGATTTCGAATTGCTTGATGCCGTTGTCGTACCACTCGTTGCGCTTGAGGATTTCGCCGTCGGGGTACACCCACACGGAGGTTTTCTTTGTGCCGTTCACGTGTTTTTCGATGATTTGTTCCTCGGCGCGTTCAATGGTGCATGCGCCAAGGCCGGCAAAAATGCCCAAAAACGGCAAAAAGGTCAAAAATGTCGAAAAAAACGAGCGTCTCATACCCACCAAAGTAGAAAAAAGGTAATTTCTACGTGTGGACGAAAATAAAAACAGGACAATTGCCGCCACCTTCAACGCGAAGCTCAAGACTCCGTGGGTTTGGCTGATTATCCTGCTCACGCTCGGGCTTACCGCCCTTTTCTACGTTTCGCAGAAGCCCGACCTAGTTGTCTATTCGCGCTATATCAAGTCGCTGTCGGATTACCAGCTCATGGAAATGGACCTCATGCGCTATATGGCGAATTACCGCGCCGGCTATGCGAAGGATTCCATGAAGGTCGTTTCGCAGACGATGTCCCTGCGGGAGGTCGCGGTTTCGTTCTCGAAAGAAATGGATGGACTTCACGGGATAAAGGCACCGCCCGCATATACGGTGAACCAGTTCGAACGCCGCGTGATGAGCAAGATTGCCGCCATTCGTCGTTACCTGTCTGTCCGTCGTGCGTGGTTGGATGAATGGGATTTGGTCTATGCCGAGGCCGCGTTCCTTCCGGGCAATATCGCCTATCCGTTGCAGATGGTCCTCGATTCTGCTCGCTTCGGTTTCCCGGTGGAAATTCCGCGGGGGCTCGAAGTTCCCGATACTCTTGCGCAGCGCATCTCGCACCTCTTGAGCGAGAACGTAGAACATTCGCTTGCATGGAACCGCTTCGATGACCACGAGACGATTCTTTCGGGTGAGGAACTCATACAGTTTTTCCAGCAAGAAAGCCTGAACGAGATTGCCTTGAAGGCGAAGATCCCGTTGGTGTTCTATTTCCTTACGTTGGTCTTGCTGCTTTCGACATTCTTTTTTATATTCAGGTCTAAAACCTGATTTGTTATGGCTTCGTTTCTCCAGACTAGAAAATACGTATACCTGAATACGTCGTTGTTTTTTCTTTTGATTATTGTTTGGTGTGTGTCGTGCACGCATCTCGTGGTGCGCAGTTTTTTTTCGGAGCCGCATCTTTTTTACGGGACGCTGAGCCACGCTTCTATACCGAGCCTGTTCGGTGGCAGCAACATCCCGTTTTTGGACAAGACGTATTTCCAGATAAATGGTGACAAGGATGCAACCTTCGTCCTTTACAGTTCGCAGGAACTCAACGACGAACTGGCGGAATGGTTCAGCTTTGCGAGTGTGGACGCTTCCGAAATACCTTTGGAGATATATGCATCCCGCGCTAAGGACAACGTGTTTGTCGTGCAGTCTATTTCTACCACGGATGGCGGACTGGACTGGGAGGTGCTTGCTGATTACCAGATGGAATACGCGCTCATCTATGCGGGGATCGCTCTTCTGAGTTTTATCGCCATGCTGTTTTTCTTGGTGCTCGGAATTATGACGAAGCTTCCCCCGAAAGTTCGGCCGAAGCGTAAAGAGCAGACTCCCGCACAGGATGGTTCCCTGCAAGCGGAGTAACATGCGGTTGCGGCTTGCGTTATCCCTAGTTTTCTTTTTTTGTGCTGCGTCATTTGCCTCGCAGGATACGCTTTCTGTTTCCGCACGGGGTGTAAAGAGCGTTGTGGGCGTATGGTGGCCGGCGAAGGCGAAAACTCCGGCGAAGTCGTCGGTAAAAAACAAGGCGAAACTCCCCGCGCAGACTGTGAAATCCGAAGTTGTCGTGTGGTTCCATGGGGGCATGACGAGCGGCAACTGCCAAAAGGGGCTTGTCGCGGGCGATGACTTCTCAAAACTTTTCCCGAATGTAATCGTGGTGAGCGCTTCGGCATGCAGGGACAAACACTGGGCGACGGGTGTCATGGTGGCGGCAGTCGATGCTGCGATTGATTCGGTCGCAGCGCGTCGCGGCTCGCCGGTAGATACAATCTCGCTGGTCGGCGTCTCGGACGGGGCGCTGGGGGTGCTCGTCTATTCCATGCAGGGCAAGCGCCGCGTGAAGGACCGGCTCCTTGCAAGTTCGTTCGGCAAGCTGCTGGGCGAGGCCCGCGTAATCGCCGGCATGAACGCCTCCAGGATGCGCTCCGGCAGGTGGCGGTTCTTGCAGGGCGGCAACGACAGGCTGTTCCCGGTAGCGGAGGCCGTACCCTGGATTGAGGAATTCTGCAGGGAGGTGCGGGCGGACTGCACGCTCCGGTTCGACCCTGCGGGCGAGCACGACTGGTCGTACTGGCGCGAAAAGCACCTGGACTGGATCCGCGAGTCTTTCCGGCAATAAATGGGCCCCGCCCGCGTAAATTTCATACCGGATTAAAGTTATAAGAAAGAGGATGCCCCTTTTTTATCAAGAAACCCTTGACAAATCGGGCGAATTTTTCAAAATTTGGTGCACCACGCGGATGTGGTGGAACTGGTAGACACGCTAGATTCAGGTTCTAGTGCCTGCAAGGGCATGAAGGTTCAAGTCCTTTCATCCGCACTGAAAACCCGCTGACTTCGGTCGGCGGTTTTTTCTTATGAGACCGTTCGCTTGACGTTTAGGGTATTGAAACCTCCGGTATCTCACTCACTCTCGCCTTCGACGGCTCGTTAAGACGAGCCGTCTTCGGCTCACGTAGAGACCGTTCGTCGGTATATTGATTCTCCTTTGAATTGCTATATATTCTTCCCGCATGGAAAACCTCCTGGACGAAATTCCCGACGTAGAACTGAGCGATGGCCGCGTAACCCTCCGCTTGCTTGGCAAGCAGGATGCGGAAGCGGTTTTTGCGCTCGTCGACCGGAACCGAGGATTCCTTTCGCGCCACCTCCCGTGGCCCGCGGAATGCACGAGTGTTGACGATGTCGAGGCGCGGATTGATTCCTGGGAAATGCAGGCCCTCATGGCGAACGGTGCCTGCTGGGGAATTTTCGAGCAGGGAGCGCGCGGTTTAGAACCAGCGGGCGGTTTAAATCCTGCGGGCGGTTCGGCTCCTGCAAGCGACCTGCGGCCAGCCGGCAGTCAGCAAGCAGCAGGTAGCCTGCAACTGGCGGGCGTCATCGTCCTTGGCTGGATCCAGGCGGCGCACCGGTCCGCGAGCGTCAGTTACTGGCTGGGTGAAGAATTTACGGGGCGCGGCCTTGCGACCTCGGCCCTCTCGCTCCTTTCCGGTTTCGCGTTTAAAACCCTCGGCCTCAACCGTCTCGAAATTTCGGCCTCGCTCCAGAATCCCGCAAGCATCGCGGTCGCCACTCGCGCGGGCTTTGCTCAAGAGGGCACCTGCCGCGAGTACGAGTTCATCAACGGACACTTCGAAGACCACCTGCGCCTTTCCCGCCTTGCAAAAGACAATTAAAAAAAACATACGTTGTTAACGAAGGCTTTATGTGCCTTTTTTTGTTTTAGATGTAAATGGTAAGCATATATGCTTTTATACAAAGTAAGTAATATGTATACAAAAAAGTAATTTGTTCGATAAACTTTGTTTGCGTGTTTTTGTAAATTTTAACGAACCGTTTTTTTTTAAAGGAGGGAAGAATGAAAAAAATATGTCTGTTGTGCCTACTTGCGATTTCAATGAGCTTTGCCTCACTGAAGGTTGAAGGATTTTCCTGCTATCAAGATGGCGAGTTTCAATTGGTAAATCAGAATGGTAAAAAAATACAAGGCTTTAAATTAGTAGTCTACCGCAATGTCGATGATGCGTCAAGGGGCGTAAAAGTGGCTGAACATTCTAGTTTAGCTGGCGCCAAAATCAGTCTTGAAAGGTTGTCTGCCCGATTGTATAAAGTAGAGCTTGATTTCAGCAATGCTACTATTCCCGCGGGGGGAACTTTCCCGAGCGCTGATAAGTATTTGTCGGTGAAGATGGCTGATTTGAATGGTAAAGTTTTTCCCCCGCGCGCTTTGATCAAATGTGCCTACGAAAGACATGAGTCGCCGGACGTTGTTGTCATTTCGTCTGGAAAGATTTTGTGGGGGGAACACACGTCTGTCCCTCGCGAAAAGAGAATTGGACTTTTGAAAAAGGACTCGGATACCGAGTGCTTTGATTCATTTGCATTTCCTAGCGAAGTCTCTATTTATTTGGATACAGAGAATAGCAATAATGAAAATGGTATAACGGGTGACCAAAATCCGCCGGGAATTTCTGTTGACAAAGAGGGGGTA
>CACWNW010000013.1 GCA_902762305.1 Fibrobacter succinogenes | reverse complement strand
TACAACATGCAGAAGCAGTCCGGTCTCCCGGCCAACAAGGTCATCGGTATGGCTGGCGTGCTCGACTCTGCCCGTCTCGCTTGCTTCGTTGCCGACGAGCTCGGTGTTTCCGTCGAAGACGTTAAGGCCCTCGTGATGGGCGGCCACGGCGACACGATGGTCTCCATCATGGAATGCGTGACTGTCGCCGGGATCCCGGTTTCTCAGCTCATGAGCAAGGAAAAGTTCGCCGAACTCGCTAAGCGCACTGCCGGTGCCGGTGGCGAAATCGTGAACCTCCTTGGCCGCGGCTCCGCTTTCTACAGCCCGGCTACTTCTGCCGTGCACATGGCCGAAGCCTATCTCCTCGACAAGAAGAACGTGTTCTCCTGCGCTGCCAAGCTGAACGGTGAATACGGCGTTAGCGGTCTCTACTGCGGCGTGCCGGTTGTCGTTGGTGCAAACGGTGTCGAGAAGATCATCGAAGTTTCCATGAACGACGAAGAGAAGGCAGCCTTCGCGAAGTCTGTTGACGCCTGCCGCAAGAACGCGGAATGGGTCGACGCACATACGTAACCGCTCGGCTCTATCGCATTCATTAAAAATGTGATATCGCCTCGCTCTCGCAACCACGCCTCGTTAATACGAGGCGTTTTTTGCTCACACGTAAGCGACTGTTCGCGCTAGACTCGGGGAAGACTTCTCCGGTATGCGCTCACTCTCGCAAATGCCCCTGGTTAACACCCAGGGGCTTTTTGCTCACAGACAACCGCTCGCTCTCATTTAGGGCGTAGAACCTCCGGTTTTCGCTCGCTCTCACTGCAAAGGCTCGTTGATACGAGCCTTTTCCGTTCACGGGTCGCCGCTCGCTTGTCGTTTCGGGCGCTTGCGGGTGTTTTTCGCGTTTTTTCTGGGGCGTTTGCGCTCTTTTGGCTGACTAAAATGGCTTTTTGGGGACTTTAGTCAGTCATTTTGTTAGTTTGTATGCAAACCGGCGGGCCTTTGTGGCTGACTAAAATGCGATTTTAGGCAAAATGGTCTGCCAAAAAGTCGACGGACCGCCATTCCGGCTCAAAAAGGCTCCCTCCAGCAGTTCTTTTTATTTAGTTTGTATGCAAAATGGCTGACCAAAATGCGATTTTCTGCAATTTAGTCAGCCATATTACCGATTTTTCCCGTAAAAAGCCCCAATCCTGCCGCAAGAGGACGCGATTACGCCATATCGCGGCTAGAATGTGGCTCTACGAAGCCAGCACCACTTGCAGCGCAGTCTCCTCGCCACATTAAAGTGAGGCTCGTTCTTTACCTGTAGTTAAACCAGTAGCCGAGGCCGAGGGTCAGACGGGAGTTGGAGGTGTCTCCGTGCTTGTACATGTTGGTCAGACCGTGGGTGTACTTGAAAGAGAATTCAAGGCCGAAACCCAGGGTAAAACCGAGGCCACCGCCGATTTCGACGTTCAGGAACTTCTGATCATCGTTGCTGTTCCATTCATCGTACTTGCCGGAATAGAATTCTTCGAAGAGGTTGAGGTCGAATGTTGCGCCGGCTTCGAGGAAGAATGCCTTGGAAGCGTAGAAACGAGCCATAGCGGGGACTTGGATTGCCATGCCGAAGGATGCGTCGTCTTTAGGGTCGCTGGAATAATGGGTGCCAATGCCGCTGTCGTTATCGCCGTTGATGTAAGAGGCAGAATTGATCAACAGGCCGGCTCCAGTATGGATACCGAAGCGGGTGTTGAAACCGATCATGGCGTCGAAAGAAACCAGTACATCGTAATTAGAATAGTCTGCAAAATTCGGAGCGCTTTCACCCTTGAGGATGACGGTGCTTTCGTTCAAGCTGATGCCGAAAATGTTCGGTTTGTCGATGGCTGCAAATGCACTAGAAAATGCCGTTAGGAAGATGGCGATTGTGAGAAGTCTTTTCATATTTTTTCCTTTCTTACTTTGTTTTTGCAAATGACCTAACTAAAAAAGGTTTTCGCGTGGGAGCAATGTAGAAAAAAAATATTTCGTCACAAGTGTATTTGCAATAAAAAAGTATGAAAACGTAATTGTAGACAAATAAATTGTGCTTAAATAGTAAAAAATCTTGCTTTTTTATTAAATTTTACAAAAATGTAGACTTTTAATTCAAAAAAATTGTTGACTTATTCATGGTAAAAAGTTATATTCAGCGTATAGACCTCTAAAACGGAGCCGTATATGTTTTTTGGTATGGGATCACGTTACGGCGTGGGTACTATGTTCGGGTACGTAGGCCTGGGGGTCGTGTTTGGTGCATCGGTTGCTTTCGCGGGGGATTGGTTTGCGAAAGACAACCTACAACCAGGTCACGACCCGAGCATGGTGCGGTTTGAGGACGGCTACGCCCTCATGAGCACGAATAACAATCTGCAACTGTGGACATCGGAAGATGCCTACACTTGGCGCGACCACAGATCGACTGTGAGCGGGGTCCCGCAGTGGGCCTATACTTACGCGCCCAAGACCGAGGGCATCTGGGCTCCGGACATATTCTACATGAACGGCGAATACCGCGTTTACTATTGCGTGTCGGAATTCGGCGTGCGCAATTCGGCTATCGGTTACCGGTCGACGACTTCGATTGTGCCGGGCAGCACGGGCTATGGCTGGAAGGACCATGGCCATGTTTTCCATACAAAGCAGGGGACGGACTCGTATAACGCCATCGACGCCGACGTGGTCAAGGATACCGAGGGCAATTACTGGATGGCGTTCGGTTCGTTCGGGCTCGGCATTCAGTTGATCAAGCTGGACGCAACTACGGGCTACCAGGCGAGCGACGACAAGACGGTCTACAACATCGCGCGTCGCACGAGCAAGGAAAGCGGCGGTGCCGAAGAAGGCCCGAGCCTCATCGAGCATAACGGGCAGTACTTCTTGTTCACGGCGTGGGACAAGTGCTGCCAACAGGGTGCGAACATCGAGCAGACTACCTACAAGACGGCTTACGGCCGTGCCGACAAGGTGACGGGCCCGTACAAGGACCGCGCCGGTTACAGCATGGCAAGTGGCGGCGGCACGATTCTTTTGGAACGTTACGGGCGCTACGTGGGCCCGGGCGGCGGCGAGGCCTTCCAGGACTTGAACCGCGTGCGCTTTGTGCATCATTATTACGATTTGAATGGCGACAAGTACAACCATATACACATCCGTGATGTCGTGTTTACCGAGGATAACTGGGCTGAGATGGGACAGCCCTTCCTCGGTCGTTATTTGAGTGCCGAAGTCGAGCATGGCGCGCTCACGCGTGCGGTGTCGGGCGACCTTGCGATTACGCGGAGCAATACGGCCTCGAACGGAGAATACCTTGCGTACGTGAATACTGCTGGCTCCAAGATTCGCTTGCCGATGAACATCATGCAGGCGGGTGACTACCTGCTGCGTTACCGTTACGCCAACGGCGGCGATGCTGCTGCGACGCACAAGGTGACGGTGAATGGCAAGTCGCAGATGGTGACGCTCCCGCCCACGGGTTCCTGGGGCACGTTCCCTGAAAAGTCTGTGGTGATGGTGCCTGCGACACTCAAGCGCGGCGGCAACTTCATTGAACTTGAACCTTCGCCGAACGGCAATTTTGCGGAACTCGACCGCATCGACTTTTTGCGCGTGATTCGCGATACGATTCCGGCAAACGGGTTTGACAACGGCATTCGCGTGCGTCTGACGGCAGATGACGAATTCGCCATCAAGGACGGCGGCTACGCGATATTCGAGAACGTGGTGACGGATTCCATCGTGTCCACGGAAGTGGCTATCGAGGTGAAGAGCCTTACGGGCGGCAAACTCAGCATTTGCGATGGCAAGAAGGATGGAACTGTTCTTTCGGAATGCGAACTGGTGGCGGCCAACGAGAAATCTACAACTAAGGGCTGGACGACGGTGAATTGCTCGAACCTCAAGAGCCTCGGTGGCGTGAAGGACTTTTACCTGACGGCATCCGGCGTTTCGGGCGAAGTGATTGTCAGGAATATCGTGTTCGCGAGTTCGTCGGGGGAGATTGTTTGCAATCAGTCCCCGTGCGGCGACCCGATTTCCAGTTCCAGCGTCGCGACCTCGAGTTCTTCGGGCACGACCGCGATTGCCCCGCGCGCTGTCCGCTCCGACAATACGATGGCGCCCGTGCGCAAGGTCTACCGCGACCTGAAGGGCCGCTCCTTCGATAAGCAAATCCGTTATAGGGTGATGTTCTAATGACGTGTCATCCCCGCCCCGCATCAAGTGCGGGGTAAACTCCGGCGGGGATCTCCCTAAAAAGGTTCTTGTTATGTTCAAATACATTATAAGTGTGCTTCTGAGCGCTGCGGCTTGTTTCGCGGCGAACCCGCTCACCACTGATTTCTATTCGGCGGATGCGGCTGCGCTCGTGTATCACGACAACCTGTTCATTTTCGCGGGGCACGACGAACAGGGCCCGCAGGGCAATAACAACACGGCGTTCGTGATGAACGACTGGCACGTGATGGTGACCGACGACATGGAGAACTATCACGATTACGGTGCGGTGCTGAGTGTCAAGACTTTCAAGTGGGCGAACGCGAGCGCCTTTGCGGGGCATTGCGAATACCGTAACGGCAAGTTCTACTGGTATGTGGCGGTACACCATGCGACAATCAAGGAAAATGGTAGCGAAGGCTTTGCGATTGGCGTTGCGGTGGCGGATCATCCGTCGGGACCGTGGACGGATGCGCTCGGGCATGCGCTGGTGACCGACAACACGCAGAACGACGTGAAACTGAATATCGATCCCGCGATTTTCTACGACGGCGATGATATCTGGATGTATTGGGGCTCGTGGAGTGCGGGCCGCCGCGTGAAACTCAAGGAGAATATGCTCGAACTTGCGAGTACTCCCGAAGACATCAAGATCAAGGACTTTTTCGAGGCCCCGTGGATGCACAAGTACCGCGGCAACTACTACTTCAGTTACGCTTCGGGTTACCCCTCCACGACGAACTATTCGATGGCTCCGAGCATTGATGGTCCCTGGACACAGAAGGGCGTCATCAACGACAAACTTGACAATTCCGAGACGAATCATCAGGCGATTTTCAAGTATCTCGGGCATTGGTACTTTATGTATCACGGTGCGAACTCTACGGGCGGCTGGACTTACCGCCGTTCCGTGAACATCGACTACCTGTATTACGATGAAAATGCGAATATCCAGAAAATCAAGCGCACCACGACGGGTGTAGACAAAGTAAACAACGCTCCACTCGCTGAAGGGGGCTACCGCCTGACGGTAACGCATAGCAATATGGCGCTTGAAGACGAGAACGGCATCGTGGTGCAGCGCCCGACGGCAGATTCTGCTGATGCTCAGCTGTGGGTGATTGCGAAGGGTGATTCCGCACGCCATTACACGCTCAAGAACTTTGCGTCCGGCCGTTATTACTGCCCGCCCAAGGCATTGCTCGATACCGTCAAGACTTCCGAGAAGGCTTGCGATATCCGCATCGAGAATGCGTCCGTGAACAAGGGCTACTACGTCTACGGCGATTACGACAGCGACTTTGTGGGTGACGTGCTGAACATCTCGAAGGACGCGGGTATGCCTGTGATTACGTGGGTCCGCACCGGGACCGATAACCAGAAGTTCCAATTCAAGGCGGCGAAGTTGCCGGAACCTATCGTGCAATCTTCGAGTTCTTCGGAAATTACGCCGGAATCGAGTTCTTCGGGCACGGATGCGATTGAACTGCGCACAGTCCGCCCCGACAATACGATGCTGCCCGCTCGTAAGGGTTATCGCGACCTCAAGGGCCGCCGCTATGAAAAGCTAATTCGCTACCGGGTGTTGTTCTAGGCACGCGCCTATTTAACCATCTGGAATACTTTTTCGCCCTCGCGGCTCATTCCGTACCGCGTGCGGAGAATTTCTTCCTTGTGCAGGGAGTCGTTTTGCAGGCGCTCTATTTCTTGGGTGCGTTCTTCGATAACCTGCTTGAGCGAATCGATCTTGAATTCGTATTCTGCGATTTGCTGTGCCACGTTGCGCTGTTCAATCAGGTTGCCCTTGCTGAAAAAGAGCTGCAGTAAGAGAATGCCGATAAAGAACATGAAGGCGATAACGGCGATGTATATTCTCTTGTGCATTAACTGACTCCGTCGAACTGGAAAACGAAATTGTCGTCGGTGTGGGCGAGCCCGGCCATTTCCAGCTCTGTCAATATAGTTAAAAGTTGGCTTATGTTAAAGTCGAATTCCGACTGGAGCTCGGTAAAAGTTTTGCGGAAGCCGTTTACGCGCCGGAAAAAGTCCAGCGTGGTTTTGTCCAGGTGCGTGCCCGCAAGCGAAAGCTCTTGCAGGCTGATGCCTTCGGATTTCGGAAATCCGAGTACGGAGCGCAGGCTTTCGGGGGTGAATACGGGCTTGGCGAGCCCCCGGTCGAGCAGGGCGTTCGGGCCGCTAGCCACTTCGCTGTCGAAGTCGCCCGGGATGGCGTAGAGAGCCTTGCTTTCCTTGCGGGTGAATTCGCCGGTAATGAGCGCGCCGCCTTTTGCCTTGCTCTGGACGATTAGGGTTGCTGCGCTGATGCCGGAGATGATCTTGTTGCGCGCCAGGAAGTTCCCCCTGTATGCGGGTTCGTCCGGTTCGAACTGGCTCACGAGAGCGCCTCCCGCATCCAGAATCCTTCGGGCGATTTCCCCGCGGGTCCCTTCGATGCGGGTGCATAGCCCCTGCGCGAGTACTGCCACGGTCGGGATTCCCGCTTCAAGCGCCGCCTCGTGGCAGAAACTGTCGATTCCCTGCGCCAGCCCGGAGACGACAACGGCGCGAGTCCCGCGGAGCGATTCTACGAGCCTCTTGCAGAGCGATTTCGCGGTGGGCCCGGGTCTGCGGGTGCCGACCATCGCGATGCCCGCGGGTGCGTTTCCGCGCTTTCCGTCGGTTGCGGGGAGGTTCCCGCCATCGCCGGCGGCGGGAATGTCGGGGCTGGGGGGTGGCAACGTCCCCATCGCGTAGAGGACTTTGGGTTTGTAGATGGATTTGCGGAGGGCGAGCGGGTATTGCTCGGGCGGAACGAGATAGGGCTCGAAGTTCATGGGCTTCCTTTTCGCGCGCAGTCTAATGGGTGCTATAAACGGCCAGCTATAAACGCCGCAGTCTTAAGCCTGCTATAAACGGCCAGCTATAAACGCTGCAGTCTTAAGCCAGCTATAAACGGCCAGCTATAAACAGCACGCAATAAACAAAGCGCAAGATGTTATAAAAGGAACATGCCGCGCGGTCTTTGTAACAGACGTTGCCGGCAATCGCCCGGGTCCGGCATCGCCGGTACCTGAATTTGACTAGGCCTGCGAATAATATAGCAATAATGTGTAATGTGTGATGTGTAATGTGCGATTTATAATTAGTCATTTCACATTCCACATTTCACATTTGAATATCTATCTTTTACGTCATGAAATATACGTTTGACGATTTGGTGGATATCTTGAAACGCCTTCGCGCCGAAAACGGCTGCCCCTGGGACCGCGAGCAGGATACGCATTCGCTTTTGCCCTACCTTGTGGAAGAAAGCAGCGAGTTTATCGACGCCGCGATGGATGGAGACAAGGCCCACATGTGCGAAGAGCTGGGCGATGTGCTCCTGCAGGTGGTTTTCCATGCGCAGGTCTGCCGCGAAGAGGGCTCTTTTACTATCGACGATGTGGTGCAGGGAATCTGCGAGAAGATGATCCGCAGGCATCCGCACGTGTTCGGCGACGCGCAGGTGGACAATTCGTCGGAGGTGAGCCGCCGCTGGGAAAAGATCAAGGCCCAGGAGGCGACGCACCTGAAGGATGCCGGAAAATCCGTCATGGACAAGGTCAGCAGGAGCATGCCGACGCTCGCCCGTACGCAGGATATCATCCGCAGGGTGGCGAAAGTCGGGTTCGATTGGGGCGAACCTGCGCCCGTGTTCGACAAGGCGCAGGAGGAATTCGCGGAATTCCGTGCGGAGCTGGAAAAGGTTTCTCCCGAAAACGCGAACACCGACCGCCTGGAAGACGAGTTCGGCGATATCATGTTCTGCCTCGTGAACGTGGCGCGCCATAGCGGGTTCAATGCCGACGTGGCGCTCCGGCGTGCGAATGCGAAGTTCGAGAAGCGCTTCCGCGAGGTGGAGCGCCTGGCCCGCGAGCAGGGGAAGGCCGTCGCAGAAATTGGGCTGGAAGGCCTCCAGCAGCTTTGGAAACAGGCTAAGGCCTCCGCTCGATAACGATGGTGTCCTGCAACTCTATGCGCAGGAGCCCGTCCCTTGCGGCGACATAGAACTTGTCGAAGTTGCAGGTGTTCTCGTCGGCGCTCGTAGCGTCGAATTCAAGTACGTCCCAATATGTATTCTTTCCTATCTTCAGGGAATCGAGCATGCGGATGGTGTAGCCGTCACTGTTCGTCATAATGTCCCCGCGGAGGTTCTTGAAGACGATATCGGGACCGTATTGCCAAATCCCGTCACGGAAACTTCTGAAGCAAGAGATGGTCATCTTGCCGCCGTTGTCGTCGCATTCAATGCGCAGGTCGATATTTATTTCGTTTAGGTCGCCCGAAGCCTCGAAATAGAAGTTTTCGGGCTTGTGGCTGTAGAGACGCTCGTCATAGGCATCCTTTAAGCCCCAGTTGTCGATAACCTTGACAGTGTCGCTCCACTCCTGTTCTTTCTTGACCAACCTCTTGAAAGAACCTCCGACGTAGGGGTCGTCAAAGTCGAAAAAGTCACATGCAGAAAAAGCCATGCCGATAGCAAGGAGAATGGCGAACTTCGCGAATTTATTCATTGTCGTCTCCTTCCTTGATGGTAAAACTCCTGCCGTCGACGCATTCCAGTTTCAGGATGCCTTTGGTTCTCGAAAAATAGAGGTGGGCAAGTTCACCGTCAACTATTTCATTGTAGTTGATGGCGTTGTAATGCGTCATGTCCATAATGACGAATACGCTGTCGTACGTCACACCGTTGAAGGTGATGGTATCGAGCATCCTGATGGCGTTATCGATCCCCATTTCTGCCGGCAAACCCGTGGAATCGAGTTCGAATTCGAATGCGGTATTTCTGTAGCTTATGAATACCGGCATGTTCTGGCCTATGTTGAATCCGTGCGTGTTTTCTTCTTTGCTGACGTTTATGCGGCCATAGAAGTTTATTTCGACATTCATGATGGGGTAGGTGGATGTGAGAAATACTGTACGGTTCTCTTGCTCGGCAATGACGCAGTAGTCGCTCCAACTGGCGGAAAAGGTGGAGTCATAGCTCACGCTCAGGTCAAATTCGAAACCTTCGGAATGGACGTAGTGCGTTGAGTTCCCTTTCTTGAAGTTCCCGATAGTCTTCTGACTGTCGGCTAGCCTGTAGTCCGGGTGATATATGGCATCGCATGTGTCGGAGTCGTATGGCGGTTCGCAGGCGGTTAGGCAGATTAGGGAAATGGCAAGAAATATCGGGGGGCGTATGATTCCTGAAAACACGATTTTCTCCTTTGGATACACGACATGAGTAAAATACAAATTTTGAAAATGCGTTTTTGGGGAAGAAATGCGATAATTTCGTCTTTTTTTTGCAATTCCACTTTGGAGTGTTCTATATAGGAGTGCTTTTTGTAAATTTTTTTTATTCCTGTGCGCATGTGCGGGGGTATATTATGGATGTGCTTCCAGTCAGTCCTGGTTCTGGAGAAGGGATGCCGGATCGAACCACGGGGTAGGACTTATTGGGTGTACACTTTCTATTCCAAAAGTCACTCGGTCTCTATGACCGGGTGATTTTTGTTTAGGGACTTCTTGTAATCTTCGCAGCGTTTCATTTGCCGTTCCAGGATTGCTTTCTGGGATTCATCAGAATTGAAAGGCGTAAGATCGGGACCGTCTAAGACCAATGATGGATATGGATTTTTTGCAAAAGACGCATATTCAGGATCACCCATCTCAGGAATTTTTCCGAAAGAGCCGTCGTACCGTCCCTTTTGCATTGCATCCCAACCCCATTCTCGATCTTCAGGAATGACTCGTACTGGGTCACATGGGCTTTTATAGATGAATTCATATGTCCCGTTTAATCCATACGGATTGCCCAGTTCCCAAAGAATCCTCTGTTTTAATCGTCCTTTCTCGTTCCAGACA
Organism: Fibrobacter succinogenes; assembly: GCA_902762305.1. GTDB lineage: Bacteria > Fibrobacterota > Fibrobacteria > Fibrobacterales > Fibrobacteraceae > Fibrobacter > Fibrobacter succinogenes_I. The sequence continues at coordinate 90,336 of CACWNW010000013.1, read as the reverse complement.
TATCTTGTCTGGTTTCTCAAAAATAGGCCCAGACTGTCTGGTTTTATGCTGAACGTTCGTTTTTCAAGAAGCGAAAGGCAAAGAGGGTCTCCATCTTTTTTAACTGTATCGCACCAATCTTCTGTAGAAACCAATCTCCCGGATTCATATCGGTCTATGGTAATTAAATGCCATTCGAAAAAACTGTAGTAGGCTATATGCCCTTCCGCATCGTATATCCTTTCAAATAATTGGTACTCCCCTTGATTGCGCACTGTGGAATCACAATTTGATTTAGTTGCTTTTGAAATTAGACTGCACCTTTTTAGAGAGTCTATAATGTCGCTAGCGTACTTTGTTTCGAACCACTTGCTGCAATAGATTTCAAACTCTATAGTCTTTGTACTGTCATAAGTCTTAGTCCGTGTGCCCTCGTACGTGTAGTTGGATCTTATAAGCCTTTCGCGAGCCTCCTCGTATGGCGACAAGTCGTCTGCCCATAAGGAAACGACGAATGCTAATATGAATAGGATGTGTTTCATGGGTAGATTCGGAAAAAAAAGTGTGGCTGTTTTTTAGAACGGATTTGAACCATACTCATCATCTTTTTTAGAACCATCCTTTATTCATAAGTTTGGTTTCAAGAAAAACAGTATCTCCGTGAACGCTTTTATAATAGGGAAGTAAATTTCCGTTCTTATCCTTCAGACGAACTTTGTCTTCCATATTGATAATATAAGATTTTATAATCTTTCCATGATTGTCATATTGATTAAAGTGCTCTTCACCCGATTTATAGCGGAATCTTATTAAAGAGCCTTGCTTTTCCGCGATTTCGTATGTTCCATCGGGATTAACCACGGAATCCTTATAATACAATTCTTTTCCAATACTTTCATAGGAATATTCAAAATGCACCCCATCGAATGTCGAATCCCTTCGCACGGTTTCACTTACATTGATTGTGTCTCCTTTAAAACTAATAATATTAATAACAACTGGCTTTTCTCGTTTGCCCATCTCTTGTATTTCGCTTTTTCTGGATTGGAACTCCAAGTGAGGGAGAAAAAGAGTGATATAAGCAAAAAATATCTCATTAGCTGAATCTGACTTTGTTTAATTGAAATATTGTTTTATGACTGTCCCAGAATCCGTTTTGTGCTCAAGAAAAAAATTTTTCATATATTTGCGGTTAATAAAAGCTGTATCTCCTCTAATCTCTCGATATTTAGGCTTTAATGTTCCGTTTGAATTGTACAGGTTTTCTTTTTTCTCTCCGATAACGTATTCTTCTTCAAAATGTGTGTCTGGCTTGATGGTGTAGTGGATGGATCCCGTTCTATTTTTTACTTTGACGATGTCTTGTATGAAATCGGTTTCGCTTACACGAGATGATCCATCTGCATATACAAGCGAATCTACAACAACGGTGTTGTCTTCATCATTCTTGATAAAACTAACAACTTCTTCATCAGTATCGTAAACATCTATAGAATGATCGTTTTTCATTACGTTAAGCGTCACTGCTCGACCATTAATATTCCCGTTCTCCTTTCCGATGAATTTCCATTCGTTAGAAAATTTTTTTGAAGTAGAATCGCGACTTTCTGTTGCGGTTGCATATGAAAAGAAGATGTAAATTGAGAAGAGAATAGGTATGGAAAAATTCATCTGGCGTAATTTTTTTATTCAATGAACTTGATTGAACCGTCCCATTGATTAAAATAATCGATATTGTAAAAAACGGTGTCGCCCATAACCTCTTTATAAATAGGAAATAATACTCCTTTGTCGTCATATAGTTGCGTTTTTTCAGTTCCGATGGAATACCGTTGTATTAGTTTTCGGTTCTTGTCGAAAAAATAAAAAGTTTGCTCACCGGACTCCATGCGGTATCTTTCCGAAAACCTTTGCTTTTCTTCAACATGATATGTCCCATCAGGGTTTACTGTTGAATCTATTGTTATGCCCTCTCCGCTTTTAAGGAAAAATAAACGTTGTCCTGTCTTTTGCATACGTATGTTGACTTCAATCGTGTCTTTTCCGTAAACGAGTTTTTCTTTTCCCATCTCTTGTATTTTGCTTTTTCCCGACTCGGTGCTCCAAGCATAGGCGAGAAGTAATAATATGAACGGAGAAAACTTCATGGGTTGACTCAGAAAAAAGTGAGGTTATTTCTTTTGGCGTTCTAGGATTTATCTAATGAAGGATTCTCATAATAGTATGGCCGGAATCTGTATCATATATTTGAATATTGCTATACACAGGGGCTTTAACAAAGGCTGTATCGCCTCGGACTTCTTGATATTCAGGTTTTAAGTTTCCGTCGGGTTTGTATAGGGTCTCTTTTTTTTCTCCAATAATGTATTCTTTTATAATTTGATAGTTCTGCCAAAAGATATAGTGAACAACGCCCACCCTATTTGTCTGTTTGTGGATGTCGTTTAGGAAATTAAACTCGTCTACAAAAGAAGATCCATCTGCGTATACTACCGAATCTACAGAAACGTCTTCACAATCTTTGAAAAAACGGGTAACCTCTTCGCCAGTAGAGCTGTAATGATCTTTGTCATGTTCGATTTTATTGACTTTGAGAATCACCGTTCTTCCGTTAATCACTCTTTTTTCTGTTCCAAGGTCTTGACTCCTGATAAGAACCGTATTCGAAATTTGTTGACGGCCATCAGCTGCAGATGTGAGTGAAATGAAAAGAAAAATAGTTAGTACGAAAAATATCATTCGTTGCATAGAACTAAATATACCTTAGTTAATGAATTTACCGTCATCTTTATAATCAAGATTCCAAAAAACAGTATCGCCACGGATTTCTTTATAAATAGGAAGTAATTTCCCTTTGCTGTCATATAGACGCGTTTTGTCCGTTCCGATGGAATATCCCTGTATCCTTTTCCCATTATTGTCATAAATGAAAAAGCGTGTTTCTCTAGGGGTTGTTGACCATATTGATCGAGTTTGTGTATGAGCTTTATCAATCTTATATGTTTCATCGATAGCATAAACCCCGTTTGAATACACTGTAGAATCAAGTTTGAAATTTTTTCCTTTTTTTTCGAAAACGAAATATTTCCCTTTCGAATACATAATTACTTCTACTTCAATCGTATCTTTTCCACGAATGATTTTCTCTTTGCCCATCTCTTGTATTTCGCTTTTTTTCGGATTGGAACTCCAAGCATAGGCGAGAAGTAATAATATGAACAGGATGAACTTTATGAGTAGACTCGGGAAAAAGTGTGGTTATTTCTTTTTCAGGGATTTCTTGTAATCGGCGCAGCGTTTCTTTTGGCGTTCTAGAAGTTCTTCACTTTGGCGGAAGGAATAAGGAGCTGCGGCAAAATTTTCATATTCAGGGTCGCCCATCTCCGGAATTTTTCCAAAAGAGCCGTCGTATCGGCCTTCAATCGCTCCGTCCCATCCCCAAACGCGATCTTCTGGAACCACGCGGATGGTGTCGCAAGGGCTTTTGTAAATGAATTCATATGTACCATTCAAACCATAGGGATTGCCCATATCCCAAATAATGCGCTGCTTCAGTCGTCCTTTCTTATCCCAAACAAACCTTGTCTGTCTTATTAAAAATTTTCCTAAACTATCCAGCTTTAAACTTTCCTGACTTCCATTGATAAAGGAAAGACAGTAGGGATTATTTGCTAGCTGAATCGTATCGCACCAGAACTCACTAGCTACCAATCGTCTGGATTCATATCTTTCGATGGAATAAAAGTTCTCAAAGAAAATTTCATAGATTATATTCCCGTCTGCATCAAAAACCTGTTCGAATAAAGTATAGTTGCCGGGCTTATGTATTGCTGAATCAGCAAATAATCTGTTGTCTTTCGAAATCCAACGGCATTTTTTTGTAGAATCGGGAGATCCGTCATCATTAACGCCAACAAACCATTTAGTACAATAGATTTCGAATTTACGCACAATGGTGTCGCCATAGACTTTAGTTCGAGTACCTTCGTACTTAAAATCTTGCTCTAATAGATTTTTTTTGTGCTCTTCATAAGACATAATGTCTTTAGACTCTGTAGCCAGAATATTACCAGCCATTAAAGAAAATGCAATAGCAATTGTTGTAAGAATTATTCTGTACATGTAATCTCACGGCCTTTTCGATTGTCTTTTGATGTTGGTTCAGGACTGGTGGGGTATTTTTTAAAATTATCTTTTCCACCGTTATGTTGCGCTTCTACGGATTGAAACATCATATAAGCTCTACGAGTCAAATCGCAGCTGGTCTTTGCTGCGGATAGACAAGATGACATTGTTCTCATGGCAGCATTTTTCTGATAGTTGTCTTTTGTGATAAAATATTCATTTAAAATTTTTGGATACTGAATTAATAGATTGTTGTAGTGCTGCATTTCATGATCATAACTTTTTTGCTTGTCTTCTGTTCTCCAACATTTTCTTTCCCAATTTTTTTCCTCAATATTGTATTTCCAATTGGATGCGTAGATTAACACATAAGCATCGTATTCTACCCTAAAATCAAAAACATAAGTTTCTTTATCAATGCATTCACAACGATAGAATGTCTTTGGTGGTTCTGGATATTCAGGTAGTACTAACGCACCAAATGTAGCGTCGCTGCCTACTCCTGGATAAAATAATTGTTTTTTTTCTTCATAGAGATTTTCTGTTGGTTTATTAGGGTGCTCGCATACAGCCGTAAGTGATGCTTTTTTAAATTCAGGGCAGATTTTCTGATTATCTTTCAATTTTACAATTGTTTTGTTGCTGGAATTTTTTTTCTTTTCTTCAGAATCAATTTCACAAGTGAATTTGTTTGTTCCTATTTTCCTTATTCCAATAGCGTCTGTTTGTGTTTCATAATTATTTAATGGTTCATCTAGTGTGTCTCCATTTACAGAAACGGAATAAATCCGTTTTATATTATCAAATTCATCATATATATTATAATACTCACTGCCATTGGACATTCTCAATCTAACATAGTTTTCTTTGTTGTTTATTTCCAAAATGTTATATGATTTATCAAAATAGACTGATGAATCAACTACTATATTTCTTTCATCATTTTGCTTTATATAAGCAACGGCTTTGTTTCCTCTATAATCAATAAAGTTTCTTTTCCACACTTCCAAGTCCTCTCCGATTTCCACTGTTTTCGTGACCTTGGAATCCAGCCCCATGTAGTACTTGATTTTTGATTTTACCATTGTGTACATTCTTCCTAGGGCATCGAATATTCCAGAACTAGCGACAGGCTCTTCGTAGGTAACGGTCTTGGAGGTGTATTTTTCCTTTCCTACATAGGTCCAGGGGTCTTCTTCGTCATCGCTATTTTTTTTCTTCAAACTGACGTCAATGCAGCGCTCTTCTTCGCTGGAACTGCTCTCTGCTTCACTGCTGGAGCTTTCGCCGCCATCATCGCTGCTGTATATCCCGCCATAGCATTCTCCGGTGAGGCAACCATTGTCATCGAGTTTAAAGCTGGATTCTTTTTGCATGGACCAGCATTCTGCTTCTGCATTGCGCAAGGCTTGCTGTGCGTCGGAACTGTTAGGATAGCAGGAACCGGGTTCCTGTTCTTCACTTGAACTGGATGAGTCTTCGGAGGAACTGGAGTATTCCGAAGAGGACGACTCATTTGAAGAAGAACTAACAGAAGAAGAGCTTACTGTAGATGAACTTGAGTTCCACGAAGAAGAAAAGCCGTTTGATGACGAACTCGCTGTAGAGGAACTAGAACTCCATGAAGAAGAGAATATGACTGAAGATGAACTTGCTGTAGATGAACTGGAGACCGACGACGAACTGGACCGGAAGCAGAAATTGTTGTTTTTTCCTGCTTTAGCGTTTGAACATCCCGGGAAGGCCGTTATCTTGGAGTGATTTACCCCGATTTTGGTGGAATCGAATGGCGGCGGGCTAACGCATGTGCCGTTGTTGGTATTCGGTTCTTTTCTGCGAGATTCGCAGCATACGGAATCTTTCCAATGTTCTACGAAATTTTTATACCATTGGGAATTGCAGATGTCGCATCTTCCTGCCACGCAGTACTCGATGGAATCGTTTGGCATCTTGAAACGGTAAACTCCGCCTTCGAATTCGCCACCTTTTTCCTTGCATTCCATTTCTTCTCTCGCCAGCAGCACCTGATTGGCCATCTTTTCGGTTTTGGCACAATACTGGGGAACCGATGAGGAATCTTCGCAACTGACCCATATGTTGAGGCTAGAAACATAGCTCCAGGGCTGGTAGTAAAAGCCCCCCATGTTGCCAACTCTAAGGCCGAAGTCTTGGAAATAGCAGATCTGGTTTTCGTTATTCAAGAAGGTCGTTGTGCTGTTTTTTTTCATTCCGTTGATGTAGGATACTTCATCCTGCTTGACATGACAGGCTGTTATGTAGGAATCCCAACAGGCCGTCATCATGTAAGTTCCAGGAATATGCATCGTCTCAAGGAATATGACGCTGCTATCTTCGTTCACTTGAACAAAGGCTTCACATTGCTCTTGGTAAATGTTGTACGACCAGGTCACCTTGGCCAGACAATATGCGATACCAAATAGAATGAAGATAACAAGGAACTTTTTCACGGAGTAACCCCATTGACGTGCAGTATGATTACAAGATTTTCCCAGGTCTTGTCCTTCACTTTGGGATCATTGATCTTGTTCCCGGCGAGGTCCTTCAGCCCCTTGATGACAATGGGCAAGGATAGGGCTTCTTCGCCGGTGTACTCGTCGCCAGCCTTGACCTTGATTGTCAGGGACAAGTTGGTGTTGCTTTTCCAAGTCCAGCTGACATCCAAATCTCTCGGGGCATTTTTCGGGAGCTCGATTTTGAGAGAGTCCTTCGTATTCATCGGTTCGTTGAAGGTCTCTTCTATGGTCGTCGTTCCTTCTGCAGTTGTCTTGAAGAAAGTAGTCGCGTCTATTACGAAGTTTGCTGTGTCGCTTTCGTTAGCCTGTGGTGATTTGGAGAATTCCGGCCTTGTATTGTCCTTCAATACAAAAGGTTCACCGAATTCAGTCCGGTTCTTCTCGTTGCGGGCGGCAACCAGCACGCAGATGGAATCTCCGTTGGCAAACATGCCTGTTGTCTGCAGGGTGAATGTCGTATCGAGTTTGCCCTTTGTTATGGATGTTATTACCCCGACCAGGTTGAAGCTCTTTTCGGAGCGCGACGGAACCTTCGTGTAGATTTCATAGGCGTCGGCACCGGATACGCTTTCCCATTTCAGTGCGACGGAGTTCGTGTTGTAGTTGATCTTGGGGGCCGATATGCCGGATACTTTTTTCTCGCTCAGGTCAAAGAACTCGTTTACGGTGAATTCAAGAGTCGTGTCAATGGTTTCTGCGCTGTATGCGGAATGCAACTTCAGGTGGATGTTGTAGCGGCAGTCGAATTCCCATTCTCCGAATGCGGGCGCAATGCGCAAGGTCCTGTTCGAATCGAGCCATTTGTAGTTGATTGCGACTGCGGTTGCCGTGACGGAGTCGATTTGTTTTTCGACTCGGATGTCGTTGTTCTGCAATGCGGTGTTGTTGACTGGTTCCGAGAAGCTGAACTTCAGGGAATCCTTCTTCTGCGCGAAAGATCGGTTGTCCTGGATGAAATCGAAACCGAAGGCGGTCTGGATTTTCTCGAATACAATCTTGGGCAGTACCGTAGCGGTTTTGGCGTAGCCCAGTGTGCCTTCCTGTTCCATTCCGCTAAAGAGGAATCCCTTGAACTTGGTGTCGTGCACGTTCAGCACGAAGTTTGCTTTTTCCGGTAGGGAATCGAAGGCAAAGTAGCCGTTGGAGTCCACCTTGATAGGGCCGTATTTCTTCTGGAGGAACGTGCAATCTCCGGAATCCTGTACGACGAGGGTCACCTTAGCGCCTGCTGCCGGCAAGATGTCCAGCTGCGTCGGGTTCTCCGGGTTCTGGTAATAGATGCTTCCCCTAAGGCTGGATGCCAGCTTGTTCAGGCCGACATTCAAGGTGGTGTTGTCGACAAAACTCATGCTGGGGCTGGATACGTTCTCAGAGAACTTTATCGAGGCGTTGCAGACTACGGGCGCATAATTCTCCGCAGATGCGTAAATCGCATAATTTTCACCGACGGGCAAATCAGGGAAACAGGCGCCTTTTTCTCCATAAACAACCTGCAGGGAATCGTCCACTGCGGGGGTGCTGAATACTACCTCTGGAATCAGTTCGCCCGAAATGGCGTCCATGGCGTATACATACAGGTCGCCCTTGGTGTCGGACTCTGTTGTCGAGACATTGGTTGTTGTGGTGGTGTTATTTACAGTATCGCTGCAAGATACCAAAAGAAGGAAAAAGAGAAAAAGGATCCGGATCATTTTCGCTCCTGATAAGAACAAATTTATTGATAAAATATTAACTAACTGAACGCCTATTGGCAATGTACAAACAAGTGAAATACAGAACAAAGCAGAAAAGGCCCCGGCAATGCCGGAGCCTTTTCAAGGTTTGTAAACCTAGGTGGGATTACCCACGCTGGTTGACCTTGTCGCCGTACTTCTTGATGAGTTCTTCCTGGATGTTGCGCGGCACCGGAGAGTACTTGCAGAATTCCATGGTGAACTCGGCCTTGCCCTGAGTCATAGAGCGGAGGTCGGTAGCGTAACCGAACATTTCGGAAAGCGGAACTTCGGCGGTGATGGTCGTCGTGCCGAGTTCTTCGCTCGTACCGGTGATGGTACCGCGACGCTGGGAGACGTTACCCACAACGTTGCCCTGGAATTCGGTCGGGGTGGCGATTTCGACCTTCATGATCGGTTCGAGAATCTGGGCGCCAGCCTTGGCGAATGCTTCGCGGAAGGCCATACGGGCACAAATCTGGAACGCCATGTCAGAGGAGTCCACCGGGTGGAACGCACCGTCCTGAACTTCCATTTCGATACCCACGACCGGGAAGCCGATGAGGGAACCGGCCTGCATGCAGCTCTGGAAGCCCTTGTCGCAAGACGGGATGTATTCCTTAGGAATGCGGCCGCCGACGACGGAGTTGACGAAGTTGTAGACCTTTTCGGAGTCGCCTTCGACAGGCATCGGGCGCATCACACCGGACATCTTAGCGAACTGACCCGAACCACCGGTCTGCTTCTTGTGGGTGTATTCGAACTTGGCTTCGCGAGTGATGGTTTCGCGGTAAGCAACCTGCGGAGCACCAGTCTGGACGTCGACCTTGTATTCGCGGCGCATACGTTCGATGTACACGTCGAGGTGAAGTTCGCCCATACCCTTGATGATGGTTTCGCCGGATTCCTTGTTGACTTCCACCTGGAACGTCGGGTCTTCCTTGGTGAAGCGGTTGAGGGCCTTGGACATGTTGTCCAGGTCGTCGCGGTTCTTGGCTTCGATAACAAGTTCGATAACCGGGTTAGGAACGTGCATGGAAGTCATGTTGTAGTGGTTCTTGCCGTCGGTGAAGGTCGTACCGGAAGCACAGTCGATACCGAACAGTGCAACGATGTCGCCAGCGCCGGCTTCGGTGATGTCCACCATTTCGTCAGCGTGCATACGCACGAGACGGCCCACGGACACCTTCTTGCCGGTGGCCATGTTGGTGATCATGTCGCCCTTCTTGAGGGTGCCCTGGTACACGCGGACGTAGGTGAGCTGGCCGTAGCGGTCGTTCACGAGCTTGAACGCGTAGCAGACGAGCGGTTCGTTGTCATCGCTCTTGAGCACGACTTCGGCTTCGTTGTTGTCGAGGTCGAGGGCCTTGTTTTCAACGTCGGTCGGGCAGGGGAGGTAGTCGATAACACCGTCGAGGAGCTTCTGCACGCCAATGTTCTTGTGGGCGGAACCCATGAACACCGGGGTGATTTCGAGGCGGATGGTGGCTTCGCGGATGGTCTTCTTGATGAGGGCCTTATCGATATCATCCACACCGTACTGGCCTTCCATGGCCTTTTCCATGATTTCGTCGCTGTAGTCGGCGCAGCAGTCGATGAGCTGGGTGCGGTATTCGTTAGCCTGGTCGACGAGTTCGGCCGGGATTTCCTTTTCGATCATGTCGTCGCCGTTGGCGCCTTCGAAGTAGTAGGCCTTCATTTCGACGAGGTCGACCACGCCCTTCAGTTGGTCTTCGAGACCGATAGGAATCTGCATCACGCAGGGCTTGTGGTTGAGCTTTTCCTTGAGCATCACGGCCACGCGGAGCGGGTTTGCACCGGAGCGGTCGCACTTGTTGACGAACACGACGCGCGGCACATGGTAGCGCTTCATCTGGCGGTCAACGGTAATAGACTGGGACTGAACGCCTTCCACGCCGGTAAGAACGAGGATAGCACCGTCGAGCACGCGGAGAGAACGTTCCACTTCGATAGTGAAGTCCACGTGCCCCGGGGTATCGATGATGTTGATGGAGTCCTGTTCACCGCTCTTGGTGTGGGTCCAGTTTGCGAACGTAGCGGCAGACTGAATCGTGATACCGCGTTCGCCGCGTTCGCGTTCAAGTTCCATGGAGTCCATCGTGGCACCGACGCCGTCTTTACCACGAACTTCGTGGATAGCGTGGATACGCTTTGTGAAGTAGAGGATACGTTCGGTAAGGGTAGTCTTACCGGAGTCGATGTGGGCAGAAATACCAATATTTCTGTGCTTTTCAATGTTTTTCATATTTTGTTCCACTAATGGAGTTGATGTTTTTGAAGTTTGCGCCCAAATGTAGAAAAATTTGCCCCTGTTCTCAAGGGCGATTTCCCGGAATGGGGCGTTCCTGGGTCCTGAAAACGGCCCAAAGCGTGATAAAAACGACAAATGAGACCGCCATCCAGAGAATGTAGCTCTGGATGGTCATCTAGGGGGCGAAACTCTAGAAGAACTTCTGGGCCGAACTGGGACGCTTATTCGTGGTTTTCTGGAGATTCTTCTTTGGATTCGCTTTCTTCTTGCGCTTCTTGGTCAACAAGCGCCTTGAAGTAGGTAATCGCGGTCTTGCCGACTTCGGTCGTGTCGTAGTAGGCGTAGGCGCCGTTCCCGATGGCCCCGATGGCGGGTATGGCCCGCAGGAGCGACTTGCTCACGAAGGTCGACGAAATCTTGATGCCAATCTTCTCTACAATCTTCCGGAGGGCGGTCGCCGAGAGCTTCTGGACCACGATTCTGCTTCCTGTACGGACGGCCAGGTCCCTCAGGAGCGATGCGGCGCTGTGCCTGAACAGGCACCAGACCATGGCCTCGCGGCTGAGCAGGGCCAGTTTGCCGTATGTGGCGGCGATGTCGGCGACGAGCTGCGCCTGGATGCGCCAGATGGCAGCGATGTCGGGAATGGCGGTAAGGATACCCGTGAAGCCCGCCGGGATGGAGAGCGTGGCGCTTATTGCGGCCGACTTTATCGACGCCTGCTGGACAAGCAACTTCACGCGGTCTTCGGGGGTGTTCGACGGGTTGTGGAGCGAGTCCGGAATATCCGTGATGAGGTCGAAGATGATGCTTACGGCCTTATCTTTCAGTTTTTCTTTGGTATCGTTCATGCATTCGGACATATGCTGCTCCTTTTTCTTTGAATATACAAAAAAAAGGGGCCTGTGCCTCAAACACATGCCCTAGAAGAAAAATTTTGCAAGCCCGCCGGCTATTCCCGAGAACGTTTCGCCGCTGTAATCGGCGATGGGGAAGCTCAATCGGCGCCCGTCCATGAACATCTTGAGCGCTTCGTTGATCCAGGTCCTGTCGCAGGTAAGCTTGTCGAAGACGAGCTCCGTGCCCTTGTCGCCGTCCTCGAAGCTGTAGTAGGCCCTGAACAGGGTGTCCTGCGATTCCCCACGGAGGAGAATCTTTACGTTCGCAATCCGGGATTCGGAATCGATGTACACGTCCTGGATGGCACCGAAGCGCTGGACGGTCTCGTTCTTGCGGATAAAGGACTCTACGGCCTTGTCCCTGATATTGCTGAGTATGGACATGCTTATGACTGGTTATTGGTCATTAGTTTTTTGAAAGGCGGCTACGCCGCGATTATTCAACTAATGACCGGAATGTATTACCTGGGCAAAGTAAGAATCTCGATTCCTTCCTTTGTCTTCACTACGGTATGTTCCCACTGGGCGCTGAGGCTCCCGTCGCGGGTCACGGCCGTCCATCCGTCGCTGAGCGTCTTGGTGCCGGGGCGACCCACATTGATCATGGGTTCGACGGTAAAGACGTTGCCGACCTCGATGAACGGGCATCGCTCGCTGTTGCGGAAGTGGAGCACCGTCGGCTCTTCGTGGAACCCGCGTCCGATGCCGTGACCGCAGTAGTCTTCTACGACGCTGAAGCCGTGCTCGTCGGCGATATCCTGGATGGCGCAGCCGATGTCGCTCCAGCGAGCTCCGTGTTCGCCGGCGGCGCGGATGCCTTCTTCCATGCAGAACTTGGCCGTATCGACGAGTTCACGCGCGATGTCCGAAACCTTGCCCACGCAGAACATGGCGGACGTATCGCCGTGGTAGCCCGAAAGGATGGTCGTGATGTCGATGTTCACGATGTCGCCGTCTTTGAGGACAGTCTTTGCGTTGGGGATGCCGTGGCATACGACTTCGTTGATGCTGATGCAGGCGTATCGCGGGTAGCCGTGGTAGCCCATGCAGGCGGAAATACCCTTGTGATTGCGGGTGTAGTCGCCGATGAATTCGTCGATTTCGAGTGTCGAGACGCCGGGCTTGCACATTTCTCCGGCGCGGATGAGCGTTTCGGCTGCAAGTGCGCCGGCGTCACGGATGAGTTCGATTTCTTTTGCTGATTTGACTTTGATCTTGGCCATGATTATGCCTTCTTCCAAGCGTAACGGTCCAGCAGGTAGGCCAGGAGCATCTGGTCTTCGACAGGGCCGTTCGCGAGTTCTTTCACGAGCGGGAGCATGCGGCTGATGCGTTCGGTTGCCTTCTGTCCGCCAAAATGGTTCCGTTCCTGTTCGAGGCTTACGCGGGTGCGGGTGCTAACCTTCTTCGCGATTTCCTCGCCTGTGAGCGGTTCCATCTTGATGAAATTGATGCCGAAGTCTGCCGCGGTCTGGCGAATTTCGATTTCTTCGACCGGAGTGATGAGCGAGATGCAGAGCCCGCTGCGGCCGGCACGGGCAGTACGCCCGCTACGGTGCACGTAGACTTCGTGGTCGGCCGGGTGGTCGTACACAATCACGTGCGTCACGTGGTCCACGTCAATGCCGCGGGCAGCGACGTCGGTGCAGATGAGGATGCGGAGCTTCTTTTCGCGGAAGGCGTTCAGCGTCTTTTCGCGCATGGACTGCGCCACGTCGCCACTGAGGGCACCGACCTTGAAGCCGTAGCCCGAAAGCACCTGTTCCAGGTAGCTCACGTCGCTCTTCTTGTTGCAGAAAATCATGCAGCTGTCGGGATTGTAGTATTCCAGCACCTTGATGGTCATGGAATCCTTGTCCATCACGTCGCAGGGGTACCAGCGGTGTTCCAGGTTGTTCGCGATGACCTTGTCGTAGCTGAGCGAGAGGAATTCGGCGCTCGGGCGCTGGAATTCGCGGGCGAGGCTTTTCACCGTCTGCGGGATGGTCGCGCTGAACATCGTGCACGAAATCATCTTGGGCAGGTACTTGCGGATTTTCTGCATGTCGGGATAGAAGCCCATCGAGAGCATTTCGTCGGCTTCGTCGAGCACGAGGTCGCGGATGTCGAGAAAATCGACGTTCCCGCGCTGCACGTGGTCCATGAGGCGGCCTGGGGTGGCGACGATGATATGCACACCGTTCTTGAGGGCCCTGAGCTGCGGTTCGTAACTCACGCCGCCGAAGATGGCGACTGAGCGGATGCCCGTGCCCTTCGATAGCTTTTCGATTTCATCCTGCACCTGGATGCAGAGCTCGCGCGTCGGCACGAGAATCAGTGCCTGCGGGAATATGTGGTCGCGAACGATTACCTGCAAAAGCGGGAGGACGTAGGCGCCGGTCTTGCCCGAGCCGGTCTTGGACTGCACCAGCATATCGCGGGCTGCGAGCATGTACGGGATAGTCTTTCTCTGGACGGGCATGAGCTGCGTCCAGCCGTGTTCCGCGAGAACCATCTTCTGTTCTTCGGGGAGCATGTCGAATGTGTAGTCGGGGAGCTTGTGTTCCGGTTCGATGATGTGGACCGGTGTGAGGAACGGATTTACTTCTTCTTTCTTTTCTTCTGTTTGATTATCGCTCATAGTGGCCGTTAATTTAGAAAATTATAGACTCCAATGGTATTCGAGCCCGACGCTTGCGAACCAGTCGATGGTGGAACCGCCTATGATTGAGGGCGCTGCCGCTGCATCGGGGGTCGGGTCCACATACATGTCGCGCCCGCGGCTCGATATGCCCGTGCGCAATGCTATACCATAGTGCTTGAAGAATACGAACTGCGAGCCGACGCCGATAAGCCCGCCCTTGTAGGCGCTCTCGAAGCGGATGCGCACATTGTATGCTTTCGAGGGCTTCTCGACTTCGTCCTTCAGCGCGATGTCTTCTACAAAGAAACTGTATTGGAACCCGAGGAAGGCGAACAAGTCGATGTCGAACCATTTCGTGATGGTGTACGATCTCGCGAACATGGCGTTGAGCCCGACTTCGTGCTGGTAGAAGTTCCAGTGGTCGAGTTCCTCGTACACGGAGTCGTTTTCGTCTGTCTTTACGCGGTGCTTGGCGAAACGGTAGATGAGTTCGAGACCGATGAACCCGTACCAGATTCCGCCCAGGTGTACGGAGAGCAGCGGGTCGTCGTCTTCGATGAAGTTCCAGAGGCTCACGGAATCCTTCGTAATCCTGTAGTTCCTTACCTTGCTCTTCGTGTGGCTTTCGGTCCAGTCGTCGGGAGTGAGCGGAATGTGTGCCTGTGAATACCCGAGTGAGACTCCAGCCCAGGCGCGGAAATTCGGGACTTCCTTGTAGAATTCGTCGGGTTCGTCAAGCAATTTTGTGCGTTCTTCCTTCGAAAGCCTGCGCTTCGTCTTGCCCGAGAAAAATGTTGATGCGATTTCGTCGCCGAGTGCAATCTTGTCGTTTGTCTTGGTGACGCTTCCCGAAACCTTCGGGTTGGTGGATGTCTCGTCGAATATCGCGACGCTCACTTTTTCCCCGTTGTCGGCGAGGTAGAGCACGATGTTGTCTTCGAGCTGTTGCACCTTCGCCATGAGAGCGGGGTGGCGGATGTGCAGGTATTCGTCGTCCAGTTGCGGGTCGATATTCTTTTGCAGCCACTTCGCGTAGTGCATGGCGGCCGTATCGCGTTCCCATTCACCGAAAACGCGGCACTTGGGGGTGCCGATTCCCGAGTTCGTCCTCTTGAGCGAGAGGCAGAGTTCCTTCGGGTCGATCGGATTCTCGCCGTCCGGAGTCCAAATGAGAATGTCGGGGTTTTCCCACAGCACGGGATGCTTGTTGAAGTAGATGTCGCCGGCAAGGGCGCTCACTGCAAGCGAAATAATCAGGAATATCGCGAAGGAGGCTCGTTTCATTAGCGGACCCCCTCATAAAGGTTGATTCGGATTTTCTTTGCCGCAGCGGCCACTGCCGCCTTCAGGTCGTCAATTGTGATTTTCGTAATCGGGTGCTGGATTTCGTCTACGGCGCTGAATAACGGCCGCTGGTTCACGTTGTCCCAGAGCGTGTACGAAAGCACGATGCTCAGGTTATTCGACGTCTTCTTCTCGGAGCTTTCCTGGCGGATGATTTCGTAGTCGTAGAAAATGATGCGGTTGATGTCGGTGCCTATGATGAACTCATGCAGGATGAGTATGTACGGGGGAACGTTCCCGCCGTTGGTGACGCTCACGCCCTGTTCGGGGAAATGCCCCTTGATGAACACGCGGTCGTCGATTTTCTGGCTTTCTTCCGGGAATCGCTGGATGGCGGAGTCGGGAATCTGCTGAAGCCCCGGGTAGGCTCGCTTCATCTCGTCCAGGAAAACCTGTTCGCAGAACTTGGTCGCTTCGATCTGCACGTTCAGCGAGTCCATGCCGAGCTTCTTCGCGAACCATTTCGAACGGGTCAGAACGAAGGCGTTCTGTGTGCCGGTGATGGAAAGCGTGTTGTAGGGGACCTGCTTGTAGAGGGGATGGCTTTTCTTCCAATGGTAAGAAGGCCCGCATCCGGTAAGGATGCAGGCAATCGCTAGGACGATTGCAATCTTCTTGAACAAGGTGCCCCCTTCCTTCGTCCAGGCTACTGGGCGCCCCATTTTTCGCGGTAGGCGTATACCTTTTCGAGGATGCCTTCCGGGGCACCCACTGCCTTGCGATTCTCTTCGCTTTCGAGGAACGCGATGATATCGTTGATGTTCACGATGGAATGGGCCTCGATGCCGTACTCGTCCTGTACGGTCTGGAGCGCGGACTTGCCGTTCTCGAGTTTCTCCTTGCGGTCAACCGAGATGAGCAGTCCGATGACGTTCGCGTTCTCGATCTGCGAGAGCGCCTGCATCGTCTCGTTCACGCTCGTGCCTGCTGTAATCACGTCTTCGATAATCACGACGTTCGTCTTCTCGGTGTACTTGTAGCCAACTAGGGAACCGCCTTCACCGTGGTCCTTGACTTCCTTGCGGTTGTAGGTGAACGTGAGGTTCTGGGCGTACACGTCGGAAAGCTTCATTGCGGTGGCGGCGCACAGCGGGATACCCTTGTATGCCGGGCCGTAGAGGTTCTGGGCCTTGCCGTTGAAATGTTCCATGAATGCACTCGCGTAGTATTCGGCGAGTTTGGAGAGGGTGGCACCTGTGCGGAACTCTCCGGTGTTGATGAAGTACGGAGTTTCGCGGCCGCTCTTGGTCACGAAGTTGCCGAACTTGAGGGCGCCTGCCTCGACGAGAAAATGCACGAAAGATTCTTTTGCGTTCATATTGGTAAAAAACTTGAGGTTGTTGTTTATTGCCTAGACTGCCGCCGGGTGCTTTACGATGCACCGAACAGCATGGCGAAGATGTTCGCGAACAGGTTGTAGTTCTCGGTCAGCACTTCGATGGCAAGGAGGATGGCGAAGACTGCGACACACAGTCCGATGTAGAAGAAGAACGACTTCTTGAAGCCCTTGATCTTGATTTTGAAGATGACCCAGGCGATGACGCTCAGCAGCGCGCTGAAAGTCCATGCGGCAACGGCGCCGAGGGAAATACCCGGGATCAGGCTGATGGCGAACGTGAGGGCGACGCCCGGCAAGAAGTAGAAGATGATGCACAGCACGCACAGGAGCGCGAACCCGACATAGTGGGCAAACCCGCGTTCCTTCTGGATGATGATTTGCGGCTCCTCACTTTCCTGCATCGTATAATCCATTTGAACCCTTGCCGCTTCTTCTGCTGCCGCGTTTGCGGCGTTCTGGGCCTCTTCGGCTGCGGCATCTGCTGCGGTCATGGGTTGCTCGATGGGTGTGTTATCCGGAGTGGGGGTAAAATCGTTGCCGTTCTGGAATTCGTCGTTCATGGTTACTCCTACAAAATAAATGTTCTACCGGCGTAAACGAATACGCGGTGTTCAAGCCATAGTTTGAGCGCCTGCGAAAGCGTCCTCTTCTCGATGTCCTTGCCGAGTTCCACGAGTTCGTCGATGCTCGCCGTTTCGGGCACGCGCTGGATATCCTGGCAGATGATGGGCCCCTGGTCGAGGTCTTCGGTGGCGAAATGCGCCGTGGCGCCGATAATCTTCACGCCCTTGTGCCATGCCTGGTGGTAGGGCTTCGCACCCTTGAATGCGGGCAAGAACCCGTGGTGGATGTTGATGATGCGGTACTTGAATTCCTCGGTGAAGGCTTCACTCAGGATCTGCATGTAGCGGGCGAGGACGACCGTGTCGGTGCGGGTTTCGGCGATGATTTCGCGGAAACGGTTCTCGGGAATGCTCTTGTCGGGGTTGCTGGGGACGTAGTAGAAGGGCACGCCGAAGGTGCCGCCCACGGGGCCCAGGTCGGGGTGGTTGCCGACGATGCAGCTGAATTCGCAGGGGAGGTCGCCGTCGCGCCTCTTGAGCAAGAGGTCGTACAGGCAGTGGTCCGTCTTCGATACGAAAATAGCCACGCGTTCCGTCTTGGAGGTATCAAAAAGTTTCCAGTTCAACTGAAGGTGCGGCGCGAGCGTCTCGAGGTGCTTGTTGACTTCGCCGATGTCGCTCGCTTCAAGTTCAAAAACAGCACGGAGGAAAAAAGTCTCGATGTCCTTGGCCGTATGCTGCTGGAGGTCGACGATGTTTGCTCCAGCCTTCGCGAGCACCTGGGTCGTGCCGGCGATAAGCCCTTTCTGGTCGGGACAGTGAATTTGCAGTATATAACGAGTTGTTGCCATGCTTAAAATGTAGATAATTGTAATGGGCGGGCTTTGCCTTGTAACGAAAAAATGCTAACATTGTCCGTGATATCAACAAAGGAAGGCTGAGAATGTTCTGTTCCAAGAAGAAGGTTTTTGCGTTTGTCGCTCTTATGGGAGTGGCTGCGTTTGCTGCACCGCCCAAGACGTGGGATGCTATTTACAAGGCCGAGGGTGAGGGCGATTATACGTCTGTCAAGGTTGTCGGCAACATCCGCATGGGCAAGTACACTAACTATAAAGAAATTCAGCCCGTATCGTTCAAGGTGGACGACGGCTTGTTCTCTTTCTCCGCTTCGGGCAACATGGTGGTGCCCGCCGAAAAAATCGAGAAGGAGAACTTCTACAACCTGTGCAATACCACGAAGGAAGCGTGGGTCTCGTACTTCAACAAGCCTATGACTTTTGGCAAGGAAGAGAAAATCGTGAACATCGCTGGTGTCGACCTCGCCTGCGGTGACGATGTCTACGCGCTTTCGGACCTGCGTATAAAGTTTACGAACCCCAAGGCGCAGGAATATTGGGCTGCGAAACTTGAAGGGTACGAAAAGTACCAGCGCCAGCAGGTGGCGGAACTCCGCCGTGCCGAGCAGCAGCACCATGCCGATATCCGCAGCATCTCGAGTTCGTTTACGGACCCGCGCGACGGCCAGGTGTACCGCACCATCAAGGTGGAAGGCCGTGAGTGGTTCGCTCAGAACGTGAATTACGATGTGCCGGGACACTCCTGGTGCTACGAAGACAAGGAAAACTACTGCACCCGCAGCGGAAAGCTCTACGACCTCGAAGGCGCTCGTCAGGCATGCCCTGCTGGCTGGCACCTGCCGCGTGACCGCGAATGGATGGACATGCTTGTCGGGCTCACCAAGTGCTATGAGGGCGTGGACAAGTGCGGCAAGTTTGCCGAGAAAATGAAGGCGACTACCGGCTGGCACGGTGGTGGCGGTACCGATGAATACGGTTTCTCCGTCTATTCTTCGGGCTATCGCAAGGTAATCGGCAAGTCTACCGTGCGCTACGAGGACATGGGCGAGTACGCCGGCTTCTGGAGCGCGCAGAATGGCCGCAACGAGACCATCTGGCTCTGGTCCATGGGCCGCATGAGCGACCAGATGGTCCGCCAGCTTGTACCGAACAACTCGAAGAACAACGCCTATTCTGTCCGTTGCATCAACGGAAACTAGTTTGTATACATTATGATTATCCGTCCCCGTCGCTTGCGCAAGAATGAAACCATCCGCGACATGGTTGCCGAAACTGCAGTCAATCCCGATTCCTTCGTGTACCCGATGTTCGTGGTCGAGGGTGAGGGCGTCAAGGAAGAAATCCCGTCGATGCCCGGGCAGTACCGTTTCAGCATAGACGAAATCCTCAAGGAACTCGATTCCTGCGTCAATGTGGGAATCAAGTCCATCCTGCTGTTCGGTATTCCCGATTCCAAGGACGAGATGGCGACTTCGGCCTACGACGACGACGGCATCGTGCAGCGGGCGGTTCGTTCCATCAAGGCGAAATTCCCTGAACTTTGCGTGATTACCGATGTCTGCCTCTGCGAATACATGAGTCACGGGCATTGCGGTATCGTGAAGGACGGCGATGTGGATAACGACCCGACGCTCGAACTTCTGGCGATGACGGCGCTTTCGCATGTGCATGCGGGTGCCGACATGGTAGCCCCTTCCGACATGATGGATGGTCGCGTGGCCGCAATCCGCGCGAAGCTGGATGCGAACGGGTTCTCGAATACGCCTATCATGGCCTACAGTGCGAAGTATGCAAGCGCCTACTACGGGCCGTTCCGCGATGCTGCCGACTCGGCTCCGCATTTCGGGAACCGTAAGACTTATCAGATGGATGTGCGCAATGCACGCGAAGCCCAGCGCGAGGTGGAACTCGACATCGAAGAAGGTGCCGATATCGTGATGGTGAAACCCGGACTTGCCTTCCTCGACATCTTGCGCCAGACGGCGGAAATCAGTTGCGTTCCTGTGGCTGTTTACAACGTGAGTGGGGAATATTCCATGGTGAAGGCCGCCGCAAAAATGGGCTGGATTGACGAAAACGCCATTATTCGCGAAAATCTGCTGGCGATGAAACGTGCCGGAGCCGATATCATCATCACCTACCACGCGAAAGAAGTTCTGGAAAAAGGCCTGCTGAAATAAATCGGCGTATCAGTCTTTTAAAGCGGTAAGATAGAATTTATATAGCGTGTTGCGTAACGCAATACGCTGTTTTAGTATTGTATGTATGTTAATTTGTTTTTACGTGGGGATGAAATCTTTTTGTAATAATTAAAACTATTATAGACAAAGTTTGTTAAAAAAGTTTGAATTTATTTGATTTTCGCTGCGTAATGAACATTCAATTAAGTATAACCGAACAATGTAACCTCCGCTGTAGCTATTGCTATTACAAGGAAACCCATGCGAAGCGCTGTGCCGTAATGAGTGACGAAGTCATGGAAGCTACGGTTTCGCTGGCGGTACAAAAGTGCATAGAACAGAAACAGCCTGATTTGAACATCACTTTTTTCGGTGGTGAACCGCTGTTGCGCATGGATTTCATCAAGAAAACCGTGAAATTGACGAAAGGCCTCGTCAAGAGCCACCGGGCGGAACTGCCGCGTGATTTTACCTTGAGTTTTGTCGTCAACACGAATGGCACGCTTTTTACGGATGAAATCGTACGGTACCTGAAAAAAGAAAAGTTCCTTGTTTACCTTTCCATTGATGGCCCAGAGCGGAAGCATAATATCTCAAGAAAAACGGCTGATGGAAAGGGGAGCTTTAAGGCTATTCGCCCCTTTATCCCTGCCATGGTCGATTTGAAAGCAGTCGTATTGATGGTCGTTACACAACGGCATGTTCGTGGGCTGGCTGAATCCGTAAAGTGGGTGTTTCGGCAGGGCTTCAAGAGCGTTGCCACATGCGTAGATTTTGACGGTTCCTGGACAGGCGAGGATTTCGATTCGCTTGTAGTGGAATACGAAAAGTTGGCTCGGTTCTGGTATAACGCTAAAAAGCGTGGTTCGGATATCTACCTGGGCACTATCCAGGACAAAGTGACGATGACCTTCTTGGGCGTACGCCAAAAACACTATACATGCTACATGAATCCGGATTCGCTTGCCGTTGCTGCTAACGGGAATACGTTCCCCTGTACCCGGTTTATTTCTAGCCAGAAAGACGCTCCGTACGTCACAGGAAACGTTTTCGATATGCGAAGCGGAATCTATAAGGGCGTTTTGCCGAGAGATGTTCGCCGTTTCATGGAAAAAGACAGGAAAGAATGTGGCGGGTGCGCTATTCGTCAACGTTGCCTTGCGCATGAATGCGGGTGTACCTCGTTTTATACGACAGGAACGTTGGACAAGGTTTCTCCGGAAGTCTGTACCCATGAACGGATTCTGTGCGCAATTTGCGATGAATACGCTGCTAAATTGCAAGGGATTTGTGGCCCAGAAAGTGTTCTCTAATTAACCGTAAACCTTAACCAAGAGGAATAAATGTCAAAGACTCACGCCAAAAAAACGAGAAGCCGTGTCGGCAGGGCTATATCTACCGATCCGGAAAAGATGATTACTGCCGCTGATGCCGAAAGGGTTCATCGTATAATTATTGATCTCGACGATTTGATTGAATACATCAGAAGAAAAAAAGGATGGCCTGGCTATCCTGTTCAGCCGGGTACTATCTTGAATAAGGCCAGAAGGCAGATGGTAACTTCGATAAGACAGCTCAGGAAGGCTTCTGTCAAGATGGAATCTGCAATGAAAAGGGATATCACGAGAAGGGAAATCAGGACAAAGTAATTTGTTTTGAGAGTCAGAAAAAGTCCTTCCCTCTGGGAGGGGCTTTTTTTTGTATGGACGAAAATTGAGTGTAAATTTTTGGTTGTGATACGTATAAAAACGCTGTTAAATAAACTACAAATGTTGTGCGATGTGTTGTTGTTGTATAATTTTTAAGTTGATTTTACGAATGAACAAAATTGTTTTGTAATAATTAAATCTATTATAAATAACGTTGCTGACAATACTTTAATTTATTTGCTTCTTTTGTTATATAATGAATGTTGAACTGAGTATTACTGAACAATGTAACCTTCGTTGCAGTTACTGCTATTTTAGAGAAACACATGCGAAACGTTGCGCCGTGATGAGCGATGAGGTTATGGAAGCGTCCATCAGGCTTGCCGTGAAAAGGTCTATAGAAACTCAGGATGCTTTTCTCAATATCACTTTTTTTGGCGGAGAACCGCTTCTGCGGATGGATTTCATCAAGAAAACGGTGAAATTCGCAAAAAAGCTGGTGAAACAGAATGCGTCCAAATTGAAAAAAGATCTTAAGTTCATGTTTTCTCTCGATACGAACGGAACTTTGCTGACTGAAGAAATAATTAAGTATTTGAAGAAAGAAAAAATCCGTGTGACCGTTTCTTTGGATGGCCCCGAAAAAAAGCATGATATTTCTAGGTTGACATTGGATGGCAAGGGCTCTTTCAAGAAGATAAAGCCGTTTATCCCCGCTTTGGTAGAGATGGGTGCCGAAGTTGTGAGCGTTGTTACCCCAAAAAATATAAAGGGGTTTGCCGATTCTATAAAATGGCTTTTTAAGCAGGGATTTGAGATTGTGGGTGTGGCTCAGGATTTCAACGGCAAATGGACGAGTGAGGATTTTGATGCCCTAATCGTAGAGTACGAAAAGTTGGCTCGGTTCTGGTACCGCTCCAAGAAAGAAAATTCAAAGATAAGATTAAGCTTGATTCAGGATAAGGTGTCGATGGCCGTTTTTCGAATGCGCCAAAAGACAGATGGATGTTTTATCAATACAAAGACGCTGGTTGTTGCTGCAAATGGTAATACGTTTCCCTGTACGCGGTTTATTTCTTGTCAAAAAAATGCACCCTATATTACAGGAAATATCCTTGACGAACAGAGCGGAGTGTATAAGGGTGTGTTCCCCAAAAAGGTAGACCGCTTTATTCATACGGATAGGAAAGAATGTGCAGGTTGTGCAATTCGCCAACGTTGCCTTGCACATGAATGTGGTTGTACGTCATTTTATTCGACAGGCTCGCTGGACAAGGTCTCGCCCGAGGTTTGCACGCACGAGAGAATCCTGTGCGCAATTTGCGACGAATATGCTTTGAAACTTATGCGGGAAACCTCCATAGATAGACTTTTTTAAACATCCCCAAAACCCAAACAAAGAGGCTAAAATGGCTAAAGCAAAGAAAAAAGCAAAAACGAAAACTCCCTCCAAGCAGATACCGAAATTTCAAAAGGCAATTCAAGAAGAAATCTCGGATTTCTTGAAAATTCTTGAAGGAAAGGCAATTCAAGAAGACATCTCGGATTTCACGAAAATTCTTGAAGGAAAGGCAATGGATTTGAATGTAAAATCAAACACTGAAGAGATTCCTGTATACGCTATTGTGAGGCTCTTGCACCGCAATCCGCATGAACCTCCTATTGATGGTACGCCTGGCGTTGAGCGGGTGATGGACGCACAACTCCAGAAGGGATTTAAAGAATCTCTTGCGAAATTTAGCGTTGAATTAGGAGGTGTGCATAGGAGTTTTGTTTCCATGTCACAGAAATATAATGAAGGTGTTGGTATGCTCCGTACTATTGGTACGTATCTTGAAGGCCCCTTGTCCGCCGCTAAACAGAGAGAATTGACCATTGAACTTAATGATTGCATCGATAATCTTCGTAGGGGCTAATTCCAACCTTGGTTAAAAATCAGGTTCTCTCCTTCGGGAGGGACCTTTTTTTATATTTACGGTCGTGAAACACTCTGTTAGCGAAAAACTTTTTGCAGAAGCAAAGACGCTCATGCCGGGTGGCGTGAACAGCCCGGTGCGTGCCTACGGAAACGTGGGTGCCACTCCTCCGTTTATCGCCCGTGCGAAGGGCAGCCATATTTACGATGTGGACGGCAATGACTACATCGACTACGTGGGCAGCTGGGGGCCGATGCTCCTGGGTCACGCTCACAATTCCGTCATCAAGGCGGTTTCCGAGACGGCGCAGAACGGCCTCAGTTTTGGGGCTCCGTGCGGGCTTGAATCCGAACTCGCGAAACTCGTGATGAGCCTCGTGCCGAGTGTGGAGATGATCCGCATGGTGAACAGCGGGACCGAGGCGACGATGAGCGCCATCCGTGCCGCCCGCGGTTTTACAGGCCGCGACAAGATTGTAAAATTCGAGGGCTGCTACCACGGCCATAGCGATAGCCTCCTTATCAAGGCGGGCTCGGGCATGCTCACAACGGGCAAGCCGAGCAGCAAGGGTGTGCCTGCCGACCTCGCAAAGTACACGCTCACGCTCCAGTACAACGATGTGGCTGGCGTGAAGGAACTTTTCGACAAGATCGGCGACGAGATTGCGGGTGTCATCGTGGAACCGGTGGCCGGCAATATGGGCGTCGTTCCCGCGAAGCCTGAGTTCTTGCAGACACTCTCCGCAGAAACCAAGAAGCACGGCGCGCTTCTGATTGTGGACGAAGTCATGACGGGTTTCCGCGTGGGTATCCATTGCGCGCAGGGTCTCTATGGCATCAAGCCCGACCTTACGACCTTCGGGAAGATTATCGGCGGCGGCATGCCGGTGGGCGCTTATGGCGGCCGTCTGGATGTAATGCAGCAGATTGCACCACTCGGTGGTATTTACCAGGCGGGGACGCTTTCGGGCAATCCGGTCGCGATGGCGGCGGGCCTGGCAACGATGCGCGAACTTTCGACGCATCCCGAACTGTACGTGCACGCCGAGGCGATGACCAAGCGCTTGATTGAAGGCCTCCAGGACGCAGCGAAGTCTGCGGGAATCCCGCTGGCTACAAACCAGGTGGGTTCCATGGGCTGCATCTTCTTTACCGAAGGCCCGGTCTCATGCTTTGCCGACGTGCAGAAGTCTAATCTGGAACTCTTCCGCAGGTACTTCCTCGGAATGCTCGACGAGGGCATCTACCTGGCCCCGAGCCAGTTCGAGGCCATCTTCGTGAGTGCCGCACATACAGAAAGCGACATCGACCGTACCGTCGATGCCGCCAGGAAAGTCTTTAAGTCGCTTTAAGATTCGGCGCTGTTGTCGGCCGGTGCCTCCGCGTTTTCGTTGGAGGCGTTTTCGGCATTCTCGGCGTTCTTCGCTTCGGCATCCTTGTCGCGGATGGTGGCGCGGCGGATCTTCCCGCTGATGGTCTTGGGCAGTTCCGTCACGAAGTCGATGATGCGCGGGCTCTTGTAAGAGGCCGCGACCTTCTTCGTGAACAGCTGGATTTCCTTCGCCAGGTCTTTGGAAGCCTCGTAGCCCTTCTGCAGCACGATGGTCGCTTTCACGGCCTGGCCGCGGTCCTTGTCCTCGACGCCCGTAACCGCCACTTCAAGGACGGCGGGGTGCTTGTGGAGGACTTCTTCCACTTCGAATGGGCTGATGCGGTAACCCGAGCTCTTGATGAGGTCGTCGGTGCGGCCCACGAACCAGTAGTAACCGTCCTTGTCGCGTGTGGCGGTATCGCCCGTGTGGTACACTCCGCCTTCAAAAACCTTCTCGGTGCGTTCCGGGTCGCGGTAGTATCCACCGAACATGCCGAAGGGCTTGCCCTGGTCAATCTTGATGATGAGTTCTCCGACTTCGTCGACTCCGCAGGGCTCTCCGTCGGCGTTCACGATTTCCATGCTGTATCCCGGGGAGGGTTTGCCCATGGAACCCGGACGCGGTTCGGTGAACCCGAAGTTGCCCGTGGTGAGCGTGAGTTCGGTCTGGCCGTAGCCTTCCTGCATGCGCAGACCCGTCTGCTCGTAGAACCTGTTGTAGATGTCCAGGTTGAGCGCTTCGCCTGCCGTGGTGCAGTGCTTGAGGCTCGAAAGGTCGTACTTGCTGATGCCGTGCTGCAAAATGTAGCGGTACACGGTTGGCGGGGCGCAGAAGGTCGTTACCTTGTATTCCGCCATTTTCTCGAGGAGCTTGCCCGGGATGAACACCTTCATGTCGTAGGTGAACACGGCGGAACCTGCGATCCACTGGCCGTAAATCTTGCCCCACAGGGCCTTGGCCCATCCGGTCTCGGCGACGGTGAGGTGCCTGCCTCCGTCTACAACGTGCTGCCAGTACTTGGCGGTGACGATGTGTCCGAGCGGGTAGGTGAAGGTGTGGGCCACCATTTTCGGGTTGGAACTTGTGCCGCTCGTGAAGTAGACGACCATGATGTCGTCGTTTTTGATGGCGTCTTCGCCGGAAGGGCGCTCGAACTTGGCGGGGTAGATTTCGTAGTCGTCGTAGAAGCTTATCCAGTTCTGGCGCGCGGTCAGGCCGACAGTCACCAGTTTCTCGACGGAGGGGCTCTTCGACTTGGCCTTGTCCACTTCTTTCTGGAGTGCAGGTTCGTCGTAGGTGACGACCATCTTCACGTCGGCGGCCTTGAATCTGTATTCCAGGTCTTCGGCGGCGAGCATGTTCGTTGCCGGGATGGCAATCGCGCCGATGCGGTGCAGCGCGAGCAAGAAGAACCAGAATTCGTAGCGGCGGCGGAGGATGAGCATCACGCGGTCGCCCTTCTTGATTCCCTGCTCGACGAGGAAATTCGCCGTACGCTGGGAAGCAAGCGAAAGGTCCTTGAAGGTGAAGATGTGGCTTTCGTCGTTGTCGTCGCACCACACCAGGGCTTCACGCTTGGGTTCGTTCTTCGCGTATTCGTCGACGACGTCGTAGGCGAAGTTAAAGTTGTCCGGGATGGAAATCTTGAAGTTCTTGTAGAGATCTTCGTAAGATTCGTAATCGGTGCGGGCTAGAAACTTGTTCAGCAGCATTTGTCAATCCGGTTGTTTCGGGCCTTACAGATCCCTGTACATGATTTTTTCACGCATGGTCGATGTGTAGCGAACCATGTTCAGGATTCGCTTTTCGCCGATGGTCCTGAAGTCCTTGTCGTGGAACACCAGGCGATGGACTCCGCCCGGGAGGAGCATCCTGAGGCAGGCGTAGGTCTGGGCGATTCCCAGGAGTGCCGTCGGGATGATGGAAAAACTGTGGGTGCCGGAGTTCGTCTTCTTGATTTTCCCGTCGACCTTGTGGTAGATTCCGTGGTAGTCTTCGTAGTAGTCGAAAATCTCGAGCGCCTGCTTTTTCAGGTGCTTGTTTCCGAACCAGATGGGAGGGATGAATCCGGAGGGCTTGCCGGTGCCGTGCGCCTTCCACAGGGCGAGGCTCCTCTTGAGGAGCGCCTGGGTGAAGCGTTCGTTGATGCCGGCGAATTCCGCTTCGTTGTTCGAAATCCACAGGGCAATCTTGCCGAAGAGGCTGCGCTTCAGGGAGAGGTCCGCACGGTGGCGGGCGCCGTGGAGCATAATCTCGTAGCCATCCTGAACGAACTTCTCGAGTTCTTCGCGGAACTGTTCCGCCTCGGATTCGGGAGCGGCCCCGAAGGAGGGGATTACGGCGATGCTGATGGGGGAGCCTGCGGCTTCCGCAATCTTTCGAATCTGCACGCTGGCTCGCTTGTAGTTCAGAACGCTGAAACTATGGTAGCACAGGATGAACTTCTTCTTTTTCTGGGAAGAAGCCTCGGCTGCCTGAATGTCTGCGATGTCCTTGTTGTGTTCCATAAGGGCCTACTTGTTGTCGCTGCTCGAGATGAAATTCTCTTCTTCGAGTTTCTGCGAGATGAAAAGGTGGTAGAAGAAAAACAGGATAACCGTCAGTACGGATATCTTAACCCATGATTTGAACAGCCAGTCGGACATATGGAACTCCTTGGTTCGATGCGGTTCAAGGCCCGCATCCTATCGAAAAATACAATATTTGCCTTAAAAGAGCAAAGAATTTCGGTTAATCCTTGTATTTCTTTATGACAACTACGCCGTTGTGCCCGCCGAAACCGAGGGAAGCCGATACTGCCACGTCGATGTTGCCTTCGACACCCTTGTTCGGCACGTAGTCGAGGTCGCATTCCTCGTCCGGATTGTCGAGGTTGATGGTCGCGGGGTAGAACGAGTTCTGTATGGCGAGGGTGCTGATGATGGCCTCGATGACGCCTGCGGCGCCCACGCAGTGGCCGGTCATGCTCTTGGTGCTCGACACCTTGATCTTGTAGGCGTGTTCGCCGAGCGCGATCTTGAGCATCTGCGTCTCGGTGAGGTCGTTCAAGTGGGTGGACGTGCCGTGTGCGTTGTAGTAGTCCACGTCGGTCGGCGCGATTCCCGCATCCTTCATGGCGCGGATCATCGCCTTCGCGCAGGTCTCTCCACCCGGGCGCGGGCTCGTGATGTGGTAGGCGTCGGCGGATGCGCCGTAGCCTGCGAGTTCGGCGTAAATCTTGGCGCCGCGGGCCTTGGCGTGCTCGAGTTCTTCGAGTACGAGTACGGCACCGCCTTCGCCCATGACAAAGCCGCTACGGTCTTTGTCGAACGGGCGCGACGCCTTCTCGGGGGTGCCGTTGAACTTGTCGGTGAGCGCGTGCATGCCGGCGAAACTCTTGATGGAATACTCGGTAATCCCGCTTTCGGAACCGCCGGCGAGGCACACGTCGAGCCTGCCCGAGCGGATGGTGTCCAGGGCGACCCCGATGGCGTCGGTGCCGGAGGCACAGGCGGTGCAGACCGTGTGGGCGAGTCCCGTGATGCCGAGGGCGATGGAGACGTTCGCGCATGCCTCGTTCGGGATGAGTTCCGGCATTGCGAGCGGCGAAACCCTGCGTTTGCCGCCTTCTATATACTTGTTGTAGGTCTCGTCGAGGATGTCCATGCCTGCGAGGCCGTTGCCGGCTACGATACCGGTGGTGTCATCGGCGAGCTGTTCGCGGGTGAGGTTTGCGTCCTTGACGGCTTCGTTTGCTGCGGCTACCAGGAACTGCGTGAAACGGGCCATGCGGCGTGCTTCCTTCGGGTCGATTCCGTGTTCTTCGGGCTTGAAGTCCTTGACTTCGGCCGCAATCTTCACTGGGCAGTTGCTTGCGTCGAACTGCGTGATGGGGGCGATTCCGCATTTGCCCTGCTGGATGGCTGCCCACAGTTCGGGGGCGGACTTGCCTATGGGGCTCACTGCGCCCATGCCGGTGATGACGACTCTTCTTGTATTCATGTTGGCCTCGTTACTTTTGACGCCAAAGATAGATTTTTTTGCCTGTTCGTATCTGCTAAATCGCAACCTCGAAACGGATAGAATTTATGTAATAAATAAAAAATATTTATGTAATATTATGATTTGGTATGCTCTCGTTTGTATTTTCCAAATTTTTTTATTATATTTCATTCTATACGAAACACAAATCAAATAACTCTTTATTAATAAAAAGGAGAAAAAACAATGAAGAAGATTCTGCTTGCATCCATGGTTTCTGCCGTGGCTCTTTTCACGGGCTGTGAAATCACTGTCGAAAATCCGTCCTGCGACGCAACTTGGAGAGAAAATGGTCGTATTACAGACCATATCTGCGTGACCGCTCCTTCTTCTGTGACTACCGCAAGGGCCTGCAGTGAATTCAGGGCTGAAGCTGACTACTACACGTCTGTTTCCGGTATCGAAGATTATGGTTGCGATGGCGGTGCTTCTATGGTCTGCGATGGTTACGATTATAACGGCAACTCCATGACGGTCTACTTCTACGATTCTCGTGATGCTCGCTACTCGTGCTCGGAACTCCTGGACGATCTCGATCTTTAATATGAAGAAGTTGCTGTTCGTTTCCATGGTTGCTGGCGCAGCGCTCTTTACGGCCTGCGGTGATGATTCTTCTAGTACAGCTCCGGCTGCGAAGAAGTATTCCTGCGATATCGATATTGATGCGGGTATCATCGCTGTACGTACGTGCATTGAATCAGAAGACCAGTCCAAGGTCAATACTGTCTGTGACGGGGTTGTTGCAATGTTCCCCGATGCAGGCAAGGTTGGCTCGGAGTGCCCTGGCAAGGCTATCAAGAAGTGTGAAGGCGAAAAGGACGGTGCGTCCTATACCGCATATTTCTATGAGGAATCCTTGGCGGAGCAGCCTTGTGACGAACTCGTTGCTCAGGCAGAAAAGTTCGGTTTCTAATCGGATTTGGAAATAGAAAGTCTAGGCGCCCGGCACCATGCCGGGCGTTTTCTATATTTGCGTATAGAATTTGAACAGGCGAAAATTATGATTGTATCTTGGATGACCACCAACAAGTGTAACCTGACCTGCAAGCACTGCTACCAGGACGCAGGCGAGAACAAGGCGGCTGAACTCACGACCGCCGAGGCGCTCAAGCTCATTGACGAGATTGCCAAGGCCGGATTCAAGATCATGATTTTCAGCGGCGGCGAGCCGATGACCCGTCCCGACATTGTGGACCTCGTCGCCCACGCTTCGAGCAAGGGTTTACGTCCGGTGTTCGGCACCAACGGTACGCTCATTACGCACGACTTGGCGTTCAAGCTGAAGGCCGCCGGCGCGATGGCGATGGGCATTAGCATCGACAGTATCGACCACGATCGCCATAATGACTTCCGTGGCCTCCCGAACGCCTTCGAACTCACGATGATGGGCATCGAAAACTGCAAGGCGGCAGGCCTCCCGTTCCAGATTCACACGACCATCATGGACTGGAACCAGAACGAGATTTTCGACATCATGGACTGGGTCAAGGAAATCGGTGCGGTGAACCACCAGATATTCTTCCTCATTCCCGTGGGCCGGGGCAAGGAGATTGAAGGTCACGCCCTCCGCGTCGCCGAATATGAAGGTTTGCTCCGCAAGATTATGGAAAAGAGCCGCACGCTTGGCATCCCCGTCAAACCCACATGCGCCCCGCAGTTTTTGCGCATTGCCGATCAGCTCGATATCAAAACGCGCTACAGCCGCGGCTGCCTCGCCGGTCTTGACTACTGCATTGTAAGCCCCATCGGCAAGGTGCGCCCCTGCGCCTACATGATGGAAGAGGCGGGCGACGTTCACGACACGCCGTTCGACGAAATCTGGGCGAATGCCGAGGTGTTCAAGAAACTCCGTACCAAGGCCTACGCCGGTGCCTGCGGCAAGTGCAAGTTCAACGACCGCTGCGGCGGTTGCCGCGCCCGTGCTGCCTATTACCACGATGGCGACTACATGCAGGAAGATTCCTACTGCGCGTATGGACGGGGATTGTAGTCATCCTGGAGCCCTGGAGCGTAGCGATAGGGCGATAGGATCGGGCGAAGTCGATGGATCTAGTACATCTTTGTGAGTGAACGATGGCCGACTTTTTGACTTTATACCATGATGAAATCGTCTGGCTTGCCATGGTTGCAGTCGTTATTGTAATTGGAATCTTGACGAACTTTGGTCGATTTACGAAGCATAAGTCGATAAGATGGAAAGTTCGGTTGATTGCGTTGCCTGTAATTTGTGCTATTGTTGCTTTTGTTATGGATGACGGTCCTTTCTTTATTGACAATTTAATTTTTACTTTTTTTCTATCTGTAGTTATTTGGTTTGGCCTCTTTTTCCCTCCATGGTATATTTTGGATTTGTTTGAAAAAGAAGATGGTGATAAGGATAAGTAGGTTTTGGTATGGATAAAGCAACCGATAAAGAAAATTTCACGTCTAATCCCGAAGACGAACGCTATATGCGCATGGCACTCCGTGAGGCGGAGAAGGCCTTCGAGGAGAAGGAAATCCCTATCGGCTGCGTCATCGTTAAGGATGGCGTGGTCATCGGCCGTGGTCACAACCAGATAGAGATGCTCAAGGATGCCACCGCCCATGCCGAAATCCTTTCCATCGGGACTGCATCCGGCAAACTTGAAAACTGGCGCCTGGAGGGTGCTACTTTGTATGTAACGCTCGAACCATGCCCGATGTGCGCGGGTGCCATCCTCAACAGCCGTATCTCCCGTGTTGTCTATGGTTCTCCGGATACCCGCTTCGGAGGCTGTGGCACGACCATCGATGTGATTACGAATAACGCCCTCAAGCGCGATGTCGAGGTGGTGGGCGGAGTGCTCGCCGACGAGTGCCTCGGGCTCCTTAAGGCGTTCTTCCAGCGTATGCGTCTCGAAAAGGGCGACTCGGGCGCAAAATCCTGATTTTTTGCCGTAAAAAGCCATTTTTGCCTGCGCAAATCCTTTCTTTTTACTTAAATTTCAAGTATGAGTTTTACCAAGTTTTGCGCTGCATCGGCTGCGCTGATTATCCTGTGTTCTTGCGATGGCAATGACGTTTCCTTGGCATTCAACACCCAGAGTGCTCCCGTTCAAAAGTATTTCCTGGAATCGTCTATCGACGCCATGCTCCCGAGCGATTCCGGAGTCACCGTCCCCGAGGCGATGGAAACCCACCTGAAGGTGCAGGCCACGCTTTCCGAACTGGTGGCCTACGACAACGGCTCGGGCCGTTTCGAGATGAAGATTGATTCGGTCGACTACAAGAGCGACAAGCGCACGGTCGAGGACTACCTCTATATCGAGAAGTACCTGCTGACGCAGCACTTCCAGTACAAGATGGCGCCCGATGGCTCCGTGAGCGAACCTGCTGTGGAAGATGTCGCCTTGCAGCCGGGTTCCGAGGAACTCAACCTGCTCAAGCTGTTCATGAAGGTTCAGCCGATTCTTCCGGGCAACCCGGTGAAGGTGGGCGAGACCTGGGAACGCACGGTCGAAATTCCTGAGAACAACAAGACGACTACGGTCTACAAGTCCTTCACCCTCGAAGAGGTCTACCTGCACGACGGTGCCCAGATGGCGAAAATCGGGATGAACGTCAAGTACCGCGAGGTCGCCGATTCTACCGCCAATGTGCAGATGGAAAGCAAGGGCTTTGTTGTCGGTACGGGTTCCATCCTGTTCGACATGACGCATGGCGTGATTTCGTCGGTGGCGCTCGACCTGTCGGGCCATGTCGACGTGAATGATCTTGTCGCGAACAACGTGATTCCTGATATGCATGTGCTCCAGAAAATCAAGTTACGGAGTGAATTCTAATGTTTTCGCGCGGTTTGAAATTTGCATTTTGCACGGCTCTGCTGCTTGTGGCTGCGGTGCTTGCAAGCGAGATGCCGTTCCCGCATCCAGAAAACGGCAACATTCGCCTTACGGAGAAGGATAGCCCGTACATCCTTGAACAGGGGGTCGTGGTTTCCGCTACCGATACGCTCTATGTCGAACCGGGCGTCACCGTGCTCATGGGGGAATACGCGAAGCTCACCCTCCGCGGGTCCATCCACATCCTGGGTACCGAAGCCAAGCCGGTCGTGTTCCGCAGTGCTGATTCGAGCGGCAGCTGGAACGGCCTGCATTTCGTGTCTACCAGCCGCCCCTTCGAAGTGAAGAACTTCGTGGTGCAGAACGCGTTCCGCAATACCGTGTTCCGTTCGCGCGGAATCTTCGAGAATGTGAATTTCGTGAACAACTACTACGGTCTCTGGGTCGACGACGTCCCCGAGGTCTTCCTTGCACGTTGTGATTTCGTGCGCAACCGCTTTGCGCTCTCCATACGTGCGGGCAAGGTCATTTCTGCCGATACAAGAATTTCCGAGAACGTCTACGGGCTTTATCTTGAAGCGGGCGGCAATTACAGCGGCGATTTGTCTGCTATCAAGGGAAACCTGGAATCGGATGTCCGCAAGGAATTCGAAGAAATGGCGGGTGCAGGCAAGCGTGTGAGCCGGAGTGTCTGGCAGCGCATAGAGACCGGATTCTAAGAGGTTGATGTGGAAGAGTCATTCCGTCGAGCCATAAGAAAGATGACTGGCGCAAGCATTCGCCTGAATGCCTGCCCGAACAGGTCGTCCATGGTAGCGGATCTTTCCCAGTCCATGATGGTCACCTGGTCCATCGCCCTGTTCGAACATCTCGATGCACTGTTCAACAATCTCGACCCGTCGGTCGGCAGCTCCGAACAGATTTCGTACAGCGAGACCGCATGGAAACTTGCCGATGCGAGTTTCCCGCAGATTATTGCCGATGCGAACAAGCTTTACGACGAGTTCCGCGCCAAGTGGATGCAACGCTTCTCTACGGACGAGGTCCTGCGCCTTTTGCTCGAGGGCGGAGACTTCTTGGTCCATGACGAGGAGAAGGGCTGGATGCTTGCCGTGAAGAACAACAAGCAGGATGTGAACGCGTTCTATTCCGCGACAATCCACCTGCTGGTGAGCGATGCCGAGCCGCTGTTCGTGCGCATGCATGGCCGTGTAATGCAGTTGCAAGAAAAACTCTGCAAGTACTGGCATGGCGAGAGTGCCGTCGATGCGGTCTCGAAGCTTTTGCCCTGCCTGGAATCGTCTCTCCGCGAAAAGGAAAACGCGATGGTCGTTTCCCTGCGCAGTTCCCTGAACGTGCTCGCGAAAAAGCGCTTTGCGGCGGCGTTCAATACCAAGGCAACCACTCGCTATTACCGCACTGCGGCCTCGTGCGCGAGGAACGCGGGACGCTTCTGGAATCCGCACTATGCCTACGAGAACGGGTTCCTTGCCTTTACGGACGACTTCTGCGACTATGCCCGCGAATTGACGCTCCATGTGATTAAATGGTACCACAGCAAGTGGTCTGTATTTCTTCGCGGGTTCTCCCGCGGTCAGTTGAACTTGTTTGAAACAACGGCCTCGGCCGAGGCTAAAAATTAAGGATAAAAATGAAGAACGCATTTAACTCGATTCTGGTTCTCTCCGTTGTTGGATTGCTCGTCCTGGTTGCGGGCGCCTTCTACTTCGGGGCTCCGCTCTTCGGCTGGATCATCATGGCGGCGATTTTCGCCGTGTTCATTGTTGAACAGTTCAAGCTCCTCGCGAGTCTCAGGCGCATCGCCGAAGAGGAAAGCCTTATCGAATCGTGCGAGAACAGCCGAACGTTCTCTGTCTCCGGCGACGGAATCGTGGCGAAGCGCTTGAAGCAGGCGCACGATATGCTTTCGAAGGGCATTCGGCTTGATTCCCCGATAGCGTTCGAAGTCCTTTCCAACGGTTCTACTGTGGCTGTTCCCCGCAGCTCGGGTGGAACGGTGATTCTCCTCGGCCTTATGGGTACCTTCTTTGGTCTTATGTATTCTGTCGCTACGGCGGGTGTCGCAATCGACAATTCGACCACGCAGGGTACGCTCGATACCATCCAGGTGCTTTTCGGCAACATGAAGGGAATCTTCGGCACGAGCCTTTGCGGCCTGTTTGCTGCCCTCATGCTCAATGCATCGCGCGGAATCTTCCTCGGTCGCCGTGACGCCTTTGTCGTGCGCCTCGATGCCCTCACGCTGAACATGCAGGGCGAATCTGCTGGCGAAAATGAGAAGAGCAGGGATGAACTCGGCCGCCTGTTCGATTCCGTCGAAGAAAATCTCCGCAAGGTCACCGAATCTGTGCAGGCTTCGCTCAACGATATTGTCTCCGAAGTGGGCGAGAAGCTTTCCGGCACTCTCGAGAACATGAACGGCTCCGTCGACAGGCTGGGTGATTCCATCGGCGGCAGCATTTCGGATGCGTTCAATCCGATGAAAAATGAAATTGCGTCGCTCGCCGGTTCCGTGGAATCTATTCCGGGCAAGCTGGACGAACGCCTGAACGCAATCTCTGCGGGCCTGAATTCTGGCCTGGAGGGCATCTCTTCTGGCGTGAAGGAAGGCCTTTCGGGTGTCGCCTCTGCGACCGAGAAGGCGATGGAATCCGCGACGAAGAATGTTGCCGTCGCAGTCTCCGATCAGGTCAGGCAGTCCGACGAACAGTGGAAGAGCTTTATGGACAAGCTCGCCTCCGAGACGAGCGCGAACATGGAATCCCAGAAGGAAGGCCTCGAGACTCTCAAGAACGTGGCTCTCCAGGTGGCTGAGAAGGCGCAGGCGGGTTCTGCGGAACTTTCGCAGTCCGTGGCCGAAAAGCTGGGGACGCTTTCTACCGATATCCTTTCTGCCTTCCAGAAGCTTTCCGATACGTCGGCCGTGCTGCTCGAGGCTCAGAAGGCGCTTACCGAAAGCATCGACAACCGCGTCGTGAAGGAGAAGGAAGCTACCGACGCCCTCGGCGGAAACATCGTGCAGACGGCGGAACTCATGCGCGTGAACCAGAGCGAACTCAGCGCGAACCTCGAAATGCTGCGCAGCGCCCTCGAGACAATCCTCGAGAAACTCAGCGGCGATACTTCGGAACACGACGACGAGGAAAACTTTGTCGAACGCCTCAACCAGTCCCTGGAAGCGTTCCACGAGCGCGCAAGCGAAGTGCTCCTCGAGAATGCGGTCAAGACTCAGGAAATCCTCCTCGAAGTGCTGGAACAGACGCAGCGCGCCGCCCAGATTTCCAATCCCAAGGCAGAGGGCTAGCCTATGCGTTTACGTCGCGAAGAAGGCAGCAATCCGTGGATGGCCTATACCGACCTAGGTATTGCCCTCGTTTCGCTGTTCATATTGGCGTTCGTCGCCATGGCGACCTTGAAGGAGCAGAAGGCGGAAGACCTTACCCGTACCGAGGAAGAGGTGTTGAACTGCCAGGAAGAAATGCGCAAGATTGCCACGGAGCGCAATGCCCTTTTGGCGAAGAGCCTGCAGACTTCCATCGAGGCGGGCCTCATCGCGCTCGAAGACGGCAAGATCCAGATTCAGGCTTCGTTCCTTTTCCCGACCAACGGTGCAAACCTTACCAAGGAAGGCGTGGGCGTCATCAAGGGCATCAGCAAGGGCTTGCTTGATGCGCTCGATACGGGCGATGTCGTGATGGTGAGCGGCTTTACCGACGACATTCCCTTCAGCTCGTCTACGAACTATACGAACTGGAATCTTTCTACCGAACGCGCCGTGAACGTGGTGAAGACCCTCATTAACCAGGGGTTCCCTTCCGACCGTATCTTTGCTGCGGGTTTCGGCGAATTTAGGCCCAAGTACCCCAACGACACCGAAGAGCACCGTCGTCTCAACCGTCGCGTGGAAATCGGTGTGACACCGCTTCGCCTGGGGAGTGCCCGCTGATGCTTGAACGCATAGAATCAGTTCACCATTCGATAGATTCCATACGCAAGTCGGGAACGCTCCCGCACTGGCGCATGGTCTATGCCGAGACGCTCCTGGAGCGTGCGGAGGACTATATCGCGATTGACCGCGAGCCCGAGGCGAACATGGTTCTCGACAAGCTTTCCCGCTGGATTGCGACGCATGAGCCGCCAGCATCGGCCGGAACAGTCTCTGAGACAACTCCGATGGTGTTCTGGAATGCCGACATGCTCAGGAATATCGTTGAGCAGGTGCGCGCGACTCTTTTGAAGAAGAAAATGCTTGTCCCCTCGACGGAACGCGAAGCCATTACGCGCCGCATTGACGAGGTGGAAAAATGGCTGGACGAGTCCAAGTTCCTGGAAGCGCACGAAGAACTCCTTTCGCTTCGCAGCGCCCTGATTGCGCGACTCCGTCGTTCTTACAGGGCGCGCATCGCCTCGACGGATTACCGCCAGGGTTCGTTTGTGCAGCCGGCGGGGACGCTGGTGGGCCCGTACAATTCGCGCCATACTCTCGAAGAGACCTTCCAGGTGATTGGCGAGCGCGACCCGATTTGGATTGAAGACTTCCTGGATATTTATAACGACTTGTTCCGAATAGTCGAGCGCCTTGTCCCGCAAGACAAGAAGTGATAACCGAAGTAGAATTGGGGTACGTATGGCTTACCGGATGCTGATGCGTTTTATCGGGGAATACGATGATCTCGCTTCCCTGTGGGATGAATTTGTATGCAAGTTCCCGGATGCGGAACTGCCCGATTCCGATTCCGGTGAGTGGTATAGCGTCACCGACGTGATGACCGACGAATATGAATGCCGTTTCGAGGAACTCCCCGAGACGGAGCTGCTTGCCATGGATGGCAGTATCTACACCGAAGAAGATTTTCCCGATGAATTCATGGAAGAACTCATGGAGCGTTTTGAACGCGTCTATGGAGTGTTCAAGTGGTCTTCGATGGATGTTGGGGTAGGGTGCGGCGAGAGCGAAGCCTGGGGCGAATTTACCGCTGATTTTGCCGATGACTACTCCGACGAAGCGAACGAAATTTCCGAAGCCGTTCTCGGGTTTTAGAACTCTTCATTCAGCATATTTTTCCCCGATAAAATCGGGGTGTATAATATAGAGATTTTTGTTTTGCTTTCTTTACAAAAAAGAAAGCTTTTTGTCATGAAAAAGCATGCTGCATATAAATGACAGATTGTGTCTTATAGAAATATTCCTATTTGACAAAATATGTCGTTTGTAATGCAATGTTGTATATTGTCAATATGTGTCATAAAAAATAAGGATAATATAAATAACGTATTTATGTAACAAAGGCTAATTTGTCCGAGATATAAATTATGGAAAACATATTTTGTCCATAAAAATAGGAGTAAAAGGATGAATGAAAAATTAGCCTTGTGCGTAGCGATTGGATGCGCAACAGCTTTTGCCGCGACAAATTACGACCTTCTTGGCCGTAACGGAAGCAAGATGAATTCCCCGATGGTCTACAGGAATGTGGACTATTCCAAAATGAAAAAGGATAACCAGCAGGATGTTGGCGTGCAGCGGGGGAATAAAGCCCTGAAAAAGCTTTCGTCTAGATTGTATTGGATTGATGGCTTGGAAGGTATCTTCAGTACAAGTGGTTTATCGTACAATGGTTCGCTCCTTCCGTTCTAGGTTATTACTCCGATTTGGCTGAATATTTGGAGCATCCTAATTTTTACTTTATCCCTACAAACCTTGTCCAGAATTATACGCCCAGCGGCATACAGACTTCTGGCCAGGCCACGTTCACGAACTATACCCTTTCGGAGCCATATGATGCTTCGTCGTATGCCCCTACCACGTTTTGGACGGTGGAATTCGGTAACATTATGGCCAATAGAGGAAGTATAGGGTGGTGGTTCGATAATGGCTACGGCCAGTGTCAGGAATGCGCCGATGTCGGCATGTATATGGATATAGGTGCGTTCCCGGTCAGGTTGGAGCCGAACAAGACGACTTCGTATATTGCGTACAACCAGGGTGAAGCAATGAACCCTGATCCTGAAAGGGAAGTGATTGCGTCGAAGGCGTATAGCCTGTTGAGCGAGACGACCAAGAATACGACGTTCTTTGTTTCCAATGGCCTGCCTGAAAATCCGGAATCCAAGAGCCCGCAGGTGTATATCGGCCTCCATAACCGGAAAAACGACCCCAATGTGCTTCACGAGGCCGCCACGTACTATGGCGAAGAGGCTAGGGCGCTGGACAACTACATCTACGAAAACCGTACCGTAGATATCGTTGCCGCCGGTAATTACTGGATTAGGAACAACGACGCTCAACTCAATGCGCAGGCGCATGCGGCCAACGCCATTACTGTGGGGGCGATTGATTCCTATACAGGTAGAATTGCTGATTACACGTCGAATAAGTCCAGATATTGCGAAGCAGGTATTGGTCATTGCCAGAATGAGGTTAATCCTACAGCAGGTTCCCTCAAGCCCGAAATCTACAACTATTCCGAGTTCTCTAGGACTGGAGACAGGAAGAGGACGTACACTCGCGGTGGGCAGACGTATAATGCATCTCCCAATTACGATGGAACCGAGGCTGCGGCGACTTATACGGCGGCTCAGGTGGCTGCACTCCTGAGGGCTAACCCGTTCTACCGTTGGCATCCTGAAGTCGTGAAGGCGGTGCTGCTTAATGCTGGCGTGAATAACATTGCGACTCCGTATCCGCATGGGGAAAGTAATGTGGCGACGACAAAGATTCCGGTTTACAATAGTGTAGTCTTTAATCGTTTCAACAGCAATCGCTTCCATGAATCCCGCTATTGGGTTGGCAAATGGGCGCGTTTCTTTACGCATGTAAAGAACGGCGTGCGTGAGATTCGCTTTAATGTCAAACGCCCTGACGGCAAGCGTAATTTCTCTGCGGCTATTGCCTGGTTGACAAGCGGTAACGATATCGCCAATTATGGGAAGATTCCGCAGAATTTTGACCTGTTCGTATACGAAAATAACTCCGATAATGTGGATGGTATTGATGACGAACATCTTATTGCGTCTTCGAAGAGCCCGAACAACTCTTTTGAGAGGGTGTCGCTTCCGCCGACTGACGCGCAATACCTTACGTTCCGCATTGTCCTCACGAGCGAAGATTCCCGTTCTGAAAATTTCAGGCAGGTTGTTCTGGGCTTTGATGTGGCTTCGACAAACTGATTATGAAAACAAGTTTTATTCATAAATAACAGGAGTAAAAGGATGAATGAAAAAATAGCCTTGTACGTGGCGCTTGGGTGCGCAACAGCCTTTGCCGCGACAAATTATGACCTTCTTGGCCGTAATGGTAGCAAGATGAATTCACCGATGGTTTACAGGAATGTTGACTATCAGAAGGTGAAAAAGAATGAGCAGCAGGAGTTTGCCTCTCCGCAAGGGAAAAAGGCCTTGATGAAAAGACCGACGGGTTTGAATGGGCCCATTGCCTTATCGGGTGAATTCAATACGGAAGGGGTGGCTTATGCCAAGAATGGCTCGCCATATTATTTTTCATTGAAGGAATATTATCCCGACGAAGCTCCCATCGTGTCCATGGCGGAGTCGGTCAATTCGTATTTGAGTACGTCCAATAGCGTCTTTATCCCCACCAATGTGGTAAAAAATCAAACGCCGAGTAATCTTTTTTCGGGATCAACTCCAGTTTCTTACGTACAACGTTATGACGTTTCGGAACAATATGATGGCAGCGCATTCGCTCCCACTTCTTATTGGGATGTAGAGTATAATAATCTGCCTCATTCTGTTGGATTAAAGAGGGGGGATATTGGCTGGTGGTTCGATGCCGGTTATAGCCAGTGCCAGGAATGTGGTGATGTCGGCCTCTATATTGATATAGGCGCGAAACCAGTCCGACTGGACCCTTCAAAGCAGTTGCAGTATGCCCTGTATGAAAATAATCCTTCCTATGCTCCCTCTCCGGAAAGGGAAGTGGCTGCATCAAAGGCTTATAGCATATTAAAGGAAACAACCAAGAATACGGCAATCTATATTGCGGATCTTCTGCCCCAGGGCCCGAGATTTAAGAATCCGCAGGTATATGTTGGTCTCCATAACCGAAAAGATGAATCCGGTGTAAATCAAGAGATCGCGACCTACTATACTGCCGAGGCTCGGGATCTTGACAACTATATCTATGATAATAGAACAGTAGATGTGGTGGCAGCCGGTAATCGCAGGATTCGGAACAACCTCGGCCAGCTCAATCCGCAGGCACATGCGGCCAATGCCATTACGGTCGGGGCTGTTGATGCCGCCAGTGGGCAAATCGCAAGCTATACCTCGAACAAATCGAAATATTGTGTCATGGGTATAGGTCATTGTTCCAATGGTCAGTATACGGTAGAAGGATCCAGTAAGCCGGAAATTTTCAATTATTCCGAATTCAAGATGCCGGGCGATATGAAGAGAACGTATAGCCACTGGTATTATGACCATACCTATAATCCGTCCCCCAATTATGATGGAACTGAAGCGGCGGCGACTTATACGGCAAGCATGGTGGCGGGACTTTTGAGGGCTAATCCGTTCTACCGTTGGCACCCTGAAGTGGTCAAGGCGTTGTTGCTCAATGTTGGCGAAATCAATATAAATAATCCGTATTATTTATCTGATCTCACACCGGTGACGACGAAAATTCCCTCTTATAAGAGCACGGTCTTCAACCGCTTCCATCACGAAAACTATTCGCATGATTCGC
Organism: Fibrobacter succinogenes; assembly: GCA_902762305.1. Lineage (GTDB taxonomy): Bacteria > Fibrobacterota > Fibrobacteria > Fibrobacterales > Fibrobacteraceae > Fibrobacter > Fibrobacter succinogenes_I. The sequence continues at coordinate 48,421 of CACWNW010000013.1, read as the reverse complement.
GTTATTGGATTGGCAATTGGCCGAGGATGAGCACGCATATTGTCGCAATAAAATCTGAACTCAGATTTAGTGTCAAGCGTCCTTCGGGAAAACACAATTTCTCTGCCGCCATCGCATGGTTGAGCAGCGGTGATGATATAGCTACCCATGGAATGATTCCGCAGAATTTCGACTTGTACGTCTACGATAATAATTCAAGCGATGTGGATAATATCGATATCAATAACTACAGGGCTGTCTCTAACAGCGACAAGAACGCTTTTGAAAAGGTGACCTTTTCATCGAACGCCCAGTACCTTACTTTCCGCATCGTTCTCATGAGTGAAGATGAGCGTACCGAAAACCCGATGCAGGCTGTTCTCGGTTTCGACCTGACTGGCGCCAACTAATTTTTTGAAATTCTCCTGCTTGTGCCATGTATTCATCCTTGTGATGAATGCCCTTAAGTGGGGGAATTTTTTTTAATTAAAAAAACTTTACTTGTATAATATAAGGAGCAAAAAATGAAAAAGAAAATAACTTTGTACGTGGCGCTTGGATGCGCAGCAGCCTTTGCCGCGACAAATTATGACCTTCTTGGTCGAAACGGCAGCAAGATGAATTCACCGATGGTCTACAAGAATGTCGACTATCATAAGGTGAAAAAGAATGATCGACAGGAACTTGCTTCTCCGCAAGGGAAAAAGGCGTTGATGAAAAAAAGCCCGACGAGGTTGAATGGGCCCGCAGCTATCGAGGGGGCGTTCAATACAAGTGGACTCCAATATGGTAACGGAACAACCCCATATCCGTTTTATTTAAAAAGGTATTATTCAAATGGAAACGCCAACTATGGCTACTATAAACAGCTTGAAGGTTCTAGTAGTGCGTATTTGCCGGTTTCCAACAACGTTTTTATTCCAACAAATATCGTGCGGAATTATACGCCGAGTGGCATGAATAATGATAATCCTGCTATGATTGCGTATGGTTACGACCTTGATGAACAATATTTTGGCAATTTCCAGAATTCCACCTCCTTCCCGGGATTGGAATACAATCTTGCTAAGAAAGGCGACATTGAGTGGTGGCTTTATAGTTATAATTATAACCAGTGCCAGGAATGTGGAGATGTCGGTATCTATATGGACGTTGACGCATTCCCTGTTCGTCTGAACCCGTCTAAAGTTGTTCGCTATCTCAAAAACGAAAGTGACCATATCTTCGCGAATCAAGAAACAGAAGTGCGTTCGTCAAGGACTTATAGCATACTTCAGGCGACGACTACGACGAGTACTTCGAATAATACCCCGATTCTTGTCACTAATACCTTGCCACAAAATCCGGCTTCCAGAAGTCCGCAGGTGTATTTGGGCGTCCATAATCGTCCAAACAGTCCCGATCTCTCCAGTGATGCGGCGAAGTATTATGGGGCCGAGGCGAGGGACTTGGATAATTACATCTACGAGAACCGTACTGTAGAAATCGTGGCTGCTGGCGATAACTGGCATTCGTCGACCAATGCTCCGCTTAATGCGCAGGCGCATGCGGTCAATGCCATTACGGTGGGAGCTGTGGATGCTGGGAACAAGAAGATTACCAACAACACGTCGTATATTACCAAATATTGTAACAAAGGAATGGGAAATTGCCTCGGTTCTGAAAACTACTATGCCGTAGAAGGTGCCGAAAAACCTGAAATTTACAATTACACCAATTTCTATATGGATAATGATAGGAAGAGGACGTATTCTACCTGGTTCATGCATGTGCCCTATGTCTATGAACCCTATTATAGAGAGACGGAATCGGCGGCGACCTATACGGCGGGCATGGTTGCAGGACTCTTGAAGGCGAATCCTTTCTACCGCTGGCATCCCGAAGTTGTCAAGGCGGTGATGCTTAATGCTGGTGAAAACAATATCGCTACTCCGTACCCGCATAATCACACCCCGGTGACGAATAAGGTGCCGACATACAAGAGCGTCGTGTTTAACCGTTTCCACAATAACACGAATAGCAATGGCCCGTTCCATGAATCGCGCTATTGGATAGGCGATTGGGACTGGATGTATACGCACGATAACGACTACTTGGGAGAAGTACGCTTTAGCATCAAGCGCCCTGACAACAAGTACAATTTTTCTGCGGCCCTTGCCTGGTTGATTAGCGGTGATGATATTGCGCAATTCGGGATTATCACGCAGGATTTTAATTTGTATGTATATGAAAATAATTCTCCCAATGTGGATGCAATCAATGTCGATAACTACAAAGCGCTTGCGACGTCTATCGGAACCCCATACAGTAAGACGTCGTTTACGTCTAGTGCGCAGTACTTTACGATTCGCGTTGTATTCAATTATGATTACATGTGGTCGGAGAATTATAAGCAGGTTGTCCTGGGCTTCGACTTGGCTTCGGTGAACTGATCGCCTTGACGACTTGATAAAAGAAAGCCCCGGAAACCCAAAGGGTTCCGGGGCTTTAATCTTGTTTTGCGAACGGTCGCCCGTGAACGAAAAAAGGCCTCAAGAAATATCTTGAGACCTTTTTTTGGAACTAGTAACTCTGAACTAGTAACTGCGCCTTCGGCGCCTACGTCTTGTCTTCGCCACGGAGCATGATGACCTTGCCCGTGCGGATGTATTCGACGATTTCGAACTTCTGCAACAGGCTCTTGAGCGTGTCGACCTTCGTGCTGTTTCCGGTAATCTGGATGATCATCGAAGTGGCGGTCATGTCGACGGTGTTCGCCTTGAAGTGGTCGCACAGCTGCAGGATTTCGGTGCGCTGGTCGGGAGTGCAACGCACCTTGATGAGTGCGAGTTCCTTCTCGACGGCGTCCGTGCCGGTGTGGTCCTTCGCCTGCACCACGTCAACGAGCTTCTCGAGCTGCTTGATGATCTGCATCAGGATCTCGGGATTGCCGTGGGCGATGATGTTCATACGGCTGAAGTTCGGGTCGAGCGTGGGGGAGACAACGAGGGAATCGATGTTGTAGCCACGGCGGGAGAACACGAGGGCGATACGCACGAGCACGCCCGGGCGGTTCGCCACCAACAAACTAATGGAATGTCCTTTATCGATCATGGTAATGTCCTCCTATTAGGTCGATCCTGTGGGCTTTTCGAGTTTAGCCTTGGGCGGTTCGGTAATCATGCTCGTGATAGGCGCACCCGCCGGAATCATCGGGAACACGTTGTCTTCCTTCTCGCATTCGCAGTGGATGAGAATCGGGCCTTCCTTGTAGTCGAGCGCCTTCTGGATGACGCGTTCGGCGTCGGCGGCGCGCTTGATGCGCAGTCCCGGGATGCCGTAGGCTTCGGCGAGCTTCACGAAGTCGGGGTTGCCCACCATGTCGACGCTGGAGTAGCGGTGGTCATAGAAGAGTTCCTGCCACTGGCGCACCATGCCGAGGTACTTGTTGTCCATCACGAAAATCTTGATGGGGAGTTTGTGGATGGCGGCGGTTGCGAGTTCTGCTTCCGTCATCTGGAAACCACCGTCACCGCTGAAACTGAGCACCGGCCAGCCGGTCTCGTTGCCGAATGCGGCGCCGATGGCTGCGGGGAAGCCGAAGCCCATGGTGCCTGCGCCGCCGCTGGAGTGCAGCTGGCGCGGGTAGTTGATGTGGAAAAACTGTGCCACCCACATCTGGTGCTGGCCCACGTCGGTCGTGACGATGGCCTTGCCCTGCGTGAGTTCGCTTGCAGTCGCAATCACGTGCTGCATGCGTAAGCCCCCCTGCTTGGGGTAGGTGAGCGGGAAGCGCTTCTTCCAGGTCTGGCATGTCTTGATCCAGTCGGCAGTGTCGAGCTTGTGGACCATCGGCAAAAGCTGTTCGAGCACGAGCTTCGCGTCGCCGCACATGAACACATCCGGCTGCAGCACCTTGCCTTCTTCGGCGGGGTCGATGTCGATGTGCATCTTGATGGCGTCCTTGCAGAACACTTCGAGCTTACCGGTAATGCGGTCGTCCCAGCGGCTACCAATGGAGAGTATCAAATCGCAGTCGAGCACGGCCTTGTTCGCGTACACGGTGCCGTGCATGCCGAGCATGCCGAGCGAAAGCTCGTGATCAACGGGGAAGGCGCCGAGGCCGAGCATGGTGCAGCAAACCGGAGCGCCAATCTTTTCGGCGAGTTCCTTCACCTGGCGGCTGGCCCCGCTGATCATGGCACCGTGGCCCACGAGCAGCAGCGGCTTCTTGGAATTCTTGAGGTATTCGGCGGCCTTCTCGACGCTCTCGGTAGAGGCGTACGTCGGAATCTTGTAGCCGGGCAGGTCCATCTGGTCGGTGAACGGGGCGGTGCAGGGACCTGCGGTCACGTCCTTGGGCAAGTCGATGAGCACGGGACCCGGACGGCCGCTGCGGGCGATGTGGAAGGCTTCCTTCATCACGCGCGGAAGGTCGTTGGAATCCTTCACCAGGTAAGAATGCTTGACTGCAGCGAAAGTCATGCCGCTCGTGTCGCATTCCTGGAAGGCGTCCTTGCCGAGGTTCGGGGTCGTCGTCTGGGCGGCGAGCACCACGATCGGGCTGGAGTCCATGAGGGCGGTGTAGATGCCGGTGAACGTGTTGGTGGCACCCGGGCCGCTGGTGACGAGCGCGACACCGACCTTGCCGGTCTGGCGGGCGTAGCCATCGGCCATGTGGGTCGCACCCTGTTCATGGCGGGAGAGGACTACCTTAATATTAGAATCGAGAATTGCGTCGAACATCGGGATGGCGGATCCACCGGGATAGCCGAAAATGGTGTCGATGCCTTCGCGTTTCAGGCATTCGATAATCACTTCGGCACCGCTAAGAGTCTTGTTTGCCATAAGTTTTCCTGGTTGAAAATAGGTTTCTTTTTAGTGTTTTGCTGAAAATATAGGTGATTTTTTAGAAAGTGGCAAGATATTTTGCTGTGTAAAATGAAAAATCTTTGAAAAATTTTGATAAAATGTGATTTTAAATAAATTTTATGCTCTAAAAATTGGCGATTTTTACGTGACTTTTGTGGTGTGCTGTGAAAAAGTGTTGTGAAAATTGATGTTTATTGTATGAAGTTTGCTTTATTTTCTTCTTTGTTGAATTAAAAATTGTGATTTTGTGGCGTGAATGCCCTTTCCTGAAACGCAAAATGCTTGACTTTTCACAAAAAAGGTGCCGATTTGGCTTATTTTGGGCTCCGAATCCGTCTTTATAAGTAGGAACGCTAAAAAAGGATTGCCAATGCAGGAAAATCTACTACCACGTGAAAAACTCCAGGTCAAAGGGGCGAATGCGCTTTCGAACGAGGAACTCATCGCCCTGATTCTCGGGAGCGGGACCCGCGATTGCGGTGTGTTCGAGCTCTCGCGCCATATCTCGGACTACCTTTCTTCGGTGACGACACTGCCGACAATGGATTCTCTGCGCAAGATCCACGGCCTCGGGACGGTCAAGGCGACGCAGATTCTTGCCTGTCTCGAACTTTCGAACCGCTACATCCTGAGTGCGAAGGCCGTCTCGGTCGTAGCGCCGGAAGACCTGCTTTCGCGCCTCGCAGGCCTCAAGTTCGAAGAGCGGGAGCGCTTTGTCGTGGTGACGCTCAATTCGGCGAATTATGTCATCGACGTTCATGAGGTGACGTCCGGGCTTGTGAACCAGGCACCTATCGCCCCGCGGGAGGCTTTCGTGCAGGCCATCAAGGACAATGCCGTTTCCGTAATTTTCGCGCATAACCATCCCTCGGGTTCTACGGAGCCCAGCGAGCAGGACTATGCCATCACGCGGGTGCTTTGCGCGGCGGGGAAGGTGCTACAAATTCCGGTCATAGACCATATTATAGTGGGGAAGGGCGGCTATACCAGCCTATGCCGCGAAAATCCCGAAATTTTCGAGAGGAGTTTTTGAAGCCCTGTAGACTTTTTTATCCTTAATGTAATGTAAAAAGATTGAAACATTAATGAAAAAAGGCGTTTTTTTGTGCTTTTTGTCGCTTTTTGAAATTACATATGAATAAATTCGACAATATAAATTATATTATGGTTAGTTTAGTTTAGGGAAAAAACCCTATTAATTAAGGAGTCTCTATGAAGAGAGTAGTAACAGGGCTTGCGCTTGCTTTGGCCGTCCAGGCTTTTGCAGACCACCCACAGACCATCAACAAGACTGGTTTTGTTGGTGTTAATAAGACTCAGTCCGCCCAGTCCCTGGGACATTCTAAATTGTCTTTCTATGGATTGTTGGATGCGACGACGGATGTCGAAAACATCGCTCCGGAAGGTGTCACCGAAAGATACAATGGAACTAATGAAAGCATTCTTCCTGGTTCTGTTCTTCGCGCTGGCATGGTCGAAGATTACATAGCTTTGGGTGCCCAGGTGGGTTTTGGTATCGGCCTTTGGCACTACTTCGATATCGGTGTCGGCATTCCTATTTACTACGACAAGTTTACCGTGAACAATACTGCATGCCCGACCGATCCTTCGGGTTCCGTGGTGCAAAAGGTTGATTCGGAAACGGGTGAGGCTTACCTTTGCCAGCATGGCTCCGTTCCTGGCGTGAGCAGTGGTGTTGGCTACATTGGCAATATCAAGGCCGACTTGAAGATCCGTCTTCCGCTCCCCGACGAGCAGCCGGTGGACATCGCCGTCTTTGCCGAAGGAAACTTCGGTACGGTGAATACTGCGAAGGATGGTCTCTGGATTCGCGAACCGGAATTCATCAACAGGAATGCTGAAGATCCGGAAGCGCTTGCGGCTCAGGCTTATGGCGTCCGCAGCACTATTGCCAAGGTCGGCGGTGCTTTGACCCTCGACTTCGACAAGATTGACGCTATTCCGCTCGTTATCCATGGTAACGGTGGTTACGTCTACTCGACAAACAAGAACTTCCTCTCTTATCCGTACGCATCGGGTGCCCTTGAAATTTACTTCATGGACTTCCTCTCGCTGTTTGCTGAATACTACATGATTTTCCAGTTGGATGAATACGCAGACAATGTCAAGCTCGACGTGAAGGACTTGACCGGTGCTATCGTGTTCCACCTCCCGATTGGTCTCGATATCCACCTCGGTGGTTCGTATTTCCTGGGTAGCACGGATATTTCCCACTACACGAAGGTGCATGCGATGGAAAACGATTCCCGCGTGCTGGAATACAGGACGACTGTTACTCCGAAGTACAAGGTCTACGGCGGTATCACTTGGAGCGGATTCCTCCTGGCTCAGGACCGCGATGGCGACGGTGTGACCGACAAGGAAGACAACTGTCCGGACGATTTTGGTCACCGTCTGAATCAGGGCTGCCCGCTCGGCAATCCTGACGTCGACGAAGACGGTGTTTGCGATGCTTGGGTTTCCGAGAAGGGATTCGAATCCGAATTCAGGGATGTCTGTGAAGGCGTCGACGCTTGCCCGAACGAACAGGGTGAAGGCGATGATGGCTGCCCGCTCGAAGATCCGGACCCGGATGGCGACCATGTCTGCGATCCGTGGGTTGCTAAGAAGAAACTCCAGAAGAAGTTCAAGGACGTGTGCGAAGGTATCGATAGCTGCCCGGCTGAAAAGGGTACTGTCGGCAACAAGGGCTGCCCCGAAGACAATCCGGACCCGGATGCCGACGGCATGTGCTCTCCGTGGGTGACCGACAAGAACAAGCTCGGTGACTACGCCAACGTCTGTAAGGGTTACGACATGTGTCCGGGCGAAGCGGGTCCGAAGGCCAATAAGGGCTGCCCGTGGGATGACCCGGATAGCGATGGCGACGGCCTCTGCGACGAATGGGTGACCCAGAAGAAGATGGGCTTCTACTTCGAAAAGGCTGCCGAAGACGAAAAGATCAAGAACGAATGGTTCATTGAAAAGACCTGTAAGGGTATCGACAAGTGCCCGACCGAATTCGGCCCGGCCAACAACGAAGGTTGCCCGCTCGGCGAACCCGATACCGACAAGGACGGCATCTGTGATGAATGGGTGACGCAGAAGAACATGCTTGACCAGTACGACGGTATCTGCTCCGGCATCGACAAGTGCCCGACCGAACCTGGTGAAGCCTTCGCTCAGGGCTGCCCGATGGACAACCCGGATATCGATGGCGACAGCCTCTGCGCTCCGTGGGTCACCGAGAAGAAGATGCAGGATCAGTTCAAGGATGTCTGCCGCGGCATTGACAAGTGCCCGTCCGAAGCAGGTCCGGTATGGAACAAGGGTTGCCCGACCGAAAATCCGGATGCCGACGCTGACGGTATCTGCGATGCCTGGGTCGGCAAGCAGAAGATGTTTGAACAGTTCAAGGATGTCTGTACCGGCACTGACCGCTGCCCGGATGAACCTGGTCCGGATTGGAACAAGGGTTGCCCGGCCGAGAACCCGGATGGTGACGGCGACGGCATTTGCGATGCCTGGGTAGGCAAGCAGAAGATGTTCGACCAGTTCAAGGATGTCTGCACCGGCACTGACCGCTGCCCGGATGAACCTGGTCCGGATTGGAACAAGGGTTGCCCGGCCGAGAACCCGGATGGTGACGGCGACGGACTCTGCGACGCCTGGGTAGGCAAGCAGAAGATGTTCGACCAGTTCAAGGATGTATGTAAGGGTACTGACCGTTGCCCGGACGAAGCCGGTCCTGAATGGAACAAGGGCTGCCCGATGGACGACGATCCGGATGCCGATAAGGATGGCGTCTGCTCTGAATGGGTGTCCACCAAGAAGCTCCTCGACCAGTTCAAGGATGTCTGCACTGGCCTCGACCGCTGCCCGGATGTTGCGGGTGACGACGGCCATGGCTGCCCGAAGAAGGCTGTCGAAAAGCTCACCGGCGTGACCTTCAAGCCGGGTAAGGCTACCCTCGAATCCAATGCGAAGAATATCCTCAAGGCTGTTGCCAAGAAGTTGAACGAAGACGATAGCTACAAGGAACTGAACATCGTGATCCAGGGCCACACCGACAACAAGGGTAAGGACAAGACGAACCAGAAGCTCTCTGAAAAGCGTGCTCAGGAAGTCATGAAGACCCTCGTGAAGTTCGGCGTGAAGAAGAGCCGTGTCAAGGCCATTGGTCTCGGCGCAAGCTGCCCGATCGATGACAACAGCACTGAAGACGGCCGCGAAATGAACCGCCGTATTGAGATGCACTTCGCTACGCCGGAGAACGACGGCACCAAGTGCGAATCTGAATACACACCGTAGTCCAGGCTTGAACTGAATTTTAAATCCCTGCCCTTCGGGGCGGGGATTTTTATATTTGGACAGGAACCAATAACTAACTGATTACCGGCTATGACAAAACTTGACGAAATTTTGCAGACCCTCGGGGCGTCGAATCACGACCTGGTCGAACAGCTTCCCGCGAACTTGAACCACAAGATGGTGCAGAAAGCCCGCCTTGGCAAGAAGCCCGTGCCCAAGCATACGCAAGACTTGATTCTGCAGGCTGTCAACATGCTTATGCGCGAAAAGGCTGTCGCCGAAGATAAGGCCGTGAAGCAGTACAAGCGCGTAGAGATTTTCGGGGAATAAACTTTAATAGATGTGTGATGTGGAATGTGTAGTGTGTAATGATTGATTCTTAATCTCACAATTCACACCTCACATTTCTCATTATTTTATTAAATTAAAATCATGCAGCAATACTTAGACTTACTTCGTGACATTCTTGAAAATGGCGTGGACCGCTCCGACCGTACGGGAACGGGGACGCGCAGCGTCTTTGGCCGCCAGTGCCGTTACGACCTGTCGCAGGGGTTTCCTTGCCTCACCACAAAGAAACTGCATTTGCGCTCGATTATCCATGAGCTGCTGTGGTTCTTGAAGGGCGATACGAACATCAAGTATTTGCACGACAACAAGGTCACCATCTGGGACGAATGGGCCGACGAGAACGGCGATTTGGGCCCGGTTTATGGTCACCAGTGGCGCAGCTGGCCGACTCCCGACGGCGGCCACATCGACCAGATTCAGAATTTGATCAACAGCCTCAAGAACAATCCCGATTCCCGCAGGCACCTCGTGTGCGCTTGGAACGTTTCCGAAGTCGACAAGATGGCACTGCCGCCTTGTCACTGCCTGTTCCAGTTCTACGTGGGCGGGGTGGGGAAGTCCGGTAAACGCAAACTCAGCTGCCAGCTGTACCAGCGTAGTGCCGACACGTTCCTCGGAGTGCCGTTCAATATTGCTTCTTACGCGCTTTTGACGCTCATGCTCGCGCAGGTCTGCGACTATGAACCGGGTGAATTCATCCACACGCTGGGCGATACGCACCTGTATTCAAACCACTTTGAGCAGGCGAAGGAACAGCTCACGCGTACGCCGCGCAAGCTCCCGACCATGAAGCTCAATCCCGAAATCAAGGACCTTTTCGAATTCAAGTTCGAGGACTTCGAACTCGTGGATTACGATCCGTGGCCGACGATTAAAGCGCCGATCGCAGTTTAATTGATAATTGATGATGGATGATTGATAATTATCCATTATCCATCGTTCATTATTCATCATTCATTGTTCATTATGTTAATTTCTGCAATAGTCGCAATTTCAAAAAACAACGTCATCGGCCGCGACGGGCATTTGCCGTGGCACCTGTCTGCCGACCTCAAGCGTTTCAAGGCCATCACGACCGGGCATTCCATTATCCTCGGGCGCAAGAACTACGACGATATCGGGCGCCCGCTCCCGAACCGCACGAACTACGTGCTCACGCGGAATGCGAACTTCGAGGCTCCGGGCTGCACCGTCTGCAATTCGCTTGCGCAGGCGGTAGAAAGTGCGCAGTCTGCCGGCGAGAGTGAATGCTTTATCATCGGTGGCGCCGCCGTGTACCGCGAGGCGATGCCCCTGGTGAAGAAAATGTACGTAACCCGCGTGGAATCCGACGTGGATGGCGACGTGTTTTTCCCGGAATGGGGCGAGGGCTGGCGCAAGGTGAGCGAAGAATCCTTCCCGGCCGACGAGAAGAACGATTTCCCGACGGTGTTCGAAGTCTGGGAAAGAGATTAATTGATGATTGATGATGGATAATTGATGATTGAAGATTGATGTTTTTTGATACAAGTTGGAATAATTTTTGAAAAAATTGTCTCCTCCGATTTTGTCGGGGGTCTCTTTTTTGTATAGATTAAACACATGTTAGATTTTAATGTGTTTTACCGTTTGGCGGCTGCGATTGGCATTGGCCTTATTATCGGCCTGCAGCGCGAACACACGTATTCCGACCAGAAGGACAGACACCCGGCCGGCGTGCGCTCGTTTACGCTCGTAGGCCTTGCGGGCGCCATGACGGCGATGCTTTCGGACCAGATGGGTGGTGTTGCACCCTTCGTGACAGGCTTTATCGTCATCGGGCTTTTGCTGGTGGCGTCGCATATCTCGTTTGCCATAGGGCACAGGCCGCATGATGGCAGCCCCGTTGTCGGTAACGACGGCATTACGACGAGCATCGCGGTACTCGTGGTTTACCTGCTTGGGGCGCTTTCGTGGTACGGGCGCCTTCTGGAATCTTGCATCGTGGTGGTGGTGATGCTGTGGGTGCTGATGGCGAAGGACCAGCTGCATTCGTTTGCGCAGAAGCTTTCGAAAGAAGATATCCTCGCGACGGTGAAGTTCGCGGTGATTTCCGCTTTGATATTGCCGTTCCTGCCGAACCAGGCGTATGGCCCGCCCGGGCTGGAAGTGCTGAACCCGCATACTATCTGGCTTTTCGTGGTGTTCATCTCGGGCATCGGCTTTGTGGGCTATGTGCTCATCAAGCTCGTGGGGCCGGGCAAGGGAATCTGGCTTACCGGGCTTTTGGGCGGGCTTGCCAGCAGTACCGCCCTCACGCTGAACTTGGCGGGCCGCAGCCGCGAAAACGAGGATTACGCATCGGACTTTACGCTCGGGATCGTGCTCAGCTGGGCGGTGATGTACGTGCGGCTTTACCTTATCTGTATCTTCCTGAGCGGAGCTCTGGCAAAACCCCTGCTGTTGCCGCTCTTGCTCCCGGTGGTTCCTGCGCTTGGGTACGCCTTGTTCCTGAAGTTTAAGGAGTTTGGCGACCACAGGCAGAAATCTGCGGACTTTACGAACCCCTTCAAGCTCTTGCCGGCTATCAAGTTCGGCCTCGTGTTTACTGCGGTCATGTTCGTCGCGAATGCGGCGCGCGTTTACCTGGGGTCGGGGGCGCTTTTGGCGTGCAGTTTCCTGGGCGGTGCCGCCGAGATGGACGCGGTCGCGTTCTCTGTCATCGACATGAACCTGAAATCGGGGCTTGGCGTGCATGAACTCGTGCTGGCGCTCCTGTTTGCAAGCCTTGCGAATACCCTTACCAAGGGTGCCCTGGTGTGCATTCTCGGTGCAAAATCCATGCGCCGCCCGATAATTCCGGCGGTAGTGCTGATTTGCGCCGTGACTGGAGCCCTTATCGGGTATTACATTTAGGAAAAAACAGTTTTTTTCTGCTTTTCTAGTAACTAGTAACTACTGACTAGTAACTCTATTTGCTATATTTACCACGCAAAAGAGGTACATTATGAAACTTTTGCCAGAAGCCCTGACGTTTGACGACGTCCTGCTCGTTCCCGCTGAATCTTCTGTCTTGCCGGCCCAGACCGATGTGAGCACCCAGCTCGCCCCCAATATCAAGCTCAATATTCCTATTATCAGTGCCGCCATGGATACCGTGACGACGGCTCCCTTGGCCATCTCCCTCGCTTTGCAGGGTGGTATCGGCATCATCCACAAGAACATGAGCATCGAAGACCAGGCCGAAGAAGTCCGTAAGGTCAAGCGTTGGCAGTCCGGTATCGTTACGAACCCGGTGACGCTCGATGCCGACGAACCTGTATCTGCCGCCTTTGAACTCCGCGCCCGCAACAAGGTGAGCGGTTTCCCGATTCTTTCCAAGGGCAAGCTCGTCGGTATGCTCACGAGCCGCGACCTCCGCACCGTTAGCGACATGAATGTGAAGATCCGTTCCGTGATGACCAAGAATCCGGTGACGGCAAGCCCGAAGGTGAGCCTTGCGAAGGCGAAGGAAATCCTCGCCGAAAAGCGTATCGAAAAGCTCCCGCTCGTGGATGCTTCCGGCGCCTTGAAGGGCCTCATCACGATGACTGACATTTTGAAGCGCGAAAACAACCCGAACGCTAGCCTCGACAAGAACGGCCAGCTGCTCGTGGGTGCCGCTGTCAGTACCTCTGCCAATACTCTCGAACGTGTGGCTGCCCTCGTGGATGCCGGCGTCGACCTGCTCATTATCGATACGGCTCATGGCCACCACATCGGTGTGCGCAACATGGTGAAGACCGTTCGCAAGAAATATCCGAAGCTCACGATTTGCGCCGGTAACGTATGCACACCGGAAGCTGTGGAAGAACTCGCCAAGTGCGGTGCCAACATCGTTAAGGTGGGTATCGGTCCGGGCTCTATCTGCACTACGCGTATCGTGGCCGGTGTGGGTTACCCGCAGTTCTCCGCAGTCGTTGAATGCGGCAAGATGGCCCGCAAGGTCGGCGTGAAAATCATTGCCGACGGTGGCCTCAAGTTCTCTGGTGACATTGTGAAGGCTCTCGCAGCCGGTGGCCATGCCGTGATGGTTGGGTCGCTCTTTGCCGGTACCGAAGAAGCTCCGGGCGAAGTCATTCTCGCCGATGGCCGTAGCTACAAGAGCTACCGCGGCATGGGCTCCCTCGGTGCGATGAAGGCCGGTTCTGCCGACCGTTACTTCCAGGGTGGCGTCCAGGAACCGCGCAAATTCGTTCCGGAAGGCATCGAAGGCCGCGTTCCGTACAAGGGACCGCTCCGCGACACCGTTTACCAGCTGATTGGCGGTATCCACTCTGCTATGGGTTATGCCGGTGCTGCTAACCTTGAAGAACTCTACAAGAAGGCAACGTTTGTCCGTATTACGGGCGCAGGCCTCCGCGAATCGCACCCGCACGACGTGACGATTACGAAGGAAGCCCCGAACTACCGCACTGGCGACTAAGCCTGCAATGTCATCCCCGCTACCGAGCGGGCGGACAGCACTTAGCACTTTAGTGCTTAGTGCGCATGGCCACCAAGGTGGGGATCTCCCTTGCAAAATCGCATCTAATTTCTGTCCCTGCGTTCGCGCGGGGACTTTTTATGATATTTTTATTACATCGCAAGGACAATAGAACAGGAGAAAAATCATGAAAAAATACAGGAAAATCGTGTGTGCAGCTCTTGTTGGCGGTGCGCTTGCTTTTGGACTTTCTGCGTGCGGCGATGACGACAGCAGTTTCGCCCCGAGGGACGACGAAGATAGATTGTCGTCCGAGGTAGAAGACGGGGACGGTTCGAGTTCTTCCGTCAAGGGCGGTTCCAGTTCCAGCAAGGGAGGAAGTTCCGGCTCCAATTCCAGCAGTTCTGCCGCTGAAGATAAAAGCAGTTCTAGCGAAGAGGTCTGCAAGGTCATTTACCCCGAAGAAGCAGACACGACGTCGGCTAGCGGTGAACCCACGTATGAGTTCCAGGAAACCTGCGATGAGGTGGGTGCCTGCGATGCGATGGACGAGAAGGATTTTTCTACGTGGCACTTTGTCCGTGAGGATAACTTCGGCGACGATGCGACGTACACCTACACGGTTGACGGATCTTCCTTGATTCTCACCATCGTGTATGCTGACGGTACCAAGGACGTAAATAACAGCTACAGCATGTACGATATGACGAAGGAATCGCATGTGACCATGGCTTTCAGCGCCGTGAAGAGCACCTGCAAGGACGGCAATGGAGACAAGAACACGGTAAGGTCCTGCACCAAGGATTCCGTGCTGGTTGATCCGGGAAAGAAACCCTCTTCTCCCTGGCCGCCCGAGGATGTGAATGCGGGCAGCAAGTACGACGCCTCTGCCAATACGCTGAAGGACCTCCGCGACGGCAAGGTCTACAAGACGGTGAAAATCGGAGACCAGGTGTGGATGGCGGAGAACCTGAACTACGCCTACGTGAATGAGACCCCCCAGGGGGCCCGTGACGATTATCCGGGCTTAGATTCTTCGAGTTTCTGCTTTAACAATGTTGCGAAGAATTGTGAAACATGGGGGCGCCTGTATATGTGGAGCGCAGCTATGGATAGTGCCGAAGTCTTTGAAGAAAATAGCGCCGGCTGCGGTAGTTATGCTACCGCCGGAATATATGCCAGTGACGTAAATTCTTGCAATCCCACAGGCAATGTTCGCGGTGTTTGTCCGAAGGGCTGGCATTTGCCTAGTAAAGAAGAAGTTGAAAAATTGCTTTTGGCGGTTGATGAAACTGCCGAAGAGACAAACTGGGGCTATAGGTTCCCTGCTGCAGGAACCATGCTGAAATCCACTTGCGGCTGGAAAGAAGATTCTGGCGAAGATAAATACGGATTCAACGCCATTCCCTCTGGGAGGTGCTATCTTGGAAAATCATGTGAAGGGGCGGACTCGTACGCTTATTTCTGGACATCGACGCAATACGACCGCGAAGAATCGTGGGCAAACCCCAGATCGGAATCTGTAGCATTGACCTTGTCTTATCAGTATAAAGATGTTGAGGTGTCTTACCTGACGAAGGGGTATACAGTTCCGGTCCGCTGCGTAATGGACTAATCGTAGACTGAAATTTTGTAATTTCCAATCCTGTTATAGATTAACTATAGCAGGAATTTTTATTTTTGGCGAAAAAAAGAAATGGAGTTTGTATGAAGATGAGGTTCGTGGCTCTTTGCTTGCTGGTACTGTTCTTTGTAGGTTGTTCCAATACCCGTCAGTTCCAGGATGCTGGTTGGACGCAGAAACCTGCAAAGATGAAGGTCCTGTTTACGGAGCCGAACATCATAGTCGGGGGTACGGAGTTTAGGTCGTCGGGCCCGAACTATGCATCGACATCGAATGCTATTTTAGCGTGGTTCTATAAACAGCAGAAAGGTCCCGAGATACCCGAGGCGATGGAGGTGGTTTCGGACTGGTTCAAGGCTAAGACAGACAATATAATGCAGTTCAACACGAATGTCCCGAGTGTGGTGGAACGTGTTTCGAATGACAAAATTTCTCGCGATACCGAGAATATGGACGGAATCGAGGTCAGTCTTCCGAAGGTTCAATCAATGTCGGACAGCTTCGATGTCTACCTGATTCTAGACGAGATCCAGATGCATATATCGAAGGTTGTATCGACTATGAATATGGATCCCACTTATAATCCGAGTACGGGAATGCCTACGGGAAGTGGTATGGTCCTCACGTTCAAGGGCGAATCGACCAGAATCGATGCGAACTATGCTTTTTACGACGTGAAGACGGGCAAACGCCTTGCGTATGGTCATCTGGAAGAGGATATGCTTCATAGGGATGTTGCTGCCGAAACGGGCTGGTACGATAACCTGCGCCAGGTGATGCTGAAAATACTGGGCAAAACACCCATAATTCGTTTCTGATTGTTTTAGAAACGGAAATCCGCGTATGCAAAAGGCCTGTCCTTGAGGACGGGCCTTTCTGAATAAAGTTGAATGTGGGTTAGAAGTCCCAGCAGTCCTCGTACACGGGAGTGTGGAGTATGCCGGCTTCTTCGGCCTGTTTGGCCTTGGTCTCGGCGACAGCCTTGTCCAAATCGCAAAGCCTTTTGTTGGGGTTGTCTGTCGTCTTGTAGCAGTATGCAGGGTTCACGCAGGCTTTTTGCGAGCCCCCTCCATCGCAGCCGAACATGCAGAACGATGCTGCCAGAAAAATGGTTAAAAGAATCTTGTCCATAAACATCCTCCTTTTTCCCATAATCTATAATTATTAAGAAATAAAGCAATACTTTGGGCTAAAAAAATTTTCTACATTATAGATGATGTTTAAGTTTCTGACAAAATGCCTTTTTCTTCCGGCGCTGATTGCCTTGCTTGCATCGTGTGCCGATGAAGACGAAGGGACCGAGTTCCTGTTCAACCGCGAGGTCATGGAATTGAGCGTCATCCGTGGTTGTGCCGACGAAAACGATTCGTCCGCCTGCTATCGAGTGCGCTTCAGCCTGCCTATCAAGAGGGACGACTTGTCCTGTATTCGCGTGTGGCTCGATACGACTGTGGTTGACGATACGTCGAAGGCTGTTTCCTCGAAGCAGATAGACAAGTCGACGATGTGCCTCGAGTACGACGAGAATAGTTCCAGGCTGGCCGACACGATTGACCTTACCAAGGAGGTCAAGGAATACCTCGACCAGGATTACGATAGCCTCCAGGTGGCTTTCTTTTGTGAATACTCCGACGATGGAGACGATGGCGCTGTGCAGCGCGTGTTCCTGCATTTCAAGGACGACCTTCCGCCTTCGAGTGTGAATGTTCCCGATCCCATTACGTGGACGGACGGGGCAGAATTCGAATGGCACCGTTCTACGGACCAGACGGATTTCTACAAGCCGGCGGAACTTTCCGGAATAATTTATGGGTACAACATTGTTATCTATGCAGAAGATAGCGACGAAGACCTGAGTGACATCAAGGTTATCCTGACGACACCGGAAGGCGTCGATTCTACGGGTGGCAAGTTGTATAATCGCCATGCCCGTATCAGGTCGGACAAGGATTCCGTGTGGCTCGATTCCGTACCGAAGAGCGAAAATAAGAAGAACGTTCTGCGCATCGCCGTGCTCGATGGGAAGGGTTTTGATTTCGAAAATGACTCCCTGAACCGTTTCAGCATGGTCATCCGGGGCTTGCACCCGATGTCGGTGTACACTATTGGCATCGCGGCCTGGGATGCGGTCGGTAACAAGTCGTGCACCGAATGCCTTTCGGAACCGAAAAACAACAAACGCTTCGATACGACTGATTCTGTCGCTCCGGTGATGCCCACGAAACTCTACGTTATGGAAGATTCCCTGTTCCCGGGAAAGGCGCGCCTCGACAGTAACAGCAGGCTACGTATCTTTTGGAACATGGCTGTGGATCCGTTCGTGGTTGACCATCCGATTGAGTCCGACACGGTGGTCGTGATTCCGGATACGTGCAAGTTTGATTTCTGTTACGATACCGTTGCGACTTACGTAATCGAACATTACGATGTCTTGGCGAAGGAATGGAAAAAGTTCGATTATGTTATTGGGGATTCCGCGCGCTACGGCCAGAAGTACCAGCTCGAAAAAGATACGATGGTGGTATCGACAAGGACTGTGAACAAGAACGGAACTGCGATGGCCCTTTTCGTGACGGATACCATCCGCTGGGTTTCTCCGGGCGATACCATTATTCTGCGTATCCGTGCTAGGGACAAGTCCGGCTATTATTCTGCGGCATTGATTGACACCATTTATGTTTCCCCGGGAAAGCTTGCTGCCGAACTGGAATGCCCCGAAGGTTTTGTGCCGGTCTCGGTGAACGATTCTACGAAGTTCTGCATGGAACGCTACGAACACAGGAACGATTCCGGAGAATTCGTCTATAATGTGCTCCATTCCGAGGCTGTTGCCGCATGCGAAGCCGTTTCTGCCTCCGGATTCAAGGTGAGCCTCTGCAAGGAGCGCGACTGGGAACTTGTCTGCCTTTCGGGCGGTTCGCTTTCTAACGGCGTGCTTGTCGAGGAGTCCGTGAATTCCGCCAAGTCGCTGTTCAGCTACTGCAATGTCGGGACAAACGATTCCGCTTCTGCTGCGGACATTTCCAAGCGCGATTACCGCTGCACGAACACGATGGGCGTGAAGGATTTGCCGGGCCAGTATCAGGAATGGGTCATCGGCAAATCGGAAGATACTGTGGCCGTGGCGAAGGGCTCGAGCTATAAGGTGTTCAGCGGGCTCGACCGTGAGACGCTCATGCTTTGCACGAATCGCTCGTACCCGTATTTCACGCGCCTCGGGTATACGACGGATTCTGTATACCTTTACCGCGAAGGCGCGAAGGTCGATACCGTCTTTGTCGCCGATACATCGCGCACGCTCTACAAGGTCTTGACCAAGAAGGATTTCAAGGACAGCCTGCAGTTCTTCGATGTTCAGGACGCTTCGGGCAATACCATCGGCGAAGACTATGCGCTGTATTCCGAATACAAGAAGGGTGGCGATGCTTGGCTCGATACGCTTGCCAACGGACTTGTCTATGTGCCGAGCGAAGTCAAGGTCGTGTTCCTCACGGGCAGCAAGGTGGCGTACCGCGGTGCTACGGCGTTCTACAAGTCTCCGGCAATATCCTTCCGCTGCTGCGCCTATCCGGAATGATTCGTCATCCTGATCCCCGTAGGGGTGAAGGATCCAGACTAGAAAGTTTAAAAGATGTCAGAAATTCAGATTTTCCTATCTGTCGCCGAGTCGCTTGCCAAGCAGGCGGGCGACCTCTGTCTTGAAATTCAGAACGATTTGGGCGAGGTCCATTACAAGTCCAAGAAGGATGTAGTGACCCGCGCCGATATTGCAAGCGAAAAGCTCATTGTGGAAGGCATCCGCAAGGCGTTTCCCGAACATTCCATCCGTACCGAGGAGGCGGGTATCATCGAGGGGAGTGACCCGCGGTTCCGCTGGATTATCGACCCGGTGGACGGAACGGTGAACTTCAGCCGCGGGATTCCGCTGTGGGGCGTCTCCATCGCGCTTCATTTCGAGGGTAAGCCCCTGGTGGCGGCAATCAACCTGCCGAAGCTCGGGGAACTCTATACGGCGGCTCGCGGGCTTGGCGCCTTCATGAACGGGAAGGCGATACATGTGAGCCAGGAATCCGAGTCCGTACACGCAATCGTTTCGAATGGCGACTTCAACGTGGGCGATGCCGAGAAGATCAACGCCCAGAATTCGCGCAATTTTGCCCGCGAGGCGGTCGCCTTCGAACGGGTAAAATGCCTGGGTTCGGCGGTTATCGAGGGCTGTTTTACCGCCTGCGGGCGCATAGACTGCTTCGTGATGACGATGAGCTACCCGTGGGATATCGCCGCAATCGCCCTGCTGGTGGAAGAAGCGGGCGGGAAATCGACCCGCATAGACGGTGCTCCCTTGCAGTTCGTGGATGCCGAACAGGCAATTTTTAGCAATGGCGTACTTCATGACACTCTGATTGACACGCTTTCCGTGTAAATAATCTTTTCGTGTGAAAATGCGGTAAAAGATTTTATATTGTTCCGCGGTGGGATTGTGTGCAAACACACGGAGGTGTTCATGAAATTGAAAAAGAGTTTTGTGGCTGCGGTTTCGCTGCTGAGTGTTGTTCCTTTGGCCTCTTTTGCCGCCCTTAGTGAAGACGATTTTGTCGAAGCTGCATGGATGACCACCCGATTTTTCGGTGCTCAGCGTTCCGGACAGGGGCCGAACTGGGTCTTGGACGGTACCAAGCATACGACGAGTTTCTTGAAGGACAGCTACAACGGCAAGGATGTCTCGGGCGGCTGGTTCGACTGTGGCGACCACGTGATGTACGGGCAGTCCCAGGGCTATGCCTCTTACATCTTGGCCTTGAGCTATGCCGAATTCCGCCAAGGTTTTTACGACCTCTATACCGGCGATTATACCGACTACAAGTCGAGCAACGACTATACCCGAAAGGGCGGCAAGCCCAACGGGGTGCGCGATTTGCTCGAGGAACTCCGCTACGAGGCCGATTTCTGGTCCAAGGCGGCCATTAGCAGTTCCGCTTTCGTCACCGTGAAGGGCGATGGCAATGCCGACCACAAGAAGTGGGTTACTGCGGGCATGATGAGCACGCTCGGTTCGGGCGAAGGCGGTGATCCGCGCTCTATAACCGGCAACGCGAACGACGCCTTTACTCCGGGCATGGCTTCGGCGATGCTTGCGGTGATGGCCCGCGTCGATCCCGATTCCGCGAACAAGAAGAAGTACCTGGAAGCGGCCAAGACAGCCTATTCCTATGCCAAGTCGCACAAGGGCGTCACAAATTCTGGCAATTTTTATTCGTCCGAATGGTGGGACGGCCGCTGGAAGGATGGCCCGTTCCTTGCCGCACTCGAACTCTACCGCACCACCAAGGACGAGAAGTACAAGACCGAGGCGGACGAGTGGTATTTTGACCTTCAGTTTTCTTCGGGTAGCTATACGCGCCTCAACTACTCCAATGCGGTTCCGCTTTCCGTAGTGATGGCCGAAGGCGTGTTCAATTGGGCTCCTGCGTCGGGGGCACTCTACGATGCGGAGCAGTTCCTGGACAACATCTACAAGAAAAAGACCAAGGACGGCGTCTTTATGGGCGAAACCGGCGGTAGCGGATCTTTCTCCGTGCGTTCTCCGGCGGGTGGCGCATTCCTCTATGCGCTCATGTCCAAATTCTGGAACGAGGACAAGCACGACAAGATTATCGAGAAGAATGTCGCCTACCTGCTTGGCGACAACAGCAACAAGAAGTCCTATGTGGTGGGCTTTACCCGCAATGGCGCGAGTGCCCCGAAGTCGCCGCACCACCGCGGTTACTATGCGAATGAGGATCCGGGCCGCGAAGTCGATTCCGGTCTCCAGCCGCCCGAAAAGAACAAGCTGCTCGGTGGCCTGATTGCGGGCGATTTCAACAGCGGAAGCCATAGCGGGACGGTTTCGAACTGGCAGGTGAATGAAGTCTGCGTCGACATGAACGCTCCGCTTGTGGGTGCGCTCGGCTACATCCTGAGCAAGAAAGCTCCGGTGACGATGGAAGGCGAGGAAGAGGAAGAAGAGGAGGAACAGGATACGGTCGACGTAATCCGCCATATGCCTGCAGCTTCGGGCCTCAAGCTTTTCCAGAACGGTTCTTCCGTCACGCTTTCCGGCATGAACGACGGTGCCTTCGATGTTCGCGTGTTCGACCTCCGTGGCAAGACTGTCCAGAGCTTTGCGGAAGCCCGCGGCTCGCTCTCGTTTGTGTTCCCGTCCAAGGGTGTGTTCCAGGTCCGCGTGTCCAACCAGAAGATGAACCGCACGTTTGTTGTGAAATCCCTGTAAATTTCTAGAATATGTAAAAGAAAACTCCCCGCTTAGCGGGGAGTTTTTCGTTGTGGAGCGCGGGTCGCTGATTACAGCGGGATGTTCCCGTGCTTCCTCCAGAGGCGGGCCTTCTTCTTGTTCTTCAGGTAGTCGAAGGCGGTCGCGAGGCGGTCGCGCACGTTTTCGGGCGAAATTACTTCGTCGATGTAGCCGTTCTTGGCCGCGATGTAGGGGTTGAGGTACTTCTCTTCGTATTCGGCGATGAGCTGCTTGCGCGTTTCCTGCGGGGTGGCGGAAGCGGCGATTTCCTTACGGTGCAGGATATCGACGGCGCCTTCGGCACCCATCACGGCGAGCTGGGCAATCGGGAGCGCGAACACGTAGTCGGCGCCGAGGTTCTTGCTGTTCATGGCGATGTAGGCGCCACCGTATGCCTTGCGGAGGATGAGCGTCACCTTGGGCACTGTCGCTTCGGCGTAGGCGTACAGGAGCTTTGCGCCGTGGCGGATGATGCCGTTGTGTTCCTGCTTGGTGCCCGGCATGTAGCCCGGGACGTCCTCGAGGGTGAGGATAGGAATGTTGAAGCAGTCGCAGAAGCGCACGAAGCGGCTCGCCTTGTCGCTGGCATCCACATCGAGGGAGCCGGCGATGAAGTTAGGCTGGTTCGCTACGATGCCGATGACGTTGCCGTCGATGCGGGCGAAGCCGATGACCACGTTGCGGGCGAAATCCTTCTGGATTTCGAAGAAGCTTTCCTTGTCGGCGAACGTCTCGATGACGCTGCGCACGTCGTAGCCCTTCTTGAAGTTGTCCGGGACGATCTCTTCGATTTCCTTGGACTTGTCGACTGCCTTGAACTTTTCTGCGACAGGCGGCTTTTCGAGGTTGGACTGCGGCAGGTAGCTGAGCAGCTCGCGCACGGCTTCGAGGCAGGCCTTGTCGTCCTTGCACACGAAGTGCGACACACCGGATTTGGTGGAGTGGATGCCTGCACCACCGAGGCCTTCGGGGGAGACCGTCTCTGCGGTCACGGCCTTCACGACACCCGGGCCCGTGATGAACATCTGGCTCGTCTTTTCGGTCATGAAGATGAAGTCGGTAATGGCGGGGGAGTAGCATGCACCGCCTGCGCAGGGTCCGAGAATCACGGAAATCTGCGGGATGATGCCGGATGCGAGCGTGTTGCGGGTAAAGATGCCGCTGTAGCCGTCGAGGGAGTTCACGCCTTCTTCGATACGGGCGCCACCGCCGTCGTTAATGCAGACGAACGGGGACATGGATTCGAGGGCGAGGTCCATGGCCTGGCAAATCTTCTTCGCGTGGGCGGATCCGAGCGAACCGCCACTCACGGTAAAGTCCTGGGATGCGACATAGACAGTCTTCCCGTTCACCTTGCCGTAGCCGGTCACGACGCCGTCGCCGAAAATACGCTTGGATTCGGGCAAATCGAGGCTCGTAGAAACGCGCAGAGCGCCAATTTCGCGGAAAGTGCCCTTGTCAAAAAGGATTTCGAGGCGTTCGCGGGCGGTAAGCTTGCCCTGTGAGTGCTGTTTTTCGACGCGGGCTTCGCCACCGCCGGCAACAGATTTCGCCTTGTATTCGTTCAGTTTTTCCAGATAAGACTTATCCCACATGGTAGTCATCCTTTGTTGTTTACGTCCTAGTTCATTTTTTGTAAAAAAAGATGAACGTTTTAAATACCGTGCAAATGTAGCAAAATTCTCGGATTGTCAAAACTTATTTGCATGTTTCAAAAAAAATATGTACGTACCGCTTACAATGGGTATGTGCCGTTTGTCCCGAAAACATGCTTTTTTATCCGAATAGGCCTTTTTTCGTGGATGTAAAGCGTATTTTTTTACTATCTTTCAGCCGAAAAATTTATTCAAAAGAGGAAACAATGAATAACGAAGAAGTTAAATCCAAGCTCAAGTCTTTCTTTATGTCCGACCTCGGCGTTGATGGCGACGTGCTCCAGTACGACACTGCCCTTTTCGGTGATGAAATCGGTCTCGATTCTGTGGATTCCCTTGAAATCATCTCTTTCGTGGACTCCACTTTCGGTGTTTCCATGACGGGTGTCGCCAAGGAAAACTTCCAGTCCATCGATACTATCGCTGCCTACATCGAAGCTCACAAGGCTTAATTATTGCCGAACGATGCCGATAGTGGCATCGTTCCTTTTTTTCCCGGATTCCATGGTGGGCTTCTGCCGGTGGTTCGCCTGCCGGACTTGGCCATGACCGGGAATCTCTTTTTGTTTTTATCGGAGTGTTTATGACGCTTGAAGAAAACCGTTGCGTAGTTACTGGATTGGGCGTAATTTGTGCCGTCGGTAACAATGTCGAAGAAACCTGGAACAATGCGCTCAAGTCCGTCTCGGGCATTTACAAGACTACCTCTGTCGATACAAAGAACTGCTATGCCGATTTGGCTGCCGAAGTCAAGTGCGATACGCTGGACGATATCGATGCCCCCGAAGAAAAGGACCGTGTATCCAAGCTGTGCATCAAGGCCGCGAACGAGGCTCTCGCCGACGCTAGCCTTTCCAATTTTAACGACGACCAGCGGGTGAGCGTCATTATCGGTAGCTGCGTGGGTGGCGTCATTTCTATCGAACACTATCACCAGGGCGCCAAGGAGGCCGCCGACATCCCCAAGATGCCGATTGCCTCCATTGCAAGCCAGGTAGCTGAAACCTGCGGTGCCGGTGGTATTGTGACCAACGTTGCGAATGCCTGTGCCGCTGGTACGATTTCGATTGCGCTCGCTTGCGACTTGATCCGTGCGGGCAAGGCCGACGTGGTGGTGGCCGGCGGTGCCGACTCCTTTGCCGCTGTACCTTATTCCGGATTCCTTTCGCTCCACGCCCTCGACGAAAACGGCTGCTCCCCGTTCAACCACTGCAACGGCATTACGCTCGGCGAAGGCGCCGGCATCGTTATCGTGGAATCCTATGAGCATGCCAAGAAGCGTGGTGCGAAGACGTACTGCGAAGTGCTCGGTTCCGGCGTCACGAGCGATGCGAACCACATTACCGCCCCGCGCGAAGACGCGCTCTGCCTGATGGAGGCCATGAACCGCGCTGTCAAGAATTCCGGCATCGCGAAGTCCGACATCGGTTACGTGAACGCCCACGGTACGGGTACGGGCAAGAACGACTACGCCGAGATGACCGCGTTCAAGCAGTTCTTCGGCGAAGAGAACCCGACGGTGAGCGTAAGTTCTACGAAGGTGATGACGGGCCACTGCCTGGGTGCCGCCGGTGCCATCGAGGCCGTGTTCAGCATCAAGGCCCTCACGACCGATACCGTGCTCCCGACCCTCCACTATTCTGCAGAAGATTCTGCCGCCCTCAAGGAAAAGGCGGGTTCGCTCGACTTCGTCCAGAACGAGCCGCGCAAGAAGCCGCTCCAGAGCGTCATGAGCAACAACGTGGCATTCGGCGGTACGAATGCGAGTATCGTTTTCTCCAAGCAGCCGGGGAATGTCTCGGCGCAGCCTGCCCGCGACAAGAAGATTGCGGTGACGGGTCTCGGTATTGTGAGCCCGCTCGGCAACAGCAAGTCCGCCTACATCGAGGCGCTCAAGGCCGGCAAGAAGCCCGAAAGCGCTTCCGTGAAGTCGACCATCTCGCTCGACGACTACAAGGAACTCGGCATCAAGATGGCGTTCTACCGCAAGCTCGACAACCTGGGCCAGCTCCAGACAGTCTCGGGCATGCGTGCCTTGCAGGATGCTGATTTCAAGGTGACCGAAGACAACGCGAAGGATATCGGCATCATTGTCGGTACCAGCGAAGGC
Source organism: Fibrobacter succinogenes (assembly GCA_902762305.1). Taxonomy (GTDB): domain Bacteria; phylum Fibrobacterota; class Fibrobacteria; order Fibrobacterales; family Fibrobacteraceae; genus Fibrobacter; species Fibrobacter succinogenes_I. Next base: position 22,825 of record CACWNW010000013.1, on the reverse strand, counting down.
GGTCTCGGCTCTACCTACGATTTCGAGGAACTCATTGCCCGCGAAGGCAACGCGAATGGTTCCGCATTCAAGTTCCCGCACACGGTTTACAATGCCGCCGGTGGTTACCTCTCGATTTGCTCCGGCATCAAGGGCTACGGCGTGACGATTACCACGGGTCCGCTCTCCGGTCTCGACAGCATCGGCTACTCCATGAACGTCATTCACGACGGTCAGGAACAGGCCATGATGGCTACGGGTACCGACGAGAACATCCCGGTCATTACTGAATTTGCCCAGAAGCTGGGTGTCGCCGCAAGTGACGTGGTCGCTCCCTTCGCCAATGCCGAAGGCTGCGTGGTGGGCGACGGTTCCGTGTCTATCCTTCTCGAAGAAGACGGATACGCGAAGGCTCGCGGCGCGAAGGTCTACTGCTATGCGCTCGGTTTCGGCCATGGCCGCAAGAACGTGAAGTTCGGCAAGCTCTCGGGGTCCGACGAGGCGCTCGACAAGGCCATCAACGACGCCTTGGCCGATGCAGGCCTCAAGGCTTCCGACATCGATGCTGTCTGCGGTTTCGCGAACGGCTTCAAGAAGATTGACGATATCGAGAAGGGTGCTCTCCAGCGCGTGTTTGGCGACAAGCTCGCTTCTATGCCGCTGTTCGAAGTCAAGGAACGTACCGGCGAAGGCCGTGCGGGGTCCGCCACGCTTGCCGCCTCCGAGGCTGCGATGCTCCTGAGCGGCGAACTCGAAAGCGATAACGCTTACTTTGTTGCAAACGACGGTTCCGTGTCCAGCAAGCAGGCTGCGGCTGCGGGCCTCAAGAACATTTTGATTATCTCTTTTGCGGCTGGCGGCTCCTACAGCGCAGTCGTCTTCGGAAAATAAGGAGGCTTTATGAAAGTTGCTCTCGTAACAGGTGCATCCAAGGGAATCGGCAAGGCCTGCGCCTTGCGCCTTGCCCGCGACGGCTACACGGTGGTGGTGAACTACTCCAGTTCCGACGAGGCTGCCCAGCAGACTCTCGACCAGATCAAGAGCGAAGGTGGCGACGGCATGCTCTACAAGGCGAATGTTGCCGACCTCTCCCAGGTGAAGGTCATGGTCCGCGAAGTTTTCAAGACGTACGGCCGCATCGACGTGCTCGTGAACAATGCGGGCATCGTGCGTGACGAATACCTCCTCATGATGAATCCGGAAACGCTCGACAAGTGCTTCGACCTGAACGTGAAGGGCTATTTCTACTGTGCCCAGCAGGTTGCCGTGAAGATGTACAAGCAGAAGTCCGGCGTCATCATCAACATGAGTTCTGTCAGCTCCAAGTTCGCGCTTGCGGGCCAGGCGGTGTACAGCGCTACGAAGGGCGCGGTGAACTCCCTCACGCAGACTCTCGCGAAGGAACTCGGCGGTTTCGGCATCCGCGTGAATGCGGTGGCTCCCGGCTTTATCGCGACCGAGATGATCGAGGCCATTCCCGAAGAGACCCGCAAGGGCTACCTCGAGAAGATTCCTCTCAAGCGTTTCGGTTCTGCCGACGAAGTGGCCAACATCGTTTCTGCCCTCGCTTCTGACCAGTTCGCCTACGTGACGGGCCAGGTGTTCGTGCTCGACGGAGGTCTCTCCCTATGATGAATATTTTTGAAATCAGCGAAAAGATTGCCCAGCGTCCGCCGTTCCAGATGATCGAGAAGGTCACGGAACTCGTGCCGAACGAATCTGCTACCGGTATCAAGAACGTGAGCGTGAACGAGCCCTTCTTCATGGGGCATTTCCCGGGCACCCCGATTATGCCGGGCGTGCTTATCGTGGAAAGCTGCGCGCAGCTCTGCTCCCTCGTTATCGAGAAGCCTGCCGAAGACCTCGAGAAGAATCTCTACGTGCTCTTGAAGATTGACGGCTTCAAGTTCGTGAAGCCGGTGATTCCGGGCGATCAGCTCGAGATTACCGTGAACAAGACGAAGGGCGGTGGAGTCATCGTCGGCTTTGATTGCATCGTGAAAGTGAACGGCGGCGTCCACGCGAAGGGCTCGCTGACCTTTACGAGCATCCCCAAGGAAAACCTCGGAAAGTAGTTCCCGCGATTTTTAGATGAACGAAAAAATCCTCGGCATTGCCGAGGATTTTTTCAAATGCGTCATGGCGGGCTTGACCCGCCATTTGACTAACCGAGCACCTTCTTTTCGAAGTCGCCGAGGCAGTCGACGAGGGCCTGAACGCCTTCGACCGGCATAGCGTTGTAGATGGAAGCGCGGAAGCCACCCACGGAGCGGTGACCCTTGAGCTGCTGCAGACCGCGAGCCTTTGCGAATTCGAGGAATTCCTTGGCGAGATCGTCAGCCTTGTCGGCAGCAACCACGTCCTTGTTGAACACGAACGGAACGTTCATGATGGAACGGTCTTCCTTGGCAGCGGTACCGACGAACACCTTGGAGTTGTCGAGAGCGCTGTAAAGGAGGGCGGCCTTGGAGCGGTTCACCTTTTCGATAGCGTCCACGCCACCGAATTCCTTGAGCCACTTGAGGGTGCGGTTCATCACGTACACGGCGAATACCGGAGGAGTGTTGAACATGTTGGCAGCGTCGATGTGGGTCTGGAAGTTGAGCATCGTCGGGATGGTGCGGTTCACCTTGCCGAGGAGGCCCTTCTTGATGATGGTAACAGTCACGCCAGCGCAGCTGATGTTCTTCTGAGCGCCACCGTACACAACGCCGAAGTCAGAGACGTTGATCTTGCGGGCGAGGAAGTCGGAGCTCACGTCAGCCATGAGGAAGCCGGACTTCGGCTTCGGGAAGTTGTGCCATTCGGTACCGTAGATGGTGTTGTTGGCAGTTACGTGGAGGTAGCTGGCGTTGTCGGAGAGCTTCAGGTTCTTGTCGATGCGGCTGTAAGTTTCGGACTTGGTGTCGCAAGCGGCGAGAGCGTTACCGAACTGCTTAGCTTCCTTGTAGGCCTTGTTTGCCCACACGCCGGTCAGAGCGTAGTCGGCCGTAGCATCCTGATCGAGGAAGTTCATCGGGAGCATGCAGAACAAAAGGGAGCAGCCACCACCGAGGAAAACGATGTCGTAGTCTTCCGGGATGCCCATCAATTCACGGAGGTACTGTTCCGTCTGGGCGAACATGTTTTCAATCGGCTTTGAACGGTGACTCATGGAGAGAATGCTGATGCCGCTGTTTTCGAAGTCGATGCATGCAGCAGATGCTTCCTTGAGTGCCGGTTCCGGCAGGACGGACGGTCCTGCGCTAAAGTTGTAGACTTTATTTGCCATGGTTGTGTTCCTTTTTGTTTTGCCTTTTTGAGGCTCTAAATTACGGGCGTAAAAATAGCAAATTGCGCCCCGCTCGGCTACATCGATGGCAATAAAATTTTTTTATGGGAGACTATAAAAGGGAAGTCAGTCTTTCCCCTTCAGTTCCAGTTGTGAAATCGTCGCGGCGACTGCCGAAACGCCCCCGATGAAGGCCGCGATAAACGTGCCGCAGAACAGGTACAGCGGCAGCGAGTACACGGCCCCGTTGGCGATGGCCAGGAACTTCAGTTCGCTTGTCCCTTTGGAGCTTTCCTTGACGGAATAGCGCCAGCGCTCGAAGGTGTAGTCCATGAAGCCGCTCCCGAAGTAGTAGGCGTTGATGACGAAGATGAGGCAAATCGAGGCGACGCTCCCGATGACGGGGATGATGTTCAGGAGCAGGCAGAGGGTGGTCAGCAGCAGTTGCTTGGCCGTGTTCCTAATGGCGATGAGGAGTGCCCTCCAGATATCCTTTACGGTCTGCTTTGCGTCGAAGGGGAATTCTTTCCCGGTGAGGATGGTTTCCGTCTTTTCCGAAAGCATCGTGTATATCGGCGACATCAGGACGTTCACGATGGTCCCGCCAATGAAAATGAAGACGATGAAGAATATGATGGGGAGGACTATCTTTATGGCGACCATCGCGGCCTGGATCCAGCCGTTCATGTTCTCGGTGTGCCGCTCGATGATGCCGTTGATCCAGTCCCCGATGCCGAGGCCGGAGAAGACGAGGGCGAGGACCACGATGATGTTCAATATGACAGGCAGCACCAGGTACTTGCCGAGCTTGTTGGCCCGTATCAGGCGGATTGCCTTGGGGTATGCTGCGAGCCCACTTGCGATTTGTTCCTTTATTCGAACCATTCCTTGATTTCCCCTTATAAAAAATGCCCCGCAATGCGGGGCGAAAATGCGCCTTTGGGGCTGTACTACACGCCGAGCGCCTGGATGGCAGCCTGGTACTTCTTGAGACGGAACTTCGTCTTGAGTTCGCGGCGTTCCTGACGCTTGATGTACTTGTCTTCGAGGAGCACGTTCAAGATGGCGCTCTTCGCCTTTGCGGCAAGCGGATCGCTCTTGAGTGTTTCGACGAAACGGACGAAATCCTTCTCGCGGGCCTCGTATGTGGCTTCTTCGGCGGGGACGCCCTGCGCCATGAGGTTGCAGCTGTATTCGTCAATCCAGCCCTGGTTCTTGTGGTAAGTCATTTTTTCGATAAGGTCGACTACGTCTCCAGGAACGCCCATCTGGACGATTTCTTCGGCGGACTTCTTGGTACCGCCGGTGGTAAGGTCTTGCAGGATGGCGAGGGTCTGCACTTCTTCGGGTTCGCCCTTGTTCTTCAGGTAGTCAGCAACGTTCTGTAAAAAATCGATGTATGGTCCGCCTGCCTTGTCTGTCTGGTTCTTGTGGACTTCGGCTGCGATTTTGTAGGCTTCTGCGAAAGAGAGCATATTTATTCCTTGTTATTTAAGCTTTTTGGCCTTTTGCGGGCCTCTAGGGAGAATATATAAAACAAACTCGGCTCATGTTCGGCTTTTTTTCCAGATAGTGAAAAAAAAAGGTCATATTTGTTCTGTTTTCAGGGGTTTGCCGGAGAATGTCTTGATAAAGGTCTCGCTGGTCGTGTATTCGTTCCAGTTTTCGGGCGTTTTGCCTGTGCACACGAAGGTGGAAATGTCGTCTATGGAACCGGCCAGCCCGCCTTGTTCCTGGAGGGGGAGATTGGATGTCGTGCGGGATTTGCACAGTTCTAGCGCGGTCTTGAGGACTTCGGCTTGGCGCAGGAACTTGATTTCGGAACAGAGGTCCGAATGCGTGTCGTCTTCTGCGCTGGCAAGCAGGGCCGAAATTTTCTCGAGCACCTTCGTCTGTGCCTGTAGCGCGTCGGTTTGCGCCTGCATCTGGCTCTGGAGCATGGACGTGAATCTTTCGAACTGTTCGTCAGTCATGCGTTACTCCTTTGAGGGAAGTCCTTCCTTTTAATATAGCATAAAAGCGGGGGGCGGGAAAAACATTTTTGTGTTCCCTGAGAAAGAGTGAAAAATATCAACTTCTAGATTAATTAAAAAACTCGTAAAAGGCCTTTGCTGCAGTTGAAGAAGTCTGTATTTTTTTTTATATTACCCCCCGCAAGCTCGCGTAGCTCAGTTGGATAGAGCAGCTGCCTTCTAAGCAGCGGGTCGTGGGTTCGACTCCCGCCGTGAGTACGAAAAGAGGTCCCCATCGGGGGCCTCTTTTCGTACTTATGGCGCAACGGGAGAAGCCATGTTCGACTACGGCAGAAGGCGAGTGATGCGACGGCGAACTTGTTCGCCGGCATATCCGAGCCGAAGCCGGAGCTACTCAGCATAGCCGAGCAGCCTCCCGCTGTGTATTTGTTTTTATGTCAGAATACAGTAAAGGCCACTCTACTTAACTGAGCGGCCTCCTGCTGAAATCTAAAGATATGTTTATTTCTTGAGCTTGTTCAGCATCGTCCGGAGGTGGTTCATGTGGGCCTCGTCCAGCGATTCGTAGCGGTAGAACGTGCCGTCGGGCTGCACCAGGTAGAGCACCGGCACGTAGCCGTTGCCGTAGGTCGGGCCGAACTTCTGCGAGCCGTCCTGGAATACCGGTATGACGACCTTGAACTGGTCGATGAACATGCGGATGTCGTTCTTCTTGATGTTGCCGCCGATGGCGATGGCGATTCCCGTGACGCCTGCGGATTCGTATTCCTTCATGACGCCTTGCACTTCGGGGAAGTGCTTCTGACAGTGCGGGCACTTGGGACTGAAGTAGTAGACAATCAAGGGCCGCTTGGCGAAGTGGCTGAACAGGATGCCTGGGTCGCTAACGCCCGTGAGCGGGAGGCTGAAATCCATCTTCATGGGGGAGCCTGCGGAATCCTGCATGAGCGGGACATCCGCCGACTGCGGTTCGGGGGCTAGCTGTGCAAAGGTCGCTGTCGCAGCGATAGTCAAAAATGCGAAAATACGTGTTGCAAAGCGCATAGATACTCCTAAAATCGTTAGACCGGGGGAATCGGTCCTCACGGAGTGTAAAATACCAAAAAATATCGGGAAAAGTGTCACAAATTCGCAAGAAAACGCCTTTTTTTGCTAAAAACGGGATTTTAATCACATTTTGATGGGCGGAAGCCTTCGTTCTATTGGTTGTCTAGTGTAATTCACGCGACTGGTATTCGCAAGTTTCCTGTGAAGAAGGCTATGACAAGGAACAGAATAAGGACGATTGGTACTGCGATAACAAACCAAAACAGGACTGTGGCATCCCAGGTTTGTTTCTTCACAAGGTACCCGTCTCCATCCCGATAAAGGCCTCTCGAAAGCCGGAACATGTCGAAGAGATTCCAAATAGAAACAACTTCAATCCCATGACCTAGGAGAGATAGAATGCCTCTGAAGTCATAAGAGGATAAAATTACGCCTATAACCGACATGATCACGATACCCAGTTTGACGCCACCCCTTACGGGATGCTTCATGTAAAAGTCGAAAAAGCCGATAATGCCCAAAAGCGCCAAGAACCAAGCTCCCGAGCGGTCATCCCTTGAGGAATAACATTCTTCTACATTTGTGTTTGCTGGTGTCATTTTTTGCCCTTGCCTGAATGTTTATGGACATAATCTATGCCATTTTATGGGGGACGTCAAGGATATTTGGATAGTTTTTTTAGCGAGATGGACGCAATTCCTATCGGAATTGCGAGATAAGACAAAAGTTTCACGATGTTCAACTTTTGCCCTTCGGGTTACGCCTGGCGGCGTGCCGCTTTTTTTGTAAAAAATCCCATTGGGCGGATATGGATGTATATTTGGTGTATTGATATTTGAGGAGGTTTTATGAAACGACTGGCTTTGACCCTGGCTCTCGTGGTTGTGTTCTGTGCGGAGGGAGCCTTCGCAGCCCCGAAAAAGGGAACCATGACAGACGCCCGCGACGGCGAGTCGTACCAGACTGTAGGGATTGGTAAACAGATTTGGATGGCAGAGAATCTGAAGGTGAAAACCGAGGGTAGCTGGTGCTACGAGGATAAGGAAACGAATTGTCAGAAATACGGTAGGCTCTATAACTGGGACGCGGCAAAAGTTGCCTGCCCCGTAGGCTGGCACTTGCCCAGCAAAGAAGAATTTGAAATTTTGCTTAAGTTCGTGGGCGGGGTTCAGGAAAATGCTTGGAAATGGGAAAATGCGGGGAAAATGCTGAAGTCCACCAACGGATGGAATGAATACGGAGGAAAAGATGGCAACGGCACGGATGCTTTCGGGTTCTCGGCGCTCCCTGCTGGCTACAGGAACCGCAGTGGGGATTTCTACTACGGCGGCCTCAGCGCGGACTTCTGGAGTTCTACGGAGGACTATAGCGGCGCGTACTACATGAACTTGCGCTACAGCGACGTCACTGCGCTCCTGGGCCTCAGCAATAAGAACCTCTGGGTCTCGGTTCGTTGTGTGAAGGACTAGGGGCGTTTTTTTCGGTCGTTGGGGTGGCATTTTCACAAAAATGGGTACCAAGTGGGGGTGTTGAGGCTGTTTTGGTACCCAATTTTTAGAACAAAGTAATCAATTTGAGGCGCATGTTGGGGTAAAATGTGCGCAAAACAGCTTCGGCTGGGTACCAAAATGCTGCTTTTGTGTTGTTTGGTACCCACTTGCGGGCAAGTTTCGCTCGCCTGCAACTGAAAAATGTTTGTTGCGTTGCGGATAAACTAAAATTTTGGGTACCAAATGGTGTGACTTTGGGTGCTTTGGTCCCCATTTTTTCGCATTTCACGAATTTTCGCATTCAAAAGTAGCCTCCACGCCCTGCTTTTTTGTATTTTGCCCGGTAGCAAGCCCCACGCTTGCTGTGTCGCGATGCGAATGCTCGCCTTTTTTATATATGTAGTTTCCACCTATGCTACATGAACAACCTGGAAATCCTTCCACCTGATGAACTGCAACGGCATTTGCAGTTGCAATCCGAAAAACTCTACTCCGCCATAACCCGCCTGCGGGCGCATCTCGCGAAATTGCCACCGGGCCGCATCCGCATGGCACGCCGCGGGAACGGAATCCGCTTCTACCACGTGACGGACCCGAAAACTCCCGGCGGCACGTATATCCCGCGATGCGAGGAATCCATCGTGGCGAAATTGGTCCAGAAGGATTACGAAAAGTCGGCCTTGACCGAAATGGAACGGCGCCTGGAACTTGTCAACGAGTTTATTGCAGAGTTCCGCCCGCAGGTCCTTGGCGAAATCTACGACGGAATGCCGGAGTGCCGCCGGGCGTTTGTCGACCCGGTGCAACTTTCTGACGAGGAATACGCCAAGCGCTGGCTCGCAGTCCCGTACAGGGGCAAGCCCTTTGCCGCTGACCAGCCGGAATTTACGACCGCCCGAGGCGAGCGCGTGCGCTCCAAGTCCGAGGTCATCATCGCGGATACGCTTTCCCGAATGGGAATCCCTTACCGCTACGAATTTCCCCTGAAGTTGAAATTGCCGCGGGGGAAGGGCACGACGAACTTTTTCCCGGACTTCACTTGCCTCAACCTGCGCACGCGCGAAGAATACCTGTGGGAGCATTTCGGCATGATGGACGACCCGGAATACGCCCTCAACGCCATGGGAAAACTCGACGTCTACGAGAAGAATGGAATTTTTCTGGGGAAACGCTTGATTGTCTCGCGCGAGACGGTGGAAAACCCGTTGAACGTGAAGCGAATCCAGAACCTAGCCGAAGAATACTTGCTTTGAAGAGTGCTGGTTGGGGCGTGCCTACCTATAAAAACGACAGAAACGCAAAAACGTTACCTTTTGGCCGTTTTTTTTTCGCGGACTCGCGGAAAGGAAATTTGCTTTTTGTAAAAAATTATATAGATTGAAGAAAAATCCTTTGCAAAGAGGTGCTTTATGGCATTTAAGAAAGTCGAAAGGCGTCTTTTCGGACGCAAACAATCTCCCAGGAGCCACGTAGTGGCGATAGGGGCCATGTTTCTTTTCCTTGCGGCCTGTGGCGACGACAGCAGTTCCAACGGCCCGAGCGATAACGGGCCGGTTGAGGTGAAGAGTGGAACAATGACCGACTCCCGCGATGGTCAGACCTACAAGACTGTGACGATTGGCTCGCAGACGTGGATGGCAGAAAACCTCAACTACGAAACGGACTTCAGTTTCTGCTATAATTCCGAGGAAACTAACTGCGCCAAGTACGGAAGGCTTTACAGGTGGGCTGCGGCGGTAGGTAAGTCGGAAAGCGAATGTGGCCCTGCCTATATATGCTCTCTGCCGTCAGGAAACATTCAGGGTGTATGTCCCAATGGCTGGCATCTGCCGAGCAAGGTCGAATGGGAAACTTTGTTCAACGCAGTCGGTGGACCATCGACGGCAGGCTGGGTGCTCAAGTCCACATCCGGATGGAATAGTAGTGGCAACGGTACGGATGCTTTCGGGTTCTCGGCGCTCCCTGCTGGCTACAGGACCGGCGGCTACAGGATCGGCAATGAGGGTTACGACGGCGAGGGCGACTACGCGTACTTCTGGAGTTCTACGGAGGACTTTAGCGGCTACGCGTACTGCATGTTCTTGGACTTCTACATCGTCGATGCGAACCTGCACGACAACATTAAGAACTACGGGTTCTCGGTGCGCTGTGTGAAGGACTAACGGGGTTTACCTTTTCTTGCCTTTTTGTGGGTTTTGGCTTTTTAGAATATGGATGGTTTTCTCAATAAATTTAAGAAAATTTGAAGTGCCTTTAATGACGTCGGTTTCTTCTTTCCAAGCGGTGCTGTCATATGCCCATGGAGCATCGTGATTTTCTAAATCCCTCAATTCTTGTGGCTCGCTACTTAAGTGTTCCGCACATTGAGTATATGCTATGTCTGCGTATGCTTTGGGCGAAACATTTTCGTTTTCCCGTATATATGCTCCCAAGGGATTGTTTATTTGTTCGTTGACGTATGCAAGAATTTTTTGTGAAATGCAGTTGCACATATCAGGACTTTCCATGTTCGTGCATTGCCGCATGAAATCTTGATAATCTTTTTCGGTGAATTGTAATTCCTTGATTTCTTCTTTTTTTATGGCATAAAGGAGATTGCCTATAAAAACAAAGTCTTTTTCGGTCCATGTTTTTTCAATGCGATTGTCGTCAATGCATTCGACCATCGCTCCATCAGTGTATGTTTTGGGCCGAATGCTGTAGTCCTTCTGGAAATCTGCGGATGGTGGATGATTTAATCTTTCATCAAAGTGTTGTCTAGTAAATTCAAGCATGCAATTACATTCTTGAGGGGTAAGTCTGCTTGTACAGCCATGCATGAAGTTTTGTTGGGTCTTTTTTGAGAAATTATATTTGCCGGTTCTGCTTGATGATGTTTCGTTCGCCTGTGCAGAGGCGACTATGATGAGCAATGTAAGCAGAAAGAGCTTTATGGAAGACATAACTCAAATATATACTAAATAAATGACTCAATTCATTAACAGAATAGCGAGATGGACGCCTACAGCGTCCGCGGCTTCGGCTCGGTCATGTCGGCAAGCAAGCTTGCCGTCGCGACACTCGCCTTGCGCGCTTTTGCCAAAACGTTCACTTCGTTTACGTTTTGCCCTTCGGGCTTGCCGTGCTTTGCACGGTCAAGGCCTCCCGCGTCGCGTTTCACTTCGTTCCGCTCCGCGGTAGTCGAACTCACTATTCCGCCAGGAATCGCTAGCGCTCTTCCTATCGGAATAGCTCTGCCCTTCCCATCGGAATAGCGAGCGCTCTTCCTATCGGAATAGCGAGATAAGACAAAAGTTTCACGGTGTTCAACTTTTGCCCTGCGGGTTACGCCTGGCGGCGTAATCTCTAAATCGCCGAATTTCACTGCGTTCAACCGGCGATTTAGTCGAACTCACTTCGTGAGTTCTCATCTCGCGCATAATTCCGAATAAAACGAAAAGGACCCCATCAAGGGGTCCTTTTTCGTTTTATCGGAATAGCGAGATTCGAACTCACGACCTCTTGCTCCCGAAGCAAGCGCTCTACCAGGCTGAGCTATATTCCGGTTTGGTGGGCACAATTATAGATAAAAAATGAAAGTTTTTAAAGGGGTCAGGGACGAAAAATTTGAAAAATTGTGCAAAATTTACCTTTTACGGGAGGATTTTGCAGGCTTTTTGGGGGTGGGGCGTGCTGGCGCGTCGCTGTTGGCGGGTTTTCCGATGATCATGATGCTCGAACCGGCGTTGTCGGGCTCGACTTTGTACAGGCGGATGCGGTTGCTCCATTCGGACCTGACCTTGCGGTCGATGATGCGTTTTACGTTCCCGTAGCTGGGGTTTCCGCCGCCGTGGATGACCCTGAGGACTTTCAGGCCGGCGATGGTGAGGTCATCGATGCGCCGCTCGACGGCTTCTGCGGCTTCGTCGGCGGTCATGCCGTGCAGGTCGATTTCGTCTTCGGGCATGGGCAGGTCCCAGGCGGCTGGGTTGCGGCGCATCTTGCGTCCGCGCGCAAGGCGTGCGGGGCGCTGCACGGCGGCGTTTTCCGCATCGACGCGCATCTGCTCGTCCTTGTCTTCCATGCGGTGGTTCATGATCCACTGCATCTGGAATTCTTCTTCTGCATTCAGGGGCATCTCAAAACCTCAGCCCAAATATAGGCATTTATGACCATCGATAAACAGATTTAATTTAGAATATAAACGTTTGATAATTGCAATAAACAGTTACTACCTGGGAGGCGTTCACTCCGAGCGGGGGCCCCGCCCGCGTAAATCTTATACCCGACTGTTAAGGATGGGCAACAAAATTCCCATGGTAATTCCAGCTCCACTGGTCGGGGTGGTCGGCTATCCAGCGTTCGGTTTCGCATGCGATGTCGCTGACGAGGTCGCGCCCCTGCACGTCGTATTTCGGCGGGTAGTACGTCTCGAAATGGATGATGATGCGGCGCTCGGGCGTGTTCTCGGTCCAGGTGCGGAAAGTGACGATGCCCGCTCCCATCTGGTTGATTTTCTGGATGAGTCGCAGGTAGAGCGTGGTCTGCCTGCCGAAAAGCTCGACGGTGTTTCCCTTCGTGTTCTTGCCTTGGTCAAAGACCATCGCTAAAATTCCCTTGGTGCGGAAGAGTTCGCGGATGAGCTTGCCGGTTTCTTCGGGGTGGTATTCGGTAAGGTGCGGGTCGCTGCGCAGCTCCTTGAGGACTTCGCGGAAGGCGGTGTCCCCGACGGAATCGGTGATGAGGTGGACGTGCTCGCTGTAGCGGCAGAGGATGCGGTGCATCAGTTCGAAGGAACCCTGGTGGATGCTGATGCCGGCGATGGGCATCCCGATTTTAGCGCATTCGGCGACGGCGTTCTTGATGATTTCCTCGTTCTCGAACACGATGCGGCGTTCCACGCTCTTGAAGCGGGCGAGGCCGCGGTACGAATCCAGCGCGTTCCAGTAGATGCCCTTGAACACGTCGCGCGCAGTCACGTTCTGTAAAGGCTCGGCGCAGTTTATTTCCTGCGGGCCGTTTAATTCCCGCGCGCAGTTTAAAACCGATGCATCGTTTAACCCCTGCGCCTGTGTCTCCACGTACTCCCTTGCCGCCTTGAGATGCTTCACGACACGCCCGTAGGCGCGCTCGGTGTGGAGCGCCTTGTATATGGGGAATGCGATGGTGAAAAGGAACGAGTAGAAAAAGTCCGGCAGACGGAGCAATATGTGCAACGTAACTTTATATATGCCGAACTTTATTTTCTGCATTGGAACGGTGATGCCGCAACATGTGCGGCATGACAACTGGCGCTATTCGTCGAACTCCAGGATGTTGCGCCCGAGTTCGCGTTCAAAAAGCCTGCGCGAGAGATTTTCGCCGGCGTAGCTGATGGTGGGCGAGACTTCGTAGAGCTTGTTGGGCTTCACGGCGATGTGGGCCTTCGCGAGCCATTCGCGGTGGAGCTTGCCGATCATCGTGCGGGCCGTTTTCGGGCTGTCCGTGCCTTCCGCGTTCTTGACGGGGGAGAATTCCTCTTCGCGGATGACGCCGAAGGGGAGCATGGTGCCGAGCTGCGGGAACGCGTCGAAAAGGAACTGTTCGAACTTGAAGCAGTTCTCGATGCCGCAGACGGTCTTGCGGGCCGTGTGCCACGGGAGCTTGCTGGTCTGCAGCTTGCGAAGCCCGCTTACCTTGAACAAATGAATCGCTAGGTTGCCGCCGTCGAAGACGAGGCTTCCGTCCGGATTCGTCATATCGCGGTATTCCTCGGGCAAGTCGCTGTATTCGACTACGCTGGGCTTGTTGTTCTGGAAGGCGAAAATGCCCACGCGTTCCTGCGCGTTCGCCTTGTGCACGACCTTCGATGCGCTGGAGGCCATGCCGTTGTCGGCGAGTGCCCCGATAAATGCAGGGTCGCAAATGCGGCAGAGCGCGTTATCGACGCTGTAGAGGAACACGTACTGCACGCCCTTTTCTACGAGCCATGCGAGCGAACCGCTCTGGGCGAGTGCGCGGAAGCAGCCGCCGTTGCCGTCAGGTACGAGTGCGAGCCTGTCGCCATCGAGTACGGCCTTGCCGTCGGGAGTGAGCGCGCAGATAGTTCCCTGCTCGAAGAAGCGGATGTTGTCGCGGTCCATCCCGAAGAAGTTGTGCTCGGTAAAGAAGTTGACGGTCGCCTCGTGGTTAAGCGGGCTCGTCATGATGCACCAGGGAATCGGATGGCCGACCTGTGCGGAAAGGTTCTGCAGGCGTTCTGCCTGGAGTTGGAAGAGGCTCTTGTGGCTCGGGAGCCCGATGTCGAACATGCCCTTGGGGCCGTCGAACCCGAGGCGTGAACCCTGGCCGCCTGCGACGAGGAACGCCGCCACCTTGCCCTTCCCGAGCAGCATCTCGCCGATTTCCTTCCAGTAGTTGTACTTGAGGTCGTCTTCGGCAATGCGGAATGGCATGGGCTTCAGGTCGGCGGAAACGTTGTCCGCCTTGCTTGCGGTCGATTTTTCGGCATAGAGCGCCTTCAGTTCTTCCCAGTCCTGGCTTAAAATGTCGCGCTCGAGGAGCTTGCGGGCCTCCCCGGTCAGTGTTTCAAGATGCGCCGCCAGTTCCTGTTGCCCGGCTGCGTTCAGAGTAGCAATGATGTCTTTTTCCATACTATCTCAATCCGAAGAATATCACCATGCTCACGATGAGCGCGAAGATGCTTATCAGGTGCATGCGCCACACGATTTTCGAGTTCATCAGGGGCTTGCTCGGGAACTTGCCTTCCCACTTCTTCTGGTAGTGGTGGTGGAGCGGTGCGCACAGGAATATGCGCTTGCCTGTGCCTGTAGTCTTCTTGGTGAACTTGAACCAGAGGATCTGGAGGAGCACGGAGCAGGCTTCGGCAATGATGATTACGCACACGATGGGGAGGAACAGGCCCGCCTGCACCAGGATGAACATGATGCCGATGGTGGCGCCGAAGCCTACGGAGCCCGCATCGCCCATGTAGATTTCGGCCGGGGGGCTGTTGAACCACAGGTAGGCGAGCAGCGCACCCGCGATGGACATGGCTATGGGGAAGAGTTCGTCGCAGCCGGGCAGGTACGGCACGTGCAGGTACGTACTGAAGATGAAGTTGCCGCTCACGTAGGCGACAAGGCCCACGAAAATCATGCTCGTAAGGATAGGCACCGAGACAAGGCTGTCGAGACCGTCGGTAAAGTTCGTTCCGTTTGCGCTAGCCGCGATGACGAACGTCATGAAGGCGACAAAAATCCAGTTGGGGAGGTGTAGCTGGAATATTTCGATGGGGCAGAAGGGGATGGTGAGGTCGCCCTTGAGCTCGGGGATGAACTTGTAGCAGAAAATCGCGACGATGCAGCTGAAAAGGAAGTAGAGGAACAGGCGCAGGCTGCTGGAAATGCCGTCCGCCTTGTCCATGTAGTCGGCCGCCTTGAGCTTGCCGAGCTTGATGAGGCGCTTGGCGCGGACCTTCGCGATGTCGTCGATGGCGCCCACGGCAGAGAAGGCTGCAAGAATCACGAGTGTCGATATGGTGTAGCCGTTCATCTTGCAGACGAGGAGCGAGACTACCTCGACGACCACTACCAGGAGGAGCCCGCCCATGATCGGGGGGGACTTGGTCTTGCCGTCCTTGTCGAAGTCGCTGGTGGCATCGAGCCCTTGCAAGAGGCGGATGTACTTGGGCATGAAGAACAGGACGAGGACGATGGAGAGCATGGCGGCGACGCCTGCGCGGAAGAGACGGCCGTCGAAAAGGTCAATACTGGTAATGTGATAAAGCCAATGACAGAGCATAATGTTGTGCGATTCGGGCGGACTTTACTGAAACTGACAAAAAGTGTAAAAGACGCAAATAAAAAAAAGAGGGGGCATAAAAACGGGTTGAACGGTGCAAAAAATAATTTTTTGCTGTTGTTTTGGCTCGAAGTTGCGAAAATTTCTACATTCTAGGGCATGAGTGAATTGCGTATCGATTGCCCCCATTGCGGCTCGTCTTTTAACGTCATGCTAGACGGGGAACCCTCGTCCATGATGGTCTTTGCCTGTGCCAAGTGCAAGACCCCGCTGATGTATTGTGGTGGGGTGACCTCCGAGCTCGACCGCGATGAATTCCAGAAGCTGCGCGAGCGGCTGGTGCGCGTGCTGAACGGCGTGATGAACCGCGAGGGGACCATGAGCGATGTCGCTGCCTCCCTCAAGCACCTGGTCGAGGACTCGAACGCCTTGGCCGAAAGCAGGCACGAATCCGAGAAGCCGGTGATTACGGACGATGCGCTCGAAAGTTTGCAGAAGGGCCTCGCCGAACTCGACGTGGACAGTTTTTTGGAGAAACTGTAAAAATTCGGCACATGTCATTCTGGACCCTATCGCTTCGCTCCAGGGTGACAGAAGCGCGATAGAATCTGTCGAAGGATCTATTTAGATGTTTAACTTCTTCATTGCAGCCCTCGTGGTGGCTTTGGCTCCCGGGCCGGACAACCTGTTCGTGCTCGCGCAGAGTGCGACTCACGGCGCGAAGGCGGGCTTTTGTGTGATTTGCGGGCTCTGTACCGGAATCGTCATCCAGGTTTGCCTGCTGATTCTCGGCGTGTCGGCCCTGATTGCGGCTAGCCCGGTTGCGTTCTTTGTGCTGCAGTGCTGCGGGGCGGCGTACCTGGTCTATCTCGCGTACAAGAGCTTCCAGGTCCGCGCCGGCGTCGTGAAACTGGATGCTGACAACGCTGACGAGGATAATGCTGCCGGGGAAGGTGCGGGCCTGTCGTTCCGCAAGCTCTACCCGCGTGGCATCATCATGAACCTCACGAACCCGAAGGCTGTCCTTTTCGCGCTTTCGTTCATTCCGCCGGCAGTCGATTTGAAACGCGACATGGCCCCGACGCTCCAAATGGCGGTTCTCGGCGTGGAATTCATCGTGGCGACCTTCATCGTGTTCGGCTCCATCGCGCTTCTCGCGGGCGCCGTGAAGAAGTTCCTGCTCAATAGCCCGAAGGCGAACCGCAACCTCAACTGGTTCAGCGGTTGCGTGTTTATCGCCCTCGCCATTGCGCTGTTCCTTTTTTAACGCTACTTGAGCTGCGTCGTGATGTCGATAGTGCCGCCACGGCCAAACTGGTCCATGTAGGTCAGCTTCCACGTGAACGATGCCGGGGTTTTGTCCGAGGTGTTGATGAAGCGTACCGAGAACGTTTGGGCGAGTTCGGGGATGTGCCAGCCTTGGCAAAGGCCTGCGGCGCCTGTTGGCATGGGGATATATGACTGCGATACAATGCCGCAACCTTGATTGGTTACATAGGTGTTGTATTCTATGGAACTCTTGCCGTAGTAGCTGGATTGCTTGATATAAAATTTTTCGTCAAATAACTTGTAGCCGTGTTCAATGCGTTTTTCATTTTCGCCGATGTTCGCCTTGACGGTGTCCAGTTCCTCTTTAGGGAATATCATGGAATAGGGCTCCGTCACACGCTCTCGTGTTTCGAAATTGAAATTGGCGTCTAGGTGCAAGACAAAACCTTCGGGGAGCCCGCTTGCGCTCATTTTGTAGTTGCTGACGAACTGCACCAGCGTGGTGCAAGTGGCTGCCGGAAGTGTCGATAGTTTGCTTTTGACGTCGTTTATGTCGAATTCTGGGATGTCGGCATAGGGAATGTACGATGTGAGGGCGCTGTCGCCCAAGTTGATGTCGATGAGCCTTGTCTCGTCGGTGCTGCCTTGGAAATACTTGGAGTAGTGCTCGTTATTGGGGAACATTGCTTCGCTATGGAAGCTGATGTACCCTCCGACATATTCTATACAACTTTTTTGATTGCACGTAAAGGATCCGTCTGTCTTGATGTCGCAGCCGCCTTGGTCAAAAAAGCCCGTGTCTAGCGTCCCGTTCTCGACAGGGTAGAGCAGACGGTAAATCTTGTGGCGTTCATCTTGGGGTTCGTCGCGTAATTTGCTGTAGCTGCTGGACGAACGCGCAATCGGTCCGGAAGAAGATGAATTCGCGCTGTTGCCTGCGGAACTGGCCCCTGCTGAACTGGAGGGAATTTTCGCCGAACTTGAAGGGTCTGTTGCTGAACTTGTGGGGTTTTCTGCCTGGCTGGATAAAGCGGCTGCGGAGCTGGAGGGGCCTGAGCCGGAATTCGGATTTGCGGAACTCGATGGCGCAGAACCAGAAATTTCGGAGCTTGAAACCTCGGAACCCGAAGATTCTAGTGCAGAACTGTTGGTTTGGTCGCTGGAAATTTCACTCGACGCGTTAGGTACGTCGCTTACGTTGTCTGAACATCCTATAAGGATGCCTATCGTGATGACGATTGTTGCTGATAGCCTGTGTATGAATTTGCCCTTCATGAGGGGGTCCTCCTTCTCTTCTTATTTTTTAATATAACTAAAAAAGAGAAGGATTGACCGTAAATTTATTTTAGAGCTGCTTTTCGATGAGCTTCAGGATCTTTTCAATCGCAACTTCGGGCGCGTCGCAGGTATCGCCGCCGGCGGCACGGGTGTGGCCGCCCCCGCCGAACTCGCGGGCAATCGCGTTCACGTCCACGATGTAGTTGCTGCGCAGGCTAATCTTGTACTTGCCGTTTACGGGGTACAGGAACAGGGCCACTTCGGTGCCGCCGACTTCACGCACGGTGTCGATGACGTTGCTGAGTTCCACGGGCGTAACGCCGAAGCGTTCCATGTCTTCGGGGGTGATGTGGGCGTAGACCACTTTACCCCCGAGCCCGAGCTTGCAGTTCTGCATCACGAACCCGGTCACGAGCGTCTGCTTGTAGGTGCGCGTGTAGTATGTCTCGTTCACGATTTTCGCGAAGTCGATACCCTTCTCTATAAGGTCGCCGACCACCTGCATGGTGCGCTTGCCGGTGCTGCTGAACTTGAACGCTCCCGTGTCGTGCACGATTCCCAGGTACAGGCTGTTCGCGGTCTCGCGGCCGACCTTCGCCTTGTCGATGTTCACGTACACCACCTCGCATGCGGAACTCGCCTCGGGTTCCACGAGGTTCAGGGTGCACAGATTCAGCGGGTTAGAAATGTGGTGGTCGATGTTTATCGTCTTTTTCGCGGCACGGATGCATTCCGCGCCGTTCGCCCCCACGCGCTCGAAACTCGGGGTATCCATGAGGAAGGCGAGGTCGTAGGGTTGCCCGCCGTTGCAATCCGCGGTGTAGGCCTCGCGCGCATCGCTTGCCCCGCGCAGAATCCGGTAGCTCTCGGGGAACTTCTCGAGGAACAGGTCCGCACGGATTCCTGGGAAGTTGTCGCGGATGTAGTTGTAGATTGCCGTGGTGCTGCCCACGCAGTCGCCGTCGGGCCTCACGTGCCCGAAAATCGCTACCGTCTTCGCTTCGCCCAGGAATTCGTCAATCGTCATGTTCAATCCTTTTTGCGGGGAATATAATAAAAACCGGGTGGAGGCTAGAAGGAAAATTTGCTAAATATACAACGTAACGTAGGAGGATTTTCTGTATGAAGCGTTTTTTGCTGGGATTGGCTCTCGCATTTTTTGCCGCCTGTGACGACGAGAGCAGTTTCGCCCCGCGAGACGATGAACCCTCCTCGTCGAGCAGTGAGAGCGTCACACCGACATCGTCATCCTCGGCTCCGGTCGAGGATCTATCTAGCAGCAGTTCGGCTAAGTCTTCCTCGTCGGTGTCCAGTAGTTCCGCGAAGTCGAGTAGCTCCGTGCGTTCGTCATCCTCGGCTCCGGTCGAGGATCTATCTAGCAGCAGTTCGGCTAAGTCTTCCTCGTCGGTGTCCAGTAGTTCCGCGAAGTCGAGTAGCTCGGTGCGTTCGTCATCCTCGACTCCGGTCGAGGATCTGTCGAGCAGCAGCTCGGCGAAGTCTTCATCGAGCGCGAAATCCAGCAGCAGCGCGAAGTCTTCCTCTAGCGTCACTCCGCAATCGAGCAGTAGTGATAACTCCTCCTCCAGCGTCACTCCGCAGTCGAGTTCAAGTGTTCCCAGTAGCAGCGGCTATGTCCCGTATGACCATAAGGCTGATTTGGGTGATGCTATTCGTATCAAAAGCAGCGATTATAAGACCTTTGTTGATGAACGCAATGGTCGTAGCTACTACTACATTACGATAAACGGGAAAAACAAAAAAGGCGAGGCCGCTTCTGTGACCGTAATGGCAGAAAACCTCAATATCGGCAAGATGGTTGGTATTACAAAAGATCAGGCAAACGATACGTTAATCGAGCGTTACTGCTACGATAGGGATACCACAAATTGCGACCGCTACGGAGCCCTCTACCAGTGGGCCGAGATGATGCAACTGCCGAGTGAATGCAACACCAAGAGCTGCGCCGATTTAATCCAGCCGAACCACCAGGGCATTTGTCCGGATGGCTGGCGGCTTCTGACTCAGGACGATTTTTACATTGTGCTTCATGCGGACAACAATAAGCACGGAATTCAAGACGCTCGAGCTATATCATTTGGGGGCTTTAATTACAGCGGCTATTCCCTCGTCGGTGCAGGGTATGTCTGGGAACGACAACTGAAAAATATTACGAAAAGCACTCATTGGTTTTATGTTGAAGAAGGAATTGATTATCCAGAAGCGAGGGCTTTTGCTTCAACAACAACTAATACTGGAGAAATTTTTTCTACATACGAAGTTGTAAAAACCAATGGCCTGTCCGTACGTTGCGTGAAGGTTGAGTAACCAAATATTTTGACACAAAGTACAGCGCACTTGAAAGTGCGCTGTACTTTGTATTCCCTAAATGGAATTTTTCAGAAATTCCACACGAAAAGTTTTAACTAAAAAGGCAAAAAACATGTCCAAGAATGTGCTCGGAAATGCGCGTTCGCAGGTGGCCCCTTCCGGACAATCAGTCGGTTTCACCGCAGGTATTCTTCCGCCAACTTCTGGATGGTCTTGACGTTCAGCGGCTTTTCGGTCGTCTCGCGCGAGATAATCAGGCGCTTTCCCGGGAAGATTCCGTTTCTTTCGTAGATGTCCAGCTTGTCCATTGCCTTGTGGACGTAATCGCTGTCGTCCATCATGCCGAAATGCTCCCACAGAATTTCCTCGCGGGTGCGCAGGTTGAGGCACGTGAAGTCGGGGAAGAACGTCGCGCTTTTTTCGTGCGGCAATTTCAGTTTCAGCGGGAATTCGTAGCGGTACGGGATGCCCATGCGCAGGAGGGTGTCCGCGATGATGACTTCGGACTTGGAGCGGACGCGCTCGCCGCGGGCGGTCGCATATTCGGGGAGGCCATCTGCGATGGACTTGCCCTTGAAGGGGAGGGCGAGCCAGCGCTTCGCATATTCGCTGTCGGCAAGTCGCGCGGGTGTCACGAACTGCCGGCGGCAATCGGGCAAATCCGCGTACGCGTCGTCGGGCGCTTGCGGGTGGTATTCGGCGATGAAGTTGTTGACGAGTTCCAGTTGTCGCTCCAACAGGGGAAGCAGCGTGGTGTCGTATTCCTTCTGCGCGAGCCTTGCCGCAAGGGCTTCTTCGCCGCGGGGAATATACAGGCCGTTTGCCTTTTTGGGGTCTGTTATGTGGTAGTACCGGGGCTTGTTCCCGCGGATTGTTGTGCGGAGTCGCCCCGGCGGGGCTTTTGCCACGCGCGAGCGCAGGCGGGTGATTGTGTCGAAGATTTTTTCGGATTGCGCCTGCATGTGTTGTTGCAGGTCATCGGGATGGATGAGCTCCAGGTTGTTCATGTGGACATAGGGTTAACCATATAAGAAAAGGCGTGCATTCGCATCGCGACACAACGAGGGCTGAGCCTCATTGCTTGGAAAGTACAAAATAGTTGCGGCGAAAAGCAACTTCTGAGGCGCTTTTCGAAAAATAAAGGCGAAAAGTGCAAATTTCTTGCGTGATTCGGCGTGCGAGTGAAGAAAAATTACGAAATTGGGGATTAAATGTGCTGAAAAACCGCTGCTCAATCCCCAAAAATTTAGTTTGTATGTGCTATCGGGGGCGAAAATGCAGGGGAGGTGGGGATAAAATGCTCCAAAAATGCCGATTTAATCCCCACTTGGGGCGAATTTAGACCTCAAAAGCCCTGAATTGGCTGAAATCTTGTTAGTTTGTTCTGAAAATTGGGGATTAATGTGGCTAAAAACGCCCCGTTTAATCCCCAATTTGCCGAATTCTGCTCCCGATTTCCCGCGGCTCGGCCATTTTCGCCCCGAAATCAGCCCGCAAGTCGCCGCACCCGCGTTTTCAGCGGCCCTTTTCACCCTTTTGGAGCGGTTCCCGCTTCTAAAACCCCATTGCCAGCCAGCCAAATTACTATATTTTCCGCCAAATTGCATTTTTGCCTGGGTCCTGTGACCAGATTCGCCAATTCCACTGGTGCAAGAGCAGGGAAACT
Source organism: Fibrobacter succinogenes (assembly GCA_902762305.1). Classification (GTDB taxonomy): domain Bacteria; phylum Fibrobacterota; class Fibrobacteria; order Fibrobacterales; family Fibrobacteraceae; genus Fibrobacter; species Fibrobacter succinogenes_I. The sequence goes on along the minus strand of CACWNW010000013.1, from coordinate 763 downwards.
CGGACAAAAACATGTAATGAAACAACAATCAAAAAAAGGAATGGCTATAATGGCTACTATCACTAAGGAAAAAGCTGCAGAACTCACCGCCAAGTTTGGTGCAAACGAAAAGGACACCGGTAACGTCCGCGTCCAGATCGCAATCCTCACGGAAAAGATCAAGAATCTGACGGAACACATCAAGAGCCACAAGAAGGATTTCCACTCCCTCCGTGGTCTGTCTGCCATGGTTGCCAAGCGCCGCAACCTCCTCAAGTACTACGGTGAGCAGGACATTCTCGCTCAGCGTGCTCTCATCAAGGAACTCGGTCTCCGCGGCTAATCTGCGGACTGGAGATAATCTATGTCTATTGACGCATACCATCAAAAATACGGCAAGATGCTCGACCCGAAGGAAGTGTCCGTTACGCTTCCCGATGGCCGTGTCATCACGTTTGAGACGGGCCGTATTGCCAAGCAGGCTCGCGGAGCTGCAATCGCCAAGATGGGCGATGCATTCGTGCTCTCTACGGTCTGCTACGGCGAAGAGAAGGAAGGCGATTTCTTCCCGCTGACTGTCGAATATCGCGAAAAGGCCTACGCTGCTGGTCGCCTCCCAGGCGGCTACAACAAGCGTGAAGCCGGTCGCCCCAGCGACGAGGAAACTCTTTCTGCCCGTATCATCGACCGCCCGATTCGCCCGATGTTCCCCGAGAACTTCACGCGCGAAGTCCAGGTGATCGTGCAGGTTCTTTCTGCTGACCGCAAGTTCGCACCGGATGTG
>CACWNW010000012.1 GCA_902762305.1 Fibrobacter succinogenes | reverse complement strand
TTTGAAGAACTGAAGGCCCTGCCTCTGGACACGGTTCTTTCTCGTGCGTTTGCGTTTTACGAGCAGTTCCAGGCGACGAATGACACGTTGCTACGCGATTCCATGGACGATTACAGGAACCACTTCTTTGCGAGGTGGAAACGGTCCACGGATTCTCTTTGCGGAACGATCCCGGCAGATGATTCGTTGGCGGCCGATTTGCTGGCCATCTACAAGGCTGTATTGGAGTTTGAAGTTAAACGCGAGTATCTTTATTACCGTGACAGGGGAAAGCGCGATTCTCTTGAGAAGGCCAATCCAATTGACATTGCTGATTTTACAAAAAAATGGAAAGAAGATCCAGATTTCTTGCGGAAACTTTTCGAAGGAGCCGATAGTATCAAAGATGCGAAAACCCGGCCGATTCCGTTTGATGAAGCCCTGAAACATTTGAAAGAGGATTCTAGCAGCAGCTATAATCGCGCTTATTTTGTCCAGACGCTGCAGGTGCGGTATGTTGATATTGAGGGCATTGATATGAAAGAGCTGGAGAAGTTTCGTATGTATTGGATAGAACAGGAAGAATGGAAAAAAACGAATTCTGCCTGCATGGAAAAAGCGCCGACGGGACAGCGGATTCTTGTTCTGAATAAAGAATACAATACCCTATTGAACGTTTTTATGAAGGCGAATGTTCATGAGAGTTTGCAAGAGCGATACACGATCAAGCCGAATAAATATCCCTTCTGGTTCCCATTTATAGATGTGTTTCCTCATCACGGGGACGACTACTATCATTTCAATTCGTTCCCGATTATGGATAATGCCGTCTTTAACAAGGCTCACGATATGGTGAAACTGGACGTCATGGAAAGATTTAACTTCTCAAGCCATTACTACTTGTCCAAGCGTTCGGGGAAATGGAAAGTTGTAAAGCGCCGTGACGGCTGGGTATTGTAGGGAGTATTTATGCCGTTTTTTCTGAAAAAATCTTTTGTTTGTGTTTTGGTGTTCCTGACTATCGTGCTCCTTTGCGGGTGCGCTTCCGAGAAGGTGGAGCCAAAGGCTGAACTTAAGACTGAGCCAATGGCGGCGCCTGTGGCCACGCTTGAAGCAGCCGAAGCGGAACCTGCCGAACCGACAAGGGGCCTTCCTGCGGACACCCTCCTTTATCGTGCATTCAGGTTTTACGAGCTGTTCAAAGCATCGAATAGTTCGGAACATAGGAATTCCATGAATGTTCACAAGAACCTTTTCTTTGCAAGGTGGAGGACGTCTTCGGATTCCATTTGCGCTACGATTCCGGCAGATGATTCGTTGGCTGCCGATTTGCTGGCCATCTACAAGGCCGTATTGGAGTTTGATGCTAAATGCAAGTATCGTGATATTCTCGATAGGGAAGAGCGCGATACTCTTGAGGATACTTTAAATGAAACAAGAAAGAATGCTAAACCTATTGATCCCATTGACGTTGATGAAGTTTTAAAAAGATGGAATTCGGACTCCATGCGGACTGTTCGCGAACGGGCCGATAGCATCTATGCTCTGAAAATCCGTGCGATTCCGCTTGATGAAGCCTTGAATCGTTTGGAAGAGGATTCTAGCAGCATTTATAATTACGCGTATTTTGTCCAGACGCTGGAGGTGCTGTATGTCGATACCGCTGTCGCCGATATGAAGGAACTGGACAAGGTTAATATATTCAGTATAAAGCGGGAAGAATGGAAAGAGGCAAAATCCGCTTGCATGGGGAAGTCATTGGCGGGGCAACGGAGAGTTGTCTTGAACAAGGAGTACAATACCCTGTTGAACAACTTTATGAAGGCGAATGTCCATGAGAGCAGGCAAGAGCGATACACGGTTAAGCCAAATAAATATCCCTTCTGGCACCCGTTTATAAATGTGATTCCAGAACACTGGGGCGATGACTATCATTTCAGTTCGTTCCCGGTCATTGATAATGCAGTCTTTAATAAGGCGCACGATATGGTGCAACTGAATGTGAAACAAAGCTTCAATAGCGGAAACTATTACTACCTGTCCAAGCGCTCGGGAAAATGGGAAGTCGTAAGGTGCCGTGACGGCTGGGTATTGTAGGGGCGAAAACCCGCCTCTTTTTTGCCCACTTTTTCTCGGCTTGCTGTTCTAGCACCTGCCAACAATTTTCCTATATTTACAGCACAAAGAATTTCACACTAAACCAAAAGGCTAAAAAATGGCTTCTAAAATCAAATCCGTTGTTGCCCGCCAGATCCTCGACTCTCGCGGCAATCCCACTCTCGAAGTTGATGTTACCCTCGAAAACGGCGTGAAGGGTCACGCTGCTGTCCCGAGCGGCGCTTCCACCGGTGAACGCGAAGCTTGCGAACTCCGCGACGGCGACAAGAGCAAGTTCCTCGGCAAGAGCGTTTACACTGCCGTGAAGAACGTCAACACCAAGATTGCGAAGAAGATTGTCGGCATGGATCCTTCCAAGCAGACCGAAGTCGACGACGCCATGATCGCTCTCGACGGCAACCGCATGCTCAAGAACAAGCTCGGTGCAAACGCCATCCTCGGCGTTTCCATGGCTGTTTGCGTTGCTGCCGCTAAGGACGCTGGCCTTCCGCTTTACCAGTACATCGCCAAGCTCCATGGCACCAAGAAGCTCACGCTCCCGTGCCCGATGTGCAACGTGATCAACGGCGGTGCCCACTCCTCCGCTCCGATCGACTTCCAGGAATTCATGATCGCCCCGGTTGGCGCCAAGACTTTCTCCAAGGGCCTCCAGATGGTCACCGAAATCTTCCACGCCCTCAAGGCTGTGCTGAAGAAGGGTGGCTTCGATACGACCGTCGGTGACGAAGGTGGCTTCGCTCCGGGCGTCAGCATCAAGCCGGCCAAGAACAAGTTCGGTTACGAAATCACTGGCGTGATGACCCTCGAAAAGGCTCTCGACGCCCTCAAGGCTGCAACCACCAATGCCGGTTACAAGTTCGGCACTGACATCAAGATCGCTCTTGACGTTGCTTCCTCTGAATTCTGCGACAAGAACACCAAGGCTGGCAAGCCGGAAACCTACACCTTCAAGAAGAGCACCAAGAAGACTGTCAAGTCTGCCGACATGGTGAAGCTCTACGAAAAGCTCATCGACAAGTACTCCATCTTCTCCATTGAAGACGGTCTCGACGAAGCTGACTGGGCTGGCTGGAAGGTCATGACCGACAAGCTCGGCGGCAAGATCAACCTCGTGGGTGACGACCTGTTCGTTACCAACCCGACCATCTTCGACGAAGGCATCAAGGCCGGCATCGCCAACGCCATCCTCATCAAGGTGAACCAGGTGGGTTCTGTGTCCGAAACCCTCGCCGCCATCAAGCGCGCTCAGGACGAAGGCTACGCCCCGATCGTTTCTCACCGCTCTGGTGAAACCGAAGACACCTTCATTGCTGACCTCGCCGTCGGTACCGCCGCTGGCCAGATCAAGACTGGTTCTCTCTCTCGTACGGACCGCGTGTGCAAGTACAACCGCCTCCTCCGCATCGAAGAAGAACTCGGCAAGGATGCTGTGTACGCCGGTGACCCGCGCAAGGCTTGCAAGGCCGCTCCTGCCAAGAAGGCTTGTGGCTGCAAAAAGGCTTGCAAGAAGGCCAAGTAATTTCTTAAACCAATAGAACTTACTAAGAGAAGTCGCTCCCGTCGGGGGCGGCTTCTTTTGTATATAATCAAAATTACTTTGTGCGCAACATTGTGGAAAGTTCGCGTTCCAGCCCGAGCAAGGCGGTTGACAATTGCAGATTGCCGCGTATATGCTGTTTGTCATACATGTTTGTAAATTTTCGTAATCATTCAGGCGGTGGAGAAGCGGTGGCGGTTCGCCGGACCCTCGTTTGTGTCGCGTTGTAAACGTATTTTTTTAGTATGGGGAGCAACAAACAATACGTTTAAATCTATATTAGTTCCGAATTTTCATCAAAAGTCGTAAATAGGCTTACAATAAGAGGATACACATGATTGGAATGAAATCGATTGTCAAGACCGCTGTCGTGGTTTCGGCGACGGCCGCCCTTTTCGGGTGCGACAACAGCGAGCAGCAGGCAGCCGAAGGCGCATTGCCTCGCCAGCAAACTCTTTACTTGTCCGGCCAGCAGTGGGGTGCTCCCGCTACGTTCAACCCGCTCGCCGAAAGCTGGATGGCCGCATGGCCCGTCGGTGGCCGTTTCAACCTGGTCTATGAACCGCTCGTCACCTACAACACCCTGAACGGTCAGGTGGAATCGCTTCTCGGTACGCTCGTTCCGGAACTTTCCAACAACGACAGCATCGTGGTCGACTTGAACCCGGCTGCCAAGTGGAGCGACGGCAAGCAGGTGAACTCCAACGACGTGAAGTTCATCTTCACGAATGGCTCCATCAACACCACCGAACAGATTTCTGCCATCCACGTGGATACCCTCAAGGCCGAACCGGCAGCGGCGGACGCTCCCGTTGCCGAACGCATCTCCTTCATTGTGGCTAAGGACAAGCGCAACAACCCGCTTTCTGTGATGGACCTCCTCCAGGCCATCCGTATCGTGCCGGCTCACGTGTTCGAACCGCTCGTTGCCGAAAAGGGCCTCGACGAAGTCAAGAAGCTCATGATGGACAAGAACCCGGTCGTTTCCGGCCCGTACACCATCAAGGACTACTCTGCGAACAAGATTATCCTCGAACGTCGTGACGACTACTGGGGCAACGCTGCCCTCCACGAAGGCAAGCTCCCGGCTCCGAAGTACATCGTTCACCCGATCTACAAGAGCAACGAACACAACACTATCGCTCTCCGCAAGGGCGAACTCGATGCTTCTATGTCCTTCATTCCGCGTATTGGCGACCTCAAGAGCGCCGGCGTGCACACCTGGCTGAACGATGCTCCGTTCTTCACTCCGGGCGCTATGCCGATGCTCATGATCAACACCATGAAGGAACCCCTCAACGACAAGCGCTTCCGTCGTGCCCTCGCTACGGCTATCGACTACAACGCTATCCGTCAGTTCGCTCTCTCCGGTTACACTTCCCAGTTGCAGCCGGGCCTCATCATGCCGACGAACCTCGAAGGCAAGTACATCAACGCCGAAGACCAGAAGGTCGGCGTGAAGCTCGACATCGTTGACGAAGCCGAACGTCTCAACACCGTCAAGGCCATGCTTACCGAAGCCGGCTACAAGTCCGTGTTCAAGGACGACGGTTCTCTCGACCACATGGAAAACGCCAAGGGCGAAAAGATCCCGACCCTCTTCATCACGTCTCCGGCCGGCTGGACCGACTGGGAATCCATCGTGAACATCGCTGTCGAAGGCATGCGCAAGGCCGGTATCGACGTTCGTGAAGGTTTCGTGGATGGCGGTCAGTACTGGCCTGCCATGGGCACCGGCAACTTCGACCTCATCATGCACAAGCCGACTGCCGACGTGTCTCCGTCTCTCCCGTGGAGCCGCTTCAACGAAGTCATGTCCAGCCGCGACTGGCAGAAGCTCGGCGACTGGGCCGGCACCAACATCGGCCGTTACAACCAGCCGGGTACCAAGGAATTCCGCCCCGAAGTGGACAAGCTCCTTGCCGAAATTCCTCTCATGACCGACGAAGCCAAGAAGGCTGAAGCCTACCGCGAACTCAACAAGATCTTCATGGAAGACCAGCCGGCTATCCCGCTCGCTTACCTCCCGGAACAGTACTACGAGTTCAGCGACCGCGTTTGGACCAACTGGCCCTCTGCCGAAAACTCCTACGCTCCGGCCCAGCTGCCGTGGATCGCTTCTGGCACGAAGGTTCTCTGGAACCTGAAGCTCAAGTAATACAAAGGAACGAAGGGAATATAAATGCTTAAACAGTATCCCATGCTGCGCTACGTCTTGCAGAAGGCGTTCTGGTATCTTCTGACATTCGTCGTAGCTGTCGCAATCAACTTCACTCTACCGCGTATGGGTGAAAATAACCCGGTAGATATCATTATGGGTAAGGCCGCCCAGGGCCTTTCTCCGGAACAAGCCAAGCTCAAGAAGGAAACCTTGCTCAAGGCCTTCGGTATGGCCGAACTTGACGATCAGGGCAACGTGATTTACGATCCCGAAGTCGACGAGAATGGCCAGGTGAAGATGGTCAAGGTTGTCAAGAGGGAAAACGGCGCTCCGGTGCTCAAGACCGTTCTCGAGGTGAACGAAGATGGTTCGCCGAAGATGATCGAACGCCAGAAGCTCGACGAACAAGGTAATCCCGTGTTCGAAGAGAAGCCTGTCCTCGATGCGAAGGGCAAGCCTGTGATGGAAAAGGACCCGAAGACCAAGAAGAAGGTTGCGAAGGTCGAACAGGTTGCTGTCATGGAGCAGATCCAGGCCGCACACCAGGACACTGTCATGATCGATACTGTCTTGCGCAAGGCGGACCCCAGACTTGCTTCCGGCATTTCCCAGTTCTTTGTCTATATCAAGAACGTCTTCAAGGGTGACCTCGGCCTTTCTTACAGCCAGTACCCGAAGCCGGTTGTCGAGATTATCAAGGAATCCCTCCCGTGGACCCTTGCTATCCAGGCCCCGACCATTATCCTCGGCTGGATTGTCGGTAACCTCCTCGGTGCCTTCGCTGCATACAAGCGCGGCATCTTCGACAAGGTGTTCTTCCCGTGCGCCATGTTCCTCAACGGTGTGCCGTTCTTCGTGTTCGGTATGCTCTTGGTGGCGCTCTTCTCCATCACGCTCGGCTGGTTCCCGGCCATGGGCGCGTATAGCCCAGATATTCCGGAACTCCAGTTCAACTGGAACTGCATCAAGAGCGTCGGATTCTACTACATCCTGCCGTTCTTCTCCGTGTTCCCGATTCTTCTTTCTGGTCAGGCAACCGGTATGCGCTCCATGTCCATCTACGAACTCGGTACCGACTACATGAAGTACGCCAAGTGGCTCGGACTCCGCGAAGGCAAGATTATCAGCTACGTGTTCCGTAACGCCATGCTCCCGCAGCTCACGGGCCTTGCCCAGAGCCTCGGTGCGATGGTGGGCGGCGCCCTCATTACCGAAATGATCTTCTCTTACCCGGGCCTCGGTATGGCGATGCTTACCGCCATCCAGCAGAACGACTACGCTACGATTCAGGGCTGCACGCTCATGATTTCGACCTGCGTGCTCGTCGCTAACTTCGCTGTCGACGTTTTGATTGCCGTCTTTGACCCGCGCGTCAAGGCCGGTCTCCAGATGGGAGGTAAGTAATCATGGGTAAACTTCTTAGAAATCTTCTCAAGTCCCCGATGTTCGTGATCGGCGTGTCTATCTTCCTCATCACGCTCCTGATTGCGCTCTTCGGACCTCTCTTCTACCATGTGGATATCAACGCCCGCGACATGATGGCCGGCCCCTACGCCGGTTCCAGCGCAGACCACCTGCTCGGTACGGACCACCTTGGCCGCGACTACGTGTCGCTGCTCATCGCCGGTCTTCGTTCCTCGCTCTATGTGGGTCTTGTCGCCGGTGTGATTGCGACGACGATCGGTGTGCTTGTCGGCCTGTTCGGCGGTTTCCGCGGCGGCTGGATTGACGAAGTCCTGAACATGCTCACCAACATCTTCATCGTGATTCCGCAGTTCGTGATTCTCGTGCTCATCAGCTCCGCTGTGAAGGACGGCCGCTCCCTGACGCTCATTGGCCTTATCATCGGCCTTACCGCGTGGAGCTGGTCTGCCCGTGCCGTGCGTGCCCAGGCATCCTCCCTGCGCAGCCGCGACCACATCGCGCTCGCACGCATCAACGGTGCTTCGACTCTCACGATCGTTCTGAAGCACGTGCTTCCCTATTTGCTTTCCTATGTGTTCATGGTGTTCATCATGCAGGTGTCCTCGGGTATCCTTTCCGAAGCTTCCATCTCCATGATCGGCCTCGGTCCTCTGGATTCTACGAGCCTCGGCATCATCTTGAACCAGGCCAAGGATAACGGCGCCCTCTCGGGTGGTATCTGGATTGCCTTCCTCCCGGCAACCATCATCATTACCCTCACGGTGTTCGCCCTTTACCTGATCAACACTTCCATGGAAGGTGTCTTTAACCCCAGGCTCCGCAAGTAAGAGGTGATTAAATGTCTGATAATGTTTTTGAAGTAGAAAACCTCAGCCTGTTTTACCTGGGCCGCTTCGGCGACAAGACCCATGCCGTGACGAACGTCAGCTTCACCATGAAGCAGGGCGAAATCCTCGGCATCGCCGGTGAATCCGGTTGCGGTAAGTCCACGCTCGTGTCTGGCCTCATGGGCATGTGCATCCCGCCGCTCTACCCCGAAGGCAAGAGCGACGTGCGCGTGTGGAACGGCAAGGAAATGGAATCCCTCATGAACCGCAAGGTCGAAGACGTCCGTGCGAACGTCCTCGCCCAGAAGGTCTCGATGATTCCGCAGGGTGCGTTCAACGCCCTGAACCCTGTCCGCAAGATCAAGGACATCGCCGCCGACGTGATTGCCGCTCACCAGCAGCCCGGCAAGAAGCTCGACCACAAGGAAATCTACGACCGCCTCTGTGAACGTTTCGACCTGTTCGGAATGGACACGAAGCGCGTGCTCGATTCTTACCCCATCCAGCTCACCGCCGGTGAACGCCAGCGTTCCGTTATCGGTATCTCCACCTTGCTCAACCCGCAGATGGTGATTGCCGACGAACCGACTTCCGCTCTGGACGTGTCTACCCAGAAGGAAGTGATCAAGATGATCTTCGATCTTCTTGACAAGGGCATCTTCTCGACGATGATCTTCATTACCCACGAACTTCCGCTCCTGTACCACGTGGCCGACAACATCGCCATCATGTACGCGGGCGAATTCGTCGAAAAGGGTACGGCCGAACAGGTCGTCAAGGATCCGCGCCATCCGTACACGCAGGCCCTCATGGGCGCCATGCTCAGTACGGAAGCGAGCCAGCGTGGTCGCCACCCGGTGGCCATCGAAGGCGCTCCCCCGAGCCTCAAGAAGGAAATTGTCGGTTGCCGCTTCGCTCCGCGTTGCAGCAAGGCATGCCCCGATTGCAAGAAGAATACTCAGAATCTCCGCATTGTCGGTGATCGTGACGTGAGGTGCGATTATGCTAAGTGATAAGCCCGTTGTTTTTTCCGCCAAGCGCATCAGCAAGGACTTCGGTGCCGGTAAGACGCTGAAGACCGCCGTGAAGGATGTCTCCTTTGATATCTATGACGAGGAATTCATCTCCATCGTGGGTGGTTCCGGCTGCGGCAAGTCCGTGCTCGCGAAAATCATGCTGGGCCTCTACAAGCCGACTCGCGGCCAGTTCCTGTACCGCGACAAGCCCATCAAGAACCTGAAGGAACACTGGAACGAAGTGCAGTCCGTGTTCCAGGACCCGTTCGGATGCTTCAACCAGTTCTTTACCATCCGTAGCCAGCTGGAAGATTCCCTGAACATCCTGAAGAACAAGCCGAGCAAGGACGAAATCCGCCGCCGCGTGGACGAAGGCCTCATGGCTGTGAACGTGACGCCTGCCGATATCGAAGGCAAGTACCCGTTCGAGCTCTCGGGTGGCCAGATGCAGCGTATGCTTTTGGCCCGTATCTTCGCGCTCCGCCCGAAGGTCCTGATTGCCGACGAAGCCACCTCCATGGTGGACGCCTGCGTGCGCGCCAACATCCTCGATTACCTCCGCAAGTTGAAAGACGAGCTGAAGATGACCGTGGTGTTCGTGACCCACGATATCGGCCTTGCTAACTACGTTTCGGACCGTATCTTCATCATGCACGACGGCAAGATCGTGAACCAGGGTACCCCTGCCGAGGTGCTCGACAACACGAACGAACCGCATACGCTTCGCCTGCTCGACGATATCCCCGAAGTCCACAAGACCGAATGGATCAAGAACAGCCATCGTAGCAAGAAGTAAAGCGATTTGTCATGCCGGACTTGTTCCGGCATCGCCAATTGTGTCATCCTGAGCGCAAAGCGCGAAGGATCCAGCCAATTAAGAAAACCCGACTCTCCGGAGCCGGGTTTCTTGTTTTTGGAAAAAAACAGTCCTATTTCACCCTAGGGAATGATTCTTCCTTGGCTATAGCACTATCCAAGTCTGCCAGAGGAAATTTCAAAACGCCATTCCAATTAGCCAGATACAGGGTGTCGCCTATCGCTTCCATATCGTAAGTAGCTGCGGTCGACATGCATTTCAAATTATCGCAAAAATTGCCCTTCACGAACTTCCACCCCTTTTCTTCAATCCCATAGGGAGCCCCATAATCGCCCATATACACAGCAGGAATAGACGGATCCTCTCCTGCAACAAAAAGATGCTTTCCATCTGAAGCAAGAGCGTACCTCTTAAAAGGGGTATTATGATACGTCCGATGCCCCCTATTGGGATCAGCCATCGGATCGTCTGGATCAATAGTCTCGTCATAAGTTGCAATAACACTGTCTATAGGGTTCCAACGATCAAGAGATTCATCGTACTCTAAAACATGTGTCGAGAACTTTTCACCAATGGCATACAATTTTCCCTTATGGACAACAATGTCCATCGCCGTATCGTTAGTATCATTTGCTGGCACCCAAGTCGCCCAATCTGGATAAGGAATTCTCGCAAGCCTTTTCCAGCTACCATCAAATTGCCACACACCACGAGCACCACTAATTGCATATAGTTTTCCATTCAATTCTACACCCTTGTGAAACTGAAATGGATATTCCTTGGATGAATCATAGTCATAGGTTATATCCACCCAGCCCGTATCTGTCTGCATTTTCATAAAAAGAACTATGTTATCATCACGCCTATTCGCTGTATCAGCAAAACCAGCAATGCATGCCATTAGTTTGCCCCTATAAGTTGTAATTCCATAAACGTCGAAAGCCCCCTTAGAATCAAATTCTAACGCATACAAATCAACCCACGATTTTCTATCAAAATCATATTTCAATAATTTTCCGCTAAGTTGTGTTCCAGCATAAAGACCTGTAGAATCACCATAGATATACCGAATCCATTCAGAACTAGTAAGCGTATCCCATTGAGTCGACCCAATTTTAGATGCAAATACCCTTGGTGTTATTGTAATATAGCCTGGAGACGTATATTCATTGCTGGAATAATAATCATCACGCAATACAATCCAACCATTCACGTGAAAAAGTTTCCTTAATCCTCCATACATTCTGGAAGCATCTGGAACAGGTTTAAAATCGTCCCATCTCCATCCATAAATTCTCTCATCTTCACGGTTATCAGGACCCGATGAAGTCCTTTCCGTACAAGAAACAAAGAAGAATGCCATAAATATCGCGAGAATTATCTTCATACTATTTTCATCCAATCAAAATCAACGCCCGGTCCATGAGGATTAACATTGTCAAGCGGAATAAATTGAATAAAAAGTTAGATATTTTTCTTTTTTCATGATGAAATACGCTCGCTTGTTTGCTATAATAGGTGCCATGAAAAAATATTTATATGTACTGATTTCGGCAGCCTTGGTTGGCTGCACTATCAAGATTGAAGGTGTTCCGCACGAACGTAGCACGAATGAATACGGTGCTTCGGGAGTTGTACAGTATGGATTCTTTGATGTGCCGAAGGGCGCAACGAGCATCCAGATGGGGAACCGCGAGGCTCCCAATTATTGGATTGTCGACTGGAGCGAGAGCGCGCCCGTTGACAGCGTGACCGGGGCTTATAAGCTTGATGCCGAGCTCACGAGCGGCCTCGTGGAATTCAATGCGATGGGAGGCAGTTTCCCGCTTTCTGCTGTGGCCGACATGGAGAAGGACAGCCTCGTGAACGTCAACTTCCTGACGACGCTCGCAACTGAACTGACCTGGTCGTACATCCATCGCGGCTACGATTATGAAACGGCGAGGGAAAAGGCCAATACGGCGGTGCTTTCGGCCTTGCACATGCCGAAGGAACTCATTGATTTCGACAAGTATTCCCTGTACGGTGAAGGCGAGGGCGATGCGATGCTCGCCGCGGTATCCATTGTCGTCGGGAGCTACTTCCGCGAATACTACAATACGACTGCATGGGGTGGTTTCAATATAGACACCCTGACAGGAAGGTTTGACGATTCGGAGGTGTTCGATATCCTTGCCTCGTTCGCTAACGGGATTATTTCTGATGACGGCGGGGTATCCATCCGCAAGGATATCGAGGAGAAGGCTCCCAAGGGGAAGGTTGGGCCTTTCGAGAAATACCTGACCCGCCTTGCGGTCTGGGATGGCAGTCCTGAATGCAATGGCTTGAACCAAGGCGAAATGAGGGATGTTGGCGGGGACTTCAGGAACAAGATTCTCGTGTGCTCGGATTCGGCGTGGCGCCTTGCGTCGAAGGACGATTTTGATACCAAGGACATCTTCAACCCTGATGTCGAATATGGGACGATGGTGGATCCACGCGACGGCAAGACGTACAGGACACTGGAAATCGCCGGCTATGTCTGGATGGCAGAGAACTTGAGGTATGCGGACAGCGCAGTCACAGAGAACCTGAAGGGTCAGAGCTGGTGCTATGACGATGACGAGTCGAACTGCGAAGTCTTTGGCCGCCTGTATTCATGGTCGGCGGCGATGGATCTGGAACCAGTCTACCTGGATTCCGTTGCCGATGTGAACGACGGGTGGCGTGGCATTTGCCCGGAGGGTTGGCATGTGCCGAACCGGGAATTCAGCAAGCTGGACTGGTACGAGTCCTTTGCCTCGGCGTTCATGGCGCTGGGCGACAACAAGAGCGGCTTCTCGCTGATTCCTGCCGGTTATGGCGTGGCCGAACACGAATACGGCGATGGTGGTGCCTATGTGTATACGGGAACGGTGGAGTACGTAGAGGCTGGGGCGACGACTTTCCTCTGGACAAGCGATCAGCAGCCCTATGGCGGAACCCGTTCGATATACCTCAAGAACGACAAGCTCTATAACGAGCCGGAAAGCCGGCGTAATGCGGGCTACCTGCGCTGTGTACAGGATTACGAGCCGGAAACGTATTGATTGATGACTGTTTCCTGCTGAAAACGAAAAACGGACGGGTCATCGTCCGTTTTTTCTTTGTTTTTAGGTATATTCTAAGCATGACTGTATACAAGAATGTTTCTTATGCCGGTGCGGTTTTGGCCGCAATCTCGTTGTTTGCTTCGGGTTCCGTTGCGGGCCCCCTCGTGAACCAGCTGGGTTTTTATCCTGAAGCCGAAAAGACGGTCGTGTACCCGGGCAACGACGCGAACGGCCTCGAGGTGCGCGACCTGAACGGCAAGACGGTGCTTAAGCTCGATGCCCCCGATGTGTACGACTGGGACTACAGCGGCGAGGAGGTGCAGACCTTCGATATCTCGAGTATCAAGACTCCGGGAACCTACCGGCTGTTCCGCGGTGGCGCCTACGTGGGTAGCCCCATTACCGTCGGGAAGGGTGTCTACGGCGACCTCGTGAAGGCGAGCCTCAAGTGGTTCTACTACCAGCGTTCGAGCATGGCGCTCGAACCGCAGTATGCGGGCAAGTGGGCGCGTGCCGCGGGCCACATGGACGACAAGGTGATCATTTACGGTTCCGACAAGGTGACTGGCGGCAAGGGCGCCGGCAAGGTCATCAATTCTGCGCGCGGCTGGTACGATGCGGGCGACTACGGCAAGTACATCGTGAACTCCGGCATTACCGTGTTCACCCTGCTCGAGATTTACGAGCATTTCCCGAAGTACATGGATTCGCTGACCTGGAACATTCCGCGCGAATTCCCGAAGTACCCGGAACTGCTCGAAGAAATCCGCTACAACCTGGACTGGATGCTGACCTTGCAGGACAAGGACGGCGGTGTGTACCACAAGGTGACGACTCTCAAGTTCGGCGGGAGCGTGCTGCCCGAAGACGATACGGCCCCGCGCTATGCGATTATCAAGAACATGCCCGCGTCGCTCGACTTTGCCGCCGTGATGGCGCAGGCGAGCGTTGTCTACAGGAATATCGACAAGGCCTATGCCGACAAGATGCTCAAGGCGGCAGAAAGCGCGTACGCCTGGGCGAAGAAGAACCCGAAGGCTATCTACAAGCAGCCTGCCGACGTGCAGACGGGCGGCTACGTTCCCGGTGACGAGAACGGCAAGGACGAGTTCCGCTGGGCTGCCGCCGAACTCTTCCGCGTGACCAAGAAGAAGAACTATCAGGATGACCTGAAGAAGAACCCGTTCACGGCGAATGGCGCCTGGTGGGGCGATGTGAACATGCTTTCCGCCTTCCGCGTGGCGCTCGATTCCGCGGATTTCGACAAGGACCTCGTCGCTGCCGCGAAGAAGGTCGTGATGACCGAGGCGAACAA
Organism: Fibrobacter succinogenes; assembly: GCA_902762305.1. GTDB lineage: Bacteria > Fibrobacterota > Fibrobacteria > Fibrobacterales > Fibrobacteraceae > Fibrobacter > Fibrobacter succinogenes_I. Next base: position 49,725 of record CACWNW010000012.1, on the reverse strand, counting down.
CCTGCGTGCCGTGGGCGACACGAGCGCCTACCGCCTGCCCGCTTTCCCGTGGAGCTGGAACTGGGGCTCCAACAGCGCGATGGCGAACAACGGCATGGTGCTGGTGCACGCCTACCTGATTACGGGCGACAAGAGCTACCTGGACGGCGCGCAGCAGTGCCTTGATTACTTGCTCGGCAAGAACCCGATGGACATTACCTACGTGACGGGATTCGGCTACAGGAGCCCGCGCAACCCGCACCACCGCCCGAGTGAATCTGACCTGGTGGACGATCCGGTGCCGGGCATGCTCGTGGGTGGCCCGCATTTGGGCAAGCAGGATATTAACCTCGACGGCAAGGAACACTGGAAGTGCCCGAACTATGCCGCTGCCGACAAGCCGGCGCTCGCCTACATTGACGACCGCTGCAGCTATGCGACCAACGAAGTGGCCATCAACTGGAACGCCCCGCTTGCGTACCTCGCCGCCGCCCTCGAAGCGATTTACTCGAAATAGGCTGCTGCTGGGCCTTTGTGCCTCAACCGGCCTTTCGCGACCCTTTGCGCCCTGTTGTTTATGCAACAGGGTTCTTCTTTATGCAACAAGGCGTTGCATAAAGAAAGAAAAAATTTGATAGAGTGTTAAAAATTGTGATTTTAATTAAAAATAAGCAATTTTGTTGCATGAAACTATTGACATTCGAAAAAAAAGAGGTATAATTATAAGTGATGAAACCGATAGTTGAATATTCCGATTTCCGCCAGTACATGCGGGACTACTACGAGGAGCGCAAGCGCCGTTCCGTGTTCTCGTGGCGTGAGTTCTCGAAGCTTGCGGGCTTTACCTCGTCTTCGTACATGAAGGTGGTCTGCGACGGCAAGAGCAAGCTTTCCCGTGTCGGGGTGGAGCGCACGGGGCAGGCCATGGGCCTCGTGGGGTTCGAGATGGAATATTTCCGCGCCATGGTCGAGTACGGCCAGGCCGAAACCGAGGCGAAGAAGAAGGCCGCCTACGAGAACATGCTTGCCATCGCCAAGGTCCACAAGGTCCGCGTGATGGAAGGCGACCTGTTCGAGTTCTACGATTCCTGGCACAATCCCGTAGTGCGCGAACTCGCCCCGCTGATGCCGGGTGCCACTCCCGGCGATATGGGGAAGATGTGCTATCCCGAGGTCACCGCGGCGGATGTGCAGAAGAGCCTGAGTTTCCTTACGAGGGCGGGGCTCCTGAAAAAGGCCGGGAACGATGCCTTCGTGCAGGCCGAAACCTCGATTGTGGGTACGCCGGATGCGACCCGGCTCGCGCTTCGGGGAATGCACGGCCAGATGTCTAGGCTTGCGACGTCCGCGGTTGAGCTCCCTGTGGACGAGCGCCATTTTAGCGGAATCACCATGGGGCTTTCGCGCAGGAGCTACGAACGCATCGCGAGCCTGATCGATGAGTTCCGCCGCCAGGTTATAGCCGTTGCCGCCGAAGACAAGGATATCGAGCAGGTCTACCGCCTGAACCTGCAGCTTTTTCCCCTGAGCAAGAACGTGAAGGAGTGCAAAAATGAAGAAGTTTAATTTGTTTATCGCCTTCGCGTTTTGGACCATTGTGGCGGCTGGCTTGTGCGTAGGGTGCGGCCACCTGCTTGCGGGTACGGCCGAAGAGCCCAATGAAATGACTGCGGATTGCGATAAGGACTGCGAATCAAAATCGTCCAGCAGTTCTTCGGAGCCTTCGGGCTTGTCTTCGGTTGTCGAGGATCCTAGCCCGAGTTTTAACGACTTCTCGCTGGATTACTATCTCGCGCTGTTCGGGGTGGACAGCCTCCAGTTCGATGGTGGCGTGCTTGCCGCCAAGGGGGAGCACGGCCCCAAGCCGCCTCCATCGTCTGTTGAACCTGGGCAATCGGCTTCGCCTGGTGCTAATACGGAATTCGACGGCCCGTGCCCCAATCGGTTTAACGCGGGCAATATCGAAAAGCTGGAAACGTACTTTCCGGATGCGGCCCTGGAATATGCCGGCCTGGCCGATTCCATCAGGAAGGGCATCGCGAGCGGTGGTTGCGGACTGTACATGATGACTGTCGAGGGGAACTCGAAATACGCCGGGTTCGTGCTTGCCGGAGTCGCGAAGGATACAGTTTCTGTAATCGATATCGCGGTACCCAGCTGCAAGGTGACGACGGAATCCATGGTATTCAGGTTCCTGTTCCGCTACTGCGGCGAAATCGGTTCGTGCCCTGTAGCCGTGCACGAGGCAGTCAATGTCGATATGCCTGCGGGCAAGTGCAAGGACCTGCAGCCGAATGCGGAATGGGTTCTGGACAAATGATTGTTCGGTTTGGAGTTCAATAAGGAGAAAAATCATGAAACAGAAAATGACAATCAAGGCCATGGGGATGGCCTCTGTACTTGCTGCGTTCTCGTTCGTTGGCTGCGACGTCAGCTTCAGCGGGCCCGACATTACACCGAGTTCCTCGTCTGTAGTGCAGTCCAGCTCCAGTATTGACGAAGGGGAATGCATTTACATAAACCACGAGTGCGACAATTGCAAGGGGCCGGACTGCCCTGTGTATGTCCAGCCTTGCGATGCGTGCGATGAATTCGGCGCGAAGGCCGTAGAATGCGGCTCAGGGAAAGAATATGTCTGCCTGCACACTTGGGTGGAAGAAAGTAGAATCCACGATGAGGATTTTTATTGCGGTCTCATTGCGCCGGGTGAATGCATTGCAGGCGAAGACTATACGGAATGCGAGCCCAAGTCCTGCAATCCCGATGGTCCGTTGAACAAGCAGGATTGCTATACGGGAGAAAATTTCGTGTGCGAATTCGGCTACTGGCAGCATATCGAAGCCTGCCGCAACATTACCAATAAGAGCGACCAGATTATGCCGTATACCTGCGATACCGAACTCGAAGTCGCTTTGGATTGCGTCAGGGGTTACCACATGATATGCGCGAACGGTACCTGGCTTGATGCTCCGGATTGCAATCGCAGCAAGGACTTGTGCGGATTCGATGCCTACAAGCTCTGTATGGAATACGGCCTCAGGGATTTCTGTAACGACGACTGGGTGGCGGAACCTTGCGAGGAGGAGGGTGCGACCCGTGACCTCAGGGTATTCCCGTTGGCCGATTCCGACACCTTCGTTATCGTAAACTTCGTTTGCCGAGGGAACGTGTGGATTGACCGCGCGAATCTCTTCGAGTGCCCCGACAGCCTGGATTGTACGCCGCGTGATTTTACTGAATGCCGTGCGGACGAAATTGTCGGTACCAGTTGCGACGAAAATGATGAGGAAACGGCCTTTGTTGTCAAGGACGGGTGCGACTTCGCTTGCCGTGACGGCAAGTATGAATTCATGCCGCCTCCGATGTTGACTAATTAACAGGAGTAAAAAGGAGAATTATTATGAATCACAAGATGTTGTTTGTTAAACTTGGGACAGCGACCGTAATCACGGCATTCGGGCTTGCCGCCTGCGGAGACGATACCAGTTCTGGTTCAAACCAATGCGAAGCGCTCAGTCCGGAATGCGGGTATACCGTCGAAGAACTCTGTAGAATGGGCGTGAAGCAATACTGCCCGGAGCAAAGTTCCTCGTCTGAAGTCGAGAATTCCAGCTCGAGCATTGAAAATGGCGGAAGCTCGTCGTCGGTGCAGGAACAAAGCTCCTCTTCCGAGGTCTTGAGTTCCTCCTCCGTTGTAAAATCCAGCTCGTCGGATTCTGGCGAGACCTGCATCCATATTAGCGATTTTCCTCCCGATAGTGATTATGACGACTGGTGCCACGGCGAAGGGGAACGTGCTGTCGATTGCGTCACGCAGGAAGTCTATATCTGCGACGACATGTTCTGGAAAAAGGTGGAAACGTGTCGGGATGTCGCTCCGACTACGTGCGATGCGCCCGGTTGTGGCCCTAAGCATTGCGATGCGAAAGATTCGCTGAATGTCTTCGACTGCAAGAGTGGTGATGAATATAAGTGCAACGGCATGTTCTGGGAATATGTGCAACCGAAGGTGACGTGCTCCCATATCACCGATAACGAATGTGTAATCACGGAGGGGTGCAGCATGACCCCGTGCATGCAGGGTACGGTGACGGTCGATTGTGCAAGGCATGTTGAATTTACGTGCGATGGCGGAACCTGGACGCCTTCCATACCCCAAGAAGGTAAGAGCTGCCTAGCCGAGGGCGATGTCCAGAATGCCAGGGTGGATGATGCGGGCGGAAGCTTCATGTATGTTGCCTACCAGTGCAAGGACGGCAAGTGGACGGAATACCATGGGGACTTCGGTGCACGGGAAGATTGCTCGCTCAACGCCATTGTGGGCAGGGAATGCAAGGATGGCGATCCCGGCATCTCGACAGACAACTGCGTGTATGTCTGTGACGGCGAAACCTACCAGATTGCACCGCCGCCTCCGAGGGGTGAATAAAAAATATCGCCATGTTCGCGATATGAGTGTATATTACGGATATGGCTAGAATCCATATCCGTTTTGGTAAGGAAAGTAGAGTGTCATTCTGAGTGGAGTGCGAAGCACGAAATCGAAGAATCCTGCGGGGTAGAATTATGAAAAGGTTTGTTATTTGGACAATTGCGGCAGCGTTCCTGCAGGTCCCGCTCTTTGCGGCAGGCCTCGTGAAACAGAATGTCGATACGACCGATGCGATGGCGACGCTCGGCAATTATGACCGCGGGTTCTATACGCCGCAGGTACTGCACCTCAAGCCTTCGGGAGGCAAGCCGATTGAAAAGCCGTCTGGCAGGCTGTTACACTTGCGTGCGGAGATTTCGGAATTCAGTAGCCACGCCTGGCTCGGTATTGATTCGGCGAGCGGGGATACGACCTGGGGCAAGAACCAGGACCTCACGGAAGATGCCCTGTATGTGTTGCAGACGACATTCGACAACATTCGCGCGAACAAGGGCTTCGTGGTTGTGCGCATCTGTTACGACCCGTGGTACAACGGCCGCAGCAACGTGACTCCGGATCACGAATGGGTTCTCAAGCACGTGAAGCAGCTCGCGCCGGTGCTCTCGAAAAATACCGACGTAATCGTGGCGCTCGAGATGGGAATGCACGGCGCCTACGGCGAGATGCACAGCGATACGAACATCACGTACAATCGCATTGCCGAAGCGACAAACCTGATGCTGCGCAACACGCCGCCCGAACTTAAAATCCTCACGCGTACGGGCAACTACTCCGCAAAGGTTTTGGGCTTTGACAACTGGGGCGTCGACTTCCATATCGATGGCGAGAAGTTTGCCGAAATCGCGAAGGTGAAGGGCGATACCATGTACCGCGTGGGAATGTTCAACGACGGCTACTTGGGAACGCAATACGATTACGGTACGTGGGGTGCCGACTGCAAGACGTCCATTTGCCGTGAAGAGGGAGTGGCCTGGCTCGAGAAGTACGGCATCAACACGCCTTATGGTGGCGAGGCGCTCACGACGGCCGAAAATTACCAGGTCATCAACACGCCGGAGTTCCTCTCTTACGAGGGTTTCCGCACGCATACGAGCTACCTGAACATCCAGTGGAACAACAACCTGATCGACAGCTGGAAAAAGACGCATTTTACGGGAAAGGATTACGAGTACGACGGCACGAAAGAGGATTCGCTTACGGGTTTCAAGTACATCAACGACCACCTGGGTTACCGCTTTGTACTGCGTGAATCGTGGGTGAGCGATACGGTGGGCGCCGACGGAATCTTCCGCGCGAAGTTGCGCATCCAGAATGTGGGCTTTGGAAACCTGACGCGAAAGATGAAGGCTTCACTAGTTGTTAATGGGATACAACAAGTGGGTATGCTAGATACTTTGGCTTACATTTACTATGAAGTTCCTCTCCCTGATTCTATTGATTTTATGAAAGTGCATAGCCGCAAAATTGAAATCAAGGGTGCCGATACCGTGATGACATTTGATGGCAACAATGAAGTTTTGATCGAAGCGAAATTGGGCTCCTTGAAATACCAATCTCCCGAAGATTGGACGGGCATCCCGTTGGAGGTGTACCTGAAGGTCTGTAATGACGCCCCGGTCGAAGAATGCATCCACTTTGCGAACGACGAAACGAGAAACCGCATAAGCAACGGTATTTTCATCGGAAAGGTTGTTTTCGATGAGAGTGTTGTTTCTATAAATCCGCGGTCCCTGCATTCCGGCAATCAAAAGCAAAGCGCCCCCTTCGTGCAGAGGGTGCGCCACAATGCGATTGTCCGCGATGGTGAAAAATCCTACCGCCTGAACGGCGCGACGATTCTTAAAAAATAAAGTCCGCGGACATTAAACGTGCGCGGACTTGAAATGTGTGGACGCAAAAACTGTGCGTGCGATTGCCCCGTTTTGGAATGCGCGGGGCATGACGGCGCTTAGGGAATCGCTTCCAGAATCAGGCCGGTGGTGAGCAGTTCCGGTAACACGACCTGCTTGCTTATGTCTCCCTTCGGGTAAATCGCGTAGGCGGGCACGCCGGATTTTCCCATGCTGCGCAGCAGTTCGTTCACCTCGGGCGTTTCGCGGGTCCAGTCCGCCTTCATGCGCACGACTCCCGCACTGTCCATCGCTTTGCGGAATTCTTCGCGATCGAGAACTGCGGCTTCGTTCGTCTTGCAGGTAAGGCACCAGTCGGCGGTCGCGTCTATGAAGATGGTCTTGCCGGCCTTCGCAAATTCGGCGACGAGCTCCGGAGAGTAGCGGTACCACCCGCCTTCGAGCACCTGCTGGGCCATGCGGGCATTGAACCTTTCATCCAGAACCTTTTCGTATTGCGGCGCGGACCAGACGAACCAGGCGAAGGCAAACGCGAGGGCGCATACAATGAGTAAGCGAACCTCTTTGGCAAACGATGAACCTGGAGGCGCGAACTTGCCGATGGCAAAACTGACGATGACAGTACCGAGGATGAACCCTACAAAGAGTGCAACGCCCCTTCCGCCGGCCTGCTCGTTTACTATCCACAGGAGCCAAGCGACGGTGGCGAGCAACAGCACGCCCATCACCTTCTGGAGTATAACCATCCACTTGCCCGGTTTCGGGAATACCTTCAGCGCGCCGGGGAATACGCTCACCAGCAGGTAGGGGAGCGCAAGCCCGAGCCCTGCGGCAGTAAAGAACAAAAAGAGCACGGGTGTCGACGCGGTAAACGCGAAGCCCATCGCAGTCCCGAGGAAGGGCGCGGAACACGGCGTGCTCAGGAGGACGAGAAGCGCTCCGGTAAAGAACGCCCCGACGATACCCGACTTGTTGCCGGCTTCGTCCATCTTTGTGGTGGCGCTCCACGGGAGCCAAATTTCGAACACGCCGAAGAAGCTCATCGCGAATGCGGTGAGGATGACGACCATGAAGGCAATAAACCCTGCGCTCTGGAACTGCATTCCCCAGCCCGCGGCGCCGCCGCCGGCCTTGATGGCGGCTACGATTCCGGCGAGCACCCAGAAGCTTACGAGGATGCCCGCGGTCGTAGAAATCCCGAGGGTGATGAGCTTGCGGCGGGACTCGCCTGCCTGCTTGATGAGGCTGAACAGCTTGAGCGATAGCACCGGCAGCACGCACGGCATGAGGTTCAGGATGATACCGCCAACGAACGCGAAGAACAGCAGGAGTGCCACGGCGGCGGCACCTTCCTTACCTGCGAAGCCTTCCTGGCCCGCGGCGCCGTTTAATGCCTGCATATTTCCAGCGGCGCCGTTTGATTCCTGAGAGCCGTTTAAATCCTGCGCCCCGTTCCCGTCATCGTTTTTTTTTAAGCCGCCGGCTTTCCCGGTGCCCAGACGGCTTCCGATGCGGATATCCACGCTCGCGGGCGCAAGGCAGATGGAATTGTCGCAGGCCTGGTAGTGGAATGTCGCGTTGGTGGTGAGGCTGTCGTAGCCGTCGGTAACCGCCTTCACGGGAATCCTGATCTGGAAATGTCCCTTGAATACGAGGTTGTCGAATTCGAGCACTTCGTTGTATTCCTTGATGGGTTCGGGCCAAACGGGTTCGCCGAACTCGATTCCGCGTGCAGCAATCTCGATGGAAGAAGGCTTCAGGAATTCGTCGGCGGCAACGTTCGCGTTCACATGCCAGTTGTCCGGAATGACGATATCGACAATGACGGAGGATTCCTTGGAAAGTGCGCCGGCGGTGTAGCGGAGCGCCGCCTCGGGGGGCTCCATCGCGTTCATGTTGAATTCCTGGGCATGCACTTTGGTAACAGCCGTTGACAAAATGCAAAGAAAAATTGCGAAAAAGCAACTAATGGTTGCAAAATTTTTTCGGGTCTTGAAAAATGCACTGATATTCATAAATTTTCGCTTTAATCTTTGGTTTGGACAATGTTTAATCAATCGGAAGAAAAAATAGAATATCGCAAGTTGCTCGAGGAAACTTGGCGACGGTATTCGGAAACAATCTACAAATTATGCGCTGTGCGGTGCAATTCTGCCGAGGAAGCTAAGGACTTGTTCCAGACCGTGGCGTTGAAATTCTGCGAAAATATCGGGCAGCTTTCGGATAGGGAAGACATGCTGCCGTGGTTGATTTCCGTCTTGCGGCATACGCACATGGACCTGCGAATCGAGGGTAGGCGTACGATGTGCATGTCGGGTGTCGGCGACCGCTGTTCGGAATACGCCTCCTTCTGCGAAGAGGAGGGCATGTTCTATGAGTGCAGGCCGGCTTCCGAATTGCTGTATGCGCTGGAAAAGACTCTCGAGCGGGTGACGCCCCTCGAACGGATGCTTGTGGAGATGAAATTCTATGGCGGGTTCTCGGTTCGGGAACTGAGCAATATTTTCGGGCTGTCCGAAAATGCGGTCCGGAAACGCCGCTATGCCGCCCTGCGTAAAATGCAGCGCATGTTGGAAGAATGGTTCGAACCGTCGAAAATGGCACAATAAAGGGGCTGAACCGCTTTTCTCGCGGGCGATAAATTCGTAATTTTACCTTGTGAAGTTATTGTTTAAGGTTTTGGCCCTTTTGGGCGGTTTCTTGTCGGCATACGCTGCCGACGTATGGCAGAATTTTTCCGTACCGTACCCTATTTGGGATGCTGCCCCTGCCGACAAGGGGGGCGTCTGGCTTGCCACTGATGGCGGTATAAGGTACAAGGACGATGCGAGTGATTTCGTCTTTACTCCGGCGAACGGCTTGGAGGCCTCGAATTTCTATGGAATTGTCAACACGCCGATGGGTGTCTATGCCGTTTCGGAATACGGGTTGATTGCCCGCATGAATGACGATTATACTTGGTGGAAGGTCAAGAACAGGTCTTTTGTCTCGGGTAACGTCCGTGTCGTTCCGGGAATGGTTGAATACGCGGAAGGTTTCTTGGTGATTGCCTTCGAAAACAAGATTGCCTTTGTCAATCTCGAGACGGGTCAGTCGCTGCTTTCAATCGACCGCATCGGGAATGTTGTGCTTTCTTTGTACCATCCGGAAAAAATCGAAATTCGCGGTGACTCGTTGTACGTCTCGACTATTCTTGGTACGCTGGTGCGCCGCATGAATTGGAAGCACCTGGAAGACGATGTGCGCCTTGTGGACCCGGAAAAGTGGAAAAAAGTGAAAAATGTATGCCTCCATTGCCGTGATTCCCTGCATGTCGTTGTAAACGGCAAGACTCTCGATAATCCGCTGCTTTACAGTGACGGAAAGAGCCGCGTCCTGTGGCAATTCGATGAGGATGGCAAAACCTATCTCGTGGGGCGCGAACTGGTTGCCCGTTACGAGAACAAGAAATTGACGGATTTGACGGAATATGCCCCGTTTAAGCTTAATGGCGCTTATGTAATTCAGGCGATACCGGAAGGCGGTGTCATTGCGGCTTCGGTCGATGGCTACATGGCTGTGAATACGGGTACTTTCTGGTACGACCCTACAATAGTGTATCTCGGATACCCGGCCGGTGCAGAAACATATAATTACCGTTTGAAGAATTTGTCGGTATTGCCGAGAGGCTATGTCTTGTCCCATATATGGGGCACCGGTGCCCACCTCTATTGGTCGATGGGCCAGCAACCATATTACGACATGCTTCCTGGCGCAGACAACTGCTTGGAACAGGTCGAAGATAAATATACGGTGTTTGTCGGTACGACTGTTGCTCCCGATGGAAGCGGGTTCCTGACGGCGACATCGGGCTCGGCGCTGGCACAAAAATATGGTGTAGACTTTATAACGCCGGATGCTAATGTCAGTTGTGCATCGGGAATTGGGAGTACTTCGAATGCCGGCCCTATTGCTGCCCGTATTGACCCTGCAACTCAGGACTGGATTGTATATGTCTCGACGCGCGAAGAGACTTTCAGTGCGTTCGCTTCGGGCGGATTGGATATAATCCGGTTCCCGTCCCCGTCAAAGAATGGCGGGCGCCTGCTCAATCCCCAAGTGAAGTCCCTGCGCGGTTTCGGGGGCAAGACTCCTATCGACATGGTGGTTGACGAGGAAAATGAGGTCCTGTGGCTTATTACTACTTCGGAAATCAGCTACATGGAGTTTGACAAGGATACGATTCGGCATCCCGTCTCGATTAATGGCTTGCTCGGCGCGGAATATACTTCGCTGGATGTGGACCCGCATGGCAATCTGTGGGTCGGCACTGCGTCGCAGGGCATTTACCGCCTGGAACGCCGCAATGGTTCGTTCGATACGTTGTCTACGACGCACTTTACGATGAAGGATGGCCTCCTTAACGACATCGTCCTGGATTTGTCCATAGACAAGAAGAACGGGGTGATTTGGATGGCTCATGAAAATGGGATCTCGAGTTACCACCGTAACGATTTGCGCTATTCCAAGACGTACATGACCGATTCTACGGATGCCGAAATCAAGGTGTATCCTATACCGTACAATCCGCATCTGCAGCCGTTCCTGACTATAGACCACATATCGGAAGACTCCAGGGTCGATATTTACAACCGCGGTGGTTCCTTGATCCGCTCGTTTGCCGGGGAAGAGGTCGCCGGTGGCCGCCTGGAGTGGGATGGCAAGGGCAAGAATGGCCGGTTTGCGACTCCGGGCGTGTACTATTATGTTGTCCGTTCTTCGTCTAAAATCAAGAAGGGCAAGTTTATCATTAAACGCTGATGGGGTGAATATGCTCACGAAAAAGACATTCGTTTCCTTGGCGGCTTTTTTTGCCGTTGTTGCCGTGACGTTAGTGTTCCAGGCCTGCGCAGGTGAGCGTCAGGGCCTTGTGTGCTCCGAAATCCAGTACAGGCTCGACACGCAGACGTATTCTCCGGACCAGCGCGCCTATATCGAAAATGAATTGAACGAATGCCGTGCAGAAGAGGCGAAAAAACGTGGTGCCGATTCCGTATGGAGACAAGGTATTTACGAACGCTATGCGGCGACCAATAAGGCCGATTCCGCATCGGCGGATTCAGGTTCCAGTGTCATTTCGGTCTCGAAGGCGCTGGAAGATTCGTCGGCCGAGGCGACGGTGAGCATTTATGACCGTTACAAGTCGGTCGATACGACAAGTACGGGAGCATCTGCTGCTCCTGCGTCGGGACCCGCCGACACGTCCGCAGTAGATGCGGAAAGCTTCCAGTAAGGCGGTCGTTGCAGATGGCGCGCATCCAGACACTTGCAGGGGAAAGGTTCGAACCGGACTTGCCGGGACGCCTTTTGAAGATTGCGGGCGATATCCGCGATGCGGGTGGCCGCGCCTATCTGGTGGGCGGCTGGGTCCGTGATGCCCTTTTAGGGAAGCCTTGCCGCGACTACGATGTCGAAGTCTACGACATGGCGCAAGACGCGCTGGTGCCTATCCTTTCGAAGTACGGCCGCACGAACCTGGTCGGGAAGGCGTTCGGCGTGATCCACCTCGCCATGAAGGGGCTGTCGCTCGATTTCTCTTTCCCGCGTACCGAGAGCAAGGTCGGGTACGGGCATCGCGGTTTCGTGGTGCATACCGACGAGAAGCTCAGTTTCAAGGAGGCGGCGCTCCGGCGCGACTTTACCATCAATGCGATGGGCATGGAGCTGCCGGACCTCACTCTCTGTGACCCGTACAATGGGATTGGCGACTTGAAGGCGCGCGTGCTCAGGCATGTGGGCCCTGCCTTTGCCGAAGATTCCCTGCGCATATTGCGCGGGGTGCAGTTTGCGAGCCGCTTCGGGTGTACGCTCGCGCCCGAGACTGTAGAACTCTGCCGCACGCTCTCGCTCGACGACCTGAGCGTGGAACGCCTGTTCGAGGAATTCAAGAAGTGGCTCTTGAAACCGGGCAAGCCTTCGCTCGGGCTCCGCGCCTTCTTGGATATAAAGCTCGACGCCTACTTTCCGGAAATCCGCCCGTTTGATAGTTCCTGGGATGTGCTTGGCGAAATCCTCGACAACATGGCGGAACTGCGGGATTGCAGTTGCCTTTCCGATACCCAGAAAATGGATTTTGCCTTTGCCGCGCTCCTGACTGGTAGTGAGGAAACTTCCCTCAAGTTCCTGGAACGCATTACCAATGAAGTTCACTTGCTGAAAAACGTTCCGCTGCAGTTGCAGACGCTCCGGCATCTTGATGAATGTATTACAGGCGATATTCCGGCGATGCGTCGCCTGGCTGTGAAACTGAATGGACTTCGGCCGCTTTGCCTGCTGGTCCAATGCGTCCCGGGCCGTTATTACCACACGGCGGATTTTGCGAAGAACTTGTGGAATGTTGCAAGCGAGTACGGGCTCCTCGAAGCCGCCCCGCAGCCTTACCTCACGGGGAAGATGCTCATGGATTTGGGCGTGAAACCTGGCAAGCAGATGGGCGAAATTATCAAGCAGAGCTTCGAGATGCAGCTCGACGGCAAGATTGCGAGTACAGAAGAGGCGGTCGCCTGGGCGATGAACTTTCAGCAGTGATTTTTTTGAACTTAGAGCTTAGATAAGTTCCTAGTTCTGAGTTACTAGGATTGCATTTACCTAGAAGATTCTTGATAAAAGCTATACTAGTAACTAGGAACTACTAACTATTAACTGCCGCTATACAAAACTTGGCAACTTGTTGCCTAGTTGCTGTTATCCACTATGTGGAGAAGCGGCTCACTTCCACTTGAACATGCCGGTGATGCCCGCGGGTACGGCGAACACGATCATCGGAATCTGTAGGAGTTCTGTCGGCAAGAAGGCGAACATCTTGCGTTTGGAATGCAATTTCCACGATGCGATCATCAGGAATACGAAATCCACAACGATTTTCGGGGCGATGCTGAAAACGCACCACTGCCAAGGGCAATCCATAAAGGCGACGCACCAGGGGCTCACGAACATCCAGATGTAGTACGTGTAGATGAGAGTGAGCAGCAGGATGTATGCCTTGCTCTCGTAGTTCGTGCCGTTGCTGCTCCAGCGGGCGCGCTGGTTGAATAGCTGTTTCCAGGTGTGTACCGGCGCGGTCTCTATCACGGCATCCTTGTCCAGGTTGTAGCAGACCTTGGTGCCTGGGATTTTCATCATCTTGTGGATGAGCATGTCGTCGTCGCCGCTCGAGAGGTTGATGAGGTCGCCGAACCCGCCCACCTTGAAGAACAGTTCCTTCTTGTAGGCGAGGCATGCGGCGGAGGCGACAATCGGGTGGCCCCAGCTGAATCCGGCGGCTTCCATCGCAGTGTAGCCGAGCGTTTCGAGCTTCTGGTACAGGTGGGGCAGGGTGCGGCTCCCGTTGTTCTGCTTGGGGCCCTGCACGATGCATATTCCGTCCACGAACCGGCCCGCCATTGCAGTAATCCAGCTCTTGCGCGGGATGCAGTCGGCGTCCATCGTCAAAAGCACTTCGTTCTTCGCAATCTTGAACGCGCTTTCGAGGGCGCGCTTCTTGGGGCTTGCGATTACGGGCAGGTCCTGTGGCAGCGAAAGTACCCTGAAACGCGGGTGGGTGGCGGCGAACTTCTCGAGAATCTCGCGGGTGCGGTCCGTGGAGCGGTCGTCCACGCAGATGACCTCCCATTCGCCGGCATAGTCCTGTTCGGCCAGAGCTTCGAGCGTGCGCTGTGCGAATTCCTCTTCGTTCCTCATCGGCACCACCACGGTGACGCTCGGGGTCGCCTTCGGCCCCCTGTAGCGGTGCGTGCGGACAAGCCCTATTATGAAGAATAGGAACAGGAGCACGTAGAGTGCGGTGAGGCATGCGATGATTATACCGCCCATATGACAAAAGTTAGAAAAAGAATGCTGTCATTAGTCACTAGTCATAGTTCATTGGTTCTTATAATAGTACCTAGATGATTTTTTTTGCTAATAACTAACAACTAATGACTAACAACTAATTACTAAATTATAGTCCATGGTTCACCCGTCCGCATTCGTAAGCCCGCAGGCAAAAGTCCATGAAACGGCCTCTATTGGCCCGTGGTGCCTCGTGGATGCGGGAGCAGATATTGGGGAAAACGTTGTTCTCGAGTCCCGCGTGCACGTGTACGGCGGGGTGTCCGTTGGCAAGAATACCCATGTTTACGACGGTGCCATCCTCGGCGCTCCTCCGCAAGATCTGAAATATGCGGGCGAGCCGACGCGCCTCAGCATAGGCGAGGACTGCACCATCCGCGAGTACTGTACGCTCAACCGCGGTACGGTCCAGGGCGGCGGATGTACGCGCATTGCGAACAAAGTATTGGTTATGGCGTACTCGCATATCGCGCACGACTGCGATATCCGCGAAGGAGTCGTCATCGCGAACGGTTGCCAGATTGGCGGCCATGTGCGCGTCGGCGAGTATGCGACCCTCGGGGGCGTTACCGGAATCCAGCAGCGTAACCAGGTGGGCGCCTATGCCTTCGTGGGTGGCACGCACAAGGTCGACCGCGACGTGCCTCCTTGCACCAAGGCCTACGGGAGCCCCATCCGCTACGGCGGGCTCAACCTGCATGCACTCCGCCTGCACCCGGACCTGTTCCCCGAAGAGCGCGTCGAAGCGCTTTCCCGTGCCTATCGCGAACTCTACCGCAGTGGCCGCCCCGTATCCGAGGTCGTCGAGGAATTGAAAAAAGGCCCGGAACCTCTGTTCCAAGCCTTTTTCGACGAGCATTGGGGCGGCACTCTCGTCCGCCCGTAGTTCCAAGCGGGGGTAACCCGATACAATTTTATAGGGTGGGGAACGGATTGCTCGTGAAGGAGTCGAACACCTTCTTCATTTCGGGGAACCATTCGCCGTCATCCTGGTTGTATGCCTGGAAACCGCTGGTTTTCCCGTAAGCCCAGTAGTGCCAGCTGATGCCGTAGCTCTCGGCTGCCCTGATGACGTAGCTTGTCCACTGGGCGCGCATGGCTTCGCTGGGGGCCTTGCTGTTGCAGAAGGAACCCGTGCGTCCGATGGCGCCGAATTCACCCATGTTCAGAGGCACGCTGTGCTTGCCGTCTATGTCGGGGAAGTACACCTTGGCGGAGTCGACGTACGACTTGAAGTCCTTGGCGATCTGGCTCAAGTTTGAACTTGTGATTTCTGCGCCGCACTTGTACATATCTGCGGTTCCCTGGTGGGTAAACTCGTAGGGTTCGTAGTAGTGTCCGCTTGCGATGATGTTGCCGTCCTGGGGCAGGTCGAGCTGCTTGATGGCGCCGAACTTGGAGTAACCATTGGCTTCGAACATGATGGTCTTGGTCAGGGTCACGGCGCGGATGGCGTTGTATCCGGCAAGCATGATTTCGTTCACGAAGGCTTTTTTCTTAATGTCGTGCGGTTCGTTCATGATTTCGAACACGAGCAGGCTGTCGGGGAATTCGTTCAGGGCCGTTGCCACTTGGGTCCACATGCTGGAGAATTTTGCCAGTTCTTCCTTGTAGTTTGCGGAATCCTTTTCGGCATTGACGGCGGCATAGTTCATGTTCATGTGATGGTGGAAGTTTACGATAACGGCAAGCCCTTTGCTATGCGCAATCGCGATATCTTCCTTGACTCCGGCAAGGCGTATCGGGTCGATGACGCCGTTCACGTCGACGTCCTGTTCCCAGCGTACGGGAATGCGTACGGAGTTGAAACCAGCGTCCTTGATAATCTGGAAGTCTTCGTCCTGGATGCAGTTGCCCCAGCCGCAATCCGGATGGGCGCCGGTGCCTGCGGATTCCCAGGAATTGCCGAGGTTGATGCCGTGACCGAGCCTCTGGTTCATGGCGCGGCCCTTGGAATAGTCGACAGCCGGGTGGGTTACGACTTTCTTGTCATCATCATCATCAACAGCCCTGTTCAAGGCTCCGCTGCCGGAATTGCAGCTTGCGAGAAGAAATATGGCCGATAAAGCGATAATGGGTTTGTAAAAAAGCATGGGTTACCTGTCGTTGGTTGTTCTATACTGAAATTTAGACATATTCGCCCTTGTGGGAAAGTGTTTTTAAAATAATTCGGTTACGATAGTAAACGAGTGATAATTTGCAAAAAATCAAAAAAACATGTTATTTAACACTTTTTTTCCGGTGATTTCACCTTTGTATCCGTTTTTTCAAGAAAAGATGCAGTACAATGTCCAAAAAACAAGTTATATTGTAAGCCATCGAATTTGGAGATTTTGTACCTTATGAAATCACATCTGCAGACCATCATCTGGAAGTGCGCCGTGGGCTCGCTTCTTCTTGCGTCTTTCTCCTTTGCTTCATTCAGCGATTACAGGGATAGAGATAATTCCCGCTTCGTCACGCGCGAGGCCAAACAGTTCCGCCCCGACAAGGACGTGGTGAGCGTCGTTATGCGTGAAGCCATTCCCCGTGGCGGTGGATATACCTACCAGTATCCGCGCGAAAACCCCGAACCGGTCCTCACGGATAAGTACGCTATGGAAGGAGCCCTTTCCATGGAGATCGAGCTTATCGCAAGCGACTATTCCGGTGTGGCCATCTGTATCGCCGGTTCCGTGGACCTGACCCCGTACCTGGAAGAAGGCGTCCTCGAGTTCTGGATCAAGGGTGCCCAGGGTGGCGAAAACGCCCTGTTCGTGCTCGTCGATGACGGCGTGAAGAGCAATGGTGAATCCCTGCAGGTCAAACTCCGTTCCAAGAGCCTCGGTGAAATTACCACGGAATGGAAGCATTTTAGCATTCCCCTCAAGCTTTTCGGCATGACCGGCGTGTACTGGGATGCCAAGAACACTCGCGAAGTGATGCTCCCGTTTGCCTGGTCGAACTTCAAGGGCTTCCGTCTCGAAGTCCGCAAGGACGAGAACGAGTCCTTCAAGGTCTGGATTGACGATATCGTAATCAAGAAGCACGGCAAGCCTTACGAAGGCCCGGCTAACTACCCGTTCCGCAACGCAATTTAAGAGGTCCTCATGCGTAAATTACCGTTACTCTTTACGACTTTGCTTTGCTCTTCCCTCGCTTTTGCTCAGGAATCTGAGGATGCACTGGATGCCAGCGCTCCCGAGACCGAAGCGGTGGAAGAGACTGTAGCCCCCGCCGAAGAGGCTTCTAGTGAAATGGAAAGTGCGGCAACCGAAGAAGCTGCCCCTGCCGAAGAGGCCGCTCCCGTAGAGGAAGCCGCTGCCCCAGAAGAATCTGCTCCTGCTGAAGAAGCTGCCCCGGTAGAAGAGGCTGCTGTCGAAGAACCCGCTCCGGTTGAAGAAGCCGCCGCCGAACCGGCACCCGAGGAAGCTCCCAAGAAGGAATTCGCTTCTGCTGCCCCTGCGTCTGTACCTGCAGCCGTGGTCGATGCTCCCGCGACACTTTCCGCTGAAAAGCAGCTCGAAATTGCCGAAGGCAATGTGGATAACCTTGCCGAGAACATGGAATCCACGCTCATGGGCAAGGATGACGCTCCTCTCGCGGTTTCTGGTTTCATGGCCTTCCGTGTAAAGGACTTCCGCTATCCGGAAGCTTCCGAACTCTTTGCTTCCGATAAGGCTCGTACCTCGGTCGACGCTATGTTTAAGGCGAACATCGTTGCGATGCCGAACTCCTACATGACCCTCTGGACGAACCTCACGTTCCCGTTCGACCTCTCGGGCTTCTTCTCCAACAATCTCGGTTCTCAGCCGACGAACGTACCCACGTCTAACGAACGCGTGCTGTTCGACCACTCTACCGACTACTACTCCTCTACGATTGACGAAGAGATGAACTTCGGTGTCGATATCCGCGCTGGCGTGTTCGGTGCCTATGTCACGGCGGGTGGTGTTATCTGGGCGAACTCTTCTCCGCTTACCATGTGGGAACGCGAGACCATGCCCCGCTTCGGTTGGGTGTACGAAACCTTCGAAGACGAAAAGACTGTGAGCACTTACTACAAGGAAAAAGTGTTCAAGCCGGTTAAGGAAGGTGGCCGTGCATTCTGGACCAACAGAAGCTTCGGTGGCGTGTTCATGAGCGTTTACCAGCTCCCGTTCGACCTTACCGCACAGGCGATGATTTCCCAGCCGGCCGACATGGACATCGGTACGCGCGATGGCTTGCGCATGTACGGTGGTCTGCAGGGTGAACTCGAAATGTCCGGTGACTACGATTTCCGTGGCGCCGTCTACCATGGCCGCATTGCGAAGAACAAGATTGCGGACAACCTCTCGGTCGGTATCAACTATATGAGCGTCGTCTTTGACGAGGCTGTCATCTATGAAAACGAATTCTATAGCCAGTACGAGAAGATGAGTGTCGACCCGACCATCATGAATACGCATGTGGCATCTGTCGACTTCAAGGGCAATATTACTCCGAAATTCTACCTTATGGCTGATGTGGCCTTGAGCATGACGGATTCCCTCAAGTTCTTCAAGGGTGTGGGTGCCTTGTCTACTAATGGCGGATACCAGAAGAACTCCTACGAATCTGTATGGAATATCCCGCAGGTCGGTGTGTACGTGAAGGCTCAGAGCAAGTACCTCGAAGGCTGGCCGATGACTCTCGAAGCCATCTTCCTCCAGAAGAACTTCTACTCTCCGTTCTCCATGTCTAACCCCTCGCGCTTCTTGGCTTGGCGAAAGGATGAGTTCTCTCTCAATGCCGGTTCCATGCGCTACACCCCCAACATGGCGGGTATCAACCTGAAGATTGAACCGGAATTCAATCGTGGTCACCTCGATATCCAGTACGGCTTGCATAGCCAAGTTGAGGAAGGCAATGATGTCCTTCTCTTCAATTACCGTCTGAATGGCCGTAACCTCTGGGAATCTACGAACTCCTGGACCAAGCACAAGCCGCTCTTCTGGGCCGACTCCGGTAACGCCAATGCCAATGGCTATGTGGAACGTGCCGGTGTGCTCACCCCGGGTATCAAGATGACCCGTCAGCAGGGTGGCCTCCGTGGCGGTACCTGGGAAATGTGGGAAACCTTCGTTGCTTACGAAAATGCTGAGCAGGTTAGGGATTCTGTTGTTCCGAGCCACACCAAGTGGTCTAGCTACCTCTCTCTCGCGGGTGGTTATGATATCGGCCACTGGTTTGGTACCGATAGGAACATCGTGATGAGTGGCTACGCCTCCATTTCCGGTGTTTCGAAGACTATCGCTCCGATTGCCTACAGCGAATCCCAGAAGGACATGCTTCTGTGGAGCTTCTACGGTCAGCTTGAACCCGCCATCGCGGTGACGCCGACCTTCCACCTCGTCGGTATCCTCGGTCTCGAAACGTTCCGCTCGGAATACGGCTACATTATCGACAACATCGATAATGGCCTGGATAAAACAAAGGACTACTTCAAAAATGTGAACTTGGCGTCCTACCGCAAGACTCCTATCAACTATCTTGAAACGGCACTCGGCCTCGGTTTCGACTGGAACTTTGCCGACCGTGCCGGTATCCATGTCCGCTACAAGTGGGCTACCCATTCCGACGAGACTGTGCCTGACAATGACTGGCAGGGCCATTACATCTACGCCGAAACTAAAGTATGGTTCTAATGGAGGCGCGATAAGAGTATGATTTTCAACAAAAGTGCTTCAAAAATGATGACTAGAACTTTGAGTGTCCTTGCGCTCACGGCCGGTGTCGCTGCAGCTTCTGTGGCCGACAATCAGGACAAGATAGCGAGCAAGGTCGATTCTACCAACGCACACCGTGGCCTCGAAGTTACAGGTGCTATTCGTGGTGTCGCGCAGACATCTGATTTCGGTACTTCTCAAAACCGCTACGGTCAGGTCCCTATGCCCGATGTGGAAAGGGTTGAGTTTGTGACTGCGGACTTTAACTTTGGTTTCCGCCCGTGGGAAAGTGTCCGAGCAAACGCCATGCTCCGCCTTTATGCGGGCATGCAGGATTACTTCGCCTCTGCCGCGAAGTTTATCGCAGTTCCCTGGATCAATGTCGAGGGCCAGATTGGCAACAACTTCTACTGGACTGTGGGTGATTTCCGTCAGCAGTATTCTCCGCTCACGTTGTTCGCCCCGGATGTCGACATCTTGTATGAACCCCAGGTGTTTGCCCGCAAGCGTCACATGGCCGAAAAGCAGCAGCTCCTTGAGGGGAACCAGAGAAACCTCCAGGGTGTGAACCTGCAGTTCCGTGCAGACTTGAGCGAATCTCTCGGGCAAGTACGTGCCGAAGGTATCTTCGCGAGACTGAACCGTGCCCAGGCACTCGACCTTACCGGTGCCGAAGGCAATATCCTTCCTGTCAGTTCTGAAGGCGGTGTTATTTCGGATAACACCCTTCCGGGGATGACGCAGGCTTCTAATACCGACAAGTTCCTTGTGGCAGGAAACTTCGAACTGTTGCCGCTCGACAAGAACCTCTACGTGGGGTTGACAGCGATGTACATCTTCGATAACGAAGATAGTTACACTTACACCTATCGCCATGCTAACACCAGCGGTCAATTGACATTGGATGCAACTGACCCTTACAAGATTGATGATATCAATCCGTTCGAACTCGACCCGCAGAAGACTCTTGTCTCTGCTGGCCGTTTGGGCGGCGATATCGCTGGCATCGTAGGCAGCAAGAGCCTCATCTTGGACTTTACGGCCGAAGCCGCCTTGTCGATGGATCAGGTTAAGAGGGCTCCGGAGCCCGTTCATCCGAGTGCCGACGCTAAGGATGCTGTGCCCCTGGACGTTAATGGTGATGGTGCTTTCTCTGCGGACGAATACTTCGCGCTCGATCCTGTTACGGGTGAATTCAAGATGGAACGGAAGACCGAATCCGATAACGGCTTGGCCATCAACGCGAACATCAATGCTGGCTTTAAGGCCTCCGATTGGAGCATCCGCATAGTTGGTGATGTAATCAGGAACGATAGCCTCTGGTTCAACAACCTTGCTCAGTCGCCCAAGTTCTTTGCCCAGCGCATCTTGAATTCCGACTTTGATGGTTTGACTGTCAAGTATAGCGTGAATTCCCCGCTTTACTCCACCTTCGACGCCCTCTACAATTTCGCTCCGAAGTTCGCTCCGGTGTCGCGTGAAATGAGGACCGATGACAAGGCTTTCAATAATCCAGATAAACAGTCCCAGAGCTACAACATTGCCCCGTATAACAAGAACTCCTGGACAGGAAACGTCTATTCCAAGGCGCAGATTGCTCTCTTGAACGCGATGGCCGATCCTGCAATCCAGATGATTCTTCCGAATGGCTTGGCTACGGCAAACCGTACGGGCGGTCGCGCGACTTTAATCGGCAACATGGGGGATTGGTTTGAAGCCCAGGCCCTGTTTGGCGCCTTCTCGCAGACCTCTCCGCTTTATGGCTTTAAGAATGTCGCGTATATGGAATACGGTGGCGGATTGAAGGCCGACGTGTTCAAGGTGCTCGGTTTCTCTAGACCGCTCGAATTAAGCCTCTCTTACCGCCATTCCGAGCGTAGCTTGGAATATGACCCGGCTATTTATGCCCTTCTCGGTGTCCCGGCTCCCGGCAAGGCCGAAATGAAGACGGAATTCCTCAATGCCGGGTTCTACGTACAGTACCTGCCGCGCCTCGGCCTTACCGCTGGTTTCCAGATGGTGAGCATGCATATGAACAGCACCCAGCAGAAGCAGAGCGTTACGGATTATGCCGCTATCGCTCCGATTGCTCCGCTAGTCAAGGGTACACAGATGCAGTGGATGGTCGGTGCCGACTATTCGCTCGACAAGCACTCCTGGCTCTCCTTGAACATGGGTATGATATCGGTAAACAACACCTATAATACCTCACTTGGGAATGCCGATGAGGCTGTGAACCTGCCGGATTATGCTGGTGATACCTATGATAAAGAAACTAAAAAGCATAGTTACGTTTGGGAAAACGAGTTTACCAGCAAGTTCTCACAATTTATTGTTGAAGCCTCCATTAACGTGGAATTTTAATGGGAGGGGATGAAAATGATGAATAATAAGAAGACCACGCTCATTTTTGCGACCGCGCTCATGTTCTCTGCTACGGCGGCATTCGCCGAAGCAGATTCCGCTGTCGTCGTAAAGCAGACATCGTTCTTGCAGAAACTGGATTCCTTGAACAAGGCCATACTCGGGCTTCGCCTGAGCGGAACGGCCAAAGCGGGCGCCCTCACTTCTATGGCGTCTTCCGAGCAGTTTACCGATAAATCTGCTACTCAGGAAAATCAGGCCTTTACCGATGTAAACCTCAGGTTCCTCGCCCAGCCTTCTTCCGAGACCCGCCTCGATGTGCAGGTGCGCCTCCATAAGGATTGGCAGAGCGCTGTGGACGAGAACAACAACCCGGTTATTGGCCACTGGTTCAGCTACGATGGCAAGATTTTGAACAACCATGTCGATTTCAACTTGGGTTATATGCGTGTCGGCTATTCTCCGCTCACCATCAATACCCCGCAGTTCGAAATCCTGCAGGAGCCGGAAATTTTCCGCCAGAATCGCGTCGAAGCTCTTTCTTACCGCAATCTCGACACGACATCCCGCCGCCTCATGCAGGGCCTGAATGCCGAGTTCCATAGCGGTGCCGTGGGCGTTATCGACGATATCTATGCGCAGGGTACAGGCGCCCGTATGCGTAACACGGCCAAGAAGAACGATCAGGTGTTCTTTGACTTCGACTGGGCAGACCGCTACGCTTACGGTCTCCGTGCCGGAATCAGCACCTTTGGCGTGAATCTTGGCGCGAACTATGTTGGAGCCTTGGACCGCCGCCAGACTACGCGTTCTCGCGATTTGCCCTCGAAAGACACCATCATTTATGATGACAACAGCGTCTTTTCTGCCGAGTTGGGATTCGATTCGCAGAAGCTGCTCTCCGGCTTGCCGGTGCACTTTGGCTTGAATGGCGAATATGCCATGTCATGGTGGAATGTTGATGCCGATGTTATGAAGATCACAAATCCTGTCAAGCACGTTCTCAAGGAGGATGGGGCGTCAGGGCCTCTGGAAGGTACCATATATATGGCTACAAGTATGCAAACGGTAGGTGATGCGGCTTATGGAAGATTTACGGAACACTTCTTTGATACCAAGGGAACCGCTTTCAATGTTAACCCTTACGTGGAAGGCTCGTTCTCCGGCTTTAGCTTCAAGTTGAATGCTTCCTACTTGCAGAACGACAAGGAGTTCTGGTCCGAACTTGCTTCTTCTCCGAATTACACGAACAACGGGATTATCTTCAACGCGAACGCACTCTACGGCGATGCCGACCAGACTGTGGCTTCGAACTTTGCCTCGGGCAACCTCGAAAACCTCTACTTCATGGTCTACAACACGGACCTGCTGACGGCCGCGACAATTATGACTTCGAGCACGAATACAGTGCGTTCGGGTTCTTCCGAAAATAAGGATCACCTCTACAGGCTATTCAACAACTACGAGCTTGCCCATTTCTACCGCAACGGCTACGATGCCAATACCATGAGGAACCTCGAGGCTAATCAGGCGCTCATTCTGATGGACCCGTCCGTGAACCTCGCTCTGCCTTTTGGCCTGGCAACACCTGACCGTAAGGGCTTTGCGGCATCTCTCGATGCGGATTGGATGGACGCCATCACGCTGAATGTCCGCTTCTCCCAGTACACAGCCGAAGCGAGCGACAACAAGTTTACGACGATTGGCGTGGGCCTTGGCGTGAATGTTGGCCGCCTTGTTCCTTCCATAGAACGTAAGCTCGAAGTTTCGGGTTCTTACGAAAAGGCCACCGAAAATTCCTACCTGAAGCGTTCGTCTCAGCGCATTGTCGGCGGGCTTACTGCTGATATTTGGGGCCCGATTGGTCTCCAGGTCGGAGCTCAACTCTTGAATAAGAAGTTTGAGGGGGATGCCCTTGGCTTAGGCATTGCGGGTCTCCCGGTGGGTAGCGGGTTTATCCAGAAGGTTGACGAAGTCCTCGTCCTTGCTGGTCCCAAGTTCCGCATTGCTCCCGAGTCCTACGTGACCATCCGTTATGGTCTCCTGAAGAACTCCGTGGATTACAAGGTGTTGGCGGATGCCGCTACCGGTGCTGTGGCAGACAAAGAACTTTCTGTCGACAAGAACATTATCTCCGCCGATGTGACGGTTAATTTCTAGTGAGGTCGAAAAATGAAGAATTTTAAGATTTCTCTTCTTGCTGCCGGCGTGACCATTGCGCTCCTGGCATGTTCCTCCTTGGAAGTCAGTAATCCGGAAGCCGAAAACTTCCCGTCAGACTGGAATACTTCTGAATTTGTTCGTGTAAACCCCGATCTCCGAGCTCTTCAGATTAGGGATCAGGTCGCAATTATGAACGCTAAATCGGGCAAGCCTTCCGACCTGGAATCGTTCATGAGCGATTCTGCGACCTTGAAGAAGATTGCGCTCGAGCATGCCGGATTCACCGAAGCCAATTTTGACTTTAAGATGAATGATAATTACACGGCTTACCTCCAGTCATTCAATATTAATGGAGTCGATAGCGAGTATGTGGTGTTCGATACCCTTACGCTTGACTCGGCTGTGTTCGAAATGCAATATATCGCCTATGGCAAGATCGAAGGTCGCCCTTACCGCATGTGTGGCGAAGGTGACTTGGCGAAACTCGTGAAGAAGGGCGAATGCCAGGCCAGCGAGAGTGCAAAAGTGGGGTATAGCAACCATAAGTACTGTGCTCTCGATGGTGTGACCTACTGTTTCGACTGCGACAAGGTCTTGGATGAATGCCCTGTCATCATTCCGGAAAGTTCCAGTTCCGAGGCCGCTCCTGAATCTTCTGAAACTGTGACCGAAGGCGACTCCAGTTCTTCTGAGGCTGTCGAAGGCGATTCCAGTTCCTCCGAGGTGGCTGAACCCGAGTCCAGCGAAGGTGAAAGCACCGAACCCGAATCCAGTTCTGCAACGGAACCCGTTGCGGAAAGTTCAAGTTCTGTTACTGAATAAAAGGTGGGATTACTATGAAACTCAAACTTTTTGTAACGACAATTGCGGTTGCCTGCGTGGCTATGTCCCAGGCTGCGGCCGACAAGGTGATTGGCTATTTCCCCTACTGGAGCCAGTATTCCCAGTTCTACCCGAAGGATATCCGCTACAATACGGTTACCCATATCCACTATTCTTCGCTCATGCCTGCCGAAGACGGCTCGCTCGCTTTCCCCGATGAAAACGACGCCCCGAACTACGACTCGCTCGCGAACATGTGCGCAGCCAACAATGTGAAGCTTGTTGTTTCTGTTGGTGGCGTGGAAGCCGAAGGCAACCTGAAGGCGATTGCCGGTTCCGACGAAGCTCTTGCTGCTTTTGTCAACAACCTCAAGACTTGGGTTGGCGAACATAAGGCGAACGGCGTGGAACTCGACTGGCAGAACATCACTGCCGACGATGCCGCCGACTATGCGAAGATGATGAACGCCCTCGTCGATGCCTTCTCCGGTATCATCGTGGCATCTACCATGTATCCGCTGGCCGCGATGGAACCGTACACCGCCGAGGTGATGAACAAGCTCTCTTACATCAACGTGTTCATTCCCGACCAGATGAACGAAGATAATTCTACGCTCGTCCCGAACCAGGGTGGCAAGATTATTGCCGAAACGCTCGAGAAGGCTGCGGATGCAGGCATCCAGAAGAGCCTCCTTGTGCCGGTGGTCTACTTCTACGGCAAGTCCTTCCTGGGCGCTACGGGCTTTGGTTCTTCGCACCAGGGAACGGGTAGCGGTAACGAAGGTTACCTGCCGTATAAGGAACTCATGAGCAAGTTCGATACGCCCGACTACAAGGTTACTTTCGATTCCGACTCCCAGTCCGAAATCGCTGTGAGCAAGGAAGAAGCCATCGTGTTCATGGGCATTCCTTCCGTGAAGGCTGTCGCCGTGAACGTGAAGAACAAGGGCTATGCCGGCGTGGCGGTCTACGACGTGTCGCAGGACCACCATGAACCCATCGTCTCTGTCCTCGTGACGATTGGCCTGGAACTCCGCCCCGGCGTGAGCTACAAGTCTGCGAAGAAGTAATCCTCGCTAGGTGAACGTTTTGGAAAGCGTCCGGACATCCGGACGCTTTCCTTTTTGTGTATTCCTGTTCCCGAACGTCACACCGCCGCCCCCTTGGGGTGTCCACTGCATCCTGTACGTGAACGTCACACCGCCGCCGCTTGGGGCAAGAGTGTCCACTGCATCCTATACGCGAACGTCAGGTTGGCTTGACCCGCCATCTTCTGCATTTTACTGTTTAGCGGTTTTGTTCCTTGGCAACGGGTTGCCATCGTTGGGGCTGAAAGTGGGTTGTACTTTTCAATAAGGGCGTCCTTCCGGGCTCTTTTTCAATTTGGAGATGGAGGCTTCCTTCGGCTGTCGCTTAGGCAGGCTTGCCCTGCCATGACAGTGTCTCGTAGACTGCCGTGGCACTCCCTCGCGCAGATACGAAAAAGCCCCGGCAAATGCCGGGGCCTAAATTCAATCTGGTTGTTCGCGGTTACTTCTTTTCCCAGGTGTAGCTGCTGAAGCTGCTTCCTTGCTTGATGCGGACGAAGTATTTGCCTGCGCTAACGCCTGCGACCGGAATCCAGTTGGTTCCTGCACCGAGCATTACCTTCTGGCTCTGTTCCACATGGCCGAGTGCCGTGAAGATTTCGACGGTGGCAAGGCCTGCCTTCGGGGAGGTCAACATCAGGCCCTCGTTATAGAACTTTGCCTTGAATGCAGTCTGCGGCTTCTTGGCGATAATCGCATCCGGACTGCCGGCACCCACGATGATGGTTACAGTAGAGTCGATTGCGGCTCGTTCTGTGGTTTCGGGGGCCGTAGCCCTGATAACCACGGTGGCATCCATGTCGGCTGCAATGAGGTACCCGTCGCTGTTGACGACATAGATAGAGGCTTCCTGACCGTCGAAGGTGTACGAAACCGCGACCTTCCCGTAGAATGTCTCGGTGGCGAAGAATGCCGGGACGACAGCACCCTTTTCAATGGTCATTGACTTGAAGTTGTCTCCGATCTTGTCGCCCATCTTGGAGTACGTGACCGTGATCGTGTCGCTCATGGCGATGTATCCGGTCGTAGCCGGGGCCGTTGCCACGATTTTCGCACTACCGAGTTTTCCGGAGAATTCGTACATGTACACGCTTGCTCCTTCAGTCTTGCCGAAGCAACCGGACTTGTTGGAGCAAGTGGCCTTCTTGATTTTGACGACTTCGGGGTTGAGGGACGTGAACGATGCTGTGGCGCCCTGGTCCGTCTGTGGGGTTGCGCTGACAATCACTTCGTTCTTGCCGTCACCATCCAGGTCCATAATCCTCTTGCTCTTGGTGCAGGAACCCGACGTAAAGCAGTTGAAATCCACAAAGCCGCTGATGGACTGTCTAGGTTCGGCCGTCACGGTAATGATGGACTGCGAGCCGTCGTTGCCGGTCATGATGACAAAACCGGGTCCCTTGACTGCTCCGGCCGATGTAACGATGGTTTCGTCGCTGGAGGTGTAGGTGCAGCCGGACTTGAAGGAACTTGCCACGCTGCCGGCAGTTTCCTTGACGGTGGCTACCGAGAAGGAACAGTTCCCGCTTTTCAGGGTCGAAGAATATTCTTTAGTCCAGTCGGTGGCGTGGCTGGTGAGGTATTTCTTTACGAAGTTTCCCGAGTTGGTGTAGCTTGCGCTTGCGAGTTCTGATTGCTTGGTGAGTGCCTTGTCGCCTGCGAACATGGCGGATCCTTCGTCTGAAGCGTTGCCGATCTTGGTCACCTTTTGGCGGAGGCTCCAGTTGCAGTTGCTTATCTTGTTCTGCTCCATGAAGTCGGTCCAGCTGGAAGAGGCGCTCGTGTTGGCGTCGCTCTTACCGTCGGCGGTAGTAGTACCCCATTCGGTAATGAACACGGCGTTACCGCCGTTCTTGCAGCTTGTCACGGCTCCACCGTACTGGCCTACGGAGTGCGTGCCTGCATAGAAGTGGAATACGTAGCCGATGTTCTTGCCGTTCACTCCGCCGCACTGACCCATCTGGGACCAGTTAGGCGTACCCACGAGGGCGAGGTTGTCGTTTCCCGCATTGCGGATGCCGCCGATAACGTCATTGGCGTAGCCCTTGATTTGACCCCAGTCATTGAAGCTGCCGGCAGGTTCGTTGAACACTTCCCAAATGATGTTCGGGACGTTCTTGTACTTTGTTGCCATTTTGGAGAAGAAGGACTTTGCCTGGGATTTTTCGCTATTGTCGTAAGCGCGGTGGCTGTGCCAGTCGATGATGATATAGATGTCGTTTTCGATGGCAGCCTCGACCATCTGGTCGACTTTGCCTTCCTGCATGTCGGGGTTGCCTTTGTAGGAGTAGCTTTCGTCGAGTTTATTGCTTGAACCGCCATCGCTATCGTAGTAGTTGATGCCCATGGCGTAGCGGAACACGTCCATTTTCAGATTATCGACGGCCCACTTGATGACTTCCTTGTTGTAGTACTGGATACCGGTTGCATCGGACCAAAACATGCTCATACCGCGGATCATGACTTCCTTGCCACTTTTCTGACCCACGATTTTGTTGCCATTAGTACCGAGGGCGCCATGAACTTGCACCGGACCTATGCGGAGGGGCTTGGCCGTTGATGCGGCGGCATTGGCTTCTACCGCACTGAGGAGGAGTGCGCTTGCTGCCAATGCTTTTATCGTTTTGCTGATTCTAGTCATAAAAGACTCCTTTATACGCCAAAGATAAATTATGTACACCCATCCAGAGTGTAAAATATAATTTCATTGTTTACTTCCGTATCCGTAGCAATTGTGTTTTGCTGCCTTCCGTGACCTTCATCGCATAAACCCCGGCACCGGGTACCAGCTGATCTACGGGAAGGCTTCCAAAGTGCGTAATATTAAATTTACGAACGAGTTTTCCGCCCAGGTCGAATACGGAAACCGTGGCTCCTGGGCCGAATCCCTGGAACTCGACCATGTTGCCGACCTGGCGCAGGTCTCCGTGTGCCGTAAACCTCTTTGTCTCGCGAATGGGGGTGAGCCCTTCGAGGGCGGCGACGGTCGTTCCGGCGGCGTTGAGTATCTGGAGGCTTGTGATTTCGAAGGAGCCGTAGCCCCCCTTGCTCATCTTCGCCTCGAACTTGATTCCGCGAACGGCCTTGAGGACTTCTTCCCTGCTGCAGGCGAAGGCCCAGCTGGGGGTTGAAAGTTCGGTGAAATCGCCGTACTGGTCGGCTGCGAGGCTCACGGTCACGTCCTGGAAGTCGTCGGAGGGGTGGAACAGGTAACCCGGTTCTCCGCCCTCGTTATCGTAGTCGAGGGTGGCCTGGTTGAGGAGGGCCATGCGGATTACGCCCTGCGTGCGGATACGGACTTTTATGGTTGCCGCGTCAGAGATGTCGATGTTGCTTTCGTCTGCCTTGAACGATACCGCGACGCCTGCGAAGGGGTACTTGAGGTCGGCGCTCGCGTCGTAGGTGGGTTCCGGGGCGATATACATGGAGGCTGCAATTCTGGTGCCGGTAGCTGTCTGGTATATGGCCGATTGTCCCGAATCCGGCTGCATCTTGGTGACGCCGAATTTGTCGCTGTAGGCGCCCCATTTCCAGAATCCGGCGGCGAATGTGGACGGGTCATTGGGCAATAACGTGCCTGCCGGTGCCGTCACCTGCCTCTTGTTGCTTTCGCTGGGCGTGAACGCCGTGTAGCCGGTCATGTTGTAGAAGTTGGGCATGTTGCCTGTCATCAGGAGCAGGTAAAGGATGTTGAGGGTCGCGGGATAGTACTTTTCTCCCTTCGGGGAATCGGGCTTCACGCGCCCTTCGGTGTTGATGAGGGTTTCGTATAAGGTTTCCATGAAGTAGCCCGGTTCGGAAGCCGAAGCCATGGCGAGTCCGAGGCCGCCGACAAACGAGGACGTCACGAAATCGCGTACGGGGGTACCGTCGAGTTTGTAACCGGCGGAGATATAGGTGGCGTGCTCGTACGATGTTTCCTTGAGCCAGGGGACAATCTTGTCGTTTACTGCCTTTGCGCCGGTATCGCCGTACCAGTAGTAGGCCCAAGCCATGCGCCACGGGGTTCGGCTGGCGTCGTCGAAAAAGCCGATTCCGTTGGTGATGGCCGCGTTGCCCTGTACGGCCTTGTGGCTGTTCCAGTCGCACCAGTCGGGCACGAGCCCGGTTTTTGAATCCTGGCATTGGCTCACGTCGCTCAGAGTCTTCTTGATGGCAGTATCCCAGAAGGTGTCGTTCGTGACTTCCTTGAACAGGTGGAACGCGCCTACCGCCGCGTAGCTCGGGTTGAAGTAGTTGTTCCAGTTGCTGCCGGGCTTTACGCTCCCGTCGGAGGTCATGTCGTTGCTCTTGATCCAGCTGATGAGGCTTTTCGCGTCGGAGAGGTAGCTTGCGTCGCCCCATTGCTTGCTTGCCATCACGAGGGCGACTGCGGCGTCGAATTCGGCGTCGGTGGCGCTGCCGTCGTCGGCATGGCCGTTATTGGTGTTTACATGCCATTTCATGCCGCTTGCGCCGCCGCCCATGGCGTATTTTTTCCAGAAGGCCCAGAGCTTGTTGAATTCGCTCTGGTAGTCGCCCTGCGAGCCGGACATGTACACCATGATGAGCATGCCGTAGGCGATACCTTCGGATACGGACATCTCGGTACTGTCGTTGGGACTGATGATGCGGGCGGTTCCATCGCCCATGTCCTTGTACCAGCACCCTTTCCAGGTGTCGAAATGAGCCTTGATGGCGCTGGGGGTTGCGAATTTTGCCGTGTTTCCCTGCGGGTAGGCCTGGTTTTGCGGAAACGGGAATGCCGGTGCGGCGTTGGCTGCACCTGCTAAGACGGCTATGCCGACAATTATTGCTAAGTGACGTAGTTTCATATGGTTATATGTTCCTGAAACAGGTTGTATGCACCCACCCATTTAAAAGATATTTATACTTGCGTAATTCTATAGGTAAAGATATTTTTACAGTGACGGAGGTCTCATGAAAAACAGACCGGCGGTGGCGGTTCGGTACGGAATGTCCCTTTTTTCTGCTGTGAAGGCATGATTCGGCCAAATGTGTGACGAATTGAACTGTTTTTCGAAAAAAGTGTTTTTTTTGCTTTTTGTTATTGCTTATCCCGAAAAAAAAGATATATTTGCGGTAAACCATGTCCCCTTTTTGGGGGGCGTTCACAATTAAAAAGAGAGAGATACTATGAACAAGATCATTACACTCGCTGCTATTGCTGGCTCCGCCGCCATGGCTTTTGCCCAGCTCTCGGTTTCTAATACATTCCTTTGGGATGGCGCTACCGATACCGAAGGCCGTGTGGACACCGGTTCCGACTCTGTCAGGACTGCTGGCTACTGGTACGAATACACTGACTCAAACGATGATGGTACGTCTCACTTCACTTGGCCTGCTGACGTCGAAGAAAACACCTACGGCAACTTCTTCGGCCCGCTTACCGAAGCATACGGTGGCATCAAGGGCTCCATCACCCTCGGTGACGGTTACGAATATCCGTATTCCGGCCTCGGCTTCAACATCTTGAGCGACAAGCAGGAAGGTGCTGACATTACTGTGTGGCAGGGTATCTGCTTGGCTTACGAATCCAATATCGGCTTCGGCATCGAACTCGGTGTTGAAAACGAAAAGGAAGTGACCGCCTACGATAACTACAAGGCTACTGTTGGCAAGGCTGCTACTCCTACCGCTACTGATTTCCCGTGGAGCAAGTTTAGGCAGGCCAACTGGGGTACTGCTGTTGACCAGGAAGTCGTTCTCCAGAAGACTGCCGCCATCAAGCTGAAGTTCGAAGGCTCTGCCGGTACTTCCGGTGACTTCCGTATCTGCCAGATCGGTTCTCTCGGCAAGTGCACTGGCTGCGGCGGCAAGATTATCGTCAAGTCCGCTGCTGCTTCCTCCGTCAAGGCTCAGCTCTCTGGCCGCGTCCTCTCCTTCAAGGGCTTCTCTTCTGCCAAGGCCGAAGTGATCAACCTCCAGGGCCAGGTCGTGAAGTCCGCTACTGTTAGCTCCTCCATGGATCTCTCCAGCCTCGACGCTGGCATCTACATGGTCCGCGTTGCTGGCAAGAGCGTGAACTTCGCTCAGAAGATTGTTCTCAAGTAATAATCTGCTGATTGTAGAAATTCGGCACCCTGACCTTCGGGCCAGGGTGCTTTTTTTATGTTGTAAAGAACAAAGGATTTTGCATAGGGTATTGCTTTTGCAAAGTGGGGAGTGTATATTCACGATGAATGGTTCTTTTTTTGGGGGAGAATTCGATTATGAATAAAAGAGTTGTAGTTGCCGCTCTCGCTTTGGCGGCCATAAGCGTCTTTGCTCAAGAGACGGTAAAAAAAAACTTCCTGTGGGAAGGTGCAACCGATACTCAGGGTAAGGTTGAGACGGGATCGCCCGATTCAACTGCTGGCTACTGGTACGAATACACCGATGAAAACGATCAGGGTACGTCCAAGTTCACTTGGCCCGCCGATGTCGAAGCCAACGATTACAACAACTTCTTTGGCCCGCTTATAGAAGCGTACGCTGGTATCAAGGGTTCCTTCACTCTCGGTGACGGTTACGAGTATCCGTATGCCGGCATCGGCTTCAATGTCTTGAGCGACAAGCAGGAAGGTGCTGACATTACTGCTTGGGAAGGCATCTGCTTGGCTTACGAATCCACTATCGGTTTCGGTATCGAACTCGGTGTCGAAAACGAAAAGGAAGTGACCGCCTACGATAACTACAAGGCTACTGTCGGCAAGTCTCCTACTTCTACCATTGCTGACTACGCTTGGAACAAGTTCAAGCAGGGCAAGTGGGGTACCGTTGTTGACCAGGATGTCGTCCTCAAGGCTACTGCCGCTATCAAGCTGAAGTTCGAAGGCACTGCCGGTACTTCCGGTGACTTCCGCATCTGCCAGATCGGTTCTTTGGGCCGATGCACTGGTTGTGGGTCATGTTGTGGCTTTTCTTACGACTCTTCGGTCAAGGCCGCTGCCGCATCTTCGGTCAAGGCCGCTGCCGCATCTTCCGTCAAGGCTCAGCTCTCTGACCGCGTCCTCTACATCCAGGGCATCTCTTCTGCCAAGGCCGAAGTGATCAACCTCCAGGGTGAGGTCGTGAAGTCTGCCACTGTCAGCTCCACCATGGACCTCTCCGGCCTCGACGCTGGCATCTACATGGTTCGCGTCGCTGGCAAGAGCGTGAACTTCGCTCAGAAGATTGTCCTCAAGTAATAATCTGTTGATTGTAGAAATTCGGCACCCTGACCTTCGGGTCGGGGTGTTTTTTTAT
The DNA here is from genome assembly GCA_902762305.1 of Fibrobacter succinogenes. Lineage (GTDB taxonomy): Bacteria > Fibrobacterota > Fibrobacteria > Fibrobacterales > Fibrobacteraceae > Fibrobacter > Fibrobacter succinogenes_I. The sequence goes on along the minus strand of CACWNW010000012.1, from coordinate 16,262 downwards.
GAAGAAGCAAAGGTGCGTGCTACGGCTCACGGGATTTTGCGAACAAAGAAAATTGTCCTCAGGTAGTCTACTAGTGAGGAATTTTGACACCTTGATTTTTAGTCGAAGTGTTGATTTTGTATGTAAAATAAAATTTCTTGTCAGGCCGAATGGATATATATTCTTCTCAGGGTTAAACATTTTTTTTTCAGGGGAGGTTCATTATGAACAAACGAAATGTCCTCGGCGTATTAGCCTGTGCAGCGACCGCTGCAATTGCCGCAGGAAATGTTTCCAATGCACTCTATTGGGATGGCACAACTGATACCGAAGGCCGTGTCGAAACGGGTTCAAACGATGATATGGCTGGTTACTGGTACGAGTTTACCGATGAAAATGATGCGGGAACATCCAGATTCACATATCCGTCCGAAATCGAAGAAAATGAATACGGCAATTTCTTCGGGCCGCTTGTCGAAGCTTATGGTGGAATCAAGGCTCACGTAATGCTTGGTGATGGGTACGAATATCCGTATGCCGGTGTCGGCTTCAACGTCTGGAACGCAGAACAGGACGGAGCCGATATCTCTTCTTGGGGTGGCATCATAATCGGGTATGAATCCACTCTCGGTTTCGTTGCCGAAATCGGTGTCGAAGACGAACGCAACGTGACAGAATACGATAATTACTGGGCGAGCGTGACCAAGGCTCCTTCCGGTAATCAAATTGTGCTTCCTTGGTCGAAATTCAGGCAGGGTGGCTGGGGTAGAACGGCCGACTTGAATTATGTCCTTGCTCATGCTAACGCTATTAAATTGAAGTTCCAAGGCACCGCAGGTACGAGCGGTAATTTCCGTATTACCAGCATCAGGTCTATCGAGGGTTCTCCCGATACAGTGAGTACACCGAGGCCCGATACCACGATTATAGTGCCGCCTGATACAACGGTCGTTCCGCCGCCCGATACGACAGTCATTCCTCCTGTCATTTCGCCTATATCCAGGTTTACTTCCGATACGCTCTACTGGGATGGTTCCGTGGATACGGAAGGCCGTGTCGAAACGGGGTCGGATGATTTGACTGCCGGTTACTGGTACGAGTATACCGATGAAAATGATGCTGGCACATCCAAATTCATATACCCGTCGGATGTCGAAGAAAATGAATACGGCAACTTCTACGGCCCGCTTGTTGAGCAGTATGGTGGCATCAAGGCTCGTGCATCGCTTGGCGATGGATACGAATATCCGTATGTCGGTCTCGGCTTCAACATCTGGAACGAAGACCAGGATGCCGTAAATGTGTCTTCTTGGGGCGGCCTTGTGTTGACTTATGAGTCTACGGGTAGCTTTGTTCTGGAAATCGTAACTGATGACGAAAAGTACTATGGATACGACAATTACAAGGTGGCTGTTCCCAAGTGCAGTTCTACTTGTGAATTTGTAGCCCCCTGGTCGGTATTCAGGCAGAGTGGTTGGGGTAACTCTTATGCCATAGGAGCCACTATCGGTCATGTTGCCGCTATCCGCATTAAATTTGAAGGTACCGCCGGTACGAACATTGATTTCCGTATAACCAAGATTAGGTCGATTACGAAGGGCTCTGGCACGGTTGTTCCGCCTACTCCGATTGTAAAGGATTTTGTTTCCAACTCGCTTTTCTGGGATGGTGCAAAAGATGATGAGGGCAGGGTCAATACGGGCTCGGATGACTTGACTTCCGGTTACTGGTTCGAAGAAACCGATGAAGGCGAACATGGCCATTCCAAGTTTGTATGGCCGGCTAATGTCCATGAAAACGTGTACGGAAACTTCTTTGGTCCGCTCGTCGAGGCTTATGATGGCGTCAAGGGCCGTGTAAAGTTGAATAAGGGTGCTCGTCATCCGTATGCAAGTCTCGGCTTCAACGTCTGGAGTGAAGAACAGGAAGGCGTGGATGTCTCTTCTTGGGGCGGCCTCGTAATCGAATACGAATCCACTATTGATTTCTCTGTAGAACTCGTAACCGACGGCAACAAGAAAGATTCTTACTACGGTACTTACGCGGCGTCTGCACCCAAGTCCCGTAACCATGTCCGCCAGTTGGTACTCCCGTGGTCGAAGTTCAAGCGTTCTACTGGTTGGGGCTTCTCGGTTAATAAGACTTCTGCCCTTAAGCATATTGCTGCGGTCAAGTTCAAGTTCGAAGGCCGTGCAGGCACTGTTGGCGATTTCCGTATAACCAAGATCAGGTCGATTCATGGTTCTGCTGCTGCCTTCTATAAGCCCGCGTCGTCCGATCTCATGGCTGTGAAGCCGGTAAGCCTCCCGACGGATTCCAAGGCGATTCTCGCTGGCCGCACGCTTTCGCTCCAGGGTATTACTGACGGCAAGGTCCAGGTGCTCAATCTCCGCGGCCAGGTCGTGAAGTCCGCTACTGCGGGCTCCAGCATGGATCTCTCCAACCTCAACGCCGGTGTCTACATGGTCCGCGTTGTTGGCAAGAGCGTGAAATTCGCTCAGAAGATTAGCCTCGAATAATCTGCTGACGGTGAAAATTCGGCACCCTGGCCTTCGGGTCGGGGTGTTTTTTTTGTCCCGATATGTCCCAGTGGGCGCCTGATTGTAATGCCTTATAGAACAATCGGGTGATTTTATTCACATGCCGGCTGGGGATCGTGTGCTCGCGGCTTTTTTTTTGTTTATTTTGTAGATGAAATACGAATAGAAAAGTATATTATGGGACAAATAGACGAGGTTTTTTAAATGAAGAAAAAATTGTTATTCTGGGCGCTGGCAATCGGCGCTGCCATGTTGGTTTCTGCTTGCGACGAGGAAGGGCCTGTCTCCTCGGAACTGGTGACGCCTCCGACGAGCAGTGCGGTGGTCCCGCTTTCGTCTTCTGCCGTCAATAATGGCGGTGTCGCCCAGTCCCCCTACGGCATCTTGCCTACTGTTAAGAATATGGACGTGGCTTTGGGCTTGTACGGAACGTGGAAGGCTACGTACTACAAGACCTACCTGGAAGAAGCCGCTCTTTATCCGGTGCTGGCCCAGGACTGGACTCTGGTGTTTGGCAACTACGTTGCGGCTGGCATGATTCCGGCCCGCATTGTTTGGGATACGCAGAATGACGCCTACTGTGTCATTGACGAGAGCAACGATAGCTACAAGAAGCGCGGATGCACCGTATCGGAAGCAATCGGCTACGGCATGCTGATAACGCTTTTTGCAGGCGACATGCAGGCCTTCAATTCCCTGTGGTACTACAACAGGGGTTACCGTGAATATCAGGGCTCCAACCTGATGCCTTGGAAGGTGGGAACGTTCTCGTACGAATCCCTCGTCGCTACGGCCAACTCCTCTTCGGCGACTGACGCCGACCTGGATATCGCGACTGCTCTGATTCTTGCCTACTATTCCACTGGCGATATCGCATACCTGAACGACGCCCTCCTGATTGTCAACGCCATCTGGGACAACGAAATCAGCCCGTCGGGCATGATTTACGCAGGCAACATGCCGGTATGGAAGAAGGAAACCAGCGCCTACAACCTGAGCTACTTCTCTCCGATCGCCATCAAGCTGTTTGCGCTTGTGGACGGTGCGCACAACTGGACTAGCGTGCTCAACACGATGTACACCTACATGCTCAATGTGCAGGCGGCCGGCACGGGTGTGTTCCCGGACTGGACCGATATCAACGGTGTGGCAATCGACCCGAAGAACGGGAGTGCCACCAGCACCTACTGGCAGTTCTTCCACGAATCCGTGCGTATCCCGTGGCGCATTGCCTGGGACTACTTCTGGACTCAGGATGTGCGTGCACAGCAGGTTCTTGGCACTTTGAACAGCTTCATTTCGACAAGGTCCCAGGGTAGCGCTGCCAACCTGGAAACGAGCGGCAAGGTGATGTATTCCGCTGTCGCGGGCAAGGCTGACGGTTCTACGAAGTCGCTGATGCCGAACTGGCTCGGTGCATGGTGCCTCACGGGCATGGGCGGGAACCAGACTTGGCTTGACGAGTGCACGGCTTCGTTCAATACCAAGGCGATGAGCGGGTTCAGCTACTTCCCGCATATCCTCATGACGTTGTACAGCGAACTCCTGAACGGCTTGTACGTGAAGCCGGCGCTGCTGCCGCTGTAACGCTTGGCATTATGTCGAAGCCTTGCCCCGCAAGGCAGGTGCATCCAAAGGCATTTAACGCCCCGCAACCTCGCGGGGTGTTTTTGTATTGTCGTGCCACGCCCGCCGTCATGCCGCAGCCTTGCTTCGCAAGGCAAGTGCATCCATTGAGATTTCATGCAGAGTAATCTCGCGCAGGCTTTTTTTGTAGATTTGCTGGTATGGAAAATGATTCTTTGAATATGGATGTGGCGCAGGATACTGCAGTGGCCGGCGTACAGGATTCTGCCGCGAGTGCCATGCCGGACTCCGCTCCGGATTCGACGATAAGCATGCCCACTCCCGTACAGCTCGGTATTTCGATTACGGCCGGGCCCGAAGGCGGGATGCATGCGGTTACGGTGGGCGATACCTTTGAATTCCCCGTGACTGTCAGCTGGAGCGTACAGGGCAGCGCGCTTCTGGTGGTGCCTACGGGCTCCGCGAACGCGAAGGGGCTTACTCAGGTGGGTGTGTCGCAGGAATCGGCGCGCTCCGTGAAAGACGGCAAGGAAGTCGCCTCGATTACTTTCACCTACAAGATTGCGGCGCAGGATACGGGCGACCTGCATATTCCCGCGATGCGCTTCGAAATTCCCACGCAGGTGGGCCGCCCCATCGATTTGCGCAGCGAGAGCGTGGATGTGCGCGTGAACGAACCGTTTAACCCGCTGCCGATTGCGGTAGGGGCAATCGTGGCCATTTGCGTGCTGTTCGCAGGTCTGTGGCGCGCGAAACGGCGGGCAGCAAGGCGTGCCGCCGTGGCGGCGAAAAACGCCGCACAGGACGCCCTACGCACAAGGATGCTGGTGCTGAAGCAGCGCGTGAATACCGCCGACAGCCGCGAATGGCTCCTGGAACTGGAAACCATCTGCAAGGAATATGTCGCGGAAAAGTTCGGGATTGCGGGCGGGGGCTCCGGTGAAGGAAATTCCGCCGCCTCCGCGGTCAACCTGGAGGCTATGGTAAAGGATGGCAAGCTCGAAGGCTGGGAATCGCTTGTGGAAGAATTCGCGCATGCCCGCTACGGCGGCGGTAAGCGTGACGGCTTCGAGAACAAGGAGACCTGGAAAGGCGCCATGAAGCTCATGGGGATTTCCGAAGACGAATAGTGGCTGGAACGCAGATGGAAATCATCCGGGTTGCAAAGGAATGTGAACGCGCTGGCGCCTACTACGTGCGTATCGCCGCGATGATGCGCAAACACCAGATTCCGCTCGAGGCCGAAATCGACTCGCATGACGGTGAAAAATGCCATTACATCCTTGCGCTAGACGACATCTACCCGGTGGCCACGTGCCGCTGGTTCGAAGTTCGCGAAGGCGTCGCCGAAATCGGGCGCGTCGTGGTGTTGCCGGAATACCGCGGGCGGCATTTGGGCCGGGCCGTTGTTGCCGAAGCCGAAAAGTGGATGCGCGAGGCCGGCTTCAAGAAGGTCGAGATTTCGAGCCGCGTGAACGTCGCGGACTTCTATGAAAAAATGGGCTACCGCTTCAACGAAAGCGGTAAAGCCCATCATGACACGTTCGAATGCGTGTATATGGAAAAGGAACTTTGATTCCTTTATCTGCTAAGCCTTCCAATGCTTCAACTGAGAAAGGTGCGAGTCGAAAAACTTGCGCCTTTCTGCGTCGGGGGTGTTTTCGGGGTTCGGCATGTGCGAAAGCAGAAAATCTAGCAGGGTGTCCTTGTTGCTGTAGGTGAACTTGCCTTCGGTGTAACACCATTTGCAGTAATCTTCGTTGAAGTTGCCGTCGAGTTCGCGGCTAATCATGGCGTCGTCGCCGAGGGGCATGCCGCAGCACTGGCAGAAAAGTTGCCTCGGGGCGCCCAGCAGCGTGTTGATGGAAACGTTGAATTCTCGCGAGAGCACCTTGAGCATCTCGGTGTTGGGCTGGGTCTCGCCGGTTTCCCAGCGGCTCACGGCCTGGCGCGTCACGTTGACGCGTTCTGCGAACTGTTCCTGGGTCAGGTTGTGCTTTTCTCTAAGGCTCTTGAGGACATCTTGGACTTGCATGGGGTCTCCTTTTTGTTTATGCCGCAAATATACCTATGCGCCTATGCGAAGTCAAGAAACGCCCTGTTGCTTTTTGTAAAAAGTGAATACGGGATACCATCTTTTTTATATTATGGGAAATCGCTAAGGGGTGTATATGCCGAGTTCTGAAAAGTTCCGCGACCACGTTTTGCAGCAGTTCAAGGGTGAGCTGCGGGTGACCACCCGCAAGATGATGGGCGAGTACATCCTGTATGCCGACGGGAAAATCTTCGGCGGGATTTACGACGACCGCCTGCTGGTAAAACCCGTGGCCGCGGCCTTGGCGATGTTGCCGGGCGCAAAGAAGCAGTTGCCCTACGAAGGTGCCAAGCCCATGCTCCGCGTGACCAATGAGCAGATTGAAGACAGCGGCCTGCTTTTGCGCCTGCTCGACGCGATGCTCTCCGAGCTGCCCGCCGCAAAGAAGAAATAAACACGCAGTCACCCTGGAGCGAGGCGAAGCCGATGCGATAGGGTCCATTGGCATCTTCTTGCAATAAATAATCCCGACGAACGCGCGGAATTCGCAGATAACCAACGCTCATATTCAAGCGCAATAATATATCTTCATGGATATGGAGAAGTCGCATTAGAGTAAAATCTAGGGGTTGGATATGTTCTCGCCGAAGCAAAATTTGCGGATGATTCTGGTATGCGTGTGCATGCAGGTTTTCCCGGCGTGGGCGGGTTCCTCGAATTCGAACAGTGATGATAAGCCTTCCGTACTGGAGGTGATTTGGGGCGTTGTCGATTGGGCGACCTCGTGTAACGAAGACGATTATGAATGCAAAAAGCGCCAAGGTGAATATCACAAGCGCGAAAATGAGGAGAACGCTCGACGGGCTAAAGAAAACCAGAAAAAATGGCGCGAAAAGAATCGAAATTACAAGACGGGCTACTTGGGAATTGCGTTGACCATGCCTTTCTTTGCTGAAGAAAAAGATGTGGCGGGAGGTGCGGAACTTGTTTGGGGAGTAGTTTCCCGGTTTGGAGAGCTTTTTATGTCGCTTGGTGGCGGCACTAATTTATCGATGGCATTTGTCGATGGAAACATTTTTTACAGACCGCCTATCGACATGAACGGCATCTGGAAAATCGCGCCCGAAGTTGGCATTGGCGTCACGTCTTATGAACCGTTCGATAGCGACGATTATGTTGAACCGTTGTTCCACTACTCGCTGGGCGTCCGTTACGAGCATACCCTGCAGGACCGCAGGAACATCGTCGAAGACGAGGACGTGCTTATCAACGGGGTGAGCGTCGGTTGCGCCGTATGGATGAACTATGCGGACTTCGCGGGCTTCAAGTGCGATGTCCGTTTTGGGCTGTATTTGTGATTCGCTTGATTTAAAGTTCCCACCAGGGGACTGCCCACACGTTTTCTGATAACTTGTATGGAACAGGAGTGTTGCAGGCGACTATTCCCATGGCGATGTTCTCTTTAGGGAAAGAGTCCTTGAAGGATGCGAAACCTTTTGCATCTTTCTTGGCTGGGTGTGAATCCAGTTTAATTTCTAGGGGGAATAGTTTCCCGTTGTATTCTAAAATCAAATCGACTTCGGCTCCTGCGTAGGTCCTGTAATGGTATAGCATTGGCCTTGCGCTCCAGGCGTTGATACGCTTGATGACTTCCATCACGACAAAGCTTTCAAAGATATGGCCGTACAACGGGTGAGACATTAGAACTTCAGGTGAGTAGATTCCTTGCAGCTGGCAAAGGAAACCCGTATCCACAAAGTAACCCTTGCTTTTGCCCGAAATTTTCTTGATGGGGTTCCTGTTGAAGGGCGGTATAGAAACCCACTGGTATGTCGCTTCGCAGATGTTTTTCCAGCGGAGAGCAGTCGTCCTGTCGATTCCGAGGTCGCGCCCCAGTTCGCTTTCGTTTACCTCCTGTGCCGAAAGTGCCGAAAGCAGCCGTACGAATCGGGAGAACAAGGTCAGATTTGAAATTTCGGCTATGGTACGGACGTCGCGCTCGATATAGGTGCGCATGTAGCCCGTGAAATAATCGGGGATGAGCGAGTCGGGCATGTCAAGGATGCCTGGCATTCCGCCTCGCCAAAGAAGTTTCGCTAACGCAGGGACTGATCCGTCACCAAAGTTGGAAAAATTGTCTGCCCCATCTTGCAACCATGCTTCCAATACGCCGCGTTCCTGTTTTTGGAACAATTCTTTATAGCAAAGCGGGTAGAGGTCGAGAACGGCGACTCGCCCCGCCATGGATTCAGCTGCGCCGCGGAGAACATTCAGGTTTTGCGAACCGCTCAGGTAGAACATGGATTTGCGGGAATCGCTTGTATCGACAAATCGCTTGAGGGAGGCGAGCACTTGTGGAACATATTGCACTTCGTCCAGAAATCCGGGAATGGGCATCTGCCGCAAGAATAGATCCGGGTCGGCTTTTGCCCCGCGGATGTCTTCCACGGGGTCGAACGTGACCATGGACTCGCTTGGGACGAGTTCCTTGATAAGGGTCGTCTTGCCGACTTGCCTTGCGCCTGTTAGCAGTACGCAAGGAAAGTACTTGAATACGTTTTCGAGTCGGTTTTGGATGAAACGGTGCAGCATGTAGTCTCCATTTTTATGGATAATATACATAAAATTATAGGTAAAATCAATATTTACCTATAAAAATATGGATTATATCCATAAAATTAAAGGTAATTGTATTTCTCGAGCTTTAATAAAAGGTGGTATTGTACCACCTTTTGGGCTGTTTTTTCTTTGAATATGTTTCTAAAATCTGTGCCTAGACACACTTTTTAGAAGTAAAATGAGGACTTTAATGTTGTTATCTTTGCTCAAGGAAGATATTCTGGGGTAAAATGCGTAGGATTCTGTTGTTGGCTGTTGCGATGTTGCTGTATGCGGGGTGTTCGAACCACCCGCCTTCTGCCGCGCAGTTTATGAATATGAACAAAAAGCTTTTTGGCTTTGGTTCTGGAGGAACGCTGCGGGCTGGAGATTTATATGGTGGGGATTGCGGTTATAAATATGATGATTATAATTGCGTTGAAGAAACATGGGACCTCGATTTTACATTTTTGACTCAGATGTACAATGTGGTGTTTGGATTATCTCTTGAAAATATCACCCCCAGTTTGCACGCAGGATATATCAGTCAGTATATTGGGTTGCAGGGATGGACTTGGCTTGCAATAGGAGCTGTGAATGATGAAATGCCACTTTATGGAGGCTTGATGCTGATTGAAAATTTCCCGATAACAGAAAAGCTTAGTGTGGGTATCAGTGAACATATTTCGCGTAATGTCTATAAGGTCGATGAAAATTTGGGTGGTCTTAGTTTTTGGTCTGCGGATGCTTTTGGGGAATATGGTGTCGGTGCTTATGTTTCCTTCTGGGGTGCTTCGCTAGAATTCCGCTATGGGCGGGAAATAGGGACCTCCAACAATCGGTTTAATTTTATGCTGAATTACTTGTTCGGTTTGAAGGAAAAAACTGCAGAATATAAGAAAGCTTATAAACAGTATGTGGCGTTGTATGTAGAAATGGTTGAGCAAAAGAAAAGACTGAAGTGGCTCATTCAAGCGAAGAATAGAGGGGAGAATGTTTCCGATGAAGAAATTGAAGAAGAGACACGGCGGTTTCGGGAATTGATAGATGCTGTGGATCAGCAGAAAATGAAAGTTCGGGAATTGAAAAAAAGATAGTGCTTTTTAGGGGGAATTTGTAGATAATGGCTCGCGGAATTTTGTGGATTGTGTTGACAGTGTGTGCCCTGCTCTTGGCGGGGTGTTCTAGCCATCCTCCGTCTGCCGCGCAGTTTATGAATATGGAAAGAAACGGTGGTGCCCTTGCTATTGGGGCCACGGCAAGAGCAGGAGATAATCTTGAAAAAAGAAGGGTCGAAGATTCTTTTTATAACGAGGGATATTGGAACCTGGATTTCTCGATATTGTGTAGGTTTTTCAACTTTGCGATGATAGGGGCATCGTTTGAAAATATCATCCCTAGAGGAGTTTGGGGACTCGCTTATAGATATGTAGGATTCCAAGGTTGGGTTGGTGCTACTTTGCCTAATTCATCTAAAGATAGTCCGTTTACTGGTGGCGTAATGCTAATCGAGAATTTTCCCATAAGCGACAATTTTAGAATTGGCCTTAGCGAACATTTTTCTCGTAATGCGCTTGATGTGAGTGACCCTAATTTGTATGGAGCTTCGTCCGCCTATTATAATGAATTTGGTGTGGGCGCCTACATGACGTTTATGAATTTCTCCTTGGAATTTCGATATGGCCGAGAAATTAGAAATCCGAATAACCGGTTCTATTTTACGCTGAATTATCAATTCTATGTTGTGAAAGAAAAAACAGAAGAAGAAAAACAAAGGCGACGGGAATTGAAGGCTGCCCTGAAAAAGCGTAGGGAGTTAAAGCTGGAAATACAAATGCGAAAGGAAGAGCTGAAATGGCAAATGAACGAAGATAAACTGCAGGGGGTATATAATGAAGAAAAATTCGAGGAAGAAAAAATAAAGATTAGGGAAATGAGAGATTCCCTAGATGCAGTGAAGGTGAAAATTCGAGAATTGGATTGATAAAGGTTTTTATGGTTTGGGAGGCCCCGTCTATGTCTTTACGAAAAGCAGTTCTTGACGCATGCTTCGAGGATTGCGGCGAAGGCGAGCAGGATTATGCCGCACTTGGGCTGGAGTTTCTTGATTATGGGGCGAAACGCGTTGATGATGTACAAAGTAGATGCGACCAGGTAGCCAAATGCGATGATGTATGCGGGACTTTAGGGGTGTAACCCTTCTTGTATTTTTGGGAAAAACTGAAGACTGATTTTTATCGTTCCAGCATCGGATTGTACATCATAATCGCATTGTTCTCGGTAATCAATTCCGTTGTTTCTTCGCCTGTATGCGTGTTGGTAACGCGCTTCCAAATGCAATTGTGCCGTGTATAACCGCCCCACCACTGGAGTTCAAAACGAAGGTCGGTTTCGTAGACCTCGTATTTTGAGTAGAGGGGGATATCAGATGATATACGCCCATTCAAATATTCGTCATCAACCCAGAGTTTTATTTGGAACGCATGATTCGTGTTGTTTTGCAGTTGAAGGTCTATGTAATTGTACGACAGCGTGGCCCCGCATGCAAAGGGAATTGTTCGCCCGGCGTCGGGGAAAACGTCAAAACTATGGCGCCAGCGTTCCTTGATCGTGAGATCCGTGTGTAGAGCCATCCAATAGAGCAAGTTCCCGAGTTGGCACAATCCGCCGCCTATACCCGAGCCAACTTTTCCGTTGTGAATCATCATGCCTTCTTTATAGCCCTTCTTTTTGCTGGGCCTGCCCACTAGGCGCCAGATAGAAAAAGTTTCACCGGGCTTGATTACTACGCCATCCAGTTTGGCGACAGCGAGCTTCAAGTTGGTAATCTTGTTGTATTGAAGGTACATATCCACGTCTTTCAACTTGCGCAAAAGAATGGACCTGTGGTCTATCCAGACGTTTGAAAAATTGACGGAATGGTCTACTTTGGCAAACCGAGTTTTGGAAAAGAACCAGGTGAGCCGGCGCTTGGCGATATAAAATTCTTTACCCAATGTACGGCGTAGCTGGGTGCGGTGCACGGGTTTGTCAACTTGGTGAATCATTGGTGATTAATATACAATTTTTGATTATCCGAAAATATTGCTGATAATTAGTTCTAGAGCAGCTGCGAATGCGAGCAGGGTTATGCCGAACTTGGGGCGGAGTTTCTTGATTATGGGGTAAAACGCGTTGATGATGTACAAAGTAGATGCGACTAGGTAGCCTAGCGCGATGATGTATGCGGGGAGGCCGGTGCCGGAGTAGAAAACTCCGTTGTACGTCCCGGTGGAAAAGATTTCTAGAGAGAAAATGAAAAGGAAAGATGCGAAGCTCAGGGCAATTTTAAAGTTCCTGAGCCAGAATTCGGGAATGTCCTTGATATACGATTTTTTTTCGTCCCACACATGTCTTCTGAAAAAGGGAAGGTAATAGGTAAACCATCCGAAGATCCCGACTATAGGGAAGAATTTTGCTACGCCAAGGAAGCGCCCGAGATTGAAATTGGTGATAAGCGAGAATCCGCCTCTCGAGAAGAGCATTTCGATTAGGATAAATGCGAATGTGGCGACGATGATAAAAAGAAACTGCCTGAATCCCTCTTTGTCGGGTAGGGGTTGTCGCTGCTTGTCGATGATTTTTTGTTTTGCGTTGTTGAATCTAATTTCTCGTTTTTCGAGAACCCTGATGCGGGCCTTGACGATGTTTGCGCGTTCGGGCGTTGGGTCGGTTATGACGTCTAGCAGTTCGTCGCGAAGCTCGGGTAGAAGCTTCTTGCGGATTTCCTTCTCGTATTTTTTTAGTTCTTTATCGGTAAATGTGCCCATAATTCGCAATAAATGTAATATATAATAGATGGATTTGCTTTTTTTTCGGCAAATTTTGTATTTTAATGTCCGTAAAAAATTTTAGAGGTACTCACATGGATATTCAAGAACTTTCGGAAAAGGTGCGCCAGCAGAGCGCATTCTGCATGAACTTGCTGCGTGAAGTGGAAGGAACAGTTATTGGCCAGAAGGCTCTGGTCGAAAGCATTCTGACGGGTATTCTGGCCGACGGCCACGTGCTGCTGGAAGGGCTTCCGGGTCTTGCCAAGACGACTGCGGTGAAGGCTTTCGCCGATGCCGTGTCGCTTGATTTCAAGCGCATCCAGTTCACGCCCGACCTGTTGCCGGCCGACTTGCTGGGTACCACGATTTACAACGCGAAGGAAGCGAAGTTCGAGACCCGCAAGGGCCCGCTGTTTACGAACCTGGTGCTGGCCGACGAAATCAACCGTGCTCCGTCGAAGGTGCAGAGCGCCCTCCTTGAAGCCATGCAGGAACGCCACATCACCATCGGTGACGAGACGTTCAAGCTCGACGAACCGTTCCTGGTGCTTGCTACGCAGAACCCGATTGAGCAGGAAGGTACGTACCCGCTGCCGGAAGCTCAGGTGGACCGTTTCCTCTTGAAGGTGAAGGTCAGCTACCCGAACAAGGCCGACGAAATGAAGATTCTCGACGCCGTCGCCGGTGCGGGCCTCCGTCAGCCGCAGGCTGTCGCTACTAAGGAAGATATCCTTGCCGCTCGCCAGCTGGTGAAGCAGGTGTACGTGGACGAACGCGTCCGCGAATACATCGTGAACCTCGTGCTTGCCACCCGCGATCCGGGTAGCATCAAGCGCAGCGACTTGGTCGGCTTCGTGGAAGTCGGTGCCTCTCCGCGTGCCTCCATCGGCCTCGCCCAGGCAGCAAAGGCCCATGCGTTCATCCAGGGCCGCGCCTACGTGACGCCGGAAGACGTGAAGGCCGTCGCGATGGAAGTGCTCCGTCACCGCATTATCTTGAGCTACGAGGCCGAAGCGGAAGAAGTCTCCGCCGAGACTGTGGTGCAGAAGATTCTGGACTCTGTCGAGGTTCCGTAAGGCGAACGTCGCGAGGCTTTGTGAAAGCGGGGGGCGAAAGAAACAATTTCGGGAGGCTGATTGCTGGCCTCCTTTTTTCTGTTTTTCTCCAGGCTTGTTCGCCGGATACGGATGAGCCAGAGTTGAAGTTTCCCGATGTTATTGTAGCGCTGGCCGATACGTCCGTGGACCAGATAACGCTCCCTGTTCCGGAACCCGTTCCCGTGATAACGGAAGATACCCTCAGGGAGGGAATGATGCGGGTCGACCCCAACGGGGCGTCGGTATCGCTGGGTGGCGGCCGGATGCGGGTGCGCCTGGATTACCCTTATTCGCTCGGGATTCACGAGGTGACTTGCCTCGAATACGAAGAGTACGCCAGTGAGTTGGACGGATATCACCTGGACAGCTGCGATTTGAAAGACTGGCCTGTGGTGAGCGTGTCGTACTACGATGCGGTGCTTTTCGCGAATGCCTACAGCAAGGCGCACGGCTACGATACTGCGTATACATACCACCGGCAGCTAATCAATTCAAAAGACCGCTGTACTAATCTGGAAGGGCTTGCGCTCCGGACCGACGTGGAGGGCTTCCGGTTGCCTACGGAAGCGGAATGGGTGATGGCCGCATCGCGGTCGTGGAATCCGGAACTGTATAGCTGGAATTCGTCGAACGCGAATTTCGGCCTGCATTCGGTCTGCATGTTGCCGGATTCGGTGGGCTTCTGCGACTTGGCTGGCAATGTGCTTGAACTGACGAACGACTGGGTCGGCGGCTCGGGCTCTGCCACCGTAGAAAACTACATGGGCCCGCCGACGGGGAACTCCCTGCTCGAGAAGGTTGTCAAGGGAGGGCACCTGTTCCAGGCGGCTGCAGAAATAAGCCTGGACAACAGGGGCGATGCCTATCCGGTGACTGCGTCGACAAACGGCGGGTATATGGGGTTCCGGCTAGCCTTCGGCAAGATTCCGGATGCTGTTTGGATGGACGGGAACGGGGCGGCGTCTTCGAACCCGGTGGCGATAAAATCGTTCTCTTCGGATTTCCGCAGTAAGTTCGGGACGGTACATGCGAAACTCGCGTTCCGGAACGATAAGACGGGAAACCTGGCCTTCGTGGATTATGGCGGCGGGGTGCCCAGCGTCGTTGAGATTGTCGATAGCATTCCGGTGTTCCATCCGGAAATTTCTCCGGACGGGAACAGGGTCGCGTTTTGCACGGGAACAGAAGGTATTGACGGGGAGTCCGCTGTCTATGTGAGGAATCTCGATGCGCGTGGAGGCGGGCTTGTAAAACTCAATGTGAAAAATGCGGCGATTCCTCGTTGGCATGTAGATGAGAACGGAGACACTTCTATTGTCTATGTCGACCGTACTGGCGACAACAGCGATGATGCGGAATTTTTTGCGAGCGCGACATGGATGGTTCCTTTTGTGAATGGGGAATTCGGCACGCCGAAGAAGGTTTTGAACGGAGCGTACCACAGCGGGCTTTCGCAGAAAAAGGACCGCGCCGTATCGGGCGCCCGTCGCCTCCGCGTACATGTAGGCGGGAAGGACGAAATCTGGTACGGAGGTGAACAGGCCTGCAACGCGTCGCTTTCGAAGGACGGGCTGAACCAGACGCTCTTTCTTGATTTTAGCGGGAAAACCGGAAGAGAATTCGCGAACGCGAAGTACGGTGTGCACGAACGCCTGCTTGTCGCGGATAGCAATGGAAACCTGGTAAGGGCAATCCCTGCGCCGAAGGGCTATACCTTCGACCATTCGGAATGGGGCGGTCGCGAAAATTGGGCAGTAGCGTCGCTTGCGAATGTGAATGGCGAGCACACGAAGATTGTGATGGTGAACGTACTTGATTCCAGTGTGGTGGAGTTGGCCGAAGGGGAGGAACTGTGGCACCCGAATTTGTGGGTGATGTCGCGGATTGTTTCCGAGGATGGCTTTATCGACTTGGACAGCGCCGGCCTGTATTGGGACCCCATTTACCAGTCGGGTGAAAAGGCGTCGGCCCTGAAGATGCGCATGTTCTGGGATATGCGCGACTCGCTGGAAGTTATCGCCGTCGGGAGTTCCCGTACCGAAAGGGGATTCGATCCCATGCAGATTTCTAAACCTGCATTCAACTTCGGCTATATTGGCGGGGACATGTGGGCAGCGCTCTACCTGATGGACAATTATGTCGTGCCGCATGCGAAGAAACTCAAATACTTGGTTCTTGAAATATCGTTCGAACTGATGCGCAACGACAAGAGCGCGAGAATGCAGTATGCGTTCGAACAGGCTCCTGGATTCTTCTACGACAGGAACCATAAATTCTGGAAGGATGGCGTGCCGGAGAATTTTGTGCGTGCTGTCGATGCCAATGTCCGGTATACGGGCGAGGATTCCCTGAATTATGTCAATACGAATGGCTTGCTGAAAATAGATGCGTACGGCTGGAGGGATGATGCCGAAGTAAAGAGGGATTCGGTCATGCCTGAATACCTGAATCGGCGCTATGAACAGACTATCGACAGCCTTACCGCTTTTATCGACAGCACGCAAAACAAGGGCTTCATGATTATAGGGTTAATTTATCCGCAATCCCCGAAATATGCGGAGACGGGCAGCTACGGGCGCCACGGGATTCAGAGGAGCGTCGTCATGAAGACGAT
>CACWNW010000011.1 GCA_902762305.1 Fibrobacter succinogenes | reverse complement strand
GACCGCCCGATTCGCCCGATGTTCCCCGAGAACTTCACGCGCGAAGTCCAGGTGATCGTGCAGGTTCTTTCTGCTGACCGCAAGTTCGCACCGGATGTGCTCGGCGTGTCCGCAGCATCTCTCTCCATCGGTCTTTCCGAACTGCCCTTCGAACAGCAGGTTGCCGCCGTACGTGTGGCCGTGGTCGATGGACAGAACATCGTGATGCCCACCTACGAGGCCTGCGCCGATCTGGACCTGGTGGTCGCCGGTACCGAAGATTCCGTCTGCATGGTGGAAGGCGGTGCCTACGAAGTGTCCGAAGACACGATGATTAACGCAATTCTCGCTGGTCACGAAGCTATCAAGGCTATGTGCAAGGCCCAACAGGAACTGGTGGACCGCTGTGCCAAGCCGAAGATGGAACTCAAGCCGCAGCACGTCGGCGAAGCCCACGAAAAGCTTCTCGCCACGGTGAAGGAAGTTGTGTGGGACGAACTGAACAAGGACGTCCACTCCTGCATGGTGAAGACCGACTTCTATCCGGCTATGGCAGACCTCTGCGCCCGCATGCTCGAAGACGAACGCATTCTCGCTATCGTCGGCAAGGACGAAGAACAGGATGCTTCCCTCGTTGCTGATGCGAAGTCCATCTTCAGCGACCTTGAACGCACTGCGATGCGCGAACTGATTCTGAACGAAGACGTGCGTCTCGACGGCCGTCTTACGACCGAAGTCCGCCCGATCGAAATCGAGCTCGGCGTTCTCCCGAGCGCCCACGGTTCTGCGATCTTCCAGCGTGGCGAAACCCAGGGTCTCGTGGTCTGCACGCTCGGTTCCAAGGCCGACGAACAGCGTTACGAAAGCCTGCAGGGCGAAGGCTCCAAGAGCTACATGCTGCATTACAACTTCCCGCCGTACTGCGTGGGTGAATGCAAGCGCCTCGGCATGAGCCGCCGCGAAATCGGTCACGGCCACCTCGCCGAACGTTCTCTCGCTGCCGTTCTTCCGCTGCCGGAAGACTTCCCGTACACCATCCGCGTGGTTTCCGAAATTCAGGAATCCAACGGTTCTTCTTCCATGGCCTCTGTTTGCGGTGGCTGCCTCAGCTTGATGGACGCTGGCGTTCCTATCAAGGCTCCGGTCGCAGGTGTCGCCATGGGCCTCATCTCCGAAAAGGGTTCCGTCAAGGAAGGCGGCAAGATCAAGATCTTGACCGACATCACCGGTACGGAAGACCACCTCGGCGATATGGACTTCAAGGTGACGGGTACTGCCGAAGGTATCACAGCCTTCCAGATGGATATCAAGATCCGCGGCATTACGCCGGAACTCATGCGCGAAGCTCTGGAACAGGCACGCCAAGGCCGCCTGCACATCCTCGGCAAGATGGCTGAACTCGGCCTCGCCGCTCCGCGTCCGAAGGTTTCCGACAAGGCTCCGACCATGATCAAGATGCGCATCCCGACCAACAAGATCCGCGACGTCATCGGTTCCGGTGGCTCCGTGATCAAGGGTATGCAGTCTCAGACGGGTTGCACCATCAACATCGACGACGATGGCAACATCGACATTGCCGCTCCGAGTGGCAAGGCCGCTGCAGTTTGCCGCCGCATGATCGAAGAACTCACTGCCGAACCCGAACCGGGCCGCAAGTACAAGGGCAAGGTCAAGACGATCCAGCCGTTTGGCGCCTTCGTCGAAATCCTCCCGGGCCGTGACGGTCTCGTGCACATCTCCGAACTTGCCGACCACCGCGTCGATAAGGTCGAAGACGTCGTTCACGTCGGTGACGAAGTCGAAGTGCTCTGCCTCGGTGTTGACCCGAAGGGCAAGGTGAAGCTTTCCATGAAGGCTCTGCTCGCTCCGAAGGCCGCCCCGGCTGCTGAAGCACCTGCTGCTCCGGTCGCTGAAGCCGCTCCTGAAGCACCTGCTGCAGAAGCCGCTCCGGAAGCTCCGGCTGAAGCATAATTCGTTTATACGAAATTGAAGACGCTCGGCTTAATCGCCGGGCGTTTTTTATATATAAACTAAAATTTGTGCTGTATTGAAAACGGCTCCCGTTCGAGCGGGAGCCGTTTAAACGTTACTTCGAGAATAAATGTTTAAATGCCGTGCCGATTCCCTGGGCCTTCATATCGGACCAGAACGTGGTCGGGATGGCGATTAGCTCGGCGATGGGGCGCGGGAACTTCTTGAAGATGTACTGCCTGCGCTTCATGCCGATGCGCACGTTCTCGGGGCGCCAGTTGCTGCCGAAGTGGTGGATGCTCACTGTCTCGTCGGCGGTGTTGATTGCGCCGTCCAGAAAACGCTTGGGCGAGAAGTACCATTCGGGCAGGATGTCGAGCCCGTTGAACTTGTCGCAGGCGTTCGCGAGAATCTGCGGGAGCACGAGTTGTTCCACCTTCTCCTCGCTGTATTCGTAATGCCTTTCGGTGTAGTGCTTGAGCGCCTCGCCGATAATCGGGGAGTTCTTCTCGGCACCGAGGAAAGAGGGCTCGATTCGCTTGGAGCCGTTCTCGTACCCGAGGATGTAGTTGCGGTCGAGCAGGTGGTTCGGCGACATGAGCAACTGCACGTCGGAATCGAGATAGATTCCGCCTTCGGTATACAGCGCATAAAGCCGCACCGCGTCGGCGGCGAAAGCCCAGTTGCGCTTTTCCATGGCTTCGAGAATCCACGGAATGCCTGTCGCCTTCGCCTTGCGGTAATCCCAGAAAATACAATTGTAGTCGCCTAAATATTTTTCCCAAGATTCCATGCAACGCTGAACCTTTTCTGGAAAAGGTTCGTTCGATAACCAGCAATAATGAAAAATCTTCGGGATCATATATCTAGCTCCATCTGTACCCTTATTTTAACTTTTTTTTTCGAAAAAGGAACAATTTTTTTACAATTTTGTTTGGGAAAAAAGCCTAAAAATGAAATTTTGCTAAATTTGGGGTATGACCAAGTTTAGCGAATTCCCGTATGTTGCCGACCGCTTTAACGCCGTCCGCAGGGAAACTGTACAAGTCCGCGTTGGCGAGGCTTTGATAGGGGGCAACGCCCCCATTTTAGTTCAGTCCATGACCACTACCAAGCCCAAGGACGTCGAGAAGACGGTGGCCGAGACGTTGGCGCTCGCCAAGGTGGGCTGTGGCCTGGTTCGCATTACCGCCCCGACATTTGCCGATGCCGCCGGTCTCGAAGAGGTGATGAAGCGCGTGCGTGCCGCGGGTTGCACCGTGCCGGTTTCCGCCGACATCCACTTCCAGCCGAAGGCCGCGTTCGAGGCGCTCAAGTGGGTCGAGAAGGTCCGCATCAATCCGGGCAACTTCGTGGATACGGGAATTTTGACGCTTGACCAGCAGACGGACAAGTCGTTCGACGAGGGCAAGGAGAAGGTCGCGGAGGCCTTCACGCCGTTCGTCCGGGAGGCCAAGCGCCTGGGACGCGCCATCCGCATAGGCGTGAACCACGGTTCGCTCTCGGCCCGCATGATTTACCGCTACGGCGACACGGTGGAAGGCATGGTGGAAAGCGCCATGGAATACCTGGCCGTGTGCGAGGCCGAACATTTTGACCAGGTCGTTTTAAGTTTGAAGAGCAGTAACCCGCGCGTGGCGATTGCCGCCTACCGCATGCTCGCCGCCCGCATCAAGCAGGAAGGCTTCAAGCCGTACCCGTTCCATGTGGGCGTGACGGAAGCGGGCGCGGGTGCCGACGGACGACTGAAGTCGGCCGCGGGCATCGGCGCACTCCTGCTCGATGGCCTTGCTGATACGATTCGCGTTTCCCTGACCGAAGATCCGGTGGCCGAAGTCCCGGTGGCGCAGGAACTCATCAAGGCATGTGCATTGCCTTCTGCGCCGGTTGCATACAACGTGCCCGTATTCGAGAAGGACCCGTACCATTACGAACGCAGGGCGACGACGCCTGTCGCGATTTCTGGCGTGGAAATCGGTGGAAATAGCCCGGTGAAGGTCGGCGTGAAGGCCGATGCGATTGCACTTACCGGCGAACGCCGCAATGCTGAATTTGCACTGCCGAGCCTTTCTGAAAAGCCGGTCGTGGAATTCAAGGACGCGATGGACATCGCGGGGTTCGCCGCGAATCCGGCCAGCGTTCCCGCAGGTTCCGTGTTCTGCTATACTGGAGCCGAAATGGTTTCTGGTGTGCGCGCCCTTGCTGCAGCATTGGATGCCGCAGGTCGCCAAGACCCGATTCTGCTTTACGCCAAGATTAACGACAACGAAACCGAGACGCTCCGCGTGTCCGCCGACATCGGAAGCCTCGTGACTGATGGTCTTGGCGACGCCGTCGTTATCGACGGCTACAAGGGCGCGAAGGAATGCGTGCTCCTTGCATTCGACATTTTGCAGGCAGCCTACTGCCGCCGCAGCAAGACGAACTTCATCAGCTGCCCGAGCTGCGGCCGCACCCTGTACGACATCCAGCAGGTGATGGGCAAGATCAAGGCCCGCTTTGGCCACCTTTCGGACATTTCCATCGGCATCATGGGCTGCATCGTGAACGGCCCGGGCGAGATGGCGGACGCCGACTTCGGCTACGTGGGCGGTGGCCCCGGCCGCATTACCTTGTTTGAAGGCAAGACGGCGGTCAAGAAGAACATCCCCGAAGAGGACGCCATCGAAGAATTGGTGAACCTCATCAAGGAACGTGGCCGCTGGCAGGAACCTTAGAGAATTGATAATGGATAATTGATAATGAATAATTGTTATAATCGCGGCTACGCCGCCAAATTGGATAATCATCAATCATACATTATCAATCATCAATCATTTTAACAATCATCCATAAGAGGACAATACAATGGCAACTATTAAGACGATGAACAATATTTCCAAGAAAGGCTTGAGCCTGTTTGGCTCGTTCTACCAGGTTTCCGACTCCGTCGAAAATCCGGATGCCATCTTGGTGCGTTCCGCCCAGGTTGATACCGACAACTTTGACGGCCTTCTGGCTGTCGCCCGCGCCGGCGCTGGCGTGAACAACATCACCATCGACAAGGCCTCTGCAAAGGGCATCTGCGTGTTCAATACTCCGGGTGCAAACGCAAACGCCGTTGCCGAACTCGTGATGACCGTGCTTGGCATGGCCGTCCGTAACGTGGACAAGGCCGCCGCATGGGTCAAGAACCTCGACACCACCGATCCGGACCTCGCGAAGACCGTCGAAAGCGGCAAGAAGAAGTTCGCCGGCATGGAACTCGCAGGCAAGACTCTCGGCGTAATCGGCCTCGGCAAGATTGGCGTGCTCGTCGCCAACTATGCCCGTTGGAAGAACATGCGCGTCATCGCTTACGAACCGTATCCCAACGCCGCCAACATGCATGAACTCTCCAACAAGGTGGAAATCGCCGACCTCGACACTGTGATTGCGAAGTCTGACTTCCTCACTGTGCACGTTCCGTTCATCAAGGGCGTGACCGAGAACCTCCTGAACCGCAAGAACCTCGCCGGCTTCAAGGGCAGCTACATCATGAACTTCGCCCGCGGTGGCATTGTGGAAATGGCCCCGGTCAACGAGATGCTCGCTTCCGGTTCCCTCCAGGGCTACCTCTGCGACTTCCCGGATGCCGACCTCATCAAGAACGACAAGGTGACTTGCTTCCCGCACCTCGGCGCCTCCACCGAAGAAGCCGAAGAAAACTGCGCTGTCATGGCCGTCGAAGAACTGAAGGACTACATCGAATTCGGCTGCGTCCGCAATTCCGTGAACTTCCCGGCCCTCGTCGATCACCCGCATGCCGGCGTCAAGAGCCGCGTCGTGGTCATCAACCAGGACGTTCCGAACATGATTTCCGAAATCACGAAGGTGTTCGGTGCCGAAGGCATCAACATTGCCAGCTTCTCTAACAAGAGCAACGGCAAGATCGGTTACAACCTCGTTGACGTCGAAAGCAAGGTCGAAGACTCTATCGTCGAAAAGCTCTCCAAGCTCGACAAGGTCATCAAGGTCCGCGTGATCCACTTCTAAGATTGCTCGCGGGAAACCGCGCGCATTTACCTAAAAAATTAGGCCGTAGCAGAAAATGCTGCGGCTTATTTTGTTATATATTTTGTCGGAGGCCCGAGTCTGCATGAAGACAAGAACTATCGTAATTACCCTCTTTACAGCACCCTTCCTTATCTTGATGCTGCTGGGCGTCGTGTTTTTCGCTTACGCGTCGTATAAGGATTCGTCCTCGAAGGCCTTTCGCGAAAAGACGGTTTATCCTGCGGAATTCGAGGACTTTCATATTGAAGAAATGGTTGTGCGGGGACCCGATTCGCTTTTTTTATTCGGTTCGTATGGTATCATAGAGCAACTCCCCGCAGTCCTTGGAACATATGATGGGGGTGCCACCTGGACAAAAAGCGAAATCAGGAACTTGACGTCGTTTGCAAGGTTCTATTCTATGGATGACCATATGATTCTCGAGTCTTACGAAAAGGATGCCGACTTCAATGCGGTTTATGTGTCGGGTGAGGACTATATGACGTGGGATTCCATTGGTAAATATCGGGATTATCGCAAGGTTCGTATTGTTCGCGTGAACGATTCGGTTCCGGATGGGGGACCGAAATACAAGTTGGAAAATGGGAAAAGGGTGTATGCGGGTGATTTCGTGGAAAGTACTCTTCCGATTTTTGCCCGGAATGACAAAAGCTGGATACTCTGTTCTTCGGGTAACCGGGTGCTCGTTTATCGGATAGAAGACGGGAAGGCTCAACAGCGGCACGAAACGAGCTATGGCAGCAAGGGTACGCAATGCCTTTGGATGCAGGATTTCCTTGTAAAAGGCGATGTCTTTGCAGCTGTCGTTAGTGATGGAGTCTGGTTTACCGATAATTTTGCCCTGCTTTATAGTACCGATGGCGGACATACGTGGAAACAGGAGCGCGTGTCCGCGGATGCGAGTGTATATCGTCTTGACATAAGGGACGGGAAAATCTTTTTGGCGTATTACCATGTGGGGCGTAAGTCCGTTTCAATCTTGACTCTGCCTTTAGAATAGGTGAAAATATTTTCTACTTTTCTTTACAAAATAGGATTGTTGGAATGAAGATTCTTGTGACAGGTGCGGCGGGTTTCATCGCCTCGAAGATCATGACGATGCTTTCGGCCCGCGGGGACGAGGTTGTCGGGCTTGACAACATCAACGACTATTACGATGTGCGCCTCAAGTACGGGCGCTTGTGGGAAAACGGCTTCCGTTCGGCGAATGGTGGCGTGCTTGCCGAAATCCCCTTCGGGCAGATGCTCGAAAGTTCGACGCTTGCGGGTGCGCGTTTTATCCGCATGGACCTAGCCGACAAGGAATCCATCGACAAGCTATTTGCTGCCGAGAAATTTGACAAGGTGGTGAACCTCGCGGCGCAGGCGGGCGTGCGCTACTCCATCACGAACCCGTATGCCTACATGCAGAGCAACATGGTCGGGTTCCTGAACATCCTGGAGGCATGCCGCAACAACAGCGTGCCGTACTTGCTCTACGCCTCGTCGAGTTCTGTGTATGGCCTCAACAGCAAGGTGCCCTACAGCGAAGATGACAAGGTCGACAATCCGGTTAGTTTGTATGCGGCAAGCAAGAAGAGCAACGAATTGATGGCGCATGCCTACTCGAAACTCTACGGGATTTCTGCGACGGGATTGCGCTACTTTACGGTTTACGGCCCGTGGGGCCGCCCCGACATGAGTCCCATGCTCTTTGCCCGTGCCATCTCGAAGGGCGAGCCCATCAAGGTGTTCAACAACGGTGACATGATCCGCGACTTCACCTACATCGACGACATCGCCGAGGGCAGCGTGCATGCGCTCGACCACATGCCTGTCGCCGCAGAATGCCCGAACGGGGTGCCTTACAAGGTGTACAACATCGGCTGCAGCCACCCAGTGAAGTTGATGGACTTTATCGCCGAAATCGAGAACGCCTACGGCGAGCCCGCGAAGAAGGAATTCCTGCCGATGCAGCCGGGCGATGTTTACCAGACGAACGCCGACACTGCGAAACTTGAGGCCGAATGTGGCTATAAGCCCCACTGGAGCCTGCACGATGGCATCGCTGAGTTCATGAAGTGGTACAAGAGCGACAAGAACCCGCTGCGGTAGACACGTACTTAAAAACGCTGACGGCTCCCATCGGGAGCCGTTTTTGTGTAAAGGGTGGTTCTTTGCTTACTTTAGCGCACTAGAATTTTTCGCTGCAAGCCGAACTTGAACTTCAGCGATTTGTTCAGCAGGCAAGCCCATGTCTTTCAGTATACTGATTGCATTGGCATTAGCCTTTGCTGTTGCGGCCTCTTCAGCAGCAATAATTTTCCCGGCAGCCCAGCATTCGTAATCTTCTTTCGTAGTCATGTCGTGCTCCTGTGCTTCCAAAAGTTTGTCATCGGCGTTTTCCACACGAATCCGGTCGAGCGCTTCCTCGACGATTTCGCTACCGAAATCAGGAAGTTCGCCTCCGTCTCGAGCATGGTTTAGCAGGTAAAGCCACATCTCGGCAGATCCGTTTACTTCATCGGCGGACTTCGTGAAGTTTGGAACGCTAAGGAAAATATACTTATTTTTCTTTGAAAGAGGTTCAGCCATTCCGTTCCTGATGGCATGCCTGCTGTAGAGTGCCCATTCGTCCCAGTATTCGTCCTTCGCAGCGGGCAGATTAAAGTCACAAATCCAGATGGAAATAGTTTCCGGCAACTGGTAGCGACGTTTCTCCTGATCCTTTTTTGGTAACGCGTTGAATTCTGCGGACACTTCCATCTCTTTCCTCCCTTTGATGATGAGGAATGCTTTGTAAAGAATGGTGCGGTCGATGAAGTAATCGTGTTCCAATCGCTGCATTTCGATATTCAAAAAGCGCCCGCTGCCGGTTGTTGCGAAGATGTCGAAAATGACCTTCTTGCGCTGCGGCGCACGGAATTCAATAGGTTTTTCAAATCGGAAACGAAGTTCTTTGATTATTTCGTCTCCTTCAAGTTCAAGTACCCCATTGAGGAAGTCCTTCAGGGCGTCCTCGTTGTCGAACAGTTCCTTGAAGGCCGGGTCGTAAGTTGGATCTAGATAGACTTGGCCCTTGAAAGCTTCTGGAATAGGCTTAATGCGGATTACATTGTGTTTTTTGCTCATTTAATCTCCGTTTGCTCTAGGGCCCCCTGGAATTGGGATGTCCCTATCCTTAAAACGGAGAAAGGGGCCAAAATAAGCCGAAAAACTTTGTTTACGAATGCATTTTTACAATCAAGAAACGAAAACTGCTATATTGTTTTTTTGATGATTTCTCGTGTCGTTATACCCGTACGCCTGCGCTCAAGAAGAAGGCGGGGGAGTACTACGACAACGAATGCAAGGGGTGCCACCGCTGGGCGCGCAAGTTCGCGGCCCCGCCCATGAAGGATAACGTGGCGCAGTATGCACAGAATCCCGAGGCCCTGGTACAGTACCTGATGAAACCGGAGCCCAAGCACCCTGACCAGTGGGATCCGATGGAAATTGCGCCCATGAGCGAGAGCGATGCGAAGACGATGGCTGCATGGCTGTTGTATATTTTGGAACATCCGGACGACCTCGGAAGGCCTAAGTAACAGGAGCTGTGCTTGAAGTATTGGATGGGTGGCATTTTTGCGGTCGTGTGCGCGTTCTTTTTGGCGGATTTCCTCTTTTGCCAGAAGACGACTCCCGTGCGCGTGGGTGCCGATACGAGCGGCCCCTCGTCCATTGCTTTTTTCCATGCGCTTCATGGCGATTCAATTGGTTTGGCCTGCACGGCATGCCATACGGGTGCGGCATCTGCTGCCCGCGCGTATATGCCGGCGAAGGCGGATTGCATGGATTGCCACCGCCTGCCGCTCACTGAAAATCCCGGAATCGAGAAGCTGGATTCGGCGCTGGCCGCCGCTCCGGCATATCCCTGGGAGCACGAGCCCGAATTGCCGGAGCACGTGGTGTTCCACCACGGGGTACACGCGGCCGCCGGAGTCGAGTGTGCGGATTGCCACCGGAGTTTCGCGGGCGGTTCTTCCCAGAAGGCCGACGTGTACGGCGGCGACATTTTCAGCATGCAGATGTGTATCGCCTGCCACAGGGGCGATACGTTCAAACAGAAGAATTTCAAGCGGGCGGCCACCTACTGCGCCGCATGCCACAGGTAGTTTATGGATAGGCGCGAATTCCTGAAACTTTTCTCGATGACGGTTGCGGGCTTTGCCCTGTTCGGCTGCCGTGACGGCCTGTTCGGTACTCCAGTCAAACGTGATGCGGCTCCGAACCTTGCCGACTTCGAGAACGAGGTGCGCCTCGCACTCTCCAAGATGAAGCCCGGGATGGAACTCGTGCGAGTGCCGATGCCCGCGGCGCACAAGATACCGGGAGCATCCTCGGAAAACCGCTTCGGCATGGCTATCGATTTGGATGCTTGCGATGCCTGCGGCAAGTGCGTGCTCGCCTGCATCCAGGAGAACAACATCCCGCTTTCGGGCCCGGAGCTGGTTGCCCGCGGGCAGTTCATGCACTGGATAGAACTTTTCGGCGGTGCTCCCGCGATGTGCTTCCACTGCGGTGACGCTCCCTGCGAGAAGGTCTGCCCGACGGGTGCAGCAAACCACACTCCCGACGGCATCTCCGCGATGATGTACAAGCGCTGTACCGGGAGCCGCTTCTGCGGGGCGAACTGCCCGATAGGTGCCCGCAAGTTCAATTTCGAAGACCCTGTCGCTTCGGGCCGTTCGCACAAGTTCAACGCCAGCGTTCCTGTGCGCGAGAAAGGCGTGATGGAAAAATGCTCGCTTTGCCTGCAGCGCCTGCAGGATAGCCGCCAAGGTTTCAAGGCGCTCCATCCCAGCGAAAGCTGGCGTGGGCGAGGGGTGACGACGGCCTGTGCCGCCGCCTGCCCGAAGAATGCAATCATATTCGGCAACTGGCTTGACGACGATTCCCCGCTGGTGAAGGCCGCGAAGGACCGCGTGCTCTATGCCCCGAAGGCTATTGCATCGCTTGACCCCTCCATCGTCTACATGAGGGGGCGCCGTTGATTTTCCGCATCCTCCTATATGCGGGCCTTGCGCTCCTGTTGCCCGGCCTTGTCGCGCTGGGGTATTCCCTCTGGGAAGGCCCTGCCGCCTGGACGACGGATGTACGCACCTTCTGGGGCGTGCCGATAAGCCTGTTTGTGTTCTGGATAGGCATCGCGCATGCGGGTACGCTCATCTCGGCGATTCTCCTTGCGCTCGGTGTGAAGCTCGATAGGCGTACATCGCTCCTTGCGGAACTTACGACCTTGTGTGCGCTCGTGGTTGCTGCGGTTTTCCCGCTCATGCATCTCGGCGTGGTGGAAAACTTCTACATGGTCATCCCGTTCGCGGATGCGCGGGGGAGTTTCGCGAACGTGCGCTCCCCGTTGGTCTGGGATTTCTGTTGCATCGCCGTCTATGCGCTGCTCTCGCTGGTGTTCTTCGGTATCCACCTTTTCTCGGAACGCTTCCAGGCGCTCGAGGACTTGCGCCGCCCGATGGCGTGGCTGCTCTTCCCGCTGGTGCTCTGGGTGCATACGATTGTGAGTCTCGATTTCGCGACGACGTTCGTGCCGCAGTGGCAGGGGGCGTTCTTCCCGCTGTACTTTATCGCTGGCGCCATCTATTCGGGCCTTGCGATGGTGAACGTGCTCCTTGTGGCCGAAGGCTGCCGCGTGCGCCTGCTCGAAAAGCTCATGATGGCGTTTTCTTTCCTGATGCTCCTCTTCTGGGGCTGGATTTTCGCGGTGAAGGGGGAATGGAATTTCTCCGTCTTCGCGTTCGGCGCGCTTCTTCCGCAGCTGTGGTGGATTTCTTCGGTGCGCGAGAGCCCTGTCGGGCGGCTTGCGATTTCGATTTCGGTACTTTTTGGGCTCTGGCTGGAACGCTACTACCTTGTTTCGCCAACCAATCCAGAAGCCTTCGGGTGGATCGATGTGGGTTTGCTTGCTTTCTCGATCGGGTTGTTTACAACGTTGCTTGTAGTTTTGCGCATAAAGTTGCGCAAGCCTATCGAAGGGGGAGAACTCCTGTTTGGCGAACTCGACGAGAAGCCTGTCCCTGTCGTGGAACCGCACACGGAACCGCTTACGAGTAGGGAATTTATTGTACTGCGCTTCCCGCTCCTGGTGGGTGTACTTGTGGCGCTTGTCTATACGCTCTGGGCGGTATCGCGGCCTGCGCTAGATACGGTCTCGGTCCTCCTCCCGAACGTGGCTCCTCTGTTCTACCCGATTGTGGCGCTTGTGGCGGCACTTGTCCTGTGCGCGCGCCCGTTCTGGAAAATTGCGACGGACGATGCCCTGCTCATGAATTCGAAGGCGAAGTCGCTTGCCCGGAGATTATCGGTCGTGTTCCCGTTTGTCGTTCTTGCTTTCCTTGCGGGGATGTTCTATGCGGGCGGTTCGTCTACTCCTTCGAAGTATTCAACCAGTTCCGATATATCGCATTTTGTGGAGAGCGATTCAGTGGCCGTACCCGATTCCCTCCATGCCCGCGCCATTTGGAATGCGCGTTGCAGTAGCTGTCACGGGACCGACGGCAAGTTCAACGAGAAGTTTATCCGCGAGTTCTACCCGGTGCCGCAGAAACTGACGGCGGAACGGTTCGATTCCCTCGGCGAGGATTCGCTTGTGCATGTGATTATGAACGGGCGTACGAACATGAACCCGTATGGTGACCGCATTACCGAACCGGAAGCCCGCGCCCTCGTGCGTTACATGCGCTCGCTCGCCGAATCGAACGAACCGGCGGACATCTCGGCTTCCGAAAAGAACGAATCGGCGCCCGAAATAGATGAACCGGTATCCGAAACAAATGAATCGGCGGAGGTTGCCCCATGACCCCGTTGATGAATGCCTTTGCTTGCCTCCTTGCGCTTGCCTTGGCGCAGTTCTTCTGGCACCGTCCGATAAGGTTCTTCAAGGAAGCCTTTGTCATCGTGGGCTCGCTCCTGCTTTTCGGTGTCTATACTTTCCTGGCCGGCGACATGGCGGACCCGGCTATGGAATCGTATCCGCTGCGGATGATTTCGCTTGCTCTGTGCGTCTCGACTACGGCGCTCCCGAACAAGCGTCGGCGCTACCTTCTCATGGCGCAGGTACTGTGGCTTTGGGTCGAATTCTTCGGTGGAATATCGCTGTACTACCGCGGCATCGAAATGCCCTGGACGCGCCTGCTAGCGATAGCTGTTTCTGTATTCGGCTCCACGTTCCTCTCGCGGATTTCGCAGGGGATGGAATTCGCCTTGATGGCCTACTGGATTGCCGTCTGGGTGTTCTTCTAGGCGGGCGGAAAATTCGTATAAGCTACGGGTCGAGCAGTTCGCCGCGGATGACTTCCACGTTGTCGCCGATAAGGCTTATGATGTTCGTCGGGTTGATTTCGATGGGACCGCAGTCGACCATCATCTCGACAGAGTGTTCGAAGGTCTTCCAGATTTCGTCCGGTTCGTAAATGTCCTCTTCCGAAAGTTTCGCTGCCGTGCTCAGGATGGGCTTGTCGAAATGCTGGAAGAGTTCCTTGAAGAAGGGGTGCGTAGGCATGCGCACGCCGATTTCGGGGCGCTTCACGTCGAGCCTGCGGGCGATATGCGGGTCGGCGGGCAAGATGAACGTGTAGGGACCGGGCACGCGGGGCTTCATGATGTTGAAGGCGAAGTTGTCGAT
This sequence comes from Fibrobacter succinogenes, assembly GCA_902762305.1. Classification (GTDB taxonomy): domain Bacteria; phylum Fibrobacterota; class Fibrobacteria; order Fibrobacterales; family Fibrobacteraceae; genus Fibrobacter; species Fibrobacter succinogenes_I. The sequence goes on along the minus strand of CACWNW010000011.1, from coordinate 143,576 downwards.
GCGGGCGTAGTCGGTCGCCGAGCGGATGTCGGGGATGATGAGCGCCATGAAGAACTTCTTCATCGGCTTCTTGAGGGCATACAGCTTGTGGATGGCCTTCGGGGACTCGGCGTTGCAGCCGATGGCGTAGCCGGACTCGGTGGGGTAGAGTACAAGGCCGTCGTCTTCGAGGGCTGCTGCGGCGAGCTTGACGATTCTCGCCTGCGGGTTTTGTGGATGGACTTCGAAACGCATGGCGATAATATAAAAAAGGTTCACGCGTCCGGTACGGACCTTCAGCATTGCGGTATCACCTGCGTGCCTTCGAAGGCGTTCTTTATATGGCTGAACTGCAGTGGCTTCTGGTACACGCGCGCCGAAAGCACGTCGAAACGGCAGGGCTGGTCGAACCCTTTCGGGGCGAATTCGGGCTTCGTGTGCAAAAAATGGCAGGCGGTCTTCCAGATTTTCTTCTGCTTTATTGCGTTTACGCGCGCCGCCGGGTTCCCCTGCTGGTTGTTCCATACAGATTTCACCTCCACGAACACGATGGTTTCTCCATCCTTCGCCACGATATCGAGCTCGCCGCCCTGGTAGGCGTAGTTGCGGGCGATAATCTCGTAGCCGAGCCTGCGCAGGTATGCCGCCGCCTGCGATTCGATGAAGTTTCCCTTCGGCCTGTTTGCGGCTCTGTCGATTCCTTTTCCCGGATTTTCAAATTTGCGAATCATTTGCAAATTGCAATTTTCCCTTTTTATCATGTTTTTCCTCTTTTAAAAAAATGGACATGCGAAAAATCGCATGTCCTAATAAGGTCGCCCCGTATGCGGGACTATGTCAAAAGTTCTAGTGGATTTCCATTCCGAGCATCCTTATTTCCGAAATCGCGAAATCCTTGTTGTCTGCGTTGTAGACTTCGTCCAGGTAGACCTTGATTTCGCTTGTCTCCATCGGCTGGATTATCGGGTACTGCATCCCCTTGATGTTTTCGAGCTGAATTTTCTGCTTGAACCCTTCCTTCGTCTCGAGCGTGAGCGACTTGGGCTTCTTGAATATGCGGAAGCGGTCACCGAACGGGTCGTCGACGGATTTCTGGTAGCCGACAGCGAATCCGATTTGCGTAATGAGCGTTATGTTGTCAAAAAAGATGGTGAGCACCGGGTTCTGCGGCTTTGCGGGCATCGAATTGAGCCATGCCGTTTTGAGGTCGCCGTCCGTGAGGTTGTCGAGCGGGTATCCTCCCGAGACGTCAGCCTCGATAGCGGACTGCTCGAAGTTGCCGATGGCATCGTCCCACTCGATCTGCTGCAGCATGTTCTCGGGCTTGTACGTGAGCATCAGGAGCACCATCAGCAATATGATGAGCGGGAACAGGGAAATTGCGAAGGCGGTGAGGCGCCTGCGGATGACGCGCACGCTGGCCGGGATTTTCGTTGCGGCTTCGGCGATGGATGTGGTGCCGTGACGGAGCAGGGACTGCTTCTTGCCGAATTTCATGTTCCCGTGGGTTTCTTTTTGCGGGAAGACCTGGTCGCAGTCGTCGAGGAATTCCTGCATGTCGTGGTAGCGCTCGTTGAGTTTTTTCTTGAGGCACTTGAGGATAAGTTCCGAGAGTCCCGGCGGCATGTCGGGGCGGAACTGCCTGGGGTCCGGAGGCGGTTCCTGCACGTGCTTGAGCGCAATTTCCACGGGGCGGTTCCCCTGGAAGGGAAGGCGTCCGCACGTCATTTCGTACAAGATGACGCCCATGCTGTAAATGTCGGACTGGAGCGTCACTTCGTCGCCGTGGCACTGTTCCGGGCTCATGTACTCGGGTGTTCCCATCGTCATGCCCGTCTTGGTGAGCCTGTCCTTTTCCATCTCCTGGATGTACGAAATACCGAAATCCATCACGTAGACGCGGTTGTCGCGCGTGAGCATGATGTTCGACGGTTTCACGTCGCGGTGGACGATTCCCTTGCTGTGGGCGTAAAGGAGGCCGCGCGCAATCTGGCGGACAATCAGTTCGATGGCGTCGAAGGGGAGCTTGCTCTGCTTCTGGAGAACGTCCGAAAGCGAGTAGCCCTGCACGTAGGTCATCGCGATAAAGAGCTGGTTGTCCTGCTTTCCGAAGTCGAAAACGTGCACGATGTTCTGGTGGTCCAGTTCCTTCATGGCCTGGGCTTCCAGGTAGAATCTCTGGATGGCTTCGCCGTCTGCGGAGGCGTCTAGAATCTTGAAGGCTACTTCGCGCTTGAGTTTCTTGTCGAGCGCCTTGTAGACTAATCCCATTCCCCCCTTGCCGAGTGTACCTATCAGGTCGTAGTTGTCGTTGAACGGACGGGGAAACTGCTGTGCTTCGTGTACGGTCATTTTGCTTTTTTCGAACTGTGGAGAATGATTGCGGTAATTATACAAAATATAAGGGTGAGCGATAGCGCGGAAATGGGATTCCGTATGTTATCGGGGCGCTCCAAAAAGATGTTCAGGAGTGAGCTCTGGTTGTAGCGCGACCAGACGATGGTCGAAAGCCACTTGCCGATATGCTGCATCTGGTCGAAGGGAACGAGCGCTCCGGCGAGTGCCACCTGCGGGATGATGAGGAGCGGCAGGAATGCGTTCGCCTGTCCGGAATTCTTGGAGAGCGAGCTGACGAGCAGGCCCATCGCCACCGCGGGCGCGACCGTGCAGGCGAATGTGGCGGCGAGCATCGCAAATGAAGGCGGGACGGGAACGCGGTATGCCACGAAGGCGTAGACGATTGCGGTCTGGAGGAATGCCGCCGCCGTGGGCAGGAAAAATTTCCCGAGATAGTAGGGGATGGCGCTTAGCCCCTTGCGCAGTTCCCCGCGGACGATTTCTTTTTCTTGCACGATTTCGCGGATGGAAAGCGAGAGGGCGAACCAGTTGGCGCACAGGATTATCGCGAACGATACCGTCCATAGCGAAGATGTCGCTGAGAATATTTGCGAGAAGAGGAACCCGATGATAAACGGCTGCAGGAAAAGCGCCGCAGTCTTTCCCCTGTCGCGGAGCCATTGCCTGAATGTGAGCTTGATGCCGTACAGGAGCGATTCGCTGTTGCTGCGGCTCGAGAAGTATATGTGGTCGCAGTTCTTCTTGACCGTGTCGCGGCTCGCGATGCCGGATTCCTTCCAGGCCGAAGAGGTGTCGTGCCCGAGATTCGAGAGGATCGTCTCGGGATCGTTCGTCTTGAAATACTGATAGGCGGCCTGCGGCGTCCCGTAGAAGCCCTGTTCGCCCCGGTGCAGCACGAGTACCTTGTTCGCGATGTGGAGCGCCTCGTAACTGTGCGTGGTGAGGATTATCGTATGCCCGAGGAAGGCGAGCTGTTTTAAATGCGAGCAGAGGATGCGCGAATTGAACGGGTCGAGGCCCGAGAGAGGCTCGTCGAGGATGATGAGCCCCGGGTTTCCCATGAGTTCTGCGGCGAGGGCGGTGCGGCGATGCTCGCCGCCGCTCAGCGTCTTTATGCGGTTCTTGCGGCGGTCGCTGAGCCCGAAAAGTTCGCAGAACTTTTCGAGCCGCCCTTCGGCGTTCTTGCGGAAGTCATGCGAATCCATCGCGATTCTTGCGCCATGACGGAGCGTCTCGTCGACGGTCAGGTCTCCGCGCAGGGGCGGATCTTGTGCGAGTATGGCGATGCGCTCGCGGATTTTTTTGCAGCGGTAGTCGACGCCCCCGATAAGCACTTCGCTCTGTTCGCCCTTGCGGTATATGCCCTCGAAAAGTTTCAGGAGGCTTGACTTTCCCTGGCCGGAACGCCCGATTATTGCAAGGATTTCCCCTGCGGGCAAGTCGAAGTCTATCCCCGAAAGGAGTTGCTTCTTGCCTGCGAAAACGTCCAGGTTGCGTACGTGGATGTCGAACCCGACGGAAGTCTTGTGGAGCAGCAGCGCCCCGTCTTTCACGGTGATTTCCGTCTGGTCGTAACGGGTGGTCTCGTCTTCGCCGAGGATAACCTTCTTGTGGCGCTTGCCCTTCTCGTCGGTTACCGCATGCCTGAACTGGAGTTCGGCTCCTTTTTCGAGTGCCTTGAACTGGATTTCGTTCTTGGTGCCGTCTTCGTCGATTTCTCGCTTTGCGGGGGCGTCACCCAGTTCTATTTTTTCGACTTCCTCGTTTACGTCGAACAGCAAAAGCGAAAGTTTGCCGTCTTTCAGGTTGGCGCGCATCTGCTTTACGCCAATACCGATGATGTCGCCGTCGTGGATTTCGGACTCGGTGACCTGCACATCGTTCAGGAGCGTGAAGCTGTTCGTGGTGAGGCTCTTGATGTGCCATTCGACACCGGCCTCGGTCTCCTTGCATTCGATGATGGCGTGTTCCCTCGACACGAACCGTTCGGGAAAGTGGAGGTCGCTCCCTTCCTTTCGCCCTATGGTAAAGGGCTTTTCCCTGCTCGGTGTGACGATACGGAACATGGCTGCTTACCCGCGGAGGGATTTTACTCCGCGTTCGAAACGTTCACAGGCTTTGGCTAGCGATTCGTCGCTTGCCGCGTAGGAGAATCTCACGCACGTATCGTCGCCGAAGGCTGCCCCCGGTACAATGGCGAGGCCTTCGCTTTCGAGCAGGTGCTTGCAGAAATCGATGGAGCCTTCGATCTTCTTGCCGTCGGGAGTTGTTTTGCCGTAAAGCTTTGCGACGGGGAGGAACAGGTAGAATGCGCCTGCCGGAGCCTTCACGCCTTCCCCGAGTATGGCGGACATGCGTTCCACCATGAAGTCCCTGCGCCTCTTGAATGCGGCGCACATCTTTTCGGATTCGGCCTTGCCCATTTGGAGTGCGGCGAGGGCGGCATATTGCGCCACGTTGCTCGGGTGGTGCGTCGCCTGCCCCTGGATTTTTCCGATAATCTTTGCTATCGGCGCGGGTGCGGCATCGTAGCCGATGCGCCATCCTGTCATGCAGTACGATTTGGAGAACCCGTTCACGACAATCGTGCGTTCCGCCATCCCGTCGAATGCGGCTGCGCTCACGAAGGTGTCGTTGTAGACGAAGTATTCGTACACCTCGTCCGAGATGCAGTAGAGGTCGTTCTCGACGATGACTTTTGCGAGGCTTGCAAGTTCTTCGCGCGTATATACGGAGCCGGTCGGGTTGCACGGGTTGTTCAGGAGGATTGCTTTTGTCTTGTCGGTGCAGGCTTCGCTGAGCTGCTGTGCGGTAATCTTGAAGTCGTTCTCGACGCCCGCCTGTACGAATACGGGCTTGCCTCCGAGCCATTTCACGAGCTCGGGGTAGGTGACCCAGTAGGGGGCGGGGATAATCACTTCGTCGCCGGGATTGATGAGGGCCGCGAGCGCATTGAACACGGCATGTTTCGCGCCGCTCGTCATGATAATCTGTTCGGGCTTGTAGTCGAGTCCGTTCTCGCGCTTGAGCTTGTTGCAGACTTCCTTGCGTACATCAAGTATCCCGACGGGGGCGGTGTATCGCGTCTTGCCTTCGTTTATGGCCTTGCAGGCGAATGCGCGGATGGGTTCCGGAGTCGGGAAGTCGGGTTCGCCGGCTCCAAGGCTAACGACGTCCTTGCCGTCGGCAATCATCTGCTTTGCGAGCGTGTCTATGGCGACGGTGAGCGATGCGGCGATATTTTCGGTTCTTGTGGAAAGTGCGCGTGTCATTTCGATTTCTTTTTAGCCTGTTTAATTCTGTAGTGGTCGAGCGCTCCGGCTATCAGCGGGTATATGGTGAATTGCGCCATGAATATGCAAATCAGCCCGAGCAACAGTACCTGCCCGATACTCCGGAGTCCCGGATGCGAAGATATCATGAGGCCGTAGCAGGCGATGAGCGATGCCATCTGGCTTACGGCGATGCCCGAGAACTTCTTCTGCATTACGGTGAGGGCCGTTCCGCCTTGCTTGTTGTAGAACGCAGTCCAGAGCTGCAGCGAGCCGTCGACGCTTGCTCCGATGATAATGGGGAAGGCGAGCGAGCTGTACACCGACAGCTCGATATTGAATAGCCTCATCAGGATTAGCAGCCAGCTTATGGCGAATATCGACGGCAGCAGCGTGAAAATGGCGCGAGAAAGCCTGTTGTAGTAGACCAGGAGCAGGAACCACACCAGGAAGCTTCCTGCCGCGATGGTCTTGTCGAGATTCTGCAATATCCTGTCGAGGATGGTCGCGCGTATTACCGGAAGCCCTGTGGCAAGAATTGCCCCTTCCTGGATGCCCTGGAGTTTGTTTATGTCTGCGTTGAGTTGCCTGCAGGCCAGTCCATCGTTGGGGTTGATATTGTGGAAGATGAAGGCGAATACGCCGTTGTTGCCCTTCTTGTCGCGGAACTTGTTCAGCACGTTCTTCGGCTGGTCGTGCGTGTCGAGGTTCCTGCGGGAGAGCGATTCCTTTATGAGCGCGAACGTCTTGAGCTCCCTCTCGTCCATTTTCGAGAGGAAGGTGCCTGTGAGCATTTCTTGCAATGTATCGAGCTTCGCCTTCCGCGAGTCGCTCATGTTCGGGCTGAACTGTGCGAGCGTGTACAGGTTCGCGATGGTCGGGATGGAGCCCTTCTTCTTCAGGGCGAGGAAGTTCCGGTACAGTTCCTTGCCGACTTCCTCGTCCGAGAACTTGACGATGATGGGGTCGTATTCGGGGAACCCGGTCTGCGCGAGCAGCGAGTCGGCGGTGGAGGGCGGCTTCTGGATTTCGGTCTTCTTGAAGTCGTAGAAGAACTTGAGGTTCGAACTCCCGTATACAAGGCTCATGAGGCTTACTGCCGAGACGATAACGATGAGGACGATGTTCAGGATGCGGGGCAGGAGCTGGATGGTGTATTCGCGGTTGATGCGGAAATCGTTCACGACGAAGGGATGCTTCCTCTGGAATACGCGCAGCAGTGCGGTAGTGACGAGGATGGTGACCACCCAGTTCAGGAGCGTTCCGAGGGTCCCGAGCACGGCGAGTTCCTGCAGGCCGGGCAGCGGTACGAAAATCAAGCAGGCGAATAGCCCCGCCATGATGCAGGAGTACGCGCATGTGGAAGGTCCGATTCCGAGTACGGCGCTCTCGATGCAGAGCTGCGGAGTGAGGTTCCGCGCTCGCTCCAGGAAGTAGCGCTTGAGTACGTGGCTCACGACCTGGCAGGCCTGCCCCGGGAGTACAAGCGCGAGCAGGAGAGTAAACAGGTTGATGCGCCCGTAGATGAGGGCCGCGAGCGCGAGCGTGTAGAGTATGGGGAGCGCTGTCGCAAACGAGGAGATGAATATCAGCTGGGGCTGCCTGTAGAAATTGATGATGTACAGGAGCAAAATGAGGAGCGCGGTGAGCTTGCCGGCGAGTTTCGCCTCGGGGAGCATCGTGTTCCCCTGCCGTATGGTATCGTACACCTTGCCCGTGTAGAAGACGTCGATTTCCTTGCCGTCTATGATTCTGGCTAGGTATTCGCTTGTTGCCGAGAGGAGCGCGCGGCTCGCCTTGAGGTCTGTGTGGGAATTCGTGGGATAGATGTCCACCACGCGGATTGTCCCTTCCTTGTTCGAGAAGCGTGTCGCCATGAGGCCGAAGTATTTGTCCTGCAGTTTCTCGAGGTCGGCTTGCGCCGCATTTGCTGGCAGCGTTGTGGCGGAGTCCTCGACTAGGTCGACGAGGAACGGGTTGCTTCTCGCGAGCGCAGTCCGCTTGAGGGTGGACACCCTGTCGATGATGGTGTCCAGGTCGCTTTCGTCGATGTAGAGCAGGGAGTTGCGCGTATAGAAATCGGCGTCGGTCTCGAAGTCCACGAAATGGACGAGCGAATCGTTCTGCAGGCGTTCGGCGAGCGTCTTTGCGGAGTTGTAGTTCTGCAGGCTGTCGCTGGAACGGAGGATTACGGTAAGGCTGCCGAGCCCGCCGAAATCATTCTCGATTTTCTTGTAGTCGCTGTTCTCCTGGTCGTAGAAGGAGAGCGTATCCTGCAGCTGGATATCCCAGCGTAGCTGGCTTATCGGGAATATGCTCAGTACGGCAAGAATCGCACTTAACGCGAGAACCGAGAACGGTAGACGCGTCAACCTCCTGACGATTTTACTGACGAGCGAAAACATCAGTTACAATATAACTAATAGTCCGCCTGCGTATGTCCCGTTTGATGCGGATGTACTACTTGTCGCACGTCTTGAAGAAGCAGCTGCGGGCGCCTGTGTGGCAGGCGACCTGCGGCCCCTGCATGCGAACCTTGAACAGGAGGGCATCGCTGTCGCAGTCGGCGGCCCATTCCACGACCGTCATCACGTTTCCACTGGTATCGCCCTTGTGCCAGTATTCCTTGCGGCTACGGCTCCAGAACACCATTTCGCCACATTCGTGCGTGCGGCGGAGGGCCTCTTCGTTCATCCATGCCATCATCAGCACGTCGCCCTTGTCGGCGTCCTGGACGATGGCCGGCGCGAGCTTTACGCCATCCACTTCGACTTCGAATTTGATTTCTTTTATTAATTCGTTGAAATTCATAGTTGTACCACTACCCGCGCACTTGGCCGTTGCCGCGCAAGATCCACTTGTAGCTGCAGAGGCTTTCCACGCCCATGGGGCCGCGGGCGTGCAGCTTGTCTGTAGAGATGCCCACTTCGGCTCCGAGGCCGTATTCGCCACCGTCGGCAAAGCGCGTGCTCGCGTTCACCATCACGCTGCTGCTGTCCACATTTGCGACAAAGTAATCCTGCACGGAAGCGTCTTCGGCAACGACCGCTTCCGTGTGGCGGCTGCTGTTCGCTTCGATGTGGTCGCAGGCTTCAGCGACGTTGTCCACGAACTTGACGCTCGCCTTGAGGGCGAGGTATTCGTGGTGGTAGTTGGAGTCGTCGCCGATATCCTTGATGCGGCTGTCGTGGCTCTGAGCGTCCTTGTTGCCGAAGAGTTCCACTCCGCGGTCGGCGAGGCTGTCCAGGAGTTTCTTGACGTTTGCATCATCGATATGGCGGTCGATGATGACGCATTCCATGGCGTTGCACACGCCGGTGCGCTGCGTCTTGGCGTTAATCAGGATGTTCACTGCCTTGTCCATGTCGGCGGACTTGTCCACGTACACATGGCAGATGCCGTTGAAGTGCTTGATGACGGGAATCTTGCTCTGTTCGACGACGGCACGGATCAGGCGTTCGCCACCGCGGGGGATAACGAGGTCGAGGCAGTCGTTGCGCTGCAGGAGCATGCCCACCAGGTCGTGGCTCGTTTCTGTCACGAGCTGCACGGCATCCTTGTCGACACCGTTCTGTTCGAGTGCAGCGTGGAAGATTCCGGCGAGGCACTTTGCGGAGTTGAGCGATTCCTTGCCGCCACGCAAGATTACGGCATTGCCCGCCTTGAAGCAGAGGCATGCGCCGTCGATGGTCACGTTCGGGCGGCTTTCAAAAATGAAGAATACGGAGCCGATAGGCACGGCCACGCGGCTAATCTTGATGCCGTTCTTGAGTTCGCGGGATTCGAGTACCCTGTTCAGCGGGTCGGTGAAGGCGGCGATTTCTTCGGCGCCCTTGGCCATGGCCTCGATGCGGGCGTCGTTAAGCGTCAGGCGGTCCATCTTCGAGTCGTCGAGTTTGCCTGCTGCGGCCTCGAGGTCTAGTTTGTTCGCTGCGAGAATGGCCTGTTTTTGCTCGCGGAGCATCTTTGCCACGAGGTTAAGCACCGCGCTGCGCTTTTCGGCGCTCAGGGTGCGGATGGTCTTGCTTGCGTTTTTGGCGTTTTTTGCCAAGATATCGGAATATTCTTCCAAGTTGGAATAATTTTGAGTCATGTTTTTAATATAGAAAATTGATTTTGCTCACACTTTTGTGTATTTTACTATTACAGGTTTGTTTTTACCCACGACATTAACTTATAGTCGCGAGGTATCGGACTTGGGTGCTTGGCTCGGCGTGTTCTCTCCACGCCGAGTCTTTGTTTATTCAAAAAATGGCTGACTAAATGGCTTGTTTTGGGGATTTAGTCTGCCGTTTGTTAGTTTGTTTGTGCTGAAAATGAGCAGAATTTCTCGAAAAAGTCATTTTGGAGGGTGTCAAAGGCGCAAAATCGTCTCAAAAACCATTTTTGATGCTAAATTCTTGTTAATTTGTTCAAAATTTGGCTGACCAAATGCGATTATTTTGCTATTTAGTCAGCCAAAATCGCAAAATGACCCTGTTTTTTTCCCAAGATTGTTAACGCCTCTCAAAACGCCTCCGCGGCAAAACTGCAAACAGCCCTCAAAACTCCTCCGCGGCTAACTGCGCGGCTTTCAAAACAGCGACTTTTAGCGCGCAGCCCTCAAAACAGACCCGCGTTTGACTGATAGACCTGCGAAACGAAAAAAGCCCCGCCGCGAGGCGAGGCTTTAGAGAATCAATGCAAAAATCTTAGAGCAGGTTCACGATGGCGGTGAACAGCGCATCGGCGAGGGCGTTCGTTTCGAGGCCTTCGAACACGCTGAACTGGTTGAACATGATCTTGCCTGCGCCGAACGGGATCATCTGCATGTCCACGCCGGTCTTCACTTCGCCTTCCTTGATGCTCACGGAGCGCGCGAATACGGTTGCGCCCGGCAGCTCGTTCAGGGAGAGCCCAGGCATCACTGCGGCCGCGTTGTGGTCGAGGACGCTTGCGCCGCCGAACACCGGCAGGAGCGCGGAACCCTTCGGGAGGTAGTGCAGGCTGATGCCGTTTGCACCGGTGCTCCAGTTGGCTTCGACCGTGCAGTCGAAGTTGTGGCTCTGGTTCATGAAGTCGATGTCTTCGGGCGTCATGTCCGAAAGCAGGAGCGTCTTTCCGCCGTTCTTCGTGACGTCGACAATCTTGTTGAGGATTTCGTCGGGCCAGGAGCTCAGGTTTGCCGTGAAGATAATCTTTTCCGGACCGGAGAGGGCTGCGAGCGCGTCGCTGGATTCTTCGCTGTTGTCGAGGAAGCACACCTTCTCCATCGCGCTCTTCACGTCGGCGCTTTCGATCACGATCAGGTCTTCGGTAGAGGAATGGACTTCTTTGCCGTTGTCCTTGAGCACGATGCGGATCTGGTACTTGCCTGTGCTGCGCGGAGCCATGAGCGTGCAGATGCCGAGCTGCGTAAGGCTGGTCTTGCCGGTCGTTTCTTCGGGGAGCATTTCCTGCTTGTTGAGTTCCTTGCCGTTTGCATCGATGAGGCTGACATCGACAGAAACGTTCTCGAGGCGGTCGTTGTTGAGGAGCGTAAGCTGGAAGCTCACTTCGCTCTGGGGGGCGACCACGTGTTCAAGTTCGCTGATAAGCACGCGGCTCGGGGTCGTGATTTCCTTGCAGAATCCTTCGAGTCCCTTGCTCTTGCGGTTCTCGTCGCACACGCCGCTGAAGTCCGTGCCGAAGTCCGCCCACTGGTCCAGGAAGAACCCGGAAATCTGCGGGTTGCTCTGGAAGGCGGTAATCTGGTCGAGCTTGCTCTTTGCGGCAATCGCGCGGGAGCATTCGATGAAGTCTGCAACGGAGTTCCACACGGAGAATCCGGATTCCTTGATGAAGGATTCGATGGACTTGTACGTGTTCTTGACGGCCTTCTGGTTCTTGTTGGCGCGCGGGCCCTTGATGTTCGTTGCCGTATTCGGGAGCAGCGTGTGGTTCTTGATAGTCACCAGCATCTTGTTGCTCACGTCGGTCGTGGAATCGTCTTCGCCGTCCTGGAAGTGGCTGTCGCCGAATCCGGAATCGGGAACCATCAGCTCTTCTTCGTCCCTGTTGAAGCAGTGGGCGAGGTAGTGCGTGTAGGCAGCGTTCGGGTTCATCCTCGGGCGCACGGAGAGCGACGCGAACTGCGAAATGCGGTCGACCGAGACGGGGAGGAGCTTGCCCGTGTCCTTGTGGAAGTTGCCTTCGTTATCGATGTAGATGCTGTCGAGGTTGCTGATGGTGGGGCGCGTCATGTCGACAGGGCTGATGGTGTTCAGGAGCTTGTTGCCGTTCTGGAGCATGAACGTGCCGTTCTCGGAACCGAGCACCCAGGCCGCGATACACGGATGGTTGTGCTGTTCCTTGACGATGTCGTTGATGAGGTCCTTAGCGTAGTCGAGACCCGTGGTCGTGGAACGCATCGTGTGGATGGGGAATTCCTGGAACACGAGGAGGCCGATTTCGTCGCAGATGTCGAGCGCTTCGCTGCTGAGCGGGGCACCGCAGCTGCGGATGGTGTTGAACCCGGCCGCCTTCACGGCAAGGAGGTCCTTCTTGAGGTTCGGGTTGCTCGTTGTCCAGAGGCCGCCTTCGCTCCACTGCTGGTTGTAGCACACGCCCTGCAGCTTGAGGATGGAATCGTTCAGGTAGAAGTCGCCCTTGATGCAGTCGAACTTGCGGAAGCCGAAGGTGCGCACCACGGGGAAGGAGTATTCGGGAGCCTTGCCCTTGCCTGTCTTGATTTCCATCTGGACTTCGACCGCGAACATGTTGGGCTTCTCGGGGCTCCACACGCACTTGGTGCGGTTGAAGTCCTTGATGCTGAGCGTCATGCGGATGGTCGTGTTTTCCTTGTCGAGCTTCGGGTTCTCCTTGAACCACTCGTACACGTCGCCGTTCGGGTTACGCATGAGGATGCGCAGGCGCGTGCTGAATCCGCGCGGGTTGTTGAACGCGATTTCGAGCGTGACGCGTTCCTGGTCCATGTCGGGCTCGACATGCAGGTCCGAAATGAAGGCTGCGTTCCCGAGAACCAGGTCCACATGCCCGAAAATGCCTCCGAACGGGTACTGTGTCCAGGGCAGGCCGACCGGCACTTCGCCCGGGTGGGCATAGCGGTCGTTGGCGCCTTCCTTGCTCTCGCGCCCGAAGTCGATGCGGCTATTGGCGGCTCCCATGTTGGCTACGCGGATGCAGAGCACGTTCTCTTCACCGAGCTTGATGGCCTTCTGCGTCTCGAGGATGAACGGGGTATAGGCACCGAAGTGGTCGCCGAGCAGCTTGCCGTTGAGCCAGACGGTGGCGTGCGTGGCGATGCGCTCGAAACGGAGGAAAATGCGCTTGGTGACCTGTTTTTCGTCGTCGATAGTGAAACGCTTGAAGTAGAACGCGCAGTCCTGCGACATCAGAAGCTTCTCGAACGACCTTTCCCAGATGTGCGGAACCGAAACCGTTTCGGTGTCTTCGGGGAATGTGGCGTACCAACGGTTGGATATGCCGGTATCCTCGGTGTCCCATTTCATCTGCCAGTCGCCGTCAAGGCTCATAATCTTGTTCATTCGTGTGTCCTTTATAAATTTTCAGCGTAAAGATAGAAAAAAACGGGGCTATCCCTTTACAAGTCATGCAATTTTTCTATATTTCGAGGCCCCAATAGCAACCCTAAAAGGATTACAAAAATGTATTCTATTGTTGAAACAGGTGGTTTCCAGTACAAAGTCGAACTGGGCAAGGCCTACAAGGTCCCCACGATTGACGCCGCTGTTGGTTCCGAACTGGAGCTCAAGTCCGTTCTTCTTTTCTCCGGAAAAGAAGTGCAAGTCGGCACCCCTGTCCTGAATGACGCCTCCGTGAAGGTCGAAGTTCTTGCCCACGGCAAGTACGACACCGTCATCGTGTTCAAGAAGAAGCGTCGCACCCGTTACGAACGCCGTAACGGTCATCGTCAGGGCTATACCGAGGTGCTGGTCACGGAACTTCGCTCCGGCGCAGAATCCGCTGCTGTCGATCCTCAAGTTATTACCCGCAACCGCGCACGCGTGGCTGCCCTTGCCAAGCAGAAGGAGCAGAACAAGCCCCTCACTCGCAAGGAAAAGATTGCCCAGGGTATTCAGAAGCCTGCTAAGGTTAAGAAGAACTCTCTGCGCAAGGCTAAGGAGGCTTAATCCATGGCACACAAGAAAGGTCAAGGTTCCGTACGTAACGGCCGCGACAGTAACGCCAAGTACCTTGGTGTTAAGAAGTACGCGGGCGAAACCGTCAAGGCTGGCAACATCCTCGTTCGTCAGCGCGGTTCTCACTTCCACAAGGGCACCAACGTCGGCATGGGCAAGGATTTTACCCTGTTCTCTCTCGTTGATGGCAAGGTGAAGTTCGAACACATTGACGCGAATCGCCAGAAGGTTTCTGTCTACCCGGAAGAAGCCAACTAAGTTCGTTCAAGTCGAATTTGAAAACCGGACGCTCAGGCGCCCGGTTTTCTGTTATAGACCGTTCGTTCGACGTTTAAGGTTAAGAACCTCCGTTATCTCACTCACTCTCGCCTCGACGGCTCATAGTGATGAGCCGCCTCCGGCTCACGGAGACCGTTCGTTGTCTGAGGTTTGCGCTGCGATAATAAGTAAGCGCCGCTGTTAATAAGCGACGCCGTTAGTGTGTATTGCTTTTTGGGAGGGGTTATGCGGCAGGCTTGCTGGCTTTCTTTTCCCTGTAGAGAAGCACGACAAGCCACACGATTCCGGTGATAATCATGAGGCTGCAGAGCGTCTGGCCGCGGCTCATGCCGAACAGGTCGATGCGCCCGAGGTGGGCGTCGGGCCTGCGGAAGAATTCGATGAAGAAGCGGAATATGCCGTAGCCCATCAGGTAGAGGCACGGCATCTTGTCGCGCAGGAGCGGAATGCGCCTCAGGTTGTAGAGGAGTGCGAACAGGATGACACCCTCGAAGCACATTTCGTACAGCTGGCTCGGGTGGTGCAGAATCGGGTTGGTGATGGGGCTGTCGTGCGCAAGCGGGAAGTACATGCCGATGGGGCTCGTGGTCACCTCGCCGAAGAGTTCCCCGTTGATGAAGTTGCCGTAGCGGCCCCAGGTGTAGGCAAGCGGCGCTGCGAGGAAGCTCAGGTTCAATGTCTTCCACACGTCCATCTTGTTGCGCTTCATCCCGATGATTGCGAAAATTGTACCGAGGATCATGCCGCCGTGGTAGCTCATTCCCGCGATTCCCGTGAAGTGCCAGCCGAGCGCGTCGTGCGTGAGGGGGAGGATAATTTCCGTCGGATTCGCGAGGTAGTAGCCCGGCTTGTAGAAGAACACGTACCCGAGACGGGCCCCGATGAGGATGCCCGCGATGGCCCATACGAAAAGGTTGTCGAACTGTTCCTTCGTGTACCCGAGCTTCTCCTTCGAATTGATTTTCCACATGGTGAAGTAGGCGGTAATGAAGGCGAAGATATACATCATGCCGTACCAGTGGACCTGGAAGTTCATCAAGGGAATTGTGAAGGCTATTCCGTCAAAGTAGGTCGGTATCAAGTTCCACCAAGTAGGTTCCATATAAATCCTCGTATTTTGTTCTAAATCTAGTAATTACTGCGCCATTATTTTTTCGGCCAGAGCGTCTGGTGCGCCCAGTAGTTCATTATCATGGCCGCCACCTGGCATGCGGGCTGCGAGCGGTATCCCTGCAGGTCGTGCACCTGCATGATGACGACGATGATCGATTTCGAGGGGTCGTCCTTCGACAGCGCGAATCCCATGAACCATTCGTATCGCCCGTGCGGGTCCTGCCCGTCGAGAGAGCCTGTCTTTCCGCCGATGGTGAGCGCGTTGAAGTTCTTGCGGGCCATGTTGCGGGGCGAAATGTGCTTCCTTGCGGTGCCGTTCGTGACAGAGCGTACCATCGCGGCGCGCAGCCCGTAGTAGGTGTTCTCGCTGAACTTGCCCACGTCGAGCGCGATGCGCGATTTCGGGGCGTAGCCGGGAACGTCCTTCGCCCACGGGATTTCGAGCGACTGCTTCATGAGGATGGCGCGGACCTGCGCTGCGGCGAGGAGCGGGGTGAGGGTCGTCGCTTCGGTGAACCCGCAACTCGCCTCGGCAAGCCCGTAGCCGCTATCGGGCGGGTTGTACGCGGAGCGCGCCGGGATTCCTCCCGGGAAGTTCATGTTGTAGCCCAGGTTCCGGGCCGCTTCCCGCAGGCGCTTTGCCCCGGTGTTCATCCCGATGATGGCAAGTGGCGGGTTCGCGGATTTCGCGTAGGCGTCTTGCAGCTCGATGGTGGCGCCCTTGTAGTTCTCGGGCACGCGCAGCTGGTTCTTGTACAGCGTGTGGTGCGCGCCCCTGTCCGGAATCGGGGAATTGAGCGAATAGCGGTTGCTTTCCATGGCGGCGGCGATCGTGATGGTTTTCGCGAGCGATGCGGCGGGGAAGGTTTCCTTTACGAAGTAGTCGGGGCTGTTCTGCACCTTGTAGCCCTTCGTTTCGCCCCAGGCGATAATCTCGTTGCTCTTGGGTTCGACTACCAGGATGGCGCTGTGCATGGGCCTGAAGCGGCGGAGCATGTTGTCGATTTTCTCGGCGAGGAACACGTCCTTCTGGGCCTTGATGTGCACGGAATCGACGGGGTCGTTGTCAGGAATCGTTTTTGCCGCGGTGTCTATGTCCGCGGAATTGCTCGCTTCCGGTGCTGCTTCCGTCGTGGCGATTGCGTCGCCTGTCAAGGGCTTGAGGGCGGATTCGGGGGCGGAGGCGGAATCCGCGGTGCCGCTGCCGGCGGAAAAATCCTGTGCCGCGCTTGCTTGCGCGGAATCTGCGACGGCTGCCGAGGTTTGCTTGACGCCGTTCACTATCAGGCTTTTATCCTTGGAGTCTCCTGATATATATATGCACGAACCAATGGATGCACATACGAGTATGAATAAAGTAATGGCGATGATGCGGTTGCGTAATCTCTTCTTGTAGGGGAGTCTATTCTGGGGGTCGTAGTAATACTTCATCTTATTTAAATATAGTCTTGCGGTAATAGGCGAGTTCGGCAATGCTTTCGCGGATGTCGTTCAGGGCCTCGTGACGCTTTTCCTTCTGGAATTCCTCGAGTTTCGGGTACCAGCGGAAGGTAAGCTCCTTGATGGAACTTACGTCGATGTTCCTGTAGCAAAGCCAGTTCGAGATGTTCGGCATGTACTTGTACAGGAATCTCCTGTCCTGGGTGATGGAATTCCCGCATAAGACGTTCTTCGCCTTCTCGGTAAAAGGCTTGATGAAATCGAGAGTCACCTGCTCAGCGTCGGCGGTGGAGTAGCGCGAACGGCGGCAGCGGTCTACAAGCCCGCTTGCGGTATGGTGCGTTGTGTTCCATTCGTCCATGGATTCGAATATGTTCTCGCCCTGGTGTATGGCGATGACCGGTCCTTCGGCCAGGATGTTCAGTTCAGCATCGGTGACGATGGTGGCGACTTCCAGGATGACGTCCTTTTCGGGGTCGAGTCCGGACATTTCCAAATCCATCCAGACCAGGTTGGAAGAGCTTTTCTTTTTTGTCATAACGGGTGCAAATGTAGTTTTTTGTGAGGGGGCGGATTTGTCCCTTTTTTATTTTTGCCGCTTTGTCCGCTTTTTTCCTCGTTTTGTCGTTTTTACGGGGCGATGAGAAATAAAACACTTTATTGTAAGAAATTTATTTACTATATTCGGCCACGTTAATTTGTTATACAGGAAACTACTATGGAAGAAGTTGTAATTACCGGTATGGGCTGTGTTTCGGCCCTTGGCAATTCCCCCGACATCCTCTGGGACAACCTGCTGCAGGGAAAGTCTGGCGTCGCCACCATCGACAGGTTCGATGTTTCCACGCTTCCCGTCAAAATTGCTGCCGCAGTCAAGGAATTCGACAGTTCCGAATATTTCAGCAACCGCGACCAGTCCAGGTATTCGAAGTGCATCCAGTACGCCGTCTATTCCGCTTTCCAGGCCATGAAGAATGCAGGAATCGACCCCAAGGCCGAAGATCCGTCCCGTTCGGGCGTGATTATCGGTGCCGGTATCGGAGGTATGCAGACCTATACGGACAATGCGGTGATGCTTGCGAACCGTGGCCCGAACCGCGTGTCCCCGTTCTTCATTCCGATGTCTATCACCAACATGCCGGCAGGTGAGGTTTCCAACCGCACGGGCTGGATGGGCCCCTGCTACGCAGTCGTTTCTGCCTGTGCCACGTCCAACCACTCCATCGCCGCCGCTTTTGACGCCATCCGTCTTGGCCGCGCCGATATCATGCTCGCTGGTGGTACCGACGAAACCGTGAACCCGCTCGCTCTCGCTGGCTTTACCACGATGCATGCCTTGAGCAAGCGCAACGATGACCCGGCAACGGCTTCCCGCCCCTTCGACAAGGACCGCGACGGTTTTGTCATGGGTGAAGGTTCCGGTATCCTCGTGCTTGAAAGTTTGAGCCATGCCAAGAAGCGCGGTGCCAACATCCTGGCTCGTGTTGCCGCAGTTGGCATGAGCGCCGATGCTCACCACATGTCCGCTCCGCGTGAAGACGGCGAAGGTGTGCGTCTCGCCATCCAGATGGCTCTCCGCGATGCCGGTATTTCCCCGAAGGATGTGGGCTACGTGAATACTCACGGTACGTCTACTCCGCTTGGCGACGTGGCTGAATGCTCTGCTCTCGAGAAGGTCTTCGGTGCTTCCGACACTCTCAAGGTGAACTCTTCCAAGTGTATGATTGGCCATGCCCTGGGTGCCGCCGGCGCTCTCGAAGCCATCATCACTGTGAAGTCGCTGCAGAACCAGATGATCCATGCGACCACGAACGTGTTCAACCAGGACGAACGCATCCACCTGGATGTCTGCGCCAACAAGAACACGAGCCACAATTTCAAGTACGCCCTGTCCGACGGCTTCGGCTTCGGCGGCCAGAACAGCGTGCTCCTCTTGGCCCGCGACTAATCGCGACGGCTTGCACCCTTGAATGTCGTCCCCGCCTCAGGGCGGGGATCTCTTTTTAGGCCGCATCAAATGCGGTCTTTTTCTATTTCCTAAAGGGATTACCCTTGTTTTTTAGCGAATAAAATTATAGATTCATTCCCGAATGTGTGTCGCCAAGGGGGTATTATGAGTCGTTTCTTTCTAGGTCTTGCTTTGTGGGCTTTGTTGCTTGTGCTTGCGGCCTGCGGTGGCGACAGCAAGGGAACCGACCCCGTTAGGGTCGCTGAACTTGCCGAAATGGATGATACAGATGTTTCTTCGTCAAGCGCGAAGGCAGAGTCTAGTTCTAACGAGACAAGTGAGTCTAGTAGCAGTGACAAATCACAGCCGAGTTCTAGCGAGGTAAAAGCGTCGAGCAGCAGTGACAAATCACAGCCGAGTTCTAACGAGACAAGTGAGTCTAGCAGCGGTGCCAAATCCAGCAACAGTAAAGACGGCAAGTCAAGTAGTTCAGATGAAAAAAACAGTTCGTCGAGTTCCGTGGTTCCTATAAACAGTTCTTCAAGTTCCGGTGCTTCTACAGTTTCTGTAGCTTCACCTTGCAAAACCGAGGCTGAGGACAACTGCGAATATGGCACCCTGACGGACGACCGGGACGGACAGACTTACAAGACGGTGAAAATCGGTGAACAGTGGTGGATGGCTGAAAACTTGAACTATGCTTACACTGGCGTTCCCTTTAAATATGTGTTGTCAACGGACTCGAATTTGGTTTACTACTCCGATTCCACTAGCTGGTGCTTTAACGACTCCGCAGAATACTGCACCAAATATGGTCGATTGTACACGTGGAGCGCGGCAATGGATAGTTCTGGCATTCTACCTGGTAACGCGGCCAATGGTTGCGGCTATGATTCGATTTGCTCTCCGACTTATCCCGTGCGTGGTGTATGTCCTGAAGGCTGGCATCTGCCCGATTCCACTGAGTGGTTCACTCTGTTCACTGCAGTTGGCGGAAAAGCAACCGCAGGAATGGTACTCAGGTCCACGGAAGGTTGGAATGACATAATTGACAATAATGGCAACAAATATGATAGCAATGGCTCAGACAACTTCGGGTTCTCGGCGTTGCCTGTTGGCCGCGTGCGCGTCAGTTGGTTATACGACAACGAGGGCATCCACGCAAATTTCTGGAGTTCTACTGAGTACAAAAGCGGCGGCGCGAACATCGTGTGTTTGAACAGAGGCATCGACTATGCGTACTGGTTCACCGAAAACGAGGATGATGGGTACTCTGTTCGTTGCGTTAAGGACTAGCAAGGCGAGGGTCGCGACCAAACTTGTTTGGACATGACCGAGCCGAAAGTCCTGCGCTACAAAGTAGCGCCAGGACTAGCAAGCCGAGCGAAGCGGTCGCCAAGTTTACTTGAGCGACTATTCAATCGCCATCGGCGGTTATATTTCGGGTGGTTGCCTATTTTTTTTTGCCGAAAACATCTCATGGGTGATTCCGTTGAAAAGTCCGTTTTTTCTATCTTTGCGTAAGTGAATAACTTTGCTCGCATAGGTATTGCTCATTGGGTGCTTTTCGCGCTGATTCTTGTCGCAGTTGTCCCTTCTTTTGCCGCTCCTTTTGATCCGCCGACCTGGCGTGATTCCACATGGGATTACCGCAGCGAAGATTCCGTCGATATCCGTTCCGAAATTTCGTGGTGGAAGGTTGGCGGGGTCGGCGCCCTCACGCTTTCGTCTTATGCGGCCGCCTACGTGTTCGTGTTTGCGAAGGGCTGGTGGGATAACGATTCGAGCCATTTCCATATGGAGAATGACTTTGAATACGCGCTGAACCTGGACAAGTTCGGGCATTTTGCCGCGGGCGTGATTCTCGGGGAGAGCTTTTACGAGGGCTACCGCTGGGCCGGGCTTTCGGAATTCAAGTCGTACCTGTTCGCCGGCCTCTCCGCGATGGCGACGCATATCGCAATCGACGTGAAGGACGGCTATTCGCCAGCTTGGGGTTTCAGCATTTTCGATGTGCTTTCGGGGACGCTTGGCGGTTTTTTGCCGATGGCCGAGCGCTATGTTCCTGTATTCAAGTATGTTGACCTGAAGTGGAGCTACTGGATTAATTCCACATACTTTTACGACAAAACGACTCATCGTGGAGAAGCTGTCTTTACCGATGACTACGTGAACCAGACTTTCTGGGCGTCCTTCAAACCGTACCGTCTTTTGCCTTCTGTAGTGCAGAAGTATTACCCGAGCTGGCTCGCTTTTGCCGCAGGGTTGAGCATCAATGAAAAGGCGATGGATTTCCATGCGGATGACGCGGACAGGCGTCGCGAAGTTTATCTTGCCATCGACTACGACCTCGAGGCTTTTCGCCCGCAGAGCCGTTTAGCCCGCACGCTTATCAAGTACCTGAACTACTTCAAGCTGCCGGCCCCGGCAATACAAGTTTATCCGGAATTCCACTGGTACTTGCTTTACCCGATTAAGTTCTAAGAGTTTTACGTGAATTATGAATTCTAGAAACTGATTAGAAAAACAATCATTGTTCCAAGCCAGAGCAGGATTGCCGCATAAAGACCGCCGAGAAGGTCGTCCGCCATCACGCCCCATGCTCCCGGGAGTTTCTCGAACCTGTGTATTCCGAGCGGTTTCAGGATATCGAAGAAGCGGAACAGCCCGAATGCAATGACCAGGAAGATGGGGTATTCGACAATAAGATTGCAGGGTATGAATGCCAGCGCCATAAAGACGCCGCAGACTTCGTCGATGACAATCCATCCCGGATCTTCGGTGCCGGTATCCTTCATCGCCTTTTTTACGAAGGGGATTGCGGCAAAGAACACGATAAGGGCTGCTGCCAGGAAAAACAGGTTTATAAACAGGCCGAATAATTCGCTACCGACGACTATGTAGGATTCGAATTCGAACAGGTGGCAGACTAGAACTGCCATGGGGTAGGCGACAACTGCCGCAGCGAGGCTTCCCATGGTGCCGGGGGCTTTCGGGCTCATTCCCGAGCCGAAGAAGGTCACGACGAGCGTGGTAAGCCAGTCCGTCTTGCGCCATTCATGCGGCACGCGCCTTTTCCCGTATTTCTTTCTCAGTTCTTCTCTATTCATATCAGACTCTTTTTGAACTTGTCATTCCACATCATACATCATACATTATCCATCATCAATTATCAATTAATTTGGCCAGGGAGCTTCGGCGCGTTCTTTTTCCTGTTCCTCGCGGGCAAAACGGCGCTTCTTCCAGGCGTCGAGCTGCTCCTTGAATACGGCCCGCAACCGCTCCATGCCGATGTTTTCGCGGGCGCTTATCTGGATGGCTTCGGGGTAGTTTTCACGCAGTTCCGTGCGGCGCGCCTCGTCACATATTTCCGCCTTGTTGAACACGCGGATGCGGGGCGTTTCCTTGTCGATGATGCCTTCGAGCGTCTTGTGCGTGACTTCCAGGTGGTCGCGGTAATCGGGGGCGCTCCCGTCGACAACTTCCAGGATGCAGTCCGCGTGGGCGGCCACACCGAGGGTGCTCTTGAAGGTTTCGATGAGGTTGTGGGGGAGCTTGCGGATAAACCCGACGGTATCGGAGAGGATGATGTTCTCCCCGTCCAGGTAAAGTTTGCGTGTGGTGCTGTCGAGGGTGGCGAACAGTTTGTCTTCCACGTACACGTCCGCGCCGGTCAGGCGGTTCGTGAGGGTGGACTTGCCGGCGTTCGTATAGCCCACGATGCCCACCTGGAAGATGTCGTTGCGGTTCTCTGCCTGGCTTTCGCGCGCCTCCTCGATTTTCTCGAGTTTCTTCTTCAGTTCCTGGATGCGCTTGCGGATCATGCGGCGGTCCGTTTCGAGCTGGGTTTCGCCCGGGCCCTTGGTGCCGATACCTCCGTTGTGCTGGCGGCAAAGGTGTGTCCAGGCGCGGGTGAGGCGCGGCATCATGTACTGCAGCTGCGCGACTTCCACCATCAGGCGGCTTTCGGCCGTGATGGCGTGCTTCGCGAAAATATCGAGGATGAGGCCCGTGCGGTCGAGCACCTTGATTCCGGGGAGACGCTGCTCCAGGTTCCTGACCTGCGAGCCGGAAAGGTCGTCGTCGAACACGACCATCTTCGCGTTTTCTTCTTCGAGGGCGCGCTTGACCTCGTTCACCTTGCCTTCGCCGATGAGGGTGGCCGGGTTGAAGTTCTGGACACGCTGCAGGAAACTCTTGACGACGACGGCGCCTGCGGTTTCGGCAAGTCGCCCGAGTTCAGCAAGCTGCTCGCTTGCCATCCAGTTGCGCACTTTCGGGGTCGAAATCCCCACGAGGATGCAGCGTTCCTTTTCTTGCTTATGTTCTGCTGGCTGTTTCATTCTGCCTTTCTAGCAATTCCCGTTCAATTTCAGGAACCAGTAGTCCTCGCTGTTTATGCTGCTGCCTTCGGGCGATGCGGCATCGGCGAGTTTCGCGAAATCCGGCGCATTTTTATCCTGAGAATTTTCTTGCTGGGGGTTCTCGGGCGTTTCGCCGGTTTTGATATTTTTGTCGTTCTGGTCGGCCATGTGCAGAATATAACAAATTCTATATTGCTGTACATGCGACTTTGGGTTACGACAAGCCTCGACGATTTTGCTTCCGAGTTCGACGACATCGAAGAGATGTTCAAGCGCGGCCTTACGCGCCTTATTCTGCAGAAGCGCGACTTGAGCCGCAGTGCTGCTCAGGATACGATGTGCGATTCCATAAAATATGCGACCGAAGCGCAGTACGACCGCTGGCTTCTCTCCCTCCCGCTGGAATACCGCGACCGCATCTGGGTGCGTGGCACGCCCGATATGGCGGAGCGCTTGGAGGTACGCGGCTGCGTGTGCGATTGTGGCATGCTTGCCGGTGAAATTCCCGAACGCTGGAAGCGCGTGAACTGCGTTGCGGTTTGCCGCAATCTGGAGCAACTCAATTCTCTGCCGGAATGGGTGGCGGGAGCGCTTGTAGGGCCCGTTTTCCAACCGCAATCTGTTTATGAGCCGGTCGAAACACTCGGCATCGCGTGCATTGCTGATAAATTAGCCGCGCAAGACACGGCCGGCGATGAACGTCAAGGTTGCGCACATGATACACCCCGCAAAATGCCTGAAGTCCCGCAGGTCATCGCCTTCGGGGGCATCGATCACGAGAACCTGGACGATATCAAGAAACTTCCCCTACAGGGAATCTCCGTGCTGGGCGGTATCTGGAACTACGCCGACCCCGTCAACGCCTTTATCAAGCTCGGGCGTGCTTGCGGCGGGCTCTGATTCCTTGGGCACGTTGCTCAGGGATTCCTTGAGGCTCACGAGTTGGTGCGCAAATTCGTTGCACCGGCTGTTTTCGGGGAGATTGATTTCCCAATCGAGCGTGCCGTTGTGGATGACTGGGAGAATTTGCCATATAGTGTTGTACGGGCAGTGGTAATTCGACATGTACGTGACTTCAAGACC
The DNA here is from genome assembly GCA_902762305.1 of Fibrobacter succinogenes. Taxonomy (GTDB): domain Bacteria; phylum Fibrobacterota; class Fibrobacteria; order Fibrobacterales; family Fibrobacteraceae; genus Fibrobacter; species Fibrobacter succinogenes_I. The sequence continues at coordinate 119,599 of CACWNW010000011.1, read as the reverse complement.
TTTCCCGTCCATTCTGTATAGGAATTGTCCGTTCCATTTGACGAATCCGCTCATGTAGCGGATCTCCTTTACGTCGCCGATTTTGCCGCTCTGTTCAAAATAATTCTTTTGGGCAAGCATGTAGTCTTCGACAGCCAGTTTCATCTTGGCGGTAATTCGTTCACCATTGTTCCATACAATCTCGTAGGTGGTATATCCGTTATAATTCAACATCACGAGGTGGGAAATTGTGAAAATGAGAGCCAATGCGGGCATCCATGATTTGGACTCGTATTTTTTCCCCGTCTTTCTGTTCCTGTACTTGCCGAGCGAGATTTTCCACACGTCCTTCAGGAAAAGGAATACAATGACGGTGCTGCAGACAAAGGCGACAGCGCATACCGCGGCAGGAATCGTAATCCCGTTATGCCGAAAGAAGAGGTAAACCATTTTGTAAAACAGCCCACCGAAAACCAGGTAAAGTGCACCGCGAAGGGTTCTGCCGCTGTTAGTACAGTGTAAACCGGTAAAACCGAGAAGGAGTGCTAGCCAGAATATTTTAAGGCCGGGCTCCTTTGAGTTGTGATGGGAGAGTCCTTTTTCGGGCTCGGTTTCGGGCTTGATTTCAGGTTCGGTTTCGTTCTCCGGTGTATCTTCCGCTCCGTAGTTCGGGTTAGGAGCATCGCACCAGAGGCACTTGGGCATGTCGTCTTCGTATTTTCGTTTGCATTTGGGGCAAATCATTGTGTTTTTACCTTATGTAAATTTTTGAAATTCTCGACATCCCGTTATCCAGAATTTCTTTTTTGATGTAAACACCGTCATTGTCCGGTTTTGCTCTGAGTTTCTGGCCGTTGACGCTGAAGAATTCCGTGCGGACGACCTTGCCTGCGAATTTGAGGTCGCGTGCTATACCGTCCGCATCCCTGTTTATATGCGTAATGCTTGTATCCGGTTCCTTGTAAGGTTTGTCCGGGTCGTCGACGACCAACTTGATTCTCGCCTGGCTCTTGCAGCCCGTCTCGTTCGTGTAGGTGACCGTGTAGTATCCGCTCTTGTCTCCATCCACGTTCTTGAGCGTGTTCTCGCGGGTGGAGGACTTGAAACCGTCCGGGCCTTCCCATTTCCAAATCTTGCCGTCCCACGGGTGCGGGCCGAACTGCACCGTGGCGCCTTTCGCGACCTTCAAATCGAGCGTCTCGTTCCAGCCGTCGTCACCGACCTTCACGTAGGAGACGATTTTCGTGCCGCTGCACGGAGCCACGACCTTCTTGCCGTCGCACACGCCGATGGAATCGGGAATGTCAATGATTCTCGGTTCGAAATCCTTGATGGGGAAGGCCTTTATGAGTTTGGCCGTTTCTTCGGCGGTAATCGGGAGTACGGTGCCGTGGCGGGGCGTGAACGCTCCCTTCATTTCGGTGTTCTGGATGAACTTGAAATTTTCGAGGTCCGCGCTGCTCGTAAACTGGTAATGGCCGTTGTTGTAGCAGTCGTACATGAGCACCCAGGAGTTCTGGTTGATGAGCTTGAATACTCCGGCACCTTCCACGGCCTCGGTCGTCTGTTGCAAAGCCTTGCTCGGCTTGCTCCACTGCGATCCTGTGGCGGCCCCGCTCTTGGGCATGAGTGAATTTGATGTCACCTTGCAGATGCCGCCGTCGCCTTCGTTCTTGTAGAAGGCGTGGTACTTCTTGTCTATGGGGTTATAGACGATGTCCATGTCGATGGTCGACCTGCCGCGGTCGAAAAAGTGCGTCGGCTCGCCTTCCAGGTCGGTGAAGTCCTTGTTCGTATAAGCGTAGAACACCTTGTCGTAGCTGATGGTGCCGTCGTTGGTCAAGAGCGAAAAGTACACGAGCGGGCGGCCCTTGGTGCCGTCCCCATTGTCGTAGGTATCGTCCCAGAATGTTTCGGGCGCCCATACGCGCGTCACGTTCGCGAAGTTCTTGCCCTTGTACTTGTCGGGAAAATGCACCGTGCTGTGTTTCCAGCTGATAAGGTCGCGCGATTTCATGAGTACCATGCCGCGGTTGCTCGCCCAGCCCTCGGCGCTCTTCATGTCGGTATTCACCATGTAGAACCAGCCGTCGGGCGCACGCAGCACGTGCGGGTCGCGTAGCCCCTTCTTGATGCTCACCGTATCGGCGGCCACCACGCGGTTCCCGTTGTTCATGGCGGTAAAGTTATAGCCGTCGTTGCTCAGCGCGTAGTAGATGTTCTCGTTGTTGTTGGCTGGAAAGTACGCAAAAAGGTAGTTGGAATAGGGCTCGTACCCATGGATGGACACCTTGAACGATACGTCCTGTTTTTTGTCGGTCATGCCGTCGTGCACGGTCGCCGTAAGCGTCACTTCCTTGTTTTCGCCGACAAACCTTCCGTTGATATGCCCGTCGTGGGAGAGGAACAGCGTGTCACTGCTTTTCCAAGTGATGGAGAAAGTCTCCCCGCCAATCTTTATAGTATCGAGGAGAGAAAGGTCGTCGTACAGGTCGTTTGCCGCGTTGCCCAGGTTCAGACTATCGACCGCGCGCCAGAACGGAGTGATATCATCTTGCGCGAAGGAGACTCCCGCAATCGCAAAATTCATGACGAGGGCTGTGGCGAAAAACTTTTTCATGTCTTTTTCCTGTATACCAAAAAACGGCTGAAGATATCGCACGCTTCCCAAGGCGCAGCCGCTATTTCACAATATAAATTTACGTTTCGAAAAAAATTGTATACAGCGATTTTTTATGTTGAAAAAATGTCCATTTGGGTGAAAAAAAGTGGGTCAGAAGCGTTGCAAACTGAAAAAACTGTAACTTGTTGTTTAAAAAAAACATACATATTCCATTTTGGAATAGAACAGGTTGATTTATTTGGTTTTTTGAGCATATATTTGGGCTATGGAACAGGCAAAAGCCAAAATTTTAGTTGTTGACGATACTAAGACGAACATTGAAGTCCTTGAAAATGTCTTGATGGATCACTATGACGTCTTTGTTGCGAAGAATGGTAAGAAGGCTATCGAAATCGCAGAAAAGGTCCTGCCGGACTTGATTCTTCTCGATGTGATGATGCCCGAGATGAATGGCTACGAGACAATGAGAGCCATGAAGGGGATTGATTCACTCAAGAACATTCCGGTCTTTTTCTTGACTGCGAAATCGGATAACGAAAGCGAGCAGATAGGGCTTGACTTGGGTGCGGTGGACTACATCGGAAAGCCGTTCAACCCGCAGCTCGTCTTGTTGCGCGTTAAAAACCAACTCGAATACAAGCGCCAGCGCGACCACCTGCACGAACTTGTCGACGAGAAGACGGCCGACCTGCGCCGTACGCTGAAGGTCATGCTGACGAGCCTCGGTTCCCTTGCGGAATTCCGCGATCCCGAGACGGGAGCGCACATCAAGCGCACCCAGGTGATTGTGCAGCGCCTTGCCGAGGTCTTGCAGAAGAACCCGAAGTACGCGCGGGCCATCCCGTCGAGCGAGTATGTGGATTATTATGCGACCGCGGCTCCGCTCCATGATATTGGCAAGGTCGGTATCGAAGACGAAATCTTGCGCAAGCCCGCCAAACTCAACGAGCAGGAACGCCAAATCATGAGCAAGCACCCGAAGATGGGCTACGATGTGCTCATGGATGCTACGAGGGAACTGCACGACAACCCGATGGTTCGCATTGCGGCCGATATCGCGCTTGCGCATCACGAACGCTGGGATGGGCAGGGATACCCGAGCGGGCTCAAGGGCGAGGAGATTCCTGTGGGCGCGCGCCTCATGGCTGTGGCCGACGTGTACGATGCCCTCGTTTCGCGCAGGCCCTACAAGGACGCTTACCCGCACCAGTTTGCTGTCGGAGAGATTGTAAAGGCGAAAGGGACGCAGTTCGACCCCGATGTGGTTGATGCGTTTTTGACGATTGCTGATGAATTGCCCGCAACCTATGAACTGTTTAAGGACCAGACTCATTGACACGAAATATTGTGAATTCAAAACGCCGCAAACTTAGTTGGCGAATTTCGATTGTCTATATGGTACCGCTTGTTGTTGCAACGGTACTTTTGGTCTTTGCATTCCTTTTTTATCTCGAGAATACACTGATATCGACTGCCTACAGCAGTTCCGAGCTGCGCCTCCACAAAACGGTCGAGGCCTGCGAAAACATCTTGAACAAGCACCAGGCCGACTTCGGCAAGTTTATCGCGAATGTCGGCTCCATCAACAAGCAGAATGCCAAGTCCATCCTCGGCAAGCGCGTGCAGAAAAACGAGGGCATACTCGACGTGTTCTACGGCTCTGTAGAAGGCGAGTACATCAGTGGCCGCGGCAACATGCTCGACAAGGGGGTGTCCGAGTTCCGCACGAAGGACTGGTACTTGGAGGCTTCCAGAAACAAGGGTGTCGCCATTACGGGCCCCACCTGGCGCAAGTCGCTCAACACTCAGGTCCTGACGCTTTCGCAGGCGCTTCGCGACAAGAACAACCGTGTCAAGGGTATTGTCGGCGAAGACCTGGATATGCAGATTATCAACCAGGCGATGAGCGACGGTATCGACAAGTCCGATGGCGGAATCATCTTGTTGCTGGACAACAGCAGTAATATTATTTCATATTATCCGGAACAGACGAATCTCGGCAGGATTGACCTCGACAGTATCGGCATGCTGCTCGACATGGTTACGAGCTCGGTCGACGCCGATTCGCTGTTGATGTACGGGAACGGAAATGTCGTGCGTTTGGAGAAGACGACCAACCACCGCCAGACCTTTGTTTTCATGGCTTCGGCGATGACGAAGAATCCGTATTACCTTGTTCGTATTCTGCACCAGAATACCGTGGTCGCGAAGTTCAACGAACGCTTCCAGGGAATCAAGCTTGCGCTTATTCTTGCGGTGATTATCCTGATGAGTTTTGCGGGCCTTGTCGCCCGAATACTTTTCAAGCGCTATATCGAGAAAGACCTCAAGGATAGCGTAAGTTCGAGTACGCTGTTCGATACCCTGCTTTCGAGCCCGAACTTTACGTTGATCCTGACGAATGACACGTTCGATATCCTCCAGGCGAGTAGCAATGTCGTGAAGTTCTTCACCGACTCCGAAGATATCAAGGGCGATGTCCTGTGGAAATTTTTCCCTTCGGAACAGTTCAAGAAGTTCGCGCACAAGGTCGCAATGGGTGGCGAACTCGACGATAGCGAGAGAAAGACGCTCGTGAAGGTGAGGAATACGAAGGGGGAGGACTTCTGGTGGGAAATCTTCTTCCAGCTTCTCGTAGAAGACGACGGCAGTATCCGCTACCTGTTCATGATTACCGACGTCACGAGCGGCATCCAGAAGGATACGATTCTTGATACCATCATGCTTTCTGCCGACCGTTCGCTTTTGATGATATTCGACCGCACGCGGCATATCAAGTACATGTCGAAGCACCTGGGCGATATTTTCCAGAGGGATTGGCGGAGTCTTTTCGGGTTTGCGCTCGAAGACCTGCCTTCTTGCGGAATTCCGGACAACGTGATGGAAGCGATTGCGAAGGCGTTCGACGATGGCGAAACCTGGAAGGATTCCTTCATGCTGCCTTCGAACGAAGGGCATGGCGAAATCTGGTTCCGTGGCGAGGCGGTGACGCTCAAGGCCGACGAGGCCGTGGTGGGCTACATGTTCTCGATGACGGATATTTCCGAAATCATCGCCGCCCGCGAAATTGCGGAGCAGGCGACGCAGGCGAAGAGCGAATTCCTCGCCAACATGAGCCATGAAATTCGTACGCCGATGAATGCGATTATAGGCATGGCGCACCTGATTGCCGAAACCGACCTTACGGATCGCCAGCGCAACTTCGTGGACCGCATTGGGCATGCGGCGAAGTCCTTGCTCGGGATTATCAACAACATTCTGGATTTCTCGAAAATTGAGGCCAAGAAGCAGGAACTCGAAGTCACGCAGTTCGTGCTGCAGGATGTCATCAGCGAGGTGGCCTCCCTTGCCGAAGTGCGTATTGCCGGGCGTCCGATCGAACTTATCGTGGATGTGGACCCGGATATTCCCGAGACGCTTATGGGTGACCCGCTCAGGCTTTCGCAGATTTTCACGAACCTCGTGAACAACGCGACGAAGTTTACCGAGAAGGGCGATATCACCCTCAAGGTGGAACTCGAGAATATAAACGAGAAGAATGTGCGACTTGCGTTCAGCGTGAAGGATACGGGCATCGGCATGACTCCCGAACAGCTGGGGCGCCTGTTCAACGCGTTTACGCAGGCCGACGGTTCCACTACGCGCAAGTATGGCGGAACGGGCCTCGGACTTGTCATCTCGAAGTCCCTCGTGGAACTCATGGGCGGCAAGCTTCAGGTCGAAAGTACTTCCGGCGAAGGCTCGCGGTTCTTCTTCAGCATATCGCTCCCGATTGCGCCGCAGGCGGGTGAACCCAAGTGGAAATCGGTCAACAGTTTCGCGGGCAAGAACATCTTGCTGGTGGATGACTGCGCCAATATGCGCTCCGTGCTCCGGCATATCCTCACTAAACTGCACCTTGTCGTGGAGGAGGCGTGCTCTGCTGCGGAAGCGTTTGACCTTATCCAGGCTCACGAAGAGGCGGGCGAGGACCCGTACGATATTTTCCTTGTCGATTACAAGATGGGGCTTGAGACCGGCTTCGATTTTGCGAAGGGAATTCCCGAAAAAATGCGCAAGATTCCGAAGGTGCTCATGCATCCGCTGCATTTCGAGGAAGCCGAACAGGATATGGCGACGAAGCTCGGGTACAACAGCTGTATCGCGAAGCCGCCGCAGATAAGCTCGATTCTCAGCGCCTTGCAAGAAGCGATGGGCATGAAGCTCACGTACCAGAAGGCGACCAAGAAGGAAAACCGCAAGATTTACTTCAAGCCGGCGAAGATTTTGCTTGTCGAAGATAACCTGATGAACCAGGAACTCGCCGTTTCGCTTTTGAATTCCGTCGGCCTTACCACGATGGTCGCGAACAACGGAAAGGAAGCGCTCGACCTTTTGAAGCCGGGTTCGTTCGACCTTGTGCTTATGGACTTGCAGATGCCTATAATGGATGGCCTTACGGCGACGAAGGAAATCCGCGACATGGAAGACCCGTATTTCAAGAAGGTGCCGATTCTCGCGATGAGTGCGCGCGCGTTCCAGAAAGACAAGGAAGAATGTTTCGAAGCGGGCATGAATTCGTATATCGTGAAACCCATCGATCCTTCGCTCCTGTACGAAGACCTCGCGAATTACCTGGCGATTGCTTCTGAAAGTTCCGTGCCGCACAACAGGACGCTCGTTTCTACCGGGAATGTGCAGCTTGCCGACGACGATGCGAATTTCCTCGCGCAGTTCTCGAAGGTCCGCGATTTCGACGCTTCTGTCGGACTCTACCACGCGAACAACAACAAGACCATCTATATCAGGATCTTGCACGGGTTCGTCCGCGATTACAGCGGGAACAATTTCGAATTGCGCAAGCTTGTCGAAACCTCAAAATTCGAGGAAGCCACGCGCATCACGCATACCATCAAGGGCCTTTGCGGGACAATCGGTTCGTCGCATGTGCAGACGCTCGGCGCTGCCGTCGAGAACACGCTTTCGCAGAAGCAGCACGACTTCCCGGAATACAACAGGTTCGAAGAAGCGCTTCACAACCTGATCGAGGACTTGAGCGTTGTGTTGAAGGATATCGATGCCGACATGCCGGTGCAGCCCACGAAACGTGAAGACCCGGAGGCTGTTGGCCGGTTGAAGGGTGTGCTCGGTGACCTTAAGGTTGCCCTGGATTCCTGCTCTTCTACGCGATGCAAGCGCATTCTGGACGAGTACGAGAATATCGCGTTTGATGGCGATATCGAGGCGCTGCTGCAGAAGATGGTAAACCAGGTGGACGATTACGAATTCAGCGAGGCTACAGAGACGCTCGCTGAACTCGAAAAGAAACTGGGATAGTAAAAAAGGCGGCTCGAATGAACGAGTCGCCTAAAATATTCATTCAGGAAATAACCGCTCGCGTATGGCAAAACGTCATCCTGAACGCGAAGCGTGAAGGTTCCAGTCCTGAATTACTTCACGCCGATCAGGCTCAAATCGCGCACGGCACCCTTGTCAGCGGACGATGCCATGGCGGCGTATGCCTGCAATGCCTTGGACACGACGCGATCGCGGTGTTCCGGCTGCCATGCCTTGGCGCCGCGGGCTTCCATTTCCTTGCGGCGTGCGGCGAGTTCGTCGTCGGTGAGCTGCACGTTGATGCTGCGGTTCGGAATGTCAATTTCGATGACGTCACCCGTGTGCACGAGGCCGATGTTACCCTTGTTGGCGGCTTCCGGAGAAGCGTGACCGATGGAGAGGCCGCTCGTACCGCCGGAGAAACGTCCGTCGGTAAGGAGTGCGCAGGACTTGCCGAGGTGACGGCTCTTGAGGTAAGAGGTCGGGTAGAGCATTTCCTGCATGCCGGGGCCACCCTTCGGGCCTTCGTAGCGGATAACGACCACGTCGCCCGCCTTCACCACGTTCGGGTCGAGAATGCCCTTCACGGCATCTTCCTGGCTTTCGAACACCACGGCGGGGCCGGTGAACTTGAAGATGGATTCGTCGACGCCGGCAGTCTTCACGATGCAGCCGTCCACGGCGAGGTTACCATACAGAACAGCGAGGCCGCCGTCCTTGGTGTAGGCGTGTTCGCCGTCGCGGATAGCGCCGTTAGCGCGGTCGAGGTCGTGATCCGGGTACATGAAGTTCTGGGAGAAAGCGACCAGGTTGTACTTGCGGCCCGGACCGGCGAGGTAGCGCTGCTTGGCTTCTTCGGTCGGGTTGCGCTTGAGGTCGTTCACTTCGAGGGCTTCGCCCATGGTCTTGGCGTGAACGGTCTTTGCGTCCTTGTGGAGCAGGCCCATGCGGTCGAGTTCACCGAGGATGCCCATGATGCCACCGGCGCGGTTCACGTTTTCGATGTGAATGTTGTGAACGGTCGGTGCCACCTTGCAAATACACGGCGTGTTGCGGGAGAGGCGGTCGATGTCCTTCATGGTGAAGTCAACGCCCGCTTCCTGAGCCACGGCGAGCAAGTGGAGCACGGTGTTGGAGGAACCGCCCATGGCGATGTCGAGGCGCATGGCGTTTTCGAAAGCGTCCTTCGTGGCGATGCTACGCGGGAGGATGCTGTCGTCGTTCAAATCGTAATACTGGTGGCAGAGTTCCACGATGCGCTTACCGGCGGCTTCGAAGAGCTTCTTGCGTTCGGCGTGGGTGGCGACGATGGTGCCGTTACCCGGGAGGCTGAGGCCCAAAGCTTCGGTAAGGGAGTTCATGGAGTTCGCGGTGAACATGCCGGAGCAGGAACCGCAAGTGGGGCAGGAGTTCGCTTCGATGGCTGCCACGTCTTCGTCGCTCACGGAACTGTCGGCGGAATCGATCATGGCGTCAATCAGGTCGAGGGCGCGGTCCTTGCCGTCCTTCGTGGTCACGTGGCCAGCTTCCATCGGGCCGCCGCTGACGAAGATTGCGGGGATGTTGAGGCGCATGGCGGCCATGAGCATGCCTGGAGTCACCTTGTCGCAGTTAGAGATGCAAACGAGGGCGTCGGCGCGGTGGGCGTTTGCCATGTATTCGGTGGAGTCGGCGATAAGGTCGCGGCTCGGGAGGCTGTAAAGCATGCCGTCGTGGCCCATGGCGATACCGTCATCGACCGCGATGGTGTTCATTTCCTTCGCAACACCGCCGGCGGCTTCGATCGCGCGGGCGACAACCTGGCCCAAGTCCTTCAGGTGGACATGTCCCGGAACAAACTGGGTGTAGCTGTTCACCACGCAGATGACGGGCTTACCAAAGTCTTCCACCTTGGTTCCAGTTGCGTGCCAAAGGGCGCGTGCACCGGCCATTTCACGGCCTTCCATAGTCTTGAGCGAACGAAGTTTCGGCATAATAATCCTCTTTTGTGTCTTTAAAACTTGCGGCACCCCCATTCACAATTGTCATCCCCGCTGTCATCCTGGAGCCACATGGTGGCGATAGGATCCATCGGGAATCTTTGGGATGAGATGCCATTTGTTTCGCGAGGAAATTTAGAAAAAAAGGGATAATCTGCGGCTCTTTGGGGTGTATTCGGATGTTTTCGTGGGTGAATTCTTGGCTTGTCGTGGGCGAATATCGGGATTTTGGCTGACTAAAAAACGTTTTTGGGAGTTTTGGTCAGCCGGATTTTTAGTTTGTCTGTTGAAAATGCGTGCGAGGTGGCTGACCAGAGATGAAAAAATCGCAATTTAGTCAGCCAAAGCGCCTGCAAAAAAGAGTAACATCGAGCATCTGAGCACTGCAGCCCCCTTTTTCGGCCTTTTTACAAGCCCCGGATAGTTACTTTGTTCTGAAATTGGCTGACCAAATTCTTGATTTTGCTGTTTTAGTCAGCCGTTTTTGCAAAATTGTCCCAAATTTGCCCTAAATCACATATTTGACAACGATTTATGCGTTTTTTAGGCCCTTGCGGGTGACAAATGTCACGATTTTAGGCTGCACATCTGTTTTTCTTGTTATGTTTTTGGTATAATTTGCGAAAAGTTCATATTTTTGCAAAAAAAGAGGTGTGTTATGTTTAGTTCACTCTTGAAAACTTCCTCTCAAAGAACCCTGCTCGGGATTCTCCTGTTCTGCCTGCTCGGTGTCGGGCAGGTGTTTGCGGCTTGTGTTCAAAACAGCAATAATGCTGTATGGGATGGTTCAACTAAGGAAGAACCTTGCCTTGTTAATGGTTTCTACGAAATAAATACAGCAGCAAAGCTTGCTTGGTACGCAAAGAACTATAATAATGGTAATGCCAAGTTGACTGCCGACCTGGATTTGGGTGGGCATCTTTGGATTCCGCTGGCAGCCGGAAAGGGCGATAAGTTTTATGGAAAGATATTTGATGGGCAGAACCATATAATCAAGAATCTTTACGTAAATGGAGATGAACTTTCTGCCATCAATAAAGAGTACGCCCAGAATCTTGGTTTTGTCGGAGTGCTGGGTGATGGAAAAGTCTTGAATCTGGTCCTTGAAAATGTGGATATCCAGGCCACGACGAATGCCGGTACCATTATTAGTAATCAGGACAACCAGATTTCGGTCGGAGCTGTTGTCGGCTGGATGTCCGATAAAGGAACCAATGTCGTTGATAACTGCATTACTTCGGGAACCATCAAGACGACGGGCAAAAGCCAGGGCGTCGGTGGCATTGTGGGTAATGCTAAAAAGGGTACTATATCCAATTGCATGAGCCTTGTCGAAATCCAGACGAGCGGAAGCAAGGCGTATGTCGGAGGCATTATCGGTATCACCAAGACGGATGTGATTGTTACCTCTTGTGTTTATGCTGGTCCTGGACTCACGAATACAGGTTCAGAAGGTTCTGTTGGCGGAATTACCGGAAATGTTTGGTCTGGAACGATGACTGCAGATGATAGCTATTATGAGGGAGCAGGAATTTCTTATCAAGGCGAGCCAATTTCTGGTGTTGGTAAAACTTGTAAGGATTGTTCGGTAACCGATAGCACCGTAAATACGAGTGAAATCAATGAGGATTCCATTGCATGTGCGTTGAACGGAATAGATTCAACAACTGGTGCCTGCAAGACGGAACCGTGGTCCATTGGTGAAACGTCCCTTTCGCTCAATGGGTATGGTGCAGACGGTTACAAGATTGTCTTTGATGCGAACGGAGGTGCTTTTGCCAATGGAAAAGCGGACAAGAATAAATTCCTTGATGGCGGAATGGCAATCACCGCCGATGAAATAGAAAATCCGTCTCGTGAAAATTACAGTTTTGCTGGTTGGGCTAAGACCCGTGATGCTGCTGCACCGGCTGCTGATCTTGGTACGGTTTCTAAGAGTGACACTGTCTTTGCTGTTTGGACTCCGGTTTATACGGTGACCTTCAATGTGGCTCCCGGTGTTTTCCCGGAATCTAACGATAGTGTAAAAACAAAGCAGGTTGTTAGCGGAGAAACGATTACTGTCGAGGGGCTTGGAACCTTGCCGTCATCCCGCTGCAAAAATTATGTATCGGGATCGGAAGATGAATGCGAAACGTGGTCCTACTTTACCGGTTGGGCGCTGACTGCAGGAGCTCATGAAAGTGATTCGGTTTCTTTGGATACCGTGACTGCATCTGATGATCTTGTCTTGCATGCCGTATGGACCGATGTGGAAACCTATACCGTGACCTATAATGCTAATCAGCATGGAAAAACGACTGTGGATTATGTTCGCGTGGGGGCTGGAGATACGGTTTCTGCTCCGACGGACCCGATTGCGGATGATGGTTATGTATTTGCCGGATGGTTTACTGATTCGAATGGCGTAAATGCATACGAATTTGCATCACAAATAAACCAGAGCATTATTCTATATGCTAAGTGGACTCTCCAGCGTTTCAATATCAGTTATGTAATGAATGAGGGTACGGATACGGGCGACAATCCCAGTTCCTATACTATCGATACATCTTTTGCCCTGAAGGCTCCGGCTGATATCGAAGGCTTTGTATTTGAAGGCTGGTTCTATGATGCCGCCTTCACCAACAAGGCGACTCAGGTAATTCAGGGAACGACAGGTGACAAGACCTTCTATGGCAAGTGGTCCAAGAAAACATACAGGATCATGTATTTGGCCGACAATAATTCCTACGGTTCCATTTCGGACCAGTTTGTGGAACATGGAACCACCATCACTCTCGAATCTGCGGGCATTTTCCGCCGTGCGGGCTACGAACAGAATGGTTGGTCGACAACTATGGGTGGAGCAAAGGGTTATGAACTTGGCGAAGAATATACGGTTGTGGCTCCTGTTACGCTGTACCCGTCGTGGAGCTTGGCGACTTACACGATTACTTACGAATGTGATGGTTGTGTAAATAACCCTCAGAATCCGACGACATATACGATTAATGATAAAAAGGACATAAAGTATCCCCAGTCGCGTGAAGGTTATGATTTTGGTGGTTGGTATAAAGAAACAAATTATACAACAAAGGTTACGCAGATTGCAAAGGGCTCTTATGGTAACATTACTCTGTACGGAAAGTGGATTAAGGTCTATACCCTTTCCTATGTGTTGAATGGTGGTGAGAAGGCTAACAGCAGAACGTCTTACACGAGCGAAACGGCAACCTTCGCGTTGGGAAATGCTACGGGCCGTGAGGGTTACACTTTCGATGGCTGGTACGATAATCCCGACTTCGAAGGCGAAGCCGTGACGGAAGTCCCGCTAGGTTCCTCTGGCGACAAGACTTTCTACGCTAAGTGGACACCTGAAGCATTCCAAATTGTCTACCACAATATCGAAGGTGCGACGTTCGAGACGCCGAATCCGGAAACGTACACGGTTGAAGACGGAAATATTGATCTCAATAACCCGTCTAAGACTGGATACAATTTCTTGGGCTGGTTCGTAAGTGAAGACGCTGAAGAGCCGGTGGCTGGTATTGCGGCTGGTTCTACTGGCGAGGCTCATTTCTACGCCAAGTGGGAAAAGGTCTATCCGTTCCTGGTCAACGATTATGGCGCCATCAAGGTTTTCGAGAACGCTGATGGATCGAAGACCGCTCAAATCAATACCAATTCTTCGGAAACGGTTGAAATTCCGTCGGATATTTCTGTGAACCATGTGGAATTTGTCCGCAAGTTTACGGTCGGGAAGAATTCTACGATTATGCTTCCGTTCTCGATTGACACGACCAAGATTTCGGGTGGTTCTTTCAAGGAATTTGCGTATGTCGATGAAAACGTGCCTAAGGCCGTGTTCTATAATGACGTTGCAGGCGGAGTAATCCAGGCCAATACGCCGTATATCTTTGTGCCGACCTCTGATACGCTCATAATCGATATCGCTGATGGAGATAGTGTTGTTATGAACACCAATGATGTTGTTGTCCCGGTCAGTGAAAAGGATGGCGGCAAATGGCAATTTAGAGGTGTGTACTCTCGTATTGATTGGCCGTCCGGTGATAGGCAGGCTTGGGGCTTTGTCGCAAATTCTGATCCTGACCCTGAAAAGGTTGGAAAGTTTAAACGAGTAGGTGCCGGTGCTTATATTAAGCCGTTGCGCGGTTACCTTTACAATACCCAGGCGGAAGAGCTGTCCTCTGTTCAGCAATCTGCCCGCCGTTTTTTGGCTAAGGCTGCCTATGTTTCTGCACAGACGGCTTCTATCAACAATGGCTCCGGTTCCAATTCCATGGAAGTAGACTTTGTTGAACGTGAAGTTGAAGCCGAAACTGAAGCGGAAGTCGAAGAAACGACCGTCATAAGTAAAGTAAAACCCATTTCTGGCGAAATTAAGGCTGTAAACGGCTGGTTCGATATGAAGGGCCGCAAACTGAATGCCAAGCCAACAACCAAGGGAATTTACTATTTTAACGGTAAACAGGTTATGGTCCGTTAATTATGAACGAAAAAAAGGAATACATAGCGCCCGAAATGAAGGTTGTTGAACTGGATCATTCTGCAGACCTGTTGAGTGAAAGCATGGAAGTAGAGTTTATCGAGCGCAACTAATTGAAGGAACTTATGGAAAACAGAAAAGAATACAAAGAACCGGAAATGAAAATCGTGCATCTTGACGCTCGGATTAATCTGCTTGACGGGTCTGACGAGACTGGTGGCGAACTTGGCCTCGCTCCGCACGATCAGGATCCTCTGGCTTAAGCCTTGATTCCAGGTTCGGAGGAAAGACTCTTCACCCTCATTCGGCTTGCATTCGGTGCAGGCGAGGGGGAGTGTGCTAATTTCAACGTAGAGACCGCCAAAGAGTGGTCTCTTTTGTATTCTCTGGCGTCCAAACTTTCGGTGGTGGGCATCGCTTATGCGGGCATCTGCAAACTCCCGAAGGACCGGCAGCCGCCGTTGAACCTCGCCCTCCAGTGGGCGAGCGAAGCCGAGGCTATCCGCGGGCATAACCGCCTGATAAATGAAGAGGCTGCGCACCTTACCGAGCTTTTCCAGAAGCAGGGGAGGCGTACCGTCATCTTGAAGGGGGCCGCCAATGCGCGCCTGTACCCGGACAAGTTTATGCGGCAGTGCGGCGATATCGACATCTGGGTCGATGGCGGCCGCGAGAAGGTCGTCGCCCTCCTGCAGTATCTCAAGATGATTTCGCCCGCACCGATGGAAGCCTTCTTCCTTTCTCATGGCAAGTCCCGTGAAGAACTTTATGCCATGGCGAAGAGAAAGCTTGCGGTTTCCGGACACCATGTGCATCTTGTGCAAAAAATGAACGGAGTCAGCGTCGAGGTGCATTTCCGGCCTTCATCGGGAAACTTGAACCCGTTTACGAACCGGAGGCTGCAGCGCTACCTTCTCGCTGAACTCGCGCATACGGAACTTGCGCCGGAGGGCTTCTATATCCCGTCGCTTAAGTTTGCGCTTGCTATGCAGTTCTCGCATATCCAGCGCCATTTTGTCGCCGGTGGTATAGGATTCAAGCAGGTTGCCGACTACTTCGTTCTGCTGCAGAACGCTTCGGCTTCCGATCGGGAAGAAATTGCCCTCCAGCTCCGCAAGTTCGGGTTCTATCGCATGTGCGGTGCGCTTATGTGGGTGCTCGGGTATGTGTTCGGGCTTGAACGGGAACGCATGCTCTGCGCTCCGGATGCTTCCCGCGGCAAACTGATGCTGGAGCAGATTCTCCGAGGTGGCAACTTCGGATACTACGAGAAGGGGGAGGCCCTTTCGATTATCCCGAGGTGGTTCTTCCGGCGCCGTCGTGCGCTGCGTTTCCGGTCCTTCGCTCCGTCGGAGGTCTTCTGGTCAGAAGTGACCTACTGGAAACGGTTCATCCGCTCGATTCCCTACCGCATCAAGTTGCGCAAGGCCTCGATTCGCGAACTTTTTTAAAGGCTGTTAAAAAAAAGACCTCGGCAGAGCCGAGGCCTTTTAACATGGGTTATTCTGATTAGTATCTGTCTTTCAGCACCTGCGGGCATTCCACTTCCACGTAGTTGTGCTCGGGGTTGCCTGCGGACTGCATATAATCGACGAGGAACATGCAGCCCTTCTTGGCTTGTTCATCGTTGCTGAATGCCTTGTTGCATTTTTCGGTAAGGCACTTTGCATAGGTGCCTGCATTGTAGTTGCTTTCCTTTTCGCAGTCGGAGAGGAGGCCGCCGTATTGCTCACCTTGTGCTCCCCAGCCCATGGAAGAGCAGCCGTTGAACATGCCGACGCCACCGCCCGGGATCATGATGTCGAACTGTCCCTGTTGAACGTCACCACCGATGTTTGTCGTCATAATGATGAGCTTCTTGCCCTTGAGTTTTTTGGTGTTGGCGTTCGTAGAGTTGTAGTGACCTTCGCCGGTAAATGTGAGCTGGAAGCACTTGCCACAGGATCCACCGTCAGGAGCAGGAACAGCCGCAAAAGCGAAGCCCATGTCGGAACAACCGTCAATGGTAAACGGAATCTGGCTTGTACATGCCATCATGCTACCACCGCTGCAGACACTTTGAGCGTTCCAGTCAGTACTTTCGGTCTTTCCCTTGTTGGTGCACTGCTTGGAATGGTAGGAGGTATTGTTTTGTCCGGAGCAATGGGGCTTGCAGCAATCCCAGTAACGAGTGGCCCAACCGGAGCCGCTCTTTCCGCCGCTCTTGACGACGATGTTCGGACAGCCGCCAGTCAGTTGCTGACTGCTGGAGCTAGACTTGGTGCTGCTAGAGGACTTTGCGCTGCTGCTGGACTTGGCGCTCGAGCTGGATTTCGCGCTGGAGCTAGACTTGGGCTGGCTTCCGCCGTTGCCCACGGTTATGTTCAAATCGATGTTCTTGCCGTCGATCGTAAACTTTTCGGTGTAGCTGCCGTCGCCGATGTGGTCGGGAACGGTACCCTGGATGGTGTAGGTGCCGTTGCTGAACTTGACTTCGAGCCAGTAGATTTTCCAGTCGCGCTTGATGGCTTCTTCGCTGGAAATACCGCTGATGGTCACCTTGCTGATTGCCGAATTCTTTTGTACGGTCTGGTTGAGGCTGCCTTCAAGCTTGAGGTTGCCGAGGTCGAGCTTTTCGGAAGAAGAACTCTTGACACTGGAGGAGCTCTTTGCGCTGGAAGAACTGTTCACTTGGGAAGAGGAACTCTTGGGGTCCGGAGTGACGGACGAATTCACCGGTGCGGCGATGCTGCTCGAAGATACCGCGGGAATCGTGGCGGAACTTGCAACTGCATCGCTGGATGCAGGCATCCACGGGAAGATCGGCATGGACGGAAGTATGGGGTTGCCGTTGGCGTCCAGAACAGAGCCGTCGGGATTGTGGATTACGACGGGAAGGTTTGTGAGATCTAGGCCTTCGATGAGGGCGTTACCTTCTAAATCAGAGAGTATGCCTGTCTGCGGATCGTATTTACCGACTTCGGCGCCTTCGAAAGTTGTAACCGGGAATATTCCCGATTCTGACGGCGTAATCAGATAATTCTGGTCCGTCGTTAAAACCCAGCAGGATACAGGAGCCGAAGCTTCGGATCCCGATGGCGGGGTTAAAATGTCGTCGCCTGAGCAGTTCCAAGCGATCACCAAGGCGCTTGAAAGCAGCAGTGATTTAAAGAATGGAAATTTCATCATAACCTCATGTTTAACCCAAACATTCTCGCCCCATAAAATATATCCATATCGTCAATTTGCGATGTAAAAAAAAGGTTAGGTTGACGTCTGTCATTACAAAGTGTTCTCGAGGCGTTCTTTGTAAACTATCGTTGTATTTTGGTAATAAAATCGAAACTTTTTTGCCCGAAAAAAATGTGCTAGAGCTTGGCAAAAAATGCGTTGAGCGTGAAACCGCCGTGGCTTGTAACGATGCGCTTCGCGCTTGTGTTTGTTGCCGGGTCGAGTGCAGGGCATTCGCGCAACAGGTTTGCTGTGCAGGTATATTTTGCGCCGCCTCGTGTGTCGTCTTTTGGGGCGAGAATCGCGACAGAGAGCGTTTTGCCGAGGGCTTTCAGGCAGTGCGCAAGTTCGGCGAGCTTGCGCCCGATTTGCGTGTAGAGTTTAGGTGCATCGCAATCGAGTCTTTTTCCGTAGGGCGGGTTCAGGACCATTGCGGGTTGTGTGCCGGCGGGGCATGCGTTTGCAATCTCTTCGGCGGTGTAGCTGAAGAAATCCTTGAGTTGCGGTGCGATTGCCGGCGCGTTCCCGCCTTGTGGGGCCGATGCAAGCGGGCTGCATTCCACGTTGTGGCGGATGATGCTTATCGCGCGTTCTGAAATGTCGTTTGTGATTATTGCGGATGGACACTCTTGCGCTTCGCGCTTCGGTGTGACGATAGGGGTGGTTTCGCGCTGCGGTGTGACGTCGGTGATTGCCGCGGTTGCATTTTTCCCTCGCAATGACAATTCGGAATTGACGATGTGGTTCCAGGTGGCGGGTTTGAATGCGGGCTGGTGCTTTAGCGCGAAGTCGCGGCACACGCCGGGAATGAGCTCGCTTGCCATGTATGCGGCTTCGAGGCTGAACGTGCCGCTGCCTGCCATCGGGTCGATGAGGGTAAGCGGTGCGGCGACGAGCGCGGAAACTTCGAAAAGCATCCCTGCGGCGATGGTTTCCTTGAGCGGGGCGTCGTTGACGTGCCGCTCGTGCCCGCGCTTGTAGAGTTCTTCGCCTGCGAGGTCGAGCCAGAGGGTGCAACGGTCGTCGAGGAAATTGACGTACAGGTTCTGCGGGGCGTTATCGCCTTCGGCTCCAGAGTGACAATTGTGGATTTTTTCCCCGATAACGTTGTACAGGCGTTCCGCAATGGCGTCGCTGTGGTACAGGCGTGAATGTTTGCAGGTGACGTGTATGGATAATGAGTTCCCAGTTCCTAGTTCCGAGTTACTAGGAGTGGACACACTTGCGCTTCGCGCTTCGGTGTGACGTTGGAGCAACGGCACTGCGGTTTTGCGCAGGTACAGTTCCCACGGGATTTCGGATGCCTTCTTCTCGAGTTCGCGGAAGTTTTCTGCCTTGAAGTCGGCGATGTGCATCAGTATGCGGTTCGCGATACGGGTGCAGGCGACAGCCTTCCAGGCGTCTGTAATCTTTGCCGTGAATTCGACTTTTCCGTCGCCAATGACATGGAAAGAAATAGATTCTTGACTGGATCCTTCGCCGGTTTGCGGCTCAGGATGACGAAGGGAGTTCTCTTGACTAATAGAGGTTAACTCTTCGACAAGAGTTTGTTCGAATCCGAGCGGGACGACCGCCAAAAAAAGATGCGGCTTCCCGATAACCTGCCTCTTGAGGCGTTTTTCGAGTGCCGCGTCCATCTTTACCTACAGTCTGTGTATTAGCTGTGCAGGTATTCCACGATGGCGTCGTGGATCGTGGTGAACACGCTACGCAGTTCGTCTTCGTCTTCTTCGAGGAGCGTCACGCGGAAGCCCTTCAAGTCCGTGCAGAAACTGGTACTCGGAACCACGCAGATGCCCTTTGCGCCCAGCAGGTAGTACACGAAGCGGTAGTCGAGGTTCGTCGTCTTGCTGCACCATTCCTCGACCTTCTTCTTGATGATTGGGTTGTCAATCTTCAAGCTCTGGTGGCTGTTGAGCGTGCCTTCACGGAAGATGATGGTGTTGTAGAACGCGCCGTAAGTCGGGTTGAAGTACAGCTCCGGAATGTCGGAGAGGATTTCGTTGATGATGGCGCTGCGGCGGCCAATCTTTTCGTTCAGCGCGGTACGGTGCTCAATAAAGCGAGGGTCGCCCAGCACGCGCGGAATCGTCATCTGCGGGAGCGTGGTCGAGCAGACTTCCACCATCTTCGCGTTGTCGATGGCGCGGCAGAAGGCGTCGAACTGTTCGTCCTTGTCGCGGTTGTAGTATTCGGCCCAGCCGCAGCGAGCGCCCGGCCACGGGTATTCCTTGGAAATGCCCTTGAGCGCGATGCCCGGCACGTCACCGATGTATTCGGCCAGGGCGTAGGCGTGGGCGCCATTGTACGTAATCTTGTTGTAGATTTCGTCGCAGATGATGAACAGGTTGTAGCGCTTCGCGATATCCACAATCTTCTTGAGGATGTCGAGCGGGTAGACCATGCCGGTCGGGTTGTCCGGGTTCAAAATGAGGATGCCCGCGATGCTCGGGTTGTACTTCACCTTGTTTTCAAGTTCTTCCAGGTCCGGGTACCAGTGGTTTTCGGGCTGGAGGCTGTAGGTAATCGGGGCCGTGTGGGCGTGGGCCGCTTCGGCGGAACTGTGGGTGCTGTAAGCCGGAGCCGGTCCGATGATGCGAGTGTTCATCGACAAGAGGCCGTAGATGGTGGCGATGGCGTCACCGAGGCCGTTGAAGAACAGGATGTCGTCGACGTTAATCTGTGCGCCGCCGAGCTTGTTGTTCTCTTTCACCAGAAATTCGCGGGTCTCGAGCATGCCCTTGGAGGGGCAGTAGCCGTAGCTGCGGTTCGTCTTGACGAGGTCGACCACGATGTCCTTGATCCAGTCGGGAATTTGGCACTTCTTTTCGATCGGGTCGCCGATGTTTTCCCAGTGGATGGGAAGGCCGAGTGCCTTGAGCTGGTTTGCCTTCTTCACGATCTCGCGGATTTCGTAAGAGAGTTCCTTGGCACCTTCGCTCAAAAGTCTTCTGCGCATTTTATGCTCCTGTATAGGTATCGAAAATTCTTTTTGCGCTGTAATTATAGAATAATAATCATCCTGTAATGTTGCTTCAACGCCATCCAGAGCCTTGATTTTCAACTCAGTGCCATCCTGAGCCCAGTAAAGGGCGAAGGATCTAGGTAAGAATTTCCGTTAATCCTTGTGTTTAATGGTTAAAATCGGGATAAATAAAAAAAAGCAGCCGTTTGCGGGGCTGCCCTTGAAACTTTTCATCTGGATTTTAGCGTTATGCCTTACAGATCTTGGTTTCTCTGGACAGCCCCATAATAGCTCGGGCTGCTGCCGGGCTTGCTGCAATCGCTGCTGCTGCGAGGTTCTGTCCAAAGATTTTGTTCATGAGCAAAAAGATAGTTCCAGATTTAGGTGTTGTCAAGGCTACCGCTTACTTTTGTCATTGCTCGGCCCCGGATGGTGTCTAAGCAATCTCGTTTAGATTTCTATATTCAGGCCATGATTCACGAGACCTTGTACGACCCGATCCGCAAGAAGGATGTACCCGCCACGCCCGAAGAACACGTGCGTCAGGCGACTATCCAGTTCTTGCTGAACGAGGTCAAGGTGCCTGCACACCTCATTGCTGTTGAGTTCGCGCTTGCGACGGTCGACCCGAAGACGGATGACCGCGTCGATATCCTGGTGCACAATTTCCGCGAGGGTGCTGCAGTGGACAAACCTTGGCTCCTGGTGGAATGCAAGGCGCCCGGGGAATACACCTGGCCGGCACTGCAGGTGCAGCTCAACAAGTACCTCAAGGTGATATCGCCGAAATATGTAATGCTTGCCCTGGGCGATGCGACCGCTTATTTTGCGTTGGATTCGGGATCGGGAAAATTCCAGAAAATCGCAGCCTTGCCGGCCTATATGCCGTGATTTTACTCGAAAAACGCCAAGTTATGGTGGAATATTCCAGATAAGGGGTGGATTATTCCAAATAAACTTAAAAATTTCTTTCGTTTTACAAACTTTTTTCTTTTCGAAGCGTGATTTTTGCTTCAAAATTGCATATATTTTTTTCTGTGAATATTATTAAGAGAAGATTATATGAAGGACTGCTCCTGGCTGTTGCCGGGATGTTTTTTGCTTGCAGCCAGGAAGAACCTTTTGAAAGGCATGCGCCTCTAAAGGTCCGCGAAATACCGCGCGAACAGGTCCAGCCGCCCGAACCGGCCGAACCCGAAACGAAGGTCGACACGGTTCCGACCGAAGCACCTATGGTGTATCGAGAAGAGTCCGAAAAGCCGCCTGTCGATACGGTTGCCGAACCGCCTGCAGATACGGCCGAGGCTTCCCCCGCCGGTACGCTCGTTGCCGAGGAACCTGTCGCCGAGAAATACTCCTCATCATCGAAGGCGAGGCCGAGACCATCCGTTATTGTGGTGTCGTCTTCTTCGGCCGAACCTCCGCCTCCTGTTTATTGTGAGAATGTGCCCGAAGGCTCCCTGTGCGACAAGCGCGATGGACAGCTGTACAGGCTCGTGACTATCGGTGGCCAGGTGTGGATGGGACAGAACCTGAACTACCGCTCCGAAGGCAGCTGGTGCTACGACAACAAGTCCGAAAATTGCAACGTGTTCGGTAGGCTCTATACTTGGTCGGCCGCGATGGATTTGCCGGAATCCAATGCGTCTGCCGCTGCCGGTTCGAAACTTGCGCGTGAACATCAGGGAGTTTGCCCCGAGGGCTTCCGGGTGCCCAAGGTCGCCGACATGAAGGCGCTTGTGGCTTACCTGAAAAAGCACAACAAGTACGAAAAGGAAAAGATGGGAACGATTCTCAAGATGAAGTTCTCCTGGACGCATAGCGAAGAATGGCCCGACGGTACGGACCGATACGGCTTTGGCGCTATGGCTGCCGGTTACAGGGATGCGAAGGGCAATTTCCAGGGCATGGGCAAGGAAGCCGATTTCTGGATTGCCCAGGAGAGTTCCTCGCCGTCGCATGCACCGTACTGGAACCTCTATTATGACAATGATTCGTTCCTCGGGGATTACAGCACGAGCAAATTGTTTGCCTACTCCGTGCGCTGAATTGATGAGACGGGGTTAAATTTTTTGTTGGGGAGATAGAGGCTCTCGGAGCCAACGACTTACTTCTTCGGCTCGATGACTTCCATGCCGCCCATGTACGGACGCAGCACTTCGGGGATCTTGAGCGAGCCGTCTTTCTGCTGGTAGTTGTCGCAGATGCCGACCATCACGCGCGGGGTGGCGAGGCCGGAACCGTTCAAGGTGTGAACGTAGACGTTCTTGCCGCCAATCTTGGTCTTGATGTTGGCGCGGCGGGCCTGGTAGTCTTCGAAGTTGGAGCAGGAGCTGACTTCGAGCCACTTCTTTTCGACAGGGGCGTAGACTTCGAGGTCGTAGCACTTGGCGGCACCGAAACCGAGGTCGCCCTTGCAGAGGGCCAGACGGTGGTAGGGGAGGCCGAGCTTCTCGAGGAGCATTTCGCCGAAGCGGGTGAGCTCTTCGTGGTCTTCGTAGCTACGTTCCGGGTGGGCGAAGTAGACCATTTCCACCTTGTTGAACTGGTGCAGGCGGAGAAGGCCGCGGGTATCCTTGCCGTAGGAACCGGCTTCACGGCGGAAGCAGGCGGAGTAGGCGCAGATGCGCTTCGGGAGTTCGGATTCCGGAATCACTTCGCCGGCATAGAGGTTGGTCAGAGGCACTTCTGCAGTCGGGATGAGGAACAGGTCGTCGTCCTTGTCGCAGCGGTACATGTCTTCTTCGAACTTCGGGAGCTGACCCGTGCCGCGCATGGTGTTGCGGGTCACGAGGTACGGCGGCGTGAATTCTTCGAAGCCGTTCTTCATGTGTTCGTCGAGGAAGAACTGGATGAGGGCGCGTTCCAGGCGGGAACCGAGACCGCGGTAGACCGGGAAGCCGGAACCGGAAATCTTGGCGCCGCGTTCAAAGTCGAAGATGCCGAGGCGTTCGCCGAGGGTCTTGTGGTCCACGCGGGCGAAGTCATCGTTCTTGGTGTAGTAGTCGGCAGGAATCGGGCCGTCCTTCTCGACCACGTTGTCCGAGCTGTCCTTGCCTTCCGGAGAACGCGGGGCGATGTTCGGCACGTGCATGAGCATTTCGGTCTGCTTGTAGTCGAGGTCCTTGAGCTTCTTGTCGAGTTCGTCGATCTTGTCGCCGAGCGCGCGCATGGCGGCAACGGCTTCATCGGCGTTCTCGCCCTTCTTCTTGAGGTCGCCGATGCGCTTGGATTCGGCGTTGCGTTCGCTCTTGAGGCGTTCCACTTCGGTGAGGAGCGGGCGGCGTTCGTTATCGATGGCGAGGACGTCCTTCAGGCTCACTGTGGTGTATTTCTTTTCGGTTTCAGCAATGTAGTATTCCGGATTTTCGCGGATTTTCTTGATGTCAAGCATTTTATGCCTCGGATGGTAAAAATTTTACAGGGGTAAAGATAGAAAAACGGTGTATAATCAGTGGTGGCTGCCTAGGGTGATACGGTGAAAAAGGCCGCCGGTTCTGATGATGTAGGCTCCGGTTCTGGGAAGGCGGATTTGGATGAATCCATTCGAGTGGACTTGCTTGACTAGGTTTCCGTTCATGTCGAATACAAAAACAGAACCCGCAAAGTTTTCGACGACGAGCGAGGAACCGTGCGTCTTGATCCTTGCATAGCTAACCACTGGAACCTGTTTTAAGGAGATAGACTGTTCGGAACTGGAACTTTCTTCCGTGGTTGAGGAACTTGATTCCGCGTTGGAACTGGAACTTTCCGTTGTCGAAGAAGACGATGTCTGTGGTACAATTGGGTCGCCCGAGAAGGTGATTTTGCCGGACAGGACCGGGTGGGTGTCGACTCCGACTTCTTCTCCCCAGATAGAGCCGTCGATGCCGTCTTCGTTGTAGTCGTGCAATGCCTTGGCGAGTGAACCGTCCGCGAACGAAAGGTAGTCTTTGGCTTCCCCAGTGTAATCCGAGGTTTTTCCGTTCAGATTGAAGGAGTGGATAATTGAAACTACGTTAGTGGAGTCCTTTTTCCCGACAAGATCGGCGTTGATGAAAATGTAGTCTCTGTAGGATCCGAAATTGAATGAATTGATAATTGAAACGGTCGCACTGGAATTAAGCCCGCCGACAAGCCCGGCTGCATTATTGGTGTTGGATGCGCTGTAAGAGTTGATGATGGTTGTGTTTCCGTATACGTAGCCCACAAGTCCACCTCCATAGTTCGAGGACCTCATCGATCCTGTACTGTACACGTTTTCAAGAATTAGCTTGCCGGTCTGGGATCCGACGATAGCGCCTACATACCAGCTTGCGGTTATGTAGGAATCGACAAGTCCGAGGTTCTTTATGGTTACGGGCTTTTCTGCGGATCCCTTAATATTTCGTCCAAACAGGCCGACATAGTTTTGGTCGCTGTCGTTCAGATAAAGTCCCAAAATGGAATGTCCCTGTCCGTCAAAGGTCCCCTGGAAATAATTGATCGGAGTCCATTGGCGTTTTTCGACGCTGTTGAGAACGATGTCCTGGGTCAGCTTGCCGCAGATATCCACATCCTTTTCCATCCCGTCGGTCCCGTTGACAATGGCGGCGAATGCATAGAGGTCTCCCTCGGAGGCTATCTCGTAGCAGTTGTCCTTAAATGTCGGCTTTCCCCACCATTTGGCAGTTAAGGTGATGTCGCCTTTTTCCTGTGCAGATATCTTTTTTACGGATATTCCTTCGGCGTTTTCGTTGCTGTACCAGCCGGCAAAAACGTACCCCTTCCTTGTGGAGACGGGGAGCTTTAGTTCAAAGCCTTCTACGTAGCCGTCTGGGTATTTCAAGGTGTCGCCTTCGTAGGTTTTGAAGGTGAGCTTAGAAATCTTGGCGTTGCCCGAATAACCGTTTATTTGACCGGTAAGGGTGGGGTGGGTATCTGTTCCGACATTCTGTCCCCATACGTTTCCGTCGGGCGAGTTGTGCAGGACTAACGCGATGAGGCCGCTTGCGAAATCCTCGGCAGTCCTTAGCGAGTCGGTGTCGGTGGCTTTGCTTCGGATATTGAATGTCGATGATGTTTCTACGTAGGTTGTCTTGATTTGGTTTGCGATGAGGTCTCCGCTGTAGCCGTTGTTTATCGTTCCTACGTTGAACGAATTGTTGAGAAAGAGCCGGGTTCCTTCCATGGCAACTCTTCCGATGAGTCCTCCAGCCGCTTTGTAAGCCTTGGTTGGGCCTGCGTTGTAAACGTTCTTGATGTAATTGTCCTTGGTGTAAATCATGCCGATGATTCCACCTGCATAAAGTTGTGTCTGTGAATAAGCGTAATAGCTGTCTCTTGCATAGACAAATCCTTCGTTGTAGGACTCCGAAATGGATATTCCTATTCCCCAGCCGACTAGCCCTCCGGTATAGAAACCGCCGATGGCGATTCCTTTGTTGTAACATCTGGATATCTCAAGATAGGTCGCTTCGCCGGTTATTGCGCCGACAATACCCCTTGCGTTGAAATAGGATTCGACAATCCCCAGGTTTTTTACGGAAGGTCTTGGGGAAGGAACTTTTGAGGTGTCGGCAGGACTGATTTTTCTGAAAAGCCCTGCGGGAATGCTAGTTTCGGAATATACGCGCGAATCGTCGTAGTACAGCCCCGAAATGGAGTGTCCCTGTCCATCAAAGGAACCGCTGAAAATCTCGATGGGTTCCCATGGGATGAAGTCTGTTCGGCTGTCGTCGAGCGTGTCGTTTTTAAGGACATTGTCGTTGATGACGATATCGGAGGTGAGTTTGGCGCAGGTTTCGGGGTCCTGTGCAAGGCCGTTTGCCGTGTCGTTCATCAGCCTTGCAAAGCCATAAAGGTTTTCTGCTGACGCTATCTGGTAACATCCATCCACTTTAGCGGGTGCTTGCGGAGTGCCGGAATAGGCTGCAAAAGATAAACCGTAAAAGAGGGTTACAAGCGCACCAAAACATTTAAACGCGAACTTCATTCGTTTCTCTCCTATACCACAATAATTCCTCTGCCTAAAAAGGTCGTTTTTTTATAATATAGCTTTTGTCGTAGACCTAATATCTGATTGATTTTCGTTTTTTTTGTGTGGTATTCTTTTTTTTTACGTGCTAGGTAACCCCAAATTGCGTTTTTTTTGCAAAAAATCAAATATTTCTGTTGTTGTCCTTTACACCGCTATTTATGTGGTGGCAGTCACACTTCGGTATTATGGATATACATTATAAACGGGTAAGGTTTATGGAGGTAAATACAATGTAAACAAAGGGAAAATTCAGAGGAGTACAGAGATGAAGTTTCCAATACTTCTGCTAGCTGCGGCTACGCTTTCTTTCGCCCAATGGGGTGGCGGTGGAAAAACCATTCGTGATTACAAGAAGGTGTCGGTTTCGGGCCGAGATGTCTATGTCTACGCACCGTCCGGCCTCGCCGAAAATAGCCCGCTGTTGCTTTCGTTGCACGGCGCCAACCAGGACCCCGATTACCAACAGTCCAATACCCACTGGGAAACTGTCGCCGATACGGCCGGTTTCGTCGTTGCCTACCCTAAGGGCGGCGAAGGATACAGTGCCTGGGACATCAGTGGCGATCAGGACACCAAATGGATATCGGCGGTCATTGACCAGTTGGTCAAGGATTACAAGCTCAATCCCAAACGCGTCTACCTTTCTGGATTTTCTATGGGCGGCATGTTCTCGTACCATGCGATAAGCAAGATTGCCGACAAGATTGCGGCTATTGCCCCCTGTTCCGGAACGAATGTGTATGGCGCATCTAAGGCGCAAAGGCCTATGCCCATTTTCCATCCTCACGGAACCAAGGACGATGTGTTGAATTATAGCCAGGTCGACGGATTCCTGAAGAATTACCGTGACCAGTTCAAGTGCCCCTCGCAGGCGGAAGTCAAGGAGAATTATCCCAATGCCGAGAACAAGGCGACTCTCTACTCCTGGGGCCCCTGCGACAATGGCGTCTATATAAAGCACCTGAAACTTGAAGGGCGCATGCACAGTCCTTCCCATGCAGACGTTTCGGATATCTGGAACTTCGTGAAGGGTTACGACGTAGATGGCCCGATTGGTGCCAGCCAGCCGGAATCCTCTTCCAGCGCTATCGCCTCTTCTTCTGACGTGGCGAAGTCCTCCAGCAGTGTCGTCGGCCCGAGAAGTTCTTCCAGCGTTGTTGCCGGGTCTTCTTCTAGCCATCATCACTGGAGCGGACATTCTTCCTCCACACTGGCTCTGCCTGTGGATGCGAGCCTGTCTGCAGTTTCCGTCTACAAGTCCTCTGACAACTACATCGTAGTTGCGGGCGCTCAGGGCAAGACCATCACGGTGTTCAACAGCCTGGGTAGCGTCGTGAGCACGACCCGCGGTACCGCAGGTGCCCTGAAGGTCTACACCGGAGCCAAGGGCATGTACATCGTGAAGATTGGCAACAGGTCGTTCAAGACTTCGCTTTAGGTCCGAAGGAATAGGAAAATAACTCAAAACTGATTGAGTGATTTGGGTAAAGTCCACGGCAGTGCCGTGGACTTTTTCCGTGTGATATTTGGGATTAGACCTTCAATGTCTCGTCGCAGAGGGCGCTTACGGCGGTGCGGTGCGTGATGAAGAGCATCGTCTTTTCGGGGTAGGCGGCGAAAAGGCGAGTGTACAGTTCGCGCTCGGTTTCTTCGTCGAGCGATGCGCTGATTTCGTCGAGCAACAGGATGCTGCCTGGGCGCAAAAGCCCGCGGGCGATGGCGATACGCTGTGCCTGGCCCTCGCTGAGCCCGCAGCCGCGTTCCCCGAGTTCGGAATCGAGACCGTCGGGGAGCTCGAACACGAAGTCTGCACAGGCGGTGTGCAGTACGGCCTCCAGTTCCTTGTCGGTGGCGTCGGGCTTTGCAAGGAGCAGGTTGTACCGGATGGAGCCGCTCATGAGCGTGTTGCCCTGCGGAACGTACACGAAGTTCATGCGCGTGGATTTGCCTGCGTGAATGCAGGCTGCAGGCTTGTCGCCCGAATTGGACTGCGCCGCATATACCGAGACGCTTCCGTTTGCGGGTGCGATGAACCCGAGAATGAGCCGGAAAAGCGTCGTCTTCCCGACGCCGGTTTCGCCCATCAGGGCAGTCTTTGTGCCGGGCTTGAAATCGTGCGTGAAGTGCGAGATGATTTCGCGGTCGCCCTTCGCGTACCGGAAAGTCACGTCGTCGAACCGTATGCCTGCGGCTCTGTCGAATATGTCGCTGTTTAACTTTTGCCCGCTCGTTCCGTTCGCGAAGTCGTTATTTGCCTTTATTCCATTATCAACCGCGCTGTCCATGCCGGATTCGGTGAAATTGCTTGCCTGTAATTCTTCGAGGCGGTCAATGCTTGCGGTGGAGTGGATTACCTGCGGGGTCATGTTCAGGAGCGAAAGGATGGGCTGCTGGATTTGACCCACGAGCTGCAGGAACGATGTCATCACGCCGAAGGTGATGGTGCCGTGGTAGAGCCCGAGACCGCCCCAGATGAATGCGGCGAGGTAGCCGAACCCGAAGGCGATGCCCAGCATGAAACGCGTGATGACGGAGAATCGCGTGCGGCGCAGTACGTTGCCCTTGAGTTCCTGCTGCATGTTGTCGAGGCGGTCGGCCATCCACTGCTCGCTCCCGAGGGATCGGAGGACCGCATTGTATTCGACGCCTTCCTGTACGTGCATCTGTATCCGGCTTTCTTTTTCGCGGATGTTGAGGGTCATGCGCTTAAGCTTGCGCGCGACGAACTTCCCGAGGATAATGGCGAGCGGGGTGAAGATGACGAGCGCCCAGGCGAGCCATGCGTCGAAGAATCGCATGAGCAGGAATGCGCCCAGCAACTGGATGCCGGTGACGACCATTTGCGGGATGGTGTCTGCGACGACGCCCGATACGGCATCGATGTCCTTGGAAAGGCGCGAGGTGATATCGCCGGAGTGGAGTTCTTTTTCGTCGAAGAGGCGCCTGGAAAAGAGTTTCGAGAATAGGCTGAGGCGAAGCTCGTTTGACTTGCGGGTCGTCGCGACCGTCGTCATGTAGAAGTAAACCTGGCGGAGCAATATGCGGCCGAGTACCGTGAGCGCAAGCAGGACAATCATTTGCACGATGGCTTCGCGACTGCCGGTATGGATGGTCTCGTCGATGAATCGCTTGGAGAGCCACACCATCAGGAGCCCGAGCACGACTTGCGCGGTCCCGAGCGCGATACGGACGGAGCCGTTCAGGCGCGTCCCTCGCGTGTTTTGCCATAGCCAGGCTACGTACTTCATTCTACGACGCCGACCTTCTTCCATTCGCCGACGATGGCGTTCACGTCGGCAAGAGCCTGTTCGCGTGCCACATCGTATTCTTCACAGAGGGCGTCGGCGAGGGAGTCTGCGGAAAAGTCACCCTGTTCGCCCGCCTTTTTCCAGAGGTATGCCGCGGTCTCGTTGAGGCAGAGCAGTCGCCCGAAGTCGAGTGCCCCGATGCCTTCTCCCATGATGACCTGTTCGCCGCACACGTCGCGCAGCACGAATCCTTCTTTCAATTTCATAAGCTTTTTACCTTGCGGATAATGCGATATACCAATAGTAGCCATTTTCGGATGGGCTTGAGCCTGCTCCAGAGTGCGGCACGGCGCCTTGACCGGTTTGAATCGAGCGAACGGCGTTTGCCGCCTTTGCCGACGACATGGGTGGCTGTCGCCTTGATGTCTTGCAGGCGGCAGTGCTCGACTCCGTAGAGGTTCCCGTCGCCCATGAGCGTAATGTGCTCGCCGTCGATTTTGACGATGCGGTGGATGACGTAACGGCAGTTCTCTACATAGGCGAGGACTACATCGCCGACTTGTGCGGGGCGCGGCCTTTCGAGGATTACGCTCTCTTGCCCGCCGACGATGAACGGGAGCATGCTCCTGCCGTTGACGGGAAACGTGACGGCGATTCCTTCGCTCACGAGCCGGATGGCTTCGGAGAGGATCTCGTTGTCGCTTGCCGCGATGTTGTTTTCCCTTTGCATGCCTAGCGAACCTTTATGGTTTCGTGACAGAGACGTGCCGCATCGTTGTCGGGTAGGCATTGCATGTGCCAAACGCGAGCGTCGCGTGCAATTGCGTTTTCGGTAATGTGCAGGGCGTCGGCGATGGATTTTTCCCAGCGCTTGCCGGAGATGCTCGTGAGTATAGCCGCGTAGGATTCAATTCCGCGTAGGGCGCGGATCTTGTTGAATGGAGCCTGTTCCAGGAGTACGATGCCGCCCAGCGGGTAAGATTCGTCTTTGTAGCAGGGGGTCTTGCCGCTCCATGGGGAGCCGTAGACCCGGATGCCTTCGGGGAGCACGCGCACCACCGGGTTGTCGTCGTTCAGGAGCGTCGTATTGGCGATGTTTTCGAGCCAGAGCCGCGCGTGGGTGCTCTTGCCGGTTCCGCTCTTGCCGAGGAACATGTAGCCGTAGCCATCGTGCTCGACAACCGCCGAATGGAAGAGTGCTGTACCGAGGGGCGCGGTCGCGAGCGCGTAGAGTACCATCAGGGCATTGTTGATGCCGAACCGTTGCGCGAAATCGGTTAGGTACAGGGTGGATTTCCTGTAGCCTTCTTCGCAGACGAGCGTGCCCGCGGGCTTGTGGGCGAGCCTGAATTCGAATACGCTCTGGTTGCCTGCGGTGCGCCCGCATATGATTTGCTGGCTTTCTTCGTCTTGGCGCGCTTCTTCGGTGTATTCGGCCTGCGGGGCTTTTGCTACGATTTCGAGCGTGAAGACGGCCGGAGCGTCGCTGCCTGCCGGGACGGCGAACGGGGCGTAGTTCTGGAGACCTTCGTCGATGTCGAGGTCTGATTCGAGCGTAAACACGTGCCCGGCGACTTTGTACGAGCGTGCGGTCATTCTTGCGGTGTCCTTTTTTATACAATATAAAAAATAAAACTACATTTACAACATGATTGAAATGTTTCGGAAAATGGCTTTTGCGAAGTTCCTTGTTGCTTGTGCCGTGCTCGTTGTCGCGGGCGTATTGACGGGTTGCTACAGTTTTACGGCGAGTACGCTCCCGAGCCACATCAAGACGGTGCAAATCCATGAAGTCGAAGACAAGACGCTCGATCCGGTGCTGGCCAACAACATCCATACGGCGGTTGTCGAGATGTTCAAGAAGAATGCGGGCGGCGTGCGGCTCGTGAACGAAGACGCGAATGCCGATTTCCAGATAACGCTCCTCAGTTACACGAACAAGCCCGAAAACTACAACAGCAATAGCGATGTGGAAACATACCGCGTGACAATCCGCGTGACCGTGAAGTTCTATGACAACGTGAAGGAACGTATCATTTACGAGAACAAGTCGCTTTCTGCAGAAGGTGTTTACGACGTGCAGAAGAACGAGGCGGAAGACCGCCACGGCCAGGCGCGCGCCATCGAGAAGTTGCAGGACTTGATTATCGCGAACGCACTCGCGAAATGGTAGCGGAAATTTTCCCTGTTGTGGACAGCTGCCGGAAGTTCGTTTTTAGCATGTAGCGGCGACTTGCTGGCAAGATGGCCGCTTTTCTTGCTGTTTTTTGGGAAAGTGGCGGACCAAAGTACCAAAAATTGATTTTTGGTCTGCCAAATTTTGTACAAACTAAATAGAAACGCTGCGTTTTTTAGGGGCTTTGCGTTGGCTGGGGCTTCCGTGGGGGTTCTTTGGCAGACCATTTCGGCGAAAATGCGAATCTGGTCTGCCGCGTTGGCCTAGTTTATTATATACAAACTAACAAAGTGGCTGACTAAATCGCCGAAATGCGCACTTTGGTCCGCCAAAAACGCGAAATCACACTCGAAATATGCCCGCGGCACCTTCCAACGGCAGTCTTGCGCGGCACTTTCCCGCGGCAGTCTCGCGCGGCACTTTCCCGCGGCCCACGTGCATCCTGTAACCTGCTCGCGGCACTTTCCCGCGACATCATCGCGGCTTGCTGAAACTCTATTTCACGAAGTCGCTGACCTTGACCGGCTTTTCGTTCAGCAGGGCCTCGGTGAGCGTACTCCCGACATATGTAAGCTTCAGTGAGAAGAACGGCTCGCCGCGTTCCAGCAGGGCGAGGAATATGAGGTCGCCGTCCCAGTGGGGAAGTCGCACCACATCTTCTTTCGGGACCCATTCCAGCGTCCCTTCGTCGCATTCCTTGATTTCGCCGGCGAAATCCGTCGCGGTGAACAGGTGCATGAATTCTGTTTCCTGCATGCCGTCGCTGATGAAGGTGACTATCCCGCGGTATTTCGGGTGCACAAGCGTAAGGCCCGTCTCTTCCATCACTTCGCGGCGGATGCAATCTTCGGGTGATTCCTTTTCTTCGAACTTGCCGCCGATGCCAATCCACTTGTCCTTGTTGATGTCGTTCTTCTTCTTGACGCGGTGGAGCAGGAGGTACTTGCCGTCTTGCTCGATGTAGCAGAGGGTCGTGTTTATCATTCTTGTTCTTCGACGGTTGTTTCTACATAGGGAATGAGCCTAATGCCGCTCGAGTTCCACAGGCGGTATTCTTCGCCCTGCGGGAGCTTCGTGCCGTAGCCTTGGGCCTTGATGCGGCTCATGTCGATTCCCTTGTCGATGATGTAGTTGGCGATTGCCTGGGCCTGCTTTTCGGAGGCCTCCTGCCCGTTCACGTTGCTGCACTGCACTTCGAGGAAGAACACGTGCTTGCGCATGAGGTAGATGACGTCGTTCAGCGCCGTGTAGCTCGAATTCAGGAGGACATCGGAATTGTTCTTGAACTTGATGCGGGCGGCCAGCATGTTCAGGTTGTTCTTCGGTTTCAGGGGGCAGCCGTTGCTGCCGACGATGATGTTCTTGAACGTTCCGGGACATTTGTCGAGGTAGTCGAGAATCCCGTCGCCGTCGCTGTCGATGGGGCATCCGATGGAGTCGACTGCGGCCTTGGCGGGCGTGTTCGGGCACTTGTCCAGCGCGTCGGGTACGTTGTCGTGGTCGTGGTCGCTCGGGCATCCGTTCATGTCGACCGGGAATCCGGGAGGAGTCTCGAGGCATTGGTCCCTGCTGTCGGGGACACCGT
This sequence comes from Fibrobacter succinogenes, assembly GCA_902762305.1. Lineage (GTDB taxonomy): Bacteria > Fibrobacterota > Fibrobacteria > Fibrobacterales > Fibrobacteraceae > Fibrobacter > Fibrobacter succinogenes_I. Next base: position 86,031 of record CACWNW010000011.1, on the reverse strand, counting down.
CCTTGTCGTAGTCGGCGGGGCATCCGTCGTCGTCGACCATTTCGCCTTCGTGGCTGTTCGGGCACATGTCGATTTCGTTCGGGACGCCGTCGTGGTCGAAGTCCAGCGGGCAACCGTGGATATCGACGGGGTAGCCGCGCGGGGTCTCGGGGCACGAATCGTTGTCGTTGAGCACGCCGTCATGGTCGTCGTCGAGGGGGCATCCGAATTCGTCCACCTTGTCTCTCGAAAGGGAGTTCGGGCACTTGTCGCGCTTGTCGTCCACTCCGTCGCCATCGCTGTCGAGTATGCATCCGTCGTCGTCGACTGCCGTTCCTTTCGGGGTGTTGGGACACTTGTCCACGTAGTCGGGTATGCTGTCGCCGTCGGAATCGATGGGGCAGCCCTTGTAGTCGACGGCGATTCCGCGCGGGGTTCCCGGGCAGTCGTCCATGATGTTGAAGATTCCGTCCTGGTCGAGGTCCACAGGGCAGCCCCTGCTGTTGACCGCGACCCCGAGTTCGGTGTTGGGGCAAAGGTCTTCCTTGTCGATTACGCCGTCGTTGTCGCTGTCCTTGCGGCTGAAGTCGAGGGTCTTCGTGATGGCGAGAACCAGCGAGTATTCGGGAGTCCCGCGCACGTTGTATTCGAGGTTGCGGTCGCCGCTCCTCCGGTGCATTTCGATGCTGTTCCCGAGCGTCGGCTTGCGCACGAAGTCGATTCCGATGTCCATCCCGAGCATGAGGTTGAGCTCGTTGGGCAGGTGGATCTTGACGGCCGGAGTCAAGCGCAAGACGTCGTTCCGGAGGGAGCTGAGAGCGTCGTCCCTGAGGAGGCCCGTTTCTGCGGAGACTTCGATGATTCCCGAGACGGTCCTCTTGGGGAACAATTCGAATCCCGAACCCCAGAGCAGCGTGTGATTGTCTGCTTCCATCACGTGGAGGTAGCCCAGGTAGGTGTTCCAGTGGGCGATGTCCCCGATGTTTACGGAAATGAGGCCCGCGAAGAAGAGCGTCCATTTGCCCGCCGTGAATGCGTAGGAGTCTTCTTCTTCGTACACGAACCACTGGTGCCTGGGGCGGAACCCGATGCTCCGTGTACCCGTGGGGGCGCTCGTTTCGGCGAGGATCCCGAGGTTTACCGGTGCCGACGGGATGGGGTAGGAGTACTTGAGGTAGGCCTGCAGGTCGCCCATGCCGAAACCGCCGAGGTCGGTCCCGTTTATTTCGCCTTCGTAGTAGATGGGCAGGCGCGCGCCGAATTCGATGTTGTCTGTGATGCCGATTCCAAATGCGAAAGCGCCGCCAGAAGAGGGCGTGTTGTTGTCGAGGGCGTAGGTGGAGTCGGTTCCGAGCACCTTGTAGCCGTCCATTGCGAGCGCATGCCCGTCACTTACCGTCTCGTAGCTACCCGAAATCAGGAGGAAACCCTGCTCGAGCGTACCCGCCGCGGGTACGTGTACGCCCTCCGTGTTCCTGCCGGGACCTATCTGGGCAGGGAGGATTGAGGCCAAAATAAGCAGTGTGAAGAGGATTTTCTTCATAATCCGTAAAAAATTTAACTTTTTTTCGTTTTCCCTATTTCCATTTTAAAGATTATGTATATATTTGCCTCCGTGAGTCCCGTGTTCAAAGACAAACAGAGTATCCCCTCCTGGCACAGGAAGGCGCAGAAGGCGTATCGCGTGAACCGCGTGATTATCGTCCTCCAGATGGTTGCCGCCCTGGTCATGTGCGGGGTTATCTTGTATGGAATGGAACGGGTGTTACATTGAGATAAGAGGTATTATGTTGCAATTCGCCTATCATTGTGGACGCCGCCCCAAAGGTGATGGTTTCGATGCCCCTATGCCCTTTTCTAACGAAGAGGAAGAGGAGGAAATTGAGGAAGAGGAAGAAGTTGACGAAGAAGTTGACTTCGATCACCCTTCTTTCAAGCGCGACCAGATCTGGTCGGATTACGCCGAAGACTTGGATTTCGACCAGTGATCCGCAGGCTTAGGCTTGTTGGCTATTTCTTAGCCGTCCTGGCGTCATCCGCGCTGCTGGCCTGTGCCCCCAAGCAGGCAGCGTCCGGCCTTGCCGATGTGCAGGTGGTTGAACCGCCTGTGAGCGATACGGTGTCTTTTGCCGAATGGTCCTTGAGGTTCAAGGTTTCCGATTCCCTCTCCATCCGCCCCTCGTGGGAAAATTACCAGTATGCCTTGCAGGCGATGGATAACCAGGAATGGAACCTGGCGAGGCGCTACCTCCAGAGGTCGCTCCGTACTCTCGTTACCGAACATTACGATTCTACCTATGCCAACGTGAGCTCGAAGGAGGATTCCCTCTACAGGCTCAAGATGTCCGTGCTTTTGGTGCGGGCGCTCGATGAAGTTTACCCGAACGAGGTGATTGCACCGGACGAGGGCCCCTTGGATGGCATTTTCCAGGACGAAAGCGTGCTTGCCGACAGTGCCGCGCTTATTTCTATCGAGGACCAGCTCGATTCTCTCGACATCAACGATTTTACGCTCCCCATCAAGTTCAACGAACGCGTGATGCAGGAGGTTTTCTACCTCACGACGAAGGCGAAGAGCTTTACGGAAGGCTCCCTCAGCCGCAAGACCGCCTACGATTCGATGGTCTACGCGAAGCTCGCCGAGCACAACATGCCGCGCGACCTTATATTCCTTTCCTTGGTGGAATCCGGATTCAAGGTGAAGGCGTACAGCCGCGCGAAGGCTTCGGGACTCTGGCAGTTCATTCCCGAAACGGGCAAGCGCTACGGCCTGAGCGTCGACTACTGGGTCGACATGCGCCGTAATCCCGAACTTGCGACCGAGGCCGCGCTCAACTACCTTTCTTACCTGTACAGCGAGTTTGGCGACTGGCTCTTGGCGATGGCCGCCTACAACTGCGGTGAAGGCCGTATCCGTCGCGAAATCCGCGAATGGAAGGCCGATTCCACCCACGACACCACCCAGGCTGTTTCTTACTGGGATCTGGAACTCCCGAAAGAGACGATGCACTATGTGCCGAGAATCCTTGCCGCGATGGTCATCGGGCATTACCCCGACCAGTACGACTTGAATGTGCAGCAGACAGTTCGCCCGCAGTTCGATACGGTTACCGTTTTTGACTCTTTCTCGCTTGAAGAAGTCGCTAAGCTTTTGAAGGTTTCCGAGGATACCTTGCGCGCCCTGAACATGGAACTTGTGATGTGGTGTACGCCCCCGAATACGGATTCCTACCTGCTCAGGCTCCCGGTCGGCACCCGCACTGCCTTTGTCGAAGGCTACGACAGGATGCAGAAGAACAACTTCTCGAGCTGGCACCACCACAGGGTCAAGAAGGGTGAAAACCTGGGGGCGATTGCCAAGCAGTACGGCATTACGGTCTCCGAACTCCGCCAGGCGAACGACCTGAAGAACGATCGCCTGCGTCCGGGCAAGACGCTGCTTATTCCTATCAAGGTGACGCCCCGCAAGTCTTCGGGCAAGAAGCCGCTCAAGGTCCGCACCTACGTGGTGGAACTGGGGGACAACCTCGCATCCATTGCGCGCCAGTTCGGCGTTTCGCAGGAATCTCTGCGCACCTGGAACCAGATGGATGCGAAGGCCGTCGTGAAGCCCGGGGATACGATTTTCGTCTCGAAGCCCGAGCTTAGGCCCGCGGGTGAGTCGAGGAAGATTGCGCTCAAGAAGGGTGAACGCTATGTGGTCGGTCCGGGCGATACCTACGCGAATATCGCAGAAGCGCTCGAAATTCCTGCTGCGCTCCTGATGCAGGCGAATGGAGGGTTTGTAAAGCGCCTCTCCGTGGGCGATTCGCTGGTGATTCCCGCTTACGTCCCGCCGAAAAAGCCAAAGTATGTGTCTTCGGACAAGAACGCGGGCAAGAACGCCGCTGCGAAGAAGCCTGAACCCAAGAAGGACGAGAAGAAGACGGCCTTGAAAGGCAATACCTACGTGGTGGAATCGGGTGACAACCTGTACTACATCTCGAGGAAGTTCTCGTGCACGGTCGAAGACCTGATGAAGTGGAACAACCTTTCCAATGCGAATATCCATCCGGGCGATACGCTCATTGTTCGCGGTGGTTCTGTGGCTAAGTCGGCGACGGGTGCCAGTGCCGCGACTCCCGCAAAGTCCGGCGAGTTCATCACGTACACGGTGAAGCAGGGCGATTCCCTCTACGATCTCGCGAAGTCCTACAAGACGACCAAGGAAGAGATCATGAAGTGGAATAACCTCACGGATACGAAGATTAAGGCCGGCGACAAACTGAAAATCAAGAAGCCCTAGGGAATAACGAAAATATTTCTTTACTCTTGGGCATAAAATAAAGTTTTTTGAAAAAAATTTGTTTTCATGTGGATAAATTTGTGAAAAAAAGTGTAATTTTAGTGGCATAAGGACAAAAAAATCAATTTTTGGAGTAAAAAATGAAGAAATCACTTCTTGGAATTTGTGGCCTCGGTCTCGCCTTATCTCTCGTCGCCTGTAGCGATGATGTCAACTTCAAGGATCCTGTCTCTGTGCAGAAGTTCCTTGAGAAAAACGATCCTCAGGCAGTTCGTAAGGCTCTTGAGAACAAGCACATTGCTCTTAACGCTAATAACTTCATTAATTATGCCTTCAACAGCGACACCCTCATGATGACGGTGTTCCTGAAGGCCTCTTTCGAAATTGATGCCGCTGCCGATAACGGCAACAACGCTGTCGCTATTGCCGCGAACAAGGGCAACATGATGGTGCTGAACTACCTCTTCAATAACGGTGCGAAGGCCAACGTCAAGAACAGCAACGGTGAAGCCGTACTCGACAACGCCGTGATGATGGGTAACGCCGACGTGGTGAAGCTCCTTATCGACCAGCTCAAGAAGGAAGGTGCCGATCCGGCATCTCTCGGTACCGCAGTGCTTATCGCAGCCAAGACCGGCAAGGTCGACATGCTCCAGGTGCTCGCCGATGCTGGCGCTCCGCTCGCCAACCGCGGCCCGGATGGCTACCTCCCGATTCACTGGACTGTGAAGAACGGTAACTACGATGCCATGATGTTCCTCATCGAAAAGGGTGTCGACGTGAACGCCAAGTGTGACCAGGGCTACTCCGTGCTCGACTGGGCAACCAACGAAGGCTACACCCGCCTGATCAAGGCCCTGAAGAAGGCCGGCGCCAAGAACACTCAGCAGTACTTCAAGGACTCCAAGAAGTAATTTTGCAGATTTGTCACGGTTGATTGCCTCCAATAATGGCTGTTGACTTGTGACAAAAGTCTTTTAATAAATGCTTTTTTTTGAAAAACCGCTGTTTTTATGCAGCGGTTCTTTGTATTTTTCACCTATGAAATTTTCCTTCATGAATTTACTTGTATGTATCGGGCTTGCCGCCGTCCTTTGCGGTGCGCAAGAGACGGTAGAAAGTGTCCGTCGCCAGATAAAGGCGGTCGAGGCGGAAACTTCACGCGAAAAGAGCATGCACGATGCCGAAAAGAAGCGGCATGCCGAATTTGTCGAGGTCGGGCGCAAGAAGGTCCAGGCACTCGCTTCGCAGAACAAGTCGCTCAAGGCCGAGATCGATTCCCTGAAGGCTGAACTCGGCCACATTTCCGATGCGCGCCAGAAGACGATGGGGACCATCCGCTGGTACGAGGGCCGCAAGGCGAAGTACAACGAGTCGTTTGCGAAGGTCATCGATTCTCTGGTGCCCGTTTTCGAGTCGGACTTCCCCTACAGGAACGAGGAGACCGTAAAGAGCGTGCAGGAAATTGCCGACCAGCTCCACAAGGGCGTCATCGAGGCCGACGACGCGTTGAACCGCACTCTCGAAATTTTCTATGACCGCATCCGGCTGGGTTACACGACCGAGGTGTGGAAGGGATTCTTGCAGGTGGATACCCGCAGCGTGCCGGGAACCTACCTGCGCTACGGTGCTGTGGCATCGATTTTCGTGAGCAACGACGGCAACGACGTGCTCTGGCTGGCCCGTACCGCCGATGGCGGATATTCCTGGAAGAACGTTTCCGATGACCTCGCGATGCGTACCGTATTGAAGGACGTGATGAAGGTTGCCGAAGGGAAAACCGCACCGAGGCTCGTTACCATACCCGTCGCCTTCCCGAAGGAGGCCGAATGATGAAATGTGTAATGTGTAATGTGAGATGTGGCCTCAATCGTCATCCTGAGCGAAGCGCGAAGCGCGGAGTCGAAGGATCCAGTGCACGTTTTTTCTTACCTCTTGTTGTAGCAGCATTCGCATTCTTTGCGCCAGCGTCTTTCGCGCAGCAGAATTCCGACATCGATGCGGTGAAGAAGCGTGCCGAACTCAACAGCGCGAAGGCCGACCTGGAAGAAGCCCGCAAGAAGCGTGACATGGCTGTCGCTGCCCGGTGGAAGGACCGCGAGACGGCGAACCAGGAACGTGAGATGTTCAACGAGAAGTACCAGGAGAGCAAGGAGAAGGTCGATGCGCTGATGTCTGAACGTGCCCGCCTGTTCGAGGACGTGCGCGTAGCCCGCGAAGACTTGGCACAGGTGAAACTGCAGGCCGAGAAGGCCCGTGCGGAATTCCTCTCGCTTGCGGCTGGCCCGGAACGCCTCGAGACGCTTTCGAAGTTCCAGGAACAGGGCGTGCCCTTCAAGGTGGCTGAACGTGTTGAGATCCAGAACAAGGTGAAGAAGGAAATGTCGCTTTACCGCGACGACCCGCTCCGTATTGCGAAGGGCGTGCTCGATGCTGCGCGCGCCGAGATGGCGTTTACCCGCGAGGCCGGTGTCGAGAAGGCCGACCTGATGTTCGGTTCGGCTGTAGCTCAGGGCGACCGCATGCGCCTGGGCGGCCTTTATGCCATGCAGATGGCGAGCACTGTAGATATCAACGGATTGCATCCGGCGGCTTTGATGCTCCCGGTGGCGGGCGAAAAGAAGCGCGTGTACAACTGGCAGGAAAACCTTACTCCCGAGACGAAGAAGAACGTCGCGAAGGTGTTTGCGAACGTGAACGATTCCGCGTTCGTGATGGTGCCGGTGGACGTGCTCCTGAGTACCGAGCTCTCGTCTGAACTTGCGAACCACACGGAGACGACCTGGAAGGACGAGTTCAAGCAGTTCTTCAAGGATGGCGGTATCCTCATGTACCCGATTGCGGCGCTGTTCCTGATTGGCCTCCTGATTTCGCTTGTCAAGTTCGTGTGGCTCATGGTTGTCGGATTCGGCGGGCTTTCGACGCGGCGCACGCTGAAGGCACTCGCCAAGGGCGACGTGGCTACAGCGCGCACACAGTCCGCAAAGTCCCACGGCAAGGTCGGGAAGGTGTTGCGGACCGTGCTGGGTAAGGATTACCCAGGCCGCGACAGTGCGGAAAAATCCCTCGAGGAACTTTTCTCTGCCGAAGTCCCGAAAATCGAGTCGGGCCTTACCTGGGTTTCCGTGTTTGCTTCTACCGCACCGCTTCTGGGCCTCCTGGGTACGGTGATGGGTATGATTGAACTCTTTGACGTTATCACGATGCATGGCACGAGCGATCCGAAGCTCCTTGCCGGCGGTATTTCCGTGGCTCTCGTGACGACCGAGGCGGGCCTTATCGTGGCGATTCCTCTCCAGCTGCTGCACACCTTCCTCACGAACCGTTGCGATGCTCTGCGCGGGCGCATGGAGAAGGCCGGCCTCGCCGTGCTCAACGCGCTCTGGATAAAGGAAAAGTAGCCCTTGATAGCAGGCGTTGACCAGAATTCGCTTTTCGAAGCGGCCATGAACATCCTCCTCAGGGGAGGGTGGGTGCTTGCGCCTATCTTCTTGCTCGGGTGGTTCGGCTGGTTCCTGATGCTCGAACGCTACGGCTACTACTTCATGCTCAAGGGTAAGTCTGTTTTGGGCTTCTGGAAGAACTTGCAGAAAAAGGGTGAGGACGTTGCGTTCAAGTCGCTCGGCAAACGCCCGTACGGCTATTTCTATGCGCTTGCAAGTGACGTGCGGCAGTATCGCGGGCTCGGGCCTGTCGCTGTGCGCAACGCGATGGAGGCGACCCGCCACAGCATATCCGTGAACCTTTCCAAGTCGCTCAAGACGATTTCTACCTGTGCTGCGCTTGCGCCCATGATGGGGCTTCTGGGTACGGTTTCGGGCATGGTGCATACCTTCGAGACTATCAAGCAGTTCGGTTTCGGGAACCCGGTGCTCCTTGCCGACGGCATTTCGGAAGCGCTCCTCACGACGCAGGCGGGCCTGCTTGTCGCCTTTCCGCTGATGCTGGCCTACAACTTCCTTGCGGGCCGTGTCGAGAAGGTCGAGGACGAAGCTTGGAGCGAGGCCTTGAAGTTTGAGTCTTATGTTTTTGATAATTCCGGAAGTGTTCCTGGAGGGAGCAGTGCTGCCGATAGGATCCAAGATGCGGACAATCCCGATTCACATGAAAATGTAGAGGAGGAAAAATGAGTTTTATACGCAAGAGAACGCGAGACGCCGGCGGCATCGATGTATCTCCGATGCTCGACATGGTGTTCATTTTGCTCATCTTCTTTATCGTGACCTCCACCTTCACGCGCGAGACGGGTGTGGACGTGACGAAGCCGAAGGCGAGTTCCTCGAAGGAACTTGCTAAGGAAAGCATCTTGATTGGCGTGACCCGCCAGGGCACGATTCACATAAACGAGACGCAGGTGAATCTTTCTACGCTCCAGACCGTTTTACGCCAGATGATGGCCGAAGCGCCCGACCGCCCGGTGATTATCGTGGGCGACCGCGACGCCCCCAACGGCGTGGTGGTGGATATCTTGGATGAATGCAACATCGCCAAGGTCCGCAAGGTTTCAATCTCCGCGAACAAGGAGGAATGACTGGAGTCTTGCCCTGATGTCATCCTGAGCGGAGCATCGTAGATGCGGAGTCGAAGGATCCAGACCTGAATTGATATGATAGACTTTCTCGCTAAATATTTCCGGTTCCCGGCGGCATTCGTGCTCTCGTTCATCGTGAGTGCGGTGTTTTTCCTTGCCGTACCCGTGCTGAATGCGCTGTTCTTTGACAAGGGCGTGAAGGCGGAAAAGGAACTCGATACCGTGACGGAAGTGGAAGTCCTCGTGAGCGAGAAGAAGCCCGAGGTGAAGCAAAAGGTGATCCGTACCATCGTGAACCCGAATCCGTTCAAGATTTCCTCGAACATGGGGGTATCCCGTAGCCAGAATTTCCAGATGGATTTGTCGCTGGCGCGCGGTTCGGCTGGCGATGGCGTCGCCGTGGGTACGGGCTCGATGGAGAACGTGGTTTATGAGGCGGGCGAGGTAGACGAGCAGGCGCAGGTTCTGAAGGAAGTGCAGCCGAAGTTCCCCGACCGCGCGAAGAAACTCGGCATTTCGGGTTACGTGAAGGTCATGATCGTCATCGACGTGTACGGCGATGTGGCGCAGGCGAGCGTAATGAGCCTCGACCCTCCGGGTTACGGCTTCGAGAACGAGGCCCTGAAGGCCGTAAAGCAGTGGAAGTTCAGTCCCGCGCATTTGGGCGGATATCCCGTGGCTCAGAAGGCCACAAAGGAGTTCCGCTTTGTCAAATGATTTTAATTACAAATTTAGCTGGTTGAAACCTCTTGTAAGGAAAACTTGCGGGCGGGGCCCCAGCTCAGAGTGGACGCCTACGGCGTCCGTGGCTGCACTCGGTCATGCCGGTCTGCAAGCAGACCGTCGGGACACTCGTTTGCACACTATTGCGAAGGCCTTATTTGTTGTTTCCTTGTTCTTTTTGCTGCCGGTGTGCACCCACGCGGCGGACGATTACTTCTTTAAGGCGAACGAACTTTACGACCAAGGAAAGTTCAAGGAAGCGGTACCGCTTTACCGTGCGGCGATTGACGAGGGGCGTTACGAGCCTTTCGCGTGGTTCAACCTGGGCAACGCGCTGGTGCAACTCGACCGCAAGCAGGTCGCGATGGTGGCCTACAAGCGTACCGTGGAGCTCTTGCCGAATTTCGAGAAGGCGTGGATGCTGCTGGGTGACCTCTACTACCTCGCGGATTCTCCGGGCGATGCGATTGCCGCCTACCGGCGTGCCATCGAGCTCGGGGTGGAATCGGACCATGTGCACTTCGCGCTCGCGGAATGTTACCTGAAGGGCCGCGACTGGACGCTCGCGCAGAAGAACTTCGAGCGGGCGCTGCAGCTGAACCCCGACCGCATGGATGCCTGGTACGGGCTTGCCGAAGTCTACGAGAAGCTGGGCGACTACGAATACGCCATCAAGACCTTGCAGAACGCGCTCCAGATGACGGCTACCGCGGGTGCCGACGTACACTTTACACTCGCGTATTACTACCGCAGCATGGATTCTACGCGCCAGTCCCTGAACGAGATGGAGAACGGCATCTTGATGGACCCAGAGAATGTTTCTGCTCGCCGTTACCTCGCGCAGATGTACGTGAAGAACAATTCTCCGTGGATGGCGATATTCACGCTGCAAGAAGGCCTGCGGCACAACAAGGGCAAGGCGGACCTGAACCTGGATTTGGGGCAGATTTACTTTAGCCAGAAGCGCTACGACGAAGCGTTCGAATGCTACATGAAGGCTTGGCTTGCGGGCAGTTCGCAGGGACGCATCGGTGCCGAGAACGTGGGCCACGTGTTCTCTAACGCGGGCGATACCGAGAAGGCCGAAAGCTTGTACAGGCGCATTCGCGAGAAGAAATAGCATGGAATCTGCGGTGTAGCGCTTGTTTTTCCTGATTGTCATATACGTCGCCTTTATCGGTCTGGGGCTTCCGGATACGGTGCTGGGCGCAGCCTGGCCGCTGATGCAGCGCGACTTGCGCGTGCCACTTTCTGCGGCAGGCCTCCTTTCGATTATCGTGAGTGCGGGTACGATTGTTTCTAGCCTCCTCACGCCGAAACTCCTGCGCATTTTCGGTACGGGCAAGCTGGTGCTCGCGAGCATCGTGCTGACGGCAGTCGCTTCCGTAGGGTACGGCTTTTCGCCCGCGTTCTGGATGATGTGCCTTTTTGCCGTCCCGATGGGAATCGGTGCGGGTGCAATCGACGTCGCGATGAACAATTTTGCGGCAATCCATCTGGAGTCGAAGCACACGAACTGGCTGCATGCGAGCTGGGGAATCGGCGCATGCCTCGGCCCCGCGCTCCTTGCGGGTTCCGCGTTCTTCGGGTTCGGCTGGCGGGGCGCCTACGAGCTTGTCGCCCTCCTGCTCGGGGTTGTTTCGGTCATGATGCTCGTGTCGCTCCCGGTATGGGAAAAGAAGGAAAGGGGAGATGCGCCGCTGCGTGTGGATGCATCCATTCCCGATATTTCGCTCCGCTCTGCTTTGCGCGTCCCGGGAATGAAGCTCTCGTTCCTGACATTTTTCTTCTATTCATCGCTCGAAATTTCGACGAGCCTCTGGTGCGGTACGTACCTGGTCGCGCGCGGGTTCGAGCCCGAAATTGGAGCGCTTGCGGTTTCCCTCATGTTCGCCTCCGTAATGGCCGGGCGCATATTCAGCGGTTTCTTCGCTATCCGGTTTACTGACATGCGCCTTGTTCATGCGGGTATCGCGATTGTCGTCGTCGGGTGCCTTGTGCTCGTGCTTCCGCTCCCGCTGTGGGTCACGCCGGTATGCATCTGCCTGCTCGGCCTCGGGTGCGCGCCTGTCTACCCGTCGCTCATCCATGCGACTCCCGCGCGGTTCGGTGAAGAACTATCTGGCCGTGCCATCAGTATCCAGATGGCGGGCTCGTATCTGGGTTCCATCATGATGCCGCCGGCATTCGGGTTCGTGGCGAGCCATTTTTCGGTGATTGTGTGGCCTGTGGCACTTGCGTTTTTTGTCGGTTCGCTTCTGCTGTGCGTGTGCCTGCTCGATTACGTGACGCGCAAGAGGCTCAACAAGGCTTTCGCTGTCGAACGCTTCATGGACGTGCTGCAGCAGGTGAAGATTATGGATGAACAGCGCCGGAGTGCGCGCCGCGAACGCCGTAGGCTCCGCCGAAAACAAAAGCGCGCCAAGCTCGCGAAGTCTCGTGCGCGGTAAATGTTTCTACATTTGAATTATGGCTAAGAAGAAAAAAGTTTGGAAATCGAATAGCGGTGCCGCCGCCTTCCGCGGTAAGGAAGACCGCATACGTGAAACGCTCTCGCAGGTCATCAGCGGTGAAAGCAGGCTCTTGCATCGCCCGGACGAACTGTACGAGACCATCGCGAAGACGATTGACGATATCGAGGATTTCAAGGATGTCGGCCTGCAGCTCGAACTGCTCGCTTGGACGCTCCGCACGGATTTCCTCTCGTTCAAGGCGGACGACGAGGAACGTGACGACTGGGAAAGCCTCTTCTACGACGCGGGAACATTCTTCGTGGAACTCGCAAGCCAGTACGACGACAAGGACTACATCGCCGACCTGGTCCACGATCTCGCACTCCGCCATGTGGGCGGGGAAGGCCGTTCCGTCGTTTTCCTCTCGTTGAACGAGATTTTGCCCGACGAGCGTGCGAAAGCCCTCATCGACGAACTGATTGCGACGGTTACGGAGGTGGAACTCCAGAATCGCGAAGACATTATCGATGCCCTGACCGACATGTCCGATGCCCTGGGCGATTGCGAACGCTATACGAAGGCCGCCCTCCTTAAGGACCCGGACAAGAGCAACGCGACGCTCATCGATATCGCGAACGAATACTTTGTCGCGGGCAACATCGAACTTGCCAAGCAATGGCTCGGCGACGTGCGTGATCCCGGTGCCGAAGACGAGGAGGCCTATCTCGATTTGTTGGCGGCGATTGCCGACAAGGAAGGCCGCAAGTCCGACTGCCTCAAGATTGCGAACCTCCTGTACGAGAAGTTCCCGAAGGTCATCAACCTTGCGCGCCTCTGCCAGCTGGTCGACGAAAAGCAGGCCGACACGCTCCTTTCGGAGCATTCCAGCTTTAGGAGCGGCGGCAATGTCGATACCGAATTCATGCAGTTGCTCCTCGGTATGAAGCGCTATGCGCTTCTCGAGCAGTACATCGACATGTACGAGAAGGACCTGCCTGCTCAGGATGCCGAAATCCTGAACGGAATCTCGGACGAACTCGAAAAAGACGGCCAGAAGGCGCTTGCGGACCATATCCGCGAATGGACGGTCGAGGAACCCGAGGAAGCGCAGGCTTTCGACGACCGCGACTAGTTCGTTGTTGCTATATACAACAAAAATATAGGTCCGTTGGATTGTTTTTGTTGAAATTAGTTATCTTTTTATCACATTCATTCATCAAGGAGAAAAAAATGAATATCACAAAATTCAGTTTAGGTTTATCCCTTACGGCAGCCCTCTGCCTCATGGCTTGCGGTGACGACTCGGGTTCGTCGGCGGACCCGGATGACACTCCGGAACTTTCCTCTTCCAGCGAGGGCTCCTCTGACCCAGAATCCAGCTCCGAAAAAGCGAAATCCTCCAGCTCTGCCGAACAGGTTTCCAGTTCCTCTGTCAAGGAAGCCGAACCCTGCACGTTTGTCGCAGACGACAATGCTTGGGAAATATCCTACAAGGTTGACGACGGCAAGGGCAGCGGTACTGCCAAGACTACTTACAAAATCGATGGCGAAGACCTGGTTATTCAAGATTCTATCCGCTACACGGGCACCCAGGCCAGCATGATTTGCAGGATTGCAAATGGTCCGAGTGAATTGAGCTCCAGGGACGGTATTTTTGAAGGTACCCAGTCTTGCGATGGCGGCAGCGCAGTCTTGCTTGTCACTACCGTGCGCCAGAAGGGCTTCTTTGCCGCCAACGATCGCGAAGCTGTCCACGCTGCCGTGAAGAAGGCCTGCAATGTGGCTGTCAACGGCGGAACTTTCGATGCCGTTCCTCTCGCCACCAAGACGGTCTGTGACTTCAAGGTCGAAGATGACGTGTGGGCTTACACCTACCTCGACAAGGATTGGCATGACAAGGACAGCGTCATTGTGCACCAGACTTTCCTCTTCGAAAGCCAAGACCTCGTGAAGGCCGAACAGCACCCGATGCAGCACGTGGAATGCGTTGCCAAGAACGTCACTGCTATCTCTTCGAACAACTACTGTGCCGCCGAAGGCCTGATGGATGTTTCTGCTTCGGGCCTGAGGGACGAGAAGGCTTCCATCTACGAAAGAGAGCTGAAGGCTTGCAAGGATAAGATGCCGGCTGTTGAACCCGACACCAGCGTTACCGATACCACGACGACGACTCCGGATACCACTACGGCTCCTGCAGGCGAAATGGTCTCGTGCGATATCCCGGGTGTTCTGGGCGAATGCCTTGAATTCCCTGCCGGTAGCGACGAAGCAGCCGGATTGACCGAACAGTGCGTTTCTGTGCTGGAAGGTACACTCGGCACCGGTTGCGCAAAGTAACTGTTGAACGAAATTGAAAAAAGGCGACCGGAGAAATCCGGTCGCTTTTTGCATGTAGACTGATTTTCTTTGTCGGAGTTTTGGACTCCCAGTGTCATATAATTTCAAAAGTGTGTCATATAGAAATTATTTTTGAAATAGGATGAATTTTTTCTCTAAAATCAAAATTTTTGTGTCATACTATAATTTTTTTTGGTATATTTGAAGACATGGAACCGATTGTTGAATATCAAGATTACCACCTTCTAATCAAGGATTATTACGAAGAGCGCAAGAGGACTTCGTATTTTTCCTGGCGTGAGTTTGCGAAGGTGGCCGGCTTCTCTTCTTCGACGTACCTGAGATTGGTTAGCGAGGGCAAGAGCAATTTGAGCCGCGTGACGATGGACCGCATGGCGAATGCCATGGGACTTGCTGGTTATGAGGTGGATTACTTCAAGGCATTGGTCAATTACTGCAATGCGAAGGATGAGGCGCATAAGGCTCCGTTCCTCAAGAAAATGCAGGCAATCGCGTTGGAGTACAAGGTACGTGTTGTCGACAAGGAGGCTGTCGAGTATTTTGATGGATGGAAGAATCCTGTAATCCGCGAACTGGCTCCGATGATGCCGGGGGCAACTCCGGGCAAGATGGCGAAGCTGTGCTGCAATGAAATCTCTGCCGCTGAGGTGAGCTCTTCGCTCGAATTTATGACCAGGGCGGGATTCCTGACGAAGGATGCCGAAGGAGTTTATCACCAGACGCAGAAGAATGTGACTGCGTCCAAGGAAGGCATGGTGTATGCGGTACATGCGATGCAGCGTAAAATGCTGGAATTCGCCGCAGATTCCATTGACAGGTTTGGACCGCAGGACCGTAGTGTTTCTGGGGTCACTTTTACGGTCAACCGCGAATGTTACGAGCGCATTGCCCACGAAATCGATGCGTTCAGGAAAAAGATTGTCGCAATTGCTTCGGAGGCGGAAGATGCCGACCAGATTTACCGTCTGAACGTGCAACTGTTCCCGATGACCTGGAATATCAACAGTTCTAAGGAGATGGAAAATGAAAAAGAATGTGTATAGTGCTCTTGTTTTCGGAACGCTTCTCCTTTGGACCGCCTGTTCTGAAAAGGGTGTTTCGCCGATTTCGGGATCGACCGAAGATTCGAATATGATAACCGCAGACACATCGTCGTATGTGCATTGCCGTCTTTCTTTGGCGAAGCGTTCCAGTGACGTAGAACAGGATGATTGCGTCTGGTTTGCCGAGATGTGGAACCGCGAATCCGGATATCGCGTGCATACGGGTTTTGACAACGGAACAAATACGTCGGGTATTTGGACCTGGTCCTTCGATGGCGCCGATGGCAGGGGAGTCCAGGTGGATTGGCCGTCAACGGTGACGGCGGACTATGATTCGATGGCGGTTGCGGAAGTTGTCGATAAATGTGATGGCTCCATATGCGGAACGGTGACTTTCGAGGATATGACATTGATTTATCCTAGACGGGAATTCTGGCCTCGGAGCAGCTTTGCCCTTGAATTCAGTTTTGCGGGTAAAGATTCGTCCGGCAATTTTGAAAGCGTCGATGCCAGCGAAATGCAGGGGTTGTGTATAGAATATATTGGCAAGGGCTTGAAAATGGAGCTTGTCCTAGGGGAAGATTCCCTGAAGGGCTGGAGAGAAAGCTGGACGCAGGCTGTTGTCTTGCCCGATTACGAGGTGGCGGAATCCGGGGCAAACCAGAAAGGCAATGAAATTTGCTTCCCTTGGAGTTCATTTACGAGGTATGCTCCAAGGGTCCGGGATATTGTTCCGTATTTGCAGGGGCTCCGTATTACGGTAAATACGGATAGGAGCACTTCCTTTACGACCTATTTCGATATTATCGGTCTGGGAAAATACTCTAGGCTCGAATTGAATGTGGAAAACCCTCGGCCGGTAAAGAGCGGGTGCGAAGTGACATCTGTAAAAAACTATTTCTGTGACTGCTCGTATTCGCAGGAGAGAAGCGCGTACGAGGGAAAGGTTAAGGCGCAGTCTTATCTTGAAGGCCTGCTTCGTCGGACTATATGGGATACGACAATCGTGTTGCCCCATGCCGCTGAATATTGTCTCGATGAGGTCTTTTATCGAACGCGATTTGAAGATACGATTGTGTCGGTTGCATCTTGGGAACGTCCATGCGACAATCCGCTTCCGAAAACATACATGTGTGCGGAAGGTTCGGAAAGTGAGTCGGTGGAATTTGCGGAAATGTATGCGGAATATGAAAAAATGCTGAAAACCGATTTTGAAAAAGAAAAACGGATTGTTGACTCCGTCGTAGCGCAGTGCCTTTCGCTTCGTGATACCCTTAGCAGCGGAGAGTCTATTCCTGATACATGCCAGGTGTATGAGGAACTCTGGGCGAGGTCGATTCAGTACTTGAATTATGTGGAAGACGCCGCACTCGAAGCGACAACGGAATTTTTTAATCGTCTTGATTCGCTGGCATCGCTCGATTCCTTGGATGCACCGACCAGGTATTGTGTAAATGATTTTAAGAATGACAATCCGTATGGGGATGAAATCCTGAGTAGGCATGCTATGGCTACCGTGGAAAGCGAAGATGAGTCTTTGCTCAAGTCCATACGTTGCCAAAGCGGAACAGTCTATTATACGGACGAGTACAAGGCCTTCTTGCAGGAACTTGGTATTGAAGATGATACGGATTCGCTTCAGGTGTATACCGCAGCCAAGAAGGCGTATCAGCGCAAGGGCGAGATGGCCTTGGAGAATTGTGTAACAATGTTTGTAGGTGCCTGCGAAGGCAATTGCGATGAATAAAAAGGTGGAGGTGTTTTGATATGAAAAAGGTTTTATATTGTCTTTTGGGATGTGGAATATCGCTGCTTTGTGCCGCTTGTTCCGATGACAAGGCGCCGATTTCGGCGGAACTCCCGACTCCAGATAATTTGGTGAGAACTTCTGCGGAAGAACGCTGCGTCATTTCCGATCCGAATCATCCCGACGATTCGTTGCATGGATGCTACTATTCCAGTGAATTATGGAACCGTCACTCTGGTTACCGTGTGCAGACTGGTTATGATAATGGAACGAATACATCGGGTGTCTGGTTCTGGTCTCTTAATGCTGCAAATGGCAGAAAAGTCCAGGTCAATTGGAATCAGAATTCCGATGCAAGGTACGATTCGATGTCGCTCTCCAGTGTTATCGACCGATGCAACGGAAGCCTTTGTGGAGTGATTGTGTTCGATGCAGTTGAGGATTCTTCAAGTGCGGTTCCCGGAAGTAGTTCTTTTTCTGTGGAATTCAGTTTTGCCGGCAAGAATGCTTCGGGAAAGTTTGAAACTGTGAATGTCCGTGATATGCAGGGTATATGCTTGGAATATTTTGCCGACGCTATGCGGATGGAACTCAATCTGGGGGATTCCCTGAATGCGCTCATGGACGGCGATTTTTATGGAGTCGACTTGCCTTCGTATCCGGTTCTGGGGGCGCAAGGGAAGTCCGAAGGGAACAAGATTTGCTACCCGTGGGAACAATTCGTTTTGTCCAAAGCAGGTGTGGCTGATGGTGCTCCGTCTATTGAAGAAGCTGTTTCTCATTTACAGGGACTGCGCTTTACCATGTCTTCAACTCAAGGCTATGCTTTTATAGATAATTTCGACATCATAAGTTTAGGGCGATATTCGAGTACGCCTGTGGGAACAGTGACTGCCCTGCCGGTAGATGAGCATTGTGAAGCCGTGCTTGTGAAGGACTATTTTTGTGAAAGTTCTTATCCGGATGACCGCGCTGAAATTGACGGGTATTTCTTGAGCCGCAGTTATATACGGGAAAAAGTTACTCTGGCAAAAAATAGTGAGGATTTGATGTCGGCTGCGACAGAAAAATGCCTTGGCAAATTAGAACAAGAAAGTGCCGATATTTTTACCAAAATAAGAGATTGGAATGCAGATTGTTATAATCCACGCCCCAAGACGCTCGTGTGTGCGGATGGTTCAGAAAGCGTATCGCAGGATTTCTCGCAAACAAAGGCCGCTTTCGACGCAAGGGTGCTTGAAATTTCGGAGCGAGAAAAAGCCTTGCAGGATTCTCTTTATGCGGTGTGCAGTTCTTTGCGCGATACCCTATTTAATGGAGAACCGGTCCCAGATTCGTGCCGGATAGACCAGGTCCTTTCAGATAGAAGGGTTGATTACTTGGACTATGCTGCGGGAACATATTTTGCGGCCAGCGAAGAGTTCAATGCCATGATCGATTCTCTTTATAGGGTGGATTCCTTGGATGAAGCGACGGAATATTGTGTAGTTAAATTTTTACCTCAGGCCTCACGCTTGTCTGCGTCTACACAACCACTTATGGCTCCGCCTCCGGTTCTTCATCCTTTGGTGAAAAAAATTCGTTGCGAGAGTGGAAATGTGTATTATACCGATGAATATAAGGAGTTCCTGCAAGAACTCGGAATCCAGGACGATACGGATTCATTAGAAGTCTTTAATGCCGGAAAAAAGCATTATTTGCATACGCTAGAAAGTGCATTTGATGCTTGTGTTGAACGATATGCAAAAGAGGGTGCCATTTGGGAGGGTGTATGGACAAGGGTCAATACAGGATTTGACAATGGCACGGGAACTTCGGGCAAGTGGTTCTATGAGACGGATTCTGCATATGGAGGTAATTCCTATATCAAATGGGAGGATGATTATGTCGTTAATGATTGGAATAATCCGAATGCCTTGGATGCAATTCTTTTGAAATCTGGAGAACTGACTGGACAAGTACATTTCGTGAAGAACGACTCGATGACTGAAGCTCCTTTTGTCGATCTTGGATTCTGGCTTGCCGGGGAAGACGGCAAGGGTGGCCATGATGCTGTAGATATTACGGACAAGAAGGGAATATGCTTTGAGCATGATTATTCGGATCAAGTGGCGTATTTGCAGCTGGATATGGGTGATTCCCTGAATGAGGCTATGAAATGGAATCTGTTTAGCGTCCGTGCTAATCCTATCTCGAGTATAGTTGAGGATTGCTATGCGTGGGATCAATTTAGACAGGGGGGATGGAGTGAAAAAATGGATTTAGAAGAGGCGCTTAAGCATGTGGCAGGAATAAGAATTCACTTTGTTGGAAGCGATAGTGATGACAAAATTGTGAATTTCTCGATCCGCCGGATTAGATTTTTAAATCAATAATTTGTCGTGAGGGGACGGCAAAAGAAAGGCGACCGGAGAAATCCGGTCGTCTTTTAAATTGTCATCCTGAGCGAAGCCCGTAAGGGCGTAGTCGAAGGATCCTGTTGCAGTTAGCCGAGAGCCTTGATGATCGCGTCGCCCATACCGGTCGTGCCGACCTTGGTGCAGCCTTCCTGGTAGATATCGCCAGTGCGGAAGCCCTGGGCGATGACCTTTTCGCAAGCAGCTTCGATAGCCTTGGCCGCTTCTTCTTCCTTGAAGGTGTAGCGGAGCATCAATGCCACGGAGAGGATCTGGGCCAGCGGGTTAGCGATACCCTTGCCTGCGATATCCGGAGCGGAACCACCGGCCGGTTCGTACAGACCGAAGGAACCTTCGGCGATAGAAGCGGACGGGAGGAGGCCCATGGAACCGGTGAGCATGGCGCATTCGTCGGTGAGGATGTCGCCGAAGAGGTTCGGGCAGAGCAGCACGTCGAATTCGCGCGGGCGCTTCAGAAGCTGCATGGCGGCGTTATCGACGTAGAGGTGTTCGAGAGTCAGTTCCGGGTAGTCCTTGATGACTTCGTTCACGACTTCGCGCCAGAGCACGCTCGTGGTGAGCACGTTGGCCTTGTCGATGCTGGCAACCTTCTTGTTACGAAGCATGGCGGCGTCAAAGGCGAAGCGGGCAATGCGTTCGACTTCGTAGCGGCTGTACTTCATGGTGTCGAAACCGATTTCTTCCTTGGAGCCCGGAACGCCTTCGCGGCCCTTCGGCTGGCCAAAGTAAACGTCACCCGTCAGTTCGCGGACGGTGAGGATGTTGAAGCCGTCGCCAACGATGTCAGCGCGGAGCGGACATGCACCAGCGAGTTCCTTGTAGACGCGGGCCGGGCGGAGGTTGCAGAAAAGCTTGAAGTGCTTACGGAGCGGGAGGAGAGCGCCGCGTTCCGGCTGCAGGTTCGGGGGGAGGTGTTCCCACTTCGGGCCGCCCACGGAACCGAAAAGAATACAGTCAGAAGCTTCGCCCAGCTTGAGGGTGCTTTCCGGCAGCGGAGAACCGCTTTCGTCATAGGCGGCACCACCGACGTTTGCCCATTCGGCGTTCACGTCGAAGCCGAACTTCTTGGAAACCACGTCCAGCACGCGGACCGCTTCTTTCATGACTTCGGGGCCGATACCGTCGCCCGGAAGCACTGCAATCTTGTAATTCTTGCTCATTGTTAATCCTTGGTTTATAATTTGAACGGCTCAAATTTAGTAAAATTATGGGTGAAGGGCACTTTTTTGTGGGTGATGTATGCTTTATAGAGTTCTGATTTTTTTGATTTTGGCGGTTTTGGCGGGGTGCGACCAGAATCAGGATTCCCGTACTGGTGAAACAGTTTCCTTAAATACCTATAGGGTGCTAGATTCCGCACAATTCAATAATTATTTCATTCCTCATGACACGAGTAATGATAAATATTCGCATGCCCTTGATTTTCTTAAACCAGATTATAGTCTGGACAGCACAAGTGGAAAATTATTGTACGACGTCTGTTTTTCGGACGTTGATAGTGTCTCGGTGAAACATCCCTGTTCCTTGGATTCGGCCTTGCTTGTGAGCCTTGCCAAGAGGTTGAATTATAGGGATAGTGTTAAAGGAATTGATGTAAAACTTGATTACGTATTCTATGCTCAAAAGGATTACGATCCCGATAAAAAAATAAAGAAGGATTCCCTTCTGATTTTTAAAGGATTTCCCGATTATTCGCAAATCTATCTGAATGATGATAGTTCCTATCAATCACTTTGTGCTTCTATGGATGGAGTAAAATGCGATGGCTTATATGCCCTAATAAGCATATCCAAAAAACTTTTCCCAGATGATGTTTTTTCTGCGTACAGTTATTGGCCGAAGGAACGCTTTAAAATTTATATTGACAAATTAAATTTTAAGGAACGTTTTGATTTAGATTCCCTATTCAGTGCAATTTACGATTATAGCCCATTGTTTGATCGTGAAAATAAATTTAGAAAAATGCGAAAACTTGAACAAGTTCCCGTTATTCCTTTTGAGATGTGCTATAAAGATGGTTTGGCCTTTCCCTGTGAACTATCCTCGAAAGACAAGCGTCGGATAAGGCTTGCTGTAGAAAAAGAAGGCGATACTTTGGTGGCGGTGACTTATCAGCGTAGTTGGATGGTGGAAGATTTTGCTTTAGGTGGAATGTCAGGCCGGCATAGTTGCAAATCTAGTGATGGAATTCATTGCGATGAATTATTTGCCCTTGTCCGCCGTAATGATGAGCGAACGGGAAGTTGGTTTGTGCTGTATCGTTTTAATCTAAAAGATTTCTCTTTTGTTGTTGAAGAACTGAGTCATAGAGACATGATTGCTTTTGATAAATTTGGACTCTACAAGAAAGATGGAACCCATATTGCGGATGTTCGTTGAATAAGGCGCGTTATCGTGCAATGCGCACGCTTTTTACGGTGCCGTTCTTCACGGAGCGGAGCATGTAGACGCCCTGGACCTTGATGTCGCTAGTATTCTTGAGTATCGAAACGGCCTCGTCGATAGTGTAGGCGCGCAAACGACCGAGTCGGACGCCATTCAAGTCAAACACGTCGTATGCCTGAAGGGTTTTCGCCTGCAGGTGGAGGCCGCCACCGATTGCAATCGTGGAATCGGCAATAGTCGTATCCTTTGCTGAGGTATCGTCCTGAAAATTGAAATACTCCTTGAGCCAGGTCATTGCTGGGCGGTCTTCACCGTCCTTGATAATGCCGGAACATCCTAGTTCCTTTGCGCTGCAAGATGCCCATGTCTTGCCATAGATATAGCCCCAAAGGGTAATGCCAGCAATACGCTCCTCTTCCATGAAAAGGGGGATTTGTTCTGAATAGCATCTTTTCTGAATTTCATCGTCCAAAGTCGCAATATCGTACTCGGTAATGAACAATGGAATCTGCGTACTGTCTATAATTTCTTGTAGGTATTTTTTTAGGATATTGAAGTTGAGACAGTTTGTCGGGCCGGAGCCCGTTGCCATTAAATCATGTCCTTGCATTCCGTAGCCGTCGACTGGTGCACCGTTCTTTTTGATGGTATTGATAAGATTTATTCCGACATCTCTTTGCCATTGGAACGTATTGTAGTCGTTGTAAATGAGGATCGCCTTGGGCCAGCGCTCGCGAGCCATCTTGAAGGCCGTAGTGATGAAATTGTAGTCTCCATCGTTGTCGCCGCCCAGGGCCTCGATAAAGTGGTTGCCTCTACCGAATCCAGAGTGGTACTGGTTTGTCGCTGATCGGCC
Source organism: Fibrobacter succinogenes (assembly GCA_902762305.1). GTDB lineage: Bacteria > Fibrobacterota > Fibrobacteria > Fibrobacterales > Fibrobacteraceae > Fibrobacter > Fibrobacter succinogenes_I. The sequence goes on along the minus strand of CACWNW010000011.1, from coordinate 63,254 downwards.
AGCCTCGGTTACCACATCGATCATTTCTAGGTCGGGGTAATGTTCCGCGACGGCATCGAACCAGGCGGTAATGGCATCCTTGGTTTCTTCGACATTAAGTTGATTGACCCAACCTGGGTAGTGTGTGCCCCATACGAGTGTGTTGAACTTGAATAGGACTCCGTTCTCTTTTGCCCAATTGTAAATCGCATCGCACTTGGAAAAGTCGAATTCGCCACGAGTCGCTTCGATTTGGACCCACAGGCATTCGTATTCAGGGGTAATCTGGTTCCAGTATTTTGTGAAATCAGACGGAACTTCGCCATCAACCGGAATGTTGCCGACGAACTTTGCGGCCCCGTCGGCAAGGCCGGGGCCGGCAAATACACCCGTAAATGCGTATAAAAGTGCAAGAGTGACAATTTTTAAAATTCGAGAAGTCATAGCTATCCATTATAATCATATATTCCCTTTAGGGATAAATTCCCAGGGCGGCGCCGTTTATCGTGGACAATACGTCAATATGCAAAAAAGGAACCTTGCGGTTCCTTTCTGCTTGTTTTGGCTTTGAAATTATTCGTCGGCAGCGGTGCTCTGGGGTTTAGCGCAGCGGTCCCTAGACCAGTTGGTTTGCTTGAAGCAGGCACTTCTGGTGTAACAACATCCCTCGGCGTTGTTAGTTGTTATTTCGCAATTGCAAGCGATTCCGTCTCCTTCCTTCTCTTCGTCGATAAGTTCACCGTTAGCGCAGACCACCATGAATCCGCCTTTGTGATAACTTGTGTTGATGCAGGTCTGCAGGGTGTTGTGGCATTTGCCGAAGTAGGTTCCCAAGGCGTTGCACGATACGCGGCGCGTCTCGTTTGTAAGGTCAAACTCGAAAGGCCCCACTCGGTCATTAACGTCAGTGTGGGTATAGTCTTTCCAGTTGTATCCTGTAACGGTCTTCACGGCCATTTTTTCTTCGGGAATCAGGGCCTTCCATTTATTTTTCGTTTCGAAATCCCTGAACGGCGGGTAGTCGGGATCTTCATCCTTGAGAATTTGTTTGCAACGTTTCTCGTCGTAGCAGGGGTTTGGATTGGAGGGAGATCCCACCATTGGTTCACCCCAGCATGGATCACAATCAGAACATTGGTTTATGTCGCATTCGTAATCCATTATCTGTGGATCGGTGCCCTCTCTACAAGCGACGGGACATTTGTAATTGTCCTTGTCGAGCGGGTCGAACTTGTTATGGAGCCGTTCCCATTGCCCGTCGACGCACCTGTACATGACGGCATTGTTGTTGTTGTCGTTGTCGCACCTCAGTTCGCCGTTCAGGCACTCGCCGCAGATGGCCTTGTCGGTACGGCACGACTTGTTGCCGCATATGGAAACTGCCTTCTTGGCTTCGCCGGCGACGCACTCGTAGACGGTTCCCTTTCCTGTTTCATCGTTGGTGCAGGTGTGTTCGTAGTTCGTGCATGCGCCGCAACCGTTGTCGCGCGGGTCGCAGGATTTATCGCCGCAGCTTTCGGTCACCTTCTTGCCCTTTTCGCAGTGTGTGACTGTTGCGTGGAATTTCTTGTCTTCGGTGCAGGTCTGTACGTCGTTGACGCATTCGCCGCAGTCCGTACCTTCTTCGTTACAAGATACCGTTCCGCATGAGCGGTTCACGAGAACGCCCTTTACGCATTCCTTGACGATGCCGATTCCTACGGGGCTATCGGAGCAGGTGCTCTTGTAGCTGTCGTCGCATTCGCTTTCGGCTGTGCTGATGGGGTTCGCGCATTTTTTGCTCACGGTATTGCATACGGAACCGACGTCGCAGATTTCTTCATTGCAGACGCAGACGCCGTCCTTTTCCTTGCCTCCGGAAGCTTCACAGAGCTTGACGAAGTTCTTTAGTTCTTCTTCCGAAGCGGATGAAGAACTGTTTTTGGTGCTTGAAGAACTCTTCTTGCCCGAAGAGGAGGAATTAGCCTTGCTCGACGAACTTGTCGTACTGGTGTCTTCGACGGGGCGCCACTTGTTTTCATCGCAAAAATATTCTGCGTCCTGTTCCTTGGCATATACGGTATCGCCTTGGTTGTCTTCGTCGCAGGTTCCCAGTTCGTAAATTGAGTTTACTTCGGTGATGACCTTACGTCCGGAGGAATCGTCATCGCCGCAGGCTGTGAAAAGGAATGTTGCGCCGAGCAGAGCAACACCGGAAATAATGAAGGCTGTTTTTTTCATGTCGGCTCCGTTTTTGCTGTGAGGCTGTTTAGTTTAGGCTCATTTCTCTTGCTAGTTCGATAAGCGTCTGTACGCCGAAACCGGTGGCGCCGTATTCGGTGTATTTCCACTTCTTTGTCGTGAATGCGGTACCTGCGATGTCCCAGTGGGCCCAGGCGGTATTTTCGGGCACGAATTCCTGCAAGAAGAGCGCGGCGGCGATTGCTCCGGCGTCGCTACCCGTGTTCTTGAGGTCGGCGAACTTGTCCTTGAGTGCGTCGGCGTATTCTTCTTCGAGCGGCATGCTCCAGAACTTTTCGCAGCACGCTTCGCCGCAGTTGATGACCTTCAGGCCGAGGTCGTCGTCGTTGCTGAAGAACCCGGCGACGGCATAGCCGAGCGCACGAACCATCGCTCCTGTGAGGGTGGCGAGGTCCACGATATGGGTTGCCCCGATGAGGCCTGCTTCTGCAAGCCCGTCGCTGAGTACCAGGCGGCCTTCGGCATCGGTGTTGTCTACCATCACGGTCTTGCCGTTCTTCGCCTTGAAGATATCTCCCGGGAGTACGGACTTGTTGCCGATGGCGTTCTCGGCGAGGCAGCAGACGGCGCTCACGTGGATGGGGAGTTTGAGGGTGGCGATGGCCTGGATGGCGGCAAGTACGGTGGCCGCACCGCTCATGTCGCTAATCATCTCGGGCATGGACTTGGGCGGTTTGAGGCAGAGGCCGCCGGTGTCGAAGGTGAGGCCCTTGCCGACGAAGACGAGGTGGTCCTTGGAGTTGAACTTGGCGGGCTTGTAATCGAGCGTCACCATGTAGGGCTCGTGCGAACTGCCCTTGCCGACGGTCACGTGCCCCATGAAGCCTTCCTTTTCGAGTTGCTTCATGTCGCGTACCTTCATGGTGAGGCCCGGAGTGTATTTCGCGATTGTCTTCGCATTTTGGACAAACTCAGCGGGGTAGAGGTCGGCGGCGCAGGTATTGATGAGGTTCTTTGCGAGCACGACTGCCTTGTTCTCGATGGCGACTTCTTCGGCAATTTTCTTGAAGGCCGCGGCATGTTCGCCGGCGACGATCTCGTAGGTCACCTGGAAGTTCGGCTTCTGCTTTGTCTTGTAGGCGTCGAACTTGTATTCGGCGTAGTGGAGCCCGTGGAGGATTGCCTTGAACTGTTCGTCTGCGCAGTCGGCGAGCATGAGGCTCACGCAGCTGATCTGTTTTTTCATGGCGCGGCCGGCGAGGCGGTAGCCTGCCATGCGCAGGTGGTCGAGGTTCGAGAGTCCGCGTTCCTTGGCGGCGTCCACGAAAATAGTCGGTTTACCGTCAATTTCGAGGTATTCGAGGTCCTCGAAGGGGCCGTCCTGCATGCCGTCAAGTACCGATTCGACCTGTTTTTCGCCGATTTCTGTAAGGATATTCGAAAATTGGATGGACTTCTTTACGAAAAAGAGTGCGTAGGCGTTCGCTTTGCCTGATTCCTTGATGCAAATATTGAGATTCATGTCTGGAATAATAGCAATTTTTTGCTTACAACGGCTTCGCGGGCATGGATGACCCTTTGGCGGGTTAGAAAAAAAGCATTTTTTGAAAAAAGAATGGTGCTTTTCGGCTTTTTTTTGCTATAATGATAAATGAATATCCAAACGGAGGGTTATATGAACAAGAAAGTGACAACACTTGGGATTGTTATGGTATCGGCGGTGCTCGCGTTCGCGCAGGCTCCCGCCACGGCACCGGCGGCTCAGCCCGCCGAAGCTCCTGCAGTAGCCGCTGAGGCTCCTGCTGAACCTGCTCCTGCTGCCGAAGCGCCCGCTCCGGCCCCGAGCGAAGTTGTTGCAGAACCCGCCGAGCAGCCTGCTGTGGAACCTGCACCAGTCTTGCAGGAAACTCCCGTTGCAGCCCCTGTCGAAGCGCAGGCAGCCCCCGTCACCGAGGCTGATCTGTATGGCGATATGCCCGCTCCTGCTGCTGTCCGCGGCGTAGATCCCTCTACCGGCGAGGTTTATGGCGCATCCGCACCCGCTCCTGTTGTCCGCAGGACGGCTCCGGCTGCAAGGCCGGCCGAGTACCGTCCGAGCAGCGAACCTGTTCCGATGAAGTTCACCTTCGGTGTGCAGGGTTTCATCGGCATGAACACGCTTTTCTCGAACGACTGGGATTTCGATGAATCTTACAGCGGTATTGCCTGGAAGGCCGGTGCCTTTGCCTTGTTCCCGCTGAACGAATACATGATGGGCTTCAAGATTGGCGCTCTCTTCGATCATTCCGATGCCAGCGCTCTTTACCCCTATTCGAACGAGAAGGAAGTCCGAGTCAAGTTCAAGATGGACCGTATCTCGGTGCCGATGCTTTTCGTGCTGAAGTCGCCCTATTCGAGCTTTACCATCGATTTCGGTGCCCAGGTATCCATTCCTGTGCGTGATGAATTCATCTATTCGTACGAAATGTACAATAGTGACACAAAACAAACGGAGATGACAACGCGTAACGCTGACATGATCGGCTTGGATTACCGTGCCTCGGCCGATTTCAGCCTTGTGCTCGGGCTCACCATCAAGGCCAATCGCTATATGTCGTTCGATATCCGCTATGAATACGGGTTCTCGAACTTCTACGAAAATGTTCCCAGTTGGCGTATCAATGAACTTTCCTCCAGCACTCTGCTTCTTGGATTCTCCTTCTACGCCTTCTAATTTATGATCCTTCCTATTGTTGCTGTACTTCTGGGGCTGGGGGTTCTAGTTTGGAGTGCGGACAAGTTTGTCGATGGAGCCGTCGGTGTCGCACGTTTTTGCGGCATGAGTACGCTCCTTATCGGCATGGTAATCGTCGGATTCGGAACGTCGGCTCCGGAGATGGTGGTCTCAGCCCTGTCTGCGATGCAGAACGCTCCCGAACTGGCTCTCGGTAATGCCTATGGCAGCAACATAGCGAACATAGCTTTGATTCTCGGCATGACGGCGATCGTATCCCCGGTCGTCGTTGTTCGTAAGGCCCTGTTTCGGGACCTCCCGATTCTCCTGGCCGTAACGGCGCTTTCGTTCGTGTTGATGATGAACGGTTCTGTCAGTCGCATGGATGGCTTCATTTTCCTTGCTGTTTTTGTTGCCGTCATGTCGTTTAGCATCTGGAACGAGATGAGGCGCAAGTCAGGGAACGAAACGGGGGAAGAGGTTTTATCCGCTGAGACGGAACACTCTGAAAAAACTTCGCTGGGAAAGTCAATCCTGTGGCTCTTGCTTGGACTGGCGCTCTTGGTTGCCAGTTCGCGTGCGCTCGTTTGGGGTGCTGTCGAGATTGCCCGCGCGCTCGGCGTGAGCGACCTTCTGATTGGCCTTACCATCGTGGCGGTGGGGACTTCGCTCCCGGAACTAGCGAGTTCCATTGCCGCTGCCCGCAAGGGCGAAAACGATCTTGCTTTCGGGAACATCATCGGTTCGAACCTGTTCAATACGCTTATGGTCGTAGGCATCGCTGCGACAATTTCGCCGATGCAATCTTTTGAACATTCAGTACTCAACCGCGATATGCCAGTGATGGCCGTGTTGACCGTCTTGCTGTTGCTGTTCGGGCTCCCCGTGCGCAAAAAGAGGTTAGACGCTAGCGGTCATCGTATCGGTCGCATTAATCGCATCGAAGGTGCGACGTTCCTCGCCATATATGTCGGATATATCGGGTTCCTGATTGCACAGGCCACTGGAAAGATTTAATTCCTGCACGTCATGCTGAGGACTCAATTCCAGCATGTCATGCTGAGGCTTGGTCACCCTGAGAGTCCTTAGTTTTTTTCGAATGGTCTGCGTTTAATTAGGCGGGAAGAACAAATACGCTATTGCAATTGCTGCTATCACGCCGACGGCGTCTGCGATGAGCGCGCAGGTGACTGCGTGGCGTGTTTTCTTGACCCCAACAGAACCGAAGTACACCGCGATGATGTAGAACGTGGTGTCGGCGGCTCCCTGGAACATGCAGCTTAGGCGGCCTGCAAAGCTGTCGGGGCCGAGCGCCTTCATGGCGTCAATCATCATGCCGCGGGCACCACTCCCGCTAAGGGGCTTCATGAATGCGGTCGGGAGCGCGGGGACAACGTCGTTGCCGACACCGAACAGCCCGAGAACCCAGGAAATCCCGTTCATGAGCAAATCCATTGCACCGCTCGCGCGGAATACCGCGACACCCACGAGGATGGCGACCAAGTTCGGGATAATCATCACGGCGGTATGGAAGCCGTCCTTCGCGCCTTCGACAAACGCCTCGTAGGCTTGCACCTTCTTGTACACCGCGAGTCCGAGGAACGCGACGATGATGCCGAACAGCACGATGCCACTGATGAAGAGGCTCGTGGTGCCGATGGCTTCGGCGGTGAGATGGCTGAAGTAGAACATGATGGCGATGACGCAGGCGGAAAGCCCGCCGAGCCATGCGACCGTTACTGGGTCCTTGAGCTTGACCTTCTGGAAAAAGCTAAGTGCGAAAATACCGGCCATGGTGCTGAAGAACGTAGAAAGCAGAATCGGGAGGAAGATATCGCTCGGGTTTGCGGCCCCCATCTGGGCGCGGTACGTCATGATGCTCACCGGGATGAGCGTAAGGCCGCTCGCGTTCAGCACGAGGAACATGATCTGCGAATTGCTTGCGACGGTCTTGTCTTCGTTCGGGTTCAATTCCTGCAACTGCTTCATCGCCTGCAGGCCCATCGGGGTGGCCGCGTTATCGAGCCCGAGCATGTTCGCGCTGATGTTCATGAGCATCGTGCCCACGACCGGGTGGTCCTTCGGGATTTCGGGGAACAGGCGGCTGAACAGCGGGGAGACGATTTTCGCGAGAATCTGGACGGCTCCCGCCTTTTCACCAATCTTCATGATGCCGAGCCAGAGGGAAAGTATGCCCGTGAGGCCGAGGGCGATTTCGAACGCGGTCTTCGACATGTCGAACGCGCCGAGGATTGCCTTGTTGAAGATTCCGGTGTCGCCGAAGGCGAGCCACTGCACCATGCACGCGACAAACGCGCCAAAGAAGAATATGAGCCAGATGACGTTTAGGACCATGGCTTAAATGTTAGTAAAAAAGAGCTTTGGTTGTTGGTTGTCACCCTGGAGCAAAGCCGTAGGCTGCCGCGATAGGGTCCAAAGAAATAATCTATGTTAAATTTCGGCAGAAGCGAGTTCGCTGCCGTCGTCGAGCCTGCAGATGCTGAACCTGGCGGGGGAGGCTGCGGTTGCGCTCTCGTAAAGAGCGAAAGTCGGCGGGTTGCCGCCTTTGGGGAGGCTCGTGGAGCCCGGATTCACCAGCAGGACGCCCTTGAAATTCTTCTCGAGTTTCCAGATGTGCGTGTGCCCGTAGAGGTAGGCGTCTATTTTTGTGGCGCTCAGTTCCAGGTCGTTCGGGGCGAGCATCCGGAGCGCATCTGCAGGGAAGCATTCCGGCATAAAGATGTGCCCGTGGCTCAGGAAGAGCGCGTTTTCGGGCCTGCCGCCTTCCTGCGGATCCCTCACGACGGCGTATTCATCTTCGATAGGCATGTCGAGCATCATCAGGTCCACGTCCGCATCGCAGTTCCCGCGCACTGCGGTAATGCATTCCTTGTACGGAGCGAGTGCTTCGACGACTCCCATCGGGCCGTGGCCTGCGGGGAGCGGGTTGCGCGGGCCGTGGTAAAGCGTGTCGCCGAGCAAAAAGATGCGGTCGCAGTTGAATTTCTCGAAAAATGTAAGCGCCTGCCTTGCGGCGATGGCGGAACCATGAATGTCAGAGAGGATGAGTGCGCGCATCTTATTTCCTTGCCCCACGCGGGTCGGTAAAATCGTGCCTGAAATGCATGGGTTTTAGTTTGTCTATGACGCTCTGGAGTTCTTTCGGTAGCGGGCAATCGAATACCTTGCGCTCGCCCTGCCATACGAATTCGAGCCTGCAACTGTGCAAAAATAGCCTGTGGAGCCCGAGCGTCTTTTTTACCTCGCGGTTGAGCGCGAAGTCGCCGTATCGGGAATCGCCCAGGAGCGGGTGCCCGATGCTTGCGAAGTGGGCGCGTATCTGGTGCATGCGCCCGGTCTCGAGCTTGATTTTTACGAGGTCGTAGCCTTCGTAGTGCTGCTTGACGCGGTAGTGCGTGATGGCCTTCTGCGCGTCCTTGCCGTTTTCGCCGACCTTCATCTTGGATCCCTTGGCCGCATCGGTGCGGGTGAGGCTCTCGTCGATGGTTCCCTTTTCCTTTTTCAGGTTGCCCTTGACGAGCGCGAAGTAGAACTTTTCCACCTCGTGTTCGCGGATCATGCGGGTGAAGTCGCGCAGCGTGTCGCCGTGGAGGGCCGCAATCAGCATACCCGATGTTTCCTGGTCCAGGCGGTGCGCGATGGTGGGTTTGAAGTCGAGACCTTCGCGGCGGCCCCATTCCCACAGGTATTCCACGAGGCTTTCGCCGGGTCGCGTTCCGGAACCGGGTTGGCTTGCAAGTCCCGAAGGCTTGTTCACGATAACGTAGTCTTCGGTCTGGATGACGATATCGAGGTCTTTCGCGCCCCAGCCCGCATGTTTTTCGGCGGGGGAGAGCGCCTTGCCCCAGGTGGACTTGTTCTTCGCGAAACCGGACTTGCTGGGCGTTGCTTGTTTGCTGTCACCCTGGATTCTATCGGGGCGTTGCCCCTCCAGAATGACAGAAGCGATAGGGTCCATTTTGTTTTCGTCACCCTGCGCAGCGGCAAGTGTGTCCACTGGCGTCCTGTCATCTGCTTCCACGCTCTTGAAATTCTCGTAGATGCAGACGGTATCGCCTTCCTTGAGCATCTGGTTCGCCTTGCCCACGATTCCGTTCACGCGGACCTTCTTCTTGCGGATGACGGCAAAGAATACGGACAGGGATTCGTCGGGGAATGCCTTGCGGAGGAATCGGTCGAGGCGCATGTTTGCGAAATTTCTGTCTATCTGGCGGGTAATCATGGCGGCTTGTAAACTTTGGTTTTGAAATCAATTTAGAAAAAAATGCACATGCGCATTTATCTATATTTGTGCCATGCTCAATTGGGAAACACTTTTGTCGGCGACGAGATACGGACATCCCGCCGACCCGGACCCGAACAGGTCCGATTACCACAGGGATTACGACCGCATTGTTTTTTCGACGGCTTTCCGTAGGCTCGGCCGCAAGACTCAGGTTCACCCGTTCTCGGTGAACGACCACGTGCACAGCCGCCTCACGCACAGCATCGAGGTCTCGAGCGTGGGTCGCAGCCTCGCGATTACGGTCTACCACCTGATAAAGAAGTATCTGCCTAAGTACATAAACGAATACCAGTTCGGCACCATCGTGCAGTCGGCATGCCTTGCGCACGATATCGGCAATCCGCCGTTCGGGCATGCGGGGGAGGCCGCCATACGTGAGTGGTTCCGCAAGAACAGGAACAGCGCTCCGCTGCGCAGCCTCAACGACCGTGAAATGGCCGATTTCGAGAATTTCGACGGCAATGCGCAGGGGCACCGCATCTTGAGCAAGCTGGAATACCATTTTCTCGATGGCGGAATGCGGCTCACGTATGCGACCATCGGCTCTATGATCAAGTACCCGCAGCTTGCGATGTACGGATGCCCGACAAGCCTGTTTTCGACAGAGTACGATTTGTACGAGATGACTGCCGAGACGCTCGGACTCCCGCAGTTGGAAAGGGGCCGCTGGACGAGGCACCCGCTTGTCTACCTGATGGAGGCGGCCGACGATATCTGCTATTCCATCCTTGATGTGGAAGATGCGATTGAACTTGGTATCCTGAGCTATGGCGACGTGCGCGACATGTTCAGCTACCTTTGCGGTCCTGATGTGGATGTGGACCGCGAATACGAGGAAAACGGCCGCAATTTCCGCGATTTCCTGAGCAGCATCCGCGGGAAGGCCATCCAGAACCTGATTGACGATGTCGCAGTCGTTTTCGTGAAGCATTACGAAGAAATCATGAGCGGCTCGCTCGAAAAGCACCTGATGGACCTCTCGAATTCGAGCCCGATGTGGGGAATTCGCATCGGCAAGCGCCTCGGGAAGGAACGCATCTACCCCGACCGTCGCAAGACTGAACTTGAAGTGGGCAGCTACACGACGCTTGCGACCGTGCTCGACGCCTTCATCAACGGCGTTTACGACTATCGCGAAAACGGCAAGAATTCCTACCGCGCCGACCGCATCGTGCGGCTTATCGGGCAGGCAAAAATCGGCCAGAGCGTCACGGCGGCCGAGGCTTACCACCAGGTGCTCGATTTCGTAAGCGGCATGACGGATAACTATGCGACGTATCTGGCGCGCCAGATTGGCGGCCTCGCGATGGGCGTTTGATGGTCTGGCTTTTCGACTACGACCTGACCTTGTACGGGGAGGAGGAACGCTTTGTCCTCGATTCGCTGGACAGGCGAATTGCGCTTTTCGTGCAGAAGACCGTAGGCGGTGACTTCGAGAACGCGACCCGCATCCGCAAGGAATACCTGGTGCAGTTCGGCACGACGCTTTCGGGTCTCATGGCGATGAACGGCACGGATCCGGACGACTTCTTCGATTTCATTCACGAGCCGGAGCATCTGATTTACCCCAGGAAGGCTCCGGAAAAGCTTGCCCTGCTTAAAGAGCTGGATGGCCCGCGGTTCGTGTTTACCAACGGGCGTCACGACTGGAGCGAGGCGGGCATGGCCCACATGGGGATTGATTCCGCGATAGACGGCGTGTTCGACCTGAAGCGGCTTGGCTGGGAAGGCAAACCGCACGAAAGCGCGTACGAGAAGATGGAGCGCTGGCTTGCACGCGCGTTGCCGGAGCGCGGGCTCTCGATGCCCGCGGACAAGCGCGAAATCGTGCTGCTCGAGGATTCCCTCCGCAATCTGGAACCTGCGCATGCCCGCGGCTGGACTACCGTTCTCGTAAACCCGAATATCGAGGCGCCCGCCTGGGTGGATTTCCATATCCCGCATCTGATGAACCTGCGCGATATCCTTCCGGTTGTGTCATCCTGAGGGGACCCTTGAACCAAAGGCTGTAGGGGTAGTCGGAGAATCCTATTTTTTTGTATTTTATATGCATATGAAAAGAACTATATATTTTGCGCTTTTTGTAACGCTCGCCTCCCTTTTTGCCTCGCTTGCGTGGTCTTTCCCGGCTCCGGCAGCCCGTAACGGTTTCAACAACATGAACGTGACGACGGAGTATTCCGAACTCCTCAAGGAGAAGAATGCCCGCAACGATTCGCTGTTGCCTGCCCTCGATGGCGACAAGGCTTTTGCCGAGGTGCTCCGCCTGAATCCGAACTTCTGGAGCCTCGGTAGCGCGATGGAAAAGGAAGGCTCGCTTGTCACCAAGCTCAATGCGCAAATCGTATTTATCGACGGTATCCGCGAGGATCCTTTCTGCGAGCTTTTGAAGGGCTCCAAGAGCGACGCTTCCACATGGAACGTGCGCATCGGTGTGGACTTCGTCTCGGGCGGTTCGAATACGGTGCATATCCACGTGCAGCAGTGCCTCGACTACGTGCGTGACCAGCTGGGTTATGCCATCAAGCAGGGCGACAAGATTATCGTCATCCCGCCGAAGAAGGTCCTGGACAAGCTTCGTGAAAGCGAGATTCCCGATGCCATCGACCTCGACATGCAGCAGACGCTTTTGAAGGCGCACGAGGAGGTGGAACTCGACGGCAAGTGCCCCAAAAACATCGAGGCCTACATCATCCTGATGAACGTGTATAACCAGGTCAAAGACAAGAAGATGGACTATGTCGTGATTAACGACCAGCTGAACAAAAAGCGCAATGGCGGAAGCCGCGTGCAGAGCTGTGCCTTCAGCCGCGAATGGAACAAGCGCTACCAGGAAAGTGCGAGCTTCGAGTGTGATATCGACCATGACCGTTGCCTGTACCGCCAGGAAAACGACGGTAATTCCGAATGGAGCATCAACTACGAGCAGGACAGGTTCGAATACATCAACAAGAAATTCCTCTTCTTCAACCGCAATCCCAAGAGCATCCACAAGGGCGGTTCCATGCTCGACTTGCGCCTGATCCGCCTTTCGACCAAACTGTACCTTGAAGCCTACATCAACCTGAAGGGCGAACCCGTGACGCTCGGCCTGATTATCGTGCCGGGGGACAAGACCATCGAGGATTACGACGACGGGAGCGACGAGGAAGAAGGCGTAATGATGGAGTAGCGGAAAAATAACTTGCAAAAGTTTCCGCGCAAGTATATATTTAGGATATACAACAAATTAAGAAGGAGGGGTTGTTTATGAAAAATGCTTTTTTGTGGCTCGTTGCGACCGCGTTTATGTTTGCTGCGTGTTCGGACGATCCCTTGACCGAGTCCATCACGAATAAGGCGTCCAGTATCAGGAGCTCCTGTAAGTTCGACGACTCCTGGTTTGAAGATGCGAATGCAGCTATGTCTTTGAAGAAAATGGTTTATTCCGAATCTGCTGACGAGCGGGAGCCGGAACGCAGCTTTTATGTCGAAGATCTAGGGGATTCTGTTCTTGTTTCGCTCTCGGGACTTGTTGATGCTTGCAACAGGATTGTTAGAAATATAGAGGTGCGCATGGAGGGCGATACGCTCTATGCAACACTTGACTATGATCCTAATGGGGGGACGGATTGTATCTGCTTCTGGGTAGACATGTCGTTTACCGTTGCAAAGAAGTTTGAAAAGGCAAAAACTCTGGTTATCGGGAAGGAAATTTTCCCGCTTCGCGAAGAAAAAGACGGACCGGCTGATGATTCCTCGCGCGATTAATAGGCACGTGGCTTGAAAAAATGCCTTTTATGGGCTAAAAAGGCTTTTTTTGTTGTATTATCGGCTCGTTTGGCATTTTTTATAGTATATTTAGAACAGAATAGATTTCAAGGAGTATCAATGAAAAAGTGTGTCAAGGCGTCTCTCGTTGCGGCCATGCTTGCCGCTCCCGTAATGGCCGATGAACAGTTCGGCGGTATTGGTGTTACTATTTATCAGGTTCCGGCCGGCGTGTACGTTGCCGAGGTTATTCCCGGTGGCCCCGCTTCTGAAACCAAGCTCAAGACCGGCGATGTGATTGTCGCGGTGGACGGTGTTTCCCTGAAGGGCAAGACCATCGATTTCTCGAAGGAACAGATTCGCGGCCAGATCGACAAGCCGGTCGAACTCACGTACGTGAGCGAAGGCGATACGCTTTCTGCCGTCGTGCGCCGAACATCCATGCTCGTGAAGGACTTCAATGCCGAGGATGTTTCGGCATGGTATGGCGACAAGGATGAATTTAATGCCCAGGAACTCGAGACGTTTGCCAGCGGAAGCGAGACCGACAAGCAGCTGCTTGCCGTGCTGAGCCGCGGTTCTGTCGTTGCGGGCGATGCCGAGAAGGTTTCTGCAAGGAATTTGAACGGCGTGTTCGTGAAGAAGGCCGAGGTTGTCGCTCCGAAGGCTAACTCGAACAAGGGTGTCAAGTCCAACGACGCCGTGCTGAAGGGCTTCAGCCGCAATTCGATTGCCTTTACGCTCAAGACTGCGGGCACGACTGTCGTGAAGGTCTCCGACCCGAACGGCGAAGTGGTTGCGACTGTGCGTGTGGATAACGCTCCGGCCGGCTTCAATTCCGTGGCTTGGAATTCCGAGAACATCCCGAGCGGCCGTTATATGGTCAGCATCGAGCAGTCCTTTGGCATCTCCGGCAAGTTCGCTGTCTTGAAGTAATGAACTTTGCGCGGCCGCTCGTTTTTACGAGAGCCGCTCGCGATAGATGCAGGTCTTGAAAGTCCGGTTATCGCTCGCTTTTCGCAAATGCCCCTGGTTTCGCACCAGGGGCATTTTGCATATATGCGGGGCTGTTTTTCGGATTTTGGCTGACTAACTTGCGGAAAAATGCAATTTAGTCAGCCGTTTTTAGAACAAAGTAACTGGTTTTGCGCGTTTTGCAGTGGCTTCGCGGCCATTTTCTCATTTTGGTGGCAGACCAAAATCGCCAAATCAGCCGTTTGGTCAGCCGCAATCTTCCAAAACGTGACATACAAACTAATTTTTGGCAGACCAATTTCAGAAAATTGCTATTTTAGTCAGCCAAAATCCTGAATTTCCTCTTCGCGCGCATCTCGATACCTCTCTAGAATAAACATTATTTAATCAAAATTAGGCGGGCTTTCGGGTGTAATATTCCTATATTTGCTCGCACGTGATTTTGTCTAGAACCCATACTCTGCTGTGGGCCGTTTTGCTTTTTGCTACGGTGCTACTTGCTCCTGCCGCCTTCGCGCAGGACATGACCCGCTTTGAACTCGAGGAACGCGAGCAGGTCGAGGAAGACACGACCGAGGTGGACTGGATGAACGACACCACGGGGACGGACACCATCGAGTACCATGCGGTCGACTTGGTGTACGATGTGGAAAAGGAAACCTTCAACCTGAACAACAACGCGCAGCTCAAGTATCGTACGGCGACGCTCGATGCGGATACCATCTGGTTCGACCAGAGGAACAGCGTGCTTGTTGCTGGCGGCGGGCCTATCCTCCGCGAGACGAAGAACCCGTCGCTCTCGGGTATGCGCCTCAAGTACAACATGAACAGCCGCATCGGTGAAATCTACTACGCGACCACCTTCCAGGACAACCAGCAGTTGAACGGCATGGAGGTGCGCCGCCTGCCCGACCAGAGAATTCAGATTGCCCGCGGTGATTTCAGTACATGTAACGATTCTACGCACCAGCACTTCTTCTTCTACGGCCGCCGCATGGTGGTGAAGCCGAAGGAGACGATTACGGCAAGGCCCGTCGTGTTGAATATCGCCGACGTCCCTGTCGCGGTACTCCCGATGATTGTGGCTCCGCTTAAGAGCGGGCGCAAGTCGGGCCTCCTGACACCCAAGTTCGGCGGCGACCAGGTGCAGGGTTACTACCTGCGCAATCTCGGCTTCTATTACGCGCCGAATGACTACTGGGATGCGACCATCAGCGGCGACATTATCGAAGGCGACGAAGCTCGATTCGAACGTTCAACTTTGACGGGGCAGGTGCGGTACAACAAGCGCTACGTGCTCGACGGAAACTTGAAATACACCGCGTATCTCAATGAATTTGATTTCAGCAACAGCGGGTACGACATCAACTTTACGCACAACCAGAACCTCACGCCCGACAGGAAGCATACGTTGAGCGGTACGGGTTCGTTCGTGAGCGACCAGAGCGTCCGCAAGGACAATGCGCTCGATGCGGAGACTATCCTCAACCAGCAGGCGAACGCGTCGCTCACTTATTCGGGCAGGTTCGGTACGAACAAGAGCCTTACCGTGAAGGCGAGCCAGGACCACAACTTGGTGACGGGATTTATTCGCAGGCAGTTGCCCGATATCCGCTTCAACATGAGCGGCCCGCTGTTCGACTTCGAGACCAGCGACGACGAAGTAGCGGCGGCCGACGGCTCGTTCTTCTCGTACCTGAAGAAACTAAACTACAGTTTCTCGAACCATTTCAACTATGAAATGGAGGAAGGCCGCGATACCACGCTCGACATGGATACGACCGCGAAGTACGTGGGTTATACCGGCACATACTCCCTTGATTATTCGGGCTCCTTGTTCAACGTCATTAACATCACGCCGCGTGCGACATGGAGCGGTTTCTGGACTGGACAGTCCTGGGTGAATCCGGATGATTCGAGCAAGTACTGGAAGCGTCGCACGAGTCTCGACCCGGAACACGATACCTACGGTGAATTTGCGTACAACCACAACTACAGCCTTACCGCCGACACCAAGCTATACGGCATCTGGGTCCCGGAAATCGGGCGATTCACGGGCCTTCGCCACATCCTTTCCCCGAGCGTCTCGTACACGTATGCGCCAGAAATCGACACGGTGAAGTACTTTGCGCCGCATCCGCATTTGGGACAGTCGCCGTACCAGAAGGAACAGCAGACCATCGGGTTCTCGCTGGGTAACGACCTAGACTTGAAATACCTGAAGGTGGTGGGGCACAAGCCCGATACAACGAAGGGCGATACTTCGAAGGCGGTAGAGGAC
Organism: Fibrobacter succinogenes; assembly: GCA_902762305.1. Taxonomy (GTDB): domain Bacteria; phylum Fibrobacterota; class Fibrobacteria; order Fibrobacterales; family Fibrobacteraceae; genus Fibrobacter; species Fibrobacter succinogenes_I. Next base: position 47,069 of record CACWNW010000011.1, on the reverse strand, counting down.
CAGTACGGCAACCGGAGGCTTTTGACGACACGCCATAGCGTTTCGTACAACTTTGCAGCGGATTCCCTGAACTTCTCCGACATCAGTTCGAGTTTCGGCCTGCAGATCCTGCCGGATTACCTTTTCACCATTACGACGCGTCACAGCATGTACCACAAGTATTCCACGGAACCCAACAAGGTGCGCTTCCCCGAACTTACCTACTGGGGCTACGACTTCAGCCGCAGTTTCCACTGGAGCGGCACGTTCAATGCGGGGCTTCCGTCGCAGATGGGCAAATACGAGATGCGCAAGTGGTCGCTGGGACTCAGCTACCGCTACTCCTTCTCCAGCACGCGAGTGGGCAAGGACTTGTTCCAGGACAACATAAGCCATTCGACTTCCATTACGGCGTCGTTCCAGCCGACGGTGAACTGGGAAGTTTCGTACAGCACGCAGTACGATTACAACGAAGGAAAGTTTGTTACGCACAAATTCACTTTCAACAGGACTTTGCACTGCTGGCAGCTTGATTTCACATGGACGCCGACCGGGCCTGCCGCGGGCTGGTCGTTCGCGCTGTACGTGAGGGACCTGCCCGATATCAAGCTCAATGCCGGAAGTACGGAAACCAAGTAAAAGTGCGATGTGGAATGTGTGATGTGTAATGTGGAATTTTTAGGTGAAGATTTTTTATGAAAGCAAATCAGATTGTCCTTGCGAGCGGCTCGCCGAGGCGCCGTGAGATTTTGACACAGATTGGGGTGGACTTCGAGGTGATTGTCTCGAACGAGGAGGAATGCCCCAAGAGCGCCGACCCGCTCGATTTCCCGCGCGAAAATGCCGCCATGAAGGCCCTCGCGGTCTCGAAAAAGGTTCCCGGGGCCTACGTCTTGGGCTTCGACACCCTTGTTTTCCTGGACGGGAAGCCCCTGGGCAAGCCGAAAACGTCCGAGGAAGCCCTCGAAATGTTACAAAAATTGAATGGAAAAACTCACAAAGTTATTACAGGGGTGGCGATTGCGAAAGATGCGCAAGTCGTTGATACTCAACAAGAAGAAACACGGGTACTTTTTCGAGAGAACTCCTTACGCGAGCTAAAAGATTATGTAAATTCTAAAGACCCGATGGATAAGGCGGGCGCTTACGGAATCCAGACCCGCGGTGCGCGCCTCATCAAATCGATTTCTGGATGCTATTACAACGTGGTGGGTTTGCCAGTGGCCCTTACGTTAGAGATGCTGGCAAGGCAAGAGGTTGAGGTATGAATACGAACCCTATCGAAGACAAACGCCCGGATGAACGCCTTGGGTCTTACCTGACTCGCGTTCGCGAGGCCAAGGGGATGACCATAGAGGAACTTGCCACTGTGACGAAACTCACAGTAAAAAACATAACGCTTATCGAAAGCGGCGATTGGAAGGCGTTCCCGGTGGAAGCCTACCTGCGCGGTTACCTGAATTCCATTTGCGAGAAGCTCGGCCTCGAGTCGAGAAGGATTGTCGATTACTATCTGGGCGAGGCCGGCACGAAGTTCTCCAGCCTCCTTTCTCCGATTCCGGAGAAGCCCGTGAAGATTTCCCCGATGACGGACGAAGAACGCAAGCCCCGCAGCAAGGCGGTGCCGATTGTCATTGCCGTGATCGGACTGGCATTCGTGGTCGGGTCTCATTTCTTGAAGGAAATGGGTGGTGACGAACAGACTGCGGTTGCTGAAAAGACTAACACCGAGATGAATGCGGATGCTGTTCCTTCGGATACCGCTCAGGCCGAAATACCTGACGGTGCGGAAGTCGTTCCTCCGGATTCCGTGCAGGCGGATTCTTCTGCGAAGGATTCTGTCGCGAAGTCCAAGGACGTGGTGACGCAGGCGATTGTGGACGAGGCCGTGAAGAAATCCGAGCTGCCCGCTTCTGCAACCATCTTCATCTCTTCTACGTCCGAGACGGAAAATGCGGTAGTCTCTACCAAGACGCATTTCGAACTGATCGGTTCGGGCACGATGGTTTCGTGGATTGGCCTCAAGCGTCACGAAGACGACGGTTCGTTCGTGAAGGAAGCGAACATCGCCGTGAAGGATGCTCGCATGATTTACGATTCGGATGATACTTTGTATGTAGTCATCGGTGAACCGCGTGCCATTTCCAAGATGAAACTGAACGGCAAGGAAACAAAGATTCCCGAAATGAAATACGGCCGCGTCGCCAAGTTCCGCGTGTTCGCTGGCGAAATCGTTCCGGCCAAGGGAGGTCGCTAATGCGCGTCTCTAAAATATCAAGGAAGACGGGCGAGACTGATATCCAGCTTTCGCTCAATCTCGACGAGGCTTCGCGCGGTGTCGTGAATTCCGGCAACGGGTTCCTCGACCACATGCTCGATCTTTTCCAGGTGCACGGCGGTTTCCGCCTGGATCTCACCTGCAAGGGCGATACGAATGTCGATATGCACCACAGCATGGAAGACATCGCTATCGTGCTCGGCCAGGCGCTGGTCGAATGCCTGGGCGACAAGAAGGGTATCGAACGTTACGGGTTCTACTTCGTCCCGATGGACGAGGCGCTTTCCCGCGTTTGCCTCGATTTCAGTAACCGTATCGGATTTGTCTGGAACGTGAATCTCCCGGCTGCAATGGCGGGCGGTATCGAGGCTTCCATGTTCGAACACTTCTTCAAGAGCGTTGCCGAGAATGCGCGCATGAACCTGCACATCGAACTCTTCTACGGAAAAGACAACCACCACTGCCTCGAAAGTATCTTCAAGGCTTTCGCACGCGCGGTCGCGATGGCTGTCGCCCCGAGCCGCAATGTGAAGGGCGTGCCCAGCAGCAAGGGTGTGCTTTAATTAGAAGAAGCTGTGAAGTATAAAAAAGGCGCGGGCATTTAGCTTGCGCCTTTTGTATTTGAAAACTTCGACCAGATAATGCTCTAGCGCGAACGGTCGCTTGTGAGCAACAAACGCCTCGTATTAACGAGGCGTGGTTGCGAGAGTGAGCGCTTGCCGGAGAAGTAGAACCCGAGTCTGGCGCGAACGGTCTTAAAAACTAAAGCCGGCGAACACGTTGTTGCTGAGGAACGGCAGGAAGCCGAGGGCGACAACGGAGATACTGAGCGCGATGATGACTCCGCGCTGGCGACGGGTGAGGCGCAGCGGGGAGAGGTGGCCGTCGGGTTCGTCGACCCAAGCGCTCTTGATAAGTTGTATGTAATAGTACAGGGCGAGCACGTTGTTCAGGACGGCGAAGGCGACCAGCGCGTAATGGCCCGTAGATGCTCCGCTGAAGAACAGGTGGAACTTCCCGAAGAAGCCGGCAAGCGGCGGGATGCCTGCAAGGCTGAACATCGAAATCGCGAGTGCCACGGCGAGGCTCGGGTTCTGCTTCGAAAGCCCGCGCAGGGAGGCGAACGTTTCTTCGCGGTGGTGCCCGATGATGCCGAAGATGAAGAAGGCGAGGTAGTTCGATACCGCGTACACGAACAGGTAGTAGACGATGGCCGTCTTTGCCGTGGATGCGGGCCCGAGGAGGGCCACCATGATGTAGCCTGCCTGGGCGATGGAACTGTAGGCCATGAACCGGCGGAGCCTGCTCTGCTTGAGTGCGCCGAGGTTGCCGACGAAGAGCGTTGTGCCGGCAAGGAGCGCGATGAGCGGGGCAATCTGTTCCTGGACGGGGGCGAGGGGGCCGAACACGAGAACCACGAGGAACGCGATGGCGGTCGCCTTCGATGTCACGGAAAGGACTGCGGTGACGGGAGTCGGTGCGCCTTCGTAGACATCGGGTGCCCATGTGTAGAACGGGAACAGCGTGAGCTTGAATCCGATTCCGCAGAAGAGGAACAGCACGGCGACCCAAAGGAGCGGGCTGGTGCCTGTCGCGATGGCCTGCTGGATTTCGCCGAAGTGCAGCGAACCCGCGAAACCGTAGAGGTAGCTGAAGCCGAATAGTTCGAATGCGGTAGCGACAGAACCCATCAAGATATACTTGGTCGCGGCTTCGCTGCCGAGCTGGTCCTTCTTGTTCCAGGCCGTGAGGGCGTACATCGGGATGGTCGCGATTTCGAGCCCGAGGAAGAAGGTGAGCAGGTCGCACGCCGACACGACGGTTACGCCGCCGAAGGTGGCGAATGCGATGGCTCCGATGAATTCGGCAATCTGGTGCATTTGCGGCTTGCCGTCGGCGCCGTGCTCGAAATAGTCCTTTGAAAGCCAGATTCCGAGAATCGCGGAAACGATGAGGACTTCGCGCATGAGCACGCCGAAGTCGTCGATTTTCCAGTTGCAGATGAAGAACCTGCCTTCGCCGCTGGCGAGCGGGATGAAGTTCAGCAGGATGAAGATGGCGATGAAACCGAAGTTCGCGATGCGCCAGGGCAGCTGCGAGCGGTAGTTGCAAAACAGCCTGCTCCCGATGACGATGAAGGGGAACAGCAACAGGAGAATGTCGGGAATGATGAAATTCATGTTGAAAAAGCTGTACATGTTAACCTCCTATCCCGCCAATAACGGGCTGGGTGGCCGCAGAAATCTTTTCGAATATCGGGGCGATGCTCGTGTCCAGCATGTCGGCAATCCAACCGGGGCAGATACCGATGAACAGGAGGCATGCGACAAGCACGATGATGACGAGCTTCTCGCGGAAGCAGCCGTCGGTAAGGCTCTCGTACTTTTGCGGGAGCGGTCCGTGCAGCATGCGGTTCGCCGTCTGGAGGATATAGACCGCAGTCGTCGTGATGGAGAGTATTGCGAGTATGGTCACGACGCGGGTGAGTGTGGAATCCTGCTGGAAGGCGCCGATGAAGATTGTGCTTTCGGCGATGAACCCGCTGAATCCAGGCAGCCCGAGGCCCGCGAAGCCCGCGAGCACGAATCCCACGCCTAGGAAGGGCATCTTGCGCATGATGCCGCCCATCTGCGTGATGTCGCGGGTATGCGTGCGTTCGTAGATCATGCCGATAGTCGCGAAGAAGAGGCCTGTGAGGAACCCGTGCGAGATCATCTGCAGGCTCGCTCCGCGCAGGCCGACCGGCGTGAGGGCCGCAAGCCCGAGGAAGATGAGGCCGAGATGGCTGATGGAGCTGTAGGCGGTAATGTACTTGAGGTCCTTGTGCCTAAGCGCGATGAAGGGGCCGAGAACCACGTTGAATATGAGGAGCGCCACCACGTAGGGCAGCCAGATTTTCGCTGCCTCGGGCATGAGGAACATGGCTACGCGCAGGCACCCGTAGGCACCCATCTTCATCATGACGCCGGCGGCGAGCATTGAAACTGCGGTAGGTGCCGCGGAGTGGCCGTCCGGGCTCCAGAAATGGAACGGGAACAGCGAACTCGATACGGCGAATCCCATGAACATGAGCGGGAAGGCCCACATCTGGAATTCCATCGGGAGGCTGACCTTCGAAAGCTCCATGATGCTCCAGCTGTTCACGCCGCCTTCGAAGTAGAGCCCGAAGAGGGTCGCAAGTATCATCGAGGAGCCGAACGCGAGCGTCAAGGTGAGCTTCTTGCCGCCGTAGTCGCGCTTGCCGCTGCCGTAGCAGGCGATCATCAGGTACATGCACAGCGCTTCCATCTCGTAGAACACGAAGAAGAGCACCAGGTCGAAGCTCATGTATACGCCGTACACGCTCGTGGCGAGCAGCTGGATGAGTGCGAAGAATACCTTCTGGTTCCCCTTAATCTTGTAGCTTACGAGGACTCCCGCCCACACGATGAATGCGGTGAGCGCGAGCAGCAGCATGTTGAGGCCGTCGGCACCCACGATATAGTGGGCGTTGAACATGGATAGCCACGGGATATCGGTGAAGAAGCGGAGCGCAAGCGGCGCTGCGAGTTCGTTCGCGGGCTCACCCGTGAGCGCGTAGACGCGGTAGGTGAGGTAGCAGACGATGGCGAGGACGAGTGTCGCGGAGGCGGTGTGGATTCCGCGGAGCAGTTTTTCGCGTGTCGCCGAAATGGGGAGGCAGGCGAGAACCGTGATGAGCGGGATTATCCAGATGTTATTGAAAAGTATCGTTTCCATGTTGCGCCTACAGGGGAAGCTGGCCGAAGAAACGCCAGATGAGAACGCCGACAATCAGAGTGCCGAGATAGAAGGGGAGGTAACCCGCCTGTGCCGTGCGTACGAGGTCGCCCAACTTGTGGATGAACCATACGGAGAAAGCGAGCAGGCCTTCGACAACATAGTCGTTGAAGGCGCGCGAGACGCGGGCGACTCCGCCGATGATGAACTGCCGGACGACGGCGTAGTACATCTCGTCGAAATAGAACTTGTTGTAGACTACCTTGTACAGGCCCGAACGGTTTTCTGCATCGAGCGCACGCTGGACTTTAGCCTTCGGGCTTGCATACAGGAACCATGCGATGGCAAGTGCGAGTACGGCGATGCCGACTGCAGCGAAGGGAATCCATGATGCTTCGGGGAGCTTCACGAAAACGGGTGCGTGGAGCTTGCCGGGCGTGAAGAACTTCTCGAAGAGTCCCTTGCCGAGCAGGCCCGAAAGGAGCGCCGGGATGGCGAGCACGGCAATCGGGAGCGTCATCGCGAGGTCCTCGTGCACGTGGCCCGCCTTGACGCCTTCGTGGCGCGGTTCCCCGTGGAAGGCGAGGAAGAACAGGCGGAACATGTAGAATGTCGTGAGACCGCTCGTGAGGAGGGCGAGCGCGAATACCACGTAATGGTGGCCCTGGAATGCGGCGAGGATGATTTCGTCCTTCGAGAAGAACCCGGAGAACGGCGGAATGCCCGAAATCGCGAGAATCGAGATGAGCGAGCAGACGTAGGTGACAGGCATCTTCTTGCGGAGGCCTCCCATCGCGTCGAGGTCGTTCGTGTGGACCTGATGGATGAGGCTACCCGCGATAAGGAACAGGCTGCACTTGAAGAAGGCGTGCGTGAATATGTGGAACGTCGATGCGGTCCAGCCCGTGGTGATGACCGCCTGGCCTATCTTGCAGGCGCCGAGCGCGAACATCATGTAACCGAGCTGCGAGAGCGTGGAGTAGGCGAGGATGCGCTTGATATCCTTCTGCGTGCAGGCGATGACGGCTGCGAACACCATCGTGAAGGCGCCCACCCACATGATAATTGTGAGGGAATCGCTGCAGACGGCGAAGAACGGGAACAGGCGCGCCACCAGGTAGACGCCCGCGACCACCATCGTTGCGCTGTGGATGATGGACGATACCGGAGTCGGGCCTTCCATCGCGTTCGGGAGCCAGATATGCATCGGGAACATGGCGGACTTGCCCCAGCCGCCGGTGAATATCAGGATGGACCCGAGGACGAGGGCATTCGCCTTGCTCATCACGCAGATTCCGAGGTCGATGGTCTCGGCGCGGAAGGGGTACAGCGAAAGAGAATTGATGGTCGAGAAATCGAACGAGCCCACGACGTAGCTCACGAGCACGATGCCGAGCAAGAAGAAACTGTCGGCGAAGCGCGTGAGGATGAACGCCTGCTTGGAGGCGCTGACCGCGGAGGGCTTGTGGTACCAGAAACCGATGAGCAGGTAGCTCGAAACGCCCACTAGTTCCCAGAAGATGAACATCTGGAAGAGGTTTGTCGCGACGACGAGCCCGAGCATGGAGAAACTGAACAGCGAGAGCAATGCGAAGAAGCGTCCTTCGGCTCGGTCTTCGCGCATGTAGCCGATGCTGTAGATGTTCACCATGAGGCTGATGAACGTGACTACGACGAGCATCATCACTGAGAGCGGGTCGACGAGCATGCCGATTCGTGCGACCAGGTCGTCGACGAAGGGGAGGAACGTGAACTCGAAGAGGACGGCCTTCTGCGGGGCGAATGTCGAGCAGAAGTAGTGGACTGCGACGAGTATGGCGGACAGGGCCGAAACTCCGTTGAGCGTGACGGCGATGGCCGCGGCGGCTTTTGCGTTCCTGTTGCCGACGAACAGCCCGTTGATGACGAACGTCAGGAGCGGGCACAGGAAAATGAGGTAACCGAGGGTAACGTCGTTAATCATGTAAATCCCTCAACTGGTCTACGTCAAGGCTCTTGTGGCGACGGTACATGGTGACGATGATGGCAAGGGCGATTGCCATTTCGCAGGCCGTCACGGCGATGACGAAAATACTGAAGAGCGCACCGGCGGTGGCGTCGTGCGCGGAGAAATAGGCGAAACTGATGAAGTTGATGTTCGCCGCGTTCAGCATGAGCTCGATAGAAATGAGCATCCCGATAAGGTGGCGCCTGCGCATGAGGCCCCAGACTCCGATGCCGAACAGGAGGAAAGCCAATATGAGGCAGTTCATCAGGTTCATTGTTTTACCGCCTTTTCTTTTTCGACTTCGTCCTTAGTCTTGCGGGCGACGGTGATGGCGCAGATGAGCGTCATCAGCAGGAGCACGCTAACCACTTCGAAGGGGATGATGAATCCGTCCTGGCCGTAGCCGAGGAGCCTCATGGCGAAGGGTTCCAGCCCGGAGTAGTTTTCCGGGGCGCTGATGGTACCGCTGGCAAGTTCCGGCGTCGGCAAGATGCATTTGACCATCACGAACACGAAGGCAATCGACAGCACGAATGCCGCGAACACTCGCGGGATTTTCGTGGTGAAGGCGTCCTCGCCGAGGTGGCTTGTCAAAAGTATGGTGAATACCACGAAGATGACGACACCGCCCACGTAGACCATCACCTGCGCGAGCGCGATGAATTCCGCATGCAGGAGCAGGTAGAGGATGGCGGTCGCGACAAAGCTGAAAATCAGGAACACGGCGCTTTGCAGGATATTCTTCACGGCGACGGTGCAGATGGCGGTGAAGAGCATGACGGCGGCGACCACGTAAAATGCGATATCCATGCCTCCCAACGGGAAGGCAAGCGGAAACTCCGGCAGTTGCAGATTAGGTAAGGCTAGATTCGGGAACATTATCCTTGTCCCTCCTTCTTGTTCAATATCATTTCGAGCGAGTTCGGGTCGGTTGTCGCCACCTCGAAATCCTGGTTCATGCGGATGGCGCCGAACGGGCACGCTTCCACGCAGAGCCCGCACTGGGTGCAGCTCGCGAAATGGTATACGTAGCGGCCCAGCACCTTCTTGCCCGCGATGTTCTTGGTCGAGAGCACGTTGATGCTCGCGTTCGGGCAGGCGCGTTCGCACATGCCGCAGGCGGTGCAGTGGTTGTTGCCTTCTTCGTCCTCGATCATTTCGAGGCGGCCGCGGTAGCGGTCATGCATTTTGAGCGTTTTCCTGTTTTCGGGGTACTGCTCCGTGACGATGCGTCTCGGGTCAAAGAAGTACTTGAGCGAAACGGACAGCCCGCAAATCAGGCTCCAGGGCCCGGTAATGCAGCGCTTGAAGTAGCGCTTGAAATATTGCAGTAAGGTTATGTTCTCTTGCATAGCAAACTCCCGCCTAACCACAGACCACGATGTATGCCGCGCCGGCAACGAGCAGCACGAGGTTTACGGGCAACAAAAATTTCCATTCGAAATCCATCAGCTGGTCGACGCGCGGGCGCACGAACGTCCAGCGGACCATCATGTAGCACCAAATCATGAAGAAGACTTTCGCGAAGAACCACACGACACCGGGCACCATGTTGAGGTAGTTGTCCACGAACGAGACACCGATGCAGGGCGGCAGGAATCCGCCGAGGAAGCATGTGGTCGCAAGCGCCGAGTTCGTCACCAACGCGATGTATTCGGCGAGGTAGAACATGGCGAAAGGCGTGCCGTTGTATTCGGTATGGTAGCCGCCGGTGAGTTCCTGCTCCGCTTCGGCGATGTCGAAGGGGGCGCGGTTCATTTCGGCGGTAGAAGAAATGAAGAACAGGATGAAGGCGATGATGCCGAGTACGGGAATCTTGAAAATCCACCAGTCGGCGATTGTGCCTTCCTGGCCGAGCGTGATGCTCATGAGGTTCGTGGAACCCGAAATCATCACGACGAACAGAAGGATCATCGCGAACGAGATTTCGTAGCTGATCATCTGGGCGCCGCTACGCAGCGCTCCGAGCAGGGAGTACTTGTTGTTGCTGCTCCAGCCGCCGAGCAAGATGCCCAACACGCCGAAACCGTTTACCGCGATGATGAGCGGGATGCCCATCGACACGTCGGCGACCACGAGGTTCCTGCCGAAGGGGATGAGTGCGCACACGATGAAGGGGGCGATGAGCACGATGAGCGGTGCGAGATAGAACATCAACTTGTCCGCGCCGCTCGGGGCGTAGACTTCCTTGAAGAGCATCTTGAGCACGTCGGCGATGGTCTGGATGGTACCGTGCCAGCCGAGGCGCATGGGGCCGAGTCTGCACTGGATGTGGGCGCAGACCTTGCGTTCCATGTAGATGAGGATGGGAGCGGAACCGATGTTCACCACGCATACGGCGATGACGCAGATGACCGCGTTTATCAAGAAGGCGACGATGCTGTTGAGCGTATCGCTCTGGAGGCTCGCCGGCAGGAATTCCGCGAGGCGCGGAACCATGTCGCGTACGAAATCGCCGATGGGGTTAGTGACTGAAGGTACAAACATATATTACCTGTCAATTTCGGGAATGACCGGGTCGAGGGTTGCCATGATGGTCACGAGGTCGGATATCTTGTGGCCCTGCGCCATCTTGTTGAGCGCTGCGATATGCGGGAAGCTGGGACCGCGCGTGTGGATGCGGTAGGGCTTCTCGCCGGTTGTTGCCGCCACCACGTAGGTGGCGTACAGGCCTTTCGCCGTCTCGATTTCGCTGTAGTAGCGGCCCTCGGGGAGTCGCACCGGTTTTTCCTTGCTGCGCCAAGGTCCTTCCTTCGGGAACTTTTCGACACACTGGCGCAGGATTTTCATGGATTCGTGTATTTCGGCAATGCGGATCTTGTAACGGTCGTAACAGTCGCCGTTCTTGAATGTCGGAATGTCGAAATCGAACTGGTCGTAGATGCTGTACGGGTTGGCGCGACGCACGTCGAATTCGACGCCGCTTGCGCGCAGCACCGGGCCCGAGCATCCGTAAGCGATGGCGTCTTCCTTGCTGAGCACGCCGATGCCTATGCTGCGTTCAAGCACGATGATGTTCTTGGAGAGGAAGCGTTCGTAGTCCCTCATGGAATCTTCGAGGTAATCTAGGAACGCCTTCACACGCGGGATAAACGTTTCGGGCACGTCGTAGCGGCTTCCGCCCGGCCTGAAGTAGTTCGTGGTGAGTCGCGAACCCGTGACTTCCTCGAGGATGTCGTGAATCATCTCGCGTTCCTTGAACCCGAACAGCAGGCAGGTTTGCCCGCCGAGGTCGCCGCCGAAGCAGCCGTAGAACACGAGGTGCGATGCGATGCGGCCCAGTTCCTGGAGCATCACGCGGATGTATTCGCCCTTCTCGGGCACACCCACGTTCATGCCTTTTTCGAGTGCAATCACGACGCCCAGGTTGTTCTGGATAGCTGTGAGGTAGTCCTGACGGTCGGAGAGCGCGATGTACTGCAGGTAGCTCATCGATTCCGCCTGCTTTTCCATGCCGCGGTGGATGTAGCCGAAATGCGGGACGACTTCGACGATGGTCTCGCCGTCCATGCGCAGCGCAAGGCGGAGCGCACCGTGCGTACTCGGGTGCTGGGGACCCATGTTGATGAAGAATTCTTCGGTATTGGTTTCGCGCTGGAGGCGGAATCCTGGAGGCAGACTCGGCATTATACGGGCCTCCTGATCATTTGCGGGTGGGTGAAGTCCTTGCGCAGGGGGTAACCCACGAAGTCCTTGTCGAGGAATATGCGGCGCTGGTCCGGATGGCCTTCGAAGTTGATGCCGAACATGTCGTACACTTCGCGTTCCTTGACTTCGGCGCCCGGGTACAGGTGGCTGATGCTCTTGACGCTTGCGAGGAGCGACGTCGGGCGCTTCTCCTCGGGGATGCTGAAGTCCTTCTTCATCTGCACGCAGAGGAAGAGCTTGTGGCCGTGCTTCAGGCTGCGCAGCATTGTCACCATGTCGAAGTGGTCGTCGTAGTCGATGGCGGTCACGTCGATGAGGTAGTCCATGTCGAACTCGGGAGAATTCTTCACGAACTCGACGATGGGGAGGTAGTCCTCGGGTTCCACCATCACTTCGAGCGGACGGTCGGCGGGAATTGCCGCCACCACGTCTTCGATCGGGTCTTCGCTGTGCGTGTGCACCGTTACGTTCGGGAACTTCTCGCGCAGTTTGGCGAAAATCTCGGATTGCGTGAGGCCGAACCTGTTGAAGGGAACGCGCGGTACTTCCGGGAAGTCTTCCTTCTTTACGCGGATGGGCTTGAAGCTGGACTTGTAATCCGGGTGTTCTTCCTTGAACTTCGCGCGGGCCTCGGCCATCTCCTCGTCCTTCATCTCTTCGAGGGCGGCCCATGTCTTCGCCGCCTCGCGGTAGCGGTCCATGGTGGAGACGTCCTTCGGGTTGCCTTCGTGCCACGGGTTGCGGCAGGTTTCCTTCAGGATTTTTTCGCGCAGGGTCAGAAGCCCGTGGAAAAGCGCTTCGGGGCGCGGCGGGCAGCCGGGGACGAACACGTCGACCGGAATCAGGTTCTGCGCACCGCGGACGACGGCGTAGTTGTCGTAGATGAACGGTCCGCCGCTGATGGTGCATGCGCCCATCGCGATCGCGTACTTGGGCCCGGGAATCTGTTCCCAGAGCATCTGGATGGCGGGGGCCATGCGGCGGGTGATCGTACCCGCGAGGATAAAGAGGTCGGCCTGGCGCGGGGAGGCACGGAACACTTCGGAGCCGAAGCGGGCGATGTCGTAGCGTGCCATGGAGCTGCTCATCATTTCGATGGCGCAGCAGCTAGTACCGTAGGTCAGGGGCCAGATGGAATTCGCTCGAGCCCAGTTCACCACGTAGTCGATGGCGTTCACGACGTACTTGCCGCCGGGAATCGGGTCGAGTATCTTGGGGGCGAAGTTGATTATTCCCATTTGAGGATACCTTTTTTCCAGGCGTATGCGAGGCCGGAAACGAGGATGGCTATGAAAATCGCAAGGTCAACAAGGACGATGATGGGCGAGAGCGCCGTATGTCCTGCCATGATTTCCTTGAAGTTCATCATGACGGGGAAGAGGAACAGCGCTTCGATGTCGAACACGAGGAACAGGAGAGCGAACAGGTAGTAGCCCACCTTGAACTGGATACGGGCGTTGCCGATGGTCTCCATGCCGCATTCGTAGGGCGCCATCTTGTTCTTGGTATTCTTGGTCCTGTAGCCGAGCAAAAGCCCGACGACGGTCGCCGCCGCAGCGATGAACGCGCCCAGGAAAAGGAATATGGATAGGATGATATATTCAGACATAGATTCTACTCATTTCACATTACACATTTCACATTCCACATTAGTAGAAATTCTGCAGCTCCTGTACCGTCCCGAAGAGCGTGTTGCCGATCTGGAAGCGGTCGATGATGTGCTTGAAAAGGTCCTTGAATTCTTCGATGGTCGCGTTGTTCATCGCGGTGAGCTTTTCCTGGATGGAACTCACGAAACCGGAATTCATGGGCTTGGCCTTCATGTCTTGCATGGAGCCGCTCCACTGCTGCAGGATGCGGTCGGTTTCCATTCGCGCGATGATATAGCGGGTCGTGGAAAGCAGTTCCTGCAAAAAATGCACGAGGAATATTTCTTCCTGGAGAATACCCCAGCGCTTGTCCTTGGAGTAGAGCGTGGCGATGTCGGCCTTGCCGTAGAAGACGGCGGCCTGCGCATATTCGAGGCATGTCTTGAGCACGCGGTCGAGACGGTTGATTTCCTGGGCGAGGTTCTTGAACCAGTCGAGGTTCATGGCCGAACCGTCAATATCGCCCTTGGCGTCGAGCGGCATCACTGCACGGAAGGCGTAGTACACCTCCTCATAGTAGCGGTTGCGCATGCGGCAGTTGAACGCACGGTTCTTGAGGGTGTAGTCGCTGTGGTGCAGTGGGGTTATCATGCCTTAGAAACCTCCCTTACGCCTGAAATCTGCTTGATTTTGGTGATGATGGAGTCGACCTGTTCCTTGCGGAACGCCTTGAATTCCATGCGGATGCGGCCCGTGGACTGGGCGCTTGCTACACTCATGCGGTCGAGCGCTACGTCGGAACCCTTGAGCTGCTCGAGCACGTCGAGCGTGATGTTCTTGCGGTTGTCGGTATCGATGGTGAGGTGCGTCATGAACGGCTTCGATACGTCGGCGCTCCAGGCGACTGCAATCTGCTGTTCGACGGGGAAGTCCTTGAGGTTCGGACAGTTCCTGTTGTGCACCTCGATACCAATCTTCGGCCTGAGGATGCCCACGATTTCGTCACCGGGAAGCGGTGCGCAGCAGTCCGCGAAGTGGATGACGAGGCTCGTCTCTTGCCCGATTTGCAGGGGCATTTCTTCGGGGATGGCCCTCTTGTCGTTCCCGAAGATGGGGAAGAACCGGAGCGACATTTCCTTCGGGAGAGAGCTTCCGCCCGAAAGGAACCTGTGGATGTCCTGCAGGGGCAGTTCGCCCTGGCCGATGCGCTCGTAGAAGTCGTCCATGTTGAGCGTACCGAAGTACTTGCGGATTTCCTCTTCGCCGGGGCGCTTGTCCTTCTCGATTTTTGCAATCCTGAGCTCGCGCGTCCAGATTTCCTTGCCCAGGTTCATGGACTGCTGGATAATGCTGGTCTTCATCCAGCGGCGCAGCTCCTGCTTGGCCTTTACCGTCTTCACGATGTCGAGCCATTCCGGGCTTGGTTCCTGGTGCGGACTCTTGAGAATCTGGATTGTTGCGCCGTGGGTCACGACCTTGTCGAGGCTCACCACCTCGTCGTTGATGCGTGCACCGATGCAGTGGAGCCCGAGTTCCGTGTGGATGGCAAACGCGAAGTCGAGGACGGTCGAACCTTCGGGCAACTCGATGGATGCCCCCTTCGGGGTGAACACCGTCATGCCTTCGGGTTTGAGGTCGACTTTCAGGAAGTCGAGGTATTCCTTCGAGTCCGAGATTTCGGACTGCAGCTTGACCATGTGGTCGAGCCAGGCGAGCTCTTCGCCTTCGTGCTGCGTCTCCATCTTGTAGGCCCAGTGCGCGGCGAAACCCTTCTCGGCGGTGAGGTCCATGTCCTTCGTGCGGATCTGGACTTCGACCATCTTGTTCTCCGGCCCGATGACCGTGGTGTGGATGCTCTGGTACAGGTTCGGCTTCGGGGTCGCGATGTAGTCCTTGAAGCGGCTCTGCATCGGGGTCCACAGGTTGTGGACGTACCCGAGGGCGAGGTAGCATTCGGGAATCGTCTCCACGATGATGCGGATGGCGAAGATGTCAAAGATGTCGTCGAACTGGCAGTCGCGGCTGAGCATCTTGTTGTAGATGCTGTATATGTTCTTGGTGCGTCCCTGGATGGTGCAGTCGAAGTCTTCGAGCGCCATCTTGATCTGCAGAGGCCCGATGACGGACTGCACGTACTTCTCGCGCCTTTCTTTGTTCTCGATAAGGGCGTCGACGATTTTCTGGTATTCGTCCGGATTGACGTACTTGAAACTCAGGTCTTCGAGTTCGGTCTTCAGTTTGTACAGACCGAACCTGTGGGTGAGGGGCACGTAGATGTCGAGCGTTTCTTGTGCGATGGAACGGCGTTTTTCGGGCTTCATGTAGCGCATCGTCCGCATGTTGTGGATGCGGTCGGCGATTTTGATCATGATGACCCGCGGGTCCTTTGCCATCGCGGTGATGAGCTTGCGGTAAGTCTCCGCCTTCTGCGCGGTCTTGTTCTGTTCCTGGGCCGCGGTAATCTTGGTGACTGCGTCCACCATGAACGCAGTGTCTTCGCCGAATTCCTGCGCGATTTCTGCGAGCGTGTGCTGCGTATCCTCGACCACGTCGTGCAGTAGCCCCGCGAGTACGGTGGACTGGTCCTGCTGGAGTTCGGCGAGAATCTTCGCGACTTCGTACGGGTGCTCGGTATAGGGCATGCCGCTCTTGCGGTACTGGCCGTCGTGGGCGTCGGCGATGAAGGCAACGGCTTTTTCCAGGACCCGACGGTCTAGGTTCGGGTTCTTCTTGATGAGCACGTCGACAATGTGCTCCTGATTCGATGTCAGGTTCACTGTATCCATCGCCCCTAATTATATCTAAAAATGCGCTGCTTGGAATGTGAAAAATCGTTAAATAAGTGAAAAATAAGGCATTTTCGCGTCCATGTTGTAAGTACGAACAACGCTTTATAAAAAAATCGGAAAATATCTCTATAAATGTTTTTTATTTTTATGTTCACTCATCGGGCTGAATTCATCAGCTCAGGAAATGGGGTTGGTTATGAAAAAAAGGAAATATCTATTTCCGGTGGCTCTTGTTGCCATCGGCTTGTGGGCGTGCGGTGAAAACGAAAACGCAAACGTAGGCCCGGAAAATTGCACCACGCCAGAATGCCTTGCGGCGCAGGAAAACGAACCTGCGAGTTCGGCAACTGTTCCTCCGGTAGGGGATTCCCTTTCCTCGTCGTCGGTGATGGGGCAGGAGCCGCACTATCTGGGAGATCAGGATGATAGTACGCAGGTGAAGTCTTCGAGCTCTGTGTTGCCGCTGGAATCGTCTAGTTCTGCGGTGGTGCCGGGTTCGAGCGCATTGCCGCCTGTTGTCTCGAGCAGTTCCCATCGCCACCGCTCGTCCAGCAGTTCTGCCGTTAAGCCGGAAGTATCCAGTTCGAGCGTTGAAGTCGTACCTCCGACACCCGGAAACGACTTCGTGGAAGACCACCGCAGCGAATGCCAGATTGGCAACATCCCGACGAGCGTGAACAACGCGAAGCTCCCGGATCCGTTCATGGGCCTCGACGGCAAGCGTATTTCTTCGAAGGCGGAATGGAAGTGCCGCCGTGAAGAAATCGGTGCGATGCTTGAAAAACTCATGTTCGGCCAAAAGCCGCGCAATCCGGAAAAGGTCGAAGGCTCCTACTCTGGCGGAAAGCTCACCATCAAGGTGACTGACAAGGGCAAGTCCGGCAGCTTCTCTGTAAGCATTTCAAATGCTGGCACCAAGGACAAGCCGAAGCCGGCTCTCATCGGGTTTGGCGGCGGCATGATGGGTGGTTGCGGAAGCCTCGGCAGCGCCACCAATGGTCTCGACATTGCCATGATTACGTTCAACCCGGATAACGTTGCCCCCGAAAGCGGTGGAGGCATGTTCTTCAACATCTATGGTGGCAACACGGACAAGTATGGCACCATCATTGCATGGGCTTGGGGTGTAAGCCGCATTATCGATGCTCTCGAAAAGACGCCTGAAGCCGGTATCGACGTGAAGCACCTCGCCATGACGGGTTGCTCTCGTTGGGGCAAGGGTACGCTTGCCGTGGGTGCATTCGATGAACGTATCGCACTTACCATCCCGCAGGAATCCGGTTCCGGTGGCGCTTCCCTCTGGCGTGTGGGCGCCCAGGTCAACAGGCAGAAGGGCAAGCAGTTCGTGCAGGGCCTGAACAGCGCTGGTTCCGAAGGCAAGTGGATGATTTCCTCCTTCAAGAGCTATGACGGCAGGGAAAATACGCTCCCGTTCGACCAGCACATGCTCGTAAGCATGGTCGCTCCGCGTCCGCTCCTCATCATCGACAACGCGGGCCAGGAATGGCTTGGTGAAGTGCCGTCGAACTACTGCGGCCAGGCTTCTCTCGAAACCTACAAGGCTCTCGGTGTGACGGAAAACTACACCTACAGCCAGGAAGGCGGTCATGGTCACTGCCAGCTCCCGAACGGACAGTTTGACGAGGTGAAGGACTTCATGAACAAGTTCCTGCTCGGCAAGGACGCCAAGACGGGTAAGATTGACTATAGCAAGAACACCCAGACGATTAACTTCAAGAAGTCTGAATGGATTGACTGGGAAACGCCGAATCTTAATTAGAATCTCCCGATATAACTCCTGATAAAATCGGGCGGGGCTGGGTTAATCCGGCCCCGTTTTCATACCGTTCGCGCTACGTTTGGGGTATGGCGTCTCCGGTTTGCGCTCACTCTCACCACCGCGACTCATTAAGATGAGTCGCTTTGTGGCTCACGTATTCATACCGTTCGCGCTACGTTTGGGGTGTTGAATTGCTCGGAACGTGCTCGTTTTCGGGTGCGAGTGTGGCCGAAATGGTCGAAATGACTGACTAGATGCTGGTTTTTGGGATTTTAGTCAGCCAAAAACTAGTTTGTTTGCTATAAAAATGAGCTTTATGAACGTTTTTCTACGCAGATTCCGCGTTGAATATGTTGTCTGTCGCTGTTTTCCTCTAAAAAACAGACCGTTTGCTGTTATTTTGTGTGTAAAATGGCTGACTAAATGGAGAAAATTGAGCGTTTAGTCAGCCGAAATGCCGAAAAAGCTCTGAAAAACACCCCGCACGCAATAAAAAACACCCCGCTTACTATAAAAAACGCGCGCAGTATTGGTGCGCGCAGTATTAAAGCACGAGAGTCCGGAGGTTCAGCTCCAGAGACGTCGAGTGCTCGGTATATTACAATGTATTTTGGAATTGGTGGAACTTTTCCAGCAGTTCGGCGTAGGTCTTGGTGGCCTCGAGCTGCGGGAACTGTGCCACGATGGAGTCCGGCGCGCAGAAGAAGCAGCCCTTGTCTGCCTGCTTGAGCATGCCCGTGTCGTTGAAGGAGTCACCGCTCGCGAACACCTTGAAGTTCAGCGCCTGCAGGTGCTGAACGACCTGAGTCTTCTGGTCGCTCATGCGCAGGCGGTAGCTCTTGATGCGGTCGTTTTCCACGATGAGGTTGTGGCAGAAGATGGTCGGGAACCCGAGATTCTTCATGATGGGGTAGGCAAATTCCTGGAACGTGTCCGAGAGGATAATCACCTGTGCTTCGTCGCGGAGCTTGTCCATGAAGTCGCGCGCGCCGTCGAGCAGGCCCAAGTTCGCGATGACGTTCTGGATGTCCGAAAGCTTGATGTTCTCGCGGTCGAGAATCGCGATACGGCCCTTCATGAGCACGTCGTAGTCGGGGATGTCGCGCGTGGTGAGGCGCAGGTCCTTGATGCCCGTCTTTTCGGCGACGGCGATCCAGATTTCGGGGGCGAGGACACCTTCAAGGTCCAGGGTAACGACACATTGCTTCGTAAACATAGTGGCTGTCATCCCCGCGAATGCGGGGATCTCCTTTAACGTTTAATTCTTCCGTTCCTTAATAATTGCGCGCAAATCCTCTACCGTAATCTGGTACGGCGTGCGGCAGAAGTCGCAGATGACTTCGAGGTTCTTGCCTTCGGCTTCGAGTTCCTGCAGGTCCTTGAGCGGGAGCGTGGCGAGCGTCGCCACTGTGCGTTCGCGGCTGCAGGGGCAGAATGCCTTCGGGTCGATTTCTTTGACGATGTCGATTTCGTACGGCCCGCGAAGCTGGTCCAGCAGTTCGTCCAGGTTGAAGCCCTCGGGCGTGTTCATGTCCTTGAACTTCGGCAGGTTCTGCACGATGACTTCGATCAGGTTGATGTCCTTGTCCTCGAGGTCGGGGAAGGCCTCGATGTAGAAGCCGGCGGCGTAGTCGAGCTTGCTCGGGTCTTCGCGGTTGAATGCGGCCTCGATGCCCACGGCAGAGCGGATCTGCTCGGACTGCAAAAGGTAGGTGGCGAGGTTCTGGCCCATCGAAATCGATGGAGCCTCGATAATGCTCTCGTGGACGCGCTTGCCCTGCTCGTTGAGCTTGACGACCTGCACGCTCTGCGGGATGAGTGCGGGCTCGTTACCGCCCACGGCCTGGAGTTCGGCCTGCGGGATCATCGCACGCACGAGGCCCATCGGCGTCGTGTCGGAGGAAACCTTCGTGATTTCGCCGCCGAAGCGCGTGGTGAGCGAGACCGTGCCCGCATACTTGAGCGAGGCGCTCAGGAAGATGCTTGCGATTGAGTTTTCGGCCAGGAGCTTGAGGGCGAACCCCCGTGCGTTGTGCTGCTTGCCGATTTCGTTCATCGTCGCGGTCAAGTCGACGACAATCAGGCGGAAGGGCGTCTTTTGGCCCGTGGCGCGGATAATGCGGTCCTTGAAATTCATGGGCACAAATTTAGTAAAAAGCGGCTGGGAAGGGAATGGCTATCCCTCGCTTCTTGTGCGAAAAGCGGGCAAAAAAGGAATGGAAAATGCGCGTTTTTCCGTGAAATTTATATACTGAACGCAGCGTTTTTGATGGTTTCAGCAAGGCTTCTGGGAGGCCTTATTTTTCAACGACCTGGCCGAGAACCTGCTGTATGCGGTGCTGCATGCGGAAGGCGTCGCTGTTCACGAGACTGTAGAACATGCGGTCTACAAGGGCCTGCGTGTTGAAATCGTACGAGGGAAGCCTCAGCAGGTAACTTTCTGCGGAATTGTCGAAGGCGTATAGCGGCCCGAGGGGGCCGATGCGGCCTTCTTCCTGGAGTTCGAGCAGGGCGGATGCCACGTCGTCGTTCACGCATACGATGGGAATTTGCCCGTAGTCGCGGTTTTCCAGGATGCTGACCATCTTGCGCTTCAAAAGTTCGCGGGCGTAGGCTTCCACCGAATGCTTTTCCACCTTGCTTCGGGCGATCTGCTTGTAGTCCCACGGGCTCGCAAATTCATCGTCGGTGCAGTCCATGACGCTCAGGCCCATCTCCCGCAGGCCGGCGAGGCGTTCTTTGGACCAGGAACTGTCGTGGTACGGCGAGAAGAAGGCTACATCGTGTACCCCGCGCGAAAGCAGGTACTTGCCCATCTCCTTTCCGGGGCCAGGCCCGAAGGTGGAATTGAAGAATGTCCAGTTTTCCTTGCGGAGATAGCGCTCGGGCAGCGACAGCACGGGATGTTCCCACCACACGGCTACCGGGTAGGAGACCTCGGCGAACAGCTGCAGGAGTTTTTTCGGTTCCATCACGAGCAGGGTGGAGAGTACTGCCCCGACGGCATTGCGGAAGTCGGTAAGCTTGCGGGGCTTACCGCTCCGGTCGATTAGCATTCCGGTCTTCTCGTTCAGGCCTAGCAGAATAAGCTTGTAGTGCTCGGCGCCCGCCTTCTTGTAGACCATGCGCAGAAAATCCATCTCGCGCTCGCTTTCGGCGGTGAATCCGCCCCAGCTGTTGCAGCGGGTGACAAAGATGACTTCGCTCAGGGATGCGCCCGCTTTTTTCTCGTCCTTGCGGGTGAACCGGTAATGGCGCCCGACCCGCTTGAGTATCCCGCGGGATTCCTGCTGGTTCAGGAACTTGCGGATGACCGCCTGCGAGATGTTGTAACGGATGGAAAGTTCCTTCATGAGGGGGAGGTTGCCGTCTATCTTGAATTCCCCGCGTTCCCAGTCCTCGCGGAAGAGTTTCTCCGCCTTCTCCATGGCGGTTTCGCGGATTGCGGGAACGGAATTTCCCGCGTAAATCTTGCCGATGCCTTGCGATGTCCAGAAGCAGCCTTTTCCCTGGATGCGGCAGATTTTTGATTCAAGCTCGAGCGTGCGCAACGCCGCTTGCACCGTACTCGACGACAGACTGTACACCTTCATGATTTCGCGTACGCTGGGGAGCCTGTCCCCGTCCTTGTGCGGAAGTTTTTCCAGGATGTGTGCGAGTTCCTTGTGCATGGCTATAAAATAACAAAGTCTACGCGACATTCGCCACGTAGACTTTGTTGTTTGGGGGGTGTTCTCTTAAAATTTGAAGTTCACACGGTAACGGTTGCGGGGATTGTTCGCGCGGGTGTTGTTCACGCGGGCGCCCTTCGCGTTGACGGTGCGGGAATCCTTGTCCTGCAGCTGCTTGGCGTGCATCTGGGGGATGGCGTCAATAATGCTGGAGGAGAGCGGCGGAGTCACCATGCTGCTGGAGCTCGGCGGGGTAACGCTGCTCGAAGACGGCGGCGTGACGTTGCTGCTCGAAGAAGTCGGTTCAGGCTCGTTGTCCTTCGGGACCTGGCCGTTGAAGCTTTCCTGGCCCTTGCGGGTGAGGGCGAGAATCAGCATGCCGTCCTTGGAATAGATGTTGTTCGGCGTGAGGTCGACGCGGTTGCCGTCGAAGGTCCAGTTGCCCTTGCTCCAGCGGGCGCTGTTGAACGTGTCGAAGTTGTCGGTCCAGTCGAGCGTGAAGTCGCTGCCATTTTCGCCCTGGCCCGGAGTGTACTTGTAGACCTTGACCCAGTTGATGAACTGGAACAGCGGAAGCTTGGATTCGTCGAATTGTCCGACCCATTCGGCGCTTTCAGAAGACCAGATATTGAAGCGGAGGCCCTGGGTGCCGATAAGGTTTGCTACCTGGTCCTTGGGGTCGTTCACGCCCTTCTCGGTCTTGCGGACTTCGTTGCCGTCCACGGTCCAGCGGACGTAATTCGGGGTCCATTCGAGACCGTAGGTGTGGAATCCCTGGTCTGCTGCCGGACTGACAGCATGTTTCTTTTCGCTAGTCTTTTGCGCTCCGGCCCTGCCGGTAATGATGTTGGACTGGAATTTCTCAGGTTCCTTGCCGAGAACTTCGATGTCGACTTCGACCCAGCGTTCTGCGCTGGCCTGTTCGGAGCCGTTCTGGTAGAGGAACATGGAACTGACTGTTCCCGAAGCGGCTGCCATTTTCATGCGGGCTTCGAATTTGCCGTACGAGAATTCTTCATTGGTGTAGAGTTCTGCGCCGCTGAAGTCCTTTGCATTGAGGGAAGCTGCCATGGTCATTACCGCGAGGGTTCCTGCCGAAAAAATCTTGATGATTCTCATAATCACCTCCTAAACACTTGGTACTTGTAATATAGGTCTGTTTTTTGGTACCCGCAATGTGATGAAAATCAATTGTGAACTAACTGTATCAAGTGTACTGAATATTTAGAAAAAAGGACGAATTGGCGCATAAGGATTTAGGGTCCTATACGCGTAAAACGGGGTTTTCAAATTACTATCTTTTTTCGTATGGAAATTGAAGACTGGCGCTTACGCATAGACGAGATGAACGATACCCTGATTGGGCTTTTGAACAAGCGCGCCGCCTGTGCGACAGAAATTGGAAAAATAAAGAAGCAGAAGGGCCTTCCCGTGCTGGATGTCGCCCGTGAAGAGGCCGTACTCGCACTAGTCGCTGAAAAGGCGGAAAAGGCTGCCGGCCCGCTTTCCGGTGAATCCATGCGCCGCATTTTTAAGGCGATAATGGAAGAAACCCGCAAGGTGGAGGAATAGATGAAACGTATTGCGCTAGTAGGGTTCGGTCTGCTCGCGGGTTCCATCGCCTCTGCCCTCAAGCAGGCGAAGCGCCCGACTATAATCCGTGCCGTGAGTTCCCCCGCGACGCTTTCGCGCGCCCGCAAGCTGGAACTTGCCGATGAATTTTTTGAATATGGCGATGTCGAGCAGTGGTCCAGGGATTGCGACCTCATTCTGCTTTGCAGCCCGATTCTGCATATCCTGAAGACAATCGATGCGCTCGCGCATGTGAAATGGGCCGCGCAGCCTGGTACCGAGCAGTCGGTATGTCTCGTGAGCGACATCGGTTCTACGAAGGTCGAAATCTGCAAGGCAGGCGTCAAGCTGCCCGCGCCGTTCCGCTTTGTCGGTAGCCACCCGATGGCCGGTTCCGAAAAGCGCACCTGCGAATACAACGACCCCGCGATTTTCGAGAATGCCTACTGGTTCGTGTGCCCGCCCGAGGGTACCGAGGAATCCACATATTCGATTCTCCTCGATCTAGTGAAGTTCCTCGGGGCGACTCCCGTCGTTTTCCCGCCGGAGCACCACGACCGTACGATGGCGTGGGTCTCGCACATGCCGCAGATGCTCAGTTCGACGCTTGCGGGCAACCTGCCCGAACGCCTGCTGAAGTACAACTACCAGCATTACGCGGGCCGGGCTTTCCGCGATATGACGCGCATTGCCGCCAGTGGTTGGGGCATGTGGCACGATATCGCGGTCACGAACCGCAACGAGACCGTGCGCGCGCTCGGCGAAGTCCGCGACGGGCTCGAGAAGACGATCGAGGCCATGAACGCCCTCGATGTTGTTGTGGACGGGAAGCCTGCCGCCGAAGACCATGCCGATGGCCTGGAAAAGATATTCAAGGCGGGTAACGAAGGCCGCGCGAGCCTGTTCGCTCCCGGACGCAATGCCGGCGCCGCCTTCTCCGAAATTACGGTGCAGCTCAAGGACAAGCCGGGCGCGCTGCTGAGCGTGATGCAGCCGCTTGCCGAAGAGGGCCTGAACATCCGCGACATCGAACTCATGAAGGTACGCGAGAATGTCGCGGGCACCCTCTTGCTCGCATTCAAGACGCCCGACGAGGCTGCCCGTGCTGTGAAAATTTTGCGCTACCTCGGCTACGAAGTGAAGGAACGCTAGATGGAATTTACGCTGAATCCAGACCGCGAACGCATGGCGCTCACCCTGGTGATGGGGCTCCTGGTCAACGGCCGCACCGTGCTCGAAGATTTTTCATGGGCGAGCGGTTCCGAGGCTTTCGCCCGTGCGCTTGCCGAATTCGGGCTTGTATATGAACAGCACGGTCACCAACTGGTGCTTGACGGCAAGGGCTTCCAGTATTCGCTCCCGTCGATGCTGCCTTGCGGTTTTTCCGAGAGCGAAAACGTGCTCCTCTGGACGCTTTCGAGCAAGGATCCCGAACACGTGTTCACCCTTGCCGAAGAACCTGACGAGGCGGGCATCGCGAAGGTTGCTGCCGTCAGGGATTGCCTGCTCAAGTATTTCAAGTTGAACGTCGAGGAGGATTCCCCGGCGAGGTTCGTATTCCGGTTTTCTGCAGATGAACCCGCGCTCAAGAAGGATTCCCTCGGGAACGTCGCCTTTATCATGCGCAATCGCCTTCTGTTGCGTGCGCTCGTGCGCGGGGAATACCTGAGCTTCGAGGAACGTTCGACGGTTCATGACCAGTGGACGAAGATGCTCATGTATTTCGGCGTCCCGGTGCGTTACGAAGGCCGCGGCATGGAGCAACTGAGCGAATTCGAACGCCGCCTCATGATTGCGCAGGGCAAGAAGATTGAACGCACGCAGTTTACCGAGCTTTCGGAGGCCCGCGTGATTACCGGGCGCGAATACTACGTGCCCGGCGATACTACCGAGGCGACGGCATTCGCCCTACTCGCGACCATCGGGAACATGCCCAAGGAAAACGTGGTGCGCCTCTTGAACGTGGATTTGAACAGCACCCGTGCAGGTGCCCTCACGTGCCTCAAGCGCATGGGCGCGAACGTTGAGACCGTCACCCGCCGCGAAAAGTTCGGTGATGTCTATGGCGATGTGGAAATCTACCCGCTTGCCGCGGGCAAGCGCCTTCAGGGCCGCCGGTTCAGCGAAGATACCATCGCGACCGCGCTCGACGAGTTCCCGCTACTAGCAGTTGCCGCATGCTATGCCGAAGGCGAAACCATCCTCCGCGTGCCCAAGGAATACCGCAAGGAGATGCGCGTCAAGAACGAATTCCTGGCCGAAAACTTGCGCAAGACGGGTGTAGAAGTCGGCGTCTACGACGATGGGCTTGTCATCCGCGGGATGGAAACTATCGTGAACGGGAACGAATTCGACGGGGGAGACTCTCCCGAGACGGGGCTTGCCCTGGGCGTTCTCTCGCTTTCGCTCCAGATTGACGAGCCTGTCGGTGGTTCCGAATGCGTGGAACGCGTTTTCCCTGGTGTCGCCGAGCGGCTCAAACAGGTCCTGGTCTCCGAAAAGACCGAAAATGAAGGCTAATCCATTCGAGGCAGAATATGAAAGGCACTTTCAAGAAAATCGGGATTGTCGGTTTCAAGGAAAAGAGCGCGGATCTGGCTTGCGCGTTGAATCAGATTGCGCTCTGGGCAGTCGCCCATCCGCAGGTGAAGTTCTTTGCGCTCGATAGCCTGAGCGGGCTTGTGCAGAAGCCGATCCGTGTGGTGAAGGAAGCCGGCCTCCGCAGTGTGGACCTGCTTCTCGCTATCGGCGGCGACGGTACGGTGCTTTCGGCCGCGCATATCGCGCTCGGCCACAGCATTCCCATTCTGGGCGTGAATGCCGGCCGCGTGGGGTTCCTTGCCGAAAGCCGCGTGGAGGGGCTTGCAAAAACGCTCGATGACCTGCTTGCTGGCGATTTTTCTACACGCGACCGCATGATGATCGATGCGTCTGTTTTCCGCGGCAAGAAATGCGTCGCAAAGCAGACCGTGCTAAACGAAGTGCATATACGCGCCCATGCTCCCGACCGCATGGTGAACGTGAACGTGGCCTACAACGGCACGGACTTGACCGAATATTGGGCCGATTCCCTGCTGATTTCGACTCCGACGGGTTCGACCGCATACAACCTTGCGGCGGGTGGCCCCATTATCCACCCGAGTACGCCCGCAGTCGTGCTCACGCCTGTCGCTCCTAGCAGCCTTTCCGTGCGTCCGCTCGTGCTTTCGCTTACTGACAAGAAGCTCGAAATCGTTTCTGCCGTGGGTCGATCGCTTGACCTCGTGTTCGATGGCCGCATAACAGTGGAAGCAAAACCGGGTGACCGCGTGACGCTTGTCGAAAGCAAGTCCGTGACCACGTTTATCCGCATGCGCCATACTGGATTCGTAGGCGCCCTGCGCGAAAAGCTCGGCTGGACGGGAAAGCCCAGGCTGGCGTAGTTTAGATGTTTACGCTGATAACGGCACCCTTGGTGTCGTCGTAAAAAATGGGCGCGACGGTGACCTTGATTGCTCCATTTGCTTTGCCCGTCTTTTCTTTGTAGAAAGTGTTGCCGATGCGCCACCTGTGCAAGGGCGAATGATGCCGCAAGTAAAATGCCGCACAAGAAACGCTTCATTACTAAAACAACTCCTTAAAGCATTTTACAAATTTGTCGAAATTTTCTTTATATCCAAGGGACGTGTATGTATGGCTTTCTATTAAATCGTCGGGTATATATTCCTTATTCAGGCACACGTCCTTGGTCGCATCAATCAACTCCATATGCAGTACGCAGGATTTCCCGTCTGCAACAACTTTAAAGAAATAACTCATCTTTTTCTCGTTGTATACGGAGTTTTCCATGGAAATCTTGAATTGTTTTCCTTTCCTTTCAAATTTGATAGCGGTGTTGGTTCGCTCAAGGTCTTCGCAAGGGTCGCAGATTTCGTATAGTTCGTCATCCGTCAATTGAATTTCGAATCCTTTGCCGAACAATATATACCAATCAGGTCTCCAACTGGATGTATCACTCACTTGATGGGGATGTCTTGTTCCATCCTGTTCAGCAACAACGTCCTGCATCATTACAGTAAATGCGTCTGTGCTTGTGACGGGAGCATTTTCTTTGATGGAAAACTCCCATACCGCCGTGAGTCCCGAAACAATCAGGTATTCCGGAGTAAAAATTTCGCTTTCGTCTTCCAGTAGAATCCATCTGCCGCCCAGGGCGCTGCCGTCATTCGTTTCGCGTATATACGTTTTCACTAGTGAAGTCGAATTAGAGAAAAACAGAGTGTCCCCCGAAAGTCGATAACTATAATATTCATTAGAATGATCCATTTCGGGATCCCAAGCC
Organism: Fibrobacter succinogenes; assembly: GCA_902762305.1. Lineage (GTDB taxonomy): Bacteria > Fibrobacterota > Fibrobacteria > Fibrobacterales > Fibrobacteraceae > Fibrobacter > Fibrobacter succinogenes_I. Next base: position 19,717 of record CACWNW010000011.1, on the reverse strand, counting down.
AATACCCCATTCTTGGCATAGCACATGCCGTTAAAGTGATTATTCACGACGGAACGAAGAGTATCGAATACATAATATCTTAATACATCCTTCGTAATCAAGGACGTTTCTGTCGTAGGAGCTTTTTTCACGGATAGGTCACTTAATTCGTCTTCTGAATTGTCGACATCAATCGTCGGTGTTGCACATGCGCATAAAATCACGCACGGTAGCGCTCCGAACATTTGTGCAAAAAGACTTGTTTCTTTGCGGCGAATTCTCATAAGTTCTAGAATAAAATATATTATTTACAACGATTCTGCCAAATATCATTATGCAAACTGTACAGCTAAATCCAGACGAAGAAAACGCCCAGGTTCGAAGCCTTTACGAATCAGCGTTTCCGGAAGAGGAACAGATTCCCTGGGGCGATTTGATGCGGCTTGTTAAAACGATGTCGCTGGACTTTGCTGTTTATCGCGAAGACGGAAATCTTGTCGGGTTGACAATTGTCTATCCGCGGACACAGTTTAACTGGTTCTGGTATTTCGCCGTACTCGAATCCTTGCGCGGGAAAGGGATAGGGCAAAGAATCCTATCGCAGTTGCTTGAAAAGTATAGGGGGCAGTCCAACATTCTTGACATGGAATCGCCCGAGCAGGTTTGCGACAATTCCGCGCAACGCAAGCGCCGCCACGCATTCTACCTGCGCAACGGCTTCCGTGATACGGGCGTCGGCAAATCATTCAAAGGCATTGATTACACCATCATGATGATTGGCGAAGGCACGTTCACGCAACGCGATTACGACCAGATTATAAACGAGCTTCGCTCTTATTGGGATGCGATGCCGAAAGAAAAATAGCTAGAGCAGTTCTATATAGTGCGGGATGATATCCTCGTAACTCCCGTCCTTGAGCAGGAATCCCTTGGGAATCACGCCGAGTTGCGTAAAGCCGAGTTTTCTGTAGAGCTTCAGCGCTGACGTATTCGTAGCGACAACTGCGTTAAACTGTAAAATCCTGAAGCCGATTTCCTTTGCTTTCGCGAGGCAATCCTTCACGAGGAATTCGCCGATGTGCTGGCCGCGCTTGTTCTTCTTGACGGCATAGCTCGCATTTGAAATGTGCCCGCAGCGCCCGACATTGTTCGGGTGAAGAATGTACAGTCCGACCACTTCGCCGGAGTCCGCGTCGATGGCGATGCCCGTAAATGACTGTGACTTGAAAAAGGCGCCGCCCGTCTGCGCGTCAAGTGTTTCCTTTTGCGGGAACGCGATGCCGTCTTCGACGATGTCGTTCCAGATTGCAATGGCGTCGTTGATATATTTTTCGCTATAGGCTTCAATTTTGAGCATGTTTTTCACCACTTTTTATTGGAAGAATATATAAAAAATGCCGTGGTGTAGGGGAATTTCTATATTTGGCTGCAAATGGAAAAGCTACTTGATTTTGATAGCGAGCATTTGTGGCACCCCTATGCGGCGCTGAAGAATACTCCGGCCAGGTATTGATGCGGTATCGAGTTGGTGGTGCATGGCGCACGGGCATAACGCCCCTGAAATCGTCGAGGCGATTCAGAAACAGAGCGAAAAGATGTGCCACGTGATGTTCGGCGGTTTTACGCACGAACCCGCGATTGAGTTAGGCGAAAAGCTGGTGAAATTTTTGCCCGAAGGCTTGAACAAGATTTTCTTCGCAGATTCGGGAAGCATCGCCGTGGAATGCAGCGCCAAGATGGCGGTGCAGTACCAGCATTCGCTCTCGCGCCCGGAACGTTGCAAGTTGGTCGCCTTGAAGGGCGGCTACCACGGCGATACCGCAGGCGCGATGGCACTTTCTGACCCTGACGGAATGCATACGCTTTTCCGCGGAATCATGCCGCATCATTTTTTTGCGGAACGCCCGAACTGCCGCTTTGACGAAGTCTGGAATCCGGCGGATTTCGCTTCGATGGAGCGTGTCGTCGAGGAACACAAGGATGAAATCGCTGCCGTGATTTGCGAGCCCGTGTTTCAGGGCGGAAACGGCATGTGGCTTTATAATGCTGGCTACTTGAAGGCTCTCCGCGAACTTTGCGACCGTTACGGCATCCTGTTGATTCTGGACGAAATCGCTTCGGGCTTTTTCCGCACGGGCCCGCGTTTTGCGATGGAACATGCTGGCATTAAGCCGGATATCATGTGTATCGGTAAGGCGCTCACTGGCGGAAGCATTACCATGGCGGCTTGCGTGGCATCCGAGAAGGTTGCCGAAACGATTACGAACAGCAAGATTCCTGCCTTTATGCATGGCCCCACTTACATGGCGAATCCGTTGGCTTGTGTTGCGGGAATCGCTTCGCTTTCGCTATTCGAAAGCCGCGATTATGCATCGAGCGTTGCTCGGCTTGAAAAGCGCCTAAAGCAGAATTTGGAACCGCTCCGTGCGCTTGAAAATGCGGCCGACGTGCGTGTTCTCGGTGCGATTGGTGTCTTGGAACTGAAGGCGAAACCTTCGGCAGACGATATTCTGCGCGTGATTCGCAAAACCGGCGTGTGGCTCAGACCGTTCTGCAATTACGTTTACACGATGCCTCCGCTCATTACGACCGATTCTGAAGTTGACCGCATCTGCGAAGCCATCAAGATGATTGGTGAATGTGAACCCGCGCCTGTCGTAGAAGGCGAAGACGAATTTCATGAGTGATATGGATTACTACAGCTTAAAAATGCGGGCCTCGCAGCAAGTGGGCGATGGCGAACAGAAACGTGAACAGCATATTTCCGGTGCCGAGCGTATTGTAAATCGGGATTCTGTTGAGGCTGTTTGTGCGGCGATGGTGCGCCGGGCCATGACGCATTCCAAGGGCGACCCGGATTTTATCAACGTGAAAATCGAAAAGGTTCACGAAAGCGATATTCGGATTTTGAAGGCCTTGCCGGTGACACGCGTAGATGTGGAAACATGGCAGGAAGGGTTGGAGATGGCTTTTGGACTGGTCGGCAATGCCGTTGTGGAATGTGACGGAAGCCGCGAAGACCTCATCAAAAGTTTTGCCCAGAAACTTCCAGAACTCCTGCGCGAAACGTTCCCGATGCGTGGTGCGATGCTGTACGATATCGCGACGGGCGAGCGTCTGGAACCTGACCACGAACGCGGTGTACGTGCAACGTATATGGATGCACTTCATTCAAGCGAAGTGGACGGTTGCAAGAATCATTTTAACGAAGCAATTGTGCTTGCGACCAAGGTGGCGAATGCTCCCGGAATGGTGGCGGAATTTTGCGTGAGTGATGACCCGAATTACGTGACTGGCTATGTCGCGAGCAAAGAACTCGGCTATGTGCGCATCATGAAGATGAAGGAAATGGGCGACGAAAACGGAGGCCGCATATTCCTATTTGATTCGCGCAAGGCCTCTGCCGAAGAATGCATCGAGTACTTGCAGAAGAAAAAAGTACTAGTGGATGTTGCTCCGTGTCAAAAGAAGTAATGTTGATGATGGAGAAACACGTCATCCTGAATGAAATAAGTATATGTAAAAAGGGAATTGTGTCATCCTGAGCGGAGCGCCGTAAGGCGCGAAGTCGAAGGATCCAGGGCAGAATAGTATGAACGAACGAATCTTAGACTCATTTACGAAAGACACTTTGGAAACGGCGCGGGCGAATAACACTTATCGCTCGATGCGCCTGATGGAAACGCCGGAATCGTCTTGTGTGAAAATCCGCATGCCCGACGGCGTTTCGCAGGAACAGATTCTGCTGGCCTCCAATTCTTACCTGGACTTGGCAAACATCGATGAACTCAAGCAGGCGATGGCCCAGGCTGTTTTGGAGTGGGGAACAGGTAGCGGCGGCGCTCGGCTTACGACGGGCAACAAGACTCCGCATCAGGAACTGGAAGAATTTATCGCAAAATTCAAGGGCGAAGAATCCGCTATCACCTTCAATACGGGCTACATGGCGAATGTCGGTACGATTTCGGCATTGTGTGGCAAGAGCGATTACATTTTTAGCGATGAACTGAACCACGCTAGCATTATCGACGGTATCCGCCTTTCTCGCGCCAAGTGCTTTGTCTATAAGCATAACGATATGGCTGATTTGCAGCGAGTGATTCAAGAAGCGGATAAGTCTCGTGCGTATGCGCCTACATTGCCGGCTCCTCGCAAACTCATTGTGACAGACGCTGTTTTCAGCATGGATGGCGACCTCGCAAATTTGCCGGAACTTTTGCGCATCGCGAAAGAAAATGATTGCCTCTTGATGATTGATGAAGCCCACGCCACGGGCGTGCTCGGCAAGACCGGGCGCGGACTTGCCGAACACTACGGCTGTGCTCATGCCGACGTAACCGTCGGCACATTGAGCAAAGCCGTTGCCGCCGAAGGCGGCTTCGTGGCGGGCAAGCGGCAGCTGATTGATTTCCTCCGCAACAAGGCCCGCAGCTTTATTTTCACAACAGCGATGGCTCCTGCCGTTGCCGCTGCCGCCTGCAACAACTTGCGCTATATCGATGCGCATCCTGAACGCGTGCAGAACTTGCGCGATAACGTGAAATTTTTCTGCGACGCCTTGCAGCACGAGGGCGTGAATCTAGAACAGTCTCCTTCGGCGATTGTTCCGATTGTCATCGGCGACGAAGCGAAAGCAATGCAGATTTCTGCAAAGCTTCAGGAACAGGGAATCTTGATTCCCGCGATTCGCTATCCGACAGTCGCCAAGGGGCAAGCTCGCCTGCGTGCAAGCCTGATGGCCACGCATACGCATGAACAACTTCAAACCGCCGCTACCGTCATGGCGGACGTGATCCGCCATTTAGATTCCGGCTCACGGGCCGGAATGACGTAATAAACGACATTTACTTAATAAAAAAAAGTGTTTACTCTATATGTCTAAAGGTTATTTCGTTACAGCAACAGGGACCGATGTCGGCAAAACATTCGTCACAGCCCTTCTCGTTAAAAAGTGGCGCGATTCCGGCATTGACGCGGGCTACTACAAGGCGGCCCTCAGCGGCGCTGAACTCCGTGACGGCAAATGGGTCGCAGGCGATGCCGATTACGTGAAGCGCATCGCGAATCTTTCCGATACGCAAGAACAGCTCGTGAGCTATGTCTATAAAGAGGCTGTCTCTCCGCATCTCGCTGCCCGCAAAGAAGGAAATCCCGTGGAGTTGACGAAGGTCAAAGCCGATTTTGAGGCAGCATGCGCTCGCCACGAGTTTATTTTTGCCGAAGGCAGCGGGGGAATCATTTGCCCCATCCGCTATGATGTCGACGCAATTTCTTCTGGCGACAAACAACAAAAGATTTTTCTCGAAGACATTATCAAGACCGTGAACCTCCCGATTCTCGTGGTGACGACGGCGGCACTCGGCTCCATTAACGCCTGCGTACTCACGGTGGAATACGCTCGCAGCCGCGGCCTCGATGTCCGTGGGCTCATCATAAACCGCTACGGTTCTAGCGGAAACCTGGAAATGGAAGACGACAACATCCGCATGATGCAGGATTTGACAGGTCTCGAAATCCTTGCAAAAGTGAAAGACGGCGACACCGATTTAGGTGTGCAGCCGTTTTAGTCTGGTGGTTTATTTTACGATAACGTTCGCTTCGAATCGGATCCCGTTGCCGCGAATGATTGCAACGTATCGTCCTGCAGAAAGGTTGTCAAATCTTACTGCTCCATAAGATGTTTTGCTTTGGGCAAGAACTTGACCTAATGGCGAAATCAAGATAATGTCAACGGAATGGCCGATTGTATTGATGACGATGCTTTTGCCCTCCGAATAAATGTGGGGGAGGGAAATGTTTCTTTTTTGCGAAGCAAGGCTGTTTGAGGAATCGCCAGAAATAATTCCAGAAGAATCCTGTTTGGAGCTGTCTGCTTTCGTCGTGTCGCCCGCGGCGTACAGCGGGGCGAGCGCTTCGGCCCACAGGTGGTGCATCGCCTGCCCGCCCTTCTTGTCGCCGTTCGGGTGAACGCCGTCGCTTGCGAGCTGTTCCGGATGTTCCTTGAAGTAGGCAAAAAAGTCGGGACCCTTCGGGAGGTTGTTTTCTTCGGTCAGCTTGTCGACGGCCTCGAGGAATGCGGGGTTCACCTGCCAGCCCGCCTTGGAAGAATCTGTCGCGATGATGCGGGCGATAATCGGGGTGATTCCGTGCGCCTTAGCCGAATCGATAATCGTCTGCATGTTCTTCTTGTATGTGGCGAGGTTCCAGTCGCCGCCGCCCCAGGCATCGTTCGTGCCCATCTCGATGGCCCAGAACTTCACGTTGCCTGCGTACTCCAGGTATTCGCCCAAGTGCTCGACGACCTCGGAACTGTTGATGCAGCCGATGCCCCCGCGGAGCATGGCGGGCGTGTATTCCGGGAACTTCGCGTGAATGATTTGCGCCGTCGTGGAGTCGGTATCCTGCTGCTTGATTCCCATCTGGCTGATGCTCGTGCCCATGAAGAACCACGTGTCGGTTCCGCCCGCGCTCATGTCGAATGCCTCGATTTCGAGAATCTGGCCCACGTCGCCTTCGCTCACGAACTTGAACCACGACTTTCCCGCAAATTCGATGTCGACGCCGCGCGCCATCACGGGATTGTTCTTGACGCTTGCCGCCTCGACCCAGTCGCCGTCTTTGCCGTCGGTGGAATTTGCGGAGGTCAAAATCTTGAAATTCGAAAGCGCGACGCCGCTATGCCCGCAGCCGCTCGTAAAGTCGGTGGCCCAGGCGCAATCGCCGTACGATTCCCAGTTGATTCGCAGTTTCGTGGGGCCTTCGCCCACGTTCAGCGCGATTTCCTTGGCGCTGCTGCTCTTCCAGTTCGTGAGATATCCGTCTGTCAAGTAATCGGTCGTTGCCGCCCCCGTATGTGCCGGCAAACCGCCAGAAACCAATTTGTTCGGAACAATGGCGTTTGCCAAACCAACCCAGAATATCACAGTGGAGGCGACAACGACTTTTTTGCTTATGCATCCCATACACACATCCAATTTTTTTTCAATTATTTCTTGAGGTAAACCGTATTCACGACGTGGCCCTGCACCTGCTTGCGGATGACGTAGCGGCCCTGCGGAAGCCCCTGCGTAGAGATTCCCATGTAATGGCCGTTCATGTCGAAAATTCCGATGGTGGTTGCTGTCCCGAGCAGACGCGGTGCGGTCGCGATGCGGGTCGTGCCGGTGTCGGGGGGCGTTACTGTTGTATCGGGGGAGATGCTTGCGGTGTACTTGTCCCAGCCGGGCATGTCTTCGAGCGAAAGAACCCGTTCGTCGTCCATGTTGCTCTTCCACACGGCATCCTTCGTCTGGCCGGGCCAGGTTCCGCTCCAGGTGCTGTACCACGGCATCCACCAGCTCCATACCGCTTCGTCGGTATGCATGTTGTTCACGTCGGGAATGGGCCCGTTTTCGCTGAGCGCGAGAATCTTGGTGCCCTTCGAGGCGCTCTTGAACTTGTCGAAGGCGCTTGCGTTGCTGGAATGGTCATTTGCGCTGTTGTAGATGTCGATGGAGAGCACGTCGTAATATTCGCTGCCCGGATCCCAGGTGGTGACGGTAGAGCCTTCGGGGTTGAACACCCAGATCATGTTCTTCACGCCCTTGACTTTCACCATGCGGTCATAGACAAGGCGGTAGAGGGCCGCGAACTGGTCGCCCGAATTGATGCTCCACCAGAACCACTTGCCGCCCGCTTCGTGCAGGGGGCGGAAGATGCCCGCGACGCCTTCTTTCTGCAGTTCGAGGAAGTAATCGGCGATGTGGTCGATGTCAGCGACGATTCCCTTGTAGGCAGCACTTTCGGTGTTCCATTCGGTAGTGCCGGCCTTGAATCCGGTCGCAAAATCGAATGTCGTGTATCCCTGGCCGTTGTCTGCGCCCTGGATGTAGAATGCGTCATCCTTGTCCAGAGGGTCTTTCCAGTGCCAGGTAAATGCGGGAATGCCGCCAGCCTTCCAGAGGTTCTTCGCTATAGAAATTGCCTTGTTCGTATATTCCGTGTTCCAGCTTTGCGATGCTTTCGGGCCTGTCGCGAAAAGGAAGTCGAGGCCGACGAGTACCGGGTACTTGCCCGTGCGCGTGTAGATGTACTTCACGTCGTCGTGGGTCTTGAAGTCGGCGCCCAGCGTGTATCCGCTCATGTCGCCGGTCATGATTCCGCTAATCGTCTTCTTGCCGAAGTTCTCGCGCAAGAAACTGTAGAGCTTCACGGCGCTTTCGGTCGCGTTCGGGGTGACCGGGGTCGCGGAAATCTTGAAGGGGGAGGATTCGTAGGGCTCCACGTCGATATAGTCCACGCTGATCCAGCCCCAGTACTTTTCGAGCGAGATGGTGTTCGTGCCCGCCTTGAGCGTGACGACGGTCGAGACGTCGGACCAGTTGGAGGTTGCCTCGAAGTCGACGGTGCCCGAGGTGGCTCCGTTGACCACGATGTAGTTCGCCTTGAAATCGCCCGCCTTGTAGCGGATGGTCACCTGGTACTTGCCCGCCTTTTCTGCGGTAACGCCCGCGAAGGTGATGTTGCCTTCCTGCATGTCGGCGTACCCCGTGCCCGAAACACCCGAGCTGTTGACATTTTTGGCACCTCCGGAGAGTGTTGCCGATTCCGCCTCGTACTTGGTGGCAAATGCCGCCGTCGAGACGCACAGACCGAGAATTGCGAATTTAAGGCCGATATTCATTGAAACTCCTTGGTTGTACTGAATATACCTTGTTTTGCGGGTTGCTGCCAGTAAAATGTCCACGTGTGTGGACAAAAAAGTCAACATTGTTGTGAAAAAATTTACAAATTGACCCGAAAAAAATTGGAAATTTAATAGCGAGAAACTATATTTATACCGGCAGGCCCGCCATGTTTTCGAAAAACAAGATCAACATATACGACTATTCCGACTACCGCAAGTTTTTGCAGGAGTTCTACGAACTGGAAAAGTCGCTGGACCCGACGTTCAGCTACCGCGTGTTTGCCACTGCGGTCAACATGGATGCGAGCCTCCTGGTGAAGATTTTGCAGGGCAAACGCCACGTTTCGCCCAAGTGCATCGAGACGTTCGTGCAGTTTTTCCGCTTCAAGGAAGCCAAGGCGGAATATTTCCGCGAGATGGTCGCCTACGGCAAGGCGAAAAACGACGAGCAGGTCCGCAAGCATTTCGAAACGCTCCAGAAGATGCGCCCTGCCGCCTGCCGCGAGCTGGACGAAGCCCGCTACCGCTACTTTCAGCAGTGGTTCTACCCGATGATACGCTCGGCGCTGGACGTATTCGACTACCGCGGGCCGCAGGATGCCGCAAAGCTCGGCGAGAGCAGCGTCCCGAAACTCACCGCCACGCAGGTACAGGCCGCAGTAGACGCTCTGTTGCAGCTCGGGCTCGCGCATACCCGCAAGGACGGCCGCGTGGTACCAACCGAGGCCCACCTCAAGACGAAGGAACACTGGCTGAGCGCCTGCATCAGCGACTACCAGGCGAGCATCGCGGAACTTGCCCGCAAGTCCATCACCGATACCCCGAAGGAAAAGCGCGATATCAGCACGCTCACGATGGCGCTCGACTCGAAACAGATTGAAAAAATCCGCGAAATCCTCGCCGAGACGCGAAAATCCATCGTAAATGTGGTCAATGCGATGCCTTCGCAAATTTGCGACAGCGTTTATCAGTTAAATTTCCAGTTGTTCCCGATGATGAAAAAGGAAGAACGATGAAAAGGGCTGTGGAGTGTTTAATATTGGGCGTGGCCTTGCTTGCCGGTTGTTCCGACACCGGGTCCGAGACTGCGGGAGCCACGAGCGAGACGACGAACGGGATTGCCGTCGCGGTGTATGATGTAAATCGCGATCCGATTCCTCAGGCGCGTGTTACCTTGTATTCAAAAGCAGATTTTGCCGTAGTCAATAGCGCCGTCGCCAACGATTCGGGGCTAGTCCGCTTCGATTCGCTCACGGACGAATGTTCCAGCGGGAACTGCTTTGTCGAAGGTATCGCCGGGGCAGATTCTGCACTCATGAACTGGAGCGAATTCAAGCCCGCCGTTTCTGAAACCGAAATCGCGACGCAAATTGAGCTCGCCCCGTCGGCATCGCTCACGCTGCGTACGGGAGCGACGATTGACGATGAAGTCTTTGAATTCCTGCGCCTGGAAGCTACCCCCTACATGGCCTCGCGCTCCGGAAGCGATTACGTATTCGCCCACGTACCCGCAGGCTTGTTCACCGTAGTTGCCGGAGATTCCGTTGTCGCCACGTTCTCGCTCGAAGCGGGAGCCGAAGCCGATACGCTCGTGAACGTTCCCGGATTTACCCGCGAATACGTCTTCGAAGATTTCGACGATGGCGACAGCCTGAACAACCTCGCGAAGACCTACAAAAACTACGGCTGGTACAAAATCGCCTCGGGTACGGCGATCTGGATAAAGCCCGATTCTGCAGGCGGATTCGGCAGTGCCATCGTGGACGGTGACCGCGGGAAGTACCTTTCGCTGCAGTTCGACCTGGGCGATTCCGGCTACGTGCTTCTCGGCACGCATCTCGGACTCGACACGGGCTATTATGACCTGAGCGCTCTCACCGCCATCCGCATGAAGGTGCGCGGGGACTGCGACTTCAGTTTCGCATTGGAGCACTACAAGGATCTTGGCGACAACAACTTCCAGAAATCGCTCTGGCACGCGACCGCCGACACCACCTGGAAGGAAATCGTGTTCAGGCCCGGCAACGAAAAGCTCAACGCATCCGTCTACCAGGTGGAGTGGAAAAATATCGCCCGCGAAATCGGGTTCGTGAGCATCTTTGCCAGCAGCGGCAGTTTCCTCGAAATCGATGAAATCGTCTTTGAAGGCGTAGAATTCTAGCTTCTGCCTATTCCCCCAGCACGTGCCGGAGCGTATCGAGGAAAAGTTCGCCCGCCCGCGTGAACTGCTGGCCCCGCCGCCAAATGATGTACATGTTGGTGGTGAGTTCGGGCATGAGCGGCCTGAAGCACAAGCGCGAACTGCGGCTCGTATCCACCAGTCCGTCGAAAGTGAGCAGGTAGCCCGTGCCCTCCTTCGCAAGCACCGAACCGTTGTACGAAAGATCCAGCCCCACAATCACGTTCAATCTCGAAATATCGTCGCCGAACCACTTCGGCAAATCCGCCACCATCGCCTGGCGCGACGCCATCAGCGGCTTGTCGAGCAAGTCCCTCGGCTCGATGAAATCCCGCTTGGCCAAAGGATCGTCGCGGCGCATCACCACGCCCCAGCGGTCCACCGAACGCACCGCAAGGCAGTTGTACTTTTCCAAATCAACGTTGTCTACAACCACCGCGAAATCGAAAATGCCCTTGTCCAGCTTTTCCAGGGCGCGCTCGCTGTCGCCCGAATATAAGTTGTACTTAATCTTCGGATAGTCGTCCCGGAGAATCCCGATGCACTTCGAAAGAAAATTCACGTTCCGCGATTCCGCGCAGGCAATGGCGATTTCACCCACCACCTCGTCTTCCTTCAGCGACTTGAAATCCTGCACCGTCCTGTCCGCCATCGAAAGGATATCCTCCGCACGCTCCCGCAAGAGTTCCCCCGCAGGCGTCAGCCGAATCGCGTAGTTCGTGCGCTCGAAAAGCTTCTCGCCCAGCTCCTCCTCCAGCTCCTTGAGCTGGCGACTCACCGTTGGCTGCGTCACGCAAAGATTATCCGCCGCGCGCGAGACATTTCCCAACCGCGCCGCTTCCAGAAAATACCGCAAAACTCGAAGTTCCATTACCCGAAAACTAATAAAATTCAAGCCCCGCAGGTATGAATTTGCAAAAATAATGCCCGAAAGGAATAACTGGTTGATTTGATGGTGGGGGATGTGTCCCCCTGGTTCGCACTTCGTTGCTCTCCACCCCCTCGCCTAAGGGGCTCCGCCCCCTAAAACCCCCCGCTTGACCGGGGATCTCCTTTCCATACGTCATCCCGGGCTTGATACACGTCATTGCGAGGGTTCGTAGAACCCGTGGCAATCCATCTCTCGCGTATTTATATATATTTCCCACTGACATAGCCCCATTCCTCACGGTTTGGGGCGCATAGAAATTTGAGTTATTGCTCTTATTCTCTCATTTCGAAATCTGGAAAATTTTGAACTTCAACGAGGATAAGGCAGACACTCACGCACCCTGTGCGTGGGTCGTTTGTGCTTATGTTGAAGAGGTTTTCCAGAGCCTGAAATGAGTAAGTGCATTCGATTCCACGCCTTTTTTTGTAGAAAAGGACTTCGGCTCGGTCATGTCCGTGCAAGCACGGTCGCGACTCTCGCTTTACGCCTTTTTTATTTGGTTTTGAATGTACGGGAATCGGGGCAAGCAGCCCCGAGGTCCTGTGAAGGTTCAAAAGACAAAGCCGGAAAAGAATCCGGCGCAGATTAAGTCCAAGGAACGCGTCGCCGCCCATGGCGAGGTATTTACTGCCGACCGCGAAGTGAACGCAATGCTTGACTTGGTAAAGCAGGAGACCGAGCGCATTGATTCTCGATTCTTGGAACCCGCCTGTGGAACGGGCAACTTTCTCGTAAAAATTCTAGAACGCAAACTTGACGTGGCCAAGAAAAAATACCGCCGTAGCCCGTTGGACTTCGAGCGAAACTCCGTCCTGGCTCTATCCAGCATCTATGGTGTTGATATTCTCGCGGACAATGCGGAAACCTGCCGCGGCCGTCTCTTCAAGATTTGGAATAAGGCTTACAAGTCTGTTTGTAAAAGCGACCTGAACGAAGATACGCAAAAGTCGGCACAGTTCATTTTGGAACGTAATATCGTTTGCGGAAATGCTCTGTCTTTGATGAAGGTCGATGAAAACGGAAACGATACGGATAGTCCGATTGTGTTTTCGGAATGGGCTTTTGTGCGGGGCAACACTATGCAACGCAAAGACTACACCTTTGCGGATTTGATGCGCATTGGTGAAGGCTCTGAACTTGCAATGCCAAGTGACGAAGGAAATTTTTTGACGCAGTACACCTCTGATTACAGGAGACTATGGCAAGATGATAAACAAGCATAATCCTGATGTCTTGAGTTGCCTTGCAAACTTGAGCAACGATGAAGTGTTTACGCCGCCCGAGGTGGTGAACCGCATGCTTGATATGCTCCCGCAGGAACTGTTTGAAAGTACCGAGACAACGTTCCTTGACCCCTGTTGCAAAACGGGTGTGTTTTTGCGAGAAATTGCAAAGCGTTTGTTGGCGAATCAAATGCCGGGATACGAGCAAGCCGTAGAAGAAATAAACGCCAAGAAAGCGAACGGTCAAAAACTTTCGCCTGATGAAAAATGGTTTATGAACCAGTTGCAACATTCCATAGACCATATATTCCACAACCAGTTGTTCGGAATAGCCATTACCGAAATGACGAGTCTAGTGTCTCGCCGAAGTGTCTATTGTTCCAAGTGGCCTAATGGCGAATACTCTGTATCAAAGTTCGATAATCCCGAAGGAAATATCCGGTTCAAACGGATAAACCACACTTGGGTAAATGGCAAGTGCAAGTATTGCGGAGCAAGTGAAGAACAGTATAGCCGTGGTGATGCTCTTGAAACGCATGCCTACGAATGGATTCACACTGAAAACCCCGAAGGAATTTTCAACATGAAGTTTGACGTGATTATCAGCAACCCGCCGTACCAATTGAGCGATGGTGGCAATGGGAAAAGTGCAAAACCGATATATCAACGATTTGTTCTTCAAGCAAAGAAAATGAAACCACGTTTTTTGACGATGATTATTCCTTCTCGTTGGTTTGCTGGAGGAAAAGGACTTGATGAATTTCGTGCAGAAATGCTTCATGATCGGAGTGTAAGAAAACTTGTGGATTTTGAAAATTTCAAGGATGTCTTTCCCGGAGTAGATTTGGCTGGTGGAGCCTGTTATTTCTTGTGGGATAGAGATAATAAGGGACGTTGCGAAGTAGTTAATCAAACAAACGAAATGAATGAATCGGCATCTAGGTATTTGGATGAGTATGAAACATTTGTAAGGCAGAATAAAGCTGTTCGCATTGTGAAAAAAGTTGTTGAACAGAATGAAGATTTCTTGAATGAGAGAATTTCTTCAAGAAAACCATTTGACTTACCTACAAATTATGAACCCGTATCAAAAGGAATACCTTGTCATTTTATTCAAAAGATTGGTTTACGTTATGCATTACCAAAGGATGTTGACGATTCCTTACATTATCTCAATAAATGGAAATTTTTGATTCCAAAATCACCCATCGCTGGTCAGACTGATTTTTCAAAACCCGTAGGTTTTTATTACGATGGCAATACTCGAATTGCAAAGCCAGGAGAATGCTGTACTGAATCTTGGCTGGTTGCGGGTGCGTTTGATACAAAGGCAGAAACATTAAATTACAAGTCGTACATTTTTACGAAAATTGTACGGTTTCTTCTGCTGCAAACAGTCGTATCTCAAGATGTTACAAAAAAGAATTTCTGTTTTGTTCCTGATTTGGGTACGTATGACCAAACTTATACAGATGATATTTTGCGAGAGCGATGGAATATTAATGATAAAGAGTGGGAATATATAGCTTCTCGAATAGGAGAAATTGGAGGTGAACAATAATGCCTTCCGTTCTGCTAGACGAATTTCTCAGGGAGCGTCCTGAAGTCAACCCAACCATCTATGCCTATACAATCCCCGAGGTAGAAAAACTTAGAGGCTATATCAAGGTCGGCTTTACAGACCGTAATGTCGAAGCCCGAATCAAGGAGCAACTGCACACGGCAGGCCTTGAAGGAAAAATACTCTTCAAGGAATCGGCAATGTGCGCCGATGGTTCATGCTTTACTGATAAACAAGTTCACAAGATTCTTGAACGCAAAGGTTTTACTCGGCTGAACCAAGGCAAAGACCGAAACGAATGGTTTTTCTGTAAAGAAGAAGATGTTCTTGCGGCCATCAAGGAACTCCGTACAGGCAAGCGTATTGATGAGGACCGCAACGAAACGTTTGAAATGCGCCCGGAGCAGGAACGTGCCGTTGAAATAACGAGCGCCTACTTTAAGGCGACTTTGAAGGAAAAGCCCGAGAGTTCGCCAAAATTCCTTTGGAATGCAAAGATGCGTTTTGGCAAGACTTTTGCCGCCTATAAGCTGGCACAGTCAATGAAGTTGAAGCGAATCTTGGTTCTGACTTTCAAGCCTGCGGTGGAAAGTGCCTGGGCTGATGACCTGTATCATCATGTAGATTTTAAGGGATGGCAATTCATCTCGAATAAAGACGCTAGGGATATCAATTTTTCTATAGATGAAGAATTTGAAGAAGCGGACAAGAATAAACCGATTGTAGTATTCGGTTCGTTTCAAGATCTGCTAGGGCGTAATGATGCTGGTGGTATCAAGGCGAAAAATGAATTTATCCACTCTGAAAAATGGGATTTAGTCATTTTTGACGAATACCATTTTGGCGCATGGCGAGAAAATGCGAAGAATCTCTTCGAAAAGCAGGACGAAGAAGCGGAAGTTAATTTTGACCAAGAAGAATTTCAACGCAAGGAAGCCGCGAATGCGATGGATGAATCTTTCTTGCCAATAACGACAAAGTATTATCTCTATCTTTCGGGAACGCCGTTCCGTGCACTTAATTCCGGTGAATTCATCGAAGAACAGATATTTAACTGGACATATTCCGATGAACAGCGCGCCAAAGAAACCTGGGTAGGAAAAAATAATCCATACAAGGCTCTCCCGCGTATGGTGCTGATGACTTACAAGATTCCCGAAAGCATTCGTGAGGTTGCAAGTCAGGGTGAATTTGACGAATTCGATTTGAACGAGTTCTTTAAGGCGGAAGGTAAAGGCGAAGATGCCAAATTTAAGCACGAAAATGAAGTGCAGAAATGGCTCGATTTGATTCGTGGTTCTTATTTGCCATCCAGTGTTGATGACTTGAAACTCGGACAAGACAAACGTCCGCCTATGCCGTATTCCGATACGCGTTTGCTGAATATCTTGACGCACACTTTATGGTTCTTGCCCGATGTAGCCGCATGCGATGCAATGAAGAATCTGATAGACCAAAGGCAAAATACCTTCTATCACGATTATAAAGTCATCGTATGTGCCGGGACAAAGGCGGGCATTGGCCTAGAGGCTCTCAAACCAGTGCAAGCTGCAATGGCGAATCCGCTCAATTCGAAAACTATTACGCTTTCGTGTGGTAAGCTAACGACAGGTGTGACGGTTCGCCCCTGGACGGGCGTATTCATGCTCCGTAATCTGAAAAGCCCTGAAACGTATTTCCAGACGGCATTCCGCGTGCAATCTCCTTGGGAAATCAAGGACGATAAGGGTAGTCCGCAGATTATCAAGGAAAACTGCTATGTGTTTGACTTTGCGCTAGACCGAGCGCTGAAGCAGATTTCAAGTTATAGCTCAAGACTTGATATCAACGAATCGGACCCAGAAAAGCGTGTTGCCGAATTCACTAAGTTCCTGCCGGTGCTTGCTTATGACGGTTCCGCCATGATGCAACTAAATGCAGAGGCGATTCTTGATATTGCCATGTCGGGAACTTCTGCAACACTTTTGGCTCGCCGTTGGGAATCCGCCTTGCTTGTGAACGTTGATAACGACACTCTTAAGCGATTGATGGACAATCCTGATGCAATGGAAGCTTTGATGCGTATTGAAGGTTTCCGCAGTCTTAATTCGGATATTGAAACGATTATCAATAAATCGGAGAAAGTCAAGAAAGCAAAAACTAAAGATGGTCCGTTGACGCCAAAGCAGAAACGAGAACTTACCGAAGAAGAAAAAGAATTCAAGGCGAAGCGCAAACAGATTCAAGAAAAACTTATCAAGTTCGCGACGCGTGTTCCCGTATTCATGTACCTAACGGATTACCGCGAACGATGCCTAAAAGATGTGATTACTCAGCTAGAACCGGGACTTTTCAAGAAGGTCACGGGCCTTGAAGTCAAGGATTTTGAATTGTTGTGTTCGCTCAATGTATTCAACGCCAGCTTGATGAACGAAGCAATCTTCAGCTTCAAGCGTTACGAAGATTCTAGCCTGAGCTATACCGGCCTTGACCTCCACGCTGGAGACGATGTCGGCGGTTTTGATACAGTGCTTCGTCGCAAAGAGTACGAGGAATTGTTCTATGGGCAACAGCGATCAATGATGGCTGTAGAACATGGTGAAGATTATGTTGAAGGCGACAATGTTTCGCCTGAAGTTGCAATGGCTGCAGAAAAGCAAGCTCTATATTCACGCATCAAAGCCGGCTCTGTTGTTACGCACAAGCAACTAGGCAAAGGCGTTGTTGATAGGATATCCAAAGATTATAAGTATATCCATGTCAAATTCGGTAAAACAGAAAAAATGTTTGTATTCTACGATACGTTCAAGAAAGGACTTTTGAAATAATTTGTCAAAACCTCTTGACAACCGCCATCTAGTAATTTATATTTAGTGCACAAGTGTATAGAAAGTGGCTTTTCGCGCACGGTGTAAAACAATCAAAGCCCCGCCTTTTTATGCATGTAGGCGGAGGGAGGAAAGATGAATACTAGCCAAACAAGGCCTGAAAATGTTATATTGCCATTAAGCAATATGATGTACCCCTTCATGACACTTGACGATAACGCGGAAATTGTCCATTCCGAAATGGGCAAGGATGGCCGCGTTAAGGTGTACATCGAAAAGCCCGACGCAAAAGACGGCTTCCATCGGGCGACATGCTATTTACCCTCCTATACATGGGAAGATATATTCGGTTTTTCAGATGAGGAAATCAATCGCTATAAGAAGGTGATTGAATCTACGGCTCATTTGATAATGGAATTTTCTCAGAAAGGTGGGTTCAGCAATGCCGCAAATCTTTAAGATAGGATCTTTCTGGGTTTATTTCTGGTCCAATGAGGGTGTTCCTCTGGAACCGGTACATGTTCATGTATCGGAAGGTGTACCTGCTGCCAATGCCACTAAAATCTGGATAACTCGAGCTAGAAAATGTCTCTTGGCAAATAACAATTCGCGTATTAATCCGCATGTCTTGCAAAATATTCTTCGGATTATTGAAGCTCGTCATGAGGATGTTGTTGCGAAATGGATTGCTCATTTCAACGAAATATCGTATTTCTGCTAAGAAAAATTAAAAGGATATGAATCGGAAGTAATCTCAGTATGTAAGGATTCCTTACTAACTAAAAAATGTAAATCCGAATGCCCCGCCTTTTTATGCATGTAGGCGGAGGGAGGAAAGATGAAGAATAGCGGTTTGTTGCCGTCGGATGAGGTTGACGGCGGAAAGAACGAAATCATCGTGTATCAGCCGGAAGGGGGCGAATTTCACATCGAAGTCCGCGTGGATCAGGATACTGTTTGGCTGACGCAGGCGCAGATGGCGGAGTTGTTTTCGACATCTCGAACGAACATCGTTGAACATATTAGCCATATTTACGAAGAAAATGAATTGGATTTGGAGTCAACTTGTCGGAAATTCCGACAGGTTCAGATTGAGGGAAATCGCAGGGTCAATCGCCAAATTCCTTTTTACAATCTTGACATGATATTGTCTCTTGGCTACCGAGTTAAATCTGTAGTTGCAACTCGGTTCCGTCGCTGGGCCAATAAGGTCCTCAAAGAGCACATGTTGAAGGGCTTTAGCGTAAACCAGCGCCTTGTCGCTCATGAAAACAGGCTGGAAAATCACGATTCTCGCTTAATCTATCTTGAAAAGCAGGTGGATTTCTTCGTGAAGGCGAACTTGCCGCCTAAGGAGGGCGTTCTGCAGGCGAAAGCGTTCTGGAGCGGCTATGAGTTCGCGGTTCTGCTCGTCCGGTTGGCAAAACAAGAGATTGTCATTATCGACCCGTTTGCAGACGATATGGCCTTGTCGCTTATGCCCAAGCGAAATCCCGGAGTGAACGCGATAATCTATTCCGCCCGCATCAATCAGACGATGAAAGTTGAATGCGAACGGCTGAATCGGCAGTGCCCGCCTGTGAAATTGCGGACGATGCGCGAAGTCCACGACCGGTTCATTGTCGTTGACGAGACCGTTTACCACATCGGGGCTTCAATTAAGGACCTTGGCAATAAACTCACGGCATTTTCTGTACTGAATTTCGTGATCAAGCAACAACTGTTGGAGATGATCAAGTAGCCTCGCCTTTTTATGCATGTAGGCGGATGGAGGAAAGATGAAGAATGTCGCAAAATCAAGCTTGCTTGATTTTATGACCGAGTTGCAGCCGATTGCACGTAGTGCAAATGGCCGAGCTGTTCAATACGGGCTGAACTTCAATAAATCGGCATATTCGCAACATTTTTCAGACGCAGGAATTGTATGAAAATTCAACTTGTGCAAAAATAGCACAGGTTCGTTGTAACCAACTTCACAATCCCAGAATCTTCAGGTAATCCATCCGACTGTTCAAAATTCTAACGACAAAAACTTTATCGCATTCATGTTGATAAAAGACCAAACAGCCGCCGGCAGATAGACAACGATACTTCACCAGGTTATTTACTTTACCTCTTAACGAAGGACCAATCTCAGGGAAGACGGCTAAGTTGTCAATGGCATCAAGAATTTCAATGAGTTTTTCGTTCGCCGCCTTGGGACTTCCCAGCTCGGTTTCGATATAAGCTTTGATACCGTCTAAATCTTCGACGGCTTTTGGCGAAAATACGACGGAGGGCATCTAGACCTCGTATTTTTTCCGCACATCAGCGGCGGAAAGCCATCGTCCCTGTTCGGCGGAGCGTTCGCCTTCGGCAAGAGCCTTCTGTAG
>CACWNW010000010.1 GCA_902762305.1 Fibrobacter succinogenes | reverse complement strand
GTCGACCACGAAGTAGAACTTGTCGAAGAACCCGCCTTCGGGGCCGAGCCTCGGGGTCACGTGGCCGTAGCCGTCGTATGCACCGCTGGTCGTGCCGTACGGGAAGCCGTTCGAGGTCGTGAGCGGGATGGTGATGATGGAGACGGTATCTTTCACCAACGTAGAATCGTCAGTGATGGTTCCGGTAAGCGAATCGACCAGCTGGTTATGCTGCCAGTGTTCGCCGTATTCCATCGTATGCTTCCAAGTGCTCGGGAGGAAACTCTTCGTGATGTTCTTCATGCCCCATTCCACGACGAAACTGTCGAGCATGTCCTTGTCGCGAAGTTTCTTTTCGAACTTCAGGTAAATTTCATCGGCATAGCCGTCGCCTTCGTTGTCACGAATTTCGGCAAGCGTGACTGGGACGGGCTTCGGGGTTTCCGCAATCTTCACGCCTTGGGCGCAGGGCGATGCCGGGTCAAGTGCGTTGAGGGCTTCGTCCGTGATGCTGAACCCGCTCTTGATGCTGGCGATTCCGCCTACCGGGATGTAATCTCCGTTCGTATTGCCAGTCACCACGTATAGCCAGCTCTTGCCGCCATTGTTTGTGGTTGCCTTGCCCGATACGCTGATGAAGTCGCCCGATACGCCTTGGATGGTGAGCGGCCAGGCTCCCGTCGAGGAGAGCATGACGGGCTCGGTGAAGGCAATCATCAATGTGTCTTCGACGGAGCGCGGTGCAGGGTTCTCGAGGATGGTCACGCTCAGGAGCTGCGGGGCAATGCCGTCGGTAATCTTGGCGTTCTCTCGGGAAACCTGTCCCTTGGTCTGGAGGAAGATGCCTGCCGTGCCGCTGGGAGATGCCGTCTCGGGGACGTTTATGCCCGTAAGCGGGATGGAGACTTCGCTCAGGCCTGTGACCGGTTGCGGGACGGCGAGAGTCACCGTGTCGGCCATGCCGTCGATGTACACGCGAATGCTATCGAAGGCGTAGTTCTCGTCGAATGCGTTCGAGAAGCTAATCGTAATCTTGTCGGCCACGTTGTCGCAGTCGCTGTCCTGCGCGAGCACGCGCTTCGGTGCGGGGTAGGTGGACTCGGAGTAGAACGACTGCTTCGAAATGTCTTCTTCGTCTTCGGGGTCGATGTAGACGACCTGGATGGTGTCGCCCGCGAAGAACGAAATCTGTCCGTTGGTGCGCTGCTCCTTCGGAACTTCGACAGCGGTAATCGGGAACGTACTCTGGAAGTAGCCCGGGTTATCGGTGTCAGCCACCATCCTGACCTTGAGCGTGTCGTTCTTCCTGTTGTTTATCACGAGCACATCGATAGGCTGCGTGTACTTCGCCTTGTCCTTGTCGGTCAGGAATATGTTGAAGCGCGTACCTGCGGGGTCAGCCGGGCTCTTGACCGGGTTGCCGGCCTCGTCCTTGATGGTGAGCGCCGATGCGGTCGCGTCGCCCTTCGTGAACTGCACATAGTAGGAGCGGTTCTCGAATGCGCAGCCGCCGTTTTCGGTACAGGCTTCGCATTCCGGGTCGGGCCCTGCGAATATCGTGATGTCGACCTTGTTGCTGCCGATGCCCATCTTTACCGGAATATTCAAATCCCATAGGTCGGTTTCCATGTTGTACTGGGCGACAATCATGCCGTTGTAACCCATGTAGCTCACGTTGTCGACCACGATGCGGCCCTCGGTAATGTGGGCGTGTCCCTTCACGAACACGGTGCTGCTCGGCTGGTCGATTTCCACGTAACTGCCGTTGGAAACATTGAACGGAGCATCCAAGGTAACTTCCAGCTTGTAGTTCGCGCGCTTCGTTTCCATTTCGCTCTTGGAGGGGCTGTAGCCCCAAACGAACTCGTCCTTGCGGTACACGGCAACGTAGGGGTTCACCGGTGCCACACCGAAGTCTAGGTCGCCGGCATCCTTGCTGATGCAGGGCATGCCCGGGTAGTCGGCATAGTCGCCGTTGGCCTTGCTGTGCGGCATCCAGCTCCAGTCGCCCGGATTTGCTGTAAGGGTGGCGCCAATCTTGTCTTCGTCAGACACCCAATACCAGGTGCCGTTGTCGTTGCAGTAGAGTTTCTTGTTCTGCGGAGCGACATCGAGCGGGTCGTCCTGGCCCGGGGAGCGGATGCGTGCTACGAACAGCACGTCAACGCGGAAGCGGCTTGAACTCTTGATGACGGTCGGGCCGAGCGGGATGGGGAAGTACCACTGCCAGGTTCCTGTAGCTGCGTCGTAGGTGTCTTCGATCTTTACGGGGCGCACATGGCGGAAGCCTTCGTTGAGAACATTTAGCGTCGTGGCATCGCAGGCCTTGTTGAAACCGGCTTCGTCGTATGCCTGGCAGATGTCGGTACGGATGGCCACGTCGTCGTACAGGTCATCGTCGCCACGCATGAACATGCGCACGGTAAGGCTGTCGAACGCTCTAGCCTCGTTGTTGAAGATGTTCACGTTGATGGCGGGTTTGCTTGCCCAAGAGTACTGGTAGGTGTACACGCTGAAGTCATACTGCGTCACCGGTGTGGTGAATTTCAGCATGGCGCCTGTTTCTTCGTTCACGTTCGTGTATTGCCCGTTGCTTTCGACGGCATAGTAGTATGTCGTCTTTTCCTTGAGCCCGCCGATTTTCACGTAGTGGAACTTGGTCGGGATTCCCGAGATGTCGGCATTGCCGGCACCCGTGTTGTGGGCGTATTCGTTCAGGTTTGTATGCGGGATGGTGTCCCAGTAGAGCTTGGATTCGTATTCGCCGTTCGGGGTGTACCACATGATTTCGGCGCTGTCCGCGCTCACGTTGCACACGGTCACGTTCTTGATTTCGGCGCTTTCGATGGTGTTGAGCGTCGTGAAGCTGAACGGGGTCTGCGTGCTGTCGACCATGTACTTTGTCGAGAAGTTTTCCGGGTTGTAGGCGTTGATTCCGCCTGCGTAGAAGTAGTACGTGGTCCCAGGTTCGAGGTTGCGCAAGATGATTTCGTGCGAGACGCCGGAAACATCGTTGTCGGGCTTGGCCGTCATGTTCATTCCGGTAGTATTGTCGGTCTTGCCGTAATTGATGAGGGCCGTGCCGCGGGTATCGAGCTTCACCACCACGATGGCGGAGTCCATGCTTACGTGGCGGATTTCCACCTGCATATTGGGGGCGCGGGTGCGGTCAATCTTCTGGGAAGCGAGGCTTACGCTACTGACGAGGGTTGCGGCTGCGTCAATGCAGACCTCCGACATTTCGTAGTATTCCCAGTTGCGCTGTCCGTTTTTACCCATAGTTACGCTGAGTGAAGGAGGAACGCCACCATAGAGAGCTCCTACAGGCGGTTTATACTTGTAGCCTGCGCCCGGCATGTTCTTGCCTTCGGGGTTTGCCGCGCGGTGGTGCGGGTGGGCGTCATTCTTGTCGCCGACACCCATGATGAAGGAAACATCCCACGGGTTCACGCCAAGCAGGTAGTTAAGCTGGTTGATTCCGAATTGCTTTGCTTCGGCGGCTTTCCAGTTCGGGGTTCCCATGACGGGGAGCGAAATGCCCTGCTTTTCGATGTCGGCTGCCACGTCGGCATAGGCCAGCACTTCGAAAATGTCACCTGCGCGGTATCTGTTGTAAATCCATTCCTGGTCCGTGAGCATGGTATACCAGGTCTTGTCATATGCCACCTGACTCGCTTTCCAGACATTGGGAACATTGGGGAATATGAATGTTTCCGCGCTTTCGCCGTAGTAGCTCATGTCGCCAAGGTTTGCAATCATGTCCGCGATACAGTCTTCGACGGCGTTCAGCCATTCCGTTTCGGAAAGGCCGTATACGTTTATCGCCTTGTTCTTGTCTTGCAGGATTAGCTTGTAGAGGGCATAGAGCGCATAGGAATAGGCGTTCGCCCATCCGGTGTTCTTGACATCCTTAAAGAAGCCCTTGTTGTTGGTGACGAACCATCCGCCATCGAAGAATCCGGCGCCGGTAGCGTATTCCTGGCCTTGTACCAAGTTTTTGGTGCGGATCATGTCGTCGGCGTATTGTTTTTCCTCGGTCGCATAGAGGAGCGCAACGGAGGCAAGCGCCATGTCGTCGTAGAATTCGTTGTTGCCGTTATAGGCCGGGCTAGACCAGCCGGCAGCCTTCTTGTTGTGTGTGAAGGTCCTGCCTTGGGCGAGGTCTTTTGCAAACTTGTACATTTCCTTGGCCACCTTTAGGCAGCTATCGGCAAAGGGCTTGTTGTATTCGGCGTACATCTTGCCGACGATGGCGAGGCCTGCCGCCGTTTCGCCTCCGATGTTCGAACCGATTTCGCCCAAGCGGACGGTACGCGATGCGGGGCCTCCGCGGTCGGTTGCCGATGCAGAGTTGTCGACAGGGAGCTTGTCCTGGTTTTCGGGGCGTCCCCACCAACCGTGGTCACTACCGAAGTTACCTACGGAAAGGGCCATGTCATCGATGACTCCGTTTGCGCGCTTGTAGGCTCGCAGTACAAAGTCGGCGCCGTGCTTTGCTTCGCGGAGCATGTCGGGGATACCGTCGGTATTGACCGTTTCCCCTTGGTTGTAAGCATAAACGTCATCGTCGGCGTCGGCGTTCGTTGCCGCCATCACGGCTGCCACCATGAAGGCGTACATCTGGGTCTGGGATTCCTTCAGGTGGTCACCGCAGTCGTAGTAGCCGCCTTCAAGCGTTCCGGCAAGGGCTTCATTAAACGGCCCACGGACATCGTCTGCACCTTCGGTAACCGGTCCGCCACCATCCTTGGTATGGCTTGCCGGGTGGAACCAGGATTCTCCATTACCGCTACGGTTGATACCATAGAACTTGAGGGCTGCATCCTTCACCATGGAATACACGCGTTCGCTAATGATGAAGGTGCTAGAAATATTGTCTCCCACCTTGATGCGCAGGCGGGTATTGGTGGGCAGGGTTAAGTTGCCGAGTTGGCCAATCTGTATCGTGCCCGACGGGCCAGTTATGCTAACGGAATAGCGGTCCTTGTTGTTTGTGGCCGCGTTTGTCCCTGCATTGATTATCCAGGAAGACGATGCGGATTTACCGCTAGAGGTAAAGCTTCCTTTGGCTGCGGGGGAGAGGGAGTTGCCGTCGGCATCCACGACTTCGAAGGAGGTGGCGGAACCGACGTAGTAGAACTGCTTTTCGGGGTCACTTTCGAGATATCCGGCCTGGTTCACGCGGATGGGCGACATGCGGTAGTTAAGGGCGTCCAGGTAAGCCTGGTCCAGCGTGTCGGGGATAAATTCGTTGGGGGCGAATGCGGCGGGGGTCCTGTTCTTCGGAAGCGGGTTCTTCGGAATAGGGTCGGGGACAAAATGGTTGAATACGGTACTGTCCCATGTGAGCGGCCAGACCGGACGAATCAGGTCGTACGGTGTAGGCTGTTCTTGCTCTGCCGCCATGATGCCGACAGAAGCGAGCAGTACAGTTACCAAAAGCTTTTTAATAGGCATGCCGCCTCCTTATATAAACCTAAAAAACAGGACCCTTTTGAGAGTCCTCATCAAACCACATAAACCCGAATATAAAATAGATTTATTATGAAGAATCGTTTACGTTGGAATGTGGAAAAAACAAAAAAATACGCAATTTAGCGGACTAAGAAAAAATCGCCCGTGGAAATCACACTTTTTTGCGCATGAAAGGCGGCGGAGCCGTAGTTTTTCTTTGTAAAACAAAGTTTACTTGCAAAAAAAAAGAAACGCTTGAACCAGATTCAAGCGGTCTTCCGTGAACAACAAAGCCCCTGTTATAAAACAGGGGTGGTTGCGAGAGCGAGTGAGAAACCGGAGGCTTCATCACCCGAAATGTCGAACGAGCGGTCGTCCGTGAACGGAAAAGGCTCGTATTAACGAGCCTTTGCAGTGAGAGTGAGCACGGTCCGGAGACGTAGCTCACGCATTAAGCGCGAACGGTCTTCCGTGAACAACAAAGCCCCTGTTATAAAACAGGGGCGGTTGCGAGAGCGAGTGAGAAACCGGAGGTCTCGTCACCCGGAATGCCGAACGAGCGGTCGTCCGTGAACGGAAAAGGCTCGTATTAACGAGCCTTTGCAGTGAGAGTGAGCGCGGCCCGGAGACGTAGCTCACGCATTAAGCGCGAACGGTCGCTATCAATCCCCGGTGAAGATGATCACGAGAACAGAGGCGACGAACAGAGCCGAAACCACGAGGAATTCCCACGGATTTTCCATGATGGTGGTCTTTGCGGAACCCATGGAAGCAGATTCCTTCTTCTGCTGTTCTTCGGCCTTGGCCTTTGCTTCGGCTTCGGCAGCCTTCTTTTCGGCTTCAGCCTTGGCGAGAGCAGCGCTGTCGACCGGAGCTTCTTCCTTCTTGGCTTCGAGGACTTCGGTTTCGGCCTTTGCGGTGTCGGCGGCAGCAGCTTCGGCAGCAGGAGCGGCTTCGGCAGGAGCTGCAGCTTCAGCTGCGGGGGCGGCTTCAGCAGGAGCAGCCTCGGCAGCAGGAGCGGCTTCGGCGGTTTCGGCAGCGGGAGCAGCTTCAGCGGCCGGTGCGGCTTCAGCAGCAGGAGCGGCGGCTTCGGCGGCCGGTGCGGCTTCAGCAGCAGGAGCAGCTTCGGCGGCCGGTGCGGCAGCTTCAGCGGCAGGAGCGGCTTCGGCGGCCGGTGCAGCAACTTCAGCAGCAGGGGCAGCTTCCGGAGCGGCGACAGTCTTTGCCGGAGCAGCCTTGGCCTTGGGGGCCTTGGCGCCCTTTGCCGGGGCAGCGAATGCGACTGCTGCGGCGAGCATGGACACCATCAAGATCTTCTTCATCATATTTCCATTCCTCGTTAAGGTTTGTTTTTAAAACTTCAGGTAAAAAATAACTCTTCTAGCGACATTTTGCCAAAAAAAAAGAAAAAAAAGTAAAAAAACCACGGAAAATGTCACTTTATCGGTAATTTTTGCAAAAAATTGTAATGCGGGTGGCGTGACCGCCCCCTTCGGTCGGGTCATTTTTAGACGAATGAACGAACCTTCTCTCTAACAGACGAAAGGTGAAAGAATTATTTTTGCTCCTGTAATTAACAAAATCCCATCAGTACGAACCATTAATTAGAGACACAACTATGGCATTCAAGTACGAAGCTACCGTCCAGCACGGTGAAGATACTACCGAATACGTCAATCTCGGCAAGGAAGGCGTTTCCGTCACCGAGTTCGAAGGCAAGAAAATCCTGAAGGTTTCCAAGGAGGCTTTGACCAAGCTTTCCCAGGCTGCTTTCGAAGAAGTCGAATTCTGCCTGCGTCCGGCCCACACGGCCAAGGTCGCGAAGATCCTCCAGGATCCGGAAGCTTCCGATAACGACAAGTTTGTCGCCCTCACCATGCTCAAAAACGCCGTGGTTGCCGCCAAGGGTATCCTCCCGTTCTGCCAGGACACCGGTACGGCCATCTGCGTTGCCCACAAGGGTCAGCAGGTCTGGACGGGTTTCGATGACGCCGAGGCGATTTCCGAAGGTATCTACAACGCTTACACCACCAAGAACCTTCGCTACAGCCAGATTGCTCCCTTGACCATGTACGAAGAAAAGAACACGGCTTGCAACCTCCCGGCTCAGATTGATATCCACGCCGAAGAAGGTGCCGAAATGAAGTTCCTCTTTGTGGCCAAGGGCGGTGGCTCTGCCAACAAGACTTACTACTGGCCGATGACCAAGGCGCTCCTCAACCCGAAGTCCTTGGAAAAGTTCCTCGCCGAAAAGGTGAAGACTCTCGGTACTGCGGCTTGCCCTCCGTACCACCTCGCCATCGTGATTGGCGGTACTTCTGCCGAAATGAACACGCACACGGTGAAGCTCGCTAGCTGCGGCTACTACGACGATATTCCGACGAGCGGTTCCGAAGGCGGCCGTATCTTCCGCGACCTCGAAATGGAAGAAAAGGTTCTGCACATCTGCCAGAAGACGGGCATCGGTGCCCAGTTTGGCGGCAAGTACCTCGTGCACGATGTCCGCGTGATTCGCGCTCCGCGTCATGCTGCAAGTTGCCCGGTTTCTATCGGCGTCAGCTGCTCTGCTGACCGTAACATCAAGGCTAAGATTGACGAAAACGGCATCTGGCTCGAAAAGATGGAACACCATCCGGAAAACTACATTCCGGCAGGCAATGCAGTGAACCTCGCTCCGGCTGTTGAAATCGACCTCGACCGTCCCATGAAGGAAGTGCTCGCCGACCTCACCAAGTACCCGGTGAAGACCCGCCTCAGCCTCAAGGGCACGATGATCGTGGCCCGCGACATGGCCCACGCCAAGATTGCTGAAATCTTCGACAAGCAGGAACGCGGCGAAGAACTCACGGACGAAGAAAAGACCGTGCTCAAGGTCGTGTCCGATCATCCGATTTACTACGCTGGCCCGGCAAAGACTCCGGCAGGTATGCCCACCGGTAGCTTCGGCCCGACGACTGCAAACCGCATGGACCCGTACGTGATGCGCTTCCAGAGCAAGGGTGCTTCGATGATCATGGTCGCTAAGGGCAACCGCTCTCAGGACGTGACCGACGCCTGCAAGAAGTACGGCGGATTCTTCCTCGGCTCTATCGGCGGTCCGGCAGCCATCCTCGCTGAACAGAACATCCTCAGCAACGATATCGTGGCCTTCCCGGAACTCGGCATGGAAGCCATCCGCAAGATCACCATCAAGGACTTCCCCGCCTTCATCTTGGTCGACGATAAGGGAAATAATTTCTTCGAGGGACTCATCTAATCGTCGCCCAAGCGGGGGCCATGCGCACTAAGCACTAAAGTGCTAAGTGCTGTCCGCCCCGCCTTCATCTTGGTCGACGATAAGGGAAATAATTTCTTTGAAGGCTTGATCTAAAAGCTTGTTGTCCCCGCCAGCGGGGATCTCCCTTTTCAATAGAAACGCCCCGCAAGTTTGTGCTTGCGGGGTGTCCTTGTATGTGAAAATTTGAGAAGTCTCTAGTTTTTGAATTCTACGCTCTCGATTGCCTCCAGGAGCGTTGCCTTAACATCCGTGTCGTAAGTTAAACTACGCATGAAGGCGATGATAATATTTCCTTTTGGTGTTAATCTTGATGCGATGCAGATGTCCTTTGGCGTTTTTATTTTGTAGCATCTGTATGTATACTTTTTTTCGGAATTATAATCGGCATCGACAAGGTTTTCTTTTGTAAAACTTGGGAAGAAATCTTCGTAAGCAGAAAAAATTTTGGTTGTCTTCAATGAATCGCTTATATCGTTCTGAAAAACTTCTGGGTTGTTTTGCGAAGCTTTGCTATATGAAGCGAGTCTGAAACCCATTTCTAAATCTCTATTATCTAACGTCACAGAAGCTATTCCTTTAGTGGTGTCATGAATGGCGTTTCTGTAATCGAAACGACCGCTGACATAGAATGGGGTGTCGATTTCAAGTTTTTCTGGCATCTCGGTTGCAATAAATGCCTTTGCTGTTGATGTACGGACGTAAATGAGCATTTTCCCAAGAATGATTGGACGCATGCTTGTTCCCATCAAAATGGCGCAACTAGAAAGAACAAGTGTCGTGAAAATAAGTAAAATCTTTTTCATGAATACCTCTTTTAGGTTATGTTGAAATAATAATAAATTTTATACGAATAAAAAGCAGCCCCCTAGAGAAGTCAGATTAAATGACATTGTCTGTAATTGTGCGCCACTCGCCGGGCTTTAAGTTGCCGAGCGGGATGTTGCCGATTTGCACGCGGACAAGGCGGAGCGTGGGGAAGCCTACTGCCGCTGTCATGTGGCGCACCTGACGGTTCTTGCCTTCGATGAGCGTGAGGCGCACCCAGCTGGTGGGGATGTTCGCGCGGAAACGCACGGGCGGGTTTCTGTTCCAAATCCAGTCCGGGGCTTCGACTATTTCGGCCTTGCAGGGCTTGGTGCGGTAGCCCTTGATATCCACGCCTTTGCTGAGTTTGCGAATCGCCTCTTCTGTGATTTGCCCGTCCACCTGCGCGAGGTAAGTGCGCGGGTGCTCGAATTTCGGGTCCAGCAATTTCTTGATGAGCTTCCCGTTGTCCGTCAGGAGCAGCGCGCCTTCGCTGTCGTGGTCGAGCCTGCCTGCCGCATACACTCCCGGCGGAAACCCGAATTCATCGAGGGCGCGGTGGCCGGCTTCTGGCGTGAACTGGCTTAGGACGCCGAAGGGCTTGTTGAACAGGATGACGGTAGACATTGTCGCGAAAGGTAGAAAAGCTATTCCATGTTGTAATGAAAAAACAAAAAAATTTTTTCAAAAAGCTGGTTTTGTAAATAATAGTTTTCGTACTTTGTTTTTAGGGTTAACGATAAGGCAAGGAGGTAACACCATGAAACGCTCAACGTTAACAATGGTAGTCGCAATCGCGATGTTCGCAAGTTCTGCTATCGCAGCCAGCAATTTGGTTAAATCCAAGCGGGGCGATCTCGAGCTTACAGCACAGCGTGGAGGTGGCGAAATCGTCTGCACAGTCGGTTTCTATGACGAACTGAAAATCGTCAGGGACGCGGACGCGGAAGTTCTCGTCAAGGGGGCTTGCGGTCAGGGCTGGGTTGATAAATCGAAAATCGAATATGTAGCCGCTAAACCCGGAGACAATTCGTACACATTCGATAAAGTCAATGTGCAGGCCTGGATAGACAACCGGTCGCTCGTCGGGATCATCAGCGATAACTATGAAGATTTCGATGGTGTGAAGATAGACCGCGATTTCAAGGAATACCTGCAACAGACCTTGGATCGCGAGCAGATGGAGATGAGCCGCGGGGAAAACTGAGCCTGTCTAGCCGGTTTCTAGCGGAACACATTCCATATAAACTATTCCCCGGAAAGGCGCCGCCGGGGTCACTTTTTTTATGGTCATATCCGGTAATTTAGCGGTAAATAATATATATTAGGGGTATGATCGACATTTACGCTCTTGCAAAAAATCCGCTTGTATTCCAAAAGCAGAGGACCATCACCTCGGCCTATATCGACGTGTCCGGAAAGATGGGCATAGCGCAGACGGTGCTCATGGTGCAGGACAACTTTACCGAGAATTTCGGGGCCATCAAGCAGGACAACTTCTGTGTCCACGAGAAGGGTGCCTACTGGGTTATCTACAAGGCGAAATTCAAGTTCTTTCAGCGTCCGTTCTGGCGCGACAAGGTGGTCACCACCTCGTTCCCTGCCGACAACGCGCCTATCCGCACTTACGAGAATACAGCCATTACCACGCTGGAAGGTGAACCGATTATCCTCGCCGTGCAGGAGGCGTGCTGCCTGGATTTGGAACGTCACCGTCCCGTAAAGCTTTCGGCGGTGAATTTCCCGGTGGAAGGCGCCCCGGAACCCTTCATGGACAGCAAGTTCACGAAGTTCCCAGTAGAACCCGCGGAATACGTGGAGGTCTACCGCCAGAAGGTGTTGCCCCAGCACATCGACATGTCGCACCACATGAACAACATCGAGTACGTGAAGCTCGCGCTGAACGTGTTCTCTTCGGAAGATCTGGAACTCTGCATTCCTTCGATGCTCGAAGTGCACTTTATGGGCGAGACGCACGAGGGCCAGGAAGTGCGCATTTTCCGTGCCGACAAGATGGGTGCGACTTACATGAAGATCGAGGACGATGAAGGTCGCCAGGTCTTCGAGATGAAAATCAAGATGAAGTAGCCTAAACCAGGATATCGAAGAATTCTGGCCGGTGAAAATCCGGCTTTTCTGTTTCTATCGGGAAGGCGCTCAGGTAGTGCGGCGTCTTTGCCTTGTCGGCGCACTTGTAGAGGTTCCCGCGCAGTTGCACACCCTCGAAGGTGTGGAGCCCGAATAGGCTTGCGGGAATCCGGAGGCTCACGCTCCAGCTGATGAAATCCCCGATGACGCTGGCGAGCTGCTTTGTACGTTCTATTTGCGAAAGGCGCGCACTGTCGAGCTGTGTGCGGTTCTCGCGGTCGGGCCCGTGCGCTGCGAGGATGAACCCGCGGCTCGTTGTCTCGAAATTGAAGTATTCGGAATGGTCGGCCGGATTCTCGATGAAAATCTCGACGCAGGAATCTTCCCAGCTGTGGCCGCCGTCTTCCATGACTTCGGCACGGAAGCAGTCCAGCGGTTCTTCGACAAAAAATTCGACTTGCAGAAAAGTCCCGTCGTTATGCACGTTGGCCATTACGGTGGGGAGCGAAATTCCGCAGTTCTTTTCCCAGTTCATGTTCGGTTTCAAGAGCATGTGATTAAAATAGATAAATCAGTGATTTAGTCGATTAATCACCCCCTGCCATGTTCCCGATATGGCTGTTTTTGCATAAAAACGGCGGTTTTATTTTGGCACGTTTCTTGCAAAAAGAGAGTACCCCCGCGGATGTTCGGCTAGTGCATTGCCGGTCGCGGGTTCACACCAAATTATAGGAGGCCATACAATGGCAGAAAACAACAATGCAGAAAAAGCAACCGCCGTACAGGCGAGCGTGGAATCCAAGAACGCACAGCCGAAGGACAAGGCTCTCTCGTCTTTCGACTGCCTTGCCGTGACGCAGGTGCAGGTCTTTCCGTTCAAGGAAGGCCCGAGCCTCGGTCACATGAAGGGACTGGCGCAGATTGTCCTTAACGACCAGATGGTCATCCGTGGCTTGCGCGTGATGGACGGCGTGAACGGGCTCTTTGTCAGCTACCCGCTCGATCCGTTCTACAAGGGCGAAGATTTCAAATCCATTTGCAATCCGATTACGCGCCAGCTGCGCGAGCATATCGAGAATTGCGTGCTCGAAAAGTACCAGGCCGCTGTAGCATAGGGGTGCACCTTGTTCCATAGAATCCGTTCGTATTGCCTGTTTGGAATCAAGGCCGTTCCCGTGAGTGTCGAGGTCGATGCGTCGCAGGGGCTGCCCGGCTTTACTTTGGTCGGACTTCCCGACAACGCCGTCCGCGAATCCCGCGAGCGCGTGGTGTCGGCGATACGGTCCATAGGAAAGGTCGTTACGGGATTCCGGACGACAGTGAATCTTTCACCGGCGGATTTGCGGAAAGAAGGAAGTGCCTTGGACCTTCCGCTAGCGATAGGGATGCTTGTGTCTACCGGCGAGATCGGCGTTGAGGAAATCGAACGCTTCATCTTTGTCGGGGAACTGTCGCTGGACGGGCTCTTGAAACCGGTAAGAGGGGTTCTGTCCATTGCGATGAGCCTGCCTCGCGACGACAAGAACATCCTGGTAATCCCGAGGGCGAATGCCTCCGAGGCTTCGCTGGTGGAAGGTCTTCGCTATGTCTGTTTTGATTCTCTTGGGGAGTGTGTCGAGTTTTTGGAAGGTGGAAATCTGGAGCTTGTAGCCACCGCTTCGGGAATGTCGCGGGACGATTGCCTGTCGGTCTCCCGCGATGTTCCCGATTTCAAGAACGTGGTGGGGATGGAGGGGGTCAAGCGTGCGCTCGAGATAGCGGCCGCTGGCGCCCACAACTTTTTGCTGGTCGGTTCGCCGGGCGCGGGCAAGACGCTCTGCGCCCGGTGCTTGCCGGGAATCTTGCCCGATATGACGGACGAGGAGGTTCTCGAGACGACCTGCATCCATTCTTGCGCTCGCCGTTCGGGCGATTCCGCAGAATTCAGGCCGGTGGTCGTTCGCCCGTTCCGCACGCCTCACCATAGCGCCTCCATGGTGTCGCTGGTGGGCGGCGGCTCCCGGCTTTTGCCGGGAGAGGCGAGCCTCGCGCATAATGGCGTGCTGTTCCTGGACGAACTGCCGGAATTCAACCGCTGCGTGCTGGAAGCCCTGCGCGAACCCATGGAAGACGGGTTCATTTCGGTAAGCCGCGCAAGCGGAACCGTAACGTGGCCTGCGCGCTTCATGATGGGGGCGGCGATGAACCCGTGCCCCTGCGGGTTCGCGATGGACCCGAAACGCGTGTGCACGTGCCTGCCCGATGCGCGCAAGCGCTACCGCGAAAAAATTTCGGGCCCGCTCCTGGACCGCATCGATATCCAGGTGAGCGTCCCCCCGATGGAGGCGTCCGCCCTCGTGGACGCTCGCGAGCGCGAATGCTCCGCCGACATCCGCAAGCGGGTATGCGAGGTGCGCGCTATCCAGCGTCGCAGGTTTAAGGGCCTGCCGTTCAAGTCGAATGCAGAAATGTCCTCGGAATACGCGAAGAAGTTTGCGGGCATGTCGCGCGAGGTGGAACGCTTCGCCGTCTCCGCGGCCGACAACATGAACTTGAGCGCGCGGGGGTTCTACCGCATGCTGAAGGTGTCGCGCACCATTGCGGATATGCGTGGAGCCGATGTCGTGGAAATCCAGGACATTTCGGAAGCCCTTCGGTACCGGACCATGAATTGAAAAAGCCTGCGACTTGCGCAGGCTATATTGCAAAAAAAATGGTGGTTGCCTTACCGGCGGACGCGGATGCTCGATTCTGCTCCGGCGCAGTTCGGGATGGCGAGCGGCTTGCGGATGCTGACCTCTGCCATCTGCGCCTTGGGGTAGTTTTCCAGGATATGCTTTGCCGTATCGAGTACGAGGGTTTCCTCGAGCTGGAATTGCGCCATGCGGATGAAATCCTGCAAATCCTGGGCCAACTGCGCGTAGTCTATGGAATGCACCAGATCGTCGTTCTGGGCGGCGAGGGTAAAATCAAGCCATACGGAAACGTTCAGTACTACGGGCTGCTCGTTTTCCCTTTCGTAGGGGAGCGTCCCGAGAATACAATTGAACTGGATGTCTTTTAGCGAGATTTTCCCGGTTTCTATTACCATACGAAGAGCACGATGGCTGCTGTCAGGGAGACCGCAGTTACGCCGAACCAGAGGTTGCGGTAGAACTTGTAAGAATCCAAGGTCTTCTTGTTGGTCGCCATATCTTTTTCTAGGTCAGCCATAGTATAGTCGCTATCAGTGGTTGTTACGACACCATATTGCTTGAAAGCGACTTCACAGGCTGCCGGTTCTTTATCGCCTGCGCAGGCTTTCTTGATTTCGTCCATGGCGATAGAGTGAAGGTGGTCGAACTTGTCATAGTCGTCCTGCACCTTGTTGGCTTCCATCTGCTGTGTCACGCCGATAATGGCTCCGGTTACGGCAAGGGCAGAAAGTGCAATGGCCGACCAGAAACGGACTTCGTCAGCGATACCGAAACGGTCGGTCGCGTTTTCGGAAGCATTATTTACTGCATAGTCGCGTTCATCGGCACGTGCGTTGGATTCGTCGAGGTCGCCCTTGACATCGATGTCGTCGTCCTCGTCCTCGTCTTCGCAATCCGGATCGTAGTCGTCGCATTCTTCCTCTTCGCTAGAGGCGACTTCGGGTTTGGCGGACGGCTCGTCAGAGGCTTCTTCTGCGGAAGCGTTGTCGGCCTTCAACTGGACCATTTCGCCATCGATGAAGGCGACTGCTGTCGAAAAACCGGGGATGTAGACGGCCTTGCCGTCGAAGTAGACCTTTTCGATATCGTCTTCGAAGGGCATGCCGCGGCGTGCATAGAGCCTCGTGGTTACGAGTTTGCTGTATTCGACGCCTTCCGCTTTGAGCGGAACAAGGTTGGAAAGGTTGCCCTTGCCTCCCTGGTACAACTGGTAAGCCGTGGGCTGCTCGCCGAACGGGTCGGTAAATTTCTGACGGACGACAAGGCGGCCTTCCTGGAGGGAACTGACCTCGTCTGCCGGAGCGGTCTTCAACTGGCCACCGAATTCGGCGGTGATGTAGTTGTCGGGGCTGCCGGCATCGCTTGCAGTAAATTCTTCAATATCGTAAGACCCGGCAAACGCCGTAACGATGGAAAGGCAAAGAGCCAAGAGAGTTAAACGCTTCATTATGTATTACTCCAAATGGACTAATTTTTCAAGAAATATATAAAAAAAAAACGAAATGTTAAAAAAAGTAAGGAAAATTGAGTCTTTTTGCCCCATTTTATGACATAGAACAATCTTTATTGCGTTTTTTGTGGGCAAAAACGGAGAAAAATTCTACTTTTTAGCCCGTAAATTTTAACCCCAAAAGAGGATCCTATAATGGCAAAGCTCTCTATCGAAGATCTCGAACTCGCCGGCAAGCGCGTGTTCATCCGTGTTGACTTCAACGTTCCGCAGGACAAGGTGACTGGCGAAATCACCAACACCAAGCGTATCGAAGCCGCTCTCCCGACCATCCAGTACGCTCTCGACAAGGGTGCAGCCGTCGTGCTCGCTTCCCACCTCGGCCGTCCGAATGGCGAAAAGAACATGAAGTACACGCTCGCTCCGGTTGCCAAGAAGCTCGAAGAACTCATCAAGAAGCCGGTGAAGTTCCTCTCCGACTGCGTGGGTCCGGAAGTCGAAGCCGCCTGCGCCGCTATCAAGCCGGGTGAAATCATCCTCCTCGAAAACCTCCGCTTCCACATCGAAGAAGAAGGCAAGCGCAAGATCAAGAACGCCGATGGCACCGAAACCAAGGAAAAGGCCGACAAGGAAGCCGTGAAGGCCTTCCGCGCAAGCCTCACCAAGCTCGCTGACGTCTACGTAAACGACGCTTTCGGTACCGCTCACCGCGACCACTCCTCTATGACTGGTGTTGAACTTCCGCAGCGCGCTGCCGGTTTCCTCATGAACAAGGAACTCAAGGCTTTCGACCAGGTGCTCAACAATCCTCCGCGTCCGTTCCTCGCCATCCTCGGCGGTGCCAAGGTCGCTGACAAGATCCAGCTCATCAACAACCTCCTCGACAAGGCCGACAAGATCATCATCGGCGGTGGCATGGCTTTCACCTTCAAGAAGGTCCTCAACAACATCGAAATCGGTTCTTCTCTGTTTGACGAAGAAGGTGCCAAGCTCGTTCCGGATCTGATGGCCAAGGCCAAGGCTGCCGGCAAGGAAATCATCCTCCCGGTTGACTACATCGCTGCTGACAAGTTCGCTGCCGACGCTGCTACCAAGGCTGTTTCTGACGCCGAAGGCATTCCGGCTGGCTGGATGGGCCTCGATGTGGGCGCGCAGTCCACCAAGCTCTTCGTTGACGCTATCAAGTCCGCAAAGACCATCGTTTGGAACGGTCCTGCAGGCGTGTTCGAATTCGAAGCTTTCGAAAAGGCTACCAAGGCTATGGCTGACGCTATCGTCGAAGCTACCGCTGCTGGCGCAATCACCGTGATCGGTGGTGGCGATACCGCTACGGCTGCCAAGAAGTACGGCGCAGACAAGAAGGTGACCCACACCTCTACGGGTGGTGGCGCTTCCCTCGAACTGCTCGAAGGTAAGGTGCTTCCGGGCGTCGCCGTCTT
Organism: Fibrobacter succinogenes; assembly: GCA_902762305.1. Classification (GTDB taxonomy): domain Bacteria; phylum Fibrobacterota; class Fibrobacteria; order Fibrobacterales; family Fibrobacteraceae; genus Fibrobacter; species Fibrobacter succinogenes_I. Next base: position 82,963 of record CACWNW010000010.1, on the reverse strand, counting down.
GACTGATAAGTAATTCGTCGATAAACTTCGCAATACTGCGTCACGCGAGCTCTCGCTGTATGTTTTATACAGCTTCGGCTCGCGTTTCTTGTCTTGCTCGTTTCTAGACGAATTACTGTTTTATAACAAAACGATTTGTTTTCGCCTGGTCTCGCTCGCAACTGAAAAAATTCCTGGCTTTTACAAAGACTCCGCTTTTAGCGGAGTCCTTTTGTTTCTAGGCGAATTACGGTTTATATTTAAATGATGTTTTTGCCTCGTCTCGCTAGCCTCTGAACAAAAATTCGTAAGGCGAGTGAAGCGCGAACGCTTGCGTTCGCATTTCCGAGCCTAGAATTTTGCGCTTGCGCAAATTCCTGGTTTTACAAAGACTCCGCATTCTTTGCGGAGTTTTTCTTTTATCTACAGAGAATGATTTTATATTATAGGCATGGCGAAGTTTTTGAGCGAGCATCTTGGGTAAGTGGCGTTGATGACCGCGGCGGCGCTATGGGCCAGTTGCTGCGATGCGAAAGAAGAAAAAGTCGACAAACCTGTTGCCGACAAATCTGTTGCCGAGAAATCTCAAGCCGCACAAACGGATGAATTTTATCGCGCTATAGAAGAAGTCCTCGAAAATGCGAATTTGAAATATCGTCCGCCTCGTAAAATGGACACGATGGGTATTACCTAACGAAACATCCGGTCTTTATTTTGAATCTGAAAATCGCTGCAGGTGGCGCCGTAGAAAATGTTGACGTCAAGTCTTCGACGACGGATTATCCAGAATTTGACGCCGAAATTGCAAAACAGACAAGTCGGTGGGAATTTCCGAAAAGCAAGACAGGTGGAAACGTCACGATCCCGTTCACGTTCTATGTAAACGAATAAATATAGTTGCTGTTTTGAAAAAAAGCGAAAGGTTTCTGAATTTTACGAGAGTTTAAAGTTTTTTTTGCGTTTCTTTTGCTGAAAAAAAAGCTATCATTACTGATGATGAACCGTATATTTATTTTTCTTGTAATTTGGGGAGCGCTTTTTGCTTATGCGCAGGAACCGCCCGTTTATTTGTCAAACGGTTCTGTAAAGTATGTCTATAGCACACCGCAAGACTCTTATTCGGTGGGAATCTATTATTGGAATTTTAAGTGATGGCGATGCGTTCAATAATCATTGCATTGTTATTGGCCCTGACAGCCTTTGCCCAGGAGATGGATACAACGTTCTTTGCGAATGAGCAGGGGGAGACCTTCGGGATTATCCACGAGAAGGGAACCCTCCCCGAAATCCCCCAGCAACAACAGATGAACGAACTTCAGTCGCAAGATCAGGCCATGGAATTCTAAACACCACAAAAAAGAAGGTTTCAAATGAAGCGTCTTATTCTTTTCATTGCAATTTTCGGAGCGCTTCTGGCTAATGCCCAGGAGATGGATACAACGTTCTTTGTGAATGCACAGGGACAGACAATCGGAATCGTCCACGAAAAAGGAACCGTCCCCGTAATGTCGCAGCAGCAGGCAGCACAGCCCGCGCAACCGGTTGCAGCACAGCCCGCTCAGCAGGAACAGCTGGCCGCCCCACAGGCCGTTCGGCAGGATCAACAGGTTGAAGAGCCTACACAGCAAGCAAACGCGTTTTTCGGTCCCGACAGTACGATGTACTATCAAACCCTCATCGACAGATATACGCGCTCCGGCAACAAACTCCGCAGAGTCGGTAAAGGCATGATGATTGGCGGCGGAATCGGAGCCGGCGTCGGCCTGTTGTTCATCGCTAGCGCCGGCGGAACCGATTGCGACAGATACGACAACGAATGCAAAGATAATATCCAAGGATTGTCAGACGCCGGCGCATTGCTCCTCCTTGGCGGCGGCGCGGTTCTCGGTACCGGTATCGTCATCAAGATTGTCGGCAGCTCCAAGCTCCGCAAGGCAAACCGCTACACCGACATGCTCACGAGACACCAGATGAGGCGCCAGTACTCCGTGAAATTGCGTTTTGATCCGCTTATCGACCCTATCAATAAGATGGCCGGTGTAAATCTGGCGATGGAATTCTAAGCACCCCAAAAAAGTTTGGCATTGTCCACGAAAAGGGGACCCTCCCGGTTTTGCCGAGCTCGCGACAGTTGTCGACATTCATGCAGGCTCAACCGAAAGAGCCGACTGCACAGGAAAAACCTGCATTGAGTTTTGACAGCACGGCCTATTACCAGTCTTTAGTAGACCGGAATACGAGAAGGGGCCATGCCATTCGTAAATGCGGTAAAGGCATGATTTTGGGTGGCGGAATTGCAGCTAGCGTCGGTTTCCTTAGTGCTCTGCTGGCAGAAGAAAACAGGAAAGACAAGGAAGATTTTGAAAGTGACTTCAGCGAGATGGTGAACTATTCAGGTGCGGTCATGATGATTGGTGGTGCGGCTGTACTCGTGTCTGGTTTTGTTGTCAAGAGTGTGGGATCGTCCAGATTGCGTAGGGCAAGGCGTTACCAACGTAAGCTTGACCGCTACAAGATGAAACAGCAACATGCCTTGGAAATGCAGGTTTTTCCGCTGGTTGATCCGGTCAACGGGCAATTTGGCGGAATGTTGGCCATGAATTTCTAGAAATTATAAGAAGTTTATTTTTTTTTGTAATTTTATGTATTTCATTTGCTAGAAAAAATATTATCTTTAGCGGTATGAAGCATATAATTTTCTTTCTAGCAATTTTTGGGGCGCTCCTGGCTAATGCCCAGGAGATGGATACAACTTTCGTTGTTAACGAACAGGGACAGACGATCGGAATCGTCCATGAGAAGGGGACGGTTCCTGTCATGCCTGGTCAGCAGCAACCGAGCTACGCAGATGAGGCTAGTGCTCAGCCGGATTACCTGCATTCGCAGTCGAACCTGCAGCCGGAAGTGCAGCCTCTGCAGGCTAGTCCTGCATTCGGTTACGACAGTACTCAGTATTACCAGTCTCTGGTTGACCGCTACACGCAATCCGGAAGGAAGCTGCGTGGCGCCGGTGCCGGCATGATGATCGGTGGCGGTATCGGAGCTGGCGTTGGCGTGGTTATGATGGTTGCCGGCCTTGCCGGTGCTGTTGATAATTGTGCTGAATCTTCCGCCGATGTCTGCGAGGCCGAGGGTGACGATGCCGCGATGTTCGTGGTCGGTTACCTTGCCACGATCGTTGGTGCGACCGTGTTTACGACGGGTATTGTCGTCAAGGCTATCGGTGGCTCCAAGCTTCGCAAGGCTCAGCGCTATGAGGACAAGCTCAATAGCTACAAGATGAGACAGCAGTACTCCTTGAAGATGCGTGTCTTGCCGGTCATCGACCCCATCAACAATGTCTACGGCGGACAGCTGGCTTTCGATTTCTAAGCCTGTCCGGATGTGATGAACGAAAAGGCCATAGCTGAAATTTCGAAGAACTTTCACGCCGAACATCGCGGAAACTGCGCCATGTCGGTGGCCTATGGCTATGCGCGTGCCACGGGTAAGTCCGAGGCGGAAGCGGTTGAGGCTGCCGAAATGTTTAGAAATTTCGGCGGCGGCCGTGCTCCCGAGGGTACTTGCGGTGCGCTCTATGCTGCAAAGATGATGCAGCCCGACCATGCGGAATCATTGGAAGACTTTTTCCGGCGCGGGGCGAAGAACTGCACCAAGTGCAAGGAAATTCGCCCGAATGCCGTAATTCCGTGCAATCGTTGCGTGGAACTCGCGGGCGAAGCGCTCGATTTCTTGAACAAGTAATTGACGGCTGGCAACTGCTTTCCTGTATGGACAGTTCCAGCTTTTTTTGTTCCTGTTTATCTCGTAATTTTTCTATTTTTGACGGGTCTTAACCATAAGGAAGGCTCCATGTCCGTAATCGTTGTCGACTACAATGCAGGTAACCTGACATCCGTGATGAACGCGCTCTCGCATATCGGTGTAGACGCGAAATCCAGCCGCGATGCGGATGAAATCGCGAGGGCGACTCGCCTGATTTTCCCGGGCGTGGGAGCCGCGGCGTCTGCCATGGAGACGCTTACCCGCACGGGTATCGGCGATGCCATCAAGGCCGTGGTGAAGGCCGGCAATCCGGTGCTCGGCATCTGCATCGGCTGCCAGATTATCCTTGAAGAGAGCGAAGAAGACGGCGGTGTGAAGACGCTCGGTCTTATTCCCGGCAAGGCGGTGCGTTTCAAGGATGAACCGGGCCTCAAAATCCCGCACATGGGCTGGAACCAGGTGGACTTCACCCGAGAACACCCGATTATGAAGGGAATCCGCAGCGGGTGCGACTTCTACTACGTGCACTCGTACCACCCGGTGGTGCCCGCGGAATACGCTTTTGCCGAAACGACCTACGGCACGCAGACTTTCCAGGGGCTTATCGGCAAGGACAACCTGATTGCGAGCCAGTTCCATCAGGAAAAAAGTGGCGACGTAGGGCTCGCCATGCTCAAGAATTTCTGCGATTGGAAGGTGTAAGGCCTCCTCGGACGCGCTTTTTTACATTCCCGGGCCCCAGGTCCGGGATTTTCATGTTTGTGTTTTTTTAAGGGACGTTCAATTTTTTACAAATTTTGGCATTTTTGTATCATGAATTTCGTGAATTTTTTTATCGTAAACAAAAACAACGAATTTTTGCAAAAAACGCAATTTTTGTATCCCAAAATATTGACAACGGAATAAAAAAAAGTTATATTCATTCTAGAATGAAACCGATAACCGATTATGTGGATTATCGCCGGTATATGCAGGACTTCTACGATGAAAGGAAGAGGACGTCCGCGTTTACGTGGCGTGAATTTGCACGGCTAGCCGGTTTTGTTTCGCCGACGTATTTGAAGCTCGTTTGTGAGGGAAAGACGAGACTAAAGAACGATGGCGTGGAACGGACCGCATTGGCTATGAGGCTGGTGGGTTACGAAGTGGATTACTTCCGCATGATGGTCAGATATGCCCATGTCAAGACGGACTACGAACGTAAAAAGGCGTACGATGAAATGCAGAGCATAGCGGGGGAGCATAAGGTTAAAATTGTCGATGAAGACGCCTTTGCCTATTTCGAGACCTGGAAGAATCCTGTAATTCGTGAACTTGCCCCCATAATGCCAGGGGCGAAGCCTGGGGATATCGCGAAACTCTGCTGTCAGGGGGTTTCAGCAGGCGATGTGCGAGAGTCCTTGGGTTTTATGACTAAAGCAGGCCTCCTGAAGAAGGACAGGAGTGGCCGGTATGCCCAGACCGATAAGGCTCTGAGAGGTGATTCTGAAGTCATGCCCGTGGCGATCCGTTCCATGCATCGTGATATGGCCAAGTTCGGCCTTGCCGCCATCGACGATTTTGCACTATCGGACAGAAATATTTCTGGTGTCACCATGGGTGTTGACCGTGCCGCCTACGAGCAGATTGTGCAGGAAATCGAAGCTTTTAGGCGCAGAATTGTGACGATTGCAAACGCAACGAAGAAAGTTACCCAAGTATATAGATTAAATTTGCAGTTGTTCCCTCTTTCGTGGAAAGTGCCTGATGAAGCGGACGAACAAAAGGATTGACAGATGGATGGAGTTGCTGGGCGTCATCGCCCTGCTTCTTTGTTCCTGTACTCTCAATTTGGCGGGAACGACCGAAGAGCCCAATGCGGTTGCTACGAGGTCTTCTTCTTCTACAAAGCAGGAAGTTTCTTCTTCGAGCGAAGGCCAGAGTTCTTCTTCGCCTGCTTGCGACTCTCTGACTTCTGAACCTGCACAGTCTTCGTCTTCGGCAGGGACGGGTGTGTTTGAAAATCCCGATTACTGGTACTACTACCATGCCGGTGATCTTCGTTCGATGCGGGTAGAAACATCTAAAGAAGATGGCTTGCGTGTTTCGTACGAACCGGAAAACAAGGGCCAAGGTGGTTTCGGTTCCCCGGCCAATGGTCCTGTAATTTCCGTGGTGATATCTGTCGACGGAGACGATGCGTTTACCGACATGAAATCCTGGACGACGGGTTTCTGCGTTATGGTGATGTCGGATGCTCCAGTTTACATGAAGATTGGCTTGCCTCCGGAAGTGGAGGAAAGTCTGGGTGGCGACGTGCCGGAGTTGGAATTGGTTTCGTCGTCTCAGGTCGGGAATTTGCTGATCTTGTGCAAGAGCTGGGACGACTTCAAACAGAAGGGATTTGGCCCTGTGTCCATGTCGGGCATGGAAGCGTTCGAACAGATGACGTCGCTCATTTTCGAGATTCGCCCGAAGAGCAATGAGCCGGCTGGTGAATTCAAGCTGTCCGAAATCTACGACTATGGTTCAGGACTGGTCCTGGATGCGAATGTGGACGGGACAGATATTACTATAAACCACTAGGCCGCATACCGGAGCGGTGTTGCCCGAATTTAGCGCGAGCGGTCGCTTCTGTGAGCAACAAAGCCCCTAGTATTAACTAGGGGCGGTTGCGAGAGCGAGAGAGGAACCGGAGCTCTCGTTATATGAGACGCCGAACGAGCGGTCGCTTCTGTGAACGGAAAAGGCCCGTGTTAAACGGGCCTTTGCAGTGAGAGCGAGAGAGGAACCGGAAGTCTCGATATTAGAGACGTCGAACGAGCGGTTGCCTAAGGTAGTTCACCGCCGATGAGTTCCATCTGCTTCTTGAATATATCCTTGCACGCGTTCTCGCCCAAGTCGAGAAGCGTGTTCAGCATGTTGCGGTCGAAGCTCGCGTGTTCGCCCGTGCCCTGCACTTCGATGAAGTTCGCCGCGTCCTGCATCACGACGTTCATGTCGACGTCGGCTGCGGAATCTTCCACATAGCACAAATCGCAGAGCGGCTTGCCGTCGACGACACCCACGGAAATTGCGGTAATGCCGTGCTTCAAGATTTGCGCGGTTATGCCGAGGCGTTCCTTGATTTTCTTGAGCGCGAGCGCAAGGGCCACGAAGCCGCCGATGATGCTTGCGGTACGCGTGCCGCCGTCGGCTTCGATCACGTCGCAGTCGACCACGATTGCGTTCTCGCCGAGTGCTGCCAGGTCGGCTGCGCCGCGAAGCGAGCGGCCCACCAGGCGCTGGATTTCTTGCGTACGGCCGCTCGCGCCCTTGCGCTCGCGTTCCACGCGCTTGCCCGTGCTCTGCGGGAGCAGGCTGTATTCGGCGGTAATCCATCCGGTGCCGCGGCCGGCGAGCCAGTCGGGGACTTTCGGCAGGAGGGTGGCGTTGCAGATGACGCGGGTGCGTCCCATCTCGATGAGGACGGAGCCGTCGGCGCTAGAGATGAACCCGGTGGTCATCTTGAGGTTGCGGTATTCGTTGAATTTGCGGTCGGTACGTTCGTAAGCCATAATTGCTCCAATTATCAATCATCCATCATCAATTATCAATTAATAACTCAGTTTCTCTGTAGTGCCTTCGCGGAAACTCCCGAGGCGGTACACGAAGTCGCAGTAGGACTGCAGTTCCTCGAGTGCCTCGATGACGGTCGCGTCTTTCGGGCTCCCTTCGAAGGAAAGGTGGAATATGTATTCCCACGGGCGGTCGGGATGCGGGCGGCTCTCGATGCGGGTGAGGTTCAGGTCGCGCTTTGCGAAACACCCGAGGGCGGCATGCAATGCGCCGGACTTTCCGGAATCGCTCAACATGAACAGCAGCGTCGTCTTGATTTTGCCAGTTTCGGGGAGCGGGTTCGCCGTCTTCTGGATGGCGTAAAACCGGGTGAAGTTCACCCCCGGCAAGTTCTCGATTCCTTCGGCCAGAATATCCAGGCCGTAGAACTTGCCGGCGTAGGCGCTCGCGATCGCGCCTACGGTTTTATCGCCACGCTTCGCGATTTCTTCGGCGCTTCCGGCTGTATCATAGAATGCGGTACTTTTGATTTTCGGGTTGCGCCCGAAGAACCGGCTGCACTGCGCAAGCCCTTGCGGGTGGCTCAGCACTTCTTTCAAGTCCGCAAGCTTTGTCCCGGGGAGTGCGCACAGGCTGTGCGAAATCTGCAACTTGACTTCGCCCACGATGGGGTGGCGCCACTTGTAGAGCAAATCGTAGTTGTCGTAGATGGAACCCGCGGTGGAGTTTTCGATGGGAATAGCTCCGCCGTCCACGGCGCCGGTTTCGATGCCCTGGAAAATCTGTTCGAACGTGTCCATCGGGACGACCTCGATGTCGTTTCCGAACAGGTGGTAGGCGGCGCTTTCGCTATAGGCCCCGCGACGGCCCTGAAATGCGATTTTCTTCATAATGCGAAATGTAGTAAATGGCGGGTTGACTCCAAAAAAGCCCCGCGACATTCATCGCGGGACTTTTACATTCTGGTCTGGGTCCTTCGGCTCCGTGCTACGCACTTCGCTCAGGATGACACTTGGGTCAATTACAGCTTGATGCTGCAGGGCTTGGCGTTCCAGATTTCTTCGGCGTACTGCTTGATGGTACGGTCGGAACTGAACTTGCCCATGCGGGCCACGTTGAGGATGGCCTTCTCGGCCCATGCTTTCTTGTTCTGGTATTCCTTCGCCACCTTGGCCTGCATGTCCACGTAGCTGCGGAAGTCGGCGCAGAGCATGTACGGGTCGTGGGTGAGGAGCTTTTCGGCGATGTGCTTGAACAGGTCCGGACGGTCGGGGCTGAAGAAGCCGGAACCGATGAGGTCGATAACGCGGCGCAGGTCGTCGTCCTTTTCGTAGAAGTCGCGCGGGCGGTAGCCCTTGGCGAGCAGGTCGGTGACTTCTTCGACGGTGAGACCGAAGATAAAGATGTTCTCGTCGCCGACTTCTTCCTTCATTTCCACGTTGGCGCCGTCGAGCGTACCGATGGTGAGCGCGCCATTGAGGGCGAACTTCATGTTGCCGGTACCCGATGCCTCGGTGCCCGCGGTAGAAATCTGTTCGGAGAGGTCTGCGGCCGGGATGATCTTCTCGGCGAAGGACACGCGGTAGTTCTCGAGGAACACCATCTTGAGCTTGCCCTTGCAAACCGGGTCGGCGTCGATGATGGCGGCGACGGCGTTCGCGAGGCGGATGATCTGCTTGGCCATCCAGTAACCCGGAGCAGACTTACCACCGATCATGATGGTGCGCGGCATGATTTCCTTGCCGTCTTTGAGCTGGATGTACAGGTGGATGGCGTGGAGGATATTCAGGAGCTGGCGCTTGTATTCGTGGATGCGCTTCACCTGCACGTCGAAGAACATGTCGGTGTCGAGGTCCACGCCCTGCGTTTCCTTGAGGTACTTGGCGAGGCGTTCCTTGTTCTGCTTCTTGACGGCCATGAAGGCCTTCTGGAATTCGGCGTCCTTCGCGAACTTTTCGAGCTTGCGCAAGTCATCGAGGTCCTTGACCCAGCTTTCGCCGATCTTGGAAGAGATGAGGCTCGACATGGCGGGGTTGGCCTTGCGGACCCAGCGACGCGGCGTCACGCCGTTCGTCTTGTTGTTGAACTTTTCGGGCCACAGTTCGTAGAAGTCCTTGAAGAGCGTCGTCTTCAGGAGGTCGGAGTGGAGTGCGGCCACGCCGTTCACGGCGAACGAACCCACGATGGAGAGGTAGGCCATGCGGACCATCTTGCAGCCGCCTTCTTCGATGAGGCTCATGCGGGCGAGGCGGGCATTGTCGCCGGGCCACTTCATGCTGACCATGCGCAGGAAGCGGGCGTTGATTTCGTAGATGATCTGGAGGTGACGCGGGAGGAGCTTTTCGAAGAGGCTGACGGGCCACTTTTCGAGGGCTTCCGGCATCAGGGTGTGGTTCGTGTAGGCGAACGTCTTGGTGACGATGTCCCAGGCTTCGTCCCATTCCATGTCCTCGATGTCGAGGAGGATGCGCATCATTTCGGCAATCGAGATGGCTGGGTGCGTATCGTTCAGCTGGATGGCGACCTTCTCGGGGAAGAGCTTCCAGTCGTTGTTGTGCAGCTTCTTGAAGCGGCGGATAATGTCTTGCAGGGAGGCAGAGCACAGGAAGTACTGCTGCTTGAGGCGCAGTTCCTTGCCGTTCATGGAGGAATCGTTCGGGTACAGCACCTTGGAAATGGTTTCGGAAAGTTCCATGTCCTGCACGGCGGCGATGTAGTCGCCGTTGTTGAAGTAGCTGAGGCCGAAGTCGTCGGTGGACTTCGCGCTCCAGAGGCGCAGGTTGTTCACGGTGTTGTTCTTGTAGCCCGGAATCGGAGTATCGTACGGGAGGGCGAGCACGTAGTCCTTCGTTTCCCAGCGGTTGTGGAGCCTGCCCTTGTCGTCCATCCAGCTTACCACGTAGCCGTAGAACGGGACCTTGATGGCGTTGGCCGGGCGGGCGATTTCCCAGGGGTTCGGGAGGCGCAGCCAGTTATCCGGCTGTTCTTCCTGTTCGCCGTTCACAATCTTCTGGCTGAACATACCGTATTCGTAGCGGATACCCATACCGGTGGCCGGCAGTTCGAGCGTGGCCATGGAATCGAGGAAGCAGGCGGCGAGGCGGCCGAGGCCACCGTTACCGAGACCCGCGTCGACTTCCTGTTCGCGGAGTTCTTCGAGCGTCATGCCGATTTCGTCGAGCGCTTCGGTAACGGCGCTTTCGACATCGAGGTTCAGCACGGAGTTGCCGAGCGTACGGCCGATGAGGAATTCGAGGGAGAGGTAGTAGACGCGCTTGACGTCTTTCTCGTAATAGGTGTTCTGCGTCTTGATCCAGCGGTCGACGAGGCGGTCGCGGACGGCGTAAGCGACGGCGAGGAACTTCTCGTGGTCGGTCACGGTCATCTTGTTACGGGCGAGCGTGTGGTGGATGTGGTCGGTGAACGCCTTGCGGAAAGATTCCGCATCGGTGCCGAGCACTTCGACTTCTTCTGCTTTCTTGATTGCTTTTGCCATGACTAAGCCTATGGGTTTATGGTTTATAATCTGATTCGGGTGACCCGAAGTCCTTACAGGGCTAAAATCTAGAAAAACTTGCCCGTATGTAAAAGGATTTTAATGAAAGCGGGGGAAAAAGGGGCTAAAAGAGGGGTTTTGGTGTTGTTTTTTGAAGGATTAAAGTGTTATTTTAAAATAAACGAGTATAGCTATGAAATCCAAAATATCTTTCCCCATTGCTTTAATTGTTGTCGTTGCATTCTTCCTCGCCGCCTGCAACGATGGTTTTGAGAAACGCGAAGAATATTACAGCAAAGGCAAACTGAAATCCAGAACAACGTATCGGAAAATAGAAGATTCGGACCTTTTTGTAAAAGAGGGGATATATACCTTCTGGTACCTGAACGGGAAGAAAAAGGAAGAGGGGTTATATAAGGATGATAAGCCGGATGGTGTCTGGAAAAGCTGGTATGCAAATGGCGTACTGGAATTTGAGGGCGCATATAAAGCAGGCAAGAAAGAGGGCGCCTGGAAAAGATGGAACGATGCGGGACAGCTGGAATCGGAAAAGTATTATGAATCCGATACGCAAGGCTATGTCTTGAAAGAATGGTTTGCAAATGGACAGCAGGCAACGGAAGGCCCTTATAAGTCCGAAAAGAAAGACGGCATCTGGCGAACCTGGTACGAAAATGGTCAACAAAAAGAGTTGATCGATTACAGGAAAGAGAAAATCTTTTCCTATAAAAGCTGGTATCTAAATGGTAATCCTAAATGGGAAGAAAATTTTTCTGAAGGCAGGGATAGTCTTTGGCTTTTGCCGAAAAAAAATCGTCCGTTACATGGAATTCTTGATCTTTTTCAAAAAAAATCCTTAAGTGATTTTATGCATTTTATTGAGACGGGAGAATTTGAACAAGATCTTGTCGGAGATGGTTCGGGGAAAGAGTGGTATGACAATGGACAGCTAGAAAGAGAATTTTATTATAAATCGGGTAAGTATGATGGTGTCTGGAAAGCTTGGTACGAAAACGGGCAAATAAAGGAGGAAAAGCATTACAAAACCGGAGTAAAAGACGGCTTGTGGAAAACATGGTATGAGAATGGACAGCTAGAAAGAGAATCTTATTATAAATCGGGTGAAGCAGATGGTACATGGAAATTTTGGCATGAAAATGGGCAATTGAAAGAAGAAGGAACTTATGAATCAGGAGACAAGGTCGGTGTTTGGAAAGAGTGGTATGAGAATGGACAAATAGAGAAGGAACTTTATTATAAATCAGGTAAGCTTGATGGCAATAGCAAGGTTTGGTATAAGAACGGGCAAATAAAGGAGAAAAAACATTACAAAGCCGGAGCAGAAGACGGCTTGGGAAAAACTTGGTATGAGAATGGTCAACTGAAGGAAATGGGAAGATACAAGTCCAGTAAAGAAATAGGTGTCTGGAGAAAGTGGTTCGCCAATGGTCAGCTGAAAGAAGAAATTTGTTATAAACCGAGTGGGTTTGATGGCACTTGGAAGATGTGGTATGAGAATGGTCAGCTGAGGGAAAAAAGATTATACAGATTGGATGAACGAATAGGTGTCTGGAAAGAATGGTATGCAAATGGGCAATTGAAGGAAGAAACGAATTTTAAATCTAATGAGCTTGATGGTGTTATGAAAGAGTGGCATGAGAATGGTCAACTGAAGGAAATGGGAAAATACAAGTCGGATGATCGTGTCGGAGTCTGGAAAGAATGGTATGCAAATGGGCAATTGAAAGAAGAAGGAACTTATGAATCAGGAGATAAGGTCGGTATTTGGAAAGAATGGTACGAAAATGGTCAATTGAAAAAAGAGGGAAATTTTGTATCTGACCGTAAAGACGGCATATGGAGAACCCGATATGAAAATGGATTGCTGAAAGTGGAAAAGTCCTATAAAGCGGGTCAAGGTGAGGGCGTGTGGAGGGGATGGTATAGCAATGGAAAACTGGTGTTTGAAGGGAATTACAGGTCTCACAAAAAGGACGGTGTGTGGAAAGTCTGGTATGCCGATGGCCAGTTGGGTTTTGAAGGCGCTTATAAATCGGGCAAACCGGATGGAGCTTGGAAGGAGTGGGATAAAAACGGATTGTTGAGAAGAAATGATTCTTGTAAAATGGATGTACATCTAACCGGCTGGAAAAAGTGGGATGAAGTCGGGAAGCCAGTCGTGAGCGTATTATATAGATCTAGCGATAATTCTGACGAAAAAACAAAAAAGCAAACCCAATCAGCCAATAGAAATGAAGCTTGGGATTGGTGGCTTAAAAACGGAGATGTCGTACTAGATTATTGGTATGAGCGGCCGAAATCTTGACGATGGGGGCAAAGGAGGGGGAGTTCAGCGCTTTTTTCGCCTCACCTTGGTTGTGCCGAGTTTTTCAATTTCTTTTAGCACTTCTTTTAGCACTTTATCAAAGTCTTTGTCGGTATTTTTTAAAGGCCTTAATACGTCGCCACCTGTGCTGGGAGGTTGGGTAAGTTTCTTGCTTTTGGGAGGTGGAGGCATTTCTAGACCAACAGAATTGAACATCTCCTGAAAGAGCGTCAAATCGCCGCAAGACATTTCACCGCAAAGTAAGGCAAAATTAATGACTGAGAATCCGGCCTTGCGCGCCCGTTGCAATAGAGGCTCATAGGACTGAAGGCGTCGAATAAAACTTTTTCTATCACTATCGAGTTCCAAAACAAAAGTAACCATGGTGTGATCGCACAACGGGCAATGATCGCTATTGCAATTCTCCAAGTCAACGGCAATTGCGTCAAAAACGGACAAGGGTGCGACAACAACATTTTCCAAATGACGATGCTTCAGTTTTTCTTCTAATGGGGGCGGAATCCTTCCGTTAGCACCATCGCCAACCGACTTGTAGGGATTGCCTTTTTCATCGACAATCACGCTATCCAACATGCCGTTATTTTCGGAATACAAGGCCCACACGATGCGGCCGGGGTCATCCTCGTCTTCCTTGTGCAGAACGACATAGCGCGAACCATAACGATCCAGCAGTGTTGTATAGAAAATATCAGGCATGTGGCCGCCCATGGCGCCAATGTCCATGTGCTTTTTCGTAATGTTCACGTAAACAGGGAAGGTGTCATCCCACGAATATGCGGAACAGGCCAGAACCAAAATCGCAATAGCTGTAGTTATTTTATGCATCTATCTTTTGGGTTTCGGCATCGTGAGGATGGAGACAAGTATCCGACCCTTTTGCGAGTATTCGTCTAAGCCAAGAATGAAAATCTTGTCCTCGGTGACCAACAGGCGTTCTTCTGAAAATTGCGGAAGTTTCCTGTTGTGCCATGTTTTTCCGCTGTCAGTACTATAGTACAAGTAGTGGAGGCAGTCCACGCCAGCGTCGCCCACTTGGAATTTCAGGAGTCCTACAAACAAATTGTCTTCGACATAGAAGTCGCGTGGATTCATTCCAATGGTTGTGAAGATATGCCACTTGTTCGGGAAAGAGCTGTGTATCTTGTACTCGCCATTGAGTTTATGCAGAATACGGACTTCATGAATCGATGAAGAAGGTTTGTCGTATCCACAGATAATCCAGTTCTCGTCATTTTGGGCGTATTTTTTTCCCGAACTTTGGCAATCGACTTCAAAAATATGGTCAGTCATGTTTTCTTTTTCTAGCAAGAACGATTTCCCTTCAAAAGAAGAGTCTTCTTGTTTCACTCTTGCGTACCCAAGACCTGAGTATTCAGTATTCCCGAAATATTCCCATTTCTTGTAATCGCCAGTAGAAACATAAACGGGATGCTCTCCTCTATACTTTGTATCTAGATAGCGAACCATGAAAACGCTGTCGCCCCTGTGAAAAAATTGGGAGTAACGAAAGTTTATGGAATCTTTTGTTGTTTTCCAATTTTTACCGCCATCTGTCGTTCGTATGGCTATCGGGTGAGGCTCTTCTTTCGATGTGGAATCCGAAGCTCCAAATAGGGTGAAGGTGTTTTCGTTTTCTATTGCTATTTCTTCCACCCCCATAAACCCAAACACGTTGTCAACCCAATACGTCTTTTTTTCAAACGAAAAGGAAGTCCACTTGGCTTCCCAAATAGCATTAAGTTCTAATAAACCCCATAGGAGAAATGGAGCAAGAATAAAAAAAACTATGGGAAATAAGCAACCGATTGTAAGGAACCAGCCAAACTTCGTAAGCCTTATTTCCGAAAGTTTAGTCATTCGATTTGTCGGGTTCCTCGGATTCTGGGGCCGATTCTTTCTGCGTGCGGATGTTTTCCATCAGGAAGTGGATTGCCTTGAGCCTGCCGTTGCACTTTTCGATGCAGTTATCGTAGAATCCCTTCGTTTTCTCGTCCCACTCGGGCACGATTTCGGAGGCGTACAGGAAATGCTCGACGCAGATGGAAAGCTGGTCCGCTTCGCGCCGCAGGTCGTCAAGGTTCGATCTCGTGAAGAATGCCATGGTGAAAAAGATAGAAATCTACGCCGACAGCGTCCTAATCAGTTCTTTCTTGGTTGCCCCTAGGGCAAAGAACATCTTGATCATCAGTTCCAGCGAGACGCTCGAATCGGCATGTTCCACCTTCGCGTATCGTGACTGGCTCGTCTTCGCAAGGATTGCGGCGGAGACCTGTGTTTCGCCACAAGCCTTCCGTTTGGCGATGAGCGCTTTTGCCAGAGCGGCCTTCATCTCGACAATCGCCATTTCGGCGGGGCTTAGCCCGAGATATTCGTCTACGTCCCCGATTTTCCAACCCTTCTTCTTCAATCTTTCTTTCTTCAGCTTATCCATAAATCAGTCCTCCGCATCGTAAGATTTCAATCGCTTGTGGCATAGGTCTATTACTTCGTCAGGTGTTTTTGCCGTTTTCTTTTCTGCCCATAGAATCACGATTATTGCATCTGTGTCTATGCGGTAAAATAAGCGCCAGTTTTTGTTTTCGTCACGAATTCGAAGCTCATGGCAGTGAGCTCCTATGGATGGCATCGGACGGCTTTGTGGTAGCGACAAAGTTATCCCCGACTGCAGCAACCGTAGTAAATATCCTGTTTCTATCCTCGCTTTTTGAGATAGTGGTGGCGTTTGTGGCTGCTCGTGCAGCCAGACTATAGGTTTGTGTTTCGGACTCATAAAATATATATCAGATTTGACATATTGTCAATAGTTGAAAGGTGAAAAATTCTTCTTATATATTTGCAAGAATCGTGCCAAGCATGGAAACGTTGATTTTGAACGAAAAACGGCAACAGCGGATTTTGTAATTGGGTGATTAATCGCTTAAATCAGTGATTTATCAGTAGGAATTTGAGGTGTGAAATTTTTTTTGAAGGCATAAATCGTATATTTAAAACATGTCAAAGAGGTTGACTTTCGTTTTGGTTGCGCTGATGGCGGTTGCTGCGGTGGCGGCGACTTCCGCCGTGACGGGCTCGTTCATGGATTTGCGCGATGGCCACGTCTACAAGACAGCCACAATCGGCTCGCAGACGTGGATGGCGGAGAACCTGGATTACGAAGCAGACTATAGCCGTTGCTATGGGGGCGATTATGCTGCTTGCGCCAGGGAAGGGCAGCTGTACGAATGGAAAAGTGCAATGATCGCATGTCCTGCGGGCTGGCATCTTCCGAGTAAAAGCGAATTTGAGACGTTGTTCGAAGCCGTGGGCGGGAAGTCGGTCGCAGGGAAAATGCTCAAGTCAAAACATGGTTGGCGCGACATGTCGGGCGAGGAATCGGCTGGCAACGGCACGGATGCGTTCTCGTTCTCTGCCAGTCCCGATATCAGGAGGAGCTGGGATGCGAACTTCTGGATTTCCGAGGGAGATGACAACTTTATATACTATGTAAGCCTGAGTTATTATAGCGACAGTGTGTTTATAAACTATGCAGGTAGCCTGCCGAGGATTAGCGATTCCTGGTATAACGTTCGCTGTGTCAAGGATGAATCTGCGGAGCCTTTTTCTTTCAAGAAAGACAAAGGGTTTGTCAAGTTTATTCCGGATTATATTATGCCGGATTACCGTAATGGGCATATAAAGGACTTTCGTGATGGTTTGACCTACAGGACGGTCACTATTGGCGACCAGACGTGGATGGCGGAAAACCTGAATTACGAGGCAGATGGTAGCGCTTGCTACGAAGATAGCACGAGTAATTGCGACAAGTACGGGCGCCTCTACACTTGGGGGGCGGCAAAAGACGCTTGCCCGTCAGGATGGCGCTTGCCGAAAATGAAAGAGTTCTTTACGTTGTTTGAAAATGTAGGCGGGTCATCGACCGCTGCCAAAATGCTAAAATCCAGGACAGGATGGCATTGGCATGTTTGGGAAAGCGACCATTATGTGAGTACAAAACCGATAAGAACTAGAAGGAAAAGCATAATGACGGATGGCAATGGCATAGATGCATTTTCGTTTACCGCCTTGCCCGAAAGCGATCGCGGCGAGAATGTGTGCTTCTGGAGTTCTGACGGGTTTGATTCTGAAAGCAATTTCAAGTATGCCATGACAATTGAGAATATGATGGATGAGGCGAGCTACAACTCTTTCTATACCGAAGATGACTTCTTTGAAGGTCCGGATTGGTGTGCCGTCCGTTGCTTCAAGGACAAACCTGCTAAAAAGACCAAGGAACCGTCGCCTGCAAAAGTTGAAAATGCGGTAAAATTTAAGATGGATGATTTTAGACTTGTAACGGATTATAACGTGACGGATTATCGCAGTGGGATTATGACGGATGAACGTGACGGGCAAAAATACAGGACGGTTGTCATAGGCAAGCAGACGTGGATGGCGGAAAACCTGAATTACAGGACGGAAGGAAGCTATTGCTACGATGATGACGAACTGACCTGTTTCCAGTATGGCCGCCTTTATAAATGGGAGCCAGCAACGGATGCCTGCCCAGCCGGTTGGCATCTGCCGAGCTATAAGGAAATTCTGGACTTGAAAATAGAACTGAGCCATGAAGTGTTCAATGATTCGGTTTCCGCCGACATGCTCAAATCCAGGACGGGATGGAAAAGTGTGGTCGACTCGTCGGGACCGATGTGCAAGATTCTTTTGAGGTGCGGAAGCGAACGGAAGGGAACGGATTTGTTCGGGTTCTCTGTGCTACCGACGGGATTCAGGGTGAGCGACAGGCTAAATAGTAAGGCAATTCTTAATCTTCTGAGAGAGATTCATTACTTGCATGCTGATGAAAAGTATGAATCGAAAAAACATAGCGATTACCGAGGCGAGGGTGAACAGGCGCTTTTCTGGACGTCCTCGGAGGTGTTTATAAGCAGGAATAAAGGAGGAAAAGTGCATCTCGCCTCTTTTGAATACAAGTATGGCGGAATTGGCCTAGAATATGGCGATAAAGATAACGGCTATTCTGTCCGCTGCGTAAAGGACTAGCAGTGGGGCGAGTGCTAGTTTTCATCTTGATTGCGCTGATGGCGGCTGCTCTTGTCGGGTGCGACGGGGCGCAGAATGTATTGAAGGATCCGCGCGATGGCAAGACGTACAAGACTGTGCAAATTGGTACGCAGACCTGGATGGCGGAGAATTTAAACTACGAAATAGCGGACAGCTATTGTTACAACAATGACACTAGCAACTGCAAAAAATATGGTCGCCTTTACACGAGGGATACTGCGTTGAAGGCGTGTCCTGCGGGCTGGCACTTGCCCAGTATGGATGAATTCAAGGCTTTGATAGAGACTGTCGGCGGCGAAAAAATCGCGGGCGAGAAATTGAAATCGAAAAGCGGTTGGAATGACGGTGGCAATGGTTCGGATGCTTTCGGTTTTTCGGCTCTGCCTGCCGGGGTATGGTTTGACGGGGGAATCACGGGAGATGGTGCGGGGTTCTCTGAAGAGACTGTTGGTACTGGCTTTTGGGGTTCTACGGAAAATGCGAACAAGGAACTTTGCGAGATGAATTTGGTCGATGCTGATAATGCTCCTTATTTTAATTATAGGGGACGGGGTTTTGGAAACTCTGTCCGCTGCGTAAAGGACTAAATTTACGGTATGAAAGTTGCGCTTTTCGGTTCGACCGGCCTTATCGGAAAAAATGTCCTGAAACTCCTGGTGCGTCTTGACCAGGTGGAACGCGTGTATTGCCCGGTGCGTAGTGTGCCAGCGTTGTCGGAATACGGAATCCTGGAAGGTGCTGCGAAGGTGGACTTCGAGGTGGTCGACTTTGAACATGTGGATACATTGCGCGAGAAGTTTGCGGGCCTTGATGCTGCGATATGCTGCCTCGGCACGACCATCAAGCAGGCGGGTAGCAAGCCCGCGCAGGAAAAAATCGATGTGAGGCTCCCGCTATCGCTTGCGGCTGTCGCGAAGAAGGCGGGCGTGAGGCATTTCTTGTGCGTGAGTGCGCAGGGCGCGAATACGCATTCGCCGTTCTTCTACAACCGCCTGAAGGGAATGCTTGAGGAAGGCCTCACGATGATGAACTTCGAGGCGCTCACGCTCGTGCGGCCGTCGTTACTGCTCGGCAAGCACAAGGACAAGCGATTCGGCGAAGAACTTATGCAGAAGATTTTCGGCAGGCATCTGGCGATACTGCCTGCGAGAATCCGCCCGGTGTTTGCGGAATCCGTCGCGGCTCATCTCGTGGCCTCGATGCTCAAGCCGCCTTTTGAACATGTGTGCGCTACCGACGGCACGAAGGGCAAGCGCATCATATACAACCGCGTGCTGTCGAGTTCGAACGCGGAAGAACTGCTTTAGCGGAATCCGGCCTGGCGCTTGTTACAGGAAGATTTGTCTTAAGAAGATTTCTTCTTTGTGCAGATCTTGGTACTTGTGTTGTATATTTCGCATTCGGATTTGGGAATGGTGCTGTTGTGCTGGCACCCTTTTCCGGTAATCTTCGTGGTGCAGACTTCGTCGGGAATATTTTCGTAATCCTCTGCAGAAATGGGATTGCCGCTTTGGTCCGTTATGGTCGGTGCCGTGCTCGAACTTGTCCCGTTCACTTGCGTGGTGCTGTAATTTTGCTGCGCGTTGCTTGTCCCGCTGGGCGAACCGTTCCCGCCACCGTTTCCTTCGGTGCCGCCGCCGTTCCCGCCATTGCCGCTGCCGCCGCTTGCGCTGTTGCTGCTTTCGACGGTATTGGCTGCACTTCCGCTGTTCGAGGCGGAACTCTGGGGGGCTGCCGAGGAATTGCCGTTATTGCTGTTGTCTTGGCCGCTTTCTCCGGAACCATTGTCGGGAGTCGTTTTCTCGCAAGTTGACGAATTCTTCTTTTTTTGGTAATTGCCGGTAAACCCGCTGTTACGGGCTTTTCCCGGAGGAGCGAACGTTCCGCATTCCGAGACGCATACCCAGCCGAATTTGTTCCCGTTCTCGTTCTTGATGGCCTTGGAGAGCGCTTCGCAGTCGCCCTGGCTCTGCGATGACTTGGCGCTGGAACTGCTGGCGGGCCCGGTCGGGGAACTTCCCGGTTCCGGCTCTGAGCTGTCGTCATCTTCCTCTTCTTCGGGGTCGTCTTCTGGGGGCTTGGGGGTTGCCTTATGCAGTTCGGCCGTGGCTTCGCACATTCCTTCGGTTATGCTTCCGACATCCCAGTTGTGCGTCAGCATGGCGCAGTCTTCTGAGGAAACGAGCTGCTGGTAACTGATCGCGTGTTCGCCCGCGGGGTCGATGATGACTGCCCATGTGCTTCCGCTTTTGCAGGAATTGAGCCTCGTGATGTTGCTCGCGATCCACCCCGGCATTCCGGGCTCGGCAACCGAGAAGGGAATTGTCCCCTGGATGCAGCCCTTGTATTCGAAATATTCGGTCTTGCCTCCGTCGGGCGCTCCGTAGCCGATATTCTGCCAGCTGCCTACGCCGTTGTTTTCGTGCAGGTAGGTGTTCTGCAGGCTTATGTAGGTGCCTGCGGCGACGGGAACTTCCGATGCCTTGGCCTTCGCGATGACGCCGAACATTTTGGGCACGCCTACCGCCGCGAGTACGCCCAAGATGACGATGACGACCATTATTTCGATGAGTGTAAAACCGTTCTTTTTCAGCATAAGAAAACTCCTTCCCGAAACCGTCGGAAAGCGGGCTGTAAGAAAAATATAATGTTTGAGGGGGGAAGGGGTCTGGGGGACCGGAAAAAATATTCCGTTTTGCCTTACTCCAAGTTGGAATAAGGTCTTGTTTTGGCTTTAACGGCTATTAGTTCTTGTTCTTGTTTTTGCCGTTCCCGTTTCCGTTGCCATTCCCGTTGTTGCTGTTGCCGGGGTGGCTGGCGCTATCGTTGCATTTTTTCTGTTGACCGTATGCGTTCTTGAGGCCGGCTCCGTTTCCGTTGCCCGGTGCGCAGTCGTTGCCATCAGAATCTTGCTGTGCAACTTGCGTTGTTCCCACAGTGCAGGAACTTCCGTTGATATCGCCGATTGCCCAGTTGTTGGTGAGCATGGCGCATTCCGCTGATGACACGACCTGGTTGTAATAGGCTCTATTTTGGTTGTCGGGTGTGATAACAATACCCCAGGAACTGCGTACGGCGCAGTCGTTGAGGCTGGAGAGATTTGTTGCATGCCAACCGATGAAGCTGTTGACATTCTCTTCGTTCGAAGTCTTTTCTGGGAGGCAGTTGCCGTATTCAAAAGAATTGGTCTTTCCGTTACCGGGGGACTTGTAGCCGATATCCTCCCAAGTGCCTACGCCGCGCCCTTGGTGCAAATAGGCATCTTGCAGGTGGATATAGGAACCTGCCGCCATGGGTATTTCGGAGGCTTTCGCCTTTGCCATCATGCCGAAAAGCTTGGGTACGGCAATTGCAGCAAGAATGCCCATGATGACGATGACCACCATGATTTCGATGAGGGTGAAACCGTTCTTTTTATTCATGACAGGCTCTTTTGAGGTTTGACAGAATCCATAGGTTATTGAAAAGAATATACCATATGGAACCGCCAGGTGCAATATTTTTCGTCACCTTGGGCGTTGAGAGGGCCGTTATTGTGATTGGCGACAAACGGAAGGTCGCCCGAAGGCCGTTTACTTGAACTTTGCGAACTTGACGAGGTATTTCATTGTCTGGATGGGCGTCTTGAGGAAGGCACTCTTCTTGTACCCGCTCAGGGCGAATCCCTGCAGCACCTTGTAGAGCCCGATTTGTTCTTCGCGGTTGATGGCGAGCAGGAACCTGCGGAACTTGTACTCGAAATCGTGCGTCTTGCCGAATTGGCTGTGGCAGCGCTTTTCGTACTGCTTGAGGAATTTTTGGCTGAGTGCGGCAGCTTCGCCGGAGGTCGCCTTGAGGCCCTGGTCCACATATTCGGCGCAGAAACGGCCGGCCCTCATCGCGGCAGCGATGCCACCACCCGTGAGCGGGTTGGTGTGGTGGGCGGCGTCGCCCACGAGGGCCAGGCGGTCGAGCGTGTAGTTCTTGAGCGTGCTGGAAACGGGCACGAGCCCGCCGACGGTGTGGTTGATTTTTGCCCCCGGGAAGAGTTTCTCGAGCCATTCCATCGTGACTTCGAGGATGTTGCCCGAGTGTTTGTTCGCGGCTAGGAAGCCTGCGCCGAAGTTCGTGACGTTCGACTTCTGTTTCGGGAAACTCCAGATGTAGCCGTCGTTGATAAAGTCGTGGCCCTGCCAGAAGGTGAGGTAGTCGGGCTTTGTGAGGAGCCCCTGTACCTGGATGTCTACGCCGGTGCATGTCTCGCGCGGGTTCTGCCCGCAGTCGAGGCCCACCATGCGCCCGATGCGGCTTTCTACGCCGTCGGCCGCGATGACCATCTTCGCGAAGATTTCCTGCGTGCCAGTCTCGGTGACACTGCCGTTTCCGTCGCCCTTCCCGAGGACGACCCGGACCATGCGTGTGTCGCCTTCGACATCGCCCACGAACTCGACGCGTGCGCAGGTCTCTACCTGGGCGCCGTCGTCGGCCGCAAGCTTTGCGAGCCACGGGTCAAAGATTTCGCGGTTGAGCATGATGCCCGTGTTCGGTTTCGGGACTTCGATGTTCACGCCGTTCGGGCCATAGATGAAAAGCCCGTTGATGATTGTTTCGATACAGCTCTCGTCGATGGGGCCGAATGTCTGGAGGTCGGCCAGCGTAGTGCTCGCCTCCCCGCAGCGCACCGGGAAGCCGATGCGTTCGCGCTTCTCGAGAAGCAGTACCTTGTGCCCCGCCCGTGCGAGGTTCCTTGCGGCAACGGAGCCTCCGGGCCCGGCGCCAATCACCACGACATCGTAACGGGAATCAAGCATTGTCCACCTCCGTAATCTTTAGCGCACCGACGGGGCATCCCTTTACGCAGATGCCGCACTTGATGCATTTTTCGGAATCAATCTGCAGGTCGAGCCCGAACATGTCGAGCGCCATCTTGGGGCAAATGCCCACGCAGCCCGCGCAGGCGAGGCAGATCTTACGGTCGTGAACGAGTTTCTTCATTGTAAAACAATATAATAAAAAAGGAGATCCCCGACCAAGTCGGGGATGACACATTGCGTTAGTCGGGGATGACATATTGCGTGAGTCGGGAATGACAAATGAAGTGTCCGGGGTGACATCGGGTGATGAATGTCTACTGTTTTTGCAATTCGTAGAAGGCCATGAGCCATGCCTTGAGGCGGGTCCAGTCCTTGTCTTCGGGTTTGCGGATGTAGTCGCCGAAGGAATAGAGCAAGAAATTGTCGAGTGCGTAGTTCCCGATCTTGATTTTTTGAAGCGTGTAGAATTGCTGCGAAAGCTTCAGGTCTGTGTCGCGAATCGTGTTGCCGTCGATGACGATGGTAAGGTGTTTTTTGTGGATGACAAGCGACATGTGGTGCTTTTGTCCGTCTAGGATTTTTGCTTTGCCGTAATTGACGGAATCCGTCGAGGCGGTATCGATGCCGTTGTAAATTTTGATGCAGGCCGCTTCCTTGTCGGAAGTGCAGCGTCCGATTTCAAGGCCGACGCCTTCGTTTGTCGCGGACAGGATGATGTCGGAGGCTTCTTCCGTAGAGTCTATCTTGCTGGAATCGGCACTGTCCGCTTGAATCCAGAAACTGATGGCTATGCTAGAATCTTCGGAAAAAAGGCTCTCGATATATGAATCCCCTTTCCAGTAACCACCTTCCAGCGAATCGTTGGGTTTCATATTGCCGTAGCGATTCACACGGTCGGACGGTGAATCGATTTGCGGACTGATTTCGCCTTCGATATAAGTTATCTGAACTGAATCTTCGAGGGGAGGCAAGGTGACCCAGTAGGTGACGGAATCGGCGCTCTTTTGAATGCCGCTATAAGGAAGTTCCCTTTTTTCGGGATCCATGAAAGAATGTCCGAAAATACTCCCGAAGGCGCAGATAATATCGTCGTAATTGTTTTTAGCTCGCCTGAAAGGCGCAATCAACGAGTCAAGGCGCTTGTCCCCTAGACTATCCAATAAGGGAATTTGGGGAAGCGTGTAGCTGATTTCCCTTGCACTTTCGATGACGATTCCCTTGGTGGCGTTTCTCGTTTCGCCAGGAAAGACTCTCCAACCGATAGAATCAGTAGTGACGGAACCGTTGCTTATGACCTCGATTTGTTTGTAATCTACATAGGTTTCGTAAGGAGTCTGGGCCGGGATGCCTTCGATGGTGATGAATCCGGAATCTTGCGCGGCTTGGTCGTAAATTCCGCAGGCGAAGGTTCCTGAAACGCATACGGAGTCGCCCAAGGAAAGCTTGATAGCGTTTGCGAAAAGCAGAATGGTGGAAGAACTTTGCAGGCTTAGGTTTACGGTGTCTTCGGTAAGGCCTTCATCCGTAAGGACATCTCGGAATTCGAGCATTGCCTTGGTGACAATCGCAGTCTGGATGTGGTGTGAGACGGTTTTGGAATTGTATGCGATAATGCTGAAATCGGAATCGAGAGGAACCTTGATTGTGGCGCAATCGTTGCTGTCTAGTGCGGCAGAATCGACGACTACACTTCGCTTGTCGATGGTTCGAATGAGGTACAGTTGAGTGCTGGCCGCGGCCGCTTTTTCTTCGCTCTGGAAATCAACAAGGGTGTATGCCGATGGTTCCACATGGACCATGAGGCTTGCCGTTTTTCCAGACTCTGTTTCGGTCAAGACGCCCGCGGTATCTTCGCCGTTGCTGCACGCCATAAACAGCGACAGCAGTGCCGCCGCGCTAAAAAAGAATACGCTTTTCAACTTCATCATTCCCACGTCACTCCAAATTCGAAAACAGGTGGATGTTCATCTGGTAGACGCCGTCGGCCTTTTCCTTGTCCTCGCCGATGATGCGCCTTGCCTTCGCCTTGAATTCCTGCAGTTCCGCCTCGAGTTTCTTGTATGCCTCGCTCGAGATGCTGAAGGTGAGCGTGCTCATGACGGTCGGCTTCTTCGGGGGTGTCATCAGCGCTTGCTTCGAGAGTTCGAAACACTGCAGTTGGTATTGCTTGACTAGGTCCGCATTGTTGTACGGCCCGCTGCTGATGCTTTCCTTGGTGGGCTTCCAGAAGCCTTCTTCGTTCTTGCGGGCAAGCCCGAGCCGCTCCAGCAGGGCTAGCGATTCCTTGAGCTTGCCGAGCGGGACCTTCGGGAATATGCGCTTTTGCACCGGCGCCATGTCGTCGGTCACGTCCATCGCATCGAGGATGGCGAAGAGCGCGCTGTTGTACCAGCGGCTGTAGTATTCGTAGGCGTCCTCGTTCACGATGTGTTGCGGGTTCGGGTGCTGCTTCAGAATTTCCTGCATCGCTGCATCGCGGGCGGCATCGCTTTTCGCCTGGTCGAGCTGCACCAGCGTCTCGAAATACTTCGCCTCTTTCTTGTCGAGTTCGAGAATCTCGATGAACTTGGCCACCATGCGAGGGGAGACCTTCTTGCCCCTGAGAACATCGGCGAAGTAACTGCGGCTCTTTTCTAGCCCGAGCAGGTTGCAGATTTCGGTCCGGGTAAAGCCGGGCTCCGCCTTGGCGCGGGCGGCCTGGTATTCTTCCAAGAACTTGCGGAAATGCGTAAACTGATAAATATCTAAAAATTGCCTCACGTCTCAAATATATAATTTTTTGTTAAAAATACTTCTATTTTTTGAGAACATTGTTTTTGCTGTGTTTTTGTGTATATTTGGACTATGCGAAATTCCAATAACATAATGCTTGGACTGCTTGCTTTTGTGGGTGTCGCTCTGATTGCAATCGGAGTGACGTCTATTGCTACGCAGGGGAGCAAGCCTGAAAAAACAGTTTATTCAGCGGAAACGAAAAACGTGTTCATGAAGAGTTGTACGCGGATGGAAAGCGAACAGGTTTGCGGGTGTGCTCTTGGTAGGTTGCAGCAGAAATACGGCGAATCCGAATATTTGAAATACGAGGCCGATTACCAAAAAAACAGGGAGTCTCCGGAATACAACTCCTTTTTGAAATCGGCTCTCGATGAATGTTATTCAAAATTCGCAAACGGGAAAAATAACGCTGGAAAACGTGCCGGAGGAATTTGCGATAGCGAACGGTGCATTAACGGCGACGGGTCCGTTGTCGATCGCAACGTTGACAAAGGGGCAGAAGGTGTTCGGACTTCTGGTGATATTATGGCGGTGGTACGCTTGCGTTTGAAGGAATTGCGTCTCGTCTACAATGAGCATCTGAAAAAAAGGAAGTTCCAGGGTCGTGTGGTCTTGAAGTTCACGATTGCTCCGGACGGCAAGGTGATAAGTATTTCCATAGAATCGTCCACGACCGGCTACGACAAATTCGATGAGCAGATCAAGGACGCTGTCGCTTCTTGGGAGTTTAACAAGGTGACGAGCGGTAATACCACTGTGACCATACCTTTTACATTCTCTGAATGATTCTTTTGGGGTGGATTTATTTATATTGATGATGATGAATTCCTGCAAAAAAATAGTGGCCGTTCTGGTCTGTGCCTTGGCTGCGCTGCCTTTCGCGCGTCCTTCCAGTTTGTCGGTGCAGACAGTGCAGAACAGGGACGGAAGTTCTGTTTCTATCCGCCATTTTGGTGACGAACATTTTCATTATACAGAAACTGTCGACGGCTACCTGGTCACGGGTGATGGTGATGGGAGCTACGTGTATGTGGACGGTTCGGGACAGGCGAGTTCCGTAATCGCGAAAAATGCGGTTGATCGCAGCAAGGACGATGTGGATTTCCTCGAGGGGCTGGACCGCGAGGCTGCCTTGAAGAAGTACGAGGAACAGAACGGGGGGCGATTTCCCGATACCGAAAAAATCGCGGAAGGATTGAACTTCGAACACATTCCCGTGATGGCCTACAACCAGGACGGTAAACTTGCGCGGCAGGCGAGGCCCAAGCCCCAGAAGTGGGTGACGGGCGAACGCTGGATTCCGGTACTGCTTGTGGGGACGACCGACAAGGCGTATGGTGATTCCGCGGAATTCCATGCCTTCCTGAACCAGGAGGGCTACAGCAAGCACGGCAATATCGGCAGCCTCCGCGATTACTACCTGTATTCATCGGGCGGTAAGTTCAACCCGCATTTCGATGTGTACCCGATTCAGCTCGAAGTTCCGCTGACCAGTTTCGGGTCGGGCAATAATTTCGACGAGGGGGCTTTCTTGTCGGCGGGCGTGACAGCCCTGACGCATCGCGCCGATTTCATGGCGAATGCGGACAAGTACTGTTCGAGCGGCAAGGATGTGGACGGGTTCATATTCCTGTTCCCCGGAATGGAAGAGGATGCGCTCAAGCAGAGCCGGAACTTTTGGGGACATGCGTACCAGATGTCGGCGAACGGCTCGGTGTCGGACCCGTTTTCGTATACCTACAAGTCCAACGGGTATGTTTTCGACAAGTACTTGTTTATCGCGCAGTACGATGACGGGAGCAGCAATTTAAAGATTAACATGATGGGCATTTTCGCGCACGAGTTCAGCCATGTGATGGGCCTGATGGACCATTATAGCAAGACTAGCGAAGGCCAGATGATTGCCGGGCCGGAAAATTACGACGTCATGTCGCTCGGGATGTATAACGGCACGAGTTGGAATGCGGGCAATATCCCTGCCGCCTATTCCGCTTTCGAGAGGGAGGCCATGGGCTGGCTCTCGCTGACCGAGATTTCAGGGAAGGATGCTGTCTATGGCCTGAAAAAGCTGGAGAACATGCAGGCGTATTCCGTCACGAACCCGAATCATTCCGACGAATACTACATAGTGGAGTACCGTCCGGCGGAGAAATTCGATTCCAAGCTGGGCGGCAGCGACAAGTATAAGGATGCGATGTTTGTCTGGTATATCGATTATGACCGGAGCCTGTATGTCGACCAGAACTCGATCAACAAAGATCCGAACCACCAGCGTGTTGTGGTGAAAGAAATCGTGAAGTCGGGGGCGAACTTCAAGGATTTTGCGTTCGTCAATGGCGGTGGAAAGTCGGGCATCTCGGGCATCTACAATGTCGTTTTCGACGGGAAGGAGCGGGCATGCTTCACGCCCGATGCCGGCAACAGCTTCGGAAAATGTCCGGAAGAATCGAGCTCGTCTGCGGAAAGTTCCAGTAGTGTGAAGTCTTCGTCTTCTGCGGTGGTTGCGCTTGCCGCCGCGCCCGCCGTAGACCCGCGGGTGCGCGTCGCTGTTTCGGGCCGTACGCTCGAGGTTTTTGCCCGCGTCGCGGGTGAAAAAATAGTGCGCCTGTTCGACATGCAGGGAAACCTTCTTTGCGTGCTCCGCTTTGCAAGTGAGTCCCTTACGCACGACCTTTCGGGGCTTCCGCGCGGGGCCTACAGCGTGCTTGTCTATGCCGGCAATAGCCTGCTGGAACGGACTCGTATCGTAACGCATTGATGGTCATTAGATTACGGGCTTCTGTATCAAAATCGTGATGGTTTTGTAATGCTCCAATTGGGTGCATTTTCGCCCGAGTTTTGGCGTTTTTTTTCTATCTTTACACGCGAATTTTACGAGGTACCTCTATGACAGCTGAGGCAGAAAAGCCAAACATCATAACATCGTCCCTGGACTTTATAGTCAACTGGGGCAGGACCAATTCCCTTTGGCCGTTCCCTTATGGTACGGCATGTTGCGCTATCGAATTCATGAGTACGGAAGTGGGCCGTTACGACCTTTCCCGCATTGGTTCAGAATATGTGCGTTTTACGCCGCGTCAGTCCGACGTGCTCCTGGTTGCAGGTACGATTACCTACAAGCAGGCTCCGATCTTGAAGCGTATTTACGAGCAGATGGCTGAACCGCGTTGGGTCATTGCGATGGGCGCCTGCGCCTGCTCCGGTGGTTTCTATGACTGCTACTGCACGGTTCCGGGCATCGACCACATCATCCCGGTGGACGTGTATATCGGCGGCTGCCCCAGCCGTCCGGAGGCGTTCTTCGATGCGATGTTCGACCTTCAGAAGAAGATCAAGGACGAATCCTACATGAAGCAGCGTGCCGAGCGCGTCAAGGAACAGCTCGAGATGATCAAGGCGAAGACTGCCGAGGCCAAGGCCAACGCCCAGGAATTCGCCCAAGAGAAAGTCGCGGAATTCAAGGGTTTTGTGAAGGAAAAAGAGCAGAACCTTGTGAAAAAAGCTCAGTTCTGGAAGGAGTAGAAGATGAAGACTGCAGAAGAAATCTTCACCGCCCTGGAAGAGAAATTTGGTGCCAAGAGGGAAACGCTCGACAAGTGGGGCGTGACCGCTATCGTGAGCACGGGCTACCTGCGCAACGTGGTGCAGTTCCTCAAGGACGATGCCGATGTGAAACTTGACATGCTCGTGGATATCGCGGGTATCGACTACCTGACTTACCCGAACCACGAAGGCCCGCGTTTTGCGGTTTCTTATTCCTTCAAGAGCATTGCGAACCCGGGACTGCGCTTCCGTCTTAAGGTGCTGGTCTCCGAGAATAGCCTGAAGGTGCCTACGCTGTGCGGCCTGTACGCGAACGCCAACTGGTACGAACGCGAAGTCTACGACCAGTTCGGGATTGTGTTCGATGGCCACCCGGACCTCCGCCGCCTGTTGAACCACGTTGAATTTGTCGGTCACCCGCTCCGCAAGGATTACCCTGCGCAGAAGCGCCAGTGGCTCTCCACCAACGATTACCTGCTCCCGGCCCTCGAGAAGCGCCTGGAAGACCTCGGCTACAAGGTCGTCCAGCGTAGCAAGGAAGTCGGGACCAACGACAACGAATTTTTGGAAGGGAGTATCAAAGAATGATCGTATTGGATAAGAATGGCGAAAAGCTGAATTTGATGCCCCTGAACGTGGGCCCGAGCCACCCGGCTACGCACGGATGCTTGCGCTTCATGGCCGCCATGGATGGCGAAACTATTGTCGCGAGCGTGGAAGAAATCGGCTACCTGCACCGCGGGTTCGAGAAGATGGTCGAACGCGGTACCTGGCAGCAGGTGATTCCCTATACCGACCGTCTCAACTACTGCTCGGCCATCATGAACAACATCGCGTTCTGCCGTGCGGTGGAAAAGATGTTCGGCGTGGAAATCACGGAACGCGCCAAGGTGCTCCGCGTGATTGTGAACGAACTATCCCGTATAAACGACCACTTCGTGTGCGTCGCTGCGGCCTTCCAGGACCTGGGCGGTACGACTCCGTTCATGTACGCGTTCAACCCGCGTGAAGAAATCATGTGCATCTGGGAAAAGCTCACGGGTGCGCGCCTTACCAACAGCTATGCCCGCATCGGCGGCCTCTACCGCGACAGCTACGAAGGCTTTGAGGCCGACGTGCTCGCCGCCCTCGATTCTACCGAGAAGGCCCTGAAGGATTTGCACGCCTGCTTGGATAGGAACCGTATCTTCCTCGACCGTACCGTGGGCATCGGCAAGATCAGTGCCGAGAAGGCCATCAGCTACGGCTGGACGGGCCCGTGCCTGCGCGCTTGCGGTGTCGCTTCTGACTTGCGCAAGGATGAACCTTACTACGATTACGAGACCTACGACTGGGAAGTCGTGGTGGGCACGCAGGGCGACTGCAACGACCGCCTGCAGGTGCGTCTCGCCGAAATCGAGGAATCCGTGAAGATCGTGCGCCAGGCCCTGTTGCGCCTTACGCCAGGGCCGGTCGACATCGTCGACCCACGCATCCGCGTGCCGGCGCACAAGCTCGCCTACCAGGATATGGAAGGCCTTATCGGTCGCTTCAAGAGCGTGTACGAAGGCGTCCGCGTCCCCGAGGGCGAATACTACTGCGGGAGCGAGTGCGCGAACGGCGAACTCGGCTTCACGATTGTTTCTGACGGCTCGGGCCATCCGTACCGCATCAAGGTGCGTCCGCCTTGCCTCACGCAGTTTGCCGCATTCCACGACCTCGTGGAAGGTGGTCAGCTTGCCGACTCCATGGCCGTACTTTCGGGCCTCAACATTATCGCTGGAGAACTTGACCGATGAGAGATCACATTACTGGTGCTGTTCAGTTTGTCTCCAATAACCGCCTGAAGTTCGACGGTCCGACGCAGTCTATCGACGCGCTTCCGGATCCGGGCCAGACTTTCGGCTACGTGAACAAGGCCGTGCCGCAGCCCGAGCCGAAGGAAGTGCTCGCTAAGCTCGACACTCCCGAAATCAAGGAACGTTGCGCCGACCTGCTCAGCCGCTACCCGGTGGGCCAGGGAGCTCTCCTCGAAGTGCTGTGGCTCGTGCAGGGCGTGTTCGGCTGGGTTCCGACCGAAGGTATCCGCTGGGCTGCTAACGTTTGCGGTTGCGCTCCGGCACACGCGCTCGGTGTCGCGACTTTCTACACGATGTACAACCACGCTCCGAAGGGCAAGTTCCTGCTGCAGTTCTGCCGCAACATCAGCTGCGCCATCAAGGGTGCGCAGCCGCTCATCAAGTATGTGGAAAATAAGCTCGGCGTGAAGACGGGCGAGACCACTCCCGATGGGCTCTTTACCGTGCTCCAGGTGGAATGCCTGGGCAGCTGCGGAAACGGCCCGATGATGCTGGTGAACGATGACTTCGCCACCGACGTGGTCGATGGTCAGCTCAAGATGAAGCGCGGCACGACTCTTACCGAAGCGAGCATCGACCGCATTATCGACTGGTGCCGTGCGCATGTGAACGACATGCCGAAGCACGACGTGCTGGGCGGTATCGTGAAGGGCCACTGCGGCCACCCCGGTGCTCCGGGCGCTACGGCGAAGCCGCAGGTTGCCGACTACGCTCCTCCTTCTCCGGTTTTGAACGTGAAGGCCGAAGCCGATGAAAGCGGCGCTACCCTCACATGGAAGGGCGCTCCCGAGTTCACGAAGATCGTGGTGGAAAAGAAGAACGGCTCTTCTTGGGTTGCTGTCGGTGAACCCGGCGTGAAGGACAAGGCTTTCGTGGACGCTGCCGGCAAGGTCGGCGACGTGTACCGCATGATTGCCACTTCCGGCGAACGTACGGCGAAACCTTCGAATGAAGCCGTGACCACCCAGAAGCCGGCTCCGGTCGAGGAGGCTAAGTAATTATGGCAGAATGTGTAAAAGTTTGTACAGCGAATTTCGGCAAGGGCGCCCAGGACATCGAAGTCTACAAGAAGCTGGGCGGCTACGCGAATATTTCGGAACGCCTGTTCAACATGAGCCAGTTCGAGCTCATCGACTACGTGCAGCGCTCTAACCTGCGCGGTCGTGGCGGTGCAGGCTTCCCGACCGGCATGAAGTGGAGCTTCGTGCCCCGCAATTCCGGCAAGCCCGTGTACATCGTGGTGAACGCTGACGAAGGCGAAGGCGGTACGTTCAAGGACCACTTCCTGATGATGGAAGATCCGCACCGCCTTATCGAAGGCTTGATCATTGCGGCATGGGCCCTCGGTTCCCGCGCGGCATACATCTACTGCCGTGGCGAATTCCTGCCCTGCATCGAGAGCATCAACAAGGCCTTGAACCAGGCTTACGCCGCCGGTTACCTCGGCGAGAACATTTGCGGCACGAAGTTCAGCTTTGACATCTTCGTGCATCGCGGTGCCGGTGCCTACATCTGCGGTGAAGAAACTGCTCTTATCAACTCGCTTGAAGGCCAGAAGGGTCAGCCCCGCCTCAAACCTCCTTTCCCGGCGGTTAGCGGCGCCTGGAAGTCCCCGACCTGCGTGAACAACGTCGAGACCATCATGGCTCTCCCGTGGATCCTGCAGCACGATCCGAGCGAATACGCCAAGATGGGTACGCCCCGTGCCGGCGGCACGAAGGTGTTCTGCATCTCCGGCGACGTGAAGAACCCAGGCGTGTACGAGGCTCCTCTCGGGACCCCGATGATGACGATGATTAACGAATATGCCGGCGGTGTCGCTGGCGGGAACCTGAAGGCCGTGCTGCCGGGCGGTTCTTCTTGTGCTCCGCTGAACGCGGGCGAATGCGCCGTCGCGACGATGGACTACGAATGCCTCGCCTCGATGAAGACTATGTTCGGTTCGGGTGCCATGATCGTGATTAACGATACGCACAACATGGCGGAACTCCTGAACGTGCTCGGCAACTTCTACAGCCACGAATCCTGCGGCCAGTGCACTCCGTGCCGCGAGGGTACGGGCCTTCTGCACCGCATCCTGAACCAGATTGTGGAAGGCAAGGGCCACGACGGCGACGTGGAACTGATGCAGAGCCTGTCTGGCGGCTTTGGCGGCGTGACGATTTGCCCGTTGTCCATTTCGCTCGGTGGCCCGGTGTCCAGCTACACCGCAAAGTTCAGAGCCGACTTCGATGAATTAATCGCAAAGAACCCCGACCACGCCAAGCCGCGTGTTCAGGATAACTATCGTCCTGGAATTTTCTGGTAATAATATGAGTAACTACTACAACATGCCGAAACTCCCGACCGAGAACAGCCCGAAGGTGGAAATCTTCGTGGACGACAAGCCGGTGATGGTGCCTGGCGATACGAACCTGCTCGAGGCCCTCAAGGCTGTCGGGATTGAAACTCCTCACGTATGTTACCATCCTTACCTGCCGGTATCGGGTAACTGCCGCCAGTGCTTGGTGGAACAGGAAGGCCCGCGTGGCCGCATGCTCGTGATTGCATGCTACACGCCGGTTTCTCCGGGTATGAAAATCTACACGCCGGCCTCCAGTGCCCGCGTGAAGAACGCCCGCAAGGCCACTCAGGAATTCATGCTGGTGAACCACCCGCTCGATTGCCCCATTTGCGACAAGGCCGGTGAATGCACCCTGCAAGAAAACTACATGGAAGCGGGCCAGAACGAATCCCGCATGCGCCCCGAATACGGCAAGAACTACCACGGCAATCCCGCGCACCAGTTTATCGATGCGAAGGGTCAGCTCCGTGGCGGCAAGCATGTGGACCTTGGCCCCCGCGTGTTGCTCGACGAGGAACGCTGCGTGCAGTGCGACCGTTGCGTGCGCTTTATGCGTAGCATCGCCGGTTCCGAACAGCTGCAGCTCGCCGGCCGTGCCGACCACACTTACATTACTACCTTCCCGGGCGAAAAGCTCGACCATGAATACGACCTGTGCGTGACGGACGTGTGCCCCGTGGGTGCGATGACCGCGAAATACTTCCGCTTCCAGAAGCGCGTATGGCTCCTTTCCCACACGCCGACGATTTCGATGGACGATTCCCTCGGTGCGAACATCTGGCTCGACTATGCCGACGGCCACATCTACCGTGTGATGCCGCGCTGCAACCCGGTGGTGAACCGCAGCTGGCTCTCTAACACGAGCCGTCTCGCTTTCCAGGAATTCGACAAGAACAGGCTCCCGGCGATGGGCGCTCACAAGATGGCCTTCGGTGAAGGGAAGATTGCCCTCGTTGCGGGCGGCTCCTGCACCATGGAAGACCTCGCTGCGCTCCGCCTGCTCAAGGAAACGCTCGGTGACCGCGCCGAAATCTTCGGCGGTTCGCTTTTGAAGGTGAACGCTCCCGACGGTATCGCGAAGAGCGGTGACCCGGTGGCTAACCGCGCCGGCATGAAGCTCCTCGGCTTTGCCGATGTTTCCGAATTCATGAAGCGCGCCTCTGAATTCGAGACGCTCCTGACCGTGAACGCGAACCTCTTCGGCGAAGACCCGGCTGCGGCTGCGACGCTCGAAAAGATCAACTGCCGCGTGGCTCTCTCTCCGTTCGACGACGAGACGGTGAAGAAGGCCACCATCGCCATCGGTATCCGCCACTGGAGCGAAGTCCAGGGCACGATGGTGAACAGCCTGAACATCCTGCAGAAACTGAACGCCTGCCCGGTCTGCCCCGATGAGAATCTCTGGGCTGCATACCAGGTGGTTTCCCACATGGCGGGTAGCGAGTTCAAGTGCGCAAGCGAAGCCTTCAAGAAGGCGGGCGAGTATGCGCCGGTCCTCGCTGGTCTCACCTACGATGCAATCAAGAGTACAGGCAAACTCCTCGAGGGAGGTGAAGCATAATGGATATAATTGAATCCAAAACCTGGATTGAATGGCTCATCACGATAGCGAAGTTCGCCTTCTGCTTCGTGCCGGTCCTCTACATCCTTCTTTTGATCCCGATGGAACGCCGTGGTGCGGGCTTCATGCAGGACCGCCAGGGCCCGAACCGCTCGTACATCAAGATTCCGTATTTCGGCAAGATCCGCCTGCTCGGTTACGTACAGAACATGTGCGACGGTACCAAGCTGTTCTTCAAGGAAATGTTCGCTCCCGCGGGCGTGAACAAGGTGCTCTACTACGTGGCTCCGGCAATCCCGTTCGCCATCGTGTTCCTTTCTCCCTGCGTCATTCCGTGGTTCGGCCCGATGGTGTTCGAGTGGGGCGGTCAGACCGTCCGTATCGCGGGCTCCATCATCGATTCCGATGTGGGCGTGCTCCTGCTGTTCGGCCTCTCGTCGCTTTCCGCGTACGGCGCCGTATTGGCCGGTTGGGCTTCCAAGTCCAAGTACAGCTTCCTCGGTGCACTGCGTACGAGTTCCATGACCATCAGCTACGAAGTGTGCCTCGGCCTCTCGATGATGGGCATCCTGCTCCTCGCGGGTTCCTTCAACCTGACCGATATCGTGAACTGGCAGGAACATCACGTGTGGGGCATCGTTGCCCAGCCGGTGGCGTTCTTCTGCTTCTTGATTGCTAGCATCGCCGAAACCGGCCGCGCCCCGTTCGACGTCGCCGAAGGCGAACCCGAACTGGTCGCCGGTTACCATACCGAATACGGCGCCATGCAGTTCGGCCTGTTCTACATGGGTGAATACTCGCACATCTGCATCAACAGCTTCCTTATCGCGACGCTCTTCCTGGGCGGCTACTCGGTGCCGTTCGTGACGACCGAGACGATGCAGGCCCACATGGGCGGCTCGCTTGCGGTGCTCTGCGGCGTGCTCGTGTTCCTCGCTCTCGCCTTCTTGCACATGCTTCACCGCTACTCCAAGAAGCTCGCGGTTTCCAAGCAGAGCAACAAGCTGGAAATCCTCCAGGAATACAAGCTCTACAAGATTATCGCCTGGGCCGCGGTTGCCGTGCTCGCGATTCTCGGCGTGGCTGCCTGGTTCTTCTACAATCCGGCCAATATGGTCGTGAACGGCGTTGCCGTGGGTAGCCTTGCTACCGCAATCGGTACGGCGCTCATCCACCTGCTCGTGCTTGTCGCGAAGAGCGTCATGTTCTGCTGGGTGTGGATCTGGGTGCGCTGGACTCTCCCGCGCTTCCGCTACGACCATGTGATGAACCTGGGCTGGAAGATTATTCTGAATATCGCCCTCATCAACCTTGTGGTGACTGCGGTCATCGCGAAGCTTGTAGGAGGTAACTAATGCGCGTTATTAGACAGAGGCCCATGAACCTTGTGGAACGCCTCTATATTTTCGAAGCCCTGCGTGGCTTGTTCACGACTCTCAAGCATGCGGCCCGCGGCCTGTTCCGTTACGAGACGCTTCCGACGATTTCGTACCCGGAAGGCCAGCCCGAGATCCGCAACACCTACCGCGCGAAGCACCGCCTGATGAAGAGGCCCGATGGCTCTCCGCGTTGCGTCGCCTGCGGCATGTGCGCCGCGGCATGCCCTGCGCACTGCATCTACATCGAAGCGACCCGCAGTGACGACCCGCGCATCGAGAAGAAGGTGAAGCGCTTCGACATCGACCACTTGATCTGCGTGTTCTGCGGCTTGTGTGTGGAAGCCTGCCCGGTGGATGCGCTCCGCATGGATACGAAGGAGATTGTATTCGAGCACCGTTCCCGCGACGAGTTCGTGGCGACTCTCGAAACCCTTACCGCCTGGGATCCGAAGGATTACCCCGACGACGAACAGAGCCAGGTGGCTCCGGGCGGTACCAAGAACGCCGAGGCCCGCAAGGTCTGGGGAATGGAGGTTAAGTAATGCTTGCCCTGATTTATTTCATCATTCTCGCCGTGATTGCCCTCGGGGCCGCCGTGTGCGTGCTCCTGAGCCGCCATCCGCTCTACGGAGCGCTCTCTCTGATTACGACTATGGTTGCCTTGGCCGGCATCTACGGCCTTCTCGGTAGCCCCTTCCTCGGTGTCGTGCAGATCATGGTCTACGCCGGCGCTATCATGATGCTCGTTACGTTCGTCATCATGGTGCTGAACGGTGCCCGCGATTCCAAGACGCCGATGTTCGACAAGGTGTCGCTCTTTATCTTGCCCTCGGTCATCGTGCTTGCCGGCCTTGTCGGCTTCGCGCTGGTGCGTGCCCCGCTCGCCTTCGATACGACGGCGCTCCGCGGCTCCGTGGCGCTCACGTCCAAGACGCTTTTCGATGTGGCGCAGACCGGTCCTGGCTACTTTATCCTTTTCGAAATCCTCGGCCTCTTGCTGCTTTCCGCCATGGTTGCCGCCGTGCTCATGGCCAAGAAGCGCCTCGGGTCTATCGAAACTGAAAATACGGAGGATAATCACTGATGGAACTCCAACCCATTTTCATTCAGATTCTTGCCCTTGCGCTTTTTGCCATCGGCATTCTGGTCGCCATCACGCGCAGGAACATTATCTTCGTGCTCATGGGGGTTGAACTCGCCCTGAACGCGGTGAACCTTTCCTTCGTGGGCTTCGCGAAGACGCTCCCTGCCGAATTGAGCGTCGCGGGCCAGATTGTTCCGCTGTTCTCCATCGCCATTGCCGCCGCCGAAGCGTGCGTCGGGTTCGCGATGGTCATCCTGATTTTCCGCAACCGCGAAAGCATCGATGCGGATTCGTATTCCAACATGAGGGGCTAATCGATGACGAATATTCCTTTGTGGCTAATTCCGCTTTTCCCCCTGCTGGGAACAATTATCCTGGGGGCGATTGCCGTAACATCTTCCGGCAACAAGAAGGGCGCTCCCGAGAACCTCATCGGCGCGCTCGCCGTGATTCTCCCTGCGATTTCGTTCGCCTGCGTGACGGTGCTTGCCGTCAACATGCCCGCTTCCGGATTCCGCGAGACGATTTGCAACTGGATTGACATTCCCCTCCTGAAGGTGAATATCGGATTCCAGTTCGACGCCCTCTCGCGCATCATGCTGCTGTTCGTTACCGGCATCGGTACGCTCATCACGCTGTACTCCATCGGTTACATGCACGGCGACCGCGGGTTCACCCGCTTCTTCGCCTACATCAACCTGTTCCTGTTCAGCATGATTGTGCTCGTGCTTTCGGACAACCTGCTCCTTACGTTCCTCGGCTGGGAAGGCGTGGGCCTCTGCTCCTACCTGCTCATCGGCTTCTGGAACAAGGACCTCAAGAACTGCAAGGCTGCGAACAAGGCGTTCATCGTGAACCGCGTGGGCGATATCGGGTTCCTACTCGGTATGCTCAGCCTCGTCACCCTCGGCGGTGCGGGCGTCCTCAACTACGACATGCTCAACCATTTCATCAGCATGCTGATTGCCGGCGGTCACGTCGAGCTCATCATGCCGATGCTCACCATCACTTGCGTCCTGTTCTTTGTCGGCTGCACGGGTAAGTCCGCGCAGATTCCGCTGCTCACCTGGTTGCCCGATGCCATGGCGGGTCCGACTCCGGTTTCGGCCCTCATCCATGCCGCAACGATGGTGACTTCCGGCGTGTACCTGGTGGCCCGTCTCTCGAACCTGTTTGTCATCTGCCCCGATGTGCTGAACATCATCCTGGTGGTGGGTGCCCTCACGGCCTTCTGGGCTGCCTTCGCGGGCCTGTTCCAGAACGATATCAAGAAGGTGCTTGCCTACTCCACGATTAGCCAGCTCGGCTACATGTTCATGGCCGCGGGCGCATCGGCGTTCGATGCCTCCATCTTCCACGTGTTTACGCATGCCTTCTTCAAGGCATCCCTCTTCCTCGGTGCCGGTGCCGTTATCCACGCGCTGGGCGGCGAGCAGGACATGCGCAATATGGGTGGCCTTATCAAGAAGACGCCTGTTACTGCATGCGTGATGATTTTCGCGTTCCTCGCGATTATCGGCTTCCCGGGATTTGCGGGCTTCTGGTCCAAGGACCTCATCCTTGAACGCATCTTCACGGACTGCAACTGGGTGATTACCGGTTCCTGGCTTGCCCCTGTGGTTCCGATGAACAAGATCTTCTACGTGGTCGGCCTCTTTACCGCGGTCATCACTGCCGTGTACATGGGCCGCCTCATCATCATGACGTTCTTCGGTAGCTACCGTGGTAGCAAGGAGAACGAGGCTCATATCCACGAAGCTCCGGCCGTGATGCTCATCCCGATGATCGTGCTGACGTTCGGTTCTATTTTCGCCGGTTACCTCTGGGCCGATTACATGGGTGTCCGCGTCTTCGCCGATTCTCTTGCTCCGGTGCTCGCTGCAGCCCAGAGCTTCGATCCGGCAAGGTCGCTCAATCCGGATATCCTGCTGAGTGAATTTATCCCGCGCGCTGCGGAACATGTGAACCCGATTATCTTCGCCGCTCTCGGCACGCTCGCCGCGGTGGTTGGTATGTTCATCGCCTGGAAGGGCTGGATGCATGCCCATATCCCGGCCGCCAAGGGCTCCAGCGCTCCCGAAGGTTACGCTGCCGGCTGGACGTTCATGTGGGATTACGTGCACGGTTTCTTCGTGAAGGTCGTGAACGTGGCCGCCTGGATTTGCGAGAAGGTCGTCGATGCGTTCTTGCAGGCGTTCCAGTGGACGCTCGGTTCCATCGCCACCATCCTGGGTGACGGCGCTACGGTTTTCCAGGTGCGCAAGGTGCGTCTGCAGCTTGGGCTTAGCATCCTGGGTATCGTCGCTCTGGTTGTTGTTGTTCTTTTGACTGGAGGTTTGGTCTAATGCTGTTACATCTCCTTGTCCTCGCCCCGTTTGCCGTGGCGCTCTTGATGGTCGTCAACTCCAAGGAAGACTACAAGGCTGCCACCCGCATGGCTATCCTCTTTGGGCTTCTGTTCCTGGGCATGTCCGTGGCACTGATTGCTTCGGGCAATACCGCCACCACCCCGGTGGAATGGTTCAAGATTCCCGGCTGCAAGGGCCCCTCTTACTACTACCTGTACAGCCACGGCCTTGGCGCCTGGATGGTGTTCCTTTCTTGCGGGCTCTCGCTGGTATCCCTGATATCGGCCCGCGGGATCCTGGGCGCGAACTACCGCAATTTCGCCATCGGCATCTTTGCCTTGATGGGTGCGATGAACGGTACGTTCCTTGCCGCAGACGCCGTGCTGTTCTTCTTCTTCTTCGAAGCAATGGTGATTCCGGCTGCAATCCTCATCGCCAGTTTCGGCGGCGAGAAGCGCAAGCAGGCTGCGATGACGTTCGCGATTTACACGCTCGTCGGTTCTGCCCCGATGATGGTCGCTCTCTGGTACCTGCTCACTATTGCCGACAACTCCCTGCTGGTGTCCCTCGCGGTCGCTATCCAGAGTGTTCCGGAATCGACGCAGCTTGCTCTCCTCATGAGCTTCCTGATTGCCTTCATCGTGAAGACCCCGATCTTCCCGTTCCACGGCTGGCAGGCTATCACATATTCCGAAGCCTCGGCCCCGCTTTCGGC
Source organism: Fibrobacter succinogenes (assembly GCA_902762305.1). Lineage (GTDB taxonomy): Bacteria > Fibrobacterota > Fibrobacteria > Fibrobacterales > Fibrobacteraceae > Fibrobacter > Fibrobacter succinogenes_I. The sequence goes on along the minus strand of CACWNW010000010.1, from coordinate 42,398 downwards.
CATCCTCACGGGTGCGATGAGTAAGGCGGGCGTGTTCGGGTTTATCGCCTGGGTTCTCCCGATTTTCCCGTTCAACATGCAGGAAGTTTCTACGATGGTCTGGCTCGGGCTCGCTTCCGCGGTCTACGGCGCGTTCATGGCGCTGCGTGCGACCGACGGCAAGAAGCTCCTTGCCTTTAGCTCCATGAGCCACTTGGGTATCGCTGTCGCGGGCGTGTTCAGCCTTTCCGAGGCGATGCTCCCCGCGGTTCTCGTGCTCCTGGTTGCCCACGGTATTTCTGCCGGCGTTCAGTACTACCTGATTGGTGTTGCCGAACGCATGACGGGTACCCGCAATATCGATGAGATGGGCGGCCTTGCCCACAAGAATCCCGCATTCAGTTTCCTGTTCGGTGCCGCGGGCGTCATGGCGCTCGCCGTTCCGGGTACCGCGGGCTTTATCGGCGAATTCTCCGTGCTCCTTTCCCTCTGGGACCTGAGTGCGGTATGTGCCGGCATCATGGGTTTTGTCATGATTCTTTCGGCGGCCTACGTGCTCCGCTTTATCCAGAAGGTCATCTTCGGTAACCCCGCTCGCGAGTACACTGAGGGCAAACGTGCCGGCCACCTCGAAGGTTTTGCCTACGGCGTGATGCTCGTGCTCCTCCTGGTGTTCGGTTTCCACCCGTCCTTCATCACGAACTCCCTGAACCTCAACGAAGAAGAGGTGGCGGAACAGGTCGCGGAAGAGCCTGCGGCCGAAGCTCCTGCTGAAGAAGTTGTCGAGGAGGAAGAGGTCGAAGAAGACGTCGAACCGCTCGAATCCCATATCGTTTCTTCTGCGGACATCGCGAAGCTCGATTCCTCGCTGACTCAGGCAGGTTTCTCCGAGGAGGAACGCAAGGAACTGATCAAGCAGGTTATCGAGACCGAAGCCAACATGGCAAAGGCCACCGCATATGCTGCCGAAAAACAGCAGCGCGAAGAAGAGGAGGCTCGAATCCGCGACGCCGCTAACAAGGGCTACGAGGAATTCGATGTCCCGATGGAAAGTCAAGATGAATCGGCCGTAAAGAACGAGGAGGCTTCCAATGACTAGTATCGTCAACTTTTTCCCGGTAATCCTGGTCGCGCTGGGTGCGCTTGCATCCTTCGTTGTAGAGCCCTTCATCAAGGACGAAAACAAGCATAAGGTCATCCCTTGGATTGCTTCTGTGTTCGTGGTTTTCGGCATGGCGTCGTTCTGCCTGGTCAATACGGGCGTGTGCCACGACCTGTATGCGATGGACCCTGTGCGCCGCCTGCTTGGGCTTGCGGTGCTGCTGTGCGCGCTTCTTGGTGTTGCCGGTCTCCAGTGGACGCTCGCTCACGAAGAACACAAGGGCGGTGAAGCCTACGGGCTGTTGCTCCTTGCCTCGTGTGGTGCGGTGCTCATGACGCAGGCTATCGATTTCCTCGCCCTGTTTATCGGTATGGAACTTACGAGCTTCCCGGTGTATGCCCTCGTGGGTATCCGCCGCAAGGACCAGAATGCGGGCGAAGGCGTGTTCAAGTATTTCGTCTCGGGCTCCATCTTCAGCGCCATCTTCCTTTACGGCGTTTCGCTCGTTTATGGTGCTACCGGAACGACTCACTTCAGTTCCGCGATTCTTGAAGGCCGCGGTTCGCTCTATGCCGTGGGCGTTCTGCTCACTGTTTTCGGGCTCCTTTTCAAGGCTGGCGCCGCTCCGGTCCATTACTGGGTCGCAGACGTCTACACGGGCGCTTCTGTCGCGGTGACGGGCTTCATGGCCGCCGTCGTGAAGGTCGGTGCGCTTGCCGCGCTCGGCTCCCTCTGGATTGGCATTCTCGTGACGCGCGCTGGTGCTGCCGCTGCCTGGAACCTGGCCGAACCTGTTACGGCCGCGGGCCAGTGGCCTTCGCTGTACCATGTCGTGGCCATCGTCGCCGTGCTCTCCATTATCATCGGCGCGTTCAGCGGCCTTGCCCAGAAATCCATCCGTCGCATCATCGCGTTCTCCGCTGTGATGAACGCGGGCTTCATCGTGCTCGGCCTGTTGCTCCCGAACTACCTCGGCGAAGGCACAGTGCAGCTGGGCTCCATGTTCTACTTCCTTGTCACCTACGCGATTGCGAGCGCGGGCGCCCTCACGGGTATCGCCTACCTTGCCGGCAGGGAAGATAAGAACGAAAATCTCGAAGATATTCAGGGTGCAGGCCGCAGGCGTCCGTTCGTGGCGCTCGGTGTCACGGTCTGCCTTGCAAGCCTTGCAGGCCTTCCGCCTGCATCCGGGTTCCTCGCGAAGTTCGCCCTCTTCACGGGCGCGTTCTCTGCGGGCCTTGGCAAGATTGCGGTTTTCGCCTTCGCGCTCTCGCTGGTGGCCGCGGTCTACTACCTGCGTATCGCCTACGTGCTGTTCGCTCCCCGCAAGAAACAGTGCGAATGCAAGTGCGCCTGCACGTATTCTCCTTACGGCTACATGCTCAAGTTCATGGTGTCGGTGGCGGCACTCGCCCTGCTCGCCTTGAGCCTCGTGCCCGGTTTCGCCCTGATCGGCTAAACCTCGAACAAGGATTCTGAAAGGGAACGCCCTGCCGGATTTCGGCGGGGCTCCTTTTTTATCTATCTTGTGAAGGAACGGGATTTTATGGGAATGCATTGTTCGAGATGTGGAGATCTTTACCTGGTTGAAAAGCCTCGCTGCCCTTGGTGCGATGCTCCGAACCCGCTTTATAAAAAACGGTCTGCCAAGCTCGATTTGCCGGAATCCGCCTTCAAGAAGATAGTGAATGAAAAGAAGGGCTACACCACGTACAAGCCGTTGAGACTGCATGTTAGCGGCCTTGATATGGAATTTCGTATCTCATTTCTCGCGATTTGTATCCTGGCTTTATTTGTTTGGTGGATGGTTCTCTTGTTTACCTCGGAAGAAATATTCGGAAAGATTTCCATCTTTCTTCTTTTGCTTGTTTTTATCCTTTTGCTTCTCGATGCCTGTTATAAATCGTCCAGGCAGGTGCACAGGATTTTATGGTATAAGGATAAATTTGCGCTATGGACCTATTATCGCAAGAAGACATTTTCGTTCGACAGGAGCGAACTTTATAAGATTAAGTCCGCGGGCTTCGGCCGCAAAAAATTTGTTTTCCGCAAGCATGGGGCAATTTATGTTGTCGATGAACGCGATTACCCCGAAGTTGCCGAAAAGATGAAGAAACTTTACTGTGAGTGAAAAATGATTTGTCAGGAATGCGGAGAACGGTTTAATTTCTACGAGCCTCGGTGCCCGTGGTGCGGCGCTCCGAAGCCGAATCCCGAAAAGAAGCCGGAGGAGGAATTGTCCGCTGCTAAAATCGAGCAGGCGGAAGAAAAGGAGACTTTCTTCGTATATAAGACACAGAGAAAACATGACGGGAAATTTAAGATAGTATGCAATTACTTTTTTTCCGTGACTAGCTTCTTGTTTTTCGTTCTCATTGGTGGTATTATCCTTGAGGACTCGTTAAGTGCTAGTAACCTGTATTTTGTTTTTACCCTTTTTATGGCATCTTTCATCATTTTTTTCCATGCTTTTTATTCTTCGAATGTTGTGCGGGAAATAAGATGCCATGAGGATGAATTTGTCTTGTATTCGTGTTTTGACAAAACCGTCCTTTCCTTCAAAAAGGTTGACTTGCAAAAAAAGAAAATCGATTGGTTCGACCGCCAAGTTTTGCTGTTTCGCAAGAACGAGGGAATTTTCCTTGTCGATAGCAAGGATTTTCCTGAAGTGGTCGAAACGATGATGAAGCTTTATTTCGAGTGAGATGGAGAAAGCTATATTTCTAGCAGAAACGGACATCCCCGTCGGGAATGAAAAAGGAATTATCATGGACAAGATTTATCGTTCTGGAATTGGTTTTGACGTTCACAAGCTTGTGGAAGGCCGCAAGTGCATTATTGGCGGGGTGGATATCCCGTACGAGAAGGGTTTACTCGGCCATAGCGACGCCGACGTACTTTTGCATGCGATTAGCGATGCGTTGCTCGGGGCCGCGGGTCTCGGCGATATCGGCACGTACTTTCCGGACACCGATCCGGCGTTCAAGGGCGCGGACAGCCTGGAGCTCCTGCGCAAGGTGGGCGAGGAAGTCAAAAAAGCCGGTTACGAGATTATCAATATCGACAGCATAGTGATGTGCGAACGCCCGAAGGTGAACCCGCACAAGGATGCTATGAAGGCCAACATCGCCCGCGTGCTCGGAATCGACGTGAAGCAGGTGGGCATCAAGGGCACCACGACCGAAAAGCTCGGTTTTACGGGTCGCGGTGAAGGAATCGCCTCCCAGGCCGTCGCCATGGTGCGAAGCTTGTAGGTTGTTTGTAATAAATAGAACAAATTATATTATATTTTAAAGTAAACCTTAAGAAAGGAGAGACAATGTCCAAAAAATGGTTTACTTTATGTGCCCTGCTTGCTTTGTCGCAGGCATCCTTTGCCGCATGGAATGGTTCTGCGAAAATTCCGGAGGCGGTGACGGAAGACGGGCTTACCACATACGAAATTACTAGCCCAGAAGAACTTATCGGGTTTCTGGATTCCATTGTTCCGGTAAATAAGGCCAATGAGAATCTGCGCGCCTACTTGAAGAACGACATCGTTTTTGGCGATGACACCACCAAGCTCAGTGACAAGCGCTGGATCCGTAATGAAGATCAAGACCTTTTTATGGGCGTCTTTGACGGCAAGAACCATACGATTTACGGCCTGAATGCGGAGAACTCGCTGTTCAGAATGGTTGGGCAGAGCGCTGGTACGGTGCGTGATCTGAACATTGCGAACAGCTCCTTCGGTAGTGATTCGGCATATGAGGTCGCGGCAATCGCGGATTATCTGCATGGTTTTGCCTTGAATGTAAATATCATCAATACGGATGTGGTTGCGACAGGCTATGCGGGTGGCATCGCTGCGCGGCTCATATCCTCGGAAGACGTTTTCATCGGGATATTCAACTGCAGCGTCGAGGGCGGTTCTGTCGGTGGCGGCATGTACGTGGGCGGCATCGTGGGCCAGCTCGTGGGCCGCGTGTTTAATTCTACCAATTCGGCACGAGTCTATTTCGCCGACAATATGAAAGGCGATGATATTTCGGTATTCATCGGCGGTATCGCGGGCAATGCTGAGATACGAAACGGTTCCGTGCTGGAATCTTGCGTCAACCGCGGTGATATTGAAGTGACGGGAACGCACTTCAACATGTCTGTCGGCGGCCTTGCTGGTGAAATCTCGGGTGGTGCCGAGAACCTGCAGAACTACGGCAACATTACGGTGAAGAGATTGCCTTTGGCTTCTACCGACGTGGACCGGATGGAAGACTTTATATTGGTGGGTGGCATTACGGGATATCTGAGCCGCAGTTCTTTCTTCTCTACGGCTGTTGCCGACCTGCTGAACGAAGGAAACATCAATGTTTCTTCTGAAGATACAACCGTGCGTGGAACTATTCCTGTTGGCGGAATTGTTGGCCAGACGGCAAAGACCGGCGTGACGAATGTGCTGAACCGCGGATCTATTGAGGTGCGCAGTGGAGCTGAAATGATAGATGTATATGCGGGTGGCATTATCGGCAAGGCTCCGATGCAAATTAACCCGGATGGCTTCGTGAAGGTGAAGAACCGCGGGAGCGTCTATGCCGAAGGGGCCAGCAATACGTACGCTGGTGGCCTTGTTGGCTGGATGAACGGGTTTCCCAATGCGAAATACCCGCAACTGCGCGAGTCGTTCAATTATGGCGACGTGCAGGCCAAGTGCTCGGATGATAACGCCAACCTGAAGGTGGGCGGCATTCTCGGAAGCATGGTGGTGATGACCGTGAGCGATGTGTATAATCGCGGGAATGTTTCGACGAAGGGGAACTGCAGCTACAAGTATGTGGGCGGCATTCTTGGAGAGGGGTCAGGTTACCTTGCCGATAGCATCAAGAACGCATACAGTGCGGCTGCAAACGTGGAGGGCGGTGAAATGACTGGTGCCCTTGTCGGGTACTTGCGCGAAATTACCATGCCTTTCAACACGTATTTCGACGTTTCGCTTGCCGACATGAGCGCAATTGGCGATGTGGACCTTCGCGGGGATTGCCCGGAATGCAAGAAGACCACTGCTGAACTGAAGAGCGACGAAATGCTCGCCTCGCTGAATACCGCAAACGGTACTGCGGCGAATCGCCAACTGTGGGTACGCCGCGGCGGGTATCCGGTGCTTACGTTCGATAGCGTGTACAAGAACGATTCTGTCTATTTCAATATGGAAGAGTTTGTCATCCCGCCGTCACGCATTGAGCAAGATACGCTGAACTTTACGATTTCTACTGCCGAGGAAATGCGTACCTTCCTGGAAATCGGGCGCATCTTTTACGGCAAGTACTTCAAGGTGGAACTTGCGAATGATATCGTGATGGGTGAAGATTCCTTGCACCTCATGATGCGCAAGGTGTCTGCCGATACGAGTGGCCGGTGTGTTTCGTTGCAGTTTGACGGCAAGGGTCATACGGTCTATGGCCTTGATATGGAACGCTCCATGTTCCATTGCCTCGACACGAATGCACTTGTGCAGAACTTGACGATTGCGAACAGCCGGTTCGAAAACAATCGCGGTTTATCTGCGGCGGGTCTTGCTATCCTGAACGATGGCTACGTGCGTAACGTGACCATCCGCAATAGTCTTGTCCGCAGTGATGATGCTGCGGCCGGTCTTGTCGTGTTTAATTACAAAATGATGCTCGACCTCAAGAACGTGAACACCTCGGTTTATTCTTTGGGTGTCGCCGGCGGTCTTGTCGCATACTCTTACGAAGCCGTCGTCTCGGGTGCGGCCAATTCGGGCAAGGTGTCGGGGCATGTTGCGGGTGGCATCGTCGGTAGTGCGACCGGTTTTGGCCATGGTTTAAACGTCGTCTCTAAGGCTTCGAATACGGGTACGATCCTTGTTGAAGGCGATTCTGTCGTAGTTGGCGGTGGCATTGTTGGGTATGTTCTGCGCACTTCTTTGAGCGAAAACTTCAATTCTGGCCTGGTGCAGGGCTCTGCGGATTCGGATACCATTGCTCTTGGAGGCATTGTCGGTAAGGCCGATTCCATCAGTTCTTTTTCGAAGATGGGCAACTGGGGCCGCGTGCATGTGATTTCTGCCAATCGCGCGTATGCCGGTGGCCTTGTGGGGCTCTTCAGCGGCAGGACTGTTTCGTCGGGCAGTATGCTTTACCATGCGGGAGGCTTTACACAGTCGTTCAACTACGGCCCGGTTCATGTGGTGGCTTCGAATGATTCTTCATATGCGGGCGGCATCATTGGCTATGCAAATAACATTGTGCTCCAGGATGCCTACAACAGGGGTGTCATAAAGAACGAAGGCAATACGCAGGCGAGCTTTACGGGCGGAATGATTGGCGGCGCCACCTTCTTGACTCTTTTTGAAGGCTACAGCTTCACCGATACGCTTACTGGAAGCGGTGTGGGTGCGCTTGTCTACGCAATCAATGGCAAGAGTAACATTGTGAGTACCCTTTATTACGGGGATGAAAAGCTGACTTCGCCTGCAGTTGCGGAACTTTTGAATGATCAAAGCAATATCTACGAAGATATCGAGCAAAAATCCTTCGAAGAGATGAAGGGTAGTCTCGCTTTCCTTGAGGCGGCTAGCGGTTTGTGGACGCTCGGGAATTGCCTCCCGAAATTGCCGTTGGATACGACCATGACATGTGAAGTGAACGTGGTGAAGGACTTCTTTGAGGAAGGCTTTGCCGATAGTGTGCCTTACCTCTTGGATGTGGTATATGCCCCCGATACGACAAACGGTGAAGAACAGCATGCCGATACTACTAGCAGCGAACAACATGCAGACACTACTAGTCACGAAGAACATGCTGATACTACTAGCAGCGGGGAAAAGGAAGATCCGTCTCATGTGTTGCCGAAGGTAAAACCGCTCCCGTTGCATATCGGCGTCCATGAACGCGATATCACGGTATCGAGATTGCAGCAGGGCTATCCGGTGCTCGTGTTTGACTTGCGCGGTCGCCTGGTGGTGTCTGCCCGCGCCCATAACGCAGAAGTGAAACTTTCTGTTCCGCATGCTGGCCGCTATCTGGTTCGCAGCGGGAAGCGGTTGGCTCTCGTGAACATCCGGTAGAGCCGTTGAACGCCCATTAGAATGATGCTCGCCTCCGGGCGGGCATTTTTTTGCATAGACTAGTAACTAATAACAAAAAAATATTCTTAGCGCCGCGAGGCGCTTTTCTATATTTTACAGCAACTTTACAAGAACAACAATTTACCGCCATTAGCCCGGACCGGTGGCATGGGATGTAAAAATCCGGTAAATGGCGCCAACATAGGATGGCCCTATAATTATGACTTGGATGGCTTTAAAGATGCTCGGGTGTCTCGCCCTGCTCATGTTCGGTATGAAGTCCATGAGTGAGGCACTTCAAAAGATGGCTGGTCCGCAGCTCAGACATGTGCTCGGTACCATGACCACAAACCGTTTCACGGGTATGCTCACCGGCATGTTCGTTACAGCCTCGGTACAAAGTTCGACCGCCACCACGTTGATGACGGTCTCTTTTGTTAATGCGGGGCTGCTCACGCTCGTGCAGGCGATTTCGATTATCCTCGGCGCCCACATCGGTACGACGGTTACCGCGTGGATTATGAGCCTCGGGTTCTCGTTCAACATCGCGAACTTCGTCTACCCGGCTTTCTTCATCGGCATCATTCTCGTGTACCTAAACAAGAAGCGCGTGCTGGGCGAGTTTCTGTTCGGTGTCGGCTTCCTCTTCCTCGGGCTTACCACCCTCAAGGAAACGGGCTTTACCGTGGTGCAAGACCCGGCGGCAAGCGCTTCCATCAGCGCCTTCTTTGCCCGCTTCAGCGACCCGAACTTCTTCAACTCGCTGTTCTTCCTTGTGATGGGTACGGTGCTTACCCTGTGCGTGCAGTCCTCTGCCGCCATCATGGCTATCACGATGATCCTCTGCTCCACCGGCGTGCTCCACATCGACCAGGGCATCATGCTTGTGCTCGGTGAGAACATCGGTACTACGATTACGGCTAACATCGTGGCGCTCTCCGCCAATACGCAGGCCCGCCGTGCAGCACTCGCTCACTTTACCATCAACGTCATCGGCGTATGCTGGGTAATCATCGTGCTCAAGTGGTTCCTCGCTGCCGTTTGCCACGTGGTCGGTTTCGACCTCAACATTCACATGGGTGAACCGGGTTACGAGAAGAACCTCGCGAAGATTTCCGTGGTGCTCGCGACGTTCCACTCCGCGTTCAACGTGTCGAATACCTTCTTGCAGATTTGGTTCATCAAGTTCATCGAGAAGTTCGTGTGCAAGGTCATCAAGCCCAAGAAATCAGAAGAAGAAGAGGATTCCCGCCTGCACTTCATCAGCTCTGGCTTGATGGGTACTCCGGAACTTTCGCTTCTCGAGGCCCGCAAGGAAATCAGCCTGTTCGCGACCCGCACCCGCAAGATGTTCAACTTCGTGCCCGACCTGCTCGAGATGAAGGAAGAGAACGATTTCGTGAAACTGTTCGCCCGCATCGAGAAGTACGAGGGCATCAGCGACAACATGGAAATTGAAATCGCGAAGTACTTGAACCAGGTTTCTGAAGGCCGCCTGAGTCCGGAAAGTAAGACCACCATTCAGGCGATGCTCAGGGAGATTTCTGAAATCGAAAGCATCGGCGATTCCTGCTACAACATGGCTCGCGCGATCAACCGCAAGTTCCGCAGCAAGGAAGATTTCACCGCTGAACAGTACGAACACATCAGGCATATCATGCACCTTTGCGACAAGGCTCTCGAACACATGATTGCCGTGCTTGACGATGCCCAGCAGGTGGATGTGAATCACACGCTGAACATGGAAAACGAAATCAACGATTACCGCAAGCTTCTGAAAGAGAAGAATATCGCCGATATCGAAAACCAGAAGTACAGTTACCAGATGGGCGTGCACTACATGGACGTGGTGAACGACTGCGAAAAGCTTGGCGACTACGTGGTGAACGTGGTCGAGGCGCATGCCAACAGGAAGTTCTCGACCTAATGTTGTACCGAAGCGCTGCCGTGCGCAAGCACAAGTGCGTCCATCAGTTTTTTTGTGCGCCGTACTCATGTACGGCGTTTTTTTGTTTTGTAAAATCCATGTAAAGCACGAATAAAACCTTTGCGAAGCCTTTGTTTTAAGTATTGCATTGACCATGATGACTTTTTATCTTGATAATGGGAAAATCCGCAAACTATGAATACGATTTACATTGTTGAAGACGATTCCGAAATTCGCGAACTGGAAGCTTACGCACTTAAGAGTAGCGGTTTCGATGTGAACGCTTTCGACTGCGGTAAGGTCATGGACGAAGCCGTCAAGACTTGCGTGCCGGACTTGTTTATCCTCGACATCATGTTGCCGGGAGAAGATGGCCTCAGCATATTGAGGCGTCTCCGAGCTCAGGAAAATACCAGGAGCGTTCCTGTCATCATGATTACCGCCAAGGGTTCGGAAATCGATAAGGTGAAGGGGCTCGACGCGGGAGCGGATGATTACATCGCGAAGCCTTTTGGTATTCTGGAATTTATTTCTCGCGTGAAGGCGTTGCTCCGCCGCTCGGGTCGCCTGAATGCCGAACTCGGGGAACAGAAATCCCTGTCGCTCGGCGGAGTCCTCATTGACGAGGGCAAGCGCGCCGTTACCGCCGGTGGCGAGAATGTGGAACTGACCTACAAGGAATATGAGCTCCTGAAACTTCTCGTGTCGGACCCGGGGCTTGTCTTTTCGAGGCAGCAGATTCTTGAAAAAATCTGGGGCATCGATTTCAAGATGGACACGCGGACGGTCGATATGCATATCAAGACTCTCCGGCAGAAACTGGGAGCGTGCGGCGCGATTATTCAGACGGTACGCAATGTGGGGTACAAGGCGCAATGAAGGGCCGCATAAGGTATAGCTTGATCTATATGGGGGTGGTTGCGGCCCTGTTTGCGGTCTACTTTACAATGCGGGTTTTCGAAGGCGAAATGGCTGGCCAGCTCAAGAGCCAGTTGCGCGAGAACTTGCGCCTGATAGAGACGGCTTACGTTATCGACACTCTCGGTAGTGAACCCCAGACGCTTGCGAAATTTGCAAGCAAGGATCTCCGCATAACGCTCATCGATTCTAAGGGCGGAATCCTTTACGATAGCGATGCCGAAGCAGTCAAGATGGAAAACCACAACGACCGCGAAGAGGTCATTGATGCCTTTGCGAAGGGCGTCGGCGAAGACTTGCGCTATTCTTCTACTTTGCAGGCGAAGGTGTTTTACTTTGCCAAGCGGCTGAATGATGGCAACGTGTTGCGACTCGGAATGCGCCAGGCGAACTTGCAGCAGGTGTTTTCCAAGACGGTTCCGTACCTCATTGTGCTGCTTGCGGCCATTGTCGCCGCGTCCATCTTGATTGCGATTGGGCTTAGCAGGGCGTTCATCAGTCCGCTCCAGAAGCTGGTGGACCAGTTGGGTACACCCGAATTGATGAACATCGAGAACGTGTACAAGGAAATCGCGCCCCTTGTCAATACCATCCGCAAACAGGACCTTGAGCTGCAATTGACCATTGAGCAGCTCTCGAATGAAAAGCAGAAGATCACGCACCTGAAGGACGAGTTCACGGCGAATGCTTCGCACGAGCTGAAGACTCCCTTGACCTCCATTTCGGGCTATGCGGAACTTATCGAGAACGGCATAGCGAAACCTGAAGATGTCAAGGTGTTTGCGGGCAAGATCCACAAGGAAGCGCTTCGCCTGCAGTCCATCGCGAACGACATCATCACGCTTTCGAAGCTGGACGGCCAGCAGGGCGAACTGTTCAATCTTAGCGAGAAAGTCAAGCTCTGGAACGTGGCGCACGGCTGTGTCGAAAGCCTTAGCCTGAACGCGAACAAGAAATCCGTGCTTCTTTCGCTGAAAGGCAATAAGGCTGCGGAAATCCAGGGAAACTCGAAACTGCTTTATGAGATGGTCTTTAACTTAGTGGATAACGCCATTCGCTATACGGAGCCGGGCGGCAAGGTTTCTGTGGTTGTGGAACCGGGCGCCATCGTGGTGAAGGATACCGGAATCGGAATTCCGGAAGAAAGCCAGTCGCGTATCTTTGAACGCTTTTATCGCGTAGACAAGAGCCGTTCCAAGGAAACCGGCGGAACGGGGCTCGGGCTTGCGATTGTAAAGCACATAGCGGAAGTTCTCCACGCAACGATTCACCTGAATTCGACCTTAGGGATTGGGACCGAAGTCAGGATTGGTTTTAAAGTATGATTCTTGCAATTCTTAAAATGATCGGTTGCCTCGCGCTGCTCATGTTCGGCATGAAGACGATGAGCGAAGGCTTGCAGAAACTCACCGGCGGACACCTCCGCGCAGTCCTTGGCACCATGACCAAGCACCGTATCGGAGGCCTCCTCACAGGCACGTTCGTCACGGCCTCGGTGCAGTCTTCGACGGCGACTACCGTCATGACCGTTAGCTTCGTTAATGCTGGCCTGCTTACTCTTATGCAGGCCATTCCTGTTATTATGGGCGCGAACATCGGTACCACGGCTACGGCGTGGATCATGTCGGTGTTCGGGTTCCAGTTCAACATGAGCAGCTTCGTGTGGCCGTTCTTCGCCCTCGGCATCATCCTCTCGTATGTGCGCAAGAACAGCGTGAAGAGCTTCGGTGAATTCGTGTTCGGTTTCGCTTTCATGTTCCTGGGCCTCACGACGCTTCGCGAGAATGCTGTGGCGATGGACCTTTCGCACAACCAGGCGGTCATCGATTTCTTCTCCGCGTGCGGCAACTGGGGAATCTTCTCGACGCTCTTGTTCCTGCTCCTGGGTAGCTTCCTCACGATGTGTGTCCAGTCCTCTGCCGCCATCATGGCGATTACGCTCCTCCTCTGCAGCAGCGGCGTGCTCCCGATTTACCAGGGCATCGCGCTCGTGATGGGCGAAAACATCGGTACCACGGTCACCTCGAACCTCGCGGCGCTTTCGGCGAGTACGCAGGCACGGCGTGCGGCACTGGCGCACATGCTCTTCAACGTGTTCGGCGTGGTGTGGGTGCTTATCATATTCCACCCGTTCGTGAACATGGTCTGCCATATCGTGGGCTTCGATCCGAATTTTGTCCCGCAGACGCAGGAAGAAATCGCCCGCGCGAGTGTCCGCGTGACTTACGCGCTCTCCGGGTTCCACACGGCGTTCAACCTTTGCAACGTGGCGCTCCTCATCTGGTTCATCAAGCCGATGGAAAAACTCATCTGCAAGATTATCAAGGAAAAGGAAGACGGCGAGGATTTCCGCATCATGTTCATCAGCGGTGGTCTCATGAGTACCGCGGAACTTTCGCTCTTTGAAGCCCGCAAGGAAATCAACTTGTTTGCCGAGCGCACGCAGAAGATGTTCCGCTTTGTGCCCGATCTGCTCGTGATGAAGGACGAAGCCGACTTCGCGAAGCTGTTTGCCCGTATCGAGAAGTACGAGGATATCAGTGACCGGATGGAAATCGAGATTGCGAACTATTTGAACAAGGTGAGCGAAGGCCGCCTGAGCCCGGAAAGTAAGACGAACATCCAGTCCATGCTCAGGGAGATTTCCGAAATCGAGAGTATCGGTGATGCCTGCTACAATATGGCCCGCGCCATCCGCCACAAGTTCCAGAGCAAGGACGACTTTACCGAAGAACAGTACGGCCGTATCAAGCACATGATGCAGCTCTGCGACGACGCCCTGACGCAGATGCATGCGGTGATTACTGCCGATCACCAGATTGATGCCAACCGTACGTTGAACCTGGAAAACGAAATCAACGACTACCGCAAGCTTTTGAAGGAAAAGAACGTCGCCGATATCGAGAGCCAGAAGTACAGCTACCAGATGGGCGTCCACTACATGGACGTTGTGAACGACTGCGAAAAGCTGGGCGACTACGTGGTGAACGTGGTGGAAGCGCATGCCAACAAAAAATTCTCGACGTAAGAAAATTCGTCTATAAACTTCGCAATACTTCGTCATGTGGACTTTCTCGCCGTACTATTGTACGGCTTCGGTTCACATTCCTCGTCTTGCTCGTTTCTAGGCGAATTTTGAATATGGTTGTTAAACGTTGCAATACTGCATCACGCGAGCTCTCGCTGTATTTTTATACGGCTTCGGCTCGCGTTCTTTGTCTTGCTCGTTTCTAGGCGAATTTTGGCAATTGGTAGACGTCACACCGCAGTCGCGAAGCGACAAGTGTGTCCATGGATGCTCTTGTCGCGCCCGAGGCATGGCTGTAGTATAAACGCTATAATACGCTGTCATACAACTGTAATGCCGTACAAATGAGTGTATGGTGATTTTTGCTTTAGTTCTCATATGATACAGCGTGTATTGTATGGAAAATATTTTTTTTATTACAATTAAAATTTTTGTGAATTTCTACATAAAAACGCAAACTTTGTATTGTAAAACATATTGACTTTGGTCGCGTTTCTGCCTAAATTATGGGTATGAAACCGATTTTTGAATATCAAGACTATCGAAAATACATGCAGGACTATTATGAGGAGCGCAAACGTTCTTCCGTGTTCTCTTGGCGCGAGTTTTCTCGCCTGGCGGGGTTCTCTTCGCCCAACTACATGCAGCTTGTATGTGAAGGCAAAAGCCGTTTGAGCAAGAGGGGAGTCGAGGGGGTTGCCGATGCCATGGAGCTCGAAGATGCCGACCGCGACTATTTCCGTGCCATGGAACGTTTTGGCGATGCGCGGGACGACGCGAAGAAAATGCAGGCGTTCAACGAGATGCAGAAAATCGCGAAGGAAAACCGTTTGCGTGTCGTCGATGCGGAGGCGTTCAAGTATTTTGAGTCGTGGGTGAATCCCGTAATGCGCGAACTCGCCCCGATTATGCCGGGCGCAAAACCGCTGGAACTTGCCCGCAACTGCTATCCCGTGGTGAGTGCTGCCGATATTCGCCAGTCCCTGGATTTCTTGGTGCATGCAGATTTCCTGAGGAAGGTTGGCGAGGGTGCTTTCGAGCAGACAGAAAAAGTCGTGACGGGTTCTTCCGAGGCGATTCCGCTGGCTTTGCGCTCTATGAACCGCCAAATGTCAAAACTTGCGACTGCGGCGATTGACAATGTTCCGGCGGAAAGTCGCCATGTTGCAGGCGTGACGCTGGGCTTGTCCGAACCTACGTATAGGTGGCTGGTGGAAAAACTTGAAATGCTGCGGAAGGAGGTTGTATCCATCGCAGCCAAGGAAAAGGAATACGACAAAGTTTACCGATTGAATTTACAACTGTTCCCGCTGACTAAGGGGAAGGAGGTTTAAAATGAAGAATATATGCAAGGCTATTTTGGCAAGCGTGACGGCTTTCTTGGCCGCCTGTTACAACGATGCGAGTGTTGATCAGGGGGTTTCTGGGGCGACTACGGAACCGAGTACGTCGCCCATTGCAAAATTGACAGACGAGCAGAAAGCCTTTCTGGCAAGGTCGTTCTTCACTTTGGTGGATTCTACGAAAGTTGATTCATTAAAAGCTGTTCTTGACTTTGATTCAATAGGTAATTATGGTTATTTCTTGCATTATCACGATTATTTTAACACGACCCCATATAAAGTGAAGAACGATCAAATTTTTAGTTATCCGAGTAAAGACGACCGTAAGGTTTGCGATGTCGTGACCTATACGCAACTAGATGGGAAAGATCAAAAGGGTGTACTACAAGCGAGGTCGTACGATATTCATGATCACGATTGTCGCTATTCTGAAGAAGAATGTGCCGATGATTATTTGGCAAATCACCGTAATGAAACGATTATTAACACTAAAATAGTTGATGTTGATGGCGTTCCTGTTGTCTTGAATACAGTGGAAAATTCGCTGTATGCAGGATTCTATGGGTATGGTGTTAGTTGCCTTGATTACCTAAACCAGTTTAAGTACTCTTGCAGTGCATTGAATGGGCTCTTTGTAGATTTTAGAGACGGCTGTAGCGATAATACGTTGAATGTGGCTTGCGCATCTTTTGTTCCTGAAGAGAAAAGCCTTGATGATTTCTTGAATTCGTATATTGAGAAATATAAAAACCAGTGCCTCGATGATTCCATAAAGTATGCGCCCTTCGATGATGAAAACTATGTTTATGTCGATCCCTATTCTGACAGCCTATATAAAGATAGCGTCCGGACTGTATCTATATTGAGGCGTGAATGGGGTGATAGTATAAAGCATATAATGGAGGCTTATAGATGGCAATTCACGATAATCGATAGTACAATCGGGGTTGATGAAAGTGATCATTTTGTGTATGAAGAAAGAGAGTATCGTGAAATTGGTAGGGATTGGGGGCTTGCTTACAACACATTGCCCGACACCAAAATCGCAGACGATTACCGCAAAGAAGGTGTTTATGTATTGCCTGATTCGCTAGTGGAGGCGTTTTTCCCTACGGTGGCGACATATCCGGGGGGATTGGAAAGTTTTAAATGGAATCCCCCAAAAATATTCTACATCATTGTCATAAAGGATGTTGGTGCAAAGGGGCACTTGGTGAGCAAAACTGACGAGAGCGGGATATACGTGACGGATATCGTGAAAAGCGGAAATTGCCCGGAAGATACTTCTGTCCACTATTTTACGATTTTGACAGTGGCTTCCCCATACTGGGATGTCCTAGACCGCCCCATTGTAAAAAAGACTTATGTGAGCGATAAATGGAATTGCGATAAGCCGGAAAGCCTTGAAAGAATAGAGCCGTATGGCGAATGGACTTATACTCTTAGGTCGCGCCATTATGAAGAATGGTTTGAGACGTTTGAAAAAGATAGGCTGCTAGAATTGTATGGCGGAAAAGAAAGGTATATAGAAATTTATGATGAAGAACAATATATATCCATATATGGCGAAGACTAAGGCTTCGCTCTGCATCGTCACGCCGCAGCCTTGATTCCCTTGTCACACCGCAGTCGCGAAGCGACAAGTGTGTCCATGGATGCTCTTGTCGCGCCCGAGGCGCGCCTGCGGCATGACGTTAGTAGTAAGATTTTTTATAGTCCCGAGATTCCCTCGAACACGATCTCGTCGATTTCTAGGCGGGAACCGTTATATATGAAGATGCTGAATATGCCGATCTCGTTCGAGATTTCGTCCCACGCGACCTGGTAATTCTTTGCGTCCAGCGTTTCCTTACCGGGGCGCAAGACCAGTTCGGTCCATTCTTCGCCCGCCTTCGCAAACCAAAGTGCCTTGTTGTAGTTGTTGTTCTCGATTTCGCGGTAGTGTTCAAGCGCAACGGCGAACAGGCAGTCCCCGCGGACTTTTATTCGGATTGCGGAGAGCGAACTCAGGTCAAAGTAGCCGGAATCGAGCCCGAGGTGCGTTCCGAGCATCACGTAGCCCGAATCTTCGATGGTGTATTTCAGCGAGAGGTACTTCCCGCGGGCACCATCGTCTACCAGCGCCCCCGCAAAGCCGTCTGTATAATTAGGACTTTCGAATGAAGCTCCCTTGTGCGGCATGAAGTACCAGCCGTAATTCGGGTAGTCCTTCGCCAGGTTGTTCAGACTGTCTCCGTCATCGAAATCCTCGAAGACGTATTCGCGGGTCAATTCCTGGATGCGCATGAGCGTGTCGACGGAAGCTCCCGCATCAAGCGAAACATTGGCGACAGGCTCTCCCCACATAACGACAGTATATTTCCCTGACGGGACATGCGGGAACACAAACTCGTTCCCTTCTTGCCTTGCATAGTAGGGGGAAGCGTTAAGCAAGACTGAGCCGAACGAATTTGCAACAGCCGAGTCAGCAGCCCCGGTGCGCACCGTAAGCGAAACGGACGGCAGGAGCTCAATTTCATTCGTCGTAGAATCTGCTGCAGTGAGTTTCGCCCACACCATGAGCGAGGAGTCCTCGCCGGCGATTCCCTCGACAAAGCACCTTGCATTCTGGCACTGGTCTACCCGTGTTTCGAACTGCACCATTCCGGAATCATCCGCAGTGGCGGTTTCTACCGCAGAGACATAGGAAGGAAGGAACGCCGTTACGTCTTGAATTGTTTCATCGGACGAACTTTTGTTCGAACCTGCATCAGGGTGCCTATACAAGGTAACGCGCGCCTGCGGTATCGGCTTGTGGGTGCCGTCAAACGCAATGACGGCAATCCCGTTCGTCGTCTCGCTTGTGGCGCCCGCCGTGCCGTGCCCGGGATCCGTGCAGCCTACGGCAAACGCGATGCAAGACAGTAACTCCAAGAACTTTTTCATCAATCTTCCTTTCTCATCATCGGGAACAACTGGAAATTCAACTGGTAGACGCTGTCGCAGACCTGCGAGGGCATCGCGTTCACCACCCTCACGATTGCCTTGCGCGTGTCGGCTAGAATCTCGCGGATTTTCTCTATCTGGCTGGAATCGAGCGCCATGGTGAGCGTGCTGATGTCGCGCTTTTCTTTCGGCGTGTTCGCAATCGAGTCGCGGGCGAGTTCTGCGATGCTTTTCTGGTAGTCGCTGATGGAGGCGCTCAGCCAGTGCTCCATCGTTTTCAGGTGCGCCTCGGTGGGGACAGTTCTCCCGTCCTTGCGCGTGTGGACCAGCTCTAGCTGCTGAAGGGATTCTACCGCGTTCTGGACCTGGGCCGCGGTGAGTTTCGGGATGCAGGAATCCCCGAGCGCGGCGGCGTCATCGGGCCCGCGGTAGTCGAATACGTCCAGCGCCGAGCGGATCATCGGGTAGTACCACTGCTGGAAATAGCGGTAGCGCGCTTCGTCGAGTTCGCGGCATGCGGCGGGGCGCATCTTCTGGAGCGTCTCGAAATGCTTGCGGACCTGCTCGTCGTTTTTCGCCTTGCCGTAGGCGACCATCTCGCGGAAATATTCCGCCTTCGCTTCCTTGAACCGGAAAAAGCGCACGAACGACTCGATGCACTTTGAAGAGACGTGCCGCTTGCCCTGCAGGATTTTCACGAGGAGGCTCGCGTCCATGTCGACTGCGGCCGCGAAGACGCGGTAGCTGAACGTCGGGTCCAGCGACTTTTCGAGTTCGTAGAACGTCTGCATGAACTTGCGGTAGTCGGAGAAGTCGTAAACGTTTATTTTGCTTTTCGAGAACATGGCTGCTTTCCGGTTATAAAAATAGATTCTTATCTATAATTTTTCAAATTTTCAGCGCCGTTCTCCAGTGTTTTTTACGGGGATGTTGACATTTTTGTCCACACCTTCGCATAAAAAAGCCGCTCAAGCCTAGGAAAAAACATAAATTGCTTGTATCGCAAGGGGTTCTTGTTCCTTGATAATTTGCATCGAACTTGTCTACGGCTCCGGTGCAAGTGTGCAGCGTTTGGAGTGGCGTCTTCAACTAGTCGCGAAAGTGGCCGGCGAAGACACTATCACACTTCAGAGTTAAGGGGTTGGTTTAGGGAGAGCCGCTCCAAACGCTTAATCGTTTTGCTCCTCAAAAGGAACGCTCGGCTCTGCCGGGCGTTTCTTATATGTGTGCTTTTGCCTTACCTAACAAAAAACTATTGGTAGGTTTCAAAGCCCTTAAAATCAGACTGTCCTGCTATGGCAGAATCTAAATCACCTAAAGGCATTTTGAATAGTCCCTCCCATGCGGCGGCATAGATGGTGTCTCCGATAATATCTAAACTATATGTAGCATCCTTGGAAACACATCCTTTTTTTTCGATGCACCAGCCAAGCATCATTGCCCGCCATCCCTTAGGTACATTTCCGTATGGTTCACCATAATCACCCATATAGACCTTTGGATAAGATGCGTTTCCAGAAATAAAGAGATGCTTTCCATCGGTAGCCAAATCCTTTATATCACGCAGTGAACTTCTGTATATGTTATAAGACGAATCCCCATTTCTTATTATAGTGGGGAGAATCATGCTGTCTAGAGCAAGCCAATTATTCGAGCCATCCCATTGATAGACACGATCATTCGTTCCATCAACTGCAATCAGAGAACCCTTGTAGACAATAAGATCCTCAACCACATAGACATCGCGATAATTGGAATTCCATTTCATCTTTGGAAATTTGGGCAATTCCGTCCATGAAAGAGTGGCGGCATTCAATTCCCAGACTCCATCCATTGTTCCTACATATAAGGAGCCACCCATTTCTACTGAAGACGGGAATTGTAGAGGTACAGTATTATCGCTATATATATCATAACGTATTGGAGGTGTCGGCAAGTTTAACCATCCGGTATCTTTTTGCAAAAGAATACTTGCCTCAACAATTTTTGTATTTAAGGTATCTGGATAGGTACCAATACTAACAATCAACTTCCCTTTAAATTTTTGAATTCCAATGACAGATGACCATGCTGAATTATCTTTTTTTATAACGTTCAATTCACTCCATTCTCCTTTTTCTGGATTATACATCAAAAGCTGTCCCGTCATAGACGTTCCTATATAAATGCCAGTGGAATCAGCGTAAAGGCTTGTATTATTGATATTTGCCGATACCGGTGGCACAAGGGTATCCCATACGTTAGTCCCTATTTTGGATATGAAAAGACGCGGAGAATAAGTCAAAGTAGTCCACATTCCTGATTTTCCTTCTATAGGACTTGTCCACGCATCCATCAAGACCAGCCAATTTCCTGAATGAATCACTTTTTGGAGACCACCTCCTCGTTCAAGAGAAATCACGGGAGTAAAGCCGGCACCTCGCCATCCGACGACGTTGGAAGACGTATTCTCATTTTTAGAGTTCGTTCCCGTATCACCAGTACATGCGAAAAATACAAATACGGCTAACAACAAGGTGAGGATTCTTTTCATTTTAAAAACTCCATGCATACTGATTCGAGAGTAAATTTGGACCATCATATGATTCACACGTTTCAATAGATGGAACCTGACCATATATCACATTTCCGTCGGAATCTAACAAAGCTATTCCACAGACGATTTTATCAAAATCACTCCAATCGATCAAATGCAAACCAATATTTCCTTCTGTTACGGATTCCTTGGAGTAAAGAATATGTCTATCGAAATACATATCTAATTCCCAAACATTTCCGCCAATATTAGTCAAAGATGTGTAAGCTTCCCCATAATTGTCAGCTACCCATTTTTAGGACTGCTTTAAAGTATACAAAATCACCCTGTTCTCATCAACCGATACTCCATTGGAGTGAGGTTGTTTAAGGAGTCGTGGGGTCTTTCGTTGTTGTAGTAATCCGTCCACTTTTCGGTAATTTCCCTGACATCATCTAAAGTCCTGAAAATGTAGGCGTCAAGAACAGCCCTTCGGTACGATCCGTTAAACCGTTCGATATAGCTGTTCTGTGTCGGACACCCGGGCTGCGTGTACAAAATTTTGATTCCGTTTCCATCGCACCAATCTTGAAATTCATGCGAAATGAATTCCGGACCGTTATCGCAGCGAATGTTGGTCGGCTTGCCTTTCTCCCAAATGATTTCCTCCATGAATCGAATCAAGCGAGATGCCATCGTTGGCAGCCTCGGCCTTCTGCCGTATCGCAGCCTCGACTTCGGAATCGTCCTTGGTTGATTCGTAGTACCATTCGGGCGCTAGAGTTTTGCAGAAACTCAATTCGCCTCAGTCATATTGGCTCATGCAAGCATGGCCAATGCGACATTCGGCTCTAGAGTTTTTTTTCGATAACCTCGCGGAGAATTTCGTTGTCCAGGGCGAGATTGGCGTACATCTTCTTGAGCTTGGCGTTCTCTTCTTCGAGTTCCTTCAGTTTCTTAAGCTGGCTAACCTCGAGATCGCCGTACTTCCGTTTTCCATTGATAGAGCGTGGCTCTGGAAACATTGAGTCGCCTGCAGATTTCGTCCGCAGACACTCCGGCTTCAAGTTCGTTTACGCTTTTGACGATTTCCGATTCGGAATGAGTCAGTTTCTTCATGGCTGTTCTGCTACCAAAGGTAGCATTTTGACGCAGGCGGAATTGCCTTTTGTCTAGTTATGAACAGTCCTAATTATGGGGAAGCTTACAGAATCAAAATAACGTACAAAGTCATAAACTACAAAATTATTCTTGTCTTGTCAATTTTGCACTTCAAAAAAAACGGCACTCCGAAGAGCGCCGTTTTTGAGTTGTATGGTTTGTTAGAGAGAAACCTTGAACGTTCTGCTGCCGACCTTCACGAGGTACATGCCCTTCGCGCCGGTGAAGACTTTCTGTACGAGCCCGAGGCCCCTGGTGGTGCGGACGACCTGGCCCATGTGGTTGTAGACCGTGATTGCCAAGCCCTGGGCGCCAGAAACTTCGATGTAGTTGTCGGAAGTCTTGTAGACGGCGACAGTGGCGAGGTTTGCCTGTTCAACCGGCAGAGCGATGGTCGACGACGAAGAAGAAGGCGGAACGACGACGCTGCTGCTCGATGCAGGCGGAACGATGCTGGAGGAAGAAACGGCGCTGCTGGACGAAGCGATGCTGCTGGAGGATGCCGGTGCGGCACCGCCGGAGATGACGATGTCGCCTGCGTTCGGCACGGCGTCGAAGTAGACATAGCCGCCATCGATCTTGGATTCAAGCTTTGCGCCGGCCTGCGTCACTTCGGCCTTGGAGCCGTCGTACTTGACGCGGATGGAAAGCGGGTAGTCGTACTTAGAAACTTTGTCGGCGATGTTGTGCGTGAGCTTAACCGTGATGGTGCCGCTGCCGCTGGCTTCAACCTTGGAGGCTTTGCGTTCCTTGAGGTACATGGCAACGTGGCCCATCGGGGCGACCCAGATGTCCTTATCGTTCTGCTGGGCCCACTTGAGGGCTCCATCGATGGCGTTGATATCCGTCGGCGAGTAGTTGGCGTTGCCGTTTTGCTTGCCCTGGAAACCATGGGTGAGGAATGCGGCCCAGCCGTTGCTCTGGATGACTTTCTGCATTCTGCCGGTAAAGTCGTTCGTGCTCTTGAGCTGGCCTTCGGCACCGGTCATGGTGGCAGGAACCTGAGCCCAGTTGGAGGGACCGTCCTTGCCCATTTCATCGGCCATGCCCTTCCAGCTGCCGTTGCAGATACGGCCCACGATGTAGTTCTGGAGAACGGCGCTTTCGTTAGGCACGTTGCAGTTCGGGTAGGCGACTGTGATGATGCCGTATTTCTGCTTGATTTTGCCTTCGATGGTCTTTTTCGAAGAGGCTTCTTCGCCGCTCATGTTATTGCCGTGGCTGTTACTGTGGCTTGCGATTTCGTGTCCTTCGTCGGCCAGGCCCTGGAATCCGCTCCAGTTGGGGTTCCAGTTTACCACCACGTTGAAGGTAGCCTTGTAGCCATACTTCTTGAACATCGGACCAGCATCGGTCACGTGGCTCGGCGCACCGTCGTCAAATGTGAAGGATGCGGCGCCCTTGCGGAAGCCTGCCCATGTGCCAATTTCGGCGGTCTGAGCGAACGCGGAACCCACCGCGAACAGTCCAACCGCAGAAGCTGCAAAGATCATTTTTTTCATAAGAATGCACTCCATAATATGTTTTCTATCACAAATCTATATAAATGGCCTACAGAGTGTATGTAGGGGGGGGTGTTTTTGTTGTATAACTTTGCAACACAAAAATGGCCATTTTTGAGCAAAAAACGCAATTTTCACAAGTGTTGTTAAAAGTTTACAGGGTGTGCGGGAGGTTCGTCCCGCGTTTTCGATGGGGGCCGGATTTAGCTATATTGGGGTTATGATTTTCGACGAGATTGTGAACGACGCCTACGAGGAGCGGGAATACCCGGCTCTTTTAGCCTTGGCCCATGAATGGTCGGGTACGAGGCCATTTCGGGCTCTCCGTGTATTGGTGGCGACACCAGTCTTTAGGAACACGCTCTTGCAGTACCGCGCGCTTATCGCGGGCGGTGCGGATCTCGTCGTGGGTGTGGCAGGCTTGGATTCGGGCCATGAGGGCGCGGGTGCCGATGCCTCTAATGCGGGTGCCGAGATGCCCTGCGACCCGGGTATCGTGGAAGTCTTGCGCGGGACCGGAATTCCTGTAATCGGGGTGCAAGAGGCGCTTGAGATGGAGGCGGCCGGCCGCGGGTTCGACCTGATTCTGGATTGCGCGGGCCAGTTTTCGGCGTGCCATCCGCGATTCGGGTTTGTGGAGCTCACGCGCAGCGGCGTGCAGTTTTACGAGAAGTGCGAACATCCGGTTTATGTGGCCGACAGCGGGATAGTGAAACGCATCGAGACTTGCCTCGGAACGGGGGAGGGTTACGTGCGCGCACTCGCTCAGCTCGGGTATGATTTCTGCTTAGATTCGGGTCGCGACGGCGCCGGCAAAAAGTTTGTCGTGTTCGGGAGCGGCAAGGTGGGGCAGGGTATCGTACTGCAACTGCTGCGTTCCAGAGCCGATGTCCATGTGGTGACGGACTGCTCGCGCGGTTCCTGCGCGTTCTTGGATGCAAACGGCGTGCCGGTCACGGACTGCAACGATTTGGATGCGGTCGCGTCGCTCGTGCGCGGTGCCGACTTCGTGGTGACGGCGACCGGCGTGAAGGGTGCGCTCGACCGCCCGCAAATCGTGGAAGCCTTGCTGGCCTCGAGTGCGGTGCTCGCCAACATGGGCGTTGAGGACGAATATGGTCTGGGCATTCCGGCAAGTCGCGTGCTCGCCGAAAAGAAACCGCTGAATTTTATTCTGGAAGAACCGACGCATCTCAAGTACATCGATGCGTCGCTCGCCCTGCATGCCGCCCTCGGTGAATTGCTTTTGCAAGAAGGCGGTGCAGTTTATGGCAAGGACGGCGCGGGTCGCGAAGCCGTAGCTGCAAATAAAAATGCGGGCCCCATGGACCCGCCTAGTGAATTGGAACAGCGCATCCTCTCGACGACGATGCAGGATGGCGTTATCGGTCCTGAACTCTGCGAGATGCTCGGCGGCCTGCCGAATGAAAGCGACTAGCAAATTTTGAGATGGTTCATGAGCCCGATGGCGAAGGCCATCACGCCTAGAACAAATGTCGCGCCCACGTTCAGCCAGTACATGGTGGGGTCGGCGTCCCTGTGGTAAAGGTCCATGTAGAATTTGAAGCGCCGGTCGATTATGGCGGAAAGGCCGAATAGCCAACACGCACAAAGTGTAAATATGCCTGTGTACAACTGAGCGGTCTCTCCGACTACATAGTAGTAGAAGAATCCCGATACAAGAAGGAAGAGAGCGAATCCCCTGAGAGTGGTGGTTAGTTTGTGCTTGGAGCGCTTGTACTTTTGCTCTAGGTGCTCAATCAATTTTCCCTTGTTCGCTTTGAGTACGTCTTCGATTTGGAATTCGAGGAGTTCCTTGCGTATGTCTTCAGGGTCTTCAGGGAGCTCCTTGAGACGTCTTTTCAGTTCGCCAAGGGGCAGCCTTTCGACTTCCTTCTCATACGCTTCGATTTCTTCGTCAGAGAGCAGCATAAATTAAACGCAACGGACTGATGAATACTAGTTCTTCTCCTTCTCGAGCTTCACGAAAAACTTCTTCGTCTCGCGGGCGACAATGCCAGAGAGCAAAATCAGCGCCACGAGGTTCGGGAAGGCCATAAGCCCGTTGAAGATGTCGGCGCTGGTCCACACCGCACTGACGGTGAGGTAGGGGCCGATGAACACGGCGGCCACGTAGAGCCAGCGGAAGGCGAGGATGGCGTTTTTCTTGCCGCGTCCGATAAGGTATTCCAGACAGCGTTCGGAGTAGTAAGCCCAGCCGAGGACGGTAGTGAACGCGAAGAACACGAGCGCCACGGTAAGGACGTAGGGTGCGATGCTTGCGCCGGCGGGGAGGTTCGAAAGCCCGCGGGTGAACGCTTCCATGGTGATGTTCACGCCCTGGAGCCCGAGTTCCGGAGTCCATGCGCCTGTCACCACGATGGCAAGGCCCGTCATGGAGCAGATGACGATGGTGTCGATGAAGGTGCCCGTCATGCACACGAGACCCTGGCGAACAGGTTCCTTGGTCTTGGCCGCTGCGGCAGCGATCGGGGCCGAGCCGAGGCCCGCCTCGTTACTGAAGATACCGCGGGCGATACCCTTCTGCATGGCGATAAAGATGGTGCCCACCACGCCGCCGGTGACTGCGCTCGGGTTGAATGCCGCGCGGATGATGGTCTCGATGGCGGTCGAGATGTTCGAGAAGTTGAAACCCAGGATAAGCAGGCAGAAGATGATGTAGAAGATGGCCATGAACGGCACAATGTAGAGTGCGACCTTCGCGATGCGCTTGAGCCCGCCGATGATGACGCAGGCTGTGAACGCCGCGCAGAGCAGGCCCGCAATGGCCGTGGAGTAAGAGACCGAGTTGCCGGCGATGTTCACGAATTCACCGGTGGGGATGACCGTTGCGACCGCCGAGGTAATGCCGTTCACCTGCGTGATGGTGCCGATGCCGAGCAGGCCCGCGAGCACGCCGAACACGGCGAACAATACGGCGAGCCACTTGAAGTTGAGCCCGAAGCGCTCCTTGATACCTGTTTCGATGTAGTAGAAGGGGCCGCCCAGAACCTTGCCGTCGTTGTCGACCTTGCGGTATTTGACCGCGAGCAAGCCTTCGGCGTACTTGGTGGCCATGCCGAAGAAGGCGGCGACTTCCATCCAGAAGAGCGCGCCCGGGCCGCCGGTACCGATGGCGGTCGCGACACCCACGATGTTA
The DNA here is from genome assembly GCA_902762305.1 of Fibrobacter succinogenes. Classification (GTDB taxonomy): domain Bacteria; phylum Fibrobacterota; class Fibrobacteria; order Fibrobacterales; family Fibrobacteraceae; genus Fibrobacter; species Fibrobacter succinogenes_I. The sequence continues at coordinate 15,772 of CACWNW010000010.1, read as the reverse complement.
CCCGTGCCGACGGTGGCCGCAAGAGCCGTGCAGAGCGCCGCAAAGCTCGAGACTTCGCCTTCGCCTTCCTTTTCGCTGTGGAGCATGTAGCGCAGCGCGTTGCCGAGGTTTGTCACCTGCAAGACGCCGAGGCGGCTCGTGAGCAGGATGCCTACGAAGAGGACGATGCCGATGAGGGGAATGCCCCACACGTAACCGTCGATGGTATCGAGAAAAGCGTTAAAGGCTTCCATTTTTACTCCCTTTTTTTTAACGGCACCGCTCCCTAGCATGTCATCCCCGCGCAGGCGGGAATTTTTACCAAAAGGTCGGGTGCCTGTAACTCTTTGATAGGCAAAAAGATAGGAAAATTTTGGACGGTGGCTGGTGTTGTGTCTGTTTTTTGCCGGAAAAGGTGCTACAAAGGGGCGGGGGTGGCGTTTTCCTGTACGCAAACATACTTGAAATTGCGGGTCTTTTTATGGCGAACTCGCCATAATTAAAATTCACTCTCCGCCGACACCATCCACATTTCCTCCACTATGGGGTGGTACATTTCCGGACATTCGATTTTCAAGGAAACATCGGGTCTAGCCTTTTCGTAATCTGCCTTTATTTCTGGGGTAATCCTGCCGTTCAATTCCTCACTGAAAATACGTACGCTCGCATTTTTCGCAATTCCGCGCAACAAGTCCAGCGTTTTCACGCCCACGTAGTTATCTATAATAATGATTGACTTTTTCGCCATGCCGTAAATCTTGGTAAAGGCGACATCGGACTCAAGTTTTTGTCCGTCAAGAATCAGAAAATGCTTGTAAGTCGTCGGATCGATGAAATTTTCCATGACCTTCTGAAGGTCAAGATTCATCTTGCCGAGATCTTCTCGCATGTCGTGGACTTCTCCGGAAATAGTTTCGACCCTTGTGGAAACGGACGCTATTTCGCATGTGTTTTGAACTGTCTGCACGGCGAATTCTGCGATACCGGCGTTTCCGAGCAACTGCTGGTTTTCGGCAACGATATAGTCCTTCATCTGCTTGAAAAGACGAATGAGGGCCTTGCTTTGGGCGATGGCTCGCTCGCCCTTGAGAACCGTCATGAGCATATAAATGCCCTGCTCGGTAAAGGCGAAAGGATTGTATTTAATGTTTGATCCGCGACCGCCTTTGTTCAAGGCCGATTTTTTCGACCTTGAACATGTAATCACCTCATCAGACGTTAATTGAAAACGAAAATCTTCGTCAAATTTTTCGATATTGTTCTTCACCTGTTCATTGAATCGCTTGGTCGTGTACCCGTAAATCTCCGCCAAATCGGCATCGAGCATCACCTTGACTCCGCGAATCGTGTAAATCCGGGACTTCAGGAAATTTTCGTTTATCAGGGAAAAATCGGGCTTTTCGTCAGCATTCGCCGGCAAAACCTCTTGCTTTTTCATCTATACCTCCTGCCCGCAAACAAGCTTGAAATTGCGGGTCTTTTTTGCTCACGTGCAAAATATACATTCCTTGGCTGTCATATTATGACAATCGACGAAAATTGTGAAAAAATGGCGCTTTTGAGGTGAATCGACCCCCGCAGGTGGTCAAAATCGGCAATTTTGCGTTTTTTTATGGCATCGCGGTTGCGGCGACACCTTTTGACAGCGGAATAATCTATATTTCAAGACAAATAGAGTTTTTGCTCTTGTTCTCCTCTTGAAAACTAGACACTTTCATGGTTGCGGAGAATAAGGCGAACGCTCACGTCTGCGACAGGCTTGGCTTGCCGCATCGTTTTGTTACATGGTTTATTGTTTTTTTGACAATAGACCTGGTTGCATGCGGCCTTTTGGGGCGTGAGTTGTTTGTGCTTATTGTAACCGGGCAGTCTAGGCCTTCAAGAGGTAAGTGCAGGCAACTTCACGCCTTTTTTGTATCCAGAAAAATGCATGGAAGTGCCCGTAAGAATGGGAGCGAATGCTTGTTGAGTATCGCTCTTGTTCTTCTCTTGAAAACTAGACACTTTCACGGTTATAAGAATAAGACAATTACTCGCTACCGCCCGTGAAGGCCACGGGTGTATTGTATCCTGGGCGTATTGTATCCGCTCGGGATGGTGGCGCGTGGAGCGCCATCGCGGGTCGTTGTGTTCTTTTTGAAAATGTCACGCTTTCAGGCGAGGAGTAGCAATGCTCCCCGCCTTTTCTTTTACCCGCTAAGCGGCTCCTGAAACTAGGCCCGAAGCATCGCTCCTACGAGAGTGAACTCGTTCACTTTCAACACGGAGCGATATGGCCCAGACTCGACAGAAGAAGAATGTACTCAGAGTTTTTGAAGGCTTTGCTGGTTATGGCGGAGCATCCTTTGGATTGAAAAGAGCAAAAAAAGCTTTGACGAATTTTGATTACACTGTTGTTGGTTATTCAGAGTTCGATAAATACGCTTCGAAGTTATTTGATGCGAATCATCGTGACGTGAAAGGAAACCCTATAAAGAATTGGGGCGACATCACACAGATTGACCCTAATGAATTGCCTGATTTTGATTTGTTTACAGGCGGTTTTCCTTGCCAGCCATTCTCTTCCGCAGGAATGCAATTGGGAACCGAAGATCCCTATGGTCGAGGGGCAATGCTTGGACATATCATTCGAATATGTCGAGTAAAAAAGCCGAATTATATCCTTTTGGAAAATGTTAAAGGCTTTACTTCTGGAAAGTTTAAGCCCATCCACGATCAACTTGTAAAAGACTTGATTGAAATGGGATATGGCACGACGGAAGAAAACACATTGGCAAAGGTTGTTCTGAACTCGAAGGATTATGGGGTTCCGCAAAATAGAGAGCGCCTTTGGATGTTCGCTCGATTAGGTGGATTACCGGAAAACTTTGAAATAAAGCCTCCAGAAATCCAAAGTGATTTGAAAATGGCAGATTTCTTGGACAATTCCCCTGAAAAATTTCTTTATCTGTCAGATGAACAAATTGCTCATTTGAAGGAGAAACATCATATTGATTCTTTTGTCGTAAAAACGCCTTTGTGTTTTGATGTGTATAACAAGAAAATCAAGAAAGATGGGTACAGCATAACAATTACTCAGCCTGAACATAATAGTCTTCGTGTTATTGAACCTCCCAAGAAGTCTGGCAAAGACAAAGGCAAGGAAATTGTTCGAAAGATGTCCGTTCACGAACAATTTCGCCTTATGGGATTTGACATTTCTCGCGATAAAAAGATTTGCGAAATCAACTTTGACGGACAATCATATTCCCAATTGTCTAAAAGAGCAGGCAACGGCTGGGACGTAAACATTGTCGGAATCCTTCTAACCCATATATGGAGGCAATTATAATGAAATTAAAAAATACTGCATTCACAAACAATGTTTCTGTTTGGACTCCGTCAATTAATGACTTCCGATCAAATCCTGATTGGGGAATGGAAGTCGGTCAGAGTGAAAAGCATACATTTACCGAGGCTGGAATAGACGAGATTCTAACCGCAATGGTTTATTACAAAATTCAAGATGAAAATGAGGTTATGGTTGGTCTAGGTAAAGGCGGAAAACTTCAACATTTTGATGATTACGATGATAAAGAATTTGTTTTAACATCACTATTTCCTAAAGTCTATTTAAACGGAAAAAAATTGACGGGTCAGAAACTGTTGATGTACATAACAAAAGATTTAAGACGAAAAAATAACAAAGGTGAACCTAATATACATTTTGAAAGAAGGCAATTGAAGTTTAGTAAAAACTTGACATATCAAGGGAGAGAAGTAAATAAAAATTGTATTGAAGCCATTTCAAATATTTATGGACGGAAATCAAGTTGGGCCATCCTGAAAATGAAAATTTTAAATGAAGATGAACTTCATTTGTACGGAATAAAAATTAGCGATGAAGAAAGAAAATACAAAAATAAAGATGCAAGAAATGATGAGTTTGAAAAGTTGTGGAAGGAACAGCATCCCAATGAAGAGTTAAATGCTGAATGCGACGCTACTGAACAAAAAGATAAAAAGAAAGTTGTTGCGTCAAAACAATCTCCATTCTCCCCCTCCCAAATCATCTACTACGGTGTTCCGGGTAGTGGCAAGAGCCATTCTGTTGATGTGGAAATAAATAATCGCATAGCGGCATATAACGCAAATAAAGATGATAATGATAAATTGGTATGTGCTAAGCAGGTAATCCGTACTGTATTTCATCCTGACTATTGCTATACTGATTTTATTGGTCAAATAATGCCCAAGAAGAATAGTGCTGGCGAATTTAAGTATGAATTTAAACCAGGACCATTTGCAAGAATTATTCGCAGTGCTTATTTAAATCCTCAGAAACCTTATTTCCTTGTCATCGAAGAAATCAACCGTGGAAATGCTGCTGCTATTTTTGGCGAAACATTCCAATTGTTAGATAGATACGTAACAGGAGAAACTTCGAAAACTGAAGAAGTTTGTAATGAAAATTATGGTTATTCTGAAGGGTGGAGTCGATACCCTATTAATAATGACGAACTAAATGAATATATTTTACAGGGTGGAGAATCGTCTGTCACGGAAAAAGAGCCTGGTGTTGAATACGATAGTGATTTCGCTGATGACCCACAGGCTGCAATAAAGATTCCTTCCATTGGTTTGCATTTCTCGTCGTATTGTGGAATTAGACTTCCTCCAAATTTGTCTATCTATGCGACTATGAATACAAGCGACCAAAATGTGTTTACGCTGGATAATGCGTTTCAGCGCCGCTGGACAATGAAGCAGATATCGAGCGAATTGGAAAATACGGGCGCTTCTGCTGACCAGTACAACCAAACGATTAAACGTAATGCAAAAGATAAGGATGGAAAAAACATTCTTGTTGATACTAATGTTAAATGGGGCGACTTCCGCAAGGCGATAAATGAAGTCATTATGGAATCTGCGCTGGAAAATGGGCTTTCGAGTATGGAAGACAAGAGACTTGGAGGCTGGTTCTATGTAAAATCGGATAATTTTGCCGAAAAGGTGCTCAAGTATCTTTGGGATGATGCGTTCAAATTTAGCCGTTCTGATCATTTTGGAGAAATTAGAACTTTAGAAGAACTTGTTGAAAAATTTAATGAGCAAGGATTTGATGTTTTTACGGATACGTCCATAAGTGATTTGCAACCGCCAAAATCTTCGAGTTCTTCTAGTGATGAAGTGTAGAATATTTTTTAAATGAGCAAATCTAATTTGAAAAAAGAATGTTTACCTCTTTCAGAAGCTTGTGTTTATGGAACCAAGCAATCAGATGGATTTGTTGGCATTCGTTATGATAAGGGAAATATTAAGGTATTTTTCCCCTTCGGTTATTCAGTGCCGGAGTCTGCTGATGAGAAATTTTTTAGAAAAGATATTTTGAATTTGGTAAAGGTGCTTTCAAGATTTGCGAAAAAATGTAATGAAGTTGAGAAAGAAAGTTCTATAAAAGATGAAAGTGTGCAATTGCCTATACTTGCTTACATTCATGTTTTTAGCTTTTTTTTGGATAATGGTTATTATGTTGAAAAAGAATCAGTTTACAAAAAAGCGGATGGGGGAAAGATTAATTGGTCAAAAACGATTAAACGAGTGCGTCCGAAAATTGCTGGTAATTATCCGCATGAGAGCGCCGTCTATTTCAATTTTATAACGAAAAAATCATCGAATAACGAAAATGAGTTGATAACACAAATACATAAGTTTTGTGTTTATGAGGCTTATGAAAAATTAATAAGTCTTTTGGGCTATTCACAACCAGAAAAGCCGACGATTCCTTTCAACGCGGCTGTATTTTCGGCAGTCATTCGTTCAAAGATTGAAAAAACTTTCAATGAAAAGCATTTGCTATTGTTCAAAAACATGCTAGACATCATTCAATCCCATGGAATAAAATCGGATGATTGTAAGACGAACTTTGGAACGAAGGATTTCGAGTATGTATGGGAAAAATTGATTGATCATGTTTTTGGAATAAAAGAAAAGAATAAATATTATCCAAAATGCTCGTGGTCTATTTTCGAAAAAAACGAAGCAATTGGAAATGCTAATGACAAGTCATGTGAGGCGAAGCAAACCTCGTTGCGTCCTGATGCAATAATGGAATTAAAAGGAAACAAGAAAATTTTTGTACTAGACGCTAAATACTACCAGTATGGTGATGACGGGAAAAATAAGTCGGGCGCTCGCGATCCAAAAACTCTTCCTGGGTCGGAATCGATTCTCAAGCAAATTGCATATGCTGAATTTGTTGAGACAATATTGCGTGGGCAGAATAATGAAAAATCCTCTGTCGTGTCGAATGGTTCTGCTCAAGATGATAAACGGAATGCTGACAGAGATAATGTTTTCAACGCATTCATATTACCATATGCGGCGAATGAAAATGACGGCAAATCTTATTGTCTTGAAAATTTTGGTTATGCCAAATGTGAGTGGCGGTTAAATACATCAATGGAAAAGTCATACGATCGTATTTATGGAATATTATTAGACGTTCGTTCTATTATGCAAAGACATCCTTTTCATTCTGATGACGATATGGCTGATTTGAGTAATGTAATCTTAGAAAAGGTTCCAGAAAGATTTCTGCGCTAGGAATTGCTTTCTAAGGAAGAATCGCAGAAATTCGATACGTAATAGTATCAATTGTTTTAGAAAGACAGTTTGTGCGAGCTTCATGTTTTATTTCCTTTAAACAAAAAAAAGCCGTATTTCATATTAAATGAAATACGGCTCATCCTAGACCTTTCTTTTTTATCTTAGGTGGGCTGGTCTGCCACCCTGTCATCAAGAAATAATATACAATAATCATCTAGGAAAGTCAATAGAGTTTTTCCCCTTGCATTCGCGTTAGGGATAGTTACACGCTAGTGCCGAGACTCGCGTAGCGAGGCTCGGTGAGCCTTGCAGGGCAAGGCGAGTATAGCCCGACCCGGCGACCTTCAAAACAACTGGGGTCTGGCTCCTTCGACTTCGCCCTATGGGCTTCGCTCAGGATGACACATGCGAGCCGGGGAACGCCCAACTATTGTTTTCTTGAAAAAGAAGGGTGTTTTTTCGCTCCAAATGGGCGAAAAATGGCCAATTTGCGCACCCTTGGCCTTTTGTAAACTTTTTTCTATATTTGGCCCCAAAAAGTCAAGGAGCCAAGATGAGCAAGGATTTGAAAGAAAAGGCCCTCGAATACCACTCCATGGGAAAGCCCGGCAAGATCGAAATCGTGCCGACCAAGCCGCACAGCACGCAGACGGACTTGGGGCTTGCTTACACTCCGGGCGTTGCCGCCCCTTGTTTGGAAATCGAGAAGGACAATAACCTCGCTTACGAATACACGGGCAAGGGAAACCTCGTTGCCGTGATTTCCAACGGAACGGCAGTGCTCGGCCTCGGTGATATCGGTGCCCTCGCCGGTAAGCCGGTTATGGAAGGCAAGGCGCTCCTGTTCAAGATTTATGCCGGTATCGACGTGTTCGACATCGAAATCAACGAGAAGGATCCGAAGAAGTTTATCGAGATCGTGAAGGGTATCGCCCCGACGTTCGGCGGTATCAACCTGGAAGACATCAAGGCTCCGGAATGCTTTGAAATCGAAGACACCCTGAAGGCCGAACTTGACATCCCGGTGATGCACGATGACCAGCACGGTACGGCTATCATTTCTTCGGCGGGCCTCCTGAACGCCATCGAGGTCGCGGGCAAGAGCATTCGCGACGTGAAGATGGTGGTGAACGGTGCGGGTGCAGCCGCTTGCGCCTGCACGCGACTCTACCTGTCGCTCGGTCTCAAGAAAGAGAACCTGGTCATGTGCGACAGCAAGGGCGTCATTCGCAAGGACCGCAAGGGCCTTACCGAGGCGAAGGCCTTCTTTGCGACCGACCGCACCGACATCGAGACGCTCGAAGACGCCATGAAGGGCGCCGACGTGTTCGTGGGACTTTCGAAGGGCAACATCCTTACTCGCGAAATGGTCCGCAGCATGGCCGACCAGCCGATCGTCTTCGCGCTCGCGAACCCGACTCCCGAAATCAGCTACGAAGAGGCCATGGCGAGCCGCGGCGACTTGATTTTTGCGACGGGCCGCAGCGACTACCCGAACCAGGTGAACAACGTCATCGGTTTCCCCTACATTTTCCGTGGCGCCCTCGACGTGCGCGCGACCTGCATCAACGAACACATGAAGCATGCCGCCGTCCGCGCCATTGCGACGCTCGCCCACAAGCCGGTTCCGGATGTGGTGAATATCGCGTACAACGCCCAGCGTTTTACGTTCGGCAAGGAATACTTGATTCCGAAGCCGCTTGACCCGCGCCTGCTCACGGAAGTCTCCATCGCTGTGGCGAAGGCCGCTATCGAAAGTGGCGTGGCCCGCAAGCCGATTACCGACTGGGATGCCTACTACGACAAGCTCCGTGACATGATGGGTTACGACAACAAGCTCATCCGTCAGTTCAGTGATACCGCCCGCAGCAACCCGAAACGCGTGGTGTTTGCCGAAGGCGGAAACCTCAACATGCTCAAGGCCGCCGTCCAGGCGAAGGTCGAAGGTATTGCGCACCCGATTCTGTTGGGCAACGCCGAACGCATCCAGATGATGGCGAGCAAGGAACAGCTCGACCTTACGGGCATCAAGATTGTGAACCCGCGTTCGCCGGAAGAATTCGAACGCCGCCGCAAGTATGCCGAAATCTATGCCGAAGAGAACGGCCGCAACGGCGTGACCTTCGAAGAGGCCCGCGACGACATGTTCGAACCGAACCATTACGGCATGATGATGGTGAAGCTCGGGGATGCCGACGCGCTCATTACCGGCGGTTACTCCAAGTACTCCGAGACCATCGAACTCGCGAAGGAAATCATCGGCATCCGCGAGGAATACAAACACTTCGGTGCCATGCACATCCTCAGCACCCGCAAGGGGACGTTCTTCCTGGCCGATACGCTCGTGAACCGCGACCCCGATGCCGAAACGCTCGTGGATATCGCGAAACTCACGCACGACGCCGTGCGCTTCTTCGCTCACGAACCGGTGATGGCGATGCTCAGCTACGCGAATTTTGGCTCTGACAAGGAATCCGCTCGCGGTACCGCCAACAAGGCCCGCGACGCCGTGAAGATGATTCACGAACAGTTCCCGGACTACGTGCTCGACGGCGAAATGCAGGTGAACGTGGCGCTCGACAAGGAATTGCGCGACACGAAGTACCCCTTCAACAAGCTCAAGGGCCAGACGGTCAATACGCTCATCTTCCCGTGCCTCTCTTCTGCGAACACCACTTGCAAGATGCTCCTCGAAATGGGCGTGGGCGAATCCATCGGTCCCGTGCAGATGGGCTTGAACAAGCCGGTGCATTTCACCGACTCCGACGCCTCCGTGCACGATATCTTCAACCTGACTGTCGCCGCCGTCATCGACGCGATTGTCCAGGAAAAGAAGGACGAGGAAAAGAGCCGCAAGAAATTCGACAAGATGTGGTAAGACGAGTTAAACGATACTTGGTGCTTTAACACCTTAGTAGAGTTGTCCTCTATGAGGTGAACGCCGCAAACAGCTACAGTCGGAAGGCTCGCGTAAGCGGGCCTTTTTCGTATATAGTACGAAGTGTACTATATAAGAAATAAAATCGTTTTTTAACTAAAGAAAAATGCGGAAATTACGAAAAATAATGAAAAAATGTTCTATAAACTATTGACTTTTAAATTTTTTGACTGTATATTCATTTGTATGAAGACGATTGTTGAATATCAAGACTACCACGCTTTCTTGAGCGACTACTATGAAGAGCGCAAGAGGACTTCTGCTTTTTCATGGCGCGAGTTTGCGAAGATTGCGGGGTTTTCTTCGCCTTCTTATCTCAAGATGGTTTGTGAAGGCAAGACTAATTTGAGCAAGGTGACAATGGGGCGCGTGGCCGCGGCGGTGGGGCTTGTGGGTCACGAGGTGGCGTACTTCGAGGCGATGGTCCAGTTCGGCAACGCCAAGAAGGATGCCGCCAAGAAAGTTTTTTTGGAACAGATGCAATCGATAGCACTCGATCATAAGGTTCGCGTGATAGACAAGGAGGCTTTTGAATATTACGAGAGCTGGAAGAATCCGGTGGTACGCGAACTGGCTCCGATAATGCAGGGCTCTATGCCGGGGGAGATGGCAAAGGTGTGTTGCCAAGAGGTATCGGCACTGGAAGTTCGTAAATCGATTGCGTTCCTAGAGCGGGCGGGACTTCTCAAGAAAGTGGGGGAGGATGCCTATGTACAGACGGAAAAGTCCGTAATGGGGTCTAAGGAGGGGCTTCCGCTCGCTATACGTTCCATGCACCGCGAAATGGGACGGCTCGCGATTGATGCGCTGGACAAGTTTACTGCCGATGAGCGCGACATCACCGGCATCACGCTGGGCGTCGACCGTGCTGCCTACGAACGGATTGCTCTTGAACTGGCGGAATGCCGCAAGCGGATTGTCGCGATTGCAGAATCGTGTACCGATATCAGGCAGGTTTACAGGTTGAATTTACAGTTATTCCCTCTTACAAAAGAGGTTGAAAAAAAAGGGGAGGAAAAAAATGAAGCGTAATGTTTATTTGGCGTGCGGAGCCGTGGCGTTAGCCTTGGTGGCGTGCTCGGAAGAAAATGGGCTTGCGGGAACGTCGACGGAGCCGAATACGATGGCGTTGACATCGTCGAGTTCGGTGGCGAGATCTTCTTCGGGATCGTTCGATTCGGGAATAGGTGATTTGTGGAACCCGAGTGCGGGCACGTTCTCCATTAATGCCAATCGCTATGCGCCCATGTTGTCCGTGAATGCGAAACCGGATGGCCATTGGAAGCTGGAAACGGATTCCGGAAATGGAGGTTCCTCGTTTGTGATTTGGCCGACGGATTTGATTGGCCCGGAGGATGAACAGACCATTATTGATTCGTGCAATGGCATTTGCGGAACGGTCGTTCTGGGTGACTACTGGGGGGACGTTGCCGATCCGTTTGTGGGTGTCCGCTTTACGCTTGCGAAGGATGACGCGGGTAATCCCGTTCCCGTCGATGTCTCTGATTGGGACGGCATTTGCATGACGTATACGTCGGATCTTTCGCCGACGTTGCAATTTGTGGTTGCGGACTCGCTAGATTTCCTTGACAAAGATTATGTCTTCGACTATCCCCGTGTAAACATGTATTACTCAAGGGATGGCGAACCCATTACGGAGTGCAGAAAATGGAGCTCCGTCAGGGTTCCCCAATGGTTGCAAGACACACCGGAATACTGGAAGACCGATGCTGGCGTAAAGGCGGCAAAGCAGCTGGTTGGATTCAAGTTCGTATTTTCGGGCCGTGCGGGAGAATATAAATTCAATATCAAGTCTATAGGGACTTATTCCGAGTACTCTTCAAGTTTTTCGGCAGCCGTGTTGACCAGTTCCGATTATCCACGAGATCTGTGGGATGGCCCGGCCAAGGATGGATTTGTCAAGACTGCGCTTTATGCGAATTCTTCCTGGAGCCATTTGCAGAATGGGGAATGGTTCGAGTATACGGATCGAGTTAACGGAGGTAAATCTTATTTTGATTGGTATTTAAGTGACCTGTATGACGGAACTACGCCTTTCGACGATATTATCGATGCGTGCGATGGCATGTGCTGTCACAATGTCGTGTTGGACCAGGGAGAACTAACCACTAAACCGTTCGTGTTGTTTGGGTTCGATCTGGCCCATAACGATTCTGGCGTGGGCATGCCCGTCGATATATCGAATTGGGGCGGAATCTGTGTCACGTATCAGTCGGATTATTCCATGACGCTGGATTTGGACCCGATTACGTTGGATGAAGGTTTTAACGGGGTATCGCAGGATTATGTTCTGGAGAATGAGAACCTGGATATCTATAAATGGCCGGCGGTGGTATTGCCGAAATCTTCCGCGCAAACGACAAAATGCTTTAAGTGGAATGAATTCACCCCGATTAATTTGGATAAGTTGCCTGATCCTGAAAAATACAGAATATCGGGTGAAGAGGTTGTCAAACGTGTTGTCTCGATCAGGTTCGTTATAGAAGATGAAGCTGGCAACGTGGACGTGTTCAATAAAACTGGCTACGTGGGCGGGTTCAATATAAAGGCCCTCGGAACGTATCGCGATTAGGGATTCCCGCACAATAAAGAAACATCCCCCGCGGCGAATGCCGCGGGGGACTTCCACACACCCTTAGGTGTGTTCCCCGGCAGAGACACCTCAGCAGTGCCGGGTATTTTTTACTTCAGCATAATCTTCTGCACGAGCTGCTGGCTGCCCTGCCTTACGACGAGCATCGCGGGGCCGCGGTAGCTGCTGCTCAGTTCGACAGTGTTTGCGCCCCTGCTGGCGGTGAAGTTCTGCTGGGCGACCACCTGGCCTATGCTGTTCATGAGCATCGCTTTTGCCGGGGCCGTCTTCGCGGCGCTGAACCTGGCGGTCACCATGCCCGGCTGCACGTTCACGAGCATCTTGCTGGTGGCGGCGACATAGGCGGGCTTGATGGCGGATATCCATTCGCCCTTGGTGTTCGCCTGGATGAGTTCGCCGGTGGCGATACCCTGCAGGGAAGGTTTCTTCTTGTTGAAGCTTTCCAGCGTATCGACGGTACCGTCGGCCTTCCACAGGAGCATGTTGTCGAGGTACATGTCGCCGGTGAACTGCGTTCCGTACAGGTTGATGCCGATGGACTTCACGTCGTTCGGGGCGGTGAGGGCGAGCTGGCCGTCTTCGTCGCCGAATTCAATCTTGTAGTTGGTGAAGGTGCCGAGGTCGCTGACGTTGCCGAGGGAGACTTCCTTCCAGTCCCATTCCCCGGACATGTTGAAGAGAGAAACGCTTGCCCAGCCGTAATCGCCGCAGCCTTCGCGCGTCTGGTCGAGGCACGGGCCGGCGACTTCACCTTCCACGCGCATATCGAACGAGATGGCGACATACTGGCTCCAGTCGGCGTTCGCGGTTTTCAGGTCGATGCGCATCGTGCCGGCTTCGGAAGAGTCTGCCTGCTTGGTCTTGTAGATGATGTGCAGGGCCTTGTTGTCGGTGGAAAGGCTTTCGTTGACGGTGGAATCGATGGTGTTGCCCGGGAGCGCTGCCTGGCCGTAGGCTTCGCGCATGGCGTTGAGCGTCTCGACGTCGGTAATGTCGCCCACGTTGCCGCCGAACTTGTCCACCTGGCGGCGGATGATGGTGAAGTTCCCGTCGCCTTCGTCACCGGTGTCCCACACGCAGGGGACGAGCCCGTTCTTCTTGGCGGCGGCGACCGTGTAGCCGTACCATGCGGCACGCGCTTCGAGGTGCTTCTTGAGGTTGTCGCCAGAAAGGGCGGACAGGCGCTTCACTGCACCCATTTCACCGATCACGACGGGGATGCCCTTGTCGTAGAAGCGGCTCTTGAGCCCGCTGAAAAGGTTGTCGATGGATTTCTTGGAACCGAGGGCCGTACCGGAGCAGGTGTGCGCGGCGTCGTTGCCCGGGGTTTTGTCTTCCCAGTAGTAGAACATCTTGCCCCAGTCTTCGTCGCCGCCGGTCATGAGCGAGAATTGGTAGGGGTAGAAGTGGACTTCGGCCATGGTGTAGCCTTCGCCGGCCGGGTCGGTCGGGTACTGCGCGGAAAGGAGCGGGGCCTTGTCGATTTCGGTACGCGGGGACTGCACGACCACGATACGCGTGGCGTTGTTTCCGCCGGTGCTACGCACTGCCTTGAGGCATGCTTCGTGGAACTGCTTGAGGACCTTCATGCGGTTCTCGTCGAATGCCCACTGGCCGTTGTCTGCACCGCCGTTCCACGGGTCGTTCACGCCGGGTTCGTTGGCGGAGGCGAAAATCAGGTGTTCGTCGTAGGCCGCGAATTTGGTGGCGATCTGCTTCCAGTAGCTTTCCTGCTTGGCGGCGACTGAGTTCGCGGAACTGTTCACAAGTCCGGTCTTGTCGTAGCCCTCGCCGTCAAAAACATGGTCTTCGAGCCAGCCTCCATCCCAGTGGCTGTTCAAGATGGCGTACATGCCGTTGTTGATGACGAGGTCTACGACTGTCTTGACGGAATCAAGCCAGCTGGCGTTGATGGTGCCGTTGCTGGCGTGACTGTCCCATGCACAGGGGATGCGCACAGTGTTGAATCCGGCGTCCTTGATGGCCTTCACGTAGGCTGCGTCCGGGAAGGGGTTTCCCCAGTCGGTCGGATTCTTGGGCACTTCCATCGTGTTGCCGATGTTGTAGCCGAGTCCCATCTTGGGGTAAATCTCGGTAGCCTTCGGCAAGGCGAACGCGCTTGTCGTGGCGAAAAGTGCTGTGCTGCAAATGATTCCAAACATTCCAATACGGGTCATAAAAGCTCCTTGCGAGTTGTTTTTTTGAAAATAGATTTGTAGGGAGCCTATATAAAGCAAAATGTGGATGCGCCCGATAATAGCGTTTTTATCTGTTCAACAAATGTAAACAAAACTTTACTTTCGAGGTGAACGAGGTGATGCGCGTCACCTTATGACAGCGACGGTGTGACGGGCCTCACGGCGGGGTCGGGCGAATGCGGTAAAAGGGGCTTATTTCATGCCGCGGATGATATCGCGGAGGCGGGCCGCTTCTTCGAAGTCGAGGCGGGCGGCGGCTTCCTTCATCTGGCGTTCGAGATCTTCGATCTTGGCTTGCGTGGAATTGGATTGCGGGTCTGGATTCTTCGACTTCGCACTACGTGCTCCGCTCAGAATGACACTGTCCGCGCGCTTGGAGTAGCGGGAGGCCTTCTTCTTGGTCTTGCTCGAGGGCTGCAGCGGTTCCATCGGGCGGATGCCGAGGTTCTCTGAGCCTGTCGAAGGTTCGTCTTCCCAGTCCTCGTCGACGGAATCGTCGCCGATATCGCCGAGCGGGTCGTTGATCCTCAGGTCGTCTTCGAGCTTGCGCGTTACCGACTTCGGCGTGATGCCGTGTTCCTTGTTGAATTCTTCCTGCACGCTGCGGCGGCGGGCGGTTTCGGTGACTGCCTTTTCCAGACTGTCGGTCATGTTGTCGGCGAACAGGAGCACGGTACCGTTCACGTTGCGGCTCGCGCGGCCCATCGTCTGGATTAAGCTGCGGTAGTTGCGCAGGAATCCTTCCTTGTCGGCATCGAGAATCGCGACCATGCTCACTTCGGGCAGGTCGAGGCCTTCGCGCAGCAGGTTGATGCCCACGAGAACGTCGAATTCTCCGGTGCGAAGCCCGCGGATGAGCTCGTGGCGTTCCAGCGTCTTGATGTCGCTGTGCAGGTAACGCGCTCGGATGCCCGCTTCCACGAAGAAGTCGGTAAGGTCCTGCGCCATCTTCTTGGTAAGCGTCGTGACGAGTACGCGGTCGCCGTTCTTGACGACTTCCTCGATGCGGTACAGCAATACGTCCATCTGGCCCTTGATGGGGAACATCTCGATTTTTGGGTCCAAGAGTCCGGTCGGCCTGTTAATTTGTTCGGTAACTACGCCGCCTGTCTTTTTCAGTTCGTAATCGCCGGGAGTCGCAGACACGAAAAGCACCTGCTTCGGGTACATGTACTCGAATTCGGCGAAGTTCATCGGGCGGTTGTCGAGTGCGCAGGGGAGGCGGAACCCGTACTGCACCAGTGTGGTCTTGCGGCTCTTATCGCCCTCGGCCATGCCGCCCACCTGCGGGATGCTCACGTGGGATTCGTCCACCATCAGGAGCCAGTCGTCGCCGAAGTAGTCGATGAGCGTGAACGGGCGCGTACCCGGGGCGCGGTCCTCGATAATGCGGGAATAGTTCTCGATGCCGCTGCACATGCCGGTCTCGCGGATCATTTCCATGTCGTAGCGGGT
>CACWNW010000009.1 GCA_902762305.1 Fibrobacter succinogenes | reverse complement strand
ACCTTCAACAACACAATCGTCTCTATCACCGACGCTCGTGGCAACGTCGTCGCTTGGGGTTCCCCCGGTAACTCCGGCTTCAAGGGCTCCCGCAAGAGCACTCCGTTCGCCGCTCAGCTCGCTGCCGAAACTGCCGCCCACAAGGCTTTCGACCTCGGCATGCGCAAGGTGGACGTCCGCGTTAAGGGTGCCGGTGGTGGCCGCGAATCCGCCGTCCGCGCTCTCAAGAATGCGGGCCTCGAAGTCCTCTCTATTCGAGACGTGACGGGTATCCCGCACAACGGTTGCCGTCCTAAAAAGAAGAGAAGAGTCTAATCCAAAGAGGTATCGCCAATGATGTGGAAATCACTTCAGATGCCGCGTAGCTTCCAGAAAGTGGAATCTAGCGAAGACGGTCGCAAGGCCAAGTTTGTTGTCGAAGCTCTCGAAAGGGGCTGGGGCATCACGCTCGGTAACGCGCTCCGCCGTGTGCTTCTTTCCTCCCTGCAGGGTGCGGCAATCGTCTCCGTGAAAATCGAAGGCGTCGACAAGGAAATGTCTACGATTCCGGGAGTCAAGGAAGATGTCACGGATATCATCCTGAATCTCAAGAGCATCCGCGTGAAGCTCCTTTCCGACCATGACGAAACTTTGCACCTGGATATGTCCGGTGATGGCGAAGTCACGGCCAAGGACTTCATGGACAATCCGAACGTGGTCATTTTGACCCCGGATGTTCATATCGCGACACTGAACGGCAACGCCGCCCTGTCCATGGATGTGAAGGTCTCTTGCGGACGCGGCTTTGTCCGTGCCGACGAGTTGAAGGACAAGGACGCCCCGATCGGCGTTATCGCTACCGATGCGAACTTCAACCCGGTTCAGCAGGTTGCGATGCACATCAGCGATACCCGCGTTGGACAGCGTACCGATTTCAACCGTTTGGAACTCGAAATCACGACCGACGGTTCCATTGACCCCGAAGACGCTCTCGCATACGCTGCGAAGCTCCTCGTCGATCACCTGGAAATCTTCATCAACTTCGAAGGCGACCTCGAGAGCCCCGAAGAAATCGAAATGGATGAAGAACGTCAGCGTATTGCGACGCTCCTGCGCACGCGCGTGGACGAACTCGAACTCTCTGTTCGCTCCAGCAACTGCCTGCGTATGGCCAATATCCATACCGTCGGCGAACTTGTGCGCAACAAGGAAAACGATATGCTCAAATACAAGAACTTCGGAAGGAAGTCCTTGGTGGAACTTAACGAGGTATTGACCTCCATGGGCCTCTCTTTTGGCATGGACGTCGATGACTACTTGAAGGATTAACAATGAGACACGGTGTAAAGAACAAGAAACTCGGTGTTAACGCCGAACACAAGCGTGCCATCCTCCGCGCCCTTACTACCTCCATTATTGGCAAGGGCATGGAAGCCGAACAGTCTGCCCGCTACGTGCGCACTACGCTCCACAAGGCTAAGATTGTCCGCTCCAACGTGGACCGCATGATTACCTATGCAAAGAAGGGTGACCTCTCCGCTCGTCGCGAAGCGGCCCGCTTCCTTACGGACCCGAAGGTCCTCCAGGACCTTTTCGCCACCATCGGCCCGCGCTATGCAAACCGCAACGGTGGTTACACTCGCATCATCAAGCTCGGCCCGAACCGCGCTGGTGACGCCGCCGAAATGGCCCTCATCGGCCTCGTCGAAGACGAGATCGTCGTGAAGGAAAAGAAGGCTGCCGAACCCGCCAAGTCCGATGCCGTGAGCATGGTCGAAGGCGAAGGCAAGTCCGCTTAATTCAAGCGAAAGCTTTAGGAAGGCCCGGTCAACAGACCGGGTTTTTCTATATGTGAAATTTTCCAGAGTTCTTTGCACGGCACCGGAATCTGGAAGTATGCGATTTTGTATATTTTCCCATATGCATCGATTTTTGTTTTTGATTCTTGCTTTTTCCGTTTCTGCGGTATTGGCCGGCGAATCGTCTTTTGCCTCAAGCGCACCCCAGTTCCAGACGCAAGAAGCGAAGTTCCAGAGAGCCTCCACGGTTCAGGAACCTATAAACATGGAAGGCGCCATCGATTCCTCTTATATCGTTGGCCCTGGTGACTATTTTGAGATTCTTTTGCCCAAGGGAATGGACGTCGTCCAGGTTTCGCCCGAAGGCAGCGTGTCCGTTCCCGGCTGCGGCATCGTGAAGGTGGATTCCCTGCCGTTGAGCCAGGCGAAGGCCGCCATCATGGGACTGCTCCTCACGAAGTACGAGGAAAGGTTCGTGCAGGTGCAGATTGTCAAGATGAGGAGGGTGCATGTCTCCGTGCTCGGCGCCGTGAACGCTCCGGGATTCCGCGCCATCGACCCGCAGACGCGCCTGAGTACGATGATCGGCTACGTGAACGGGTTCAAGCCGCTTGCCGACAAGAAGAACATGAAGCTTATCCGCAACAAGGATACGCTGAACATCGATTTTACCAAGTACGAAATGGACGGCGTCGACAGCATCAACGTGCTGCTCGAGAACAACGATGTCATATTCGTGCCGTATGCGACATCGAACCAGACGATTACGATCAGCACCCTGAAGGCGTCGGAGACGATTTCTCATGTGGAGGGAAGGACCTTCGGTGAATACCTCGACAACATGAAGACCATCGCGATTGGCGACAATAGGTGGGCTAAGGTGACGACTCCCGACGGCAAGGTGGAAACGTACGAAATCGCGAAAATCCGAGACAAGGTGTTCGAACCCCGTACCAAGATAGAGCTGTGGAACAGGGATCCCTTCGTATACGTGGGCGGGGCCGTCGCCGCGGTGGGCCGTGCGCTGTACAATCCGGACTTCCATGCCATCGATTACATCGCCGCGTCGGGCGTCACCATCATTACCGGCTCCTGGAAGCGCGTGAGCGTAATTCGCGACGGGAAGAGTTTCTCCATCGATCCGTTCCACGACGAAATCCTCCCGGGCGACTATATCGAGATTCCGCGTACCATTTACGAAGCGGTCAAGGATGTCACCCTCTTCCTCGCATCGCTGTTGAGCGTGTTCTCGACGGCTATCGTCATCTATCAGTTTGGTAAGTAATCCTATGTCGTACTTTGACGTCTTTTGCTACTGCCTGAAAAAGAAGAAGTTCTTCGTGATACCCTTCGTTATCGCGTTGCTTTGCTTCTTTTTGGCGTGGATTATGGCCCCGATTTTCAAGACGGAAATCCGCCTGAAGATTGAAGCCTCGAGCGACAGTTCTCCCATGACCGCCCTGTCCACGGCGTACAAGTCGTTGAGTGGTTCCGGCGCATCGGGGCTTTCGTCGTTCCTTTCTTCGGCCAAGGCGATGAAGCCTTCGGATTTGTACCTGGAAATACTTTCCGGGCGCGAAGTTTGGCTCAGTACGATACACAAGTTCCGTCTGGACACGATGTACAAGAAGGAATCCGACGAACTGCTCTTGAAGAAGTTCGACAAGGATATCAAGATTGACGAGGACCAGGCCGGCGTTATTTCGTGCGCGATGGAATCCAAGCACAAGGTGATGGCCCGCGACATCGTTCGGTATATGGTGGCGCAGTCCAACGAGAAGTACCTGAGGCTCCAGAAGGAGAACCTCCAGTATTCCCTGGACTATCTCAAGAAGTCGCAGAGGGAACTGACGGATTCCGTGAAGAATATCGGCGAGGAACTGGTGCAGTTCTACAGGGATAACAACCTGGTGGATCTGAAGAGCCAGATGGAGATGACGCTTGCCACCCTGGGCGGCTACGAAGGACAGATAAACAACTTCAAGCTTTCGGAACGCATGTCCGGAAAGGACAATGCCGATGCCCACGAAATGCGGAAGAAGCGCCAGCTGCTGGAACAGAAGTTCAGGGAACTGCGCGGTTCGTACAGCGAGAATTACAAGCCTTCCGACAAGTCCATGTATATCAATTCCGGCTGGGCGGTTTCCAAGATGCTGTATGAGCAGCAGCGCCAGGCGGACCTGAAGCTCTATGCGACCATGCTGGAGGCCGCCTCGATTGAAATCATGGAGACCGAGGCCTTGATTCTGAAAACCCAGCCGGTCATCCAAATTATCCAGGACGCCTACCTGCCGGACTGGAAGGAACGTCCCAAGAGGGCTAAGTGGGCTATCGCGGGCTTTGCCGTGTCGCTCACATTGACCCTGCTGTTCATCATTCTCCGTGGCCTCCTCTCGGGCGAGATTCCGAACTCAGAACCAGTCAGGGAAAAGCTGCTGCAGATAAAGACCTCCCTGTACAAATGAAGCTAGCGAAGGCACTGCTTGTTATCGCATCCATTCTGGTGACGGGATTCTTTATGGTATCCTCGGATACCAATTATACCGGAGCGATAGCATTCTGCCTTCTTATTTGGTCCCTCTTTTTCGCATTCATCATGGACAAGCCGCTAGCCAGCGTCTTGCTCATGATTATTTCGCTGCACTGGTTCCAGCTGGACGGGATGACACTCACGTTGTACTTTATCCCGGTGGCGGTCATCCTCTTTTTGCTGTATGCGCTGAACCGGCGGGAACTGCGGATGGACAGGCCTATCTGGATGGCGGTTGCGATTATCCTCGGGCACATGGGCCTGGTGCTCCTCATAAAGCCCTTCCCGATAGAGTACATATTCTTCTACATCAACGCGGTCTGCTTCGTTTTCTTCTGGGGGTCGTCCCAGTTCAAGTGGGATGCGACGAAGGTGCAGGCTATCTTGAATGCGCACCTCGCCTTCATGGTCGGGTGGGGTTTTGTCGAGCGCGTGGTATCGTCGGCGCCGCGTATCGAGGGCCCGGCATTGAGCTCCACGAACTTTGCCGTGATGCTCGTGGTGGCCTGGACCATATGGCTTATAAACGGCTTGCTGGAACACAGCTACAAGTGGACGACGCTTGCGATAGGTTCGCTGCTCGTGCTCGTGGTGGTGCTCTTCAGCGGTACCCGAATGGGCCTGCTGGGCATGGGCCTCTGCGGCGTGCTGATGATCATATGCAGGCTCTACCTGAAGTACGAACGCCAGGTGATGCGCTTCGTGGTTTATTTTGTGCTGTCGTTCGTGGTGTTCTGCGGTTTTGCCTACGTGGTGTGGCAGCTCTTGCCCGACGACCTGTTCCTGAAGCAGGGCATGATGACCTTCCTGAGCGGCAAGCTGGACATGAGTTCGCTCGGGCGCCTGGGTGCATGGGCTACGGCCCTGGATATCATCCATACCGACCCCATGTGGGGCGTGGGCCCCGGGAATTTTTTGGTGCGCAACAAGATGCTGCTCGACGCCTATTCCATGATCCCGGTCGTGGAGATTACCCCGCGGCTTGGGCATGCGCATAACGTGATCCTGCTCGTGCTTTCGGAACAGGGCTTTGTGGGTTTCGCGGCGCTGGGCTCGTTCTGCCTGATTGGACTGTATTATTTGTTGCGCTGCATATGGCGCTACAAGAGCGGCTTGGGGCTTGCGCTTTTGAGCGGCGGCATTGTCACGTTGTTCCTCGGGATGTTCGACGTGTTCCCGCTGTTCCCCTCGTCTCTGGTATGGGGCGCCTGGTACATGTCCGTGCTCTATTCGCTCCGTGGCTACGAGGGGGAACCGAAGAAATGAGAATCGCGTTCCTCAGCACTTTTTTTGTGGGCGAGTACGGGGTGACCCGCGTGCTTGCCGCGCAGATGCCCTTGCTTGTGGCGGCCGGCCACCATGTGGATTTGTACGCCTGCTTTTTGGATAAGTCGCTCGTCGCGAAGGGCGTGCATGCGGTGCGCGTGCCGACGCATTTCAGGGGCCTGCGGGAATGTTTGTGGCGTGGCGCCTACGACGTGGTTGTCGCCTGCACGGAGCAGTTCTTTTCGCTGGTCGCAGGCTGGAAACTTGATGCGGTTACGGTCGCTTACGAGCACGGCTATATCCCGGTGGAGTTGACTATCCCCGAGGAGCGCGAGCATCACCGCCAGATGATAGAGGAGAGGGTCAACCGAATTTATCCCGCGTTCGATTACGTGGTGACCATCAGCCGATATGCGGTGGATTACATCCGGTGGCCGAGGGCTTTCGTGCTGTATAACGGCGCGGACCATTTCGCGAAGGCGATTGCTCCGAGTGGTTCTGTTTCTGCGGGTAAAGAATGTGCGGCGGGTAAGGACTGCAATTCCTCGGGTCGCAAAACTTCGGGTCGCGACGATGGTAAGGACCGCGCCGCCGACAAAGACTGCGTTGCGGGTAAGGACCGCGCCGCCCCTGTCCGCGTTCTGGCCGTTTGCAGGTACCGCGGAATCGAGTGGGAAGGCAAGGGCATGGACGACTTTTGCCGCCTGAAAAAGGATTTGGGCGACCGCGTGGATATCACCGTCGTCGGCGGCGGGGATGCGGTCACCTGCAAGAAGCTTGCCGATGCGGGCGTCTGCGGGCTGGGTGCCGTGAAGGACCCGGCCGAGATGGCGCGCCTTTACGAAGGTTGCGATTTGCTGGTGAGTTTTTCTCGGTGCGAGATGTTCAACCTGCCGCTCGCCGAAGCGGGTTTCGCGCACAGGCCTGCGCTCGCCCTGAACGTGTGCGCGCATCCGGAAGTGACTCCCTTCGTGTTCGATGGCTACGAGGAAATCCGCGACTACATTGCGGGCGCGACTCCGGAATCCCTGCGGGCCGACGGCGAAAGGATGTTCGCGTTTGTCGACGCGAGGTTCCGCTGGGAGATGAACGCGCAGCGTTTCCTGGAATTTTTGGAGGGCATCTCGAAACCCGCGAACAGCGTGAACCCCGCGAATGCCGCGTGCATCTCGAAACCAGAAAATGCCCCGCGCTCCCCGAAGAAATCGCGCAAGCCGTCCCCGCTCTTTTATGTGCGCTGGACGTTCTGGCAGGGCCGTGAATTTGTCCGTAACACGCTCCGCAAGGTGGCGAGGAGGTAGCCCATGCGGATGAATTCCCTCCTGTTGAATGCGGGCATGAACGGCGTCGCCCAGGGTGTAAGCAAGCTCATCCGCTTTGCCATCACGAGTATCGCGCTGGTGCGCTACGGGGCTGCCTCCTGGGGCGAAATCGCGTTCGCCCTCACGGTGCTTACCTACCTGAACTTCGTGCTGGATTTCGGGCTTTCGTCGCTCGCGCTTATCGAGCGGCCCGACGACAAGGGACTCGACCGCAAGTTCTATATCGCGCTCTCATATGTCCGCGGGTTCCTGATTCTTGCGATGTTCGCGCTTGCCGCGGGCGCTACCTGTCTGTTCGACATTTCCAGCGGGTTTATCCTGAAGGCGTACCTCCTGCAGCTCTTCTTGAAGCCCTTCAATTTCGACTGGTTCCTTTCGCGCAAGGGCTACACCGCCTATTCTCCGCTGGTCCAGACCGTACGGCAGGTCCTGATTCTTGGCGTGATGGTCGCGGTCAGCATGCCTTCCATCGAGAACTTCGTGATGCTCGACGTGGGTACCGAAATTTTCGCCACGTTCGTGCTGTGGGTTATCGGCCCCAAGAAGGAATTCCGCTTCGGCCCGCCTTCCAGGCAGGAACTGCGCGGCGCCATGAGCTGCTACCGGGGCTCCCTCATACTGTTCGTGTCCTCGTCGCTCTTGCTGTTCCACCAGAACTTCGACATCTTCGTGCTCAAGTACTTCGTCGGCAATGCTGCCGTGGGCATCTACGATTACTGCTTCCGCTATGTGATGTTCATCTTTGTGCTGGGGAGCAGCCTGAGCATCCCGTTGCGGCGCCAGCTTGCGCGCCTCAAGGAGGCTAACGCGACGGATGCCCGCAGCGAACTGGTGTTCTGTTCGCACAAGGTGCTGGGCCTGCTCAGCGCGGCGTTCCTGTTCGGGACCATGTGCTTTTCGGAAAAGTTCTTCTCCGTGGTGGTTCCCGTGGACATGGAGTTCGATCCGCCAAAGGTCATTATCTTGTTCGCATGCTGGCTGGTGCTCTCGTTCTATTCCGTCCCGTGGAGCGAATGGCTCATTTCGCAGTCCCGCAAGAGGTACCTGGCGCTCGCCATCGTGGCAGGCGTCGTGAATATCGCCTCGAACCTGCTGCTTGTGCCCGCTTTCCAGGTTTCGGGTGCGGCTGTGGCCAAGATCCTTTCGGAGGTGGGGATATTTGTGTTCCTGTTCCTGTGCGTGCCTCCCGAGATGCGCCGGCATATCTTCCGTACGGCGGGAATCCATGTGCTGCTGCTGCCCGCGGTGGTCTGGTTCTTTGTGGAGGGCTCGCTCCCGCTTTGGCTCATGGGCGTGACTGCCGCGGCGGAACTGCTGTACATCGTGCTGGCGAAGTACATCACGCGCGAAGATATCCGCGTGCTTTCGCGGAATTAGGCCCGCGGAACCAGGCGCCCCTTTTTGTTCGTGGCGAAATTTTCTAAATTTGCTCCCAAGTTCGCGAAAGTGGCGGAATTGGCAGACGCGCCAGACTTAGGATCTGGTACTTCGGTGTGAGGGTTCGACTCCCTCCTTTCGCAGAGAATTTCATATTAACAGTATATCGGAGTCTATAATGTCCGTTGAAATCAAAGAAACAAGCGCCACCCTGCGCACCCTCTCCGTAACCATCCCCGAAGCCGATCTCGCCGCACCGTTCGAGAAGAAGCTCGCCCAGTACAAGAAGCAGGTTGCCCTCAAGGGCTTCCGCCAGGGCATGGTTCCGAAGGCCATGGTCTTGAAGCAGTTCGGTGACGCCATCCGCCACGAAGTCGTGAACGAGACTGTCGACAAGGTGATCGGCGAAGAACTCAAGAAGGCGAACATCATCCCCGTTGGCCAGCTCAAGGTGACCGAATTCAAGGAAGACAAGGAAAACGGCATCAACATGACCGTCGAAGTCGAAGTTGACCCCGAAATCGATATCAAGGGCTACGCCGACACGGGCATCACCGTTCCCGATACCGCCGTGCACGAAGAAGAAGTCCAGGCCGAGTTCGACCGCCTTTCTCAGATGTGGAGCAAGGACGAGCACGTGGACCGCGAAGCGGGGAAGGGCGACGTCGTCGTGGGCAACTACATCGAAGTCGTGATTGACGGCGAAAAGCAGGAACTCCCCGAGAACAAGGAATTCCGCAGCCTCCTCGGCGAATCCGCCTCTCCGGGATTCGACGCGGGCCTCATGGGCGTCAAGGCCGGCGAAAAGAAGGAAATCAACTTCAAGTACCCCGATGACCACAAGGACGAACGCTACCGCGGCAAGACCGCCCAGTTCAACGTGGAAATCACCGACGTGCGCGAAGTCGTTCCGCCGACCTTCGACGAAGAATTCTGCAAGCAGATCGGCGTGAAGGATGTCGAAGAACTCAAGAACAACCTCGCCGAGAGCCTCGCCAACCAGAAGATCGATGCCGCCAAGACCAAGGCCATCAACGAAGCTATCGACAAGCTCATCGAACAGAACCCGTTCGACGTGCCGAACGCCCGCGTGTACGACCTCATCAAGTGGTCGATGAACCGCAACGCCCAGAGCGAGAAGGACGTGGTGGAACCGACCGAGGAACAGCTCAAGGAACTCGGCCCCGAAGCCATCCGCGAAATCAAGAAGCACCGCATCCTCGACTTCGTCGCCACCAAGGAAAAGCTCAAGGCTACCCAGGCTCAGGTGGACGAACGCCTGAAGCAGATGGCCAACGCCTACCACGTGGATTTCGAAACCCTCAAGGGTCATTTCCGCCAGTCCGGCCGTATCAACCAGCTCCGCGACGAACTCCGCGTTCAGATGGCTGCCGACTTCATCGTGGGTATCCGTCCGGCTGCTGAAGAATCCAAGTAAGAGGTTAACTGAATGATCATCCCTACCGTCATTGAGACCACCGGACGCGGTGAACGCGCCTACGATATCTATTCCCGTCTCCTCAAGGAACGCATCATCTTCTTGGGCACGCCCATCAACGACGAAGTGGCGAACAACGTCATGGCCCAGCTGATTTTCCTTGAGTACGAGAACCCGGAAAAGGATATCACGCTGTATATCAACAGCCCCGGTGGTTACGTGTCGGCAGGTCTTGCCATTTACGATACCATGCAGCATGTTCGCCCGAACATCGCGACCATCTGCATCGGCAACTGCGCCTCGATGGCGGCCGTGCTCCTCGCCGCGGGTACCAAGGGCAAGCGCTATGCGCTTCCGCATTCCCGCATCATGCTGCACCAGCCCTCGGGCGCTGCCACCGGGCAGTCCACCGACATCCAGATTACCGCGAAGGAAATCATCCGCACCAAGGACACGCTTGCCGAGATTGTCGCGAAGCACACGGGCAAGCCTATCGACGAAGTGCGCGAGAAGACCGACCGCGATTTCTACATGGGTCCGGAAGACGCCAAGGCGTTCGGCGTGATTGACGAAATCTTTGTTCCGCGTAAAGAGGGAATTTAATGTATCGTAGCGGGAAAAACCATCCGACTGTGACATGCAGTTTCTGCGGCAAGCCCGCGGAACGTGTCGAGAAGATGATTACTGGCGCAGGCGTCCAGATTTGCAGCGACTGCGTGGCGATGTGCTACCGCATTATCGAAGAGGATAAGACCCGCTCCATGCAGGAGAAGGCCGCAGCCGAGGCCGCTTCGCAGAAGCCGCTCCCGCTCCCGACCGAAATCAAGGCCCATCTCGACGAGTTCGTGATTGGCCAGGACCAGGCTAAGACGGCCCTCTCTGTCGCGGTCTACAACCACTACAAGCGCCTGCGCTACAAGCAGGCTCATGCCGATTCCAAGGACGACGTGGAAGTCGAGAAGTCCAACCTGCTGCTGGTGGGCCCCACCGGTTCGGGCAAGACGCTCCTCGCGCAGACGATGGCGCGCTTCCTCGATGTCCCGTTCACTATCGCCGACGCGACGGTGCTTACCGAGGCGGGCTACGTGGGCGAAGACGTGGAAAACATCATCGTGCGCCTGTTGCAGGCCGCCGATTACGATGTGGCCAAGGCTGAACGCGGCATCATCTTCATCGACGAAATCGACAAGATCGCGCGCAAGACGGCGAACCCCTCCATCACGCGTGACGTGAGCGGCGAAGGTGTGCAGCAGGGCCTCCTGAAGATTCTGGAAGGTACTGTGGCGGCCGTGCCCCCGAAGGGCGGACGCAAGCATCCGGAGCAGGCTCTGGTGCAGGTGAACACGAAGAACATCCTGTTCATTTGCGGTGGCGCCTTCGAGACGCTCGACAAGATTATCGCCCAGCGCGTGAACAAGGGCGGCATGGGTTTCGGCGCCGACATTCGCAGCGAATCCGACAACTCCTTGAGCGAACTGTTCAAGCAGCTCGAACCCGATGACCTCATCAAGTTCGGTCTCATTCCCGAAATCGTCGGGCGTTTGCCGATTGCGGTCGCGCTCGAGGAACTCGACGAGGCGGCGCTCCTGAACATCCTCACGCAGCCGAAGAATGCGCTCGTGAAGCAGTTCAAGAGCCTCTTCAAGATGGACGGAATCGATCTCGAATTTACCGACGACGCCCTCAAGGAAATCGTGCGCGAGACCATGAGCAGAAAGACTGGCGCCCGCGGGCTCCGCTCCGTGATGGAGAAGACCCTGCAGCAGGCCATGTTCACGATGCCCGGTTCCGACGTGAAGCAACTCGTGATTACCGCCGAAATGGTGAAGAACGGGCTCAAGCCTATCACTGTCGCCGGCAAGAAACCTGCGAAAAAGAAGCGTAACGTCGCATAGTTAGACGCCTACGAAATTATTTTGCGGTGCGGCCTGTTTCGGGCCGCACTTAGTGTTTTCTATCTTTATTGTGTATGAGTTTTGACTATTCTAAAACGATTCCGTTGCTCCCGCTGAGGGATGCTGTCGTATTCCCGAGTACGACCCGCCGCATTCTGGTGGGGCGCGACATGTCTTTGCGCGCGCTGGAATATGCGGAGAGCCACAACAACGAGATTGTCCTTGTCGCCCAGAGGGACGTGTCCGAAGAAGAATTGAAGAACCCGATGCTCGACCTGTATTCGGTGGGCGTGATGGCGCACGTGTCGAACGTGATGCCGTTCCCGAACGGTTGCGTGAAGGTCGTGCTGGAAGGCGAGGAGGTCGTGGACCTGCGTTCCATCCTGATGGCCGACGGGTTCCTGAACGTGACGGTCTCGCCCCGCAAGCAGCGCATCGGCGCCAAGGACAAGACTGCCCTTTTCGACGAGGTGCTCACGCGCTTCCGCGAGTACGCGACAAAGCGCAATATCGCCGAGGGCATGGTCGACGCCTTCTTCGGCATGGACAACCAGGTGAACGCCTATTACGGGATGATCCCGTTTTTGCAGGTGTCGCTTGCCGAGAAGCAGAGTTTTTTGGAAGTGACCTCGCTCGACGAGATGTCGGCGAAGCTCCTCACGCTGATGGACGTTTCCGAAGATAACGAGAACGTGCTCGTGCGCGTGCAGCAGAACGTGCGCCAGAAGATGGCGCAACAGCAGAAGGAATGGTTCATTACCGAACAGATCCGCCAGCTGCAAGATGAACTTGAAGGCGACGGCGTCGGGACATCGGAACCGGACCAGTTGCTGAAGAAAATCAAGGCGAAGAATTTCAGCCAGCCGATTGTCGAGAAGCTCGAAGACGAAATCGCCCGCATGAGGCTCATGCAGCCGACGTCGCCGGAATACGCGGTGAGCCGCAACTACATCGACTGGTTTATGGCGATGCCTTACGGCGTGTACACCGACACCGTGCTCAACATGAAGAAGGTGAAGGGCGAACTCGATGCCAAGCACTTCGGGCTCGACAAGGTGAAGGAACGCATCATGGAATACATCGCGGTCCTGAAACTCACCGGGACCGAGCGCCGTTCCCCGATCCTCTGCCTCGTTGGGCCTCCCGGCGTGGGCAAGACGACCCTCGTGGAATCGATTGCGAATGCCATGCAGCGCAACTTTGTCCGCATTACGCTTGGCGGCGTGCGTGACGAGGCCGAAATCCGCGGGCACCGTCGCACCTACATCGGAGCGATGCCCGGGCGCTTTATCCAGGCGCTGCGCCGTGCCAAGTGCATGAACCCGATTATCCTTTTGGACGAAATCGACAAGATGGCGAGCGACTTCCGCGGCGACCCCGCGAGCGCGATGCTCGAAGTCTTGGACCCGGAACAGAACCACGACTTTACCGACCACTTCATGGAAGTGGGGCTTGACCTCTCCCGCGTGCTGTTTATCGCGACGGCGAACAGCGAAAGCGAAATCCCCGAGGCGCTGCGCGACAGGCTCGAGATTGTGCGCCTGCCCGGCTACTACCCGCACGAAAAGTTGCAGATTGCCGCCAAGTACCTGGTGCCGCGCATTTGCGAACGCACCGGCGTGAAGCTCGGCGAACAGGTTTCGTTTGACGATGCGATTATCAACCAGGTGATGCGCGGCTGGACCCGCGAGGCGGGCGTGCGCGAACTGGAACGCACCCTCGAGAGTGCGGTGCGCCACCGTGCAAAAGAAATCGTGATGGGCAAGAAGATCAAGCCCGCCGTTACCGAGAAGCAGTTGCAGGAATACCTCGGCGCCCCGAGATTCCTCGACAGCCAGCTGCCCGAACCCGGCCGCCCCGGCGTGGTGACCGGACTTGCATGGACGAGCGTTGGCGGCGAAATTCTCCCCATCGAGTGCATGCTCCTGAGCGGCAAGGGCTCGATTATTATGACGGGCAAGCTCGGCGACGTGATGAAGGAATCCGCCCAGATTGCGGTGAGCCTGGTGCGCGAACGCCTGCACCGATTCGGCATCGACCCTGCGATTGTCAAGAAGACGGACATCCACATTCACGTGCCAGAAGGCGCCGTGCCGAAGGACGGACCCTCCGCGGGTATCGCCCTCACGCTGTGCCTGCTCTCTGCGTTTACCAGGATTCCCGTGCCGCCTGACGTCGCGTTTACCGGCGAGGTGAGCCTCACGGGCGCCTGCCTTGCGATTGGCGGGCTCAACGAGAAGGCGCTTGCCGCCCTCCAGGCCGGCGTGAAGACGCTGCGTTTGCCTGCGCAGAACAAGAAGGACGTGGACGAACTCCCGGCACCCGCGAAGAAGGGCCTCAAGATCTTTACGCACAAGCACATCGATGAAATTATCAAGGTGCTGTTCGTGCAGAAGAAGGCGAAGTCGTAAAACTGCAATGTCACCCTGGAGCGCGAAGCGCGAGAGGGTCCACTTTGAACAATTCATCCCCGGTGCGTTCTGTTCCGGGGATTTTTTGTATTTTGATAGCCGATGGATAAGAATAAACGATTGTATGATTTAGATAAAGGGAAAGTCACTGTCTGCATGATTGTGGATATGGTTATTTTCCTTGTGCCTGTAATCATCTTTGCCGTGGTATGGGGTATTCTTGAAGCGCAATACTTGGCTATAGAAGATAAAAGCTCCGTCGATGTCAATCCGCACTTTTTTGGCGCGGCAATCCTGCTCCCCTTTGTGCCGATATCCTTGGGCGCGCCGTTGACGCTGTTTTACAGAAAACTCTGGAAGCAACCTATCATTTTTTGGAAGTTGTTCTTTATTGTATTGATTCCTTTCTTGCCGGGATTTATTCTCTTATTGGCGTTGTTGGTATTTTTGCCGGTTTTTGGACTTATTCCATTGTCGGTTTTCTTTGCGTTTTTCTTGATTTCTTTATTAGCAATATTGCGGTCCGAGAAAGAGAAGTTCTTGGAATAGAATGATTGCTATTTTTGAATAAAGAACTTGATGGACAAAATATATGTCGAAAGATATGCCGCTATATACGCTTGAAAAAAGAATTGTATTTCCTTTTGCGATTGCGGAGTTGGTTCTTTTTCTTTTGCCAGCAATCTTGACTGCGGTTGTAGTTGCTTGGGGATTTTATGTGGATTATGGTCGAGAACCGGAAAAACCGGCATGGCTTCTTTCGATTGTATTCTGGCCTTTTGTTCCATTCGCATTGTGTGCCCCTTTTGTGTGCGTCTATAGAAAACTTTGGTGCGCGCCGCACGATTTCTTTACTATAGCCAAGATCTCGTTTGTTCCGTTTATTCCGGGATGGGTGTATATATTGGGCTGTGCTATTTGGATCTCAAATAATTTGGCATGGGGAGTGGTGGGGATACTTGTTCTACCGTCCTTTTTTCTTTTCGCGTGTTATCTCGTTGTTTTGCTGGGCCTGCATTGCTCAAGGGAAATTGCTGAGAAATAATTAATTGCTAGACGGTAACTCGTTTTATATATTTGTGCGTTGAAAATAGAGGCGTAAAATGGAATTCACTCTCGAAGAAATGCGCGAGCACCTTGCAGCTCTCGAAGCAAGGATAGGTGAAGCCTGCAAGATTGCGGGTCGTAGCCGTGAATCGGTGAAGCTCGTTTGGGTGAGCAAGTTCCACCCGGCAGAAGCTGTGGAAAATGCAATCAGCTTGGGCGCGACCGATTTCGGCGAGAACCGCGTGCAAGAAGCCGAACTCAAGTTCTCTGCGCCGCGCATGGCGAAGGACGGGAGCCGCGTGCGTTGCCACGTGATTGGCCCCGTGCAGAGCAACAAGCTCAAGAAGGCGGCCATCGTTGCCGACTGCATCCATTCTATCGCGAGCATTGAGGCGGTAGAAAAACTGGAACGCGTCTGCGCGGCACTCCCCGGCGAAAATGGTGCGGGCAAAATCCTCGACATTCTTTTCCAGGTGAACGCCGGTGAAGAAGAAACGAAGAGCGGGCTCGACGTGCACGAGGCCGAGGCTTTCTTGAACGACCTTGCCGCAAAGGCGGGCGCCGCTTCCGACGGCAAGAGCGAAAACTTCCCGCACCTGCGATTCCGCGGGCTCATGACCATCGGGAAGAATACGGGCGTCGCCGAAGATTCCCGCGAATGTTTTGCCTTCCTGCGCAACCTTCAGCAGAAGTTCCTCGCGAAAGGCGGCGCGTTTGCAAAGTTCGACCAGCTTTCGATGGGAATGACGGGCGACCTGGAAGTCGCTATCGAAGAAGGTTCCACGATGATTCGCGTTGGCACGGCTCTCTTCGGCGAACGCGACTATAACCGATAAGACCGTTCGCGCTTCACTCTAGTATTAAATTGCTCCGGTAAGCGCTCACTCTCGCAACCGCGCCTCGTTAAATAAACCTAAGCCGAGTACAGCAGAAACAAGTTTACTTGTTTCTATTGTTGAGGCGCCGGTTTATGCGATATAATCGCAATACGAGGCGTTTATTGCTCACCGCAACTAGTAAACGATCCGGTATAATGAAAACCGTCATTCTGAGTCGTTAGACGAAGAATCCAGTGATTTACGGTTCGGCTTTAAACGCCTTATAGAAATTCAAAAATTGCTCGGGGCTGAGTTCTTCGGCGCGGACAGTCATTGGCCAATCCAAAAGTTCAATCGTTGCCTGGATTTTCTTTTTGTCGTACGCCTTCCCGAAGGAATTGGCGAGCGTCTTGCGCTTTTGCGTGAAGGCCGCGCGCACGAAGTCGAAGTAGCCTTCGGGAGCCTGCAATGCATCGGCCCGCGGAGTCAAGAGCATCGTGGCGCTGTCCACGTTCGGGCGCGGCGTAAAGTGTTCCGGACCGATCTTGCGGAGAATCTGCGTGTCGGCAAATGCAGACACGAGTACAGACAAACTGCCGTAATTGCTGCTGCACGGCGCTGCGCATATGCGTTCGGCGACTTCGAGCTGCACCATGCCCATGAACCCTTTCGTGAGGTGGAGGCGCGGCATGAGTCCCGCGATAATCGCGGTCGAAACGTTGTAGGGGAGGTTGCCCGTGACCCACGGCTTTTCGTGCGCGTCGAGGAATCCCTGCAGGTCGAATTTCAGGAAGTCGATGTTTTCGATATGGAAGTTCTCGCGGCCACGGAATTTCTGCTGCAAGAATTCGACGCACTGCTCGTCGATTTCGACAGCGGTCAGTTCTAGCCCGCGGTCGAGCAGGTGCTCCGTGAGCGCGCCGTGTCCGGGCCCGATTTCCAGAACGGCTTCGCCCGCTTCTGCAGGCAAGTCTCCCGCAATCATCTGCGCGGTAGGAACATCCAGGAAGTTCTGGCCAAATCTGCGGCGGCGTGCTCTATCCATAGGGAGAAAGATAGAATTATTTCGTATCTTTACTGCTGCCGTATGACTGGAAAAACTTCAAAGAGCGCTGGGAAAAATTCCCGCATGCGGGTGTCGCACGAATTCCCGCCGGTTTACGACAGCGGTTCCCGTGTGCTGTTGCTCGGTTCCATCCCGTCGCCCAAGTCGCGCGAAGTCGGGTTCTATTACGGGCATCCGCAGAACCGCTTCTGGAAGGTGCTCGCGACAGTCCTCGGCGAAAGCCTCCCCGAGACCATCCCGCAAAAGAAGGCCATGCTCAAGAGGCATCACATCGCCCTCTGGGACGTGCTGGAAAGCTGCACCATCGTGGGTGCGAGCGACACCAGCATAGAGGATGCTGTTCCGAACAAAATAAGCGAACTCGTGCAGGCGACGCATGTAGGGCGCATCTTCTGCACCGGCGCCACCGCCCACAAACTGTACCAGAAGTACTGCGCGGCCGATGTCGGCATCGACGCCGAAAAGCTCCCGTCCACCTCGCCCGCGAACTGCGCCGTCTCCTTCGAAAAACTCGTAGAAGCCTACAGCAAAGTGCTGTAAGAAAATTGTATATTTGTCGGCGGAGTGTAGGACTTATGAGAATATCTACAAAAGGGCGCTATGCGCTGCGTGTTATGATAGACCTTGCCCGCAATGGCAAGGACGGCTATGTCAAGTTGCAGGAACTTTCGGCCCGTCAGCAGATTTCGGAAAAATACCTCGAAGGCATTCTCGGCACGCTCGTGCGCAGCAAGCTCCTCGAGGGCGCCCGCGGCAAGGGCGGCGGTTACCGCCTCAAGGCGAAGCCCGAAGAATGCAGCGTCTGGCAAATCCTCTCGCTCATGGAAACCTCCGTCGCGCCCGTAGCGTGCCTCGACGGCAAAGTGAACCCCTGCCCCCGCGCAAAGAACTGCGTCACGCTCCCCGTGTGGAAAGAGCTCGACACCATGATCCGCGATTATCTGGACAACGTAAAGCTTGACCAGTTTGTACGCAATGCGGCCAGCGGCGATAGCGCAGCCCCCGGCACCGAAGACTGGGGATGCGAACTATAGGCGGGGAAGTATTTCCCAATGGCCGCGCGTTTTTCCAACGTGTTTGATTATTCCATTTTGTTTTAAGGCCTCAAGGTGCTTTTGAACTGCAGATTCGTTTATGCCAAGCTTCTCCGCTAGCATTTTTCGCGTGACCGTCGGATTATCTTTGATAATTTGCAATACTTCTAACTGGCGTTCGCTTAATGCAATTTGACCACCTATTTGACCACCTGCTACAGTATCATCATTCGGGATGATTTTCCCCTGCTTCTTTTCTGCATCCATGTATTGCTTGCTCGGCGGGCATTCCACAACAAGGCCTCCCGAATTTTCTTCGGGAATAGGCAACTTTGCCTTGCGGAACTTGCAGATATCGCCAAAACTGGCACGGGGTGGGGAAAAGTTTTACAAAGCCTTGACTTCGGTTTCGGTGAGACCTGTAGCCGTCGCGATGATGGAATCGGCGACGCCCTGCATTCGCAGAGATTTGGCAGTCTCGCGTTTACTCTCGGCAACGCCTTTAGCAACGCTTTCAGAGACCTTCGCGTTAATCTCGTCCGCGAATTCCTCGAAAACGCCCTCAATCATGGCGTTATGGTCCCATTCCTTGTGATACATAGCTAGGTAATCCTGGAATTCCTCTTTCGACAAGTTAGATACTTTTGAACTTTCTGTCAACAGTTCGAATTTGCGCTCGGCAAGTTCCGCAGGCAAGTCCTTCAGCCTGTTCAGGAACCTGAAGAAGAATAGCCACTTACTTAAACTATCGGACGATGACTCGATAAAGAAGGGAACCTTCGAAAGCTCAATAGTCGTAAAATTATAGGTGTCCACGAACTGTTCGCCAGTTTCCAAGTCGGTAACAGTCGCCCGGTGGACAATGCGGTCATCGTCAAATACCTCATGCCGTGCAAACGCAATCACATATGTCGGCTTGACCTTGAATCTCCAATCCTGGCCCGGTTCCGCCTGGTTCGCAACCATCTCACTTGCGTAGAATGCAAGACGCTTGCGAAAATTCTTCAACTTGCGAATCTGCACCTCTATCTCGATAAGGTTCCCCGCGTCGTTTTCGCAGTGCAGGTCAAAAATCGCTGAACGCGATTCTCGACTCCCGCTCAGGTTCTTCGCCACGCTGCGCGTCATGACGTCACGGATGGGCCGCTTGAGCTGAGGCTCCAGAAGATCGTTCAAAAGGTTTATGAGATTCTCCCGGCTGGTAGGCTTGTCCGGGTCGAACGCCTTCTTGAAAGCCAAGTCCACGAGGAGATTTGTGAATGGGCCGTCTTCGCCCGTTTTGATGAGACAGTCCCTGAAGGACTTGCGGTGTTTTTGCAGTTGTTCCATGCCCTTATAGTTGCAAGAACCGCGCCAAACAGAAAGTGCCGTTTCCACGCTAAAAAAGGCACTTAGAAAAATGCGAGTCGGTGATTAATCGATTAAATCAGTTGAGGATTTTTTTGTATGTCATAATAAAAGTGTATATTAAAATCCAGTTGCCAAGGAGACTCGCAATGACTCAAAAACTCTGGAACACCTGCAAAAAGTGTGGCTGCGAAAAGCCCGAAGACACTGAGAAGCTTTGCGAACAGTGCAAGGCAAACCATCGGCAATTCTGGAGCGACTTGAAGAAAGTCAGCGGCGTAGCCGTTGGCGCGTTGCTGGTGGTTATTGCTGGCGGAAAACTGAAGAAGAAATAAATTTACTTCACTAAATCCAGCAATCGTTCGTAAGAATCCACCACGTCGTAGGTGACGGAGTCGCTGGAGATGGCGGCGAAATGTTTGCGGGCGCACTTGATTTTGGCGGATTCGATTTCGCGGAGTTCCATGGTGCTCATGGAGCCCTTGGTTTCGGCAACAAAATACACATGCTTGACTTCACCCTCGTGGAAGGCGATTGCCCAGTCGGGATTATACTTGCCGACAGGCGTATTGATAAAAAATCCCTTGGGCAGCTTGATATAGAGCGAAACTTCCTTACTTGTTTCCAGTTTCTGCGCAAAGTCACGTTCGTTACTGGAATCGTAGATCAGATGGTCGTATAAATGCTGGTGTGTTTCGCAGGCATTCATACCGAGGCGCCCCTTCATCGTGTTGTCTGTAAAGATGCTCGTCTCGTAACTGGATTCCAGTTTGTTATACGTAATATGCTCAATGATGACAGTCGCCTTCTGCTCGTTGATTAGGCGACTCGCCTTGATGATAAACTCTTCGGGATTTTCCTGGAACTGGTCAAAGACGGGTTTCTGGATTTTGCTCAGAATTTCGCCGACCGTCTTACGGGTAAGTCCCGTATCTTCAACAATCTTTCCAATCAAGTCGTACTTGACGCTAGAATTTGCGGTGGCGACAGCGGCCCTTGATTCCGTAGATTCCATCTTGAAAGCGTTACCCGCTTCCAGCTGTTCCTTGGACTTGATTTTATCCAATGAGCCTTGCGACACCCTGAAGAAAATTTTTGTCACGCGCAAGTTCGCATTCAGCGCATCGACCGACTTACGGACAAGTTCGTCCGTCTCGAAATCCACCACATAAGCAGACTTCGCGTTAATCTTCTGCCAGAGTTCCTTAAACTCCTTGGAATTGTACTTGCTCTTGTTCAGGCGCAGTTCTACATTGTTCTTGCGGGCATCTTCGGGCTTAATCGCATCGGCATCGTAAAGCGTGTCAAGCACATTGCAAATACTTGCACAATAAGGAGCAACTTCTTCGCAAAGGGTCAGCGTGCCTGCGGCCTTGTCCGTGCGATACTTATCCGTCAATGCACCCTTCTTCACGTAGCCGCATTCCAGCAAAGCATCGTAAACCGTTTGCGCAAAGTCATCCGTTACGAACAGCTTTTCGCCGGCTTCCGATATAAACGACTTTCCCTTGAACAGGTCTATCGTCACCTTGACCGGGCGGCTGCCAATCGTTTCGGCCATTTCGGTCTGCAACGCGTTCGCGAAATCCTCGTAACTCTCGTTCGCGATAACCGTCAACACATTCACCGAATGCACGTCGCCGCCCAAGACACTCTCGTCCATGCGTTCACCGTTCTGGTTCACGCACAAACGCAACCCGCGGCCTACTTCTTGCCGCTTGCGAACTTCCGAAGCGCTGCTCTTGAGCGTACAAATCTGGAACACGTTCTGATTGTCCCAGCCTTCTTTCAGGGCAGAATGGCTAAAGATAAACCGCACCGGTTCTTCACGTGAAAGCAAGCGTTCCTTGTCCTTCATGATCAAGTCGTAAGCGTCAATATCATCAGAATCCGACGACCCGCGGGCAACCTTGCTATCCACAAAGCGACCGCCGCCCTTCTTGCTCTTGTCAATGGAGAAATACCCCGCATGCGCCTTGTGGGCATCCGTTTTTTTCAGGAATTCAAAATACTCCGGGCTCTCCAGCAAATCCTGCTGCATCGACTTGCGGATGGAATCGTATTCTTCTTCAAACATTCTGGCGTAAATGCCCATCTCGTCCGGAGCGTCGTAATCGCGATACTTTTTGACCTCGTCGATGAAGAACAGCGAAAGCACCTTGATGCCCTTGCCGAAAAGCGCCCGCTCGCGTTCAAAATGCGAAATAATCGTTTCGCGAATCTGGATGCGGCGCAACTGATCCTCGTTCACCACGCCGACGCAGTCGCCAGCATAAATCTTCTTGCCGTTCGTGAAAGTCACAGAAGAATCATTGCCGTTCACTTCGGTAACGGTATAGCCGTCCTTGTATTCTTCGAGACCGCCCGACTGTTCGTAAAGATTAAAACCCTTCGTGACATGGCCCTTTTTCTTGAGCAGACCGCCCTTGCCCTTGCAATCAAATTCAAGAGTCGCGACAGGAGCCTTGTCCGTAAACACCTGGACGCCTTCCAGGTACAAGTAGCCCTCGGTCGCCGTAGAACCGTTCACCGTAATGCCCTTGACGCTAATCTTCTTGACCAGGTGTTTGTTGTAGGCATCCATCGCATCGAGGCGGTAAACCATGTTGTAGATGGCGTCCTTGCGGTGAGTCGCCGAATAGCGCAACGTCAACAGCGGCTGGAATTCCGCCAGGCCCTCTTTTGTCTTCTTGCCCTCAACACTCTGCGGCTCGTCGATAATCAGAATCGGGTTCGTACTCGCGATAACGTCTATCGGGCGGCGGCTGCGAAACTCGTCCAGCTTCATGCGGATACGGCGCGCGTCCTTGCCCGTAGCGTTGAACGCCTGCGAGTTAATAATCATCACGTTGATGTGACTGTCCGACGCAAAGTGGTCAATCTCGGTCAGGTTCTGCGAATTGTAGATAAAGAACCGGATGGACTTGCCGTATTCTTCCAGAAAATGTTCCTGCATAATCTGGAACGACTTATAGACACCCTCGCGAATGGCGATGCTCGGCACCACCACGATAAACTTGGTCCAGCCGTAGGCACGGTTCAGTTCGTACATCGTCTTGATGTAGGTATAGGTCTTGCCCGTACCCGTTTCCATTTCGATGGTCAGGTTGTAGCGGCCTTCCAGCTTGTCGGACTGCGGCAAAAGATTCGCCGACTGCACCGCCTGCAAGTTCGCAAGCACCTTGGAATCACTCAATTCAGGCACCAGACGCTGGTTGCAAAAACCGGTCACGCCCCTCTGCGCAGGCACACTGCCGCCAAAGAGCTTGGTCGTACCCGAATCCATCAAGTAGCTCGATTCCAGGTAGGGTTGTCCCGCAAAAACATCGCAAACGGCCTTCGCGGCATCTGCCTGGAACTGCTGGTACTTGAACTGGATTTTCATAGTGTAAAAATTAAGTTTTTTATTCCGTCAGGGTGCAATAAACTAGAAATGATCCGTCATATTTCCCAAAAGTTCTACAAGTTTTTGACATTTACATACAATCCAATCTTATTTTAACCGATAATTTTTCCAAGCCTCTTCAAGAACTTCTATCAGGCGTTCATCACTGGTAAGGCCTTTTACGTTTTCATCGGAAATTTGATAAACATTACAATTCACTGCGTCACCGGCTCTACAAGTCTTTCTAAGACGATAACAATATATGGATTTTTCATCATTTCGTTTCCAATTTTCTTTACAGAAAGTACAGAGATTACAATTCTTAACCCACATACCATTTTTCAAAAACATAGCCGCAATCGCTTTATATGCCTCTTTGCTAGTCCAAGTAGCGGGAGCACCAAGCCATGCATCAGGATGTATGATATCAGACGGAAAAATCACATAATCAGAAACGGAATCCTTTCTTTCCGCATACATTTCTGAAACCTGTTTTATATTTTTTCCAATTAGAGGAACGCAGCGACCGTTCTTGTAAAGAACTGCGCCCTCATACCACTGTTCTTCACAATTTGGTCCAGTGATTTTTTTGAAATTAAAAAACTTCACACTTTCATTTTCTGCGATTCCATCACTTTGTTCCCATGCATAATAATTACCATCTACGCCAAGAGCAAACTGAATTACACGTTCATTTTCAGGAAAAGCTCCATCATCAGACAACCAAATGGAGAAATTCACTCTAATACGAGCGCCCTTTTCACTAATAAGATACAAATTTGGAGACTGCTCATCCTCATCGACATAATTCTTAAAATATTTCGTTAAATCATATTCAACAAAATCCCTATCACAAAGACATTTTCCCTTTTCCAAGAAACGGCATTCTTTTTCACAAACGATCGTGCAAGGGAGGCGCAGATACGGACCATGATACATATCAAAATTCAAGTACGTATAATAGAACTGCTTAAAGTTTGCTTTAGCACATTTTATATCGTCGTAGCAAAAAGGCTCGCTTTCTATGGAAAAATCATCAAAATTTATACAATTTGATAACTCATGACCCAGACTTATTTTGGGTTTATTTTCATTGAAACGAAATAAATCAAGGTCCCTTTCGTCAGAAAAATTGAACTCCACAATAGGAATTCCTGAATTTATCTTTTTTTCCGTAGATTTATGCGTAACA
Organism: Fibrobacter succinogenes; assembly: GCA_902762305.1. Taxonomy (GTDB): domain Bacteria; phylum Fibrobacterota; class Fibrobacteria; order Fibrobacterales; family Fibrobacteraceae; genus Fibrobacter; species Fibrobacter succinogenes_I. Next base: position 61,931 of record CACWNW010000009.1, on the reverse strand, counting down.
ACAATTTCGATGTAAATCTTATTTCCAGCATCATCGATAAGCAAAATATCTGGGCGAAGCCCCGCATCCGCATCAAATTCTTCGAACTTGTAATTGTTATATCTTGGAAGCAATTCAAACTCATGATACTTAAACGTACGAGTACATATTATGTTCCTGCCATAAGGGCATTTACTTTCTTTGCACTTTTTATTTTGCAAATAGTCAACATATAAGGGCAAGCCCTTTTGCCTATTATTTGCGTACAATTCAACAAACATCTTTTTCCCAAGATGGTGAAGATACGTTTCTTTTGAGCAGTCACAATCATGGAAGTGTCTAAAATGGACATTTCTTTTTTTGCCTAAAACGGCGCTCATCCGGTTTCCGCAGCCAAAGCATATGAACTGATGCTGTTTCCGATATTCATCCGTAACATCTGCGATGTTTATCGCGGACCCATCATCACTTTGAGCATATTGGTAGGTAATCATAGGATATTAAGCGATGTTCAATTTATTTTCCACTATGGGGAATATATTCCTTTATCATTACTGCAATCTCGGCACTTTTACTGCGATTTTATAGAAATTGGTATAGTCAGAAACAACTTCGGCATTATCGAGAAGATTTTCTCCAAAGGTGTCGTTTACTTCACCATATTCCGGGTAAATCACAACACATGGAGGAACGTCCTGAACGTTCAATTCGCCGTTCTTAAACCAGCCCAATTCAGCCAATATTTTCTTGTCACGAGCATAGCCACTGATTTCCTGGATGTCCTCCCAACCAATTTCGTCATTTTCGTAATAAGGCTTATATTTAGCATCTAAAATCAAACGCTCTGCCGAATTCCCTTTTGCAATTTTCAAGTAGTCACAAGTGCCAGTGCGGCCTTTTTTCTGGAATTCAATTTGGTCAGGATATTTCTCATTTAATTTGCTATATGTGTACAGCTCAAAAAGCCTAGCCATATCAATCCAGAAGGGAGCCGTTTCATAGGACTCTTCACGGTCCACATTACGAATAGAATTATCAAAATGCCGCAAAAGCATCTTGGCTACGTGAATAGCCTCGCTATAATGGCGGAATAATTTATTATGAGAAACTCTTGCAACCTGGTAAATTTCAATATCACTAGAAACATTAATAAACGCAGCGAAAAGCCTATTCAAACGACTTTGCAATTCAACACGATATTTGTCAAAACTTTTATAACTGCAAATTCCACGATACGCAAAATACAAAGCCTTCTTTAGCAAACGGTTTTCTGGAATATCTTCGGTATATTCTTGAAAACGACAATACGCCCTATTCTCGCGTTGCGTACACACATTTTGTTGCACATGTGCAGGAACATAAATTCGCCCTCGAATCTTAGAATTGAGATTATCTTCCTGATTCACATATCCTTTCTTTAGGCCTCTTTTTACAAGTTTTTCAAGAAGAGTTACATAGTGTAACAAAATCAGCGGTGTAACTTGACACAAGTTTTTTTCTACTATAATTTTAGGGGCATCAAATTCTATTCCATAGCATCTGCTGAAATAGTTAACTTCTGGATCCGAATCAACCGCAAGTGCAGTTATAAACATCTCTACAAAGTCAATATTTCCCATTTTAGGCGTCACTACAATAGCAGATTCATTCTCGACCAGCCAAGAAGCTCCTATATAGTAGCTGGCTTGCAAAATAGTATCATTTTTCCAGCCAAGTCCCAAATACTTGGGGGGCTCCATGTAGCCATTTTTTAGCAGTCGACACGTAGAAAGAAAACCCTTTAAGTTCTCACTCAAGGATTCAAGCGATACTTTATCGTGCTCTTTTAATTTAAGGGGTTCCATCACTCTACTGGATCAACAAATTCCTGAATAGAAACCTGTTTGGGCTCAGTTTTGATAATCCCATCCTTAAAATATTCTTGGATTAACGGAAGAATTTCATACTGCCATTTCATATCCAAATCAACCAGATTCTCGGCAAGGAAGTAGCTATGGCCGACCATCATATCCTTGATATCCATATCAACTTTATTGTCTTCAAGGAATTTCTTGACAGAATCGAACAACTTTAATGATTTTTCGCGAACATTTTCGTCTTCGAATCCATCCCATTCCTGAATAACACTTCTATCAGATTCCAAAGTTTTGAATGCAAATCTGCGACGAATAGCGTAATCAATGGTTCCAACGCTTCGATCTGTCGTATTCATTGTTCCGATAATGTATAGATTAGAAGGAACAGTAAAATCCAATTGTGAATATGTCAATTTAGCCTTTACCTCATTTACCTCACCTTCTCGTTTATCCGGTTCAAGAAGCGTTATTAATTCGCCAAAAATCTTTGATACATTGCCGCGATTTATTTCATCAATTATCAACACATATGGTTGCTTATCAGAATCTGTTTTAGGAGCATATTCTTTTTGAACCGCCGCAATAATCGCATTGGCATAATGAGGCCAGTTGTTTTCGCCGTGTTCAATATCGCCATTTGCTTGATTCTTTATTTTTTCAATATTTACGGGAGATGGCGATTTCGTCGGATCCTGAATTGTTGATCTTGTACTACGAACCTGAATTGTAGCACCACCATCATACCAAACATCTATTTGGAATTTTCCAGAAAATGAGGGAATTGTCTTTTTATTTTCAAATCCCTTTATAGATTGTAGATACTTATCGAAGTTAGAATCAAAATCTTCGTCTTTCTTAGTTCTTGCGTTTTCACATATGATTTTAAAGATTCCTGGCTTAGGTTCATAGGAAACGCCGCCTATAACCTTCTCATTTTCATCTTTAACAGGAACAGCTTTCAACCCTTCAACAAAAGATTCATAATCCATTGTTTGATGGAAAGTGACAAAAGCAATTCGTTTTTCGTTAATCAATTCGCGATAGCGCTTCATCAAATCTTCGCGATTATCCGACTTCGCCATAGGTTCATCCATCACCGACAAGGCTAATTCGGCTGTTTCGTATGTTTTACCTGTCCCAGGAGCACCCTGAAGAATTATATTCTTTTTCTTCTTTAGAAGAGATGTCAATTCATCCATATACTCAACCTCTGGAATGTCTTCTATTGGTTCCGGATCCTTATTTTCGAGTTCTTCGTATTTTTGTTTACCCCATTCGGTATCAACTTCGAAAATAGTGTTTTGCACGGTAGCATTGCGAACTTTGTGCTTGAGTCCTGACGTTGTCACTTCAGAGTCGGGATTATAATAATCCCACTGCTCAACATTGATGAACTGTTCCCAAGTATCCTGCGTTGCACTATTTGGACTTAATGATTCATAGTAGCAAGGACAATCCCCAAAAAATACATTGCCATTAAAATCAAAGAATTCGTGTTTTCTATTCTCTATAAATTTGGATAATTTCGCTTCGTGTGCAGCATTTTCTTTTATAAATGCTTTTGTTCGACCCGCCGCGACAATTTTTTTCCCATTTGTTAAAAGAAGAATATCGTTCTCTTTAATTTTCTTAATCGTTTTCAACAGTTTGGTTACGGTAGCATTATCTTGTACACCATACCGTTGTTGCGTAATCCAATGTTTTTCAGACACAGCTCTTTCTATTTTGTCATCATAAGAAAGACGAGCGATGTAATAGCGAGTTCTTTCATCATACTTCACCCATTGTTTCCACAGTCGGTCACCAAAATCCCAAATAGATTCTTCATCTTGCTTTTGTTTTATAAGAAAACGTTGCAGGGCAGATATTGGTGCTACATTAGCATTCTCAAGACCATACTGTGCAGCTAAATACCTCAACGATTCTATCTTGTAAATAGGAACTAGTTTTTTTTCTGAATACAAAAAGGCAACTTTCCATTTAAATACGTCAAAAAATCCTTCAATGCCATCTATATCTTCAAAACGCCCTTCATGTGCCGCCTGGATAACTTTTTTGATATTGGTTAATACATAATTAGAAGCTTCTTCAAATGTTGTCCCAACCTCTTTAAGCCAAGCATATCCATTATCTACAAAACCATATTTCAACGTCTTGACTTCGCCGCCAATTCGGTAAATACCATATTTGTAAGCGCTGCCACCACGAATTCCACCGAGTTTATTTGTTTTAAACTCAACCCATCGACAAAAGAAATCGTCATTTTCCGTTGCCAAGCCGGAATAATCTTCTAAAGTCATCGCTAAAGCCTTCTCATAAGGGAAGACCATTAAGAAATCAGAAAGTTGTTGAGACTTGTACACGTCCATCTTTTTTATCCTTATTCAATTTGTTCTTGGCCCTTTTATTGTTCCCTTCTTAAACAGAAAAGAAGTATTGTCCATCACCCATATGCTGGACAGTAAATTTCGGGTCATTTAAAACTTTTTTCAACAGCTGTTTTTGAAATGGAATATGAACGGTCGCGACATCATCCATACTATCTCTAAATATTGGGAGTTTATTCCATAAATTTGTAATTTGTGGTAAGAAATTTCCTCTTGAATCTACAATATCAGTTTTTTGAGAGAAATCCGGATATATTACGATTACAGGAAGACCACATGCATTTATACCATAGTCTATTTCTTCCCGCAGTGCTCGGCTATATTTAGTATGACTGCTTAAAATCAGAATGATGTTTTTTGAACGTAATAAGCGATCATGCAATCTCGGCTTTAAAGTCAATTCCCATGAACTTCCATCTCTAACATTATAAGTTTTATCATGGGAATTTATAAAATGAAAATCAGGATCAGCCGCTTTCCATGTCTTAATCATTTGATAGAAACAAAAATCGTAAGAAGCATAAGCGCCTAAATTTCCTTCATAGAAAGGTTCATCTACATAAAACGCCACGTAATTTCCGGTTCGATAATTCATTTTTCATTCCAAATCAATCATATAGTGCTTCAGGGCCTTTCGAAGGCAATTTATGTTGACCATCTAGAATAATCAATGGGTCTAATTCTTTTGGTTTTCTACCCCACCTATGAGTCTCTTCATATTTCATCTCATTTATTTGCTCTAACCAAACATCAAGCCAATCTTGCAGTTCGTCATCGTTTAAATCTGTCAGATGTGAAGTATCTAGTTCCATTAGCATTTCAGTGGCTTCTGCAGTAACGGAATACGTTGCAAGTTTTTGGCGTGTTTTATTATTCCATTTCTTTTCAACTAGTTTACTAAAACCGATTTCCAAAAAAATCCAAGGGGACAACGTGTATTCATGAACTTCATCAATTACATTAACCGCCTCAGGAGTGTTTAAAAGGAACAAAGCGTCGCAATCATCAATTTCTTGCATTATAGCAGCTGTAAGCATTGCATGAACTTGGCTTGTTGTCATATTCCGATCTTTATAATCATAGCCTTTTTTTTCAGGTCTGCGGCATAAGTCATCTAGTTTCCTTATTAGACCGTCTGCACTATTCCAAACATATTTGTCTAGAAAACATCTTAATTTAAATTTTTTATTTAACCATCCAGCAAAAGCAAATGCCAAGTCCTCATCATTGTGAGAATGCGATATAAATACATCAAATTTGCCTTTTAGCTTGGGAAACCAAGCATCTTGAATAGCATCACCTTCTAAAAAACCATCTTCCGAAATGTATTCAAGTAGTGAATCATTAGCTTGATTAACAACATCTGCAAAAAGCGATCTTCCTAAATCTTCGTAATATTCAGATTTATCAACATCAACCATTTGCGGAAAATACATTCCCGTCTTTTCTTGTTCAATAAATAAAGATCCATCAATACTTATTTTATATCCTCTATACATACCATCTCCTATAATCCATATTGACGATACACTTCATTCGTGTATGTAGTTACAACATATTTGGGTTGATTAGCAAAAGAAAAATCGTTGATTGCTTTTTTTATCAAATCCATTTTAAATCCAATATGGATTGTTTTCACCTCGCTATTTGCAATATATTCAGCAAGTTTTCTAGGCCAGCGATTACTCAATTCATGAGGTTGCATGATTTTTTTATACTCTGCATAAGCAACAATTATTGGCAAACCATATGTTTCTACAGCCTGCTCAATTTCCCAATTCAGCATTCCTCGATTCGTTGCGCTATTCTCTGTCGCAATAAGCAACATACTTTTGGAATTGCGCATTCGTTCTAACAAACGTGCTTTTAAGGTTGCTTTTAGACTGTCATCCATTACAGCATATGTTTTATCATGACTGTTGCTGAAAGAGAAATCAATATCTTCATTTTCGGCCCAAGCTTTCATTAAATTAAAATATTTAATATCACTTTCTGCAGGATCCGTCGTTCCACAGCCATTAAAAGCAACATACACTCCATTACGATACGCCATGTTCGCTCCATTTATTCTTTAGAGATTCCAAATCAATCTCGCCATATTTGTCTTTATATACAACGATTGTTATTTCTTCTGATACCTTTTTTTCACTTGAAACTTCAAGTATTGTAGCCAGCAACAACTCAATCATTTGTTTTTCATTCAGAACACACCTTGATAAGCCAGTCCCCCATACTGGAATTGCAATTTCCTTATCACCGCATATGCCACGAACTGCGTTCAACATTTCCCTTGTGGCCTCTATAATTTTAGAATTAGAACTTTCCGCAACAAATGAATCATCGGGCATTTCAGAAATAACTGTACATGCGTATTTTACGTCTTCATAATTGAGAATTGCTGTAGCGCCAATTTCACACTTATGTTTCTTATTTTTCAAATCCTTATCGGGAGTATCAAGCCGCCCTGGCGTCCATACACCTTGTTTTCGAATAGGATCAACTGCTTTGTCAAATATTGATGCATCGCCCTTTAAAATATTAGTAATCAATTGCCAATGCAATGTAGGAGGTTTTATTACATCATGTTTTACACAACTATCAAAAAAATTATTTACGCCTATAGCAACAACATTTTTCTTTTGAAAAATATCCCCAAATTCAATTCTTACCATAGTTTTCCCATTTACAATAGGAAATTCAACCGAAAAAGGTTCGTATAGATGTCTAAAACAAGCGATTGCACACGCTGCAATTACAATGAGTGAGCAACGCAAAAAACCAGACCATTCAATAGACTCTATTTTGATATATGAATCTATTGACAAGTATTTCCATAAATAATCATAAATAGATTCCGTTGCACAAAATGCCGACCACGCAGTAGCTAATGTTGCAAAAAGACATTTGAAATAAGCAATTTTCTTCTTTTTACATATAGCGACTATATTTATTTTTATTCTTTCAATTTTTCTTCCACATTCTTTAAGAAATTCAATCATAATTTACACCACCTTCACGGTTGTATTGGGGCTGATTGTTTTAAAGATTTCGGTAACGTTGATTTTGGCGGAGTCGCTGGCGAAGCTGGAATCGCGGAAGACGGCGCGGAGGGGCTTGGCAGCTGCGATTTGGCGGATGGCGGCTTCGGGGATGTCGTTTGCGAAGCAGGCGACGAGGTCGCCGTCGTTAACGTTATAGACTTGGAGGTTTTCGATGGTTTCGGTTTTGATGGGGAGCGAGAGCGGCACGCCCCAATCGACGAGGCAGCCGAAGAGGAGGTCCATGTCGGTGCGGCCGTCCTTGATGTTGCTGATTTGTTCGACGAGGTCTTGCTGGGAGATTTCGCCGGCGGAATAATAGACGTCCTTCATGTTGGAGTCGTCGATTTTCAGGACGCGGAAACCAATATCCAACGGTTTTGCGGTTGCGGGCTTGTCGCTTGTGCTATCGAACAGATCCGTTTTGTCGGCGGCCGATTTTTCTTTGGCTTGTTGTTCTGCGAGGATTTTGTCGCCTGCGCGGCGGATGCGTTCCTTGCCAATTTCGCAGATGGTCTTGTAGCCAGCCTTTGCGGCTTCAGAATTTTCATCGCATTTTTCTGGAAGCTGAACCAAAATGAATTTGCGATGGCCTCCATCTTCAACATTCATTTGCATAACAGCATGTGCAGTTGTTGCTGAGCCAGAGAAGAAATCAAGAATTACCGATTCCTCATTTGAAGCTTGCTCTAAGATGTATTTCAACAAACCAATAGGTTTTGGTGTATCAAAGATTCTCTTTTCAAGAATTGATTTTACTTCCAATGTGCCTGTTTCAGCAGAAAATTCCGAGCCCATCCAAAATGATTTAGGTTTTATCCGCTTTACACCTTCTTGCGGCAAATAATCTTTTTGGAAAATATCGTATTCATCTCGCCCCTTAACTTTCAGAGCAACTAATTCATTTAAACGTTCTCTAGCCGTATCAACACCCCATCTCCAACGTCCGTCAGAACCATCTGAAAGATGAGGCGTCACTTCTATAGTTCCCTCATGGGGATCTAAATATAGCGTATCAAGAGCTTGATCATAATAAAAAGGATAATACATGTTAGGACGATCTTCACGCCTAGCACTATCACCTCTTTTTCTTAAGCCTTGAAGACGATAACGCCCATTATTATCAGTTAATTTATACTCTTGATCATATTCTTCAGGGAGTGCTACTCCATTTGTAATAAAATTTCCTTTATGAAATATCAGAAGAGATTCATGAGCCGTTGCAATGTATTTGTCATCACTACGCCCCTTTAAGTTGTTAATAACCGCAATATTTGCAATATAATTTGATGCTCCAAAAACTTCATCGCAAATCTTTTTCAGGTTCGCTTGTTCGTTATCGTCGATGCTGATGAATATCACGCCATCGTCGGTGAGCAGGTTGCGGGCGAGCAGCAGGCGGCTGTAAATCATGGAACACCAGTCGGAATGGAAACGGCCGTTGCTGTCGGAATTCTGCACCATGCGATTTCCTTCGTCGTCCACGGCGCCGCTTTCTTCGGCGTACTTGGCGCTGTCCATGCGGAAGTCGTCTTTGTAGATAAAGTCGTTGCCGGTATTGTAGGGCGGGTCGATGTATATCATCTTGACCTTGCCCAGGTAGCCTTCTTGCAGGAGTTTCAGGGCTTCGAGGTTGTCGCCTTCAATGTAGAGGTTCTCGGTGGTGTCGAAGTTCTTGGATTCTTCCACGCAGGGGCGCAGCGTCTTGCGGATGGGTTTCGCGGCTTCTACCATGGCGTCGCGCTTGCCGACCCAGGTAAATTCGTAGGACTCGTCGCCTTCCGCGACACTCTCGCCGAGCATCTGCTTGAGCGCATCGAAATTCACCGCCTTCTTCAGCTTGCCATCCTTGGCCTTGCTTTCGGTCACGCAATTCGGGAACAGCGCGGCAATCTTCTCGACGTTCATCTGCGCCATATCGGGAGTTTCAAACTTCATCTTGTCCATGGGGAAGGTCCTATTTTATCAAAAAGATATTAAAAATGGGGAAAGGGAGAGAATTTGTTGATAAAAATGATGCGCAAATACAAAAATATCTTGATAAAAGTGTTGGAAAAATACACTTTTATCGAGATATTCAGAATACGAACGGAAAAGCGGCGTTTTTAGCGAAATTTCGTCAACTTTCGCGATTTGCCGCTATTTTCATTGAAAAATCTATAATTTTTAACAGATTTTATGTTGAAATATCTATAATTTTTCCCAATATCCTTATCTCAACCCTAATTTCCACCTAACGATAAAACGGCCTTTTGTTGTTTTTTTAGACATTTATCTAAGCCATATCTGGAATCTTAAACATTATCTTGCTTATGGGATGCTCTGGATCCTTACTTTATTTTTGCTTTATATCATCATTATAATTCTTAAAAGGTAAATAAACAAATGAAAAGGAATGATCCACTTCTAGAGAATGGATTTTGCGTAATTGAGTGATATTTTCTTCAGCATTTTTTATAGCATTCTCCAATTTCCCGTCTTCACAAAGTTTTTTTACCCAAATGCCATCATCTAGATAATTTTTATCCTTTAGTATATTCTTGAAATTAATTGTACTTTTTGTTGGAGCTTGTTCCATTTTCAATCGAGCGGCTTCACTTTGGGGCTGTTTATAGGTAAAATAGCTTTGCATATATGAAGATAATGCTTTTGTGATTTTCCCACAAGTAGGAAATAACTTCATTTCATTGGTAAAATGAAGTAGGAACCAATATTCTATGCATGGCATACTCCTACAAATAAACAATGTTTTATTTTTTATGAGTGGTGCATTTTCTAAAACGAAACTTCTATGTTTTCTCTGCCCATTTATTTTCCCATAAATGGTGTCCCAATCAAAAACACAATAAATTTTCGCCTCGGGAGATCCTTTCAATATTTCGTCTATATGTTTCTGAAATTTGTCAACATAATTGGATTCATCTCCAAAATAACGAGGTTCAATATTAAATTTATATTGAGTAAAATTTTCTATTTCTCTGAAATAGATCAACTCCGTTACTTTTCCACCACTTATAATAAAAGGATATAAGGGTCCCAAATCCCTTGCTTTGGGGGATTCCATTTTTTTCCTCTGAACGGCTGCGCTTACCGTTTTTTCGAAATATTTTTTTTGAGGGACTTCTTCTTTAAGGTTTCTCATACGCTATGCTGTGTTGCCCCTAAACGTTTTTGACGATAAGCCGCTCTAATGGAAGATAATCGGTTGATGCCCCTAAAATCAGTCAAGTTATACAAATCTGACGATCCGTTTTTTTGTTTTTCAACAAACCAAACCGAATCTTTTCTTATTAAATCGTCAACCAAGTCAAGAAGTCCATCGTTGTGCGTGGCAACAATGATTTGGGATTCTGATTTCCTGCTCAAATAGTTAAAAAGAATCGTTTCTAACAACATTGAATGTAATGATGTTTCTATTTCATCAATTGCCATAACGTAATTATTTTTTATAGCATGATACAATGCTGTTTCTATTTCAAGAGTTCGCAAAGTTCCAAGCGATTCCTCTTCTTCTTGCATTACAAACGAATCTTTTCGTTTGTCAGATTCTACAGTATGGGTGAACAATAATTTAGTTTCATTGGAAAAATTGTTAATTAATGTTGTTTTTTCTGATTCCGTCAATTCTTTGTCATTCATGATGGCTTTAACGAATCCATCGGGAACATCTTTTTTGACAGAATTTATTTTTAAGTCTGTAATATTGAAATCTGCTTTTTTCAGGAAATCCAACAAATATTCAGTTACAACGGAATCTTCAGCAATATCTTTTTTTGCTGCAGACAAAATTTCAGTATGGGGGTCTATCCCCATCGCAAAGTGTGTCAACAACCAATTTTTTGCTTCATTTATTAACGGAAGATTTATGTTTAAATTACGTATTGCCGCAAAAAAAGACATGTTTCTTAGACATTTTAAAGCAATATTCTCTTTGGCTGTTTTGCTAAGCTTTATTTCGGTCGCGTTGTAACTAATCTCCGAAACCCCATTTTCAAAATGGCGACTAAATAATTCTACAGGTTTTACTGTTTTATAATAAGAGAGGCGTTCTAGGCGGACTGTTTTTTCATCAAGTTGAAGATCATAACGATATTTGATTCCATTTACAAAAAAAACTAATTCAAATGACGATGGTGATTTTTGAGAATCCCTATCCAGCTTGAAAGGGACTGCTTTTGTATTTGAATCATCATTTTTCGGAACCTTGCGCCAAAAATCTCCTAGAAAATTAAACGCTTTAAGCACATTTGTTTTTCCAGATGCATTATATCCGTATATTATAGCAAATCGCAACAATCTAGTATTTTTGTTAACCTTGACAACTTGAGACTCTTCTGCAAGGGTCTCTCCTTTTGCCTCGAAACTCAAAGTAACTTCATCTTTGATTGAATAGAAATTTTTAATTTTTAAATATTTAATCACAATATCATCTCCGTTTTTTTACTAATATAGCTAAAAAGAAGATTAAAAATCAAGTTATTTTCGTTAAATTTGCATTTTTTATGCAATTTTTGCAAAAATATCGTTAAAATCCAATCAAAATTTCATTTTTTTTCATTTTTCTGCTAACTTCTTTATCTCAGCCCTTATTTCCACCTGTCTGTTAAACTGCTTTTCGTTGGCGAGTTTCTTTTCCAGCTTTTCGATTTGGGCTTGGATTTTGGCGTTTTGTTTACTTTGTATAATATAGTCTTTTAGAGACGGCTTGGGTTGTTCCGCTTCTCCCTTCGGCAGGCTCAGGGAGCTTAAACTCGCAACGGCATTTGAGGAACCTGCACTGCGGACGATGGATTCGTAGATTTCGTCCATGTTACTGCCGAACAAATTAAATACGGACTCGTCGGCAGGTTTCCATGGAGTTTCGAAGGCATCCAAGAAGGTTTCGTCCTTCTCTTTTTCTTTGAAGTTCACGAAGAGTTTTGCCTTGCCGTCATAAGTCAAGACAAATACGTTGTGGTGGTGCAAATTCTGGTCAATGAATTCAAACAACTTGCGCGGGCAATCAAACGATTTCATTTTGACTTCAAAGACGTCAATTTCATTCACCAGCAAGCCCTTCTCTGCGGCCATGGTCTGCGCGGTCAGCTTATTTTGCCATACAATCTGCTCCACGTACTTGACAAAAAGGTTCTTTGTCACCGTATTCACGGCGCATTTGCTGTAGAATTTTTCCTTGGGCACCACCTTGCCCACGAATGTCGAAGAGGGCAGGTTTATCATTTTACCACCAGGAATGTCACGAGTTCAAAATCGTCCAGGCCGCGGATTTCGCCGGTGAGTGCGGTGGTCTCGCCTTCGCCAAAAAGGCTGTCGATATCGGATTCTTCCTTGACTTCGATAATCGAGGCAATCGCCTGCTGCAAAAGGTCGCTATACTCGCCCATCTTGCGCCCGTCCGCAGTTTCTTTATTGAAAGCACGGCAAAGAGCGGCATCAGGTTCTGCGAGACCACGGCAGGCGTGGCGCATCAGGTCAAGAATCTTTTTCGGCGAAAGATGGTTGCAAACGACACTTCCATCCTGTTTCAGATAAACCATGTAGAAGGGGTGCAGACGATTCTTGCTGCGGATATTCACGGCGTTGTTGCGGTTGCGCAAAATGTAAATCACGCCGGGCGGCAATTCGCCTGTTTCGTCGGCATGCACGAGCGCATAAATTCCCGTGGGTGCATTTTCAACTTCTTGATGGGTTTCACGATATTGCAGCAAGTCCATGCGGAAATCGTTCAAGCCCAAATCCACGATGTTCACGCCGCCCTTCATGTCTTCAAGGTCAACCACGTCTTCCTTCAACTTGCGCAATTGTTCCTTGCGGTACTCCAAGTCGCCTTTCTCTTCGGCACTGATGGGGTTGTCGTCGCCAGTGGCGGTCATCACCGAAATCTTCATGCGGGCAACAACACGCGATTTCAAGTTGATGTATTCATCAAGGCTTACGTTGGGCCAGAAATTTACCAACTGGATTCGAGCATTCTTGCTACCGATACGGTCTATACGGCCAAAGCGCTGGATAATGCGCACCGGGTTCCAATGGATATCGTAATTGATCAGGTAATCGCAATCCTGCAAGTTCTGACCTTCGCTAATGCAGTCCGTCGCAATCAGCAAATCAATATCACCCGGAACAATGTTTCTGAGCAAATGGCGTTCCTTGGACTGCGGCGAAAAATACGTCAGCATCGTATCGTAATCGGCACGCAATTTCGGTAGATTCGTACGGCCATCCATATCGCCCGTCACAAGCGCCGTAAAGACGCCGTATTTTTTGTTCAGCTTTTCGGCAAGCTGTTCATAAAGGTATTTCGCAGTGTCAGCAAATGCCGTGAACAGGATTATCTTCTTATTCCCAAGATTAATCGGGTTTTCAATCTTGTTGCAGATTCTTGCAAACAGGGTCTGCAACTTGGAATCGTGTTCAGGCGAAAGTTGCCCGGCTATCTTTTGCAACTGCGCAAGTACGCCCAATTCTTGGCGGAGTTCGTTCAGCCAGCCAATGTAATCCATATCGGCCAAATTGAAGTGAACATCCTTGCCGACGGTAAATTCGTCATCTTCCAGGGCCGCGCTATCGATATCATAAATAATATCTGCATCCGCAGTCGCGTTGCCCGCATCAATACTCTTCTTGTACTTCTCAATCTTGTCAACTGTTTTTTGAACCAGTTCGTGATAACGGTCCAATGTCAGCTTGAACGAATAGACAGAACTTTCCAGGCGCTTGAGCATATTGATGCTCATGAGTTTCCGAATGCCCATTTCGCGGCCAAGCAACAAATCCTTTTCTTCGGAACTGTCGATATATCCCTCGATACGGCTCGGGTGCACAAATCGCGCCGGGCTATACACACTCATTTGCAACTGGCTCAAAAGCAGATAAATGCTATCGAACGAAATCCCCGCCACGTCGGTCAAGTCGGGAGATTCCGAAATGGGTGGCAACCGTTCCGGGAACTTGCCCACCTCATTGATGTCGTAAAATTTTTCGATATGCTTGCGGGAACGCGCAATCGTTACCGAATCAAGCAATTCAAAAAAGTCAAAATCCAACGTTTCAAGCAACGCCTGCGTAGTTCGCTGAGAGGCCGGGAGTTTTACCCACGCATTGTAGGCACTCTGCGCCTGCTTGAAAATGGAATCAATGCCGTTGTTCAAGTTCAGCAAAGAATCCATCTTTTCCGAATCATCTTCGTAAGCCAAGCGCAACTGATTCTTCAAATCGTTGAAGCGATTATTCACCGGCGTTGCCGAAAGCATCAGCACCTTCGTCTTCACGCCCTTGCGAATGACCTGATTCAATAAGCGCTGGTAGCGGTTTTCCTTGCGGTCGATATCATCGTCAAATTCATCGGCAGAAAAATCTTCGCCCGTAGCCGTGCCACCATTACGGAAATTATGCGATTCGTCAATCACCACAAGGTCGTAATTGCTCCAAATAATGCGGCTCAAGTCAAGGCCATTCGTGCTCCCTGAATCACGCGACAAATCCGAATGGTACAGCACGTCATAACGAAAACGGTCCGTAACAAGCGGATTGTTCGTCTGGTTGTTCTTGAAGGTCATCCAGTTGTTGTTCAACTTCTTGGGGCAAAGCACCAACACGTTCTTGTTGCGGTTTTCGTAATACTTGACCACCGCAAGCGCCGTGAAAGTCTTGCCAAGACCCACGCTATCGGCGAGAATGCAACCGTTGTATTTTTCCAATTTGTTGATGATGGCAAGGGCTGCATCTTTCTGGAAGTTGTAAAGCTTTTTCCAAATGGCACTTTCCTTAAAACCCGTCGCCGAATTCGGCAAAACATCTTCGCTGATGTCATTCAAGAATTCATGGAAAATATTGTAGAGCGTTACAAAGTAAATAAAGTCAGGAGAATTTTCCTTATAGACGGTAGCGATGCTGTCCATGACCGCCTGGGTCACTTCTTCAAACTGCGATTCGTCAAACCAACATTCGTTAAACTTGTTGATGTAATCGTTAGAAAGCGGGGCCGAAACCCTCATGCTAAAATTGGAAATGTTGTTGCCTTTTTCTACACCAAGGCCCACCGCCGAAAACTCGTTGAACGGCGTATAAAGCGCGTCGTCATCGGGCTGCTTTACATGCATAAACGTCTGATAGTTCAAGTCGGTTATGTTCGTCCGAAATTTTACCTTCTGGCGAATCCATTCCGCACACTCCACCGCAATCGCTTTCTGGTTCAGCTGGTTGCGCAACTTCAATTCAAATTCGCTACCGAACAGTGAACGCTCGCGGGCAGACTGTTCCGCCTCAAGCGCCTGTTCCCGCAGGTTGTGCGAAATATCAAATTCGCGACTTTCCTTGGACGCCTGCTTTTTTACGAAAGTCTTGGACGTAAAAATGAACCGCAAGGAATCAATCTTCCAAAGTTCATCCTTCAAAGTCTCGAAAGCATATAGAGAAAAGCTTGCTGCGGCAATAGACAAGCGGGAACCAGGAACGACCGTTTTACGAAGGTCATCCACGACCTTCTCGGACATATTATTAAAAAAGCACTGTTCCATATAAAAATCAAACACCGCATTGTGCGGTGCATAAAGGAATATAAACTATTATGGGGATATGTGCTAATTTGAATTTACGAAAAGAGTGGGAAAATTCGCATTGTATTTTTCAAATGCTTCGGGGCGTTGCGGGGTGTCCCCGCTAGAAGGGGTAGCGGATGACGCATGGAGATCCCCGCTCGGAGGCGGGGATGACATGTGGCAGGAGCGAGGGGAAGGCGTTCCCCTCCAATTTTCGCCCCACCAAATCTTTTTTCGGTATTTTTTATATCGATTTTGCATTTGGTCGCAGCTTTTTCTGCCAATCAAGCCGTTTCAGGCATAAAACCATCGAAAATGGTCTATTTTATAAATCAATCTATTGATAAATAAACAAATATATTGTATTTTTCCCCTATAACTCAACCAAGGGCATCAACCATGAATTACGCAGCAAAAATTGAGAAAGACAAGGACATGGGCTTCGTGGTTTCGTTCCCTGACCTACCCAACGTGAACGCGTTCGGCGACACGCAGGAAGAGGCCCTCAGGCAGGCGAAGGATGCGCTCGACGGTGCGATGGAATGCGACCTGGATCTCGGCAATACGATGATCCTCCCCAAGACGGAGCCCGATTCCGACAAGGGGCTCTACCCGGTCGAGCTTTCCCCGCGAATCGAGATTGCGTACAAACTATTCGAAGCGCGCAGGGGACAAAAGAAGAGCGAGGTGGCGCGTCGCGCAAACATCACCCCGCAAGCGTACCAGCGTTTCGAGACTCCGAAGGGCTCGCCTTCCGTCGAAACGCTCTACAAGCTGGCACACGCCCTCGGCAAACAACTCATAGTCGAGTTCGTGTAATTTTTGTATATTACTCCCTGCACCAGAAAAGGTGGTATTATGGATCGTTTTCCGCGTAAAGGCGGGACGGTCCTTTTTTTATGCAAAAGGAGCCAAAAATGAAGAAAAACGTGACCCTCTCGCCGAAAAAGCCCGAATTTAGCCTGATAGACGAGGATTTGCTCAAGTCGCGGATATACACTATCCGCGGGGTAAAGGTCATGCTCGATGCCGATTTGGCGGAGATTTACGGGTATAGTACGAAGAGATTTAATGAACAGGTCAAGAATAATATCGCCAAATTTGATGAGGATTTTCGGTTTCAATTGAATGAAGCCGAGATATCGTTATTATCGAGGTCGAAATTTTCGTCCTTGACCACAGAAAAAACTTCGAAAACAGATGAATTTAGCCAAAATGATAACTTGAGGTCGAAAAAATCGGCCTCAAGTTGGGGCGGTGTTAGGTACGCTCCTTATGCCTTCACGGAGCAGGGCATCTACATGCTCATGACGGTTCTTAAGGGCGAACAGGCGACTGCACAGAGCAAAGCCCTTATCCGTCTTTTCAAGCAGATGAAGGACTACATTGCGGCGGAGAATGCGCCGGATATTTCTGCGGGGATGGTCGCCTTGGCGACGCAGACGAGCCAGAACACGCGGGATATCGCCGAGATTGCCACGGATGTCCGCGCGCTTTCGAACAAAGTGGAGCGAAACGAGAATTTCCTCCAGAAAGTCATGGCAAATTTCATTGACCCGAGCACCTTCAAGCACTTCTTGATTCTGAACGGGCAACGCCTGGAGGCCGACGTCGCCTACACGCAAATCTACGGCATGGCGAAAAAGTCGGTGCTGATTGTTGACGATTACCTGGATGCAAAGACGCTCGATTTGTTGCGGTGCGTGGAGAAGAACGTTTCTGTCAAGATTTTCAGCGAGCAGCACGGGCGTACCCGCCTGACCGAGAGCATGCTGGCGGATTTCAGGGCTGCCCGCCCGGACGTTGAACTTGACGATGTTCGCACCACGGGGAACATGTTCCACGACAGGTACATCTATCTGGATTTCGGGACCGACAGCGAGAAACTTTTCCACTGCGGGGCGTCAAGTAAGGACGCGGGGAACAAGATTACGACCATCATGCAGCTGGAAGATATCGCGGGGTATCACACACTGTTTGAGAGGCTACAGGAAGAGGGGGAATAGGGGATTTTTCAAGGAACCAACCACTAAAGTAGTTGTCAAGTATTCCTTGACAACTACTCTATACTATGCAGTTTTTCAGACGAGGGCATTGCAGAAACCCTGTAACACTCGCCTTCAGGGGTTTTAGGGGCCACGCCCCTAGGAGGAGGGGTAGCGGATGACGCATGGAGATTCCCGCCTTCTCCCCAAAGAGGATAACTCTACTATGGCAACAAGTTGCCAAGTATCGTATAGCGGGGATGACATGTGGCAGGAGCGAGGGGAGGGCCCTCCCCTACGCAGGTTCGTTTTAGCCTAGTTGCCCGGGCAGCACGAGCTTTTCCTTCGGCGGGAATTCCGCGTCGTACTTCTCGAACGCTTCGGGATTGCGCATGGCAACAAAGTACGGTTCGGGGTCGCGGTAACTGCCGGTGATTCCGTCGAGGAACCCTTCCTGCAGTTCTTTGCAGAGGAAGTAGGGCGCGTCGCTTTCGGGGTCGTCGGCATAGCGAATTCCCCTGGTGCTCGCGACCACAAAGCCGCTCTTGCCGTAGAACGCGATGTTCCCGCAAATCAGGAGGCAGCCCGCGCCCATCTCGGCGGCAATTCGCATGGAATGGTCGAGCAATGTTTTCCCGTATCCCTTGCGTTTGTAGTCGGGGCGGATGCTGATGGGCCCGAAGGTCATCATGCGGATTTTGCGCCCATCTCGGCGTCGATGTGCGACCACGCGTACATCACGTGCCCGATGATTTCGCCGTCCACTTCCAGCACGAGCGAGAGTTCCGGCACAAAGTCCGGCTCGCTCCTGTAGCGGTGCAGCACGTAATGCTCGGTAGTACAGGATAAATATAAATACTTTTCCGCAATTTTGTCCAATTTTTCCACATACCCCTTCGTATAGATTTCGGGCATCACTGCGACGCACTTAGCCAACGTCGCGAAGGAATCTCAAACAAAGGAGTAAAATCATGGAAAAGGCAATTCTCGGCAACGATATTTTCGAAAAATTCAACGAGGGCGAGCTCAGGCTCCCGGGCAAAACAATCGCTTTTAAGGACATCGCCTGGTCCAAGCACCCGACTTTCGAGGGCGTAGAACTCAAGCATATCATCACCTCGAAAGAAACCGGCGGCACGTTCAGCTATCATTTGGTGAGAATCGCGCCGAACAAGAGCATCAAAACGCACATTCACGAAACCCAGCTCGAAACGCACGAAGTCATCGCGGGGAGCGGGGTTTGCATCAATGACGGCGCCAAGCTCGAATACACTCCGGGAGTCATCTCGATTATGCCGGCGAAGGTCCCGCACCAGGTTGATGCGGGCAATCAAGGGCTTTATCTGTTCGCGAAGTTCATGCCGGCCCTGTGCTAGGAGATTGCGTCGCCCTTACGGTCTCGCAATGACGTATTAGTCATCCGTCTTCACGGCGCGTTTATATTCCTTCGGAGAAAGGCCGACAACTTTTTTAAAGCAGCGGTCCATGTGACTTTGGTCGTAAAAACCGGCGTCATACGTCACCTCGGCCGCGGGCCTTTCTTCGAGCAGCTTTTGCGCCTTGCGGACTTTGCACTGCATCTGGAACTGATGCGGCGTGAGTCCGAAGGCCTTCTTGAATTCGCGTATCATGTGGAACGGGCTGATGCACGCGTCATGCGCCATCTGCTCTATCAAATAAATGTTCTCGGGATTTTCGAGAATGCTTTTTTGCAGTTCATCTAACCGCGCGACGGTGCTTTCATAATCTCGCGCGCAGCCCTCGGCAACAATCTCGTCGGACTCCAAGGCGATACACAGCACCACCATTGAATAGCATTCATCATCTACGGTCTTGATTTCGTGCAACGTATTCGGCGGAATCTGGAACTGTTCCCCGGCGCCATAAATTTTTGCATCGCCGTTCAGCACAATGCAAACGCGGCCTTCTTCGATATAGCCCACGGTCATGTGCCCGGTATGCGTGTGCGGCGGGTACGACTTGCGCCAATCCTTGTAACGCACGCATTCAATATGGTCGTTCTTTTTGCTGTACGAAATCTCGCTCATTTTCTATCGCCATAGATAACAATTTACCACTCTTCCCATTTACGCATTTTAGCCAAGGCCTTTCAAATACTCTTCTACATTCATGTACTCGATATCGCCCAAGCGGCAAGACCTGCCACGGTAAATTACGTATTGGCCCTTGATTTTGCCATAGCGGAATTCCGTCTCGTGGCATTTCTTTTTGTCGAGCAGGTGGCGGCACTGCGCAGGCACGGCCTTGTCGCTATGCTTGATTTCGTAAACTTCGCAGCAGGCATTTTCAGAATCAAACACGACCATGTCGAATTCGCCCACAGGGAACTGCAGCGTAAAAATCTGCCTGTCCGGCCGTGCCATCTTGGTTTCGAGCAGCACAATTTCTTCCATCATGCGGCCCCTGATTTCATCCAGGATTCTCGCGATAATGCGGTTGCGCTCTTCAATCGAAATTTTCTTGAACGCCTCGTCCATCATAAGGCTACGGACAAGCGCCTCGGATTGCGCATAACGCAAGCCTGGCTGCGCCAAAACCGTTCTGAAAGCAGTCTGGTTGAGCGACGCCATGTTCACCACGTCAATCGGGCAAATCATATCGAGCATCTGCAGGTATTCGCGGATTTCTACCCGATGGGCGTCTTCAATATTCACCGAACATTCGTTGCGGTTCCTGATTTCGAGCAGGCGTTTCATTTTTTGTGCGACTGCCGCCGCATCGACTTTATCCAGAACATCTGTCGGGTGCATCCTGTCGCGGCGCAAATTCGATGCCGAAATTTTCAAGTTATTCGATGCGAAGTCGCGAGTCAATACATCGAGCGTAAAACGATTGTTTATATCTTCTACAATGCGGTTAATGGCATTCGTCAACTCACCGCGTTCATACAGCTGATGGAGCGAGCGGAAATGGCCGCCATACTGGTAGCACTTAAGAGAATGCTGAATGTTCCTTGCAATGGCGGAATCCACATAATCGTCGGCGCCCTTCTTGGTCGCAAAGGTAAACGCATCCTTGTTGTAATTGGTGCCGCCCATGCTCATGGTGCCGCCGTAACGAATGAACTCGTCTATACCCGCGACGCCCAGCACGCGCTCAAATTCACGGTACGGAATAAATGTAGTATGCAGTAGAATGCAGCGGTCATAAAGTTGCTCGTCTTCAGAAAATACGAACCCGAGCGAATCTGTTCCCGAAAGGATGACCTTCATGCCGCCCACGGCAAATACATCCGAAAAGAGCGCCGCTCCCTCGATAAAATCACCGAGCTGAGTCACTTCATCGACAAACACGTACTTGAAGCCCTGCGATTCCAACAATTTCAAATCGTGATTGACATCGGCAAGGGTATGTCGCGCATTCACCTGGACAAAGGCAGTCTTAGCGCGGTGCGCCGCATCCATTTCTCCAATCAGCTGACGCACGAGCGTCGTTTTGCCGGTACGACGCAACCCATACAGCACCAGAACTCGGTCGTTATTCGCTCCATAAACATATTCGTGCAAAGCCGCGAAACACTCTCGCTTCTTGAACCCCTTCACGGGGGCGGCAAAATTTTCGAGCAGCACACCGGTCTTTACATCGGTCTTGAACGCCGATTGCGCCGGATAAACCGCCCGGACATCGGACAATTCCATGGAGCGCCCGAGTGCTGCCTGGCTCTTGGCCAACTCGATTTGCGCTACGAGCGATTCCAACTCGTCGTCCTTGACGCGACGGCTCCGCTGCTTGCCATTTTCGCACCACTGGTAATAGGCGTACCGCTTGCCGTTAATCTTCTTGTATGTAATGCCGCCGATGCTCATATCCACCTCTCTAACTTAATTTAACTTATTAAGTTAAATTTGGCGACTTTCCCGCGGCCATAAATAGGCGTTTATGCGACTGAAATGCGGTGCTACTCGTCTCTCGGGCCTATGCCTTCGGCCTCTTTGGACCATTGCTCGTCCAGGTCGGGGTGTTCCTTTTCTCAAAAGTTTCCCGATTCCTTGAACTCCTTCAGGCGTAGTTCCTGCAGCATGGTTTCGAGGCTGCAGGTTTCCTTGTCGCCTTTGAAGTCCTGCGCGATTTTGGGGTCGCGGCATTTGCCTTCGGCGACCTTCTTCTGGTGCTCCACCTCGGCGACGGTCCACTTGACGATAAGGTTCTTCACGACCATTTCGATATCGTCGTCGAGCATCCCCTTCACGTAGAAGTAGTACATGCCGAAGCTCCTGTTCGCGACATGGGTCTTCTTCTTGCACTTGGGGCATACCGCGGTCGCGTTGGACCCGCCCGAGAGCGGCGACCCGACAAAATGCCTGATGACGGCCGTCTCCCCGCATTCGCACCGGGCGCGGAACTGGTCGGTATCCCAGATCTTGAGTACGGTTCCGAGCTTGAGGTTGAACGTGACGAGCGTCCCGGCGATATTGAACTGCCTTGCCGTGCGGAGCTCGCCGACATACAGCCCGCCACCTCCCAGCGCGTAGTGCGCGTCGATGTTCGCGTAACGGGGCGTCGCGAGAATCTCTTCCCTGTGTCGGAGAATCAGGTCGAGGTTGTCGAAGAACAGGTCGTACTTGCGCTCGTAGCGTTTTTCGTGGATGTCGCGGAGCGCCTCCTGGTCTTCCTCTTCTTTTTGCTGCTGTTCGCCGACGATGAGCAGGCCGGCCTTTTGGCGCCTGCAGAAGTCGGCGTAGGTTTCTTGGATGGTTTCGGGCATGGGGACTCCTTTGTTTTTTGATGGAAAACGGTGATTACTGTCGTTTCTATTTATGCATATATATCAATATACGCATAAATAGTATCGAAAAACAAGGGAGTTTTGTAAAACGAAAGTCATTTTTTCGCCATGCCCAAACTATTAGAACCGTATCCGCACCACGATGGCGTTCTCGAAGTAGTCGGGATTGCCGCCGATGCGCCAGAGCGAGGAATCGTAGCAGTACAGGTTCGGTCGCGCCTTGCGGAGGATGGCGGCGCCTGTCGCCCGCAGGTAGCCCGCCTTGCTCTTGCTCGGGACGCCCTTGAGGACGGCTTCCAGGTCGTCGATGCCCACGCTGATGGCGTTGTGGTCGTGCGGGTTGTACGGTTCCGCCTGCACCTTCGTCTTGAGCGATGCGAAGATTTCCTGGTGTTTTTTGCCGGCGGCCGCGGGGTCGTCGCCGAAATGGAAGCTGACCGCGGCATCGGAGATGACCCCGAATTTCTCGACACCGTCGACCCACGGGTGGTTCGCGGTACCGACTATCCCGATGGTGAAATCGAAACGCCTAGTGCCCTCGCCGAAGTAACGGATGAACATTTCTTCGGGCGATTCCTTGTGCGGTACGGGCTCGAGCGCGTCGCGCGCGGCCGCGAAGAGGATTGCCGCCGTGTCGGTCTCGCCGGTGGAGATGGGCGCGTCGACCGCGTAGATGTTCTTGAAGTTGCCGTTGCCGCTGAAGTTCCCGTAGACCCATGCGAAAAGTGCCTCGGCCGCGACGGGCTTCAGGATGTGCAGCAGGATCGGCGTGAAGCTCGCGAAGACCATCGAACGCCGGTGCAGGAGTTCGGCGGTGAGGAGGCTGTCGCGTTCCTGTACGGCGAGCAGCAGGGCGCCCACGTGCAGCAAGAAGGAATACTGGTTCGCATCCAGGTCCTTGATGGCGGCCGGTATGAATACCGTGATTTCCGCCTGCAGCTCCTTGGGCAGGTAGGTGTACCACGAAGGCGTGAAGTAGGCGCTCCCCTCGACGCACTGCATCTGCGAGAGTTCATCGGCGGATGGCGTTGCCGTGCCCGCGTAGTCCATGATGCCGGTTTCGCTCCGGGTGAAGGCGTAGACGGTTGCCGCCTTGGCCGTCTCGACCTTGACGTAGAAGATATCCTTTGCCATTGTAGGCCTCCTTGTTGAAGGTTACAATGAAAATATAGATTTAGGGTGTGTCATAAAATGACGTAAAATAGTTTTATAGGATTTTTGTGTGAAAATGGGGGAGGAATGGTGGGTTGTTGATCGCTGAAAATAACGGCTTTTCAAGTATTTGGACTGCCACAAAAATACATGGCATATTTGCCAACCATGTCGACGACAGTAAAATTTTGCTTTGGCGAAATTTTGTTTCATAAATTTCTATATTTAATATTAGCGAACATTGTGACATAGAAGGTTCTAACGAGACCTTGTTTCCTAAGTTTCTATATTCACGAGCCGGACGTGGAATACATGGGTCTGTTCTGGCGAAACCTCATTTCCTAAGTTTCTATATTAAATCAAAAATTTTGGTGCCAAGTTCAACAGTTCTGGCGAAACCTCATTTCCTAAGTTTCTATATTCTTTGTCCGCATGCGGAGAATGCTTGAACTGTTCTGGCGAAACCTCATTTCCTAAGTTTCTATATTTAGCATTAAGAACTATAAGCCGGATCCCTTGTTCTGGCGAAACCTCATTTCCTAAGTTTCTATATTCAATATGCCTAATTCAGAACTACGCAGGGAGTTCTGGCGAAACCTCATTTCCTAAGTTTCTATATTCGGGTTTGTTGCGCATCATGGTTCCCGTGAGTTCTGGCGAAACCTCATTTCCTAAGTTTCTATATTTGTTCTTCTTGCGCCACATCGCATTGTATTGTTCTGGCGAAACCTCATTTCCTAAGTTTCTATATTTGGCGTGCACTCTTACTTGTTTAACGTGCGAGTTCTGGCGAAACCTCATTTCCTAAGTTTCTATATTAGTCTCGAACGAATCCTCGATAGCGAGCATGTTCTGGCGAAACCTCATTTCCTAAGTTTCTATATTAAACTTTAGATGGGCAGGGCGGCAGTCGAAGTTCTGGCGAAACCTCATTTCCTAAGTTTCTATATTCATCGTCGCGAGGCCGACACATCCTATCCAGTTCTGGCGAAACCTCATTTCCTAAGTTTCTATATTAATCATATTCACGCCAAAGCCACTCACGGAGTTCTGGCGAAACCTCATTTCCTAAGTTTCTATATTGTCCGGTAATATGTTGTGATTTGCTTTCAGGTTCTGGCGAAACCTCATTTCCTAAGTTTCTATATTGGTGAGTATGTCGGAAAGGGTGTCGGTGAGTTCTGGCGAAACCTCATTTCCTAAGTTTCTATATTCAAACTGTCATACGTTACATCGATGTAATCGTTCTGGCGAAACCTCATTTCCTAAGTTTCTATATTCCACGACCTGTCGGAACAGACAATTGACTTGTTCTGGCGAAACCTCATTTCCTAAGTTTCTATATTAGCCGTTTCGAGCTTAACAGAATCACGCTGGTTCTGGCGAAACCTCATTTCCTAAGTTTCTATATTAAGCGCGCTCAAATACTTAAGCTTAATATGGTTCTGGCGAAACCTCATTTCCTAAGTTTCTATATTAAGTAGACGCTCTTCCTCAGAATAGTCCGAGTTCTGGCGAAACCTCATTTCCTAAGTTTCTATATTTCTTGGGAACCTGAACAAGCCCATCGCCAAGTTCTGGCGAAACCTCATTTCCTAAGTTTCTATATTTATGAACATTACGTTAATTTGCGACAGGTGGTTCTGGCGAAACCTCATTTCCTAAGTTTCTATATTCACTCGGGCGAGGTCCGGGACGCCCGGCGGGTTCTGGCGAAACCTCATTTCCTAAGTTTCTATATTAGACCTTGGTTTTATGTCGAAGATGAAAGTGTTCTGGCGAAACCTCATTTCCTAAGTTTCTATATTTCTTGTTGCTGTTGCGTGAGTTGTGGGTCGTTCTGGCGAAACCTCATTTCCTAAGTTTCTATATTTTTCAATCAACATAAACATCAATCAATTCTGTTCTGGCGAAACCTCATTTCCTAAGTTTCTATATTTAAAATTTCTGCTCCCCGTTAACTATCTCAGTTCTGGCGAAACCTCATTTCCTAAGTTTCTATATTTAAAAAATAGCGAGACGCTTGCTCTGGCGAGTTCTGGCGAAACCTCATTTCCTAAGTTTCTATATTGAAGACTACATTCCCGCATCAGAATTTTTCGTTCTGGCGAAACCTCATTTCCTAAGTTTCTATATTAGTTTCGCGCTAAAGTGTTGTAAAACAGCAGGTTAGCCGACTAATCCGCCAGAAAAACGGGCAAAAAAAAGCTAGAACAGGCATAACTGGTCTGGATTTTTTTTGCGAGGCTCTTGAAAACTGTTTTGAAAACGCACGATGTTTTCAAATTGTTTGTCTGTTATTGTGATGATGTGAACCTTGCCTCCAGGAGGAAGGTTCATTTCTATATGGCGGTAGTATTTTTCTGCATGTTCCTTGCCGGAACAGTGCCGCATATAAACTGAAAATTGGGCCATTTCAAATCCTTCGTCTAGCAGAAATTGCCGAAAAGCCGTTGCGGCCTTTCTATCGGGCTCTTCAACAACAGGTAAATCAAAAAGGACCATCAGCCACAAAATTCTATATCCACTAAGTCTTTTCAAACTTCAGACCATTCTTCTTGAATCTCTTCAATAGAAGGAATTTTGGCAAATAGAAGATTTGACGAATTCCCTTCACAGATATCCACAAAACTATTGCATAGGCGTTGGAGGCAAATTCGGAGAGGAGAACGCTGATTGTTTAGCTCTAGATCCCATTCTAATACTTGGGTTAGAGTCCCTTTTTCTTTTGAGGTAAGTTCCGATTTTTCGGCTAGATACAATTTGTAGACGGCGATATCGACAATAGGACGCCATGGCTCCATTAAATCATTTGCCAAAGGGGTGGGGTCTTCTGAATTGTGGTGGAACAAAGAGAAAGCTGGGTGCAAACCCACTGCAACGATTGCTCTAGTCACGCTTGCTCGTAAAATGGCATAGCCGTAATTTAGAAATGCGTTTATCCCATCTAAGTCGGGATTCCTTCGAAATTCAGAACCAAAAAGTCGAGACCAGTAGGCCTGAGCAGCGATTCCCTCGCGGTTGTCTGAATCTCCTGATTTTACGTTATTTGCAAAATACTCAAGGTCTAGATAGTCTAATTTTGCTGCTTTTAATACGGTAGCTTGGTTTTTGATTTTTTCAATAACGATTTGCTGCCATATTTGCTTTCTTTTGGGTAAACTCAGTTGAGCTTGTAGATTGATGCGTTTGGATCCTTGGTAATGCCCGTTGAGCCCCCAATATATGCCTATGGGCATGTGCTTTTCGTTGCAAAAAATGACCGGAATATTCCGGTCTGCGAATTCTGCTAACAGTTGGTACGATATGATTCCATCGGGAGAATGTAGGATGACAGATTCCAAGTCATCAAGGGCAATTCTTCCCAACTCGGAACCTTTTTCTTCTATAATGCAGAACCCACGGAAAAGTTTTAAAAACTTTCCGGGAGTTCCTATTTCTAGAATTCTACCTATCATTTCTCCTTAAATCCGGGATCGTATACAAAACCGCATTCGTCTACGTGAATAAGTCGAGTTTTATTTTGTTTTAATAGGTTTGGCGATATTGTGATATACTTAAATGGGTCTTTGGGATCGCTATCACGTGTTTTTAATGCTCCCGCTTCAAAAATTGGGGCAAATGTAATTCGTCCTAAAGACATTTTTACTAATCGAAGGTAATCTTTTTTGCCGTTTATTTCGCGGCAAACTGTGTCTCCGACAATTAATCGCATTAATACGTTCTTGGACTTATTGGCTCCTTGCGTATTCGCTTCAAATCTGCTGACGATTTTTCCCTCCCATTTGTCACCATTCGCCCAGATGTCATAACAGTAATTACCATCAGGTTTAAAAGCCTTGTAGATATGGCCAGATTTATCCTTAATAGGAACAACCGACAATTTTTCTATAAGGGAAACCCTTCTTATACCTGTCCTGCTTGCGTATTCGTTGATAGCATCTTTTAGAGCTGCGTCAGAAGAAGATTCCGCTATTAGGTTTTGAATGCCATAACGGATGGACTCGTCTTGAATTTGGTTGAAATTTGAACCTGTAATGGATGTTATCGGAACTTTATGCCGTACTGTAGAAACCTCGCCTTCTTTAAATTCACCAACAATCCCGTAGGCGGTATCGTTATGAAGCGCTCCACCCAATCCATGATCTTTGCGATGAGAAACAACCAAATGAGAAAGCCGTTCTTTTGCTTGGTCAAAAATGTCAATAATCGGCGGCTCAATATGGGAAAGGATTCTTTCTTGACGTTCCCAATTAAGTTGGGTTATTTTGGACACTTTTTTTAGTAGCGCTCTATCAGTCATGGCAATTACAAGTCCATCAATGGCGTGGTGTCCGTGATGGTCGCGGCTTTTTTTAAATGAACCGTCAGGCATTTCCCTGCCAAGAATGCTATTCAGCCCCCATTGACGCCTAAGTATAGAGGTCATTTTTCCTGGAATCGCCCAAATAGAGTCCTTGGGACATACGAATTTGAGATATTCAAGTGCCAAGCGGGAAGCATATGCGGTATCAGTCAACTGCCTTGCTTGGAAATCTCCATTTGCGTTATATCTGTCCATCGCCCCTTTTTCAAAACGCCAACGTTTGTTTTCCCAAGCCTTGCCTTTTTTTTGAAGGTTGTCAAGCATTTTTTGATAAGGGAGGATTCCTTTATAGGAATGCTCTGCAAAAGCCTCGTAAGGGGAGCGGTTTTGTTTGAGTCTATTGGCGTATCGCATGGAAAGCGTTTTGTTTGCCAATGAATCTTCGTATGTTTGCGCGAACGGAAGAATGTGTTCTATTTCAACTTCGTCGGAGAACAGCCTTGTCATGCTTATACATTCGCCTGTATAGGGGCAGCAACGTTCTTTGGGGTCATCGGCAAGTTCTTCCCATAACTTGAAACGTTCGCGATTTTCACGATTAACAGATTGACCCAGTTTCCTTAATTCTTCATCAATGCGTTCATTACGCTTTTCATTGTCTGCTTGCTTCTTCTTGTAATCTTTTAATTCGTCCTGCGTCATCTTGAGGTCGCGGGCGACTTCAATAACGATTTGTTCTGGGGCGCCAAAATGCTTTATGACGCAGTTCACGACACGTCGAAGTTGATTCAATGCAATGTGGACGGTTGGGTTACCGACTTTACCATAGCGGTCTTCATCATTATCGGCTTCGTTACCGCTTCCGCGCATGACCCTGTTTTCAAGGACTTTCCCGTAGTAGGGTAGATAGTGGAAAATTTCTCCGGTGTAATTATCGCTGTGGTTGTAGCCCGCCTTGGCAGCAGCTTCGGAATATGTAATGACAGCTTCTTCAAGGAAGGGTATAATTTTCTTCAATGCCACAAGAGAAAGACGCCCGTAACCAGTGGGGAGAGTTTCTTCGGATAGTTGGGCCGCAGCCTCTTTGGAAAGGCCGAATGCGCATAATGTCTTAATTAGGTTTTCCGTATCATCTTGATTGATTAGTTCAGCAACGATTGCGTTTTGATTTTCTAATGGCAATGATTTCCAATTTTTGCCGAAATATTTCTTGTTGCCGAGTAAAACCGCAATCTGGTCGCCCTGGAATTTGTCGCGACGCTCATCTTGGATACTGAATCTGTCGTAAACGGACAAAGAAAGGAGTTTTTTTGCTGCAGAAAATTTCAGTTCCTTTTTCTGCGAAAGATCATCTAGAAGAATATTACGCTCTTCTAAGGTGAGTGATCTTTGGTCGCCGTAACGGCTGATAATTCTTAACTCATTG
Source organism: Fibrobacter succinogenes (assembly GCA_902762305.1). Taxonomy (GTDB): domain Bacteria; phylum Fibrobacterota; class Fibrobacteria; order Fibrobacterales; family Fibrobacteraceae; genus Fibrobacter; species Fibrobacter succinogenes_I. Next base: position 32,515 of record CACWNW010000009.1, on the reverse strand, counting down.
ATTGTTTGTAAAATCCTAAAGCGTTGGAAATACGGGCTTGCAATTGGAGCGCGGTCTTCATTAGGTTCTAGGAAACATTTACCGGGCTTTACAGGTTTCAACGGACGCTGATAGAGAAGCGTTTCTTTGATTTTTTTCTTTGCCTGTTTTGTTAAAATGTCTGGATAGAATTCGGCCTGTTTGTTCCAAATCTTGTCAAATTCGCATTCTATCATTTGACGAGACGGGTAGAATGGATATTCCGCTTTCGCACCGGCACCTTCTAACCTTGCACGAACGGATAGACCTCTTTCAATGCACTTTTGATAGAACTCGCCTAAAGTCCGGCAGCCTTCTTTTTGGAATGTTTCTTCAAGTTTGGCGACAGCCTGCCTGATTTTGCCGTCTTCTCCGCCATCCGTCTTTCTGTTGCTCTTGAATCCGCGGCGCTGGTTGAGGTGGAAAATAGCTCTCCCGAGTTCGTGCAGAGAAACCTTCTCGTCTAGAGCACGGGTTCTGATATCATAGGGATTCAAAAGGCAAAGAGCCTTCCTTTGGGCTTCGTCTGTTGGCCAAATCTTAAATTCAATGAGAGCGTCAATAAGGCGCTTGCGGCGCCTAAGGTAACGGTCGAGCATTTTTCTATTCTGCTTTGCCATTCTGCGTGCAACGCCGAGCGGAACTTTTGTTTTGGGGTCACGTCCATCATCAAATATGCGCACGCCCATGTGAAGGATATTTGTGGGATAAGGACGATTTGCAGGACCATCCAATTCAACAAGTGCGGTACCGATGCTTGCCGTTCCGAGGTCTATTCCGAGGCGATAGCGCTTTTTTTCCATTTTTTTATTCCTTCTATTGACTTTCCCAAATAAAAATATTATAATATGGTCATTAGTGACTTAGGAAATGAGGTTTTTCGCCAGTAATAAGCTGAAAAACTAGCACTAAATAGGGTTCCCGCAAGGGGACCCTCGTTTTGTATATGTGCATTTCCGTATCGCATACCCATTTAATATACACTCTCCGTGCGACAAATAATGTCATTAGGAAAATTTTTTTGAAAAATGTGCAGAAACGGGTCCTTTTTTTAGGCGCAATAGCCGTCGTAGGCTACAACTTTGTAGTCAATAGGCTTGCCCGCCCTGCTCACAAGAGCTATATTGAGCAGCGGATATGAGACTTGTATTGACGTTATTGTTTATTGCTGCCGTTTCGGCAAGCGCACAGCTGGTGCAGAAAAAGCCGTCTGCGGCTGATTCGGTTGACCTTTCCGGCGGGACGAAGAACCGCCCTCTAGTTTATTCGGACAGCGCCTCGCTGCGCAACGACAGGGCCGCGAGCGGAGCGACATCCACGATGGACAGTCGCGAGTATTCCAACGATTCCACGATGGGGACGGTTATCGGGATTGGCGCGAAGTTCGTGGGCGAGACCATGAAGAACATGCTCTCTCCGAACTCCGCCGAAGCGGATGCCGTTGAACGCGAGTGGCAGAAGCGGTAACCTACGTCATTCCGAGGCGAAGTCGAGGAATCCAGGCCCAAACATATGGACTGGATCCTTCTCCCCGCATCTGCGATGCTTCATTCAGGATGACGAATTAGCCTAAATACTTTTCGCCGGATTCCACGCTCTGGTAGATGAGCGTGTTGATGGTCATGGGGCCCACTCCGCCGGGGACCGGGGTGTAGGCAGATGCCACGTCGTCGAGGCCCTTCTCGATGTCGCCGACTCCGCCCGGGTGGTAACCGGCGTCCACGACGACGGCGCCCTGCTTGATCCATTCCTTCTTGATGAACTCGGGCTTGCCCACGGCACCCACGAGGATGTCGGCCTGCTTCACGAATTCGGGGAGGTTCTGCGTCTTGCTGTGGCAGATGGTCACGGTGCAGTCGGCGTTCAAAAGCATCATCGCCATCGGCTTGCCGAGGATGGCGCTGCGGCCCACGACCACGGCGTGCTTGCCCGCGAGCGGGATGTTGTATGCCTTCAACAGGCGCATGATGCCGGCGGGGGTCGCGCATCCGTAGGCGGGTTCGCCCATCGCCATGCGGCCGAAACCGAGGCAGGTCACGCCGTCCACGTCCTTGCGGGCGTCGATGGCTTCGAATGCGGCGCGCTCGTCGATATGGCGCGGGACCGGGTGCTGCAGCAATATGCCGTGCACGTCGTTGTTGTCGTTGAGTTCCTGGATCTTGTTGAGGAGTTCCTCGGTGGTGGTGTTCTTGGGGAGCACCACGCGGATGCTTTCCATGCCCACGCGGGCGCAGGCGTTGCCCTTCATCTTCACGTAGGTGGCGCTGGCCGGGTCGTCGCCCACCAGGATGGTCGCGAGGATCGGGGTCTTGCCCGTCTTTTCCTTGAGTTTCGCCACGCGGGCGCTGAGTTCTTCTTCTGTGGTCTTGGCGAGTGCCTTGCCGTCGAGGATGAGTGCTGCCATAATGTCTCCGGTGCGCGGGTTGCGCGAATGTTCGCCCCCAAAGATAGAAAAGCCCCGCGTGATGGCGGGGTTGCGTCTTGGAGTGTCTTGGCGGAAACGGCCCTGGCGGGCGGTTACATGAGCGTGTCGAGCACCGCCGGGATGACGATGCAGATGATGGCCCAGGGGTAGGAGAGGGAGCCGCGGAGCCATCCGGTCGTCTGCAGCTGCGTACGGCGGGCCGGGGCTGCCCATGCGTTGCGCGAGGCTGCCTTGACGGAGATATCGAGAGCGCCCGCGATCTCCTCGACAGAGGAATCGAACAGGCTCTTGTTGGCCGACGCCTTCGATACTATGTCCATGAAGCTCTTATTCATAGCGATTCTCTTCCTGCGTATAAAAATAGAAACCTTCGGCCTTCTTTGCAAGCCGTTTGTATCCATGAATTTACAATGCGGTTTTTCCGTGAATTGCGTCACGCGATTCCAAAGTGTGCTTTTTTGGCCGAAAAATGGCGTTTTTTGCATAATTTGTACGAAAATCGCGAATACGGCCTGCGAAAGTGGTATTTTTTTCCCGAAAATCCTATTTTTGTAGAAGTGCCCCTGGCCATACGAAAAACGAGGTTTTTTATGAAGTTTAGCTATTTTGCCCTTGCCGCCGTCTCCTGCGCCGCTGTCGTTGCCTGCGGTGGAAACAAGAACGCTGTCCCCGAGACGGAACCGGCCCCCGCTCCTGCCCCGGTCGTGACCCCCGAGAAGACGGTCAACCTGGACAGCGCTGTCGACCGCTACAGCTACGCGCTCGGCATGGACCTGGGCAAGGCCATCGCGAATATCAGCGTGCCCCTCAAGCTCGATGTCATCATCGAGGCCATCAAGGACGAGGTGGATTCGAGCCGCCAGGTGCTCCTTGCGGATTCCGCTGCGGAAGCTGCCCTGCAGGACCTGCTCCTGAAGATGCAGCAGAAGAAGGAAGCCGACGAGAGGGCTGCCGCGAAGAAGGCGCTTGACGAGCAGGCCGTGTTCCTCGCCAAGAACATCGTGGATTCCACGGTGAAGGTCACCCCGAAGGGCGTGCAGTACAAGATTCTCAAGGAAGGTCTCGGCATCATCCCCAAGGTGGGCGACAAGGTGCAGGTCCACTACGTGGGCGCCCTCCTGGACGGTACTGAATTCGACAACAGCGTCAAACGCGGCGAACCGCTGGAATTCCCGGTGAGCGCGGTCATCGAGGGCTGGCAGGACCTGCTCCAGGTGATGAAGGAAGGCATGAAGGTCAAGGCCTGGATCCCGAGCGCCCTTGCCTACGGCGAGGCCGGCGTGCCGCCGATGATTCCGGCGAATGCGCTCCTCGTGTTCGAAGTCGAGCTCCTGAAGGTGTTTACCGAGACTCCGGCAGTGGACACCACCGCTGTGGCGCCTGCTGCTCCGGCAGAAGCCGCTGCGACCGCAGCTGCCGAACCCACGAAGGCCGAGGCCGCCACGGAAGCCCCGAAGGCTCCCGAACCCGCCAAGCCCGCGAAGGATGCCAAGAAGCCTGCGAAGGGTAAAAAGAAGTAATCCCTGAATAGTAAGGACTAGTTTTTTGCAGAACGGCGCCCCAGGGGTGCCGTTTTTTATTAAGTTTTGTACTATGAACAAGTCTGCGTCTGATTTTTACTCTCAGCACTTCGAAGTCGCCGGGTTCATCCGGGAAGTCTTCGGTTACATGGACCGGTTCAAGGGCCAGCTCTTCATCTTGAAGATTGACGACAGCCTTATGGACCACCCCCTGTTTCCGGTGCTCATGCGAGATATCGCCCTGTTGCACAAGGCGGGTATCCGCATCATTATCGTGCCGGGTACGCGCAAGAGTATCGACGCGCAGCTCAAGGCTTGGGAAATCGAGTCCAAGTTCCACGACGGCGTGCGGCTTACCAGCGAAGAGGCCCTGCCCCTTATCGAGCAGGCGTCTTTGGGCGTTGCCCAGCGCATCATGAGCCACCTCACGGCGAGCGGCCTGAGCGGTATCCAGGGCAACTGGGTGCTGGCGCGGAGCCTCGGCGTCATAGACGGCGTGGACTACATGAGGACAGGCCGGATCGAACGTATCCAGCGCGATATCCTCGACCAGCTTTTGAACGAGAAGTTTGTGCCTATTATTCCGCCGATTGGCTGGAACAAGCTCGGGCATGCCTACAACATCAGCTCCACCGAACTTGCGACCGAGATTTGCAAGTACATGAAGGTGGGCAAGTTGTTCTTCATCGGTAACGAGAACGGTATCAAGCTCAAGGGGCTTGTGACCGGCAAGAACACCAAGTACCTGGAACCCACCGAGTCGGGCGTGATTTCGGCTTTGGACGTGGACCAGGCCAAGGAACTGTTGGAACTCAATTCCGACGTGTTGAATTTTGCGCAGATGGATTACCTGATGAACGCCATCCATGCTTGCGAGGCGGGCGCGAACCGTGTCCACTTGCTGAGCGGTGAATTCCAGGGCAGCGTGCTGCAAGAAGTCTTCAGCGCGCGGGGTGACGGTACCATGGTGTATGCAAACCAGTACTCCAGTATCCGGCCCGCGAACATCGAAGATATTCCGGATATCCTCCGGATTATGCAGGACTACATCGCGAAGGGCTACCTGGTGCCGCGCACGCAGGAAAGCATTTCCGAAAAGCTCAAGGACTACGTGGTGTACAGCATCGACAACAGCATTCACGGTTGCGGTGCGTTGCACGAGTTCGAAGACGGCATGGCCGAAATTGCGGGCATTGCCGTGGGTGCGAACTACCGCAAGTCGGGAATTGGCGATGCCATCGTGCGGCACCTGATTTCGATTGGCCAGATGAAGGGCTACAAGAAATTGTTCCTGCTCACGACACAGGCGCTCGATTGGTTCTACCCGTTCGGATTCGAAGACGGGACGGTCGAGGACTTGCCCAAGAGCAAGCGGGACAACTACAACCAGAAGCGCAACTCGCGTATTCTCGTTCTGCCGTTGGAGAAGTGACACGCAAGTGTCATCCTGAGCGGAGTGCGAAGCACGAAGTCGAAGGATCCAGTAAAAGGTAAATATTATGAACACACTCGAAGCCATCAAGACGCGTCGCAGTACCCGCAGGTTCAAGGCTCAGCCTGTTGAACTCGAGAAGTTGAAGCAGATTGTCGAGGCGGGCCAGTTCGGGCCTACCGGCGGCAACGCGCAGAGCAACCACTTCTTCGTGATTTCGGATGCTTCGGTGATTGCGAAGCTCAAGGAACTCGTGCAGTCCGCCTTTGCCGCGATGGAACTTCGCGAAGACCTTTACAAGAGTCTCAAGAATTCCATTACGCTCGCCCGTAAAGGCAACTACTCGTTCTGCTACACGGCGCCTGTGCTGATCGTGGTCGCGAACAAGAAGGAATACGGCAACAATATGGCCGATGTCGCCTGTGCCGTGGAGAACATGATGCTTGCCGCGAACGAGCTCGATCTTGGCAGTTGCTACATCAATCAGCTCAAGTGGCTGAACGAAGACCCGACGCTTTTGGAATACCTGCGTGGCCTTGGCTTGCGCGAAGACGAGCGCGTGTACGCCTCCGTTGCCATCGGCTACGCCGATACGGAGAGTGGCCTCCCGAACCGCGCGGAATCTCCGCGCGTCGGCAACGAAGTCGTGTTCGTGTAATTTTTGTATATTACTCCAAACACCAGAAAAGGTGGTATTATGGATCATTTTCCGCTTTGCGGAGTGGTCCATTTTTGTTTTTAATACAATGGAGATAATATGGAAAACCATAAAAAGATTAAGCGCAAGCCTCTCAAGGATTGCATCGTGAAGCCGGGCGAAAAGAGCCCTTTTGCAAACCTTCTCGTGGATTTCGCCTTCAAGAAGGCATTTGACCCTGACAAGCCCGTCAGCCGGCAGAATCTCGTGAACCTGTTAAACGACCTGCTGGAACCGCAGCTTAAGCGGCCAATCGTGACAGTGAAGACGCGCAACGTAGCGCACAATATGAGCGGGAGTAAGGTGTCGCGCACGGCGATTTTCGACTTGCATTGCAAGGATGACATGGATAATCTGATTGAGATTGAGGTGCAGATTCGTAAGCAGGACAATTTTTTGAAGCGGCTTGCTTTTTATGCTGGCGAGATGGTTGCCAACCAAGCTGATCCGGGCGATGATTGGAATTATGATGTCAAGCCGACTTATGTCATTGCCTTTACTCGACAGAGAATGTTTGATGACGATCGTATCATTCATCGTGCTACGGTCACGGATCTTGAAACAGGAGAGCAATTTGTAGATTCGTACAATTTTACGGCGGTTGAACTTTCGAAGGTGCCCTTCTTCATTGAGGCTGGGTCATCCAGCATTCGCAAGTGGCTTTTTTTCTTTCGCTATCTGGACAAGCTCAAGGAACTGCCCGCTGAGCTAGACGAACGCAAGTTCGAATCCTTGACAGAAAGCTCCAAAGTGTCTAAGTTTAGTAAGGAAGAATTCGAGGCATACCAGAAGATGTTCCACGAAAAATGGGATCACAATGTCCTGAGGGCAAGTTTCTTTGAGGAATTCGCGGATGAAATCAACGCGAAGGTAGCTGAAGGTGTCTCCGAACGTGAACTCGAAATGGCAAGGCAAATGCTTGCGGATAATGAACCGATTGACAAAATTTCTCGGTACACCCATCTCTCTGAAGAGACTATTCGCAGTCTGTGATTTTGTGCGAAAGGTCACCCTTTCCCGAGCAACCCTTTAATTTTCTTCTTGACTTCTGTCAAGTCGCTGCTCGTGAGTAACGGGATGAGCGCATTTATTTCTTCGATGGGCTTGTCCCACCAGCGCCATTCGAGCATCAGGTTTGTAAGTTCCTCGTCGAACCGCTTGCGTATAAACTGCGCCGGGTTGCCTGCGACAATCGTGTAAGGCTCCACATCGCTGCCCACGACGCTGCTTGCGCCGATAATCGCGCCGTCGCCGATATGCACTCCGGGGAGTATCGTCGCATTCTGGCCAATCCACACGTCGTTCCCGATAATCGTGTCGCCTTTGAGCGGCATGTCCGCAGGGGCGGGCGCCTTCATGTCCCAGCCTGCAAGCGTGTAGAACGGAAAAGTCGATACCGCGTTCATCTGGTGGTTCGCTCCGTTCATCACGAACTCCACTCCCGCCGCAATCTGGCAGAACTTGCCGATAACCAGCTTGTCGTTGTTCCACGGATATAGGTGCGTCACGTGGCTTTCGAATTCGCTGTCGGCGATGTAGGTGAAGTCGCCCACGATGATATTCGGGTTCTTGAGCGTCGGCTTCACGTAGATTTCCTTGTCGTAGCCCGCAATCGGGTGCACTGCCATCGGGTCGGGAATGTTTTGCGGCGTTGTCATGGTATCAAAATACATTTATTTCTATCTTTGTGCACATGATGGATATGCAAAAGATGGCTGCCGGCTTCCGGATGATTCTGGAAGGCATGGGCGAAAACCCGGACCGCGAAGGGCTTATCGATACGCCGAAGCGCGTCGCGAAAATGTATGCTGAACTCATGACGGGACTTTCGGGCGAAACCCGCGCCGAAGATATTCTCAAGACACGCTTCCACGAGAAGTACGACGAGATGATTGTCGTCCCGAATATCGAATTTGCGAGCATGTGCGAACACCACTTCTTGCCGTTTACGGGTCGCGCCCACGTGGCGTACATTCCCGGCGATTGCGTTGTCGGGCTTTCCAAGATTCCGCGTGTCGTGGAGTTCTATGCCCGCTTCCCGCAAATCCAGGAACGCATGACCCGCCAGATTGCGGAACTCATCCAGAAGGAACTGAACCCGAGGGGTGTCGCCGTGGTGCTCGAGGCGTCGCACATGTGCATGACGATGCGCGGCGTGAAAAAACCGGGTGCTACGATGGTCACGACCCAGCTTCTGGGCCGCTTCAAGACCGACGAGAAGACCCGCGCGGAATTCATGGCGACCATCAATTCCTCGAAAAAGTAAATTTAATGGTGTAACCGGAGATTTGTTGTATGAACGCTGCTATTCTTACCAATGAGTTTCCGCCGGAAATTTACGGCGGCGCTGGCATTCACGTGAAGTTCCTGACGCAGGAACTCGCGAAACTCTGCCATATTGAGGCTCGCTGCTTCGGTGACCAGGATGTCGACGAGGACAATATCCGCGCTCTCGGTTTTTCGCGCAAGCTGGGCCTGGACCCTAAGGACGACCGCTTCCAGAAGATTTTCAAGCCGCTCGATATCAACCTCCAGTGGGCTGCCGAACTCGACGACATCGACGTCATTCATTGCCATACCTGGTACAGCCACTTTGGCGGCGTGCTCGCGAGCAGGCTTCTGCAGTGTCCGCTTATCCTCACCACGCACTCGCTGGAACCGCACCGCCCGTGGAAGGCGGAACAGCTGGGCAACGGCGGCTATGCCATGAGCTGCTGGATTGAACGCACTGCCTACGAGGCTGCCGACGGCGTGATTGCGGTAAGCCAGGGCATGAAGCGCGATGTGATGAAGCTTTACGGCGTGCCCGAAGACCGCGTGAAGGTTATCTACAACGGCATCGACCCGGACTTTTATGCGCCGACATTCGACGAAGGTATTTTGACCAAGTGGGGCGTGGACCCGAAGCGCCCCTATGTGCTGTTCGTTGGCCGCATTACGCGCCAGAAGGGAATCAGCCAGCTTATCCAGGCGATTCCGCAGATTGACAAGGGCGCCCAGGTGGTGCTCTGCGCGGGCGCTCCCGATACCATCGAGCTTGCCGATGAATGCAAGTCGCTTATCGAAGGCGTACAGGCGACCCGCGATGGCGTGGTGTGGATCCAGGAAGCCATCCCGCACGAGGAACTGCGCGTGCTCTACAGCCATGCGACCGTTTTCGCGACGCCCTCGCTCTACGAGCCGTTCGGTATCATCAACCTCGAGGCGATGAGCTGCGGTACCCCGGTGGTGGGTTCTGCGGTGGGTGGCATTCCCGAGATTATCGTGGACGGCGAGACCGGATTCCTGGTGCCACTCAAGGCGAAATCCGAGACGGATTTCGAACCCGCCGATCCTGGTGCCTTCCAGACGGATTTTGCGAACAAGCTCAACAAGGTCCTCGGTGACCCGGAACTGGCGAAGAAGATGGGCGAGGTGAGCCGCAAGCGCGCTATCGACGTGTTCAGCTGGAAGTCCATTGCCAAGCAGACGTACGACTTTTACCAGGAATGCATCGAACGCTACAAGCGCGAAGGCAAGCGGTAACCCAGTCTGCAAAAAAAATTCGGGTCGTCGCAGTCGTGCGGCGGCCCTTTTGCATTTATAAGCCCTATTTTCCCCAGGGGCTCTTCTTGCCGAAGCGGACTTTCTTCTTGGGCCCGTAATTGAACGCGGGGTCCTTTGCCCTGCGCTGGCGTTCGGCGCGTTCTTCGCGCTCCCTGCGGAACTTTTCGCGTTCCTCTTCTGTCCAGCGGGGCTTTTCCTTTTTCGGGATGAGTGCGTTGGCACGCTCGCTGCGCATGTGCTGTTCGCGCTCGCGGTATTCCGAATTGTTTTCGCGCTCCTTGCTCGGGAAGAATTCCTTGCCTTCGGCCTTCGCGCTGCGGCTCAGCAATAGCCTGCCGATTTTCCCGAGTTTCAGGCGTTCCAAGGTCGCGCGGATTTGCGGGCGGTTCTCCGGAATGTACCAGAAGAAGAACTGCCGCTGGCTCCGCTTCTGCTCGGGTGTCTTTGCCACGTAAAGCGGCTTTCCGTCGGGCGTGAGTTCGGAATAGAACATTTCGGTCGCAATCGTCATCGGCGTGGGGGTAAAGTCCTGTACCTGCTCCAGCTGGAACCCGAGCTGCTTTGTCTCGAGGGCGAGTTCCGCCATGTCGGCCTCGGTACACCCGGGGTGGCTACTGATAAAGTAAGGTATTATCTGCTGGCGCTTGCCGATGCGCTTGCATTCGTCGTCGAAGAATTCCTTGAACTTGTGGAACAGCGTGAAGCTCGGCTTGCGCATGAGCTTCAGGACTTCGTCGCTCGTATGTTCCGGTGCGACCTTCAGGCGTCCGCTCACGTGGTAGTCGATGAGTTCGCGGGCGTATTCCTCGTGGTCCTTGCGCAGTTCTTCGTCGTTGGTCTCTTGCAGCAGCATGTCGTAGCGCACGCCGCTCCCGATGAACAGGTGCTTCACCTTCGGGTGGTTGCGCACTTCGCGGTAGAGCTCCAGAAGCTCGTGGTGGTGCGTGTCCATGTTGTCGCAGACTTTCGGGGTCAGGCAACTTGCTCGGGCGCATTTCTGGCAGCGGCTCGGGTCACGGCCGCGCATGTTGTACATATTGGCGCTCGGGCCGCCCAAGTCGGTGATGGTGCCGGCAAAGCCGTCCATCTTGGTAATCAAATCCACTTCGCGCAAGATGCTTTCGCGGCTGCGGCTCGCGATGAACTTGCCCTGGTGTGCGTTGATGGCGCAGAAACTGCACCCGCCGAAACACCCGCGGTGCGTATTGATGCTGAACTTGATCATGTCGAACGCGGGCACGTTGCCGCGCTTCTTGTAACGCGGGTGCGGCTCGCGTGCGTACGGGTATTCAAAACTTTCGTCGAGCTCGCCGTATTCGAGCGGCGGGTACGCAGGGTTGATTACGACGGTCTGTTCCGCGACATCCTGCAATATGCGGCGCTGGAACCACTTGTTGCATTCGATGTCCACCTTGCGGCAGTTTTCCATCTGGGTGCGCTTGCTTTTGAGGCATTCCTCGTAGCTTGCGAGGCGCAGGTCTTCCCAGTGGTTGTTCTTCGGGACGTTCCCTTTGGGCGCTAGGTATGCGGTTTGCGGTATGGAATGCAGGCTCGAGAACGGGACGCCCTTCTTCAAAAGGCGCACCATCTCTTTCAGCGGTTTTTCGCCCATGCCGTAGATAAGGAGGTCGGCCTGCGTATCAAATAAAATGCTCGGCTTTAATCTGTCGCTCCAGTAGTCGTAATGCGTCACGCGGCGCAGGCTCGATTCCAGCCCGCCAATCATCAGCGGAACATCGGGATAGAGCTGCTTTAAAATCTTCGCGTAAGTGTACGTCGCGTAGTCGGGGCGGAATCCCGCCTTGTTGCCGGGCGTGAATGCATCGTCGCTGCGCAGGCGCTTTGCGGCGGTGTAGTGGTTCACCATGCTGTCCATGCCGCTCGAAATCGCGAAGAACATGCGGGGCCTGCCGAGTTTCTTGAAGTCGCGCAGGTCGTCGCGCCAGTTGGGCTGCGGCAGAATAGCGACCCGTAAACCTTCGTGTTCAAAGAGCCTTGCTACCACGGCGTGCCCGAAGCACGGGTGGTCCACATAGGCGTCGGCGCTGATGATGATTACGTCCACGTAATCCCAGCCGAGTTCGTCTAGGTCTTCCTTGCATATGGGGAGAAATCGCGGATCGTACATAAGGCGAAAGATAGAAAATGGAGGGCGGATGGGGTGCCCGCACGGAAGTGCCGTCTCGGTCCTCCGGCGGGCTGGCTGTGTCCCTATATGAAACGAGGTGTTTCATGAAACCACTCAAAAACGTGAATTTGATTAAAAAAGCGTGAAAAATCATAAAAAATAAGCTGTTTTTGTTTCATGAAGGAGGTATATTTATCCATGTAAATGAAACCGATAACGGAATACGAAGATTACCGCCTTTATCTGCGGGACTTCTACGAGGAACGGAAAAGGACGTCCGCTTTCTCGTGGCGCGAGTTCGCCAAACTCGCTGGTTTTTCGTCGTCGGGATACCTTAAGCTCGTTTGTGACGGCAAGACCAGGCTCTCCAAGATTGGGGCGGTCAAGGTCGCTCCGGCGATGGGGCTCGCGGGGTTCCAGGCGGACTACTTCTGTCTGATGGTGGAATTTTGCGATGCGCCGGATGATACAGTCCGCATGAACGCTTATTCTCAGATGCGGGCCCTGGCGAAGGAGAACGGGGTCCGCATTCTGGGAACTGAGGCTTTCAGCTATTTTTGTTCGTGGGCGAACTCGGTGGTACGCGAACTCGCCCCGATTATGAAGGGGGCGAAACCCTCGGAGATAGGGAAGGTGTGCGTGCCCGAAGTTTCGGCCGGAGATGTGCGCAATTCGCTTGAACTCCTGGTACGCATGGGTCTGCTCGCCCGCAGGCCCGACGGCAGTTACGTGCAGACGGACAAGGGTGTTTCGGGGAATTCCGCGGCAATCCCTTCGGCAGTCCGTACCATGCAGAAGCAGTATGCCTACCTTGCCGCCGATGCGGTCGATTCGTTTGCGCTCGAAGAACGGCGCATTTCGGGCTTGACCGTAGGTATCGACGAGCAGGCGTACAACCGCATTGCCGTGGAACTGGATGCCTTCCGCCGGAAAATCGCCGCCATTGTTTCGGATGTTCAGTATTACGACCGCGTATATCGTTTAAATTTACATCTATTCCCGCTTAGCAGGCCCCTTGGAGAAAAAGATGCATAGAATGAATTTTGTTCAGAATAAGAATGCGTTGACTGGTGCCCTGGCCGCCCTGTGCCTGGTGCTTTCGGGTTGCGTCGGTTTTACCGAGGACATGCTCAAAATTTTTGGAGACGCCAGTGATGCGGCCGAAGCTGTTGCGCCTGGCTCGGCCGATGATTTCAGTGTGGCCCGCTTAGTACGGCTTGGCAAAATAGATGTGGACAAGAAACACGATTCTGTCACGATAACTCTTGAAACAATTGGCGGGTGTGTCAAGGATGGCGAATCGTTCGTCTATGACACGGACTTCTACTTTGCGGATTCGAAGACGTTTGCTTACAGTTTCCGTGGCGATTCGCTCTTGCTTTCGAGAATTTATGAACCGGACCCGTACGAAGCAGACCAGACGAGATACGATGAATCGCTTATCTTTGTGGGTGGCAAGTCGGGTAAACTCGATGGAGTTTGGAAAAATACGCAGTGCCGTTACCGTGAAGAAAGGATGTTCTGCTCGAATGACGGTTACAATCAGTATTTCAAGTTCGATGGCGACAAGGTGGAATACCGTATCACGGACCGCGAGGATTACAACTACATGCGGACGGTCTTTGTGGACCAGTTGTTCGATTACCTCGGGAACGGAGGCTCCATCCAGTTGGAAACGCCCTATTACTACTCGAGTACAAAGTTTGGGCAGGAAAGTTCCGGTATCAGTATTCTCTCAAAGACGGGTACTACGATGAAGTTTACCTATGCCGACTTGATGTTCGACTTGAGTGTGGATTACGCCCGCTATGGTGACAGTCTGCATGTAATGCTCGAGTCGGGTGGCGTGATCTGCGTAGGAACGGTCCGTGAAATGGACGATGCCTCGCCAGAGGTGTGCTCTGACGACAATGCGGATTACTTGTACAAGTCGAGTTCGGGCGCGTTCTCATATGAACGAAAGAATTCTCGCGAATTCGAGGCCTGTATCGACGGCATCCTCGGCCGCGGTCCCGACGATTAAGTTTTGGGCTAATTCAAAAAAGGAGAAAATATATGAGAAACTTGGGAAAACTGAGTCTGTTATTGTTAGTTTGTCTGCCATTGCTGGCTGGCGCGGCCGGAAAGTCGGATGGCAAGCCGCTTGATGTCGGCGTTCGCCTAGGGGCGCAGGTATCGAACCTCATTACCGATGCGCATTGGGGGCCGTATCCCGATATCTCGGGGCCGGGCGGAATGTTTTCAGTCGATTTTTCGCACGGGTTCACGGATAACTTTTACCTGCATACGGCGCTCGGGCTGGACTACCGAACCTTCTTCGTTTATGGCGAGATTGGCATTCCCTGCGCACCTCTTGAAGGCGAGGAACCGTGCGGCGGCTCCTGGGAAGGCTACGACAGGAAGACTTTGCTCTACCTGGAAGTCCCGGTGATGGCGCAGTGGCGCACGTCGGTGGTGTTTGTCGAGGCGGGGCCGGTCATTGACGTGATGCTTTATTCAGACGAAGACCATATCTTGCCCGAGAGGTTCCGCAGCCAGAGTGATGCCTGTTACGAAGACAAGCGGTTCGGTGCGGGTGTCGTCGCGGGAGTCGGCCATGTGTTCGATTTCGGCCTTTCGATAGATGCGCGCGTGTCGTTCCAGTTTACGGATGTGGTGTCTGGCGACAAAAAATGCCTCACGGCGCATTCCGAGGAATCTGAATTACGGGTGGACGTAGAGACGGGAGATACCACGGTCGCGAAAATCTGGGAAACCGACGAGTACATGGGCGGATCCTACTACAAGCTGCTTAAATACCAGATTGGTATCGGGTACTGGTTCTAGGGCGTATCGCCTTCGTTTTTCTTGGCTTCCCGCTCTTCGGCTTCGCGCTTTGAATACGCGCAGCCGCAGTAGTTTTGGCGGTAGAGGTTGTATTCGGCAGAGAGCTCGATGGAACGCTTGTTGCCGCCCTTGCGCTTGAAGTCGCTGGGGAGCGCTTTGACGCCGTAGATTTCGCCCTGTTCCTTGGCCACCACGTTCAGTACCTGTTCGTCCTTCTTGGGGCTGATGGTGAGCGTCGTGGTGAAGTAGTCGAATCCCATTTCCTTGGCGAGCCGGGCGGTTTCGCCGAGCCGCAGTTCGAAACACTTGCGGCAGCGCTTGCCGCCTTCTTTCTCGTCTTCGAGCCCGCGGGCAATATCATAGAATTTCTTGGGGTCGTATTCGCCCTCGATGAATTCTACCGGGTACTTTGTCTTGAATTCGCTTACGAACCGCCTGATTTCGGCGACGCGGTGGGCATATTCCTCGGAAGGCGCGATATTCGGGTTGTAGTAGAAAATCGTTATCTTGAAAAACTGCGAGAGGTATTCGATGCAGTAGGTGCTGCAGGGCCCGCAGCAGGCGTGCATCAGGAGCGTGGGGACTATTCCCTTGCGCTGGTTCCATCGGATGATGTAACCCAGGTCGCGCTGGTAATTGTGATAAGCTTCGGGCATTCTGCGGGCCTCTTGCTAGTCCCAGTTGAGCGTTGCGAACGCGGTTATCCAGAAGCAGACCGTCGAGACAATCGCGAACGATCCCATCACCATGCGTTCCTTGCGGCTCGTGCTGAAAAGCACCGTGGCGGTATAGAACGTGAGGTAGAGCGAAAAGAAGAATGCGAGTATGCGCGTGATTTCGAACGGGATGATTTCGGGGATGATGCGGCCGGCGCTGAGCAGCACGAACATCGCGACAAACTGCATGCAGATGGGGACGATGAAGGCCTTGCGCACTTCCTTGGGCACCACCTTGTTGCGGCCGTTCATGGCGTACATGCCGAGCGGGGCGCCACATGCGAGGGCCACGTTCAGGGCGATGGACGGGAAAAAGAAGACGGCTCCGATGATGGTCGCGATAATCATATAGCGCAAATCTAGAATTAAAGCGCGGGGATGACAATAAAAATAACCCCTTTAGGTAAAGGAGGCAACCTAAAGGGGTTTGGGAGTGTTTGGGTACCTATAAGATACCTATTTGAAGGGGGCCAGTCGGAAAAAAACGTGTTTTTCTTGTTTACACCCGTGAACAATGCTGTATACAGGAAATGGCGTTTTTCGCTCAAAAATGGCAATTTTGGCGGTTTTAGAAGAAAAATCCGGTGGTTACTTGCGCATGGGTGGGGTGAAAATTCGCATTTTCGGAGCGCTGGAAGGCGGCCGTGAGCGCAAATTCCATGAACTTCCCGTAGATGCGGGTCTCGGTACGGATTTGCAGTTTTTTGTCGGGTCTGGCCTCCGGGGCGACAAGCGATATGCGGAAGGTGTTCTTGCGGTTGCCTGCGTGGGCCTGCGCGCGGTTGCTTGCAGAATACAGCGCTCGATTGCCTGTAAAAGACTGCGTGCGGTTGCCTGTAGAAGACAGCGTGCGGTTGCCTGTAGAAGACTGCGCGGGCTTCTCGTCGATTGCGATGGCGATTTCGAGACGCGGCGCCTGCCAGGAATGCCCGGAGCGCTCGTGTCGGGTGCGCGCCCCGCCGGAGAGCGTCGCTGTTGTCTGCCCCAGGGCGTGCGATGTGGAGAAGTTCGCCTGGTATAGGGCCTGGTCGCATGCGCTTGCAGCCTCGACGCATGTGAATTTCAGGGCGGGGCGCGCAGCTTGGGGCCCGCCGGCGATGTCCAGGGAAAGCCTCCCGGAGATGCTGTCGGAATGCAGCGGTTTCGTGACCCGCGCGCTGGCTGTCGCCTTCGTGTCGAAGAACCGCTTCGCCCGGAAAGATACGTTCTGTGTGGACCAGAAACTGTTCTTTAGAATGCTCGGGCTTAGCCGTGCGGGGGCCGGGACGGAATCCCCGTGGATATAGCCGGTGCTGCTCCACGAGAAGGCGGTGTCCCGGCCCTGGAACGAGAAACGCACCAGCGGGAAGGTTTGCCCGGCCTGGTACCATGCGGAGACCTTGCCCGAGGGCGCGACGAGCGTGAGGCTTGCGGAGGGCCCGCTTCCTGTTCTGGGGAAAGGTTGCGCCGGGCTCGCCGAGTCTGCCGCGGGTTTCGCGCCTGCGCTGCTCCAGAATGCGGCCTGCGCCGTGAACTTGGGGGAGGGCTTCGCGGTGAGAGCGATGCTTGATGTCTTCGAGGTGTCGAGCATCGCGGCGAGCCTGAACATCCCGAGCGTGTATGCGATTGCGGTGCCCCAGAGGGTGTCGAGCGGGATTTCGGAATGCAGCTCCCGCGTGGAGATTTGCCCGAGGTGCGCCTCGCCCCGCTTGCTCCTGTACGTGAGGAGTTCCTGCGTGCCGAGCCGGAGCGTGAGCCTGCGGAATTCGAACTCGAATTCGTGGCGCTGTACCGAGAGGGCGCCCGCGGAATCGAACCGCAGTTTCGCTGCGTAGTGCCCGCGGTAATGCTTCCGCACGGAATCGAGCGCGGCCCCGCTTGCGCCCCAGCATGCCTCGCCGGCGTAGACCTCTGCCAGGGCACACGCCTCCCGCATGTCGCCTTCGTCCATCAGCGTGAGGATTTCGTTCGCCTCTTCCGGGGCGATGATGCCGTCGTCCCACCATTCGAATACCTTGGCCTCGGTGAGTTCCGCAGCCAATGCCTGCACTGCCGCCAGCAGTGCTATCAACAAAAGTCTCCTGCCCATTTTTTCTCCGCGATAGGTGCCTCTACCTATAAAGACGGTTTCGCGGGCAAAATATGCCGTTTGATGACTTTTTTTCTTTTCTTTTTTAAATTTGGGATATGGCTAAGTCATCCTGGTCCAAGAAACCGTCGGGGCACGCTCCCGCCCGCGCCGCAGATGCGCTGGGCAAGTCGTTCGTTCCGCACCTGAAGAATCCGCGCACCGAATTCCCGCTGTTTAACGGGAAGCGCGTGACGCCCTCGCTTGCGGGGCTCGACAAGCTGTTGCATTACTACGGCGTGGAACTCCAGGAATCGACCCTCAAGCAGATCTGGGAATTCCACCAGCTGCTGCGCGCCAACAACGACGACCAGGACCTCACGCGCCTGAATGCGTTCGAGACGATGGTGGAGCGCCACTACGCGGACTGCACCCTCATCAACGCGTTCGTTCTGGAATGGCCTTCCCGCATGATCGACGTGGGGAGCGGCGCCGGCTTCCCCGGAATCCCGCTGAAGCTCGTGAACCCGCACATACGCCTCACGCTCTGCGAGCCGCGCCCGAACCGCATCAACTTCCTCAACATGGTCATCGAGAAGATGGGCCTCAAGGGTATCGACGTGTTCGGCCACAAGGTGACGAGCAGGAGCATGGACATCCCGGTGGGCGGAGTCATCAGCCGCGCATTTGAATTGATGGAAAAGACTCTCCCGCGCCTCGCGAACTCCCTGAAGGTCGGCGGCCGCGTGTATTTTATGAAGGGTCCCGCCGTGGCCGACGAACTCAAGACGTTCCATCCCGAGGATTTCGGCTACAAGTTTGTGGGCAAGCACTTCTACACCATTCCGAACAGCACGCAGGAACGCGCGCTGATAATTCTGGAACGCGTGGAATAATCCGCGCTTACGCTTTGAGCTGGTAGCAAAAAAGTCGGGCTGATTACCCGACTTTTAAACTATTAACTAATGACCAGTGACTAGCCTAGAACTTGAACAGGGCGCCGAAACGCATCTGGCCGTCGCGCACGCCGTCGTTGTCGCCCACGTCCATGATGGTGGCGAGGTCGAACTGCAGCATGTCCGAAATCATGAACCCGATACCGAAGTCGGCTTCGTTGCGCTTGCCGGTCTGGTCGTAGAGGTAGCCGAGACGGATGGCGACAGTGTTCGAATAGATAAATTCCGTACCGACGTTGAACACGCCCTGGAGCAGGGAGTTCTTGAATGCGGTGAACCCGTGGCCGCCGCGTTCCGGATGCCCGATGGATTTCCAGCAGCTGATGTAGAACGGTTCCGGGTCGCCCTTGTCATCGTCGTACACGACTTCGCGGTTGTAGTCGGCGGCGATGGTGAGTTTGTAGTCGGCGAGCGAAAGGATTTCGTAAGAGAGACCGACGCGCCAGGTGAGCGGAATCGGGTCTTCGATGGTCTTGTCGACGTAGTACACGCTCGGGCCGATGTTCGCGAGCACGAGAGCGAAGTTCAACTTCTTGATGAAGAGGTCCTTCTTGAGGACGCCGATATCGAATGCGTAACCGAAGGTGGTCGCTTCTTCTTCGCCCACGCCCGCGCCGGAGCTCAGGTCGGAATAGAACAGCTTGATGGAGAGGCCGAGGCCCCAGTTGTTCGGGAAGCGGGTGCCGTAGCTGAGGCCGCCCACGATTTCGGAGCTGTTGTAGGCGACGAGGTCCTCGGCTTCGATGTCGCCCGAGACGACGGTGGAACCGAAGCTCACGAAGTTCACGAAGAATCCGAGGGTTCCCCATTCGGCGACGGGGATAGTCATGCCGCCGAAGAGGTGGTAGAGGTCGGGGATGTTCAGGATGGGCAGGAGCTTCTCGTAGAACGCGACGAGCTGGTAGTCGGCGTCCTTGTAGAGTTCCATGCCGCTTGCGGTGCTGAACCAGACATCGTTCCCCTGCGGCAGGACCTTCCAGACCTTGTTCGTGGAAAGCCCGTTACCCGAATGGAAATGCAGCCATTCGTCGTCTTTCTTGACGCTGCCTTCCTGTTCGGCGACTCCGCGTTCAAGTTCGGCCTTGCGGCCGCTCGCGGTGGCGTAGTCGGGGAGGTGGCGCCATACGCCCTTGTCGGTCGCAATCCAGATGTGTCCCTTCTGGTCTACCGAGATGTCGTTCACCACGTTGCCTTCGAATTTCACCTGTTCCCATTTGCGCAGGTTGAAGTGGCTGAGACCGCCGTTGTGTGCCGCCCAGACGTGTGCGGAACTGTCTACGGCGAGTGCGGTGGCGTGCAGGTCCATGATGCCGTCTTCTTCGGTGAAGAGGCTCCAGCGGTCCTTGTCGTTCACGCTCTTCTTGGGGACGAGCCTTGCGATGCCCGCGCCGTCGACCGCGACGTAGAGTTCCCTGCGTTCCTCGGACCATACGAGCGCGTTGATCTTCTGGCTCGGGAGCACCTTGCCTTTCTGTTCGAACTGGCCGTTGCGGTACAGGAAAAGTCCGTTGTCGGTACCGATCCAGAGCGATGCGCCCTGGTTCGCGAGTGCCGTGATGCGGTGGGTGCCGAGTTCGCTCTCGTAGCTCTTCCAGGCCTTGCCGTCAAAGCGGTAGAGCGCCTTCGGGGTGCCCACCCAGAGCTTTTCGGTGCGGTCCTCGTAGAGGATGGCGGTGATGGTGTCGTGCACCACGAGGTTCCACGGGATTTTCACTTCCACTACGTGCGATTCGTCGTCGGCGTTCTTGATGTCGTTGAACTTCTTGACCTGGCGGGTGTATTCGTCGAGCCCGCGTTCGGTGCCCGCGAATACGCGCACGGCGTCTTTCACCTTCGCGTTGCCCTGCAGGGTCACGGTGTGGTAGTCCACCCACTGTTCGCTGTCGTATTTCAGGATGCCGTTGACGGTGCCGGCCCAGAGTTCGCTCTTGGAGAAGAACCCGTTCTTGGAGCGGCTCGCCATCTGCGTGAAGTGCGGCGTCTTCTTGCCGTCGGCGGGGTACGACATCTTCCATTCGTCGGCGAGGGGCCCGAATGCGAGTCCGGCCGGGTTATAGTACATGGCGGATGCATCGTCTGCAAGCGCGGCACCTGCTTCGCCCATGCCTAGCTGGCGTGCGCCAACGGGCATTTCGAGGGTGATGATTGCCGAACCTGCGGCAAGCGATATGGCGGGTAAAAAAAGTAACGAGAGTAGAGTCTTACGCAAGCTGCCTCCAGTCGGGGACGTCGTAGGTGTTTCCGTGTGTGGGTACTACCGCTTTCCATCCGGACTTGCTCGGGTTCTCCCAGGGCTGCTTGGGCAGAAGCCTGCAGTCGCAGCCGAGTACGTATGGAGGGAGAATTTCCGCATGGTTCCGGATTTGTTCGCGGGTGATGAAATTTTCTTCGTGGACGAACTTCACGTATTGCTTGCCCTTCGGGCCGAGTTCGATCCTGTAGGTTACGGTGCCGTTCTGGTCGCCTTCGTCGATGGTCCTGATGGTCTCCTCGATGGCGGCGTTCCAGTTGTCGAGATATTCCTTCCGCTGTTCGGGGGTGAGCTGCTCTTGCGTTTCGAGCCAGGCGCGGATGGAATTTTCGGAGGGTTTTACGGCTGTGAGGGATTCGCGGGCCGGTCGGACGACTACGGCGTACTTGCCGGACACGTCGATGACCGGCTTGACTTCCTCTTTTTCGTCGGCACTATGGATGACGACATAGGCTCCAATTCCTGCGAGGATGACGGACAGGATGATGATAACTATGACAATGATGACTGATAGCATAATCTTTTCCGTTCTATGAAAGAATTCCTCTTTTCTCAAAAACTAGCATTTTCTATCTTGTGGGGTAGGAGTTTTTATGTTAAAAATGAAGATTTTTCTTGTTCTGTTGTTTTCCTGCGCAGTATGGGCCATCCCTTTCAATGTAGAAGTGGTAAAAACGGGCAATGGCGACGAAATCCGTTCAGGGCAACTTATCAAGGTGCATTACAAGGGCTATCTCTATGCAGACATTGTAAAGTTCGATAGCCTGAAGGCCGTAGCGGCCGCCGAATCCGCCGAGAAGGCGAAGCAGGATTCCATCGCTGCCGCTACCGCGAAGAAGGCACTGAAATCGAAGAGCAAGGACAAGAAGGCCGAAGTGCCGGTGGATACGGCCACTGTCGACAGCGCCGCTGTTGCCGAGGCCAGCGCCGATACGCTTACCCCGTTTGCCGATACTTACGCAAGCGGCGAGCCGCTCGAGTTCACGATTGGCGTGGGCCAGGTGATTGCGGGCTGGGACAAGGGCATCGTGGGAATGAAGGTGGGCGAGGTCCGCAAGCTCACTATCCCTTATGTGATGGCGTATGGCGAGAACTCGCTCGAAGGCATTCCGCCGTATTCCGACCTGTATTTCGAAGTGGAGCTCGTTGCGGCCGAAAAGCCCATGGAACCGGACGTTTTTCCCGCCGATGTGAATAAACTAAAATGGCAGGACAAGGACAAGGGCCTCAAGGTGTACGACGAGAAGGTCGGCACGGGCAAGCCCGCTACCCAGGGAACGAACCTCAAGGTGCACTACACCGGCTGGCTCGTCTCGGGCCGCAAGTTCGGCAGCTCCAAGGATCTGGGCAAGCCGTTCGAAGTCGTGCTCGGCGCGGGCAAGATGATCAAGGGCTGGGAATCGGGCCTCGACGGCATGCGCGAAGGTGGCGTGCGCTGGCTGCGCGTAAGTCCTTCCATGGGTTACGGTGCGACCGCGTTCACGATGATTCCGCCCAACTCCACGCTCGTGTTCCGCATCGAGCTTGTGGAATCGATGGTCGATCCCGAAATCGCCGCCAAGATGGATTTCTTCCCCGATACGACGACGCTTACCTTCGAGCACGGTTCCGAAGGGCTCCGCTATGCGGTTATCCAGCAGGGCGAGGGCGAACCGGCCCGCGTGGGCGCGAACGTGAAGGTGCACTACACCGGCTGGCTTACGAACGGCTACAAGTTCGACAGTTCGCGCGACCGCGACCAGGCGTTTGCGTTCCCTCTGGGCGGTGGTCGCGTTATCCGCGGCTGGGACCTCGGTGTGGCGGGCATGCTCCCGGGTGAAAAGCGCATCCTGATTATCCCGCCTGGACTCGGGTACGGCAGCCGCGGCGCGGGCCCCATCCCAGGCGGTGCGACTCTCATATTTGCTGTGGAGTACCTTGGCGAATAATGCTCAAGATTCTGGCCGAAAAACTGAGGGAGGCGTTTGCTTCAGTCTTGCCGGTGACACTCATCGTGCTGGTACTCTCGTTTACGCCTCTCGTTGATTTTACGGTCAGGGAACTCGTTGTATTTGCCGTAAGCGCGGTGCTCCTTGTGGTGGGCATCGGGCTTTTTAATTTGGGCGCCGACCTTGCCATGACCCCGATGGGCGAACATGTGGGTTCGGGCCTTACCAAGTCGCGCAAGGTGCTGCTGCTCCTTTCGGTCTGCTTCATGATGGGCGTGCTTATCACGGTGGCCGAACCGGACCTCTCGGTGCTTGCCGACCAGGTGAAGAACGCCGTCGAGCCCATGCTGCTTATCGTGACGGTCGGTATCGGGGTGGGCCTGTTCCTGCTCCTTGCCATCGTGAAGATTGTCTGGAAGAAGGACCTCTCCACGATTATCATATTCTTCTACATGGCGCTGTTCATGATAGGCATGCTCATGCTCACGTTCGGCAAGGACGCGTTCGTGCCGCTCGCCTTCGATTCGGGCGGCGTGACGACCGGCCCCATCACGGTGCCGTTCATCATGGCGCTCGGTGTCGGTGTCGCCGGCGCCATCGGCGGCAAGAACGCGAACGAGAACAGTTTCGGGCTTATTGCGCTCTGCTCCATCGGGCCTATCATCGCGCTCATGGGTCTCGTGCTCTTTTCGAAGGGCGACCTTACTTACCGCCTTGTGGAATCGAGCTATTCCATCGACGCTTCCCTCGGAGAAAACTTCATCCCGACTGTCGCGGGCGTCGCTAAGGAAGTGCTTGTCGCCCTCGGGCTCATCATCGTGTTCTTCCTTGCCCTGCAGTTTGTCGCACTCAAGATTTCGCGGGCCAAGATCGCCCAGATGTCGTTCGGTATTTGCTATACGTTTGTCGGGCTCGTCATCTTCCTCACGGCGGTGAAGGTCGGCTTCATGCCCATCGGGTTCGAGCTCGGGTGCGCCCTCGCGAAAATCCCGCGGCTCCTGGTTGTTTCGGGTTTCGTCATCGGCATGGTGGTCGTGCTCGCCGAACCTGCGGTGCACGTGCTCAACAAGCAGGTCGAAGAAATCACCGGCGGGCTTGTCACCAAGCGCTCCATGCTTGTCGCGCTTAGCGTGGGCGTGGGCATTTCCATCGGGCTTTCGATGCTTCGCATCTTCTACGGATTCCCGCTGGTCTACTACCTCATTCCGGGCTATTTCATTTCGCTCGGGCTTTCGTTCTTTGTTCCCAAGCTTTATACCGCAATCGCGTTCGACTCCGGCGGAGTCGCGAGCGGGCCTTTGACATCGAGTTTCATTTTGCCGCTTGCCATCGGGGCGTGCTCCGTAATCCACGACGGCGGCGATTCCATACTGAGCTATGCGTTCGGCATTGTCGCGATGGTCGCGATGACGCCCCTCATTACCATCCAGGTGCTCGGTTTCAAGGCGATTGCGTCTAAGAAGATTAAAAACCGCCTGATGATGCGCCGTATCCAGGATGCCGACGACGAACAGATTATAGATTTTGTGTAGGTTGGAATATGGCAGAAGTAAAAAAGACGGGCATTGCGAGAAGGCTTTACGGGAAGGCGGACGGGCGTTCGCGTGTCACCATGAACCGTCTCAAGATTCTCGTGACCATCGTGAACCGCGCGAAGGCCGATTTCTATATGGATCATATCCAGTCCTTCGGCGTGAACATGCAGATGGTGGTTTTCGGGAAGGGAACCGCGCCGCGCGAGATTGCAACGGCGATGGGCCTCGCGGATTCGGACCGCGCCGTAATTTTCAGCATTATCGGCGAGGACAAACTCCGTTCCGCCCTCGACAGCATCGAGGAAAAGTTTAATACCATCGTCGGCGGCAAGGGCATCGCCTACACTATCCCGATGGCGAGCATCATCGGCAAGTCTATTTTCAACTTCCTGAGCGACAACCGCGATGCGGTACGGAGGAACGAGGCATGAGCGCTATCAACCACGAAGTCATATTCTGCATTGTGAACACCGGCTTTTCGGAGACCGTGATGGAAGCGGCGAAGGATGCCGGGGCGCGTGGCGGTACCATCCTGAATGCCCGCGGTACGGCGAACAAGGAGGCGGAATCGTTTTTCCATATCGCCATCCAGCCCGAGAAGGAAATCGTGATGATTCTCGTGGATGCGAAAATCAAGGATGCCGTTCTGCATGCGCTCTACCAGAAGGCAGGGCTTGACACCATGGGGCAGGGCATTGCGTTCTCGGTACCCGTGGAGAATGTCGTGGGTCTTACGCCGTGGAAGGCCGAAGACAAGCTCGAGGCCGATAAGGCCCCCAAGAAGCCCGAAGCGAAATAGGCGGGACTGCGCGGCTTTTGCTGCGCCATTAATTGCATCGGAACTATGTAAAAGCGAACAAACGAAATCGTTTGCTATATTGTTTGTTTATGAACGCTTTGGTCTACTTCCTGTTTGCCCTCTCCGGGTTTGCGGGCCTCATTTACGAAGGCTCGTGGGCCCGCTACCTCAAACTCTTTCTCGGGCATTCCAGCTACGGCCAGGTGCTCACGCTCTGCATCTACATGGGTGGCCTTGCCATCGGCAGCTTCGTTGCGGGCAAGATGGTCGAGAAGGTCAAGCGGCCGCTGCTCGGGTATGCCGCTGTGGAACTTGCCATCGGCATTGGCGGTGTGGCATACCACCCGCTTTACAACCTGCTTACGGGTTTCTTCTTCGATAGTGACTGGGTGGCGGGCCTCGGGTTCACCGGCGCCGAAGTTGCGAAGGTCGTGCTGGCTACGGGTTCTACGCTCCCGATTGCGATTGCGGTGGGCATGACGTTCCCCTTCATTGCCGCCGGTCTCATGCGCAAGAGCGGCGCCGAAGTTTCGCTCCCGATGCTCTATTTCACGAACAGTCTCGGGTCTGCCATCGGCATCCTGGTGACAAGCTACATGCTCATTCCCGAACTCGGAAATCATATTACTTTGTGTGTAGCGGCGTCCATCAACTTCTTGCTTGCGATGGTGTTCGGCTTTATCGGGTTCATGACGTCGCCCACCCGCGAAGACGACGAGGAACAGGCGTCTGCGGGTGAAGGCGCCGAACAGGCTCCCCTGAACGAGGACTACGTGGCCGAACACAAACTTGCGATGCCTCCGAAGTCCACTTGGTTCTGGATTGCTGGCATTACGGGCCTTACCTCGTTCATCTACGAGATTGTGTGGATTCGCCTGCTCAGCCTGTTGATGGGTTCTTCGAGCCACAGCTTCGACCAGATGCTTTCGGCGTTCATCCTCGGGCTTGCCATAGGCAGTGCCGTGAGCGGCAAACTTTTGAAGAAGGACTCGCTCGTCGTTCTTTCGATGGCGCAAATCCTCATGGCGTTCTTCGCGCTGTGCACGCTGTACTTCCACAAGCCCTTCTGGGGCATGATGAACGAGGCGAACCAGATATTCAACCCCACGAACGACGGGTATGTCTGCTGGAGCCTCTTCAAGTATGCGCTCTCCGTGCTGTGGATGGTGCCCACGAGCTTCTTTGCGGGCATGACGCTCCCGCTCATTACGATTATCCTCACGCGCGCCTTCAAGAGCGAGGCCCCCATCGGGAAGGTCTACGGCTGGAACACCGTCGGCTCCATTCTCGGTTCCGCGGGTGGCGGTCTCCTGCTGCTCCCGCTGTTGCAGCTCAAGGGCGCCCTCGTGCTGGCTGCTGTGCTCGACTTCGCGATAGGCTTTGCGCTGCTTGTCATCTATCGCAAGCGCTTCCGCTACAGCGTGCCATTCTACGTGATATGCGCCTTCATGATTTTGCCTTCCATCTTTATAGGTTTCGACCCGCACCTGATTACCTCGGGCGCCTTCCGTGCCTACAAGAACCTCCACCCGGATGAAAAAATCATAGTGCGCGACGGCAAGACGGCTACCATCAGTTTCCACGAATCCGAGGTGCATTACTATATCAAGACGAACGGCAAGGCGGATGCCAGCCTGGGCAAGAACCGCGAGAACCCCATCGAGGGCGACGAGCTCACGCAGGCCGCGACCGCGTTCATGCCGATGGCCATGAAGACCGAACCCTACGACGCCGCGATGGTCGGATTCGGGAGCGGCATGGGGGCGCATTACCTGCTCGCCGACCCGCTTTTGAAGGATTTCGACTGCGTAGAAATCGAGCAGGAGATGATGGACCTGGCGAAGGGCTTCTACCCGTGGAACTCCCGCGGTTACGACGACCCGCGTATCCATATCTACATCGATGACGCGCAGACGTTCTTCCTCACGAACCGCCGCAAGTACGACCTGATGATCAGCGTGCCTTCTAACCCGTGGGTCTCCGGCGTGGCGAGCCTGTTCAGCCACGAGTTCTATACCAAGATGCGCCGCTACATCAAGCCGGGCGGACTCTGGGTGCAGTGGATCCAGACGTACGAGTTCAACGACCAGCTGTTCCTCAACATCTTGAAGGCGCTCGATGTCGCGTTCCCGTACGTGAGCCTCTACAAGGCGCCCGAGGAACCGGACATCATCATCATCGCGAGCGACGAACCCGTATACCAGAAGGGCATCGGGCGATTCAGTACCGACTCTGTTCTCGTGAAGGAATTCAAGCGCATCCATCGCGACCCGGAATTCTTCGGCGAGCAGAACTTCCTGTTCACCTCCAAGATGGTGAAGTCGCTCCTGGACGGCGTGGCCCCGAACAGCATCTTCACGCCTATCGTGGACAACAAGGCCGAAGAGGCGCGCTTTGTGCATTCGCAGGCGCATATCGTGCAGGTGTTCGACAGCTGCGAAGTGTGCTGGCCCGAATACCTCGATTCCGCCGAGAATGAACTCCGCCGCCCGTTCCGCGTGAAGCAGATGATGCAGGCGGGCATCGACCCGTACAAGAAGCTCGGCCTGCTGGCCTACCTCGACAAGGTGCAGTCACAGGTCGATTCCGCGGTTGCCGCGAATGCGGCTAGGCAGGCTGCACAGGCCCAGGAAGCGGCCCTCGCTCCGGCTGATTCCGCTGCCGACAGCGTTGCGGTTGTCGACACGACAAAACCCGCACTGCACTTCATGGTGGCGGAACGTTCGCCGGAATGGATCAAGTTCCGCATGGAATATATAGAATGGATCCGCGGGGTGCCGATGGAGGCGCGCGATAGCAACGAGGTGTACAATCGCGTCCGCGACCTCGTGGAAATGGGCGCCTTCCCGGCCTCGTTCACCGACGAGTTCAACATCCTCGAAGTCGCCCGCGTCAAGGACTACCCGACGGCGGCGCGCCTCGTGGCGGATTTCTACGAGAAGTACGAAATCAAGGAAATGGACGAGTTCTTCCTTAGGAACGTTCTGCTTGTCTCGCTCCTTGCGGGTGAACCCGAGCTCGCGAACGCCCTCTACCAGGATGCCATCAAGAACCACGAAAGCTTCTTCCCAGTGGAGAAGTTCCTCATCGAACGCGAAATCGTGAAGCTCCGCCGCGGTTCTATCCGGAAATAAGCCCGCGTCACACAACCCTCCGTCACACCGCAGTGCCACAGGCACAAGAGTGTCCATGGATGCCCTTGTCTCGCCATCGGCTCGACTTCGGCATGACGATTCCGTCACACCGCGGTGCCGCAGGCACAAGCGTGTCCACTGGCAATAAAAAAGCGGGCTTGAACCCGCTTTTTCTAATAATCAATAACTAGCGACTAGCTAGAACAGGACCGCGAAGCCCAGGGTGACGTAGGTCGTAAGGAAGTTCGATTCCCTGAACGCGGTTTCGCCGCCCGAGATAAGGATCTTGTCCAGGAGGTTCGTGAAGCCCTGCACGATGCGGATGTTCATTTGCACCCAGCGGGTCACCATGTAGCCGAGATCCAGTGCCGCGCCCATTTCGAAGCTTGTCGTCGGGATGGTGTTGCTGCGGGTGATGGTTTCGCCTACATCCTGGTTGAATTCCGAAGAACCGGTAAGTTTGAGGCCGAGGTTCAGGCCAAGGCCCAGGAAAATATTATAGTCGACGAACGTGTAGCGCACGACGAGCGGGATTTCGAACATCATGATATCGACGGTCGCGTCGTCCTTGCCGAAGTCCGTGTCGGTCGCGTAGCGGTAATGGCGGTAGGCAAACAGCACCTCGGGAACGATGTTCAGGTTCTTGACCCCGAGCGGCAGCTGCATCAGCAAGCCCGCAGAACCCTGGTACCCGAGCCCCCAGCCTCCGGTCTCGTGCCCGATGAACGTGTTGGTACCTGCGCTTCCGTGTACGCCGAGCAGGATAGTACGGGCGAACCCTTCGGTACGCTGCCTGTTGATTTCGGCTTTGGAAGTCTTTTCCTTCTTGTACTGGGCGTATTCGGCTGCGTACTCCGCATCGTCGGCAAACTCGCTCGCTGCCGAACCATCATACTCCGCCGCATTGCCATTGTCGGTAGAGTAGGTCGTTTCGTCGTTGTCGAAATCGTCAAACTCGTCTGCGAGGGAAGGCACTGATGCGGCGAGCAGGGCCGCGGCCATGAAGGGTACAATTCTCAGGTTCATGTTTGAATTATAACAAAAGAAAGTTAAACACCTTTCTTATTATAAATATATTTGCCGCAAAAAGGATGGGGCAAATATATTTTTACCTGATTTGCGGGACTTTTTATGCCGTTTTTCGGCTTTTTTGAACTACAGGTACAGCGAGAGGCCGATTGTCACGTGGAAACCGTACAGCGCAGCCTTCTTGAGGTCGATTTCGGAGACTTCAACCACGTCGTTGTTCAGGAGGTTCGTGAATCGCTGCAGGAGCCGCAGGTCTACGGAGAAATTCCGGTTCACGAGGTAGCCAAATTCGACAATGCCGCTGAGCTCGACACCTTCCGTGGGGAGCGGGTCGTCCTTTGACGAGATGTGTTCCGTGGTCGTACTGGTACTGATAGTTTGGTCGAAATTGGATGACCCGGCGAGCTTGATTCCCAGGTTGAGCCCGGCGCCGACGGTGATGTCGTTGCTTTCGAGAGTGTACTTCACTATGGCGGGGACTTCGAAAAGGATCACGTTGAGCTGGGCTTCGTCCTTCTCGCTGTAGTCGTCGTATTCAAAGTCGTCGTTGGCCTCGTAGCGGTAGCGGAAGTAGCTGAACTGGAGCCCGACGGAGATGGACAGTTCGGGAATCCCGATTTTTGTCTGTGCGACAATTCCGGCCGAGGCCTCGTATCCGAGTCTCCAGTTTTCCGTTCTTTCGCCAAGGAAGAAGGCGTTGAAGCCACCGCCAAACCGGAAACCGAGCGTAAATCCGTTGGAGAAGCCTTCGCGGCTTGCACGGCTGATGTCGGCGTTTTCGTTGGCGTAGCGGTCGTAGGTATCGTCGTCATCGTCGTCGTACCTGCTGGCGGGCTGGTCGTCCTTGCATTCGGGAAGGAGCGAGTCTGCCGGGGTGCAGTCTTCTTCGTCGCTGTCGTCTTCGGCTTTTTTCCCTTTGGCGGCAGTGACAGTCTCGGCCTTGGCGGTCGTGTCCTGTTCTGGTGCGGTAGAGGCGGTCGTTGCGGTTTCTGTCCCGTTACAGCCGTCGCCGATGCAGGCGGGAGCCTCTTCGTTGTTCCCGTCGTTCAGTTCTGTGCTGCCCCCGTTCTGGGAGGCAATCCATGCGGAGTCGACTTCTGCGGGGTATTCGTCCTGCGCGAAGGCGGAGCAGACTATCCCCGAAAAGATGATGGCGGTAAGTACCCTAAGCAGTTTCATATCTTGAATTTATAAAAAATAGCGCGAAGAGCAAGTGGAAAATGCAAAATCGGCCGTGTTTTCGCATATTTTTCTTACAAACATGCAGCTTTGTTGCCTTCCTTTATTCGAATTAGGTATTTTAATTACCAAAATGAGGGCTTTACCCATAAGAAAGTTGTTTCTTGAAGCATAAACGCGTTTGTAGGAGGGGCGTTATGTCGGGATTCTTGGCAAAAAAACATTCATTCTCGCTCGGAACGGCCTGTGCGGCGACCTTCGGGCTGGCATTTTCTCTGACCGCTTGCGACGTTGTGGTCGGAGCCAGCAGTAAGGCTGTTTTCGACAAATATCCGGTAAATGAAAAACATTTAAGTTTTTATGATGAGGAATTAGATAAACTGGAGAATTTCCCGGTATGCGGTTCCGGAAATGAAGGCCGCATTGATTCGCTAAAAGGCGGAAATGGCAAGTACGGCTATGAGACGTACTACTACAAATGCAAGCGGGGCGTCTGGTACGAAGTGGACGCAAGCGTAAACTGCAACACGGATGGAGTCAAGGTAGGCGATATTTGCAAAGTAAAAGTCGGAACGTCCAGTTGGATGAACTCTGGCGATGGCGTGTGGAAGTATTATGTGTATGAAGGCAACGGTGCCTGGAAGGAAGCTGACGCTCGGGATCGTTGTAATGCGAGGGAAAAAACTGTGGGGACCATTTGTGAAATTCCGGTTTACTCTGCTTCTCGTGCTTACCTCATTTATACGGCTGACGGCGTTTGGGAAGACTTCTTGACCCTCATGATGTCTACAGAAGGGATGAAATGGAAATATGGTCCCGGTTTCCAGATGCCCAAGGAATGTACCGCCGAAAATGAAGGGGCGAAGGAAAAATTCGTTTTTGGCGCGGAGCCGGATGCGGTTACGCTATATTTCAAGTGCTCCAATGGCGAGTGGAATCATATAAACGATCTTGAATACTATTGTACTACGGGAGACGTGTCTGATGGTGATACCTGCTCGTTCAAACCGGATAAAAATGCGATAGAAAGGTCCTCTTGGATTATAAGCGAATTGGTGGAACCGGATGTGTATACCTATTACTATTACTCAGACGATTGGATTCCGTCTAGGGTTGACCCTGAATTCGGCTACTGCCCGAGTAAGGATTATGAACCGTTTCTGTATAAAAAACGTGGCGATGAATATTATACCTGTATGTATGGAGAGTGGAAACCAGCTCATCTTGTCCCGCGTCAATATACGGACCCGCGTAAAGAGGGGCTGACCGACGAGGAATACGATGTGCTGGATTTGCCGTCCGAGGCTTCTGTGGGAGACCGTGTCGGCGGCTTGCTGGAAAACTGTTTCAATGATGAACCTTCTGCTTCCTATTATGGAACGTATTTCTGCTTGAGCCAAAATTATTATCTGTATGGTGAAGACAGTACTTGGACGCTGGAAACAGAAGAATATGAGAAGTATCCGCCTAAACCTGAATGTACGCCTGAATCAGAAGGTGCCGAATGGAGATCAAAGTCGGATTCGTATGAACCGGGGAGAATCTTCAAACGTAAGAAGGTGACTTTACATGAAGAAAATAGAGGGGGGTATATCAGTACATATTATGAATGTGAGGACGAGCGCGTGGGTTACGATTTCGGCCGCACGGAATAGAAGTAGCCTTAAAACGAGATTCCTTTGTAGCTGGCCCCGCATTGCGGGGCTTTCTTTATAATCGGGAGGTGAGCTATGTTTGACGTTCCTAAAAAATGGTTTTCTTCAAGGTTGCTGGTGTGGCAGCTTTTGGACTGTCGCTGACCTTGACGGCCTGCGATCATTCTTCTAATAATAATCTTGGCTTCGCGGCTGAAGATGATCTCTTTGCTTCGGCAAGTTCCTCTTCTGGTGATTTGGGTTCTTCTGCCAGCACTGAGGGTCTCAAAAAATACATGACCTGTGATAAAATTATTGAAGGGCAGTACCTAAAGTATCTGTATTCAGACGGCTCTGACTCTGATTACGCTTATTTCAAATGTGAAAATGGTGAATGGAAACGGGTCGATTGCCTCGCTCCGGAAGCTGCGTGCACCAACAGTGTCGAAGGGAAGATTGATTCTACGAAGGGACTTTTGCCGCTGGAATCCAGAACGCAGGATGTTAATACCATGACTTGCCGTTTTACATGCTCTTCTGGTAAGTGGACGAGAATGTAAGATAATGCCATGAGAAATATTTTCTAAATTATAGCCCGAAAAAAAGGACTATAATCATGGCAAAGTACAATCCGCAAGAGATCGAAACCAAGTGGCAGGCCTACTGGGAAGAACATCAGACTTTCAAGACGGGCACCGATAAGTCCAAGCCCAAG
>CACWNW010000008.1 GCA_902762305.1 Fibrobacter succinogenes | reverse complement strand
CAGCCCGAAGCCTTGATGAACGGCAAGACCCTCGCCCAGGCTCAGGAAGAACTCCGCAAGGACGGCAAGAGCGAAGAAGAAATCGCATTCCTCGCTCCGCACAAGGTGTTCGAAGGCAACAAGCCGACCAACTCCATCATGATGGACTACGTTTCTCCGGAAACGCTCGGCGCCCTCATCGCCATGTACGAACACAAGATCTTCACGCAGGGCGTTATCTGGAACATCAACAGCTACGACCAGTGGGGTGTTGAACTCGGTAAGCAATTGGCCAAGAAGATCCTCCCGGAACTTGCCAAGGCCGATGCCGAACTCAACCACGACAGCTCCACCAACGGGCTGATCAAGTGGTTCAAGGCTCACCAGGCTTAATTTCTAGTGCGTCCGCAAGGACACGATAGAAAAAAAAATTAAGAACCGCGGCTTTCAAGAGTCGCGGTTTTTTGTATAAAATCACCCAAATACGGTGTTAGAATTCCAGGCGGCAATCCCTATTTCAGCGTGTGGAGCAGGGAATCGATGCGGGCGGTCATCTTGACTGCGCCGGTATACGCAAGGTGGTCCTTGTCGTTGCACACATCGCCCAAGAAGTCGTGGTTGCCCATCTTGTTCTCGTCCATGAAGATGAAATTCGGGTGACTCTTGCTCAGGTCAGCAATTCCCTGAAGCAGCGCAGGCGCCTCGCTACGGCGTGGGCCATACCGCCCGAACGAGCCCGTCTTCTGGAAATTCGGATTCTGCGGGAAGACGATACCGACAACGTAAATGCCCCTGCTTTCGGCCAGCTCGATAAGTTCCTCAAGGCGTGCGAGGGACTCATAATAGCTGTCCGACGCAAACGACATCCAAGTGCTGTCGTATTCCACCACGGGCAAGTCTTCCCAAGGTTTCGGGCTGAACCGCACATAGCCCATCTCGTCGCGGAAGTAGCCCGCATAGTACTCCGACCCGAAGGAGGACTGAACCACCTCGGCCAGGCCCTTCGGGTATTCATCTTGCCAGAAGGAATGGTTCGCGTCGTAAACGTAGCCCGGATACATCTTGTATTCGTTGTAGAAGAAGTTGTAGTCGCTGCGCTCGCTGTGGAACCACAGGTCGATATCCAGCGACACGATGAGGTACTTGAGGTTCTTCACGTGCGGGAGGACATAGTTTTCGAACAGGTACTTGGAAACGTAGACCATGTTGGGCACGTTCGCCATGTTTATGACAAACAAATCGCTGCTGAAGAGGGCCGGAACGAGCCCCATGAGCGGCCTGGACGACCCGAGAATCACGACATTCGCCGTATCCTTGTATGTCCAGAGAAGTTCCAGCTTGTAGCGCAACATGTAGGGAGGCTCGCCCGCACCGAGCGCGCAGTATGCACCCGCGCTGTCGAGATCAAGATCCGTCTGGAGGGCGCTACCCGGCTCTTGCGTCCAGAGGGTCGGATGCCAGATTTCTTCGCCCTCCACAAGTTCTATCATGCTCGAATCGCTTACATCCACCAGCACCACCCAGCCGTGCCTGCCTTCCGGATTCGAAATCGAGGTAACCACGAATCTTTCGTCGGGGCGCATCGTGGCATCGTGCGCCCATTCCGTATGGTCGAACGAGAAGCCCGCAGGCGCCCCGATGGATTCTATCAGCTGGCCCGTACTGTCGGCGATAAGCAGGCGTTCGTGCGTACCATAATTCTGCCCGACGAATTCACGGCCCATCGACCCGCCAAAATCCAGGAACAGCGTGCGTTTACTGCCGTCGCGCGCGAGGCTCGCGTTGCAGGCCTGTTCGCCGCCATACCATACCATATCGCGGGCCGTACCCGTACTGTCGGCAATGCGGGCT
Organism: Fibrobacter succinogenes; assembly: GCA_902762305.1. Lineage (GTDB taxonomy): Bacteria > Fibrobacterota > Fibrobacteria > Fibrobacterales > Fibrobacteraceae > Fibrobacter > Fibrobacter succinogenes_I. Next base: position 206,949 of record CACWNW010000008.1, on the reverse strand, counting down.
CGCAGCTTGGACGCCCCTGTCACGGCCAGCCTGTTGTCACCGCTCACGCCCCCGTGGTAAGCACCATCGAAGAGTTTCTGCGGTACACCGACAAAGGAACCGTTCGAGAATCGAACCTGCCAGGTGGACTGCATTTTAAACGAGGCATCGTCCTTGTTGTTCGCCGCCGATGTCACGAACACGATGACCGTATCGCCCGAATCGAGCACGCGCCAGCGCGGGATGGCAGCTCCATCCATATCGAGTTTCGTTAGCGAGTAATCGCTCCAGATGGCATCGAGACTGCGCACATACACATGCGACTTGCCGTCTACGCCCTCACTGCCCGTACAGAACGCGACGTACTTGCCATCGGGCGAGATGTCCGGATGATACACGTCGAGATCATCGACGATTTCCTGGACATTCGGAATCCCGCTGGAATAATCAATGAATGCGAGGTTGCCCGTCAAATCGTTCCTGAAGGCAAGTTTTACGTTGTACGATCCCGTCTTCCCACGGAGTTTCGCAGAAGAGGCCACAATGACAAACCGGCTGTTGCCTGCATATCCCCTGTCGTTCATCCATACGGCATTCGGGATGGCGCCCATGGCAAGGCGGAACCCGACGTATTCAGCATGAGTAGAAGACGTCACGGTGTACACGTCGCCGCGGGAATACCGCAACATTCCGGCAGCAGGCGTACGGAAGGAACCACCCTTCACGATTCGCTTTGCCTGGTGGCCGCCATCGGGTGCACCCGCAAAATTCGTCAGGGTCGTATCCCGCATGTTGGCATACCAGTCGTTCATCCATTCCATCACGTTGCCCGCCATGTCGCAGATGGCATCGTCCGGAAGCGCAGTACACACATTGTGGGGTTTGTTTTCAGAATTTTCCGCATTCCACGAATGTTGCGTATCCCAGTGCCAGCGGGAAACGAACATCCATTCTGCTTCTGTGGGCAGGCGCATCCCAGGCGACTGCGGGTCGAACGCGTACCCTTCCAGGAATGTGCAATGCCCGAGGTTGTCCTTCACCACAGACGTGTACCTGTAGGCGGTATCGAGACCGAGCGCCTTGCTCTTCTCGTTCGCAAAAAGCACCGCATCGTAGAACGTCACGTCGGCCACAGGCAGGGAATCACCTTCGCATTCGGGTACGAACCCGTGGCCATCCATCACGGACCTGTATTCACCGCAAGTGACTTCGTGCTTCGAAAACCAGAAGTTGTAATCGAACCGTACAAGCATCTGCGGGCGGTCGCCAGCAGGCACAGACGCCAGGTTGGCTCCGAGATAGACGGAATCGTCGGCCGAGCCAATCAGTTTAAAACCGTCTGTTACGGCGGGCTTCTCGGGATCTTCCACAATCGGGGATGGCGGTTCAGTCGACTCCTTGTCCGTACACGCCGAAATAACCGCGACAAAAGCTATTGCCGCAAATAGAGGTACCCTGCAGAAACGGATTGTTCTTTTCTTAACACCCTCAAGAATCATCGCCAAATTCACCCCTCCCACTCCATTGTTACATTTGCAAATATATATTTTTTCCACTATGTCCGCCGAACCTATCGAATCTCTTATCAAGAAGCTTTCCCCGCTCATGGAGGAAAATTCCGAAATATTCCGCGAACTCGCGGTCTTTTTTGGCGGCACATCGAAAATCCAGACCGACCGAGGCGAACTTTCGAAATTCCTGGGCCGCAAGAGGCTCTACCAGGTGCTGCGTTTTACAGGCGAAAGCTACAAGGACTGCGTGTACCAACTCGTAGACGACCATCCCGAATCAATGGAAGCGCTCGGCATGCTGCGCTACTACACCTCGCCCGGCAAGAAAATCGACTGGGAACAAATCGAGCACGCCGAAATCGCGCTAGGCAAGGAGCTCACCACGAACGCCTACGGATGGATGCCCGACGCCTGGACCGCTTTCGAAGGGGATTCGGACGAAGGGAAAAATGCGCACCGCCTGGTAGCTATCCTCGCGTTCGACTACGGCGACTAAACCGCACAGCCTACCGCTGCGGCACAAATTCAAACAAAGTAATTCCCGGCAATTTGCCCTTTCGGCTGTTCAGGTATTCGCTCAAGGGCATATCCACGACCTGCTTGCGCAACGAAGACGCATGGCGGAGCCGCGGGGCTTCTCCCGGCTGGAATACTATAAATCCGGTATGGCTCGCGTCGTACTTTTCGGCCTTCGAGATAAAAGCGACGCCCAGGACCTTCAGGGTATCGGACCGCGTTTCGGCAGCCCACTTGCGGGCCTTCTCGTAAGGCAGGTAGCGGATTTGCACTTTCGGGTCGTCCGCCGGCTTGCCGTCGACAAGGTACTTCATCTTCTTCGCCTTGAAGAATTCCTTCTTCGCGATAGTGCGTTCCATCAGCGTGTCGCCTTCTACGGGCAATATGCGGGCGAACTTGCCCTCGCCCACCCAGTCGACAATCATGTAGTGCTTGCGCGTGCGGTAACCGATTTTTCCGCCGACATAGCGGATGCGCTGCAGCATGCTGAACAGGGAATCTTCGTTCACTGCATTCACCATCGCAAGCACATGCTCCACGTAAGTGACACAGTCGACCGAATCCAGGTACACCATCGGTTTCGGCTCCACGGCATCGATATGGCCTTCGCCCATCTTGCCGAGTCCATACGGAGTCTTCATGAGCCTCCTGGAGAAATATTCCAGGCGAGCGTCAAAGCCCTTGACGCCCATGCCCTCGCGCCACATGTCCTTCATGCGCAGCAGCGAAGGGTAGCCGTTGTTCGCCCATTCCACAAGCGCAATCCATACGGAATCCATCGTGTTCTTGCAGTCGGCATCCTTGTTTTTGCCGGTCTGGTTCAGGTACATGGCAACCGAAAGCGTGTCTCCCGCCATCGTGAAGATGTAGCCCGCAAGCCCGTGGACCTCGGCAATGTAGCCCGTCTTGAAGCGCGTAAACCAAGGATACATAAGCGTCTGCATGCGCTTGCTGCCCGAGCCAATCCGCGGACTCGCAAACGAATTGATGTAGTATCCGCCCTTCGGGTGGCGCGCCATCTTGGCAAGCATCTGCGTCTCGGCAGAAGGCTTGAGCTTGTTCTTCGCGGCAAGCCCGCAACCGTCGAACACTTCGAACCCGCTGGAATCGAGCCCCATTTCGGCAAGGAACCTGCGTTCGAGTTTCTTGCCGTTCTCGACGCTACCGAGCCCGTACATGTAGGCAGCCGCATTGCGGAAGAGCGTCTCGGCATGCAAATTCTGGCTTCTCTGGTTGATTTCGTCCATCACGCTCAGGAGAGGCGCCGACGAGAAGGTGAAAGTCTTCCTCTTCACGGCATCCGCAGTCACGGAAACCTCGTTCAGCACCAGGCCGCGATCGCGGAACGCACGCAACAGCGCCGCACGGAAATACCCGATGGCCTTGCGCACGGGAATCACGAACTGCGTAGAATCGCTCTCGATATCGAACTCGCCCTCGATAGTCACCACCGGCTCGTTCGGGTCCAGCGCACGGTTCCACTTGAGCCTCTGCTTGCGCCCGCGCTTGTTGCGGGGTGCCGCCTTCGTTATCAGCTTGTTCACGACCTTGACATAGCCCACGTCGGGCACGATCGTCACGCGAACCGTATCGCCTTCGGCAGCGCCCGGCTTAATGCGGATTACCGTGCAGTTGTCGTTGAACTGCAGGGGAGTCACCTCGGCACCATAGTAGTAGTCGAAGAAGTCGCTGCGCCAGTGTTCGGGCCTCCAGGGCGGAGTGAAGAACGACGTATCGAGCACCACGCGACCACGGATGGTATCGATACCGAGCGACTTGATGGAATCCGCCATCGCGTAAAGCACGAGCATCGGGTCGGTATAGTAGCGCGCCGAAATGTTCGGGTCGCCTTCGCCACGCACGTTCACCTCGCCGGTGAATACATTGCGCTGCTTGTTCCCTATCAGCCTGAGTTTTGTCTGCGGGGCATAATCGAGCGGCAAGAAATGCAGGGCCGTCGCCGTCGAGAGCGTCTTCATCGTACTCGCGGGCGTAAAATACTCGTCGGCGTTCACGTTCAGGAGTTCGGCGCCCGTGCTCACCGAGCGCACCGAAAGCCCGAATTTCACCTCGGGTATCACGGAATCGATATAGGCCTGGTACGGAGCGAAATCGAACTTCGCAAAAAGCGGCGCAGTTACGAACAAAAGAACAGAAGCAAGCCTGAACAGGGTTTTCATCTGCAAGCGCCTCACTTTTTACGGCGCACGAGGTAAACGACCAGGCGAACGCAAAGGCAGAGGGCGACGATGCAGACAAATGCCACGACCGCCATGATCATGCGCCACACGGGGAACGGGGAATCCGACGGTTCGAACTTCAATTCTCTGGGCATGACCTCTGGGATTTCCGCAAGGAGCGCATTCTCGACGCGCTTCTGCGCAAGCGCGACATCCAGCGAATCGCTATAGTGCAAGACCTTGTTCACGTTCTTGTGCGTATTCACCAGGAGTTTCGCAATTTCACGACCGCGAGCCGTTTCATCTTCGTTTGCAGTAAGCACCGCCCCGATATCGTTTGTTAGTTTATTTAGAATGCACTCGATTTCGCCCCATTCCGGAATATTCGGGAAGCTCTTCCCGTTCTCGAGGCTCTGGATAATCTGCGAATAGCGCCGGTCCTGGTTCCAGATGCTGATGAGCCCGCGGTCCGAAGGCAAGAAGCCCACCGCACGGCAGAAAGCGTCGACATTGTCGGAACGGAGCAGGTAAGAGAGCAGCATTTGTGCGGCAGCGAACCGCACGGAATCGTCTTGCACAGGCAAGGCAAGATGGCTTCCGCCCACGAAAGTGAAATGCGCATGCGGGCCTTCGGGAGGCGACAAGATCATGATGCCGTCATCGGCGATAGCGCTGGAACGGAGCCCGCCGATATCTCCGGGATATTCCAGCTGGCGCACCAGTTCCGAGGAACCGTAATGGATGAGGAGTTCGGAATTCACGAACCGCGCCGCGTTCTGCGCCGAATTCTCGGAAAGGCTCTGGGGTGCAAGTTCATCGTCGCCCAGAATCTTCACGAACACGGCAAGGCCAGCAAGCGTCAGGGAATCCAGCAAGCCGCTCCGGCAGGCACCGTCCTCGCATTTCAAGAAGTCACCGCCGTAACTCCACACGAACGGAGCCATCTGCTGCGGTCCGGTCCAGTCGTCCTTGCCGGGCAGCGCGAACGCGGCGACGCGCTTCATCTCCGAGTTCTTCAGTTCCCCGCGGTTGATGGCGCGGAGCGACCCGAGGAACTTCGGGAAGTCGCTGATATCGCTGTCCTGGATATCGAGCGTATGCCAGAGCCACTCGTTCGCAAAGAAGGCGCGAACGTCGAGAAACCACGGGAAGGAATACACGTCGGCACTGCCGACCATGCGGCTGGCCTTGAACGCTTCCGCATAGAAGCGCGAAGAATCGATTTGCGCAAGGAGCGTATCGAGCACCCGGAGGTTCCCGGTCGAGGCAAAATGCGGAACCCATGTGGAGCCCAGCTGCAACACGTCCGGGAAATCAACTACGGAATCCGGATGGGAGAAGGCCTCGGTGATAACGGAGAAGGCGTTGCTCCAGTTCAGCACGCGCACCTCGACAGAGATTCCCGTATCGCGCCGGAATTTCTTCACCAGCTTGTGCACGGCCTTCTGCGAGCCAATCCCGTTATCCATGACCCAGAAATTGAGCGGGCCGGACCAGGGAGCGCTTTCCAGTACCGGCTCGGCACTTGCGGGGTTCACGAACAGCGCCGCCGCGGCAACCAGCGCCGCCAGAGAGCCGCGCAGGGAGCATCCCCTAAACTTACTCATCACGTTCTTCATTTTGCGAGCTTCTTGAAGTCCTCAAAAAAGTTCGGATATGTCTTGTTCACGCACGCAGGGTCCAGAATCTTGATAGACACACCCCCGAGGGCGACGAGACTGAAGCACATCGCCATGCGGTGGTCGTTGTAAGTTTCGATAGTCGCGCTCTGCAATACTTCGGGCGGAGTCACCGTGATGCTGTCCATCGTCTCACGCACCGTAGCACCCACCTTGCGCAGTTCCGCAGCCATCGCTGCGATGCGGTCGGTTTCCTTAACGCGCCAGCTCGCAATACCGGTAATCGTCATCGGGGCATCCGCAAAAAGCGCAAGCACTGCGACCGTCATCGCGGCATCGGGAATCTCGATGGCGTCGAATTCCCCGAGGCTCTTCAGCTTGCCCGCGGGCCCTTCGCATTCGATAAACTCGTCACCCCAGGTAATCTTCGCGCCCATGCGTTCCAGCACCTTCGCGAATTGCGCATCGCCCTGGGTGCTGCACTTGCCCACGCCCACGACCTTCACCTTCCCGCCGGTAATGGCAGCTGCGGCAAGCGGGTAGCTCGCCGAACTCGCATCGCCCTCGACAAAGAAGTCGCCGGGAGTCTTGTAAACACCATGCGGCACATCGAACCTATACGGCTGGGACGCAGGCCACGAGACATCCACGCCAAAGCGCTTCATCACGGCGAGCGTAAGCCTGATGTAAGGTTCGGAAATCAGTTCGCCGTCCACGTGTATTTCCAGCGGCGACTTGCAGTACGGGGCGCAGACCAGAAGCGCCGTGAGGTACTGGCTCGAAATGTTGCCGCGCACATGCACCTCGCCACCCTCGAGCCCAGAGGCATCGATACGCAGCGGCGGATAACCCTCGGTTTCCAGGTATTCGATTTTCGCCCCGAGCGAATGCAGGGCATCAACGAGGTCGCGTATCGGGCGTTCGCTCATGCGTTCCTCGCCCGTAAGCGTAAACTGTCCCTTCCCGAGTGAAAGCGCGGCCGTCAGCGAGCGCATCGCCGTACCCGCGTTGCCGAGGAACAGGTCGACGGCACCATCCAACGATATGGGCTTGCCGCTCCCTTCCACAACCGCCTCGGAGAAGTCATCCGAAAAATCTATGTGCACGCCAAGCTTACGCAGGGCCTCGCCCATATAGCGCGTATCGTCGCTTTTGAGCAAATTATGCAGGCGGGTCCGGCCTTCCGCGAGGGCAGCAATCAAAAAGGCCCTGTTGGTAATGCTCTTGGAACCCGGGAGGCGGATCTCCCCATCGAACGAAGTAAAAGCCGGTAACTGTATAAAAGAAGGGCGGAACTGAAAATCTTCCATATTTCAAAATTATAAATTATTAAGAGAAACACGAAAGGCAGGTACCCCATGGAACAGGAAATTACGACCAAGGAATTCGAGGTCCGCTTCTCGGACTGCGACCACCACAGCCGTCTGAAGCTGTCCAACCTATTCCTGTTCATGGAAGAGACGGCCATCGCCGACGCCGAACAGAACGGGTTCGGGCTCTGGAAGATGATGCAGGCGGGCTACACCACCGTCATCACGCGCCTCAAGATCCGCATATTGCACCAGCCCGTCTGGGGCGAGAAGATCCAGGTATCCACCTGGGCGAAGGAAATCATCAAGGACAAGGTCGTACTGAAGGACTACTCCATCGTCGACTCGCAGGGGCATTCCATCGCGCAGGCCACATCGAGCTGGCTGCTCGTGAACCTCCGGACAGGCAAGTCCGAGAATCCGGCCGAAAGCCCGTTCCCCATCCCGCTGTTCCTGGGCAAGAACGCGCTGCCCGAGATGATGGACATTCTGGACCCGCAAAGGGAGCCGAAGGTCGTACGCACGGAAACCGCGAAGTACAGCGACCTCGACATGAACAGGCATGTGAACCACTGCCGCTACGTGGACTGGGTCATGGATTCCCTGGATGCAGACGAACTCAAGAGCCGCCGTATCCGTTCCATACAAATGAATTATATCACGCAGGTCCCGCTCGGGGGCAAGGTGAGCATCGTCCGGTTCAAGAACACGAACCACCATGCCTATGTCTTCGGGATGAACGAAGACGACTTGCAACGCGACCCGCTGAATGCGCAGTGCCACTTCCAGGCGCGCATCGGGTTCGCGGACTAGCCTCCGTCACTCGCTGCCGGCAACCACCCCGATATCGGGCCACATCTCAAACCCAACACTCCCCTGCAGGTCGGTGCGGTAAAACCGCGCCGTATCCCCGAGCACGTAGGCATACTTGCGGACAACCGACATGGCGGGGTGCCCGTAGCCGTTACCCGCACCCACGCTTGCCACGGCGTAATCCGGAGCGACCCGCGCAATAAACCCGAGCGAACTGCTCCCCGCCGACCCGTGGTGCGGCACCTGCAGCAAGCCCGCAGAAAGCGTGGGGGATAGTTCCAGCAGGCGGCGCTCGCCCGCAGAGTCCAGGTCGCCCATCAACAGCAGGGAGGCCGCCCCGAACTCCACCCGCAGAACAACGCTTGCAGGGTTCCCGCCCTCGTGCACGTAGTCCGGCGGCCAGAGCACGTCGAACCGCGGGGCATCCCCGTCACCACCAAACTGCCCGCGACCACCCCCGTCACCCGCGCAGTCGCCCCCATCAACAAGCCGGCATTCTCCCGCAGCCAACCCGAGAGCATCGCCGCGATAAAGCGAATCCACCGGAATGCCGAACCTGCGGGCCGCCCGCAGCACGCTATCCCGAACGAAGTCGCCCGAGGTATCCGGCCCGACGTACAGGTGGCGCACGTAAACCCGCGGCGCACTCCCGGCCTGCGTTAAGCCCGCATCCCGCGGCGCATTCCCGGCCTGAGATGAACCGCTCCCCGCCTGCGCGGAGCCCGCAAATTCCATGAACCCGCCCGCATGGTCCCGATGGTTGTGGCTCACCACCACCCACTCGAGCGTGTCGACCCCGCGCGCGACAAGCGAATCCACCACCCCCGCGGAATCCGGCCCCGTATCGTACATCGCGAACCGCCCGCCATACTCGAGCAGCACCGCGAGCCCCTGCCCCACGTCGAGGAACTCGACCCGCAACGGGAGGACATCCTCCGCGCCTTCATCTATCACACAAGTACACGAGGTCAGGGCGAATACGGCCGCCAGAATCCACTTTTTCAATGAAAAATCAGAGTATCTCATACCCTTAATACGGTTTCACCCCCTAAAATCAGCCAAAAGCACACCTTTTTTACTATCTTTTAGGCATGCAGTTACCCAAATACAAGAAAAAGAAACGCATCAAGCTCAAGATTTGCCAGGAACCCGGCTGTGGACGCGAATTCTGGGGACACCCGATTGCCAAGTACTGCGAACTGCACCGCGACATCAAGTTGCGCCAGAAGCAGAAGAAGAACGTGGAGAGCATCGAGTCCAAGAACATCGTCATCCGCCACAACTACACCGAATCCATGGACCTGATGTTCAAGTGCTGCCTCGAGGGGTGCAACGAACTCTTCTCCATCAAGATCTACCCGAAGCAGACCGTCTACCCGCGTTTCTGCAAGGAACACACGAACGACTTCAAGCGCGAAAACTTCATCCGCATCATGCAGAAGAAGAACTCGGACTAGCCGTTTACGCGAATTTAGCCGCTTTTTGAAACTTTTTTTCCGCCATCCATTTGGGCACGCTACATGGTGGATGTAGCTCAATTGGTTAGAGTCCCAGATTGTGATTCTGGATGTTGCCGGTTCGAGTCCGGTCATCCACCCGAAAAAGACCCCGCATCAAGCGGGGTCTTTTTTTGATTGGAGTACTCTTAAATTAATCTTTCACGCAACGGACGGGGCGACCAAAGCTCTTGTCTTTTTGGGTTAAGCGCGCTTCATCACTATAACCATCAATGACCAAGAACAAGCAATAGGCGTCAAGACTACTGCCGCCATCGCTTGCACTCCAAAAACAAATCTCTTCACCCATAAAGTTGAAAAAACCATAGACGTCCCTTTGACCAGCAGGAAACGCCGAGAATCCGAATTCATCCGTGCCGTTTCTGTCATTTTTCCAGCCGTATGTGGATTTGAGTTTTTTTCCAGCAATCTCTTCGCCACCAACAGATGCGACCAGAGTGCCCCATTCTTCTTTTTCAGGCAGGTGCCAGCCCTCGGGACATACACTGCGAAATGGGTATTCCTTCCAACAAGTTGCCATATAGCCGCCTCGGCAGCCTTTCGTAGTTCCCGCACTGTCCATCACGGCAGACCAAGTGTAAAAGCGACCATATCTGGCGCAGTATTCTGCAGAATCATTATAGCACCAGCTAGTGGAATCGGAAGTGTAGGCCTTACCGAGTACCTCAAATTTATAGGGAACACCAGTGTAAGCATAATTCAAGTTCTCTGCCATCCACGTCTGATCACCAATTTTGACAGTCCTATATGTATGTCCGTCACGTTCGTCTTTAATGCAATTTTCATCCGCTTCAACATCACACGGCTCTCTTTCCTGCATCAAACTTGAAGACGAAGATTCACTGCTAGATGACTTTGGCTCGGGAATCGTAGACTCGTCACTAAGACAGCGGATGGAATATCCGCGGTCGCTGCTGCCGACGCGGGAACTGACGAGATCCATAAATACACCATCCCTATTGTATTCCAAGCCCATATCGATTGCACCGCCAAAGACGCGGTACGAATAGGAAGACGTCCAGAAATCAGCGCGTTCGCCTTTATCGAAGTAGTCGCCACCGAAACTGCCGCCGAACCGGCCTCCGACAGGGAGTGCATTGAATCCGAATTCATCCGTGCCGTTGCCGTTATTTTTCCAGCCACTCGTGGACTTGAGCACCTTGCCGGCATCATCTTCACCACCAGCCAAATCAATCAAAACCCACCATTCTGTCGTATCGGGCAAATGCCAACCTTCTGGGCAAATACCGCGCACAGGGTATGTTGGGGTGCAATCTTCAGTATTGCCGCAGCCTTTGGCGTTCTTGCTGTATTTTCCGACACTGTCTATCGCGGCGCCCCATGTGTAGAGCCTTCCATACTTGGTGCAGTTACTTTTTTCGTCATCGTAGCAGAAACTGTTTCCCGTTTCAAAGTTCAGGTTTTCCGCCATCCAAATCTGCGTACCAATCTGGACTGTTCTGTAAGTTTGGCCATCGCGACTGTCCTTGAAACAGTTTTCATCTTCGCCCACAACGCAGGGCTTCGTACTGCTACCAGACTTGACATCTCCCTTACTGCTGCTAGACTTCGCCTTCGAACTACTTGAACCGTCGCAGTCCTCGCAAATAGACGAGGAAGAATCCTCGTCAGGGCGGTTCACGAAATCGCTGCTGTCGTCATCGCCGCAAGCCACAAACAGGAAAGCGGACACGGCACATATCGCGAAAAATCTTTTCATTGTCTTAACCTCTCTACCTTAATTTTAATTCTTGACGCAACGGACGGAAAAGCCATAGTCCTTGAGGTTGCCGTACAAGCTCGCACCGTCGCTGCCGCAGTACAATTCCACGCTGTATGCATAGTTACCATTGCTCTCTGTAGAAGCCCAAAAGAGCGCGTCGATGCCATCGTAACTGAAGGTGCCATCTCGGAACCTGATACCGGCAGGCAACGCCGTAAAGGCGTACTCATCCGTACCATTGCGGCTATCTCCATCAGGGCAAATCCAGCCACTTGTGAACTTGAGCATCTTACCCACCGTACCAGAATCGCCAACTGCGGTAATCAACGTTTTCCATTCCGTTTGCGTAGGCAAGTGCCAACCCTCGGGGCAAACACCACGCACCTTTGTGGGCAGCGTACAGGTCTTGCCATAACCGCAGTCTACGCCATTGCCACCGTCATACAACGCAACCGAGTCAATAGCCGCAGCCCAAGTGTAAAGACGACCGTACTTGGTGCAGTTGGCAGGGTCGTCGCCATAACACCAGCTAGAAGAATTAGAGGTGTGGCCATTCCAGCTAAAGGGAACTCCTGTGTAAGCATAGTTCAGGTTTTCCGCCATCCACACCTGATTGCCGATTTCTACAGTCTTGTAAGTCTGGCCGTCGCGGGAATCGACCAAAGTTCCATATTCGCAATTGTCTTTGGTTTCAGTCTTGCACGATGTCGCCAAAGCAACCGAACTGCTACTAGACACACTTGTCGAGCTAGAGCTCGACTGCGGTGTGACGCCGGAGGAGCTGCCATTTCCCTTACTGCTGCTCGACTGCGGTGTGACACTGGAAGAAGATCCTACAGAACTGCTGGATTTCGGAACAGTCGCGTCATCATTTTTCAAGCAACGGACGGAAAATTGGGCGCTTTTAGGTTCTCTATACAAACTCGCAACAGCACTTTTATAATACAAACTCATACCGTACGCATCAATGTTGTATCCCCCCGTATAGTGTTCCACAGAACTCCAGAACAACGCGAATTGGAACATGTCGTAGCTTGAAGCACCTGCAGGAAGTCCCGAGAAGCCATAAGTATCTTCACCGTTGCCATTATCATCCCATTTATCCCATCCGGACGTTGACTTCAGCGCTTTGCCGGAAGATGATTGTCCCCCTACCGCGGCGAACAAGATATACCATTCTGTCGTATCGGGCAAGTGCCAGCCTTCGGGGCATACTCCACGCACAGGGAATGTCGCAGAGCACACAAAGCCATCCCCATCGAGTATATGACGTCCGCAGCCCTTGCCGTCCGTACTCCATACACCGGCACTATCCATGGCCGCTCCCCAGGTGTATAGGCGTCCATAATTTTTGCAGTTTTCGGCATAATCGTTATAGCAATAGCTGCCTGCCGTTTCGTAGTTCATGTTCTCCGCCATCCACACCTGATTGCCGATTTTTACCATCCTGTAAGTCTGGCCGTCGCGTTCGTCCTTAAAGCAGTTCTTGTCTGTATCCACATTACACAGCACTCTTTTAAACTCCGAACTCGATGAGTTCCCGGAACTGCTAGATGTTTCGACAGGCTTTGAGCTGCTGCTGGATGGTGGAACAGTGGCACTACCCTTTACACAGCGTACCGAGTACGCGTAATACATGCTTCTGTAGGTCAGGCGCACAATGGTATTATCTGTGTACAATTTTATACCATACACATAATCATCGTACCCTTCGTTCCATTCAGAAGTCCAGAAGACAGCAGCCTCGCCCACAAAGTCCTTGCACATCCAGCCACCAGCAGGCAACACAGTGAAGCCGAAATCATCCGTACCATTGCCGTTACTATTCCAGCCACTCGTAGACTTGAGTTTCGCGCCTGCAACCGAATCCCCACCGACCGTAGCGAACAACGTTTCAAATTCATCTATTGTCGGCAGGTGCCAGCCTTCAGGGCACACACTATTCGCAACAGCCCATGAGTAAAGGCGGCCATACTTTGAACAATATTTAGTGGAATCATTATAGCAGTAACTGGAATCTGTTTCAATGTTCAGGTTTTCCGCCATCCACACCTGGTCACCGATTTTTACGGTCCTGTAGGTTTTGCCGTCACGAGGGTCTGTAAACGAGCCTTCGGCAGGCTCAGAACTGCTACTGGACACACTTGTCTCGCTATCGCTCGACTTCGGTGTGACGCTGGAAGAGGATTCGCTGTCGCTGCTCAGGATGACGGTGTCGCCGAAGACTTCGATGTACTTCTCGAATGCGGGCACCACGTCGGCATAACCCCAGCCCTCGACATTCTTGCGAATCGAATCCAGCGTTCCGTCGGCCGTAGCGACCACCTGCCACTCTTCAATCGTAGCCTTCGTCTTGTCATCGTTCCACTTGCCCGTTTCCGCGAACGAGTCCGCGAACTTCTCGATGCGCTTTACAAGGCCTGCATCGTCAGTTTCCGCCAGCATCAGCACGCTCACCGCAAGCAGGGCCGCGTTGCCGTCGCCACTTTCATAGATGGTCAGGTCCTCGGAATTGTCGAAGTCGCCCTCGATACCGAACGCCGCAAGCACTTCCTTCTCCGCGCGCTCCTTCGCATCCGCGAACTTCTTGCCCTTCTCGGTCACGAGGAACATCAGGCGTTCGTATTCCAGTTCAGTGAGCACGTTGATGTTCACGTTCTTGCGGTCCTTCAAATCCGTCAATGCATGGAGCGTCAACTCCTCGGAAGACTTCTTGCCGGTAAGTTCGTTGCGATATTTACCCGTCGCCTCGAACAGTGCGCACGTAGAGGAAAGCGTCACATCGTCAAACGCGAAATCGCCCTTGTCGCTCTTGACCTTGCCTTCAAAAATTTCGTCAGTCAGTTCAAGCGTCTTGCAGTCGATTCCCTGCACGGTCACGACGGAACCCTTCACGAAAGGGCCCTTCTGCGCTTCGCCCGCGATATCCTTCGCGACAATGCCCATGTCTCCCGAGGCGCCGCCCGCGACACCGTCCTTGCCGGAACACGCCCAGAACATGGCGCCCACCGCAAACACCCCGAGTGCAGCGCCCCACTTCAATACCGATTCCTTTCTCGTGAACATATCTTGTTCTCCCTTTCCCTAAATTTAATCCTTCACGCAGCGGACGCTTAGGCCAAAGTATTTTCCCGCATGGGCCAGAATGACACTTTCAACTTCATTTTCTAAAGACATCACACTGACATTGTCCGACTGGAAGGTCGCCGCATCAGTCGCACTCCAAAAGTACGCACCCTCAACACCAAAATCACCGGAACCATCCCAAACACCCGACGGCAACGCGGAAAAACCAACTTCATCTGCACCCATTTTTTTGTTCCATCCGATTTTCGATTTGAGAATTGGGCCAGCCGCTTTTTCGCCCCCTAGTTCGGAAACCAGGGTATACCATTCATCGTACGAAGGCAAATGCCAGCCACTCGGGCAAATGCCCTGCACGTCATCTGCAAATTTGCAAGCATCGGGATTCCCGCAAGTTCGAGGATTCTCCGCATCGTTCGCAAGAGCCACCGAGTCTATCGCCGCCGACCAGGTGTAGAGACGGCCTGTCACCTTACACTTTTCAGGGTCATTATCGAAGCACCAGCTCTTGCCTTTGAGGCTCGGCGTCACAACGCTGTCGGAGTAGTTCAGATTTTCGGCCATCCAAGTCTGGTTACCGATTTTTACGGTCTTGTACACCTGCCCGTCACGGGAGTCCGTCATTTCGCCGTAATTGATATCAGGATTCAAGTAAGCTTCCTTCGGAATGCTCCAGTCGAAAACATCCACATCATTTGATGAAGATTTTGCGGCGCTGCTGGATTTCGGAACCGTTCCTTCATCAAGTTTGACGCAACGGACCGAGTACCCCAAATCCTTAGCGGCATAACTCCTCAAGCTTACGTTGACGTCGTCATAGTCCAACCACATCGCATATGCGCAGCCGTTACCGGTCTCCGGAACGCCCTCGCTACCGCACTCCGTAGAACCCCAGAAGCTCGTAGTGGAACCCACGCCGTAGTAACCCGCGTTGCTGATGCCAGCAGCCAGCGCCGAGAACCCGAAAGCGTCAGTACCGTTGCCGCTTTCACCATCATCGTCATTCCAGCCGCTGGTAGACTTCAGTTTAGTGCCGGCATCTTTTTCGCCGCCCACAACCTCGATCAAGGTCACGAAATCAGCTTCGTTAGGCAAATACCAACCATCGGGGCAAACACCACGAATATTCCCAGATGGCAGATTGCATTCTTTTCCGGGTCCGCACTCTTCCTCCGACTTGCCTACCGCCGTAGCCCAGGTGTACAGCCGGCCATACTTGTCGCAGTATTTCGACGAATCGTTGTAGCAAGAACTGGCCGCTGTTTCAAAGTTCAAGTTCTCCGCCATCCACACCTGATCGCCGATTTTCACAGTCTTGTAAACCTTGCCGTCGCGCAGGTCCTTGAGCGTATTTGCAGTTGCGTCGTATTCGCTGCCCGCGTTTGCAGAACTGCTACTGGACACACTTGTCTCGCTATCGCTCGAGGCGGGGATGACATCTGCCCCGAAAGCTTCCACATACTTCTCGAAAGCGGGAACCACGTCGGCATAGCCCCAGCCCTCGACATTCTTGCGAATCGAATCGAGCGTGCCGTCGGCCGTAGCGACAACCTGCCACTCTTCAATCATGGCCTTCGTCTTGTCATCGTTCCACTTGCCAGTTTCCGCGAACGAGTCGGCGAATTTTTCGATGCGCTTTGCAAGGCCTGCCTCATCCGTTTTCGCCAGCATCAGCACGCTCACCGCAAGCAGGGCAGCGTTGCCATCACCGCTTTCATAGATGGTCAGGTCTTCGGAATTGTCGAAGTCACCTGCGATGCCGAATGATGCAAGCACTTCCTTCTCGGCCTGTTCCTTTGCATCCGCGAACTTCTTGCCCTTCTCGGTCACTAGGTACATCACGCGTTCGTATTCCAGCTCGGTAAGCACGTTGATGTTCACCTTCTTGCGGTCCGTCAAATCGGTCAGCGCATGGAGCGTAATCTCGCCCGCCGATTCCTTGCCGGAGAGTTCATCGCGATACTTTCCTGCCGCCTCGAACACCGCGCACGTAGAAGAAAGCGTCACATCGTCAAACGTAAAGTCGCCCTTGTCGCTCTTGGCAACACTTTCGAAAACTTCTCCAGTCAGTTTCATCGTCTTGCAGTCGATTCCGCGAGCCGTCACGGCGGAACCCTTTACGAACGGGCCCTTCTGCGCTTCGCCCGCGATATCCTTCGCGACAATGCCCATGTCTCCCGAAGCTCCGCCCGAAACATCATTCTTGGTGGAACACGCCACCGCAAAAACAGCCATGACGGCAGCCACAAAAATCTTATTCATCGCACCTTTCATTTCCTTTTACCCCTTTTTATTTTTCAAATCCTTCTTGGTTTCAATCCGCTTGCTCAGCGGGAACAATTGCATGTTCATGCGGTACACGCGTTCCGTCTCGTCCTCTTCGGTCGCAATCGCCACGACGCGGCGGTAGAAATCCGCCATCTCCTTGCGGATGCGTTCGTACGAGCGTTCCGTAAGGCCGAGCACGAACCCGGACATGGTGCGTTCCGAAAGCGGCAGGTCGATAGCCTTGATCGCGAATTCCCCCATCTGGCGCTGCAGTTCGCGGGCCGCCACGGGCACCACATCCATGTCGCCCATCGTGATGGTCTTGTCCGTCTGGTGGTAGTTTCCGTCCCTGTCCTTCTTCAGGAGCTTCATCCTTACCAAAAAATTCAGCGTCTCGGTTACCTCGGCCGCGGTAATCGAGGGGCTGCAGGCGCGCGCCATCTCGAGAGGTTTGGCACCCGGCATATGCGGGGCAAGCTCGCGCAACACCGGATTCTTCCACGACTTGAAATAGTCGAACTCGTCCTTGCCCAGCACGCGCATCTTGTGCGCCTTCGCAAGCGCACAGCGTTCCTCGAACGCGGCACGTTTCGCCTTGTCGCTTTTCGCATGCGCATACGAGACCATCAGCACAAAGTAAGTCTGTTCATAGCCGGCGAGCCCCATGGCGCTCGCGACAGAACCCGCGGATCCGATGCTCAGGTTCTTTTTCCCCTCGCAGACATACTTCAGGAATACCGCCGACGAGAAGCCGGCATCCTGGGCGAACTTCTGCCACGAAAAGACGGAACAGCGCTTGCGCTCTTCGTAATAGTCCAGGATATACTTGCGGTAATCCGTATATTCAACGATTTCCTTCATGGGTACAAATATACCTACATTTCGCGCATTTGGGACATAAATATGGCGATTTTAGCTAAATTTTACCACTTTTAGGCGAATTTTGAAAAAATCGGCATTTTGGAACATGACTGCATGTTCTGAGAACATGATCCCGGAACATAGCAATAGCAAAAGCCCCGCCAGATTGGCGGGGCATTCGTTGTCCTCCTCCTAAAGAGGCTCTGTTACCTGCATTACGATTTTGGCTTATAGTAAGTATGGACTTCTATGGAGTAGCCATACCTGAACACCGTCGAACTTTCTCCTGCCGAGACATTCGCCCCGACAAGGACCACAATTACGTACCTCGCCTTGGCGGTTTCCTTTTCATAATAATCGCGACGGACCTTCGAATCGCTTGTCGCCACCTCGTGCATAAAGTAAATGCCGTCCCTCCCGTTATACGTCGCCTGGCCGATAGAATCCGACTTCACGTAGGCAAATCCGTTTTCCACGAGCACGCCCTTGAACTGTTCCAGGCTATCCCTGGCATCATCCTCCAGAGAAACGGACACATACTGCGAATAATTTCTGCCGCTCGTATGCACGCTTTCCGAACCTGTTATATGGCGGACATACCAGAATGTCATAAGCGAATCGTCATTCCATGCCCTGCGATCCTTATCCGAAACATAATCCTGGATAAACCCGACTTCTTCCGGCAAGTCCTCCTCATATCGCGGGGCATCAAAATCATAGCCGTTCCTTTTCCCGCCCTGTCCCTTGACGCAGCGGACGGAAACGGCATGGCTGATATGCGTCATATACACATTGGATCCGGAACCCTTGACGAAATGGATTGTCGAAGGAGTAATCGAAATATAGCTCAGCCAATCCGTCGTTTCTATCGAGGCCGTCCAGAATTCCGTCGAAGTTCCAAGCCCGGAAAATTCATTGCCATTAAACACGCCCGCAGGGACCACATTGAAGCCGAAGCGATCCGAGGAATAAGTTTTCTCGAGATAATCGTCCCGGTAATACGCCTGCAAGGCATCCGCGGCGCTTTCGCCTTCGCCATGGGCATCGGCATACGCAAACAGCGTGTCCCATTCCGCGTGTTCCGGCACGTGCCAGCCATCGGGGCATATTCCTTCACGGGGATGGAAATCGCTACGGAGCCTGCACCCGGAGAAGTTGTCGCCACATCCCCTGTTCGATGTATCCAAGGCAACTTCCCAGTTATAGAGGCGGCCATATTTTTCGCAATTCTTTTCGTCATTTTCGTAGCAGAGGCTGCCTTCGGCGGCATAGTTCAGGTTTTCCGCCATCCATTCCTGCGACCCGAGCTTCACAGTCTTGTAGACACGACCATCGCGGGCATCCGTCAATTCACCGAAAACAGGTTCTCCCGAATCGATGGACGAACTGCTAGGCGGATTTTCGGAACTGGACGACGAGTTCGGCGATTCCACAGAACTGGAAGATTTTGCATCATCGCCCGGAATCAGCCAGCGGCCGCCTTCGCACACGAAGTACTCGTTATACAGCTTGCTCAGCTTGTTCACGTTGCGCTTGGTATCGCCCTCGCGCTTCGAGGTGCACTGGCCGAGTCCGTAGTTGTCCCACCAGAAGTTCGTCACGTACTTCTCGAAGGCGGGCACGGAATCCGCATACTTCCAGTCTTCGACATTCCCCCGCACATTCGCGAGAGTCCCCTTGAGGTCGGCATCGCACGCCCAGTCCGCAATCACGGCCTTGGTATCGGCATCTTCCCAGTCACCGCCTTCCGCAATCGCGATACTGAACTCGCCCATGCGCTCGGTAAGGCCCGCCACGTCGGCATCCGCATGCATCAGCACGCTTATTGCAAGCAGTGCCGCGTTGCCGTCGCCCGACTCGAAGATATTCAGGTCTTCGGAATTCCCGAAGTCGCCCTCGATGCCGAACGCCGCAAGGATTTCCTCGTCCGCCTGCGCCTTTGCCGCTGCAATAGATTTCTTCTTCTCGGTTACGAGGTACATCACGCGCTCGTATTCCAGGTGCGTGAGCAGGTTGATGTTCACCATCTTGCGGTTGCTGAGATCGGTCAGCGCGCGGAGCGTCACCGTACCCGTGGACTTCTTGCCCGTAATCTCATCGCGGTAGTAACCCGAGGCCTCGAGGATAGCATACTGCGACTGCAGATTGATATCCTTGATGGCGAAGTCGCCCTTGTCGCTCTTGATGGTGCCCTTGAAGCTCTTGCCCGTCTGCTTGAGCGTGATGCCGTCAAGTTCCTGCACCGTTACTGCGGAACCCGTAACGAACGGCCCCTTCTGCGACACACCCGCCACTTCCCAGTCCTTGACCGCGGTGATTCCCGCATCTTCCGAGGTGCCCCCCGCAAGGTTTTCCCCGTCGGAGCTGGTACACGCGGCCATAAAGAGTGCCGTAGAAGCAAATGCCGGCAAAAACCATTTTTTCATATTCAAATCCTTTTGCTTAAACATACCCTATTCTCCTAATCCTTCACGCAACGGATACGACCCGATTTTTGCGGTTCATTTGATATATAAGATCCCCAATTATACGCGACAGCAAAGAAGACATTGGCATAACCATGCCTCCCATTCTCACGAAGGCTCTCAACCATTTCCAAAAGTTCTTCATCATGGGAATCTTCATACACACTCATCCAAAATTCAATGTCTTCGGAAACATCTTGAGCAACATAAACAGCCGGATATGTGTGATATTCTATAATTTCCTTTTCGCCCTTAGGAAGTTCAAGGTTGAAGTCAAATCGATTATAGAGCATACCAAAGCCATCCCATCTTCCAGTGAACAAGTTATGATAATCCCCGACATAACCAACCAAGGCTCTCCATTCCAAGTCATTGGACACATGCCAACCGTCAGGGCAGATTCCTTGATGTTTCGATCCAACCACACCTTCTTCAACAGCCTTCTTCATGTATTTTTTGTCAATTTGCAAGGCTGTCGTCCAACTGTAGAGCCCTGAAGAGGATTTGTACTTGAGGTCTTCCGCCATCCATTCATACTTTATTCCATTGAACTCAAAGCCGACCGTCTTGTAAGTCCTTCCATCTCGCGGATCCGT
The DNA here is from genome assembly GCA_902762305.1 of Fibrobacter succinogenes. GTDB lineage: Bacteria > Fibrobacterota > Fibrobacteria > Fibrobacterales > Fibrobacteraceae > Fibrobacter > Fibrobacter succinogenes_I. Next base: position 186,507 of record CACWNW010000008.1, on the reverse strand, counting down.
CATCATTCCGGATTCATGGTCAATTTTCATCTTGAGCGAATCCAAGTATCCTTTCGTCGTCAATTTCCAAATAGAACCGTCGCAAAGGAAATAACCATCCCTGAGCACCCGCGAATAATCAGTGGTATCCAAACCCTTGATCGGCTTGTAGAATTCCCTATATTCCCCTAAAAGGTCTTCTGTGCACATCTCGAGCCCCATATAGTTCAAGAACAGGGACTTGCCGAATTCGTATCTTTGTTTCCTATCGTTAAATTTCTCATAAGCCTCTAGCGAATACTCATCCTTTTCCCACGTTTCATAATCGAAGCCTTCCAGGCGGCGGTATTCCCGAATGTCAAAATAGGCATCCGACGCGAGCCATTGCATAATGGTATCGCTGAGGACACCGTCATCGGCATAATCGTCAGCGAACCCGTCAATAAAGGCCTGCAATCTAGAACAGTCTATATTGCGATTGTCACTATCTTCGCCATAAAGATAGGCCCAAAAGGCAGAATCGCCGCCTTCGCCGTCCCAAGGCTCCCATATACTGTTATCAACATATTGACTGATGATGTAAAGGATCCTGTCGCCTTCCGATGTATTGAATATATCCAGGTCCTCCGCAGAAGAGACTTCTATCTCGACCCCGAACGCACCGAGAACTTCCCGGGAAGCCTGTTTCTTGGCTTCGGCGAAAGTCTTACCTTCCTCGACCAATTTCAGAACTCGCTTGTACTCAAAATGCGTCAGGAGGTTGATGTTCGCCGTATTGCGTTTGTTCAAATTAGTAGCCGCATCAAGGCGCACAGGGCATTCAGAACGAGAACCGTCAGATTCGCGGGTATAGTAGCCCTCGGCAGAAAGCAGCACATACTGGCATTCCAGATCAAGATCTCCAAACTTAAATTTACCCTCGTCATTGACGACCGTTGTCTCAAATTCCCTACCCGTAGGTTCAAGGTTCCCCGCTGCCGACGTTTCCCTGAGGACCACACTGGAGCCCGTTACAAAGGGTCCCTTCTGCACGGCACCCGAGATTTTCTTGTTTATAAGCGCAAGGAAGCCAGCATCTTCCGATGAACCGCCAGCTACGTCCTTGGAACAGGCGGCAAAGAAAGTCAACAGGATGGCAAACACCAACGAAAAAACCAAACACTCCCCAAAAAACTTGTACTTAAACCTTTTCATTTTTTTCCTCCTTATCAATTTTATTTTCAGTATTCAATTTCTCGCTCATCGGGAACAGCTGCAAGTTCAGGCGATACACCTGTTCCGTCTCGTCGTCTTCCGCGGCAATGGCCACGATGCGGCGGCGGCAATCAGCCAGTTCCTTCCGAATCCGTTCGTACGCACGGCGCGTAAGCCCGAGGGTAAGCCCCGACATGTCGCGTTCAGAAAGCGGCAGGTCCAGGGCCTTCACCGCGAACTCCCCCATTTGCCGCTGCATGTCGCGGGCCGCCACGGGAACCGCATCCACCGGGCCCATAGAAATGGACTTATCCGTCTGGCGGTAGTTCCCTTCCCTGTCCTTCTTCAGGAGTTTTGAACGCACCAGAAAGTCGAGCGTCTCGCTCACTTCGGCAGCAGAAATCTTCTGTTTGCAGGCGTGCGCCATCTCGAGCGGTTTTGCGCCCGGCATATGCGGGGCAAGTTCGCGCAGAACCGGATTCTTCCACGACTTGAAATAGTCGAATTCCTCGTTCCCGAGCACGCGCACCTTATGGGCTCTCGCCAGCGCACACCTTTCCTCGAACGCGGCCCGCTTCGCCTCATCCCCCTTTGCATGGGCATACGAAACCATCAGGACAAAGTATGTGCTTTCGAAACCGGCGAGGCCCATGGCGCTTGCGACAGAACCGGCGGCCCCTACGCTCAGGTTCTTCTTCCCCTCACAAACGTACTTCAGGTAAACTGCCGACGAGAACCCGGCCTCACGCGCGAAATCGCGCCACGTGAATGCCGAGCTGCGCTTGCGTTCATCGTAGTAATCCTGAATGAACTTGCGGTAATCTGTATATTCAATGATTTCCTTCATGTACACAAATATAGGTTGTTTTCACAATTTTAGAACACAAAAATGCTGTTTTTGAGCAGATTTTACCATTTTTGTGTAAATTTTACAATTTTAGCAATATTGGAACACAAAGTCTGTATTCCAGGAATACAGGATGAGCGCCAGGATACAAAAAGGCCCACGCAAGCGGGCCTGAATCTATTCGCAAACGGTTTTGCGCGGTCTATTTTCTGAGCATCAAGACCTTGTCGGTGACACGGCCGTCCACCTGCAGCACGCCGACATAACGGCCGCGGGAAATTCCGGCAGCAGCGAGAGTCTCGAAGTAGGCGCCCACCGCACGGTTGCCGAGGTCCATCGCATAAACGACGCGCCCCTGCAAATCCATAAGCGAGAATTTCACAGCACCCGCAGCAGGAATCTCGAAGCGAAGCGCCACATGCGGGCCACGGAACGCGGCACCGAACCCGCGACCATGCGCAGAAGCAATTTCGGGAATTCCGATGGTTTTCTCGAGTTCAAGCCGCATCGTGGCGGGCCTGCTCCAGAGCGTGTCGGAGTCAAGCAAAATACCCACGCGGTAGGAGACCTCAAATTTCCCGAACGGTGACTTTGCTTTCTCGAGGGAATCGAGCAGGGCCTCGCTTGCGTAATCCAGCGCGAGCACCTTCGTTGCCGTCGTATCCATCACGAAGGCATCTTCGAGCAGCCTGACGTGGATATCCTTCGTAAGTCCAACATTGTCCTTGTACACGGCCTTCTCATCCGCAACCATCGGCGGGTTCGGCATACCGCGGAGCAGCGGGTAGGTCACACCCTCCTTCATGTACCACACGGAATCGAAATCGAACGCGGAGAAGGATTTTTTCTGCGTCATCTGACTCGACGTAAGCCCCACGCCCTTCGACAAAGAATCGATGCAGTTGTCGGCAAGGTAGTAGAACTCGTCCGAAGGCTGCGAAATCGACGGCAAGCCCCCACAAAGGAGCATTCCATTTTTAACATTACCAGAAGCGTATCCACGAACCAAAGCATCATTGCCATTAACAACAACAAAACCAAAACCATAAGCATCATCTCTCAGATACACATCACCTGTCGAATAGCAATCTTCAATTACAGACTGATTTATTCCAGCAAAGCTGCCACGACCCTCAACATCTCCTGTTGAATAGGATTGTTTGATGACACCATTATTCATGCCGACAAAACCACTACCACTTTCCACATCTCCTATTGCAAACGAACGATCAATCCGACCATCATTTTGCCCAACAAAAGCCCCAGAAGATCCATATGCCGAAACTCCCTTGACATTTCCTGTCGCATAGCTTTCAGAAATACTTGTTTGATTCAGGCCAACCAATCCGCCAATAGCACTCATTCCTGTAATATCGACAGACGCATGCAGGCCTTTCAGCTCCCCGCCATAAGCCTTGCCAACCAAACCGCCAACATAGGCCGATTGCGGAGCGTCAATAACACCGGATGCCGTAGAGTTCCTGATGATTCCGCTATCAATTGCGACAAGGCCACCTATTCCATCGACATCATAGTACTCGTATTCGTAATCCATTATTTTGTGTTCAACGGAATAAGACACGACACCATTTCGCCTAACCACCTTCGCATCAATATTTGCAGACGCATCAACAATTTGCCCTTTACCCGTATTCAGCGTCGCAATTCCCGCTATCGGACCAGAGCCGCCATATATCGATACATTAGCGGAAACATTTTCGATAAGGCCCCTGTTGACCAACGTAATTCCGCTGGCAAACGACGAAGAGTCAATCCATTCTGCGTCAACTTTCGTATTGACAATATCTCCGTCATTCATTACAGAGACACCTGCAATACCACCTCCATCAAATGTTCCCTTGACCGAGCAACTTTCAATACGTCCCTTATTGTCATATACAAGGCCGGCTCCTTTATAATAATTTCCCAGAGAAACATCCATATCAATGTGGCTTACCAAGCCCATATTCACAGAAGCTAGAGCCCCAAGATATTCGGAACCACCGTTCGCGATTATATTATAATTCTTAAAAGTCAGACTATCAACAACACCCGTTTTTGCAATTGTGTCTATAAAGCCCTTCGGTTCACTGTCATAATAACTCATAAAGAGGCCGTCGATACTGTAGCCACCGCCATAAATCTTTCCGGTAAACAATCTTGAAGAGTCCTGACTCGAATAACCGCCAAGAACAACTCCATAACAGTTACAATATTCTTCCAAATTTTCCTTTTTACCAATAGGCTTAAACCCTATCCCGCGTCCGCTAAAAAGGGAATCAGTCTTAGATACAGAGGCGTCGATATCATTAGCAAGGCGATATACAGACGAAAGCTTATATTTGCCGAAGCCAATGGATTTGAGGTCACCGTAAGTCTTAATCAGGAACGGATCTTGCTCTGTACCGGACCCCACCATTTTCAGCATAGTCTGATCCACATTTAAATTCGGATAAATTTTTTCCTTCATTGTTTTGGATAAGTAGTAAGCTTTAGTAAGCCATGCCAAATAGGGATAAGTTGTATCTGCGGCGATATTCCATGTTGTATCGAAATCCCATCCTTTGTAGTTTTCCTTTTTGACCATCTGCTGTGTACTGCGAAGTTCCCCTGCGGCAGTCGTATTGACACACCAGAGAGACGAATCATAATAGGCCGAAGCGTACATCGATTTATTGTCGGCACCAGCAAGGCCTCCCCATTTCGACCCACCTTCGATATTACCTGCGGCAAAGGAATTTTTCACATTTGCATTGTCGGAATAACCTGCCAAACCGCCAACATACTTCGTTCCCACTACATTCGCAATAGAATAGCAATCCGTCACATCGGCCTTATACAGTAAGCCCGCAAGACCACCCACATATTCCTCGCCGAGCACCTTGAACCTCGATGCACTCAAGGAAATGGAACCCGCCGTTTTCTTTCCGACAATTCCGCCCACATAATTTTCACCGGAGACATCATATTTCATGAAAATTCTTTCAACCTCACCGCCCTTATCGACACCGGCGAGAGCGCCGACGTAGTTCTTGCCGCGAATGAAGCCCTTATCATGGCTATAACTGAGTGAATAATTTTCCCCAAAATACGAGGCCGTATCAAACACTATTCCAGTCACCTTGGCGCCACTTGCCAATACGCGGAACAGGCCAACCGAATCCTCGTCGGGTCGGTTGATATTCAGGCCCGCAATCACCTTATTGTTCCCAATGAACACGCCGCTGAATTCGCCAATCGGTTCGAATCCCTTGCACAGGCTGCTATCAGCATTGCAGTTTTCCTTGAACGAAGACTGGGCATTGATATTGCCGACAAGTTTGTAGTACTTGTCGAGTCCGTATTCGTACTTGCCAATGTACTTGAGTTCATCATAGCTGCCAATCTTGTAGGGACTCCTTTCGGTACCGGCGCCGGCGAGCACATTTACCGTACCATCGTCTATGAGCGTGCCGGGCAATATCGGGGCCATGCCCTTGAAATACGGGTAAGAAACGCCTTCCTGGATTTCCCACACAGAATCAAAATCGTAACCCGCATAGGTAGATTTTTTCAGCATTGTCGCAGTCGGAAGTCCACCCCTTCTCGCGTGCGCAACGGTACTATCAAAGAAGCATGTCCCTTCGTCCAGCATGTAGTAGTCATGCCCGGAAAGCCCTTCTCTCTCATTTTCCGGAGCCTTGATCATGCTTGCCGAATAGATGCGCAAAATAGATCTACTTCCTTCTTGTGAACCAAATTCGTAATTGTAGCCAATAGCACCACCAACATCCTCATAGCCCTTGACAACATTGACCGAGAATGCATCGGACAACCTAAAGCGACCATCCATATAACCGATTAGGCCACCAACTTCTTCTCTTCCCTTGACTTTCCCTGTAGTCCCGACAAATCTAATGCTATCGGCAATACAGGAGCCAATCAAGCCACCGACAGACTCCTCACCCTGGACATCGCCGTTCAACGAAACAACATGGAGAACAATAGAAGTACGTATTTCACCAGCCAAAGCACCGACCATCCAAGAGCCAGTCACTTTCGCATTTTCTAGCGTCAAATTCTCGATTATGGCATCCTCGACATATCCGAACAAGCCCGTAAAATCGCGATCGGGTTCATCGATTTCCAGATTCCTGATGGTATGGTTCTTACCGTCAAACATTCCCGTAAATGCACGTATACTGTCACCGATAGGTTCGAACTTCGACGAAGACGCATCGATATCCGCCGTCAGTTCATAATTGGCCATCAGCGGATACGCAACATCACGACCGATTTTCTTGAGCTGGGCATAAGTCGAAATTTCAATTTTATTCGGTACGGCCATGTAGCTAGACGTTCCCCAGACCGTATCGGAACCAACCGCATAGCCGATTCGGTACCAATAATAAATTGAATCCTTCGTTTCGTTTACCTGAGCTAAATCCAGCCATTTGCCGAACAGTTCCTCGCCGATATCTACCATCGCAGCAACCTTCGGCTGTTCCTGCCACTTCGAAGCAAATGTGGGAACTGCGACCGGAACCGTGGACGCCGGTACAGTAGAAATTATTCCAAGATACGGGAAAGATTTACCTTCGTCTATTTTCCAGATATTGACATAGCTGCCGGTAACATGAAAGCAATATCGGAAAAGCGAATAGTAATCGCACGTATCCAGATAGACCGGAAAATACCCGTCATAACCGAGAGTATCCCAACCAGCAAACGAAGAGAACTTCATCATCTTTGCAGTAGTAAGTCCCGTACCGCCCGCACTCGTATCGAGTCCCGAAATTTCAGTATTCCAATAGGAACTCTCTACCATTTCGCTATTGAAGCCGACAAGCCCGCCAACATCCAATTCGCCCTTGACCACATTGGCGGCATAGCTGTTGAGAATAGACCCATGGCTATCATCGTAGGCATGATACGCATTTCCACCGACAAGGCCGCCGACAGATTCTACGCCCTTGACGCTACCTAAGGCAAAAGTATTCTGAATACTGCCATAACTCACCCCAGCAATTCCGCCCACATCCTCCGTACCTTCTATAGTACCCTTGGCATACGATTCACTCACAGAACCATGATTGGTTCCAACAATTCCGCCCACGCCTTCGTCAAGGTGGCAAATCATCGATGAACGGGTTACGTTCAGCAAATCCATTTCCGAAACACACCGTGAAATCGTCGCCCATCGGCCAGAATACCCAGCAATGCCGCCGACATCATCCACTTCCTCGTAAGCAGGCGTTATAGTGCCACTCGCACGGCTATTCGTTACATAGCCAGAATTATACCCGACAATGCCGCCGATGTATGCGTTCGTAGCAATGATATCCACATTCGCAACAGCTTCGTTCACCGAGATACCCGATTCGCCGACAATGCCTCCCACGCAGGTCTTACCCTTGATCTCGCCTTGGAACGATACGTTGTAAACACTCCCCTTGACATTGCCATACCCAATGGCCTTTAATGCCCCCCCAACGATGCCACCCACGCGTTCCTCCCCCTGCACAAATCCATTCGTGACGTGCACGTTTTCTATAGAGCCGATAAGCCTAGGCGTTACGCTACCGACATGCCGAGATTCCTTGACCCCCCCCGTCACCACCAGACGGTCAAAATTTAAATTGCGGACTGTTCCTACCAAGTAAACGATAAAGCCGACATCGCTTCTACAAGGCATCCAGATTTTCAAGTTGCTGATCGTATGGTTCTGGCCGTCGATGGTACCCCAGAACGCAGTACTGTCGGCGGCGTCCTTGTACTTGCCGATAGGGATAAAGCCGTTGCAACCGCCCTCGTCACTGCACATCTCATGCTCCGATGCCGAAGCGTCGATATCGGCAGTCAGCACATAATTCGATGAATACAGGTAGGCGCCCTTGCCTATCGCCTTCAGGTCTTCGTAATCCTCGATCTGGAAAGGCTTTTCGGCAGAACCCTCACCCTTCATGGTGCCGTTCGCCGCGAACGAATGGATCGCAAGCAGCGACAGAACGGCAGCGAAAACAAAACGCAACTTCATCATCTTTCTCTCTCCTAGTCTCTAGCCATCAAAATTTTTTCGGTCACCTTGCCGTTCACCTGCAACACGCCGACGTAGCGGCCACGGGCGATTCCTTCGGCGGCAATCGTTTCGGAATGGGTGCCCGCCGCTCGCTTTCCAAGGTCAGCCGCGTAAACGGCACGGCCCTGCATGTCCATGAGCATAAACTTCACTGCACCCGCGGCAGGAATCTCGAAACGGAGCGCCACATTCGAGCCTCGGAAGGCGGCACCGAAGCGGGCTCCCGACGGGGTGGCAACCTTACGCAAGCCAACAGATTTCTCGAGCTCCAGTACCGCAAGGGTCTCATCGCTCCAGAGCGTGTCATTTCCGAGCACCATTCCCACGTTATACAGGATGACGAACGTTCCAGAGGGATTCTTAGCCTTTTCCAAGGAATCAAGTCGGACAATGGTCGCGACGTTCAGCTTGACCAATTTCGTCGCCGACGAATCCATCACGAAGGTATCTTCGATAATTTTATCGCAAACCCTCTTTTCAAGCGACTCGTTCCCTTCGAACCGCAGAGTCACGCTCATAGGCACAGGCATGTTCGGCATGCCGCGCAGCATCGGTGTCGAGAAACCTTCCTTGATGAACCACACGGAATCGAAATCAAAATCGCTGTATTCATTACGCATGTACATAGCTCCCATGGAGGCCTCCTGGGACGTATGGTAATTCGTGCCGTTGACAAGCTTCCCGTTGTCGGACTGTTCCACAAAATACCTCGTCTTGAGAGCGTACGAATTTTCGATGGAACCCTTGTTCTCGTATGCAAAGGCGCGATAGCCCTTTCCGACAGAATAAGACTTGCTGATGACACCCGTATTCAGATAAACAGCCGAATAGGCGGAATCGTTCATTCCGAGTACATCACCCATCGAGAACGAATTTTCGATTATTCCGTGATTCTCCACGGCAAAGCCGGCTATGACATACGGCATATCCCGTTCGACATCCGCATTGACGTAGCATTCCGATATGGTTCCCTCGTTGATATAGACCAGGCCACCCCCGCGAGGGCCGAAACGCCCGTAGATTCCGTAACCGCCGAAGAAACCCTCGAAAGAACTCTGCCGGATGGTGCCCTCGTTCCGGTAGACAAGTCCCACATCGGCCTCCAGATTATCGCACTTGACAGCTACGTTATCTACAGTTCCCCTGTTCACATAGGCAAGGCCTGCTGTAACGCCGGAGAACTCCACAAACCTTATTTCAAGGCTATCCACGATTGCCAAAGAATCGATAGCAAGGAAGAATCCCGAATTGTGGTACGCTTGGTGCGTGCTCGTGGATAGGTCGTATATCACATGACCGTTCCCGTGGAATTTGCCAGTAAAGGTCGTATCCGTCCCGTGTTCATAGGAGCCTCCGAATAGGCCCTTGGAATTTTCGCGATACTTCCCGATAGACGGGAAACCATTGGCGAAATTCACCTGCGAATAGCTCTCGGCAGAATCCACGTAATACAATTCATTCGAGGAGGCCGACGCATCGATATCGTTTGCAAGACGATAAACAGCCGACAGCTTGTATTTCCCGTAGCCGATCGCCTTGAGATCGTCGTATGTCTTGACGAGGAACGGGTCTTCCTCGGTGCCGGAACCTTCCATCTGGAATTTCACATCGTGTGTCCTGACAGGGTAAATCAACTTGACACCGTCTGTCCATGCGAGGATGGGATAGGCATCTGCGGCATGTTTCAGCCACACCGTCCCGAATTCCCAGCCCTCGTAAGAAGCCGAATCCAGCATTTCGGCCGTCGTGAGCGACTTTCCGACACTGCTGTTGTCGAACTGCCACACTTCGCCATCGTAGTAGACCGACTTGTAGGTCGACTTCTCGCTCGCCCCCGCCAGGTTCCCGACATTCGCGTTACCGAGCACATGGCTTACGCTGTAGATGTTCGTGTACGCCGAAGCGGAATCGATACCGACAAAGCCGCCGACATTGGCGTTGCCCTGAACACTCGCCCAGGAAAGGTTGTCTGTATAGGAAGCGTTCTTGGAGCTTCCGGCAAAGGATCCGACATAATCGTTGCCTTCGACCGTACCGTTGACATGGTTGTATTTCGCAGAGCCACCTTCCTTCGCCCCGACAACCATGCCGACATAGTTGTTGCCGCGAACGACCAGGTCTTTTTCCGCACCCACGCGCTCAAGGTCGGCACCCTTGTCCAGTCCGGCAATGCTACCCACATAGTTCCTGCCGACAATGGTGCTCTGGGCCAACCCTATTCCCGAAACCTTGGCACCGGGATTGAGTTTCGTGAACAGGCCGACATAATCCTCGTCGGGGCGGTTGATGGTCAGATTGAAAATGCCGGCCCTGTTTCCGGTAAACGTCCCGCTGAAACCTTCGGTTCCGCCGATAGGCTCAAAACCGGCGCACACGCCGTCGACGCAGTTGTCCGTCGCGGATTCGCTTGCATAAAATCCCTGCAATTCGTAATGGGCGTCCAGGCCGAATTCATGCTTGCCGACATTCTTGAGATCGTCGTAGCAGGTAATCAGGAACGGTTTTTCCGCCGTACCTTCGCCCACCAGGGCATAGCTCGTTCCGTCATCGACCAATGTTCCCGGAAGCGAGGGGTCCATTTCCTTGAAATAAGGATACGACACGCCTTCCTGAATAGTCCACACGGACTCAAAGTCGAACCCCTTGAACGTGGCCCGCTTCAGCAGGGAATCAGTCGGGAGCGCTTCACCCAACTCGTACCGATCGACCTGCCATTCGGAAGGCATAAGCGTGCTGTCGAAGTATATGTCCGCATACTTCTCGTCGTAGTAGGAATCCTCCACGGATCCGGCAATTCCCTCGATACGCTTGCGGGGGCCCTTCACAAGGCTCGCGGAGTAAACATTGAGGACGGTATCGGCATTATGGAAATCCAAATTCGCACCGCCCATAACGCCCCCAACCCAATAATGACCCTTGACGACATTCACGGAATAGGCATCTGTCAACTTCGACGCGAACGCCCCGAAAAGACCTCCGACACAGGTATCTCCCGTGACGGCGCCCGTACTCGCGAGGCGATCCATGACGTTCGTGTACGCTATACCGATAAGTCCACCGACATTGCTATGGCCCTTGACCGTCGCGTTGTATGAGACAACGTTGCTCACAATCGACTTATCGATCCGGCCTGCAAGCACGCCAACCATTTTCTTCGCGCTGACATTCGCGTTCCTGAAGACTATGTTCCTGAAGACAGCCTTTTCCGCCTTCCCGAAAAGTCCGGAATAATCCTTACTGCGGCCATCAATCCTGAATCCACTGATGGTATGGTTCTTGCCGTCGAAGCCACCCGTAAACAAGACACGCTCGTCACCGATGGGTTCAAAATCAGCACCGGACGCATCGATATCGGCCGTCAACTCGTAATTTGCAAACAGCGGGAATCCGACATGCCTGCCGATCTTCTGCAGGTCTTCGAGGGTCGCAATCTCGATCCGGTTCGGGACAGCCATGTAGCTCGAAGTGCTCCAGACGGTATCGGATTCCTTGACGTAGCCGATCTTGTAGCCGTAGTAGATGGAATCGCGCGCCGCATTCAGGTAGTTCGCGCCAGTCCATTTGCCGAACAATTCACGGCCGGTATCGACGTTCGCGGCGACAACCGGATTCTCCTGCCACTTTGATGCCGCCGTGGGAATCGCATAGACGACAGCATCGGGCTTCTTGCCGAACACGGCCAGGTAGGGGTACGATTCCCCCTCGTCGATAGTCCAGATTTCGGTGTCCCATCCGAAAAAGCTTTCGAACTTTTTCATGGCGGCATCGGAAAGCCCCGTCCCGCCGCTGCTTGTATCCAATCCGGAGAATTCCACGTTCCAGTAGGAACTATCCGCTTCTCCCCAACCGACCAGGCCACCCACATCCACGACTTCCGTCGTATCCAGGATTTCGACAGGCCCGACCGAGTACGATGTACTTACCGATCCCTCTACATCGCCAACGAGTCCGCCCACATACCTATTTCCCTTCACCGCTCCCGTGGCAAAGCAATTACGGATAGTCCCACCATAGATGCTACCAACCAGGCCGCCGACACCATTTTTGCCAATCACGTTTCCCGTAGCATACGACTGTTCGATTGTACCATAGTTGTCTCCAACCAGGCCGCCCAAATCAGTTCCGGGAATCCCAGTGGTCAAAGGCAGAATATCCACGGATGCCCTCGATGCGAAGATGTGGCCACCGCTTATGTTATACCCCACAAGCCCGCCGACATCGAAGATTGAACTTCCGATGGGGTGGATCGAACCTGTCGCTTCGCTTCTTTTAATATTTCCTTTATTTGAGCCAACCAGACCTCCAATTGTGTTTCCCTTCGCATATATCTTGACATTCGCAGAGCTTTTGGCAATCGTGCCATAGGATCCTCCGGCCAACCCCCCTACGGCGGATCCGCCACGGACAACACCCTCATACGAGACATTATCCAAATTGGCCGTCGTCTTTTCCATGTTGCCCACGATGCCGCCCACATACTGCAGGCCCTGCACTTCGCCTTTTGTAACGTGCACATCGAGGATATACCCGGTAGCCGCGCCCGCAACGGCACCGACATATTTCGAATGGGGTGCATAGATATCATCCAGGCCGCCCCACACCACAAGGGAATCAAAGTTCAAATGTGAGACCAATCCACCCAGGTTCGCGAAAAAACCCACGTTGTGCGCACAGGGCGTCCATATACGCATATTCCTGATCGTAAATCCGTGCCCCCAAAAATAGCCCGTAAAAACGGAAGCGCCCGCGGCATCCTTCTGGAGTCCCAAGGGAATGAACCCGTTGCACACGCCGTCGCTGCACCATTCGCCATACGAGGCCGAAGCGTCGATATCGGCCATGAGCTCATAGGCCGAAGAATACAGGTAGGCGCCCTTGCCAATCGCCTTCAGGTCTTCGTAATCTTCGATCTGGAACGGGCTTTCGATGGTACCTTCACCCTTCATGGTACCGTTCGCCGCAAACGAGTAAGCCGCAAGCAGCGACAGGATTGCTGTAAAAATGAACTTCTTCATGATACTTCTCGCCTCAACCCTTTTAATCAATATATATTATCCTAGTCCTTGACGCAACGTACCGAATGCCCGTTATTCTTGGACGAGTTCTTGAAAGACACCTGGCCGTCGCTCCCGAAAAACACCGCGTAGGCAGATTCATCTTCTACGTCCGGAATTTCCACGGAACTCCATATATAGGCCTTGAGGCCCTCGGAATCAAACGAGCCGCTGCGGTAGCGTTCCCCGCCGGCGACAACAGAGAATCCCGAACCGTTCATGCCACTTCCGTCGTCCCAGCCGCCCTGCGACTTGAGCGCAGAGGCATCGCCACCCACCGCATCAAACAGCGCGTTCCACTCCGTCGTATCGGGCAAATGCCAGCCATCGGGGCAGACCGAACCGGCAACCGCCCACGCATAAAGCCGGCCCATCTCCGCACATTTTGCAAGGTTCTTGTCGTAGCACCAGCTGCTGTCCCTGAGGCTCGGCACAGCCACGGTGTCGTAGTAGTTCAAGTTCTCGGCCATCCAAACCAGGCCTCCGATTTTCACGGCGCCGTAGATTTGTCCATCGCGCATGTCTACAAGGGAATCGTATTCCACCTCAGGATTCAGATAAGGATTCCTGCCGGCCGCCTCGCCAAAATCCTCCACGATATTTTCGAAAGCGGGAGCCACACCTGCATCGCTCCAGCTTTCGACATTCTTGCGGATTGCCTCGAGTTCGCCACTAGCCTCGGCACCGAGCGCCCACTCTGCTATTTCCTTCTTCGTTTCGGAATCATCCCACAGGCCGTTCCTCGCGATGGAAGCCGCGGCCTTGTATGTGCGTTCAGCGACTTCTGCCGCATCGGCATCCGCCTGCATCAGCACGCTCACGGCAAGGAGAGCCGCATTGTCGCTGCCCGATTCCAGGATGTTCATGTCCTCGAATTCCGTAGCGGTCGAAGCAATGTCAAACGCGGCAAGCACTTCGCGCTCCGCTTGCACCTTCGCTTCTGCCAAAGACAAATTCTTCCCGGTCACAAGCGACTTCACGCGATTGTATTCCAGATGCGTAAGGATGTTGACGTTGACCGTCTTGTGCTTCTTCAAATCCGTCAGCACATGGAGCGTAAACTCCTCAGACGATTCCTTGCCGGAAAGTTCGTTCAAGTACCGGCCCGTCACCTCGAGCACCGCGCACGACGACTTGAGCGTCACGCCACCGATGGCAAAGTCGCCCTTGTCGCTCTTGACCGTGCCTTCGAAAATTTCGTCCGAGAGCTTCATCGTCTGGCAATCGATTCCCCGCACCGTCACGGAGGAACCCTTCACGAAGGGCCCCTTCTGCGTGACACCCGCAACTTCCAGGTCCTTGACGGCGTAGAGGCCTTCGCTCTCTTCGCTCGTACCCGCGGTATTCTTGTCGGCACACGCCCAGAACATCGCGCCAAGCACGACAGCAGGCAAAACTCGAATCCACTTTGTCACCGGTATCCCTTGCATAGACATACCTTACACTCCTTTTTCCGGCTCGGCCGGACCCCTATTTAAATTTTCTGTCAACGGGAACACCTGCATGTTCAAGCGACAAATCTTGTCCGGATGCTTTTCTGATGCGACAATCGACACGATACGCTGGCGGCATCGCGCCAGTTCGTCCAGGACCTTCTCGTAGCTTTCGGCAGTCACGCCCATCGTAATCCCGCTAAAATGCCGCTCCGAAATCGGGAGCGAATCGAAGGCCTCGAGCGCGAACTCGCCCATCTGCCGCAGCATGGAATGAACCGCCACCGAGACGACCTTCAGGCGCCCCGTAGAAAGCGAACGGCTCGTCTGCCTATACCCGCCATCGGGTTCAAGCACCAAGAAGCCCTCGCGCACAAGGAAACGCAGGCTTTCGCTCACGTCGGCAGCAGAAATCGGGTACCGGCAGGCCTTCGCCATCTCGAGCGGCTTCGCGCCGGGCATAGCAACTGCAAGCTCACGCACCACGGAATGCTTCCACGTCTCGTAATAGGCGTAAAGTTCGCTCCCCAGAACTTTCACGTGGCTCGCCTCGGCAATCGCCTGCATCTCTTCGAAGCATTTCTTTTTATGCTCCTCCGTCTTCGCGTTCTCGTAACGCACCATCAGAATGAAGTAATCGTACTCGAAGTCAAGCAACCCCATCGCAAGCGCAGTCTTCCTTGCTCCTTCTTCCAAGAGACGCGTCTTGCCGTCGCAAACAAGCTTCAAGTACGATCCCGAGGCAAAACCGGCCAGCCGTGCAAACTCACGCCACGTAAACGCCGAACAACGCTTGCGTTCGCGGTAATACTCGAGCACGTACTCGCGGTAATCCCTGTATTCGATAACCGACTTCATTCTGCTTTAAATTTAGATAATCGCGCGCGCCTTTGCAACATTTTCTAAAAAACAAAAATGGAGTTTTTAAACAAATTTAGCCAATTTCTTGATATCATAAAAGATTTTCACAAAAGTAAAAAACAAAATTCGCGTTTCATAAAACAAAAAGGCGATTATATAAAACAAAACCGGTCGAACATAAAAAAAAGAATCCCCGGCAAATTTACCGGGGAGGACAAGCATGGCGAGCCGCTTATTTCACGGATACGCGCCGCACACGGTCGCCGATACGCACCAGGTACTCGCCCGCACGCGCAACCGGGATGGCGAAGTTCGCGCCATCGACCGCACCCCTACGGAGCACGCGGCCCTGCATGTCGAGCAGCACATAGGTGCCGCCGTCTCGGGAACCGCGCACAGCATCGGCCGCACCCGTCACCCAGATGTTGCGTCCGGCAACTTCCACATTGAACTGCGGAGCGACAGAAGCGACAGGCAGGCCCACGTTAAAGCAGTTCTTGCACGAGCTGGACGACTTGGGCGCCTTGCTCGAAGAGGACTTCGCAGAGCTACTGGACTTCGCGCTACTGCTCGACTTCGGTGTGACGCTAGAACTAGACTTCACGCTACTGCTAGATTTTGGTGTGACGCTAGAAGAAGACCTCGCACTGCTGCTAGATTTTGGTGTGACGCTGGAGGAGGACTTCGCACTGGAGCTAGACGATGTGACGCCGGAACTCGAACTTGCCGGGACGATCTCGAAGTGAGCGACAAATGTCGTATCCCCCATAACGAGGACCGTACGGATGGGGTTCGTAATCGAAGGGGCATCTTCCCAATACCTGAACTCGTAGCATTCATCGAAGAAGCAATCAAGCGCTACCGCCTTTATGGTCACACTGCTGCCGAACGGATACTCAGCCTCTTCCGCATCGTTCGGGAAGCCAGCCACATAACCACAATAGGGATCATTCGCTTCAACACGAACGGTATACGATTTCGGCTCGTACTTGGCATAGAATTCCTTGTCGCCTGTCGCATTGCTAGAAATATACGTCTGCACGGAACCGCTAAAATCAGATGTCCCGTACCAGCCGACAAACTGCATGTGTTCTATAGGCGAAGACGCCACGGGAAGATTTATGTAAAACCCGGCCACGTAGTAATCGAAATAGGTCGCCGTATCGCCCTCAAAGGTATGGAATGTTACGTTGTACCACGTAGCAGTAGAATTTTCAACTGTACCAGAGAATACGGGATACGGGTCCACTCCGACATTCTGGCCCCATACAGCGCCATTTTCGCCATTGTGCAACGCAAGGGCAACACGTCCATCGGCGAATTCCTCTTCATCTACAGCATAACCGCCAATTTCGCCATTGCTCTTTCCATAGGATTTTATGTAGAGGTAATAACTGTTTATGATACTACTTCCATCGTACTCACAACCATAACAAGTATTCAGAACAAGGCGGTTCCTCATCTCGCCATAGACATTTCCGACATTATAGCTGTTCACAACACGGACTCGTTTATCATCGGCATATCCGACCAATCCGGCTGCACCGTACTTGGCATCCACTCCGCCAACGTTATAGCTATTTTCCACGAGCAGATATGAATAAGAACTGAGGCCGCCTACTAAACCCGCAGCATAACCATTTTCATTGGTAGAATACACCGTAGACGTACTGTATGTATTCCTGACTTCCGCATATAGCGGAATCGTTATGCCCCAAATTGCTGTCTCGGTATAAGCAAACACGTTGCCGACAACCGCACTCACATAGCGCGCACCGCTCTTGAAATAGGAACCAACAATACCGACATTCTTTACAGTGGCAGGCTCTTCCTCGAGGTATCCCATGCTGGCAATAAAGCCAACACTTTCCCTCTCTTGTGTATTCAGGGAATTCATAAAGTACAAGCCCGAAATCGTGTGCATCTGCCCATCAAAGGTTCCCATAAAGCTGTCTATCGGGTTCCACGGCACAAACGCAAGGGCATCTTTCTCATTGAGTTTGCCTGCTGAGTCCAGCACATTCCTGTTGACAACGATATCCTGCGTGAGGACGGCACATGCCGCCTTATTGGGGCCAAGCGTCTCTTCCGCGTTCACGATTGCGGCAAAGCCGTAGAGTTCGCCAGCATCCGAAATGGCATAACAGCCATCAGCATTCTTTTTCGGGGCGCGCATCTCTATCCACTTTGCATAGAAGGTCTTGTCGCCTTCGTCCGTCGCAGCAATAGAATCAACAGGACTCCCGCTATAATCGCTACTGGTATACCAGCCCGCAAACACATAACCTTCACGCAAGGCCCCGTTCGGAAGTTTCGCACCCACAGAGCGTATATAAGATCCCATACTGTCTACGGGAACCGTTCCTCCGCTCGTCTCGAGTACGACTTTGTACACAGGCTCATAGTGGCCCCAGAACTTCACGTCGGTCGTTTGCGTTTCGGGTACATGCGTCACTTTTTCACCTGTCAGCGCCGCATTGTCGTACCAGCCAAAAAGTTCGTAATTTTCACGCTTGACATCGGGAATCCTATGGCGGTAGCCAATCGGGAGTTCCATCGTCCAAAGTTCCGCACTGCCTGTATCGAGGCTGAGCGTAATCGAAGGCAATGTCACCGCACCAGACACGACTCCGCTAAAATTGGGCAACGGGTCAACACCGACCCCCTGTCCCCATATCGAGCCGTCTACACCATCATAGTTGTAACCGTGCATTATCGAAGCGACAGTGCCGTTAGCGAACAGCTCTTCTGTCACGGAGGTACCTACACCTTCCTTATTTGAACCAAGGAAGAATACGTTATCGAGGACATACGAGTCAAGGGAATAAACATCAATATACCCAAAAGAGTTTATATCTGACGAATTTTCTTCCGACGCAACCACCTGTCCGACATTAAATACGTTTATCAGTTCCAGTCCATCAGCATCTTCGTCGACGTACGCAATAATGCCACCGATTTTCCTCTGGCCAGATACCGTACCTACATTGTACGCATTCGCAATCCTGAGATGACCGCCCCAGAGCATGCAGCCCGCGATTCCTCCGGTATAATAAGTAGCCGTTACGCTGGCAGCATTGTAACTATCATATATAGAAACAAATCTTGAATCGTCCAGATAGCCAATCAATCCCCCTGCATGATCATCTCCCTCAATAATGCCGTCAACACTACTGCGTTCTATGACCAGGTTTATTCCATCTTCAGCCTCTCCAACAAGCCCCCCTACATTGCTACCAGCCTTAAAATAGGTATCAACAAGATGGACGTCCTTGATGACGATATTCTCGATGATTCCTCCCGATCGAAAAACGCCGACCTTCCCAAACAAGCCGACTCGATCCATTGAGGAATCATTGAAGTACAGGCCCGAAATCGTGTGCCCTTGACCGTCAAAAACGCCTCCAAAATCAAAGAAGGCGCTTCTCTGCCATACTGCAAAATTCGCCGTGTCGGCCACATTCAGCGTACCGTCCTTAATAACATTCTCGTTCACCACGATATCGGCAGTGAGTTTAACACAATCCGTCTTCGGATCCATAAAAGAAAAGGCTACTTTATAGAGTTCCGCAGCATTCGAAATCAGGTAGCAGCCGTCAACAAGTTTTGGCACCTGCATAACAATTTCCCTCGCCGCATTTGCATACACGGCAAGCACGGAAACAACAACAAGCAGCAATTTTTTCATGGATGCGCCTCCTCCTACAGATAACAACAGGAAAATATATTTTATTCTGGAGAATGTCAACAAAGAAGCCCCCGGCGATTGCCGGGGGCATTCCTTATATTGCTGGTCTGGATCCTTCGCCTGATTCTATCGGGGCTTCGCCCCTCCAGAATGACATGTCACCCTGGAGCCACTTGTGGCGATAGGGTCCAGGCTACGAGAGTCTGGAAATCATGTAACCGGCGCAGACTGCGGTACCGATAACGCCGGCCACGTTCGGGCCCATGGCGTGCATCAAGAGGAAGTTCTGCGGGTCATACTTGGCACCTTCCACCTGGGAAACACGTGCAGCCATCGGCACGGCGGACACGCCGGCAGAACCGATGAGCGGGTTCACGGGGTTCTTCGGAGAGCACCAGTTCATGATCTTCGCGAGGAAGAGGCCGGCAGCGGTCGAGAAACCGAAGGCGACAACGCCCATGGCGATAATCATGAGGGTCTGCGGCTTCAGGAAGATGTCGGCAGACATCGTGAGGCCCACGGAAGTACCGAGGAAGATGGTCACGATGTTCATGAGTTCGTTGGAAGAGGTCTTCACGAGACGTTCCACGACGCCGGCTTCCTTGAAGATGTTACCGAGCATAAGCATGATGATAAGTGCAGAAGCATCGGGCACCACGAGGATGCACACGATCATCACCATCACGGCGAACACGATACGTTCGGCCTTGCTCACCTGACGGAGAGCCTTCATGCGAATCTTCCTTTCCTTGTCGTTGGTCATCAGGCGCATGATAGGCGGCTGGATGAGCGGAACGAGAGCCATGTAGGTGTAGGCCGCCACGGCGATAGGTCCGATGAGGTGCTTTGCAAGTTTGTTCGCAGTGAAGATGGAGGTCGGACCGTCGGCGCCGCCGATGATACCGATGGAGGCTGCTTCACCGAGAGTAAAGCCACCGAGAGCCACGGCACAGAACATGGTCGCGAACACGCCGAACTGAGCGCCACCGCCGAGGAGCAGCGTACGCGGGTTGGCGATAAGCGGTCCGAAGTCCGTCATGGCCCCCACGCCCAAGAAGATGATGGGCGGGAAGAGTTCCAGGTGGATACCCTGGCTGATGTAGTAGTAGAGGCCGGCAGTCGGCGTGAACATACCTTCGATGCTCCAGCCGCCATCGTAGAACCCGGCGCTCGGGATATTCACCGCCAGCGCGCCGAGAGAAATCGGCAAGAGCAGCAGCGGCTCATACTTTTTGACAATCGCCAAGTACATCAGCACGAAACTCACGATCCACATAATCACCATGGGGCCGGTGACATATGCGAATCCGGTATCGCACGCGAACTCGACGACCGAATTTAAGAGTGAACTCATTTATCTGTACCTCTTAGGCGATGGTCATGAGGGTCTGGCCGTCGACGACGGTATCGGTTTCCTTGACGGAGATGGAGTTGACGGTGCCGGCGCACGGAGCGACGACCGGGTTTTCCATCTTGAGGGCTTCGATGATGGCCACTTCCTGGTTGGCTTCAACCTTGTCGCCAACCTTGACCTTCAGCTTGAACACAGAACCGGCGAGCGGGCACTTCACTTCGGTACCACCGGCTGCGGCGGGAGCTGCGGCAGGAGCGGCAGCGGGGGCAGCGGCGACCGGAGCTGCCGGAGCGGCGGCGACGGCGGAATCAAGAACTTCAACTTCGACGTCGTAGGTCTTGCCTTCGAAACTGATACGGACTGTTTTCTTCATTTTGATTTTTCCTGGCTATAAGCCTGTTAAGTTTTAAAAGTTTGCCTTACTTGACGATCGTCCAAGCAGGGGAGTTAATGTTTCTGTAGGCGGTCACGCGGCAGGGCTGACCGATGGCCTGGGTCGCAGCGGCGGTCACCAGGGCAAGGAACGTGTCGTTGCTCATGCCGGGGTGTTCTTCCAAGGCGGCCACGGCGGCAATGCCGAGGAAGGCCTGGAGCTGCTTGTTGGTGAAGCCCGGGTGGACGCTCTTGGCGTTCGGGTCCCAGTCACAGTGGGCCGGGGCGATCGCTTGAGGTGCGGCCGGAGCAGCGGCGGCAGCCGGAGCAGCCTTGACCGCGGGGGCCGGAGCCTTGATCTTGTTGAGGCCGAGCTTCGCCATGATGAAGTTCATGAGGTAGCAGAGCACCGTGAGACCGATGATGACGCACATCACCACGATGAGGCCGGTAGCCTGGAATTCAACCAGGGAGCCGATGCCGAACGTGTCGGATTCGCCCTTGCAGCCCTGTTCGGTGGAGTATTCGCCCTTGCAGTAGGTGGTCCCGAGCTTCGCCTTCGCGATGGGGAGAACCTTGTGGCCGGCGGCGTTCTCGATGGAATCGCGCACGTCGCGGGCAAGCACTGCCTGGTCGTAAGTCTTGTAGAGAACCGCATGGTTACCACCGTGGGTTTCCACGATCTTGTAAACCATGTCATCGCTCATGCCCGGCATAGAAAGCTGCGCCTGGACCTGGGCTGCGTCGGAGGGGAGCATGAGCCCGAGCTGTTCGTCGAACTTGCCCTTCACCTTGGCAGCCGGTTCGCTTGCAACGATAGCCGGTTGCTGCACAGCTTCTTCGGCGACAGGGGCCGCGGCGGGGGCCGGGGCTACTGCGGAATCGGCTGCATTCTGTACTGTTTCATTCATATAGGAATGTGTCCATTTAATTAAGTGAACTGTTTGATAAAAATCAACGCGGGAGAATATAGTAATTTAGTTGTCAGTTACTAGTTACTAGTTACTAGTGAATATGCAGGAAAGGGTTCCTTTTAGATGAAAGACGGGTCAAAACGTTTTATTTTTAGAACATGCCGCCAAAACCCTTGCCATACGGCATGATTTTGCTATAATTGGGCACGTCCAAGCGACAATGGATGATTAGCTCAGTTGGTAGAGCAGCTGACTCTTAATCAGCGGGTCGCAGGTTCGACCCCTGCATCATCCACGAAAAGCCGATTTCCTCGCGAAACCGGCTTTTTTTGTTGTTTTTTTCGCTTTTTTTTAGAATTCGAAGACTATGCCGATACCGGCAGGGGAAACGAATTGGTCGTTATCAAGCGTTCCATAGTCAGCACCGAAATGGGTGTAATAGCCGCCATTGCCAGCATAGAACTCGAAGCCCATCTCGAAATA
The DNA here is from genome assembly GCA_902762305.1 of Fibrobacter succinogenes. GTDB lineage: Bacteria > Fibrobacterota > Fibrobacteria > Fibrobacterales > Fibrobacteraceae > Fibrobacter > Fibrobacter succinogenes_I. Next base: position 164,270 of record CACWNW010000008.1, on the reverse strand, counting down.
CGCACCGAAATGCTTAAAGAACATGTGCTGATACCCCAAACCAAATACCAATCGCCAGTAATTGATATCCCTCCTATGCTCAGTGTATTCCGCATCCTCCGTGCCCACATTCGTTACCGAGAAGCCAACAATTTCACCGGTTATCCATTCCGAAGAATGGAATACGTAAGGGCCAGTCAAACCTGTAAAACGATAGGCAACCCCGATACCCCCCATAAAATCGTAATCTGAGTTGTAGGCCGCCAAATGGACGTTAGCGGATAGATGACCATCCAACATGGTGTACCCGACACCGACTATGCCCTGAGACTGTCCGAACCCGAGCGAAACACTAATCTGGGCAAAACTAGCCCCTGCAAGAATGCAGAGTATCAAGAGTATCTTTTTCATGCGTAACCTCCTTAAACAAATACATAGAAAATATAGCACGAACAAACTAAATATTCTACAGCAGTCCCCTCAAATGAGATTTTTTTTACAAAAAGAACAGCGAGCTTTTGCGGCCACTACTGAGCCGCGCGGTGTTCGTAGAGGTAAAGGTTCGCCTCGGGCACGGCTAGCTCGGAGCCCTTAACAAGCCATTCGTCGTCCCTGCCCGTGCGGTACTTCACCACGACGCGGTAACGGCCATCTGCCTGCAAGACCTCCGGCGGGACCGTCCAGAAGTTCTCGGTGCCCACGACCATTTCGAGCCCATAGGAATCCTGCGTGTCCACGCCGTAAATCGCGATGGAATCCACCATGTCCCTCGGGTTGCGCACCTGGACAATGCTCCAGTACTTGCTCGCGCCCTCCTTGACCCAGAGCGACGTGGAATCGCCCCATACGCCCTCGACCCCCTCGCAGCTCACGAACTCCCATTCGCCCGAGTAACGGCCCACGCGGTCGCCCATGATGTCGGCCGCCGGAGCACCGCCCAGGTCCACACCACAATTCGCATCAGGGCAACGGTCGGTGATGCGCACCGTCACGCGCTTCCAGCCATCGGGAGTCCTCGCCTTCACGCGCACGCAGCCACCGCAGGCAGCACCTCCCTGCCACGGGCCCTTGTTATCGCCCGGCGAGACATTCACATGGATGGCAGCGTAATACTGGATATTCGTTTGTCCGTAGTTGCAAGCACCGCCCAGGCTGGTCTCCTTCGCGGTAATGCTCCCGTAAGTCGTCACGGAGCCCTTTCCCCCATTCTCGGTGAGCGTCGGGTCGGCCGCAGTGAAACTGTCGCAATCCGTACACTTGCCGTCGTCCCCGTCGTCATCATCGGAAGAAGCCGGAGCCACGCTGGAACTGGACGCCTCGCCCGCACTAGATTCCGGCACCGCGCTCGAAACCGGTTCGACGGCGGAACTGCCGGCCGAAACCCCGCCTTCACTCGACGAAGCCGCCCCGTTCTCGCTGGACGAAGACTGCGGATCTCGAGCCGAAGACAAATTGCCCTGGGAAGAAGACTGCACATTCCGAGCCGAGGACAGCGACCTCTCGGAAGAAGACGCGGGCTCCTCCCTCGGCAAGGCAGGATTATCGCTACAGGCGGCAAGGAACACCGCAGAAATGGCAAAAAGTGCAAGCGGGACGAGTTTCATACGGGGGAATATACTTAAAATAGACAACGGGAAAGGGGTTCAAAATGTTTTAAAGCCAAAACTCAATGAGAAAAGCGTTGTTTCTACGCAAGCAATAAAAACAAATATCCATTCGGCCAGAGAAATAAGAATAAAATAACTTTTCATCAATTCATCAAACAGAGTATATTTTACGATGTTACACAAACTCCAAAATCACAAAAAAATGAATATCGAAAACCTACTGATTCCAACAGACTCCTTAGAATCAATGCACAAAGAACTCAACAAGCGAGAATCAAAAATCGTCAAATCAACTATAGGGGTTCTGTTAGTCGACTTCTCATTTTCCAAAGCAAAAGAAATCATCCATCCCGCACTAAAATGGTTCAATACATTTTCAGGCAAAGATATTAACCTTTATCTTCCCGGATATGTAAATGGATCATCAGAAGATGGTTTAAAATATATTTTCGAAAACAACGAATACGTCTTCGATGAGAACGCTTTCATGGACTATTGCAAAGATTTTTTCCAGAAAACCGGCATTGAGCCAACTTATAGCCCCACCTTAGTTCTATTTGAACATGGAGAAAAAGATCTTTCCATCGCTGAAAAAATTGTAATCGACTTGTCTCCAGAATTAAGTGACGCAAAAAAATTCGAAGAGCTCTTTAAGGTAATTTTTTCAAATGCAAGGAAAAACGTCTCCCTAAATAGTTTTTCAAACGCACTTCAAGCCCAATCGATTATTCCCAAGCTATCCACGATTGTGCAACAATTAACCGAGAAGCAAGTACTAAAGCCAATTACAACCCTAGTCAAAAACGTCTATAGGTTCAGAATACAATAATCTTGCAACCTTCTATTTCATCGGCATCAAGACAAAATCATTGAGTTCCTTGCGGACTTCTTGCCAGAAGGGCATGTACTTGTCAAGTAGCGCGATATAATCTTTATTGTGGTGGCGAACTTTCAGGTGCAAGAGTTCGTGCAGAATCACATAATCCAGGCAGCGGATAGGCGTATGCGCCAAATGCAAATTAAACCAAAGTTTCCCTACTGGGTTGCAACTGCCCCATTTGTTCTGCATGATTTTGGTTTGCCAGCCGTTGCATTTTAAATGCGTTTTCTTTTCCCATGCGGGTAAGCGTTTTTCAATTTCGGCGACAAGCATTTCACGGAGTTTTTCGTTCACGTAGTTTTCGCGCTGTTGTGCGGTACTTGCTTCGCGAACAGTCAGAACCACACTTTGCCCGTCTATTACAAATCCATTTGCACGGTCATGTTCTACACGCAAATAATACTGGCGACCGAAAATAAAGATGGATTCACCAGAAACGTACTCGCGCTCGCTCAAGCGCGCCTGATTTGCAAATTTCTCTTGCTGGCGTTTAATCCAGGCAACCTTGGTGCGCACAAAAATCTTGATAGATTCGTCGGAAAGATTCAGCGGTGCAGAAATTCGCACAGCACCATCGGGCGGCATCACCGAGAGGTGAATGTTCTTGATATCCTTTTTTGTAACGGCAACTGTAATGCCCGACACTTGCATCCGCATTAGAACTCACTCTGCTTGCTGATGAGTTCATAAACGCGGTCAACTTCGGCATCATCGTCCAAGACCTCGGAAAGAGCGCGCTTAATCTTGTTGATTTTCACCGGGCTGTTGCGGAAATCGGCCTGCATGCTACTCATGACGGCGTCATAAATTCTATTCGTCAATTTCTCATCATTTCCGCAGTTATCGTAAATCGCACGCTTTGCGGCACTTCCCTTGACGGAGACCGGATAATCTTCGCTTGCAGCCGATGAATTTACCTTCTTGGCAAGCTCAATATAGCGTTCCAGCAACTTTTTGTATTCAATCAACCCATTCTTGCGTTCTTCAATCAACTGGTCAAGAATTTCTGACATTTTGTTGTAGTACGCAGGGTTGACGTTTATCTGGTCAACGATTTTGCGGCGGATGTTGTTTTCGATCTTTTCTGCGGCGCTTTCGCGAACTTTCTTTTTGCCTGCCGTCAAATCAAACTTGCAGAGTTCAATGATATCCAGCAAGGTCGTGTCGTCAAATTCAATAATCTTTGTGGAATCACCGGCGGCAATGTAGTTGTCAATGAGATGCCGCATATCGGGTTCGCAAGCTTTCAAATCAACAAAGTCACCACTCGCCTGCATAATCACCTGACGCAAATTCACGTAATCATTGGTACACTTTTCTTTTTCGTTCCACTCGGCTTCGGTATAGGGCAACGACAAAATCTGTGATTTCAATTCGGCAAACGCACGGGCCAAGCTACTCGCCAACGAATAGAACCGCTCACGCAGGCGGGCAAGTGCCTCAAATTCTTCCGGATTGTTCAACCAACTGATATTTTCGCCACAGAAAAAGTGAATGTAGTCCGACTCATCTTTAGGCGGCTTCACGTCTTCACAAAGCGTCTCGATTTCTTCAAGAATCTTGTTGAAATATTTCTCGGCTTCAGTCGCACGGTCCTTAATCAAGCCATCAACATCGCTGTCATCGTAGCCTTCGAATGCACCCGATGTGTATTTGTTCATACTGTCGGTCACATCGTCGAAAAGTTCCTTGTAGTCGATAATGATACCGAAGGGCTTCGTCTCGTCATCCAAACGGTTCACGCGGCAAATCGCCTGGAACAGGCCATGGTCCTGCATCTTTTTGTCGATATACAGATATGTGCAATGAGGAGCATCAAAACCAGTCAACAGCTTATCGACTACAATGAGCAACTTCATGTTAGCCGGTTCATCAACGAACTTGCGTTTGGCTTCCTTCTCAAAAGCTTCCACCTTCTTGTCGATGCGAGAAGTATCATCGCCTTCCTCGACTCCGACCATCTTCAGGTAAATCTGGTATTTCCTGAAAGTTTCCGTATCCTCATCGAGGCTCACCGTATCGGTACGCAGGTCGCCCGGATTCGGCGTATAAGAAGAAATGATAGCGCATTTCTTAAAACCCAATGCCTGAAAAATTTCGTAGAAGCGGCAAGCCGTAAAAATGGAATCCGCGACAAGGATAGCATTCCCGCGACCTTCCGCCAAACGGGCGTCCTTTGCAAAATCAAGGATGATATCGTTCGCAATCGCTTTCAGGCGGTCGTAAGACGAATAAACCGTGCGCATATTCGCCCAACGGGCTTTCAGTTTTGCCTTCGCGACAGGCGTCATGCCACGAGTTTTCAGATCAAACCATTCATCAATCTTTTCGCGAGAGCGGAGATCTTGCGGAACATCGCGGCCTTCGTAACGCAAGTCAAGAATCACGTGATCGCGCACACCTTCGTCGAATTTGTATGTATGAATGTAGCTTCCAAAAACTTCCAGACTCGTCTTCTTGTCTTTCTTCAAAAGTGGCGTGCCGGTAAAGCCCACGAAAATCGCCTTAGGCATCAAAGCCGTCATCGCCTTGTGCAACTTGCCCGATTGCGTGCGGTGGCACTCATCCACGAATACGACAAAATCACCTTTCACGCTGAAGTTCGGCGGCAACGAATCCTTGATTTCTTTCAAGAACTTTTCGTAATCACCGTCAGTAACTTCACCGCCACGGCGACCGAACTTGTGAACCAGCGAACAAATGATAGAACCTTCGGTAGAATTCAAACGGTCCAACAAATCGCGACCGCTCTTGGTGCGAATAATCTTTTCTTCCACACCCTTGAACAACTGTTCTATCTGGTCGTCTAACTCATCGCGGTCAGTGACAATCAAAATTCTGCGACTCGGATTGTTCAGCAGCAGGCGCTTGGCAAGCCAGACCATCGTGAGCGATTTGCCCGAACCCTGCGTGTGCCATACAATACCGCCCTTCTTTTGCGTGGTAATCCTGTTGTACGTGCGGTGAATTGCGTAATACTGATTGTAGCGGCAGACCTTCTTTACACCATTATCAAAAATGATAAAGTTATGAATCAAGTCTAGGAAGCGGACCTTGTTGAACAGCGAATAAAGACTCTCGAAGAGAACGCCGTCAAACGACGAACTCTTATCATCGATAATCAAATCGTTGTCGTCCAGTTCCTGCAAGCGTTCACGGAATGCCTCCTGCTTCCAGGTCAAGTACTTCTTCTCTGGCGTGGCGATTGTCCCGTAGCGGACACCTTCGCTTTCGTTTGCCGCCAGGCAATACTGAATTGTGGTAAAGAACGACTCAATGAAATCATGCTTCTGGTTCGTCAGGTTCTGGCGAATACCATCAGCAACAGAAACGGAACTCTTCTTGAGTTCAATTACTGCGACCGCAATGCCGTTTATATAAACGACAAGGTCCGGGCGTTTGGAACCGAAAGAACTGCTAACGGTCACCTCTTCGGCAATGGCAAAATGGTTGTTGGCCGGATTTTTAAAATCAATGTAATAGACGCTGATATTTTCGCCATCCGCATCAGAAACCGGATGCGAATACTTCAGCAAATTGTAAACCGTCTTGTTCGCAGAATATAAACCTTGCTGCAGGTCGCCCGCCGCATGTTGCAAATCGGCGATGGCCTTGCGTGCAACCGTTTCCGAATAGTGCCGCTTGCGCACCAAGAACGCAAACAGATCATCATCGCGAATGTTCTTGTTCGCCACTTCGCACAAATTGCCCAGGTAATCGTAATGCAATTCGTCCTTGAAGAACTTGATTACCTTCGCCTGCGTCTTGCGTTCGGGAATGTTGATATTCGGTTCGGCCATAAATCACCTTAAGGATACCCTATGGCGTACAGTATTTTGGCAATGTTCCTGGGAATGCGTCCGCAATCTTTTGAGTTACCTCTGGATGATCCTTGAAAACAGTCATCCATACAGACCAGTAACCCGTTTTTTTCGCATGTTTGGCAACTTGATCCGGTAATTTCTTTCCAATGTTATAATCTTCCAAATCTTCGTTGGCAGTTTCCCACATTTCAGCTCTCATATCAACAAGTTCATCATCTGACGAGTTCTCTGAATTTAGATGCATCAAATTTATTGTATTTTGAGCCATGATTTGAACATATGGAGAAACGGAACTATTTACGGACATCGAACCATCACAATGATATTCATATATATCAAAGGTATCGTGCGTATCAGGCCATACATAACCTCTACGGGATGGATTCCAATCTTTTTTATAATCTCTATTACATTTGGGACATGAAAGAAGTAAATTGTACCAATTATATTCCAATTTTTGTGGGTTTATTGATTTGGGGATTACGTGTTCAACATCTAAAGACCGCGTTCTGCACTCACAATAAGAACAATAATGACCAATATCTGCTTTCAAATCAGGAAGGAAATCTCGATAGTCAGCAGGCAGCTTTATATATCCAAATTGATTTGTAGGCCATTTGCCTTTTTTTACCGGACGCATTAGACGACTCCTGCAGATTCAGCTTTTGATTCAAGGTATGCTGCATAGGCGGGATTGTCAGATCCATATTTTATTGTAAGTTCTCTTAGTTTATTTCGAGCCAAGTTCTTTTGTTCCTCAGATGCAGACGCATTTCTCAGCAACTCAAAATATTCTCTTGCAGCGCTCTTCATCGCAAGGTATTTTTCACTCCGTTGCGGCAAACTAACGTTCATCACATTTTCTGCAATATCTTCTATGCTGCGGCTGTTTCTACGTGTGAAGTCATATGGATTTTCATCGTCATCCAGGTTGATAATTCGCGCGCCATCAACCCCTTCTAAAGACTGAATAATAAACGGAGAATGCGAAGTCAGGATAAACTGAATATTCGGGAAAAGGTCCTTCAAATTAGGAACAATCGTCTTTTGCCACTTCGGGTGCAAATGCAAGTCAATCTCGTCAATTAAAACTACGCCCTCTGTCAGCTTTCGAGCTTCTCCATTCAAATGAGGATTCAACAAGCTAATGCGAATGCACAAGTCGGTCACCAAAGATGCAACAATTCTTTGACCTTCACTCAAATTGCTCAGTGGAAGTGATTTGCCATTTTTGAATTCAAAAACGAGATCGTCTTCTTTTGGATTCCAATAAACATTTGTAACATCAGGGATAATTTTCTTTAGGCAGGTCCATACAGAAGCTAAAACAGATGATTTTTTCCATTCAATAAATTCAGCATGACTTAGCTTGGCAATCCATTTTCGCAGCATTTCATCTGACGAAGATGCATCAAGAGCATTTTGGTAAGCTTTGTAGCGAGAATCGCGAGAAAAGTCTTTTCCCCTCAAAGCCATCCAACGTTTATCAACATGCCAAAGGCGACCCGTTCCATAAAAGCCAAAATAAGGTAAAGAAACATCCCCTCCTTCTTCAATAACCCCCAAATATTCTTTAGCTATTTGTTTCAGTTTATTCATGTATGAATGGCGACCGTATGGACGAACCCAATCAAAAAAATCCGGCATAAGGAAGGGCAATCTATCTGTTTTCATCCAGCATTGCACGTTTGATACCGAGCAGGGGTTAAAAGTCGGAATCTCTGAACCTTCACGATCAGCAACTTTACGAACATCATCCAATGTATATTTGAGCAATTTAATTTCAGGGAAAGCTGATGTCCATGATGAGAGAGCCAAAGCAATACCCTTTAAGACGCTGGTCTTACCTTTGGCATTGTCGCCGACAAAAAGCACCAACGGACTATCCAGGGAAAATTCCTTTTCCTCAAATCCTCGAAAATTGCGATACTTTACTCTTGTCAGTCTCATAGGAACCTCGACATAAATATATAATTATCTAAGAAAAATTTTTTTCTAGCATTTTTCTACACATCTCTTTGGCAACGATTTTAACAAAACACAATGTTAGAATTGGACGAAATCCCGACAAAACGCAACATTAAAGCGAAAATCGCCCTCAAATGTTAAATTTTCTACGGCATATTTGCAAAATCGCCGTAATTTTATTATATTAGAGATATGCCCAAATACGACGGAAAAGAAATTGGCTATACCGAAGGCTTCATGGTTCGCGAAAACATGAGCGCCTATCAGTATCACCAGGCATTGCAAAAAGTCCAGTCCGGCGAACTGCTCCGCCTGCGCCCCGGAGTGTTTGCAGAACCCGCCACTCTGGCAGATACGATACTCGACATAGATGTTCTTGTGCCCGGCGGCGTGCTGTGCATGTATTCCGCATGGGAGCATTACGAGCTGACAACGCAAATTCCCTCCGCATTTTGCATCGCCATCCCGCGCAAACGCAAACTCGTATTGCCCGAATTCCCTCCCGTGACGCTTTACTACTGGTCAGATCATCTGCTGGAGTTCGGAACCACAGCGGCGGAAGTCCATGGCCACAAGGTGCGCGTTACCGACCTGGAACGCTCCGTCTGCGACGCCATCAAATACCGCAACAAAATCGGCCTGGATGTATGTGCCGAAATTCTCAAGACATATCTGCATCGCACCGACAGGAACATCGCGAAACTTATAGAATATGCAAAAAAGCTTAGAGTCGCCGCCACCCTGAAAACATATTTGGAGATTGAACTATGAAGTTCCCTAACATAAGTAACCGCTTTGATGCAGAAGACATCCGTAAACTGCGCGAATACAACTCTCTGAGGCATTCCAAAATGACTCACAAGGAAATTCTGGAAGACATCCGTCAGGGGGCGGAATCCTTTATGTCGGAATTCAGTAATTGTAGGTAAAAATTCAATTTTTACCTAAATAACCATTTTACCGATGTCGGCAAAATGGCATTCAAATTCGTTATATTCAAAATTCAGCAGTTGTTGAGCATTTTACGTACTAACAACAATTCGCTTTAATCATACAGATGATTGTAATTATGACGGCTAATAACGGGCCATACACAAGTAATACAGACCAGGATTTTAAAGCCTTAAGAAAACCACAGAAACCTTTTTCATAAGACTTCATGGGCATTGTATACACAGTGGGCTTACAATCTTTACCACTTATATAATCATTATACATTGCAACAAACTTGTGTTCTTGCTGCAAATATAATGTATCCAGAATACAGAATAGAACAGTTGGTATTAAGCATATCCAAGTAAACAGTTCATTTTTCGTTTCGGAAAAGATTGCCAATAACGCAGCCACAATTGCAATGCACCATCCTTTGGCTTGGGCGGAATTAGTATTCATTCTGGCGATATTATTTTGCAGGAACTGCAAATACAGGCGTTCGTCTTCTTTTTCTATTTCCATTATTTGCTCCTATTTTTAATATCATTTAAAACAATGAGTTCCATCGATAAAATTCAACATCTGTGCATATATTATAGCGAGATATGTTTTCTTTGCGCTTGATTACGTGTTCAATATAAGCCATTGGATGTTGAATAAAATCATCCCATTTTACGCTCGGAATGTATGAAGAGTCGTCTATTGTAATAGAATGAAATCCCATATGCAAAAATGGAGACGGTTTAACCCACCGATTGTTATTCATATTCTTTCGAATTATAGGGAATACAGGGTCTTGATGAATGCCTTGACCGTCTAGTCGTTGGTATGAGTGGGGCTCAGTGAAGTAATTATATCGATGGTGGAAATCGGGAAGTATAACGGCTAAAATAGCGTTAGAATGGCTAGTTCTATCTCCCCTTGTTGTTTCACGTAATGAATATGAGATTTCCCAAGGGATCCATTGAGACTTTTCTGATCGATAGGGTTCTCTCATACCCGGCGAAATCATTACAATAGTGACGGAGCTATCAAAAATTCGATCCTTTAATTTTTCCCAAATTGCATCTTCGGAATAGTTTGACAAATCTTCATTGTCAGATTCGCCTTTGTAAATGTTACTCGTATGGTCAAAATACGTTTCCAGTTTATCCACATAGTCGCGAACTGTAGTATGATTTCCATATGGGAAAGTAAAGCCGCTTCGAGACGAACTCAAAGGGTAGACGCTATTATCTTTATACTTGTATGAAACGAATATTTTGTAGCCCATATATACGGTTTTCTACCCCCGAATAACAATCATCACAATTCTTTAGAAAAATATTGATAGACCTTTATAATAAAAGCCTGCATATTCTGAAAATATTCTTGTCCACCAGAAGTGCTTAAAAGAGCCTTCCAACAAACATCAAATGCATTTTTCTCAGAAGAAGCCAAATCCCATTCCACCATTTTTTTAAATAAAGCATGATTATCAGTTTTCTTTAAATGATAGGCCAATTGCGGGTTTTTATATTGGTTTAAAAATTCCGTAACTAGCATTTTTTCAGGAGATTTGTCTGAATAATGGAAAAAAAGCAACTCATCGGAGCCCATATGGCGCATATCCCCATCTAAAATACAGGCAAAGCCTCTGTTTATGCAATCCTCACGATATATTTTTTTACGAGTCATAAAAAAATCAAACGTTAGTTGCGCATTTCCAACGACAATTACTTTTATTAATTTTGTAAAACCAGGCCTTGTTTTATTTATCTCATCAATTGCTAACTGAACCATGGCTTGAGAGAGTTCGTCTTCAACATATATATCCGCTATAGGATAATTCTCCGCATCCATTTTTGTTAAAGCCGCATTAATACTAATCTGAGGAATAACTTTATGCATTCCATTTGAAGCATCTATAAAGATTCTTGATTCAGGTCTAACAGATGAAAGAATCGTAGCGGAATGTGTGGTCGCAATAAATTGTTTTTGTTTCTTTGATGCTTCATAAAATAATACATCCATTAATCGTCTTTGAATTTTAGGATGCAAGCCCACTTCAATCTCTTCAATCAATATTAATGACCCATTTGGTGCCGAAACTATATCTTGAAGAATTCTCGTTAATGCATCCTCTCCCGAAGCCGAATTATAACTAGAATATTTATTTTCCGTTGAAAAAGAATATAAATCACGATCTGCCGAAGAGGCTATTTTATTAACAATATATTCGTCCTCAAATATATATGATAGATATTCATTAACCTCTTCATTTCCCTCTCCGCCATTCTTTTTTCTAACCTTCTTATATTCTGTATCAGAAAGATGACGAGCAGGAATTATCCTATCCATATCTATTAAATATGCGTGACGACCTCCATTTATTTTACCACCTTCCGGTGTCCCTATTTGATTTTCTTTTTTTGCAACACCGCTCCATTTTTTCGAATCTTTATTTCTTCGTCCTCTTTTCTCCGTTTCAATTTTGTCACCTTCTCGATAATCTACAAAATAAGTCCAATCATCCTCCTGAACATCCCCCGAAACAAAACGCAAAACGTTTCCCCATGTATTTCTACACATATTGCCTGACACTACGTTTCTTCGCATAAAATTATAATGACTACAAGCAATAGACAGCAAAATTGTTGTTTTGCCGGATTTATTTGAGCCTGCGATTACTGTTATTGGATGGATAAAGTCCAACCTAATGTTTTTTATATGACGAAAAGAATCAAATTTTATACCCGAAAAGAACTGAGGGAAAGAATTCTTTTGATCTTTCATTTCCTTGGTTACATAAGAATCTACATCATTTCGATTTTTATTCGGATTTACAGAACCTTGTTCGTTGTCCTTTTTCTTCTTTGTCATTTCAGTCTCACTTTTCCAGTTAATAATTGTTGCATCATGCCGGTTTTGAGGGTGCGGTATTTTGCGAGTTTGGTTTCGAGGGCCGAGATTTCGGTGTCCATGTCGCTGAGGATGTTTGCGATGGCGGTTTGTTCTGCTTTTGAAGATGGAATTCGCAGTAAAACATCTTCAATATTTTTTGATGTTAAGCTAGGAACCCCACTTGCCTCATTCATTGCAAACCAATCAACTAAGCAAAATGCGTAGTAGATAAATTTCGGATTGCAATTATTAAATCCGTATGTATAAAATAGCGTATCAACAGTCCAAATCTTTCCTGTGTGATAAAAAGGCTTGTCTATTGTTCCTTTACGTCCAATACAAACCGTTTCGCCATCATAAAGACAATCGTTAACGGAAGTCATATAACCGCCCGTTCCATAAACAGGCACGTTGCCAGATTTTAAATTCTTGTAGTCTCGTCCATGTCCAATTTTTAACAACTTTCCGACATTTTTCACTTCCCAATCGGTGGGAATCTTTCCGAGTTCGGTTTGTTTGTAGGTGGGTTTGGCGGGGGCGAATCCGGGGAGGCGTTTCTTGCCGGTGAGGAGTTGTTGCATTGCGCCTTGTTTGATGTTTTTCTTTTTGGCGATGAGTTTTTCTAGGTTCGCGATTAGGGTGTCAACGTCGGAGAGGGCATTTGCAATGCGTTGTTGTTCTTCAATTGTGGGTGGAAGAGGTATAATAACATTTTTCATTACCTCTGGACTTAAATTTTGCTGTTTAGTTCCTTGAGCATACTTTGTTCCAATTTCATTGCCATTTGCTGCATACCAATAGTAAAAATATTCATTGTTGATTTCTCTCAAATTGGTAAATGCCATACAAGCCTGACTTATTGTACATTCTTTTGCAAGAATGGAAGATGTACCGCGAACACCTTCAGCTTCAAGACCATACATAGCAATAACAACGGTTCCCTTTGGATAAAGTCGCATTGAAGAAGCTGCGTCTTCACTAATTTTTTCTTTTGTATTGTATATATAATGAGATTTCAATTCTCCGCTAGAAAGCCAACATACATTGCCTTGAAAGTTCTTTTCATTGAACCTTGATGGCGTTGTTCCTGATGACATATCCACAAGTTCACCCAGCGTTTTCACTTCCCAATCGCTTGGTATCATCCCGACTTCGGTCTGTTTTAATTTTGGTTTATCAGTCATTATTTTTTTAACTCATTTATGCTTTGTGCAATAGGTTTGACCAATTCGGCAATCGATTCCGCGTCAAGCTTTGAAAATTTGTACTCTTTAGTCGATATAATTGGTTTCGTGTATAATTTTTCAACAGTATCCATCAGTAATTTTTGCATTTCTTCCTTAGAGCAGGATTCCAGTTGCTGCAAATATGCGGTTAATGTAATGGCGACTGATTCTCTAAAGGCATATTCTTCGTATAAAGTTCGCTCTTTATTGTATTCATTTAGAGAGTATCCAAATGCAAATACCATCAAGGAAGATTTAATGACATTTATCAAAATGTCTGCCCATATCATACCAGTATTCGCTTTCAAACAAGTAAATACTACACAAATCCAAATGATTGTCAAAATTAATGTTACGAGACTTGTTATCAACCAGAATGTGACTTTTTTGCTTATGCGTTGCTTCCGCATATTAAAACTATGGCTTAATGTGCCGTCAGCAATATAGCCCATCATTTTTTTTATTTCTGCAAGATGTCCTTCTGCTTCTGACCTATTTCTTGCGATTTCACCAAAAACGGCTTTGGACGAGTCCATGAAGGCCTCAGTTTTACTAATATGTTCTGAAATAGTTTTTTCCCTTTCTTGGAGTTCGTTCTCTTTATTTTGCAACGCAGTTATCAAATTTGTGCATCTTGTATTTGCATCGGTGATGGATTGTTCTAGTGTCTGCGTATTTTTTTGAATTCCAGAGATTTTCAATAAGCTGTCATTGGCTGATTTTACATTATCTTGAATTTGTTTTTTTAAATCCCCCTGCTTCTTTAATTCTTCGTTTATTGTGTTTTTTACATCCATTACATCCTTTTTCAAAGCATCAATAGATTTCAATTTTTCTGAAATCTGAATGCTTTTGCTTTCTATATCCGCAGTGGATGTTATTGTATTTTTATTGGAAATGCCATAAAATCCATTATCTATTTGATATCTTACCAAATTACGTAACGGTTGGGCAACCTCCTTATACTTAGCATTTTTCAAATGAACAACGATCATCTGTAAATAGCTCTGCAGGTTAGCTTGGGGCGTTTGACCAGGAATGTTATTAAACGGCAATAGCTGCCAATCATCGCTATTCAATCTAATTTCAAAGTTTTTGCAGACTCTCTTTGCTAAGGCTAGTAAGTCAGGGACAGAATAATCTAGAAAGTATTCATTTTCTGGAAGACCGTCTTTATACTTGTTGCTCATAGCCTCTTCAAAAAGATTTTGGCTTTCGGCGCTAAAAAAAGCGTCTATGACATCAAGGATAGATTGTCTTTGTGATGCGTTCATATAGTGAATGCCCTTTTTGATTATAGAATTTATTTAAAAGGTAAATCCCATTTCTTTGAGGTGGTTTTTGACTTTGGTTTCGTAGTCGGCGACGGTTGCTTCGAGGTCCGGGAGCGTGTTTTCGTAGCGGTCGGCGAGTTCGGTCACGCGGGTTGCAATCTTGTGGCTGGTAGTGTCGTAGAGGCTCTTGATTCCTTCGAAGATGTCAAAGCTCCATTTCTGTTTTACGAGCAGGTCCTTGATTTCTTTTTCGGTGAGTTCGGCATACTTGTTCTTGACGGATTCGTCCAGCGCCTTGTTCAGTTCCTTGACAATGCCTGCCTGATTTTTCGCGGTGGTGGCAAGTTCGGTGTATTTGGCGAGCACTTCGTATTCTTCGCTCTTGTTGCTTGCCTTTTGCTTTTTCAGTTCCTTCAGTTTGACGGCGATTTTCTTTGCGTCCAGGTCTTCGCTTCCTTCCTTGGCGTAGTCGGCCAGCACACTGCCTTCGCCGCTATTTTCTTCCACGAATTCTTCGAGCCTGGATTCGCTTTCGGCGACAACTTGTTCGGCACGCTCGATTTCGGCCTGTTCCTTGGCAAAGTAAACGCGCTCAATTACGGTCTTGGGCAAAAGTTTGCCTTCCCAGCCGATTTCCTTGGGCTCGGCCTTTTTCTTGCCATCGTCCTTCTTGGATTCTTTCTTAAAGAGTTTCACGATTTCGGCACCGGCCATGTAGCCGTCGTACTTGAGCACGAAAACATCGTCGCTCATGGTCTCTTGCCAGTAGGCGAGCAACACCTGGTAAACATCGTAAAAGTCCACCAGTTCAATGTGGCGGAATTCGTCTATCAACGATTCCGAAAGTTCAATGATAAACTTCTTGGCGTCC
Source organism: Fibrobacter succinogenes (assembly GCA_902762305.1). Classification (GTDB taxonomy): domain Bacteria; phylum Fibrobacterota; class Fibrobacteria; order Fibrobacterales; family Fibrobacteraceae; genus Fibrobacter; species Fibrobacter succinogenes_I. The sequence continues at coordinate 148,825 of CACWNW010000008.1, read as the reverse complement.
ACCTTGTTGTCGATGTTCATCAACTTCTTGGAAGATTTCTTGAGCCAAGTGTCAAAGGCGTTGTCTATCTGTTCGGCGTAGTTTTTGAATTCTTCGTCGTTGAAGATGGCGTTGCGGATTTCGTCTTTTTCCACCTTGAGCTGGTAATAGCCCGCGCGGAATTTCTTGAAAAGTTTTGCCTTGAGGCCCGGGAAAATATCCCAATAGCGCTTGAGGGAATCCACGTCGCCTGCGGGAATGCCGCCGTTCAAATGGGCGTCGATGGACTGCTCGTCTTCGGTGTCGCCGCTGTCGATGTAACGCGGGATGTTCAGGTTGTAGCCGTTCTTGACCTTGATTTCTTCCATCGGGACAAAGCGCGCGTACTTGGGGTCGTCTTCGATGCGTTTCACGAAAGTCTGCACAATCTTGTGGATGTCGCGTTCGCGCAGGCGGTTCTTGGGGCCGTCTTTCACAAAGTCGTGGCTTGCGTCAATCATGAAGATGCCGCCGCCCATCCCTTGGCGTTCGGCAGCGTCTTCCTTGTCCATCACGATGATGCAGGCGGGAATGCCCGTGCCGTAGAAAAGGTTCGCGGGGAGCCCGATAATGCCCTTGATGTAGCCGCGGTCGATGATGTTCTTGCGGAGAGTCTCTTCGGCGTTGCCACGGAACAGCACGCCGTGTGGCAAAATCACCGCCGCCTTGCCGGTGGGCTTGAGCGACTTGAGAATGTGCAAAAGCCAGGCGTAGTCGCCGTTCTTTTCGGGCGGGCGATCGTCATAGCCGTCGAAGCGGCCAAATTCCTGCAAGCCATCGGTCCAGTTCTTGAGCGAGAACGGAGGATTCGCGACCACAAAGTCGAAACGTTTCAGTGCACCGTTGTCCAAATATTGCGGGTTCGAGAACGTGTTGCCCGACTTGATTTCGCCACTTGCCTTGTTGTGGAGAACCAGGTTCATTTTTGCAAGGCCCGCCGTCGCGGTTTCTTTTTCCTGGCCGTAAATGGCGATATCGAAGGGAGCTTCGTCTGCTGCGCGGATGAGGAGCGAGCCCGAACCGCATGCGGGGTCGTAAATGGTCGTGTTCCTGTTCTTGACTTTCCCAAGGCCGATGACTTTCGCCAAGATGCGGCTCACTTCTGCCGGGGTGTAGAACTGGCCCTTGCTCTTGCCGCTTTCGGTAGCGAAGTTGCGCATCAGGTATTCGTAGGCATCGCCCAGAATGTCGTCGCCGCCCGCCTTGTTGTTGCTGAAATTAAATTCCGGGCGTTCAAAGATAGACACGAGGCCGGTCAAGGTATCGACCATGTCCTTGCCGTTACCGAACTTGGAATTATCGAAGAACTTTGCGTTGTCGATGACACCCGTCAAGTTGTTTGCTTCGGCGAGTTTCGCTATGGCCTTGTCCATCTTTTCGCCAATGTCCTTGTTGTTCTTGAGCGCGACGAGGTCGTCAAAACTACCGCCTGCCGGGACGTTGATATCGAGCGTCAGAATGTAGTCCTTGTACTGGCTTGCGTCCATGCCGCCGCGCAGTTTGTCACAAGATTCCCAGAGAGAAGAGTAGAGTTCGTTCTTCTTGATAGCCATATAAAAACGCTAGGTAGAGAGGGGGTTAGTTTGTTTCGTAAATATATATAAATGGGGGAGTCGGATACGATACTTTTGTCGCGTCTGGGTTTTAAGGGCGGAGCACCCAAGAGAGGTCGCAGGAAGAACTCCACCACAAAACAGACGTCGAAATACGCAATATTTTGCACATTCCGATGACAACCAGCCACATAAAATTGTATTTTGCAACAAAAATAAGCAACATATTGCACTTTTCGTTGCAAACGAACTAGCGGATATGACAAACCTCGGAAAGCAAATCGTCAACAGGCGCAAGCAACTGAAGATCACGCAAGCGGACCTTGCGGAAATGTCGGGCGTTAGCCTGCGGACCGTGAACTCCATCGAGAATGGCAATGCAAACCCGAGCATCGACGTGCTTTCGAGGGTTCTCGAACCCATCGGGCTTATCATCACCTTGCAGGAACGGGTAATTCATGAATAACGAAAGCCTCCGCGACAGGGCGAAGGCTTTGAAATAAGTTAATTGGACCCTTACCAGTCCTTAACAGGTCTGGCTTGCCCGCGGACGGGTTTCCAGGGTTTGCGTTCGCCGTTCTGTTCGTCGAAATCCTTCAGGAGCTGTGCGGCCTCTTCGGGGCTCATCTCGCCCATCTGCACGGGCTGTTCCTGCTCGTCTTCGCCACCCTGGCTGTCGCTGGAGTTCTCCTGCGGTTGCTCGGGCTGCTGTTCGGGCTGTTGCCCGCCATTGCTGTCGGAACTTTCGCCGCCCTGGCTGCTGCTGGACTGGCCGCCGCCATTCTGGTCCTGATTCTGGTCATCACCCTGACTTGAAGAACTCTCCGACCCGCTGGAATTGCCGTCACCGTTCTGGTCCTGGTTCTGCTGGTCTTTATTCTGGTCCTTGTCCTGATCCTGGTTCTGATCTTGATTCTGATCTTGATTCTGGTCCTGGTTGTTGTCCTGGTTCTTGTCGTTCTTCTTGTTCTCGTTCTTCTGCTCGTCCTTGGCTTCCTTGATGCGGTCAAGGAGCATTTGCAACTTCTGGTCGTTCGGGTAGTATTGCAGGCCCTCGTTGCAGGTAATCTCGGCAGAAGGCAGGCGGTTTTCGATGTACTGGAAGGCGGCATCGCTGTAGTAGGCGCTCGCCGACTTCGGGGCGGCAAAGGCCGCGACGGAAAGGAACACAACCACCAACACAGACACAAGAACATTACGTCTGGATCCTTCGCGGTTTCGCCGCTCAGGATGACGATTTTCACATTGACAAGAAGGCATATAGCTCATAGCCATTAGATTACCTCCAGGTCGTTGTCGGTGTTGCTCGCGTCAATCTTGGCCTTGGGCTTGCGGCCGGCCTTGATTTCGATGACGTCGTCGATGCGCTGCACGTGGCCGCTCAGCTGGCCCGCAGTCTCGTCTTCGGCAATCAGGTTCTCGAGCATCTCCTTCGCTTCGGCGTACTTGCCGTCCTTGCAGAGCTGGAGTGCCCGCGCCAGGACTTCCTTCGCCTTCTCGGAAAGCGGCGGCTGTTTCTGGTCGTTGTTCTGGTCCTGATTCTGGTCTTTGTTCTCTTTCTGCTTGTCGAGTTCTTCCTTCAGCTTGCGCTGAACGATTTCCACGTTCTTCTTCGCATTCTCGAAACCATTGTCGAGGTCGATGGCCTTCTTCAAGTAAGCCACAGATTCGCGCCACGCGGCAATGCGTTCGCTGCCTTCGGCGGCCTTCTCGCCCATGCGGAAATGCGTGTTCGCCAGGTTGTACGCGGCCTTCGCAGCCATCTTCTTGTCGGGCATGCGCACAGCGCTTTCCAGTTCCTTCTTGGCCTCTTCGTAGTTGCCGAGCCTGTACTGGCACGTACCGATATTGTAGAACAGGAGCGGGTTCGCGGGTTCGGCCTCGCGGGCCTTCATGTACTTTTCCAAAGCGCCGGCATAATCGCCCTTGGCAAACAGCTTGTTGCCGTCATTTATTGGCCGCGCCCACAGGCCGACCGACAGCAAACATACAAGTAGCACAAATAATCGCATAATTCCTCAAGCAGATAGCATCTCCGGACAACTCCGAAACCCCCGCGGTCGCTTCAAAACGACAACGGGAACGGAATCGTATCCTTCACTTAGCCAGTAATATACAAAATTGGCGAGCGCGAGACACATTATCGCAATTTTATGTAAGGCAATAGCCAATCAGCATGGTCGCTCGAATTCGAGCCAAGGTCTTCCGTAACGAGTTCCAGAATAGAATGTCCATCCACCGCAACAGAATCGAATATGGGAGCGTCCTTGCCCGTCATGCGCCCGCTTTGCCAGACAACGCTGCCATCGAGCTTCACAAAAAATTCACAATCGCCATTTCCGTAGGTTTCATCGTCAATGGCAACCCCGAAATGGAAACTCTCGGCGTTTTCGGGCAGGCGGAAGCGCAACAACGACGCGGCATGCGTTCCGATGCCATCGCGGTAAACCCTGTTGCGCACCTGCAAGGGGCTCCCGTCGACAGTAAGGTTCATTTTGGGTTTCTTGTAATCCTGGTGCACAACCTTCATAGACATTTCTGTCAACATCTGCTTTTCATCCGTTCTCGAAACAGAGACGGGCTGCATCTGCACCAAAAGAGACACGAGCATCGCAAGGAGCACCACAGACAACACCGCATAGGGCACAAAGCGCGGGAATTTCACGCGGGCGATTTTCGCATAGCCCCAGCGCCAGAGATTCGGGAAAGCGAACGAAATCACGGCAAGAACAAGAACCACACACGACAGCGCCGAAACAAAGTTCCACACGGAATGTCCCTTGAAGGAAACAATCAGCATAACGTTCACGGCAGAAACAAAGGTCGCGAGAACGCTCCACAGGCCCGCACGGCGCGTGTCCCAGACAAGCCAGCAAAGTCCCACCGGGATGGCGTAAAGCAGGTAACGTTCATGCATGCCCGGGAGCACCGTAAAGAAGGCAAGCGCGTTCAAGAAGGCGAGCCCCCATATGGTACGGATATTCCTGCTGAACAGCGTCTTGACAAGCGTAAAGACGGACACCAGCACAAACAGCACCTTGCCCATGATGCTCGGCTTGAACAGGAACCCAAGCCCGTGTTCGGCGAGTCCCCATACAGGAACGGCATCGGAAGCCGTATTACCCGCCCAGATGTACCACAAATTCGCCGCGTTGTATGTCGCGTAAGGGTATTGACCAACAGTCTTGATATAGGCGCGCGAAAGCATGTCGAGCATATTCCCGCCCAGGGCGTACGGCAAGAGCACGAGAGCCACCGCAGGGATTATGAGTACAAGACCGCGCCAGGAATAACGCCAGTGCTTGAGGAAAAGCCCGCCGAACACCGGGAGGAAGAGAATCATCTGGAATTTCGCAAGGAGCGAAAGTACGTAGAGCATCGGCGCAAAGAAAGCCGTACGGCGACGCGCCATGCAGTAGATGGAAACGACCGCGAGCATCACCGGGAACAGGTCCACCTGCCCCCATACGGGACCCGCGAGCAAAAGGGCCGGATTCAGGGCGACAAAGCCCGCAAGCGCATGCCGCTTCCATTCAGGATAGTGGAACCTGTCCATGAAACGGCAAAGCCAGTCCAGCAAAAACACATGCGAAAAATAAACAGGCCAGAGGCACATGAACTTCATGAAGAACGTCTTGCCGATACCAATACCGAACAAGTCATGAATATGCGCCACTATCCAGAGCCAAAAAACGTAAACAGGAGGGTAATTGCCTTTGAAGTTCCCAAAGCCCCCGTCAACGAGCTGTTGCGTCCAGCCCACCCAGAAGCTTTGGTCACCATCATAGCCATCGGCGAAAGTACAAAGGATATTCGCAAGTAGGCAGATTATGCCCCAAAAGACAAATGTATTGACATTACGTTTTTCCATGCGAATCTCCTTTGCTTAATCACGCATTACTTAAGTTCAATCATTTTCCCTATAAAATTATTTCTTTGCTTTGCTACAAGGAAATAACGATTAGGGCGAACATTCTGAAAATCACAATTAATGAAATTGTCACCAGTCAGGGCATAAAACTTCGGTGCTTTTGCAACAATACGTCCATTTAAATCTGCTAAAGTAACATCTACCCAACCAGCTTCAGAAACCACTACATTTACGCCATCACGCCCAACGGCCTTCACATCAATGGTTTCAACTTTACTATTCAGGCTATAAGAATCCAATTCTTTTTTTACTGAACGCGCCAAAACTCTCGGAGCGAACCGCATATTATCTATGCGGAAACTTTCCAAGCCTTGATTTGTATTTAAAGTAATTATGAAACGAGCATCGTTGTACTGACCATTTAGCGCATTATACAAATTTTCGTTCAGATCAAAGGAAACCGTATTCCAGCCTTCATTCAAACCGTTCAACGAGGCAATACCAATCCATGCGTTGTAGACTCCGGAAGACGGAATATCGACAAACAGCTGAACATCGCCCATCCAATATGGATTAGGAACATCATTCGGAACCCAGACATTCAGCAGAATACGATTTGTCAAGTTATTAATATCCGTATTTTCAAAAACAGGAGAACTTATAGCCTTATAGCCATTGCCCTCGATTTTAAGGGAAAAACCATAGTCGCCAATCTTATTCGTCCCATCATAAGAAAGTGTCGCATCCGAACTCGTCCAGGCCTTGTTCGGATCATCAAAAGTCATAAACAAATTACTTCCATCATAGTAATCATCTTCGTCCACAGAAACGAACGGATCCCCCCAATAGGATTCTGCATAGAACCAATCGTATATTGACTCATCTCCGTAATTGTTCCCTTCATTTGCCCTATGATCCACCCACCTAAGAAATGCTTCTGCAAGGAAATTCCCCGGTGCAGCGACATACATTTGATCATCAAATTGATTATCACCACTAGTTTTGGAAGCTCCAACCACAGCAACTCCGCCACCATTAGTCATAAATAAGTGAGCAGCAGCAATAGACGGATATGTTATAGAGCCGTCAGCACCGTAATTAGCCGTTGGACTACATGACGCCAAATGAAATACTCTAGCCGGAGTAAAGACCGTATTGTCCAAGAAATCATCTACAATCACGCCATTTTCCAACCATGTGGGATTGCCATGCCCCATAAAAGAAACCCAATCGTAATCCTGCGTGATACTACTCATGTATTCCGATGCTGTTAATTGATACTCAACATCAACTGATGGGTACATGGAACCCAATCCTCTAGGAAACTTTTGAAAGTTATCTGATTCGCGATTAGAAACCTTTGTCAAATGCGTAAACAAAGCCTTGCGAGAATGATTCGAGGACACCTGATTCTCATACGCTTTGTTTAACCATTTCAAAAGGTAACCCTTGGCTAAAGCATACAAGCCAGCACCCGCCTGGCCAGAATTCGTTGATTCGTAAAGAAGGTCAAAAGTTTCAGAGGACAGCACCGCTAAGTAGGGATCGACTCGAGACATCCATATTTCAAAATGATCGGACACTTTTCCGTCAGGAGAATAATGTCCATCCAGAATTTCATTAGGTTCTTCACTTTCTTCATCACAATAGGTCCAATTTTCAGGATCCGTCTCGCAAACACTGTATTTCTTCGAATCCAACCATACGCCATCTAAATCCATAAAATAATATTCTGTGACCCAGCGCTGATACACATTTCGTCCACCTTGACGATCAGGATTAAAATAAGAATACTCCATATAAGCTCGCGGCAAGCTTCCTATAAAAAGAGTCCCTTCCAGTTTTCCGCCCTGATTGTCTTGATATGCTTCCGTCAAGCGTCTCTTTAGTTCTTTCGCACTTGTCAATGAAGGAGCATTGCTTAGAATTGGTTCAGAAGGGAATGAAACCATTCTAATATTCACACCATATTTCTGATGCACGACCTGCGCATACCGATTCAAAGCCTGCATAACTTCTTCATCTTGGTAGAATCTATCATCAATAACAAACTCCACCTTTTTGTCGCTGCGGTCAATATTCGCAAAACAGATTTGTATTGCGAACAGCACTAACAGAAAGCCCCTCACATAAAATCTATGTTTCAAGCTAATCATGTTTTATCTCCTTTTCTTGTTTTTTAAGTTAAAGATTCATTTCTTTAACAACAAAAAAATAGATTATTAACATTGTCTTTAATCTCATTCTAAATATTTTTTGCAGCTTATCTGCAATTCCGATACTTTATTCATTTTCTTTATAAAAAACAAAATACTGTTTCTGCACAAACAAAGAAAATATTTTTTCTATAAAACAAATCAACATCTTTACCGAGCACACGCATTCAGAACGACAACAGAAGTCGAGATAACGAAAACAAAGACGGTAATCCATCCGCACACACGGCGCTTGACGCTTGTACCATCCCCACTGATACCTTCCGCCGTATACGGAAGCACGCACAAGAGCACCGGAACAATGTAGCGGAAATCATTGCTGCAAGAGAACGGGTACTTGAGGCGGAGTACAATCATCGCAGCAAAGAATGCGACCGCTTGCGTTATCAGGACAAAGTCAACCTTATTCCATTTCTTACGCCAGACGCCAGCGAATGTGAAGCCAGCAAGGAGCACGAAACAGAGACTCGCGATGCACGCAAGCCATTGGCCCGCAGGCGCCATCCACAATTTGAATTCTCCGAACAGCGATGTCTTGGCAAGGTAATTCCAGAAGAACTGACGGCCGAGTTCGTCGTGCCACGGGTCCGTATAGGGCTGGGTCAAAAACGTTCGGATATCGAAGAACATGAAATTTCCAGGATTGTTCTGCACAAGGACCGTATTGTCGTTGCCGCCGGCATTGGCGACGATGTCACCACCAAGCACACGGACGATGACGATTATGCCAACGACCAGCAATACCGCAAGAGACGCCCACTCCATGCGAGAAAGCCTATGCAGCACCCGCGGCAACGTATGGACCAGCACCGTAACCCCCACAAGCCCGAATGCGATAGCCCCAGTAGACTTGGTCCAGTAAGCGAGAGCGGCGGCAACGATTGCCGTAAGCAGGTACTTGCCCGCACTCGTCCTGATATAACGGAGGCAGCCCCACATCGTAACAGCATGCATCGCGTAGAAGAGGATATCGTTGCCTATACGCGGTGAGGCGAGGATAAAACTCGGCCACAGGCTCCAGAGCAAGGCTGCGATATAGCGGGGCTTACCCCAGAGAAGTTCACGGATACAGGCGAGGCCAAAACCAAGCGCGACAAGCGACATCAAGAAATCGAACCACTTCACGGCATTCTGGGGAGCAAAGCCAAGCCATTTAGACGCATTCCATACGCCCGCACTCGCAATGTAGTAGACCGGCGGATGGTAACAGGTCCAGCAGTCGCTTGCTGCAGGGATGCGGTAGTCATTCGCGACAATATGGATATAGTGGATGTGTCCACCCGTATCGTGGCCGCGTTCGTCGAAGAACGTCCCCTGCGTATAGGCCACGCGCAAGAGCAGCCCCAAGAAGAATATCAGCAGCAGGTGCGAATCAATCTTGAAGCGCGCACCCACAGAAAACACCAGGCCACCAATGCACAAGAAGAACAGCACAGCAAAGACGCTCATCAAGATGCTATCCGCCAAAAGCGTGGCGGTCATGCCCCCGAGCCCATTGTTATTGCGCAAATCCATCTCGATATGGAACTTGGAGACGTCCTTGCCTACATGCTTCTGAATTTCCGATTTCGACAACTTGAATCCGGCATTCCAGCTGCAGAATCCCGGATACTTCTGGAACGGGAGATCGGTTCCGTTCACCCTAAGGCGCGTCACGCAATCATCCGGATGGATATCGAGCGTAAAGTCGCCGCCAAAGCCCGACGTCACATCAAATTCCAGAGCAAAGAGTTCGCCCGGCCCCATCGGGAGGCTCACCGGCATCGGGACCGCCTTCCCAGCGCCATCGCGATGCAAGACGGCATTGCCCATCGACGGACTCGCAATCCAGTACAGGAGTACCGCGAGTGCAGCACCCAGCACCAGGACTAGTTCACGGAATTTTATCAGCCTTGCAAGCATTACTTTTTGCCTTCGTGGTATTCCTCTTCGGAGTTCACGTTCCAGAGGGCAGTCTTGTCGGTATTCCCTTCGCGAATGCACTTCACGACTTCCATGGCGGCAAGCATGCTATGGTCCATGTTGTTGTACTTGTGCATGCCGTTACGGCCCATCAAGAAAAGGTTCTCAATCGGGTCCACGTATTCGCGAATCTTGCCAAACTCGCCGTAGGTGCCGAAGTAGGCCGGATACGCCTTCCGGATATGGAACACCACGGAATCGCGCACGTCTTCGGGCCTGGCCACGTCAATCTTGTCAAGCTCTTCAATCGCAAACTTGATGAAGTCCTTGTCGGGCATGCGCCACATCTCGTCGCCTTCGGTAGCAAAGTACTCGAGGCCAATCCACACCTTCTCGGGGTCGGCCACCAGGTAGGGGCTCCAGTTGTTGAAAATCTGGATGCGTCCGAGCTTCACGTCGGATTCCTGCACGTAAATCCAGTTGTCGGCCACGAACTTGAGCTTGCTTTCGGGAGTGCCAGGCTTAGCCGGATTCTTGATGAGCAGCTTGTCCAGGAGCAGGCCCACAGTGATGAAGTCGCGGTACACGAGGCCATCGGCGACGCGCTTGACTTCGGCAGGCACGGGGTTCTTTTCGCAGTCCATCGCAGAGACAAGTTCCTTGACCGGCATGGTGCTGAGGAAGTAATCGCACGGAACGGCTTCACGCAAAACGACCCCCATAGAATCCATGCTTTCCACGACGACGCTTTCGACGCGCTTGCCGCTCGCATCGCGGTTCACGCCCACGACCTTCATGTTCATGTTGATTTCGCCACCAAGCTCCTGCACCTTTTCGGCAACCGTTTCCCACAACTGGCCGGGCCCGAATTTCGGGTAGAGGAACTGGCCGATAAGGCTTGTCTCGGTATCCTTCTGGCGGATGTCGGCGCCATCGGCAGAACCGGCCGAAGCCTTCTTCTTGCTGGCAAAAATCTGCTTCAAGGCGTGCACCACGGTCTTCGTGATGGAAAGCCCCTTGATGCGCTGGCCACCCCAGTCGGGGCTAATCTTGCTGCACGGCACGCCCCACACCTTCTCGGTGTAGTCGCGGAAGAACGTGCGGTAGAGTTCCACGCCAAAGCGGTTGATCATGAAATCTTCGAGACTCTTTTCCTTGCGGGCGGGCAAGAGCTGCACCTTGATGTAGCTCATGCCAATCTTGAACATGCGCCACAGCCCAAGGTTACGGATGGTGTCGCCGTTCAGGCTTACCGGATAATCAAAAAGCTTGCGAAGGAAAAGGATGCGGCTGAGGCGGCTACGGCAAAGCATCACGTAGTCCGTCTTCTCGGGGTCAGGGCCGCCGGCCACCAGCGGCACGCTACGCCCGATGGCGATGTCGTCCTTGCTCGCGACACCCTGCAAGGGCAGAATTCCCTGCCACCAGTCCATTACGATATCACTCTTGCTGAAGAAACGGTGCCCGCCAATATCCATGCGGTTGCCGTTGTAGCGCGCCGTACGGGAAATACCCCCGATGACGTCTTCTGCTTCGTAGATGACCGGCTTCACGTCGGTCGTACGTAAAAGTTCCAACGCTGCAGTCAAGCCCGCAGGGCCTGCGCCCGCAATTACGGCGATTTTCTGATTCTCTTTCATGCGAATGAATATAGTAAGTTTTAATTACAAGGCCCAACAAGCCGTATCGCAAACCTGCTCACCGCCAACAATTTCGCATTGGGCATTGCATTCTATATTTTTCGGGGCCATTTCGCCTTCACACGCCCTTTTGTAGAGATTCGCCTCCCTCTGGAGAACACCCTTCTTGGCGCCATCCACGATGGACACGCAGGCCAGATACAGCCTCCCGGCGGAGCAGCCCTCGTCACCGTTCAGGTCCCTGAACACGCCGGCATCGTTACTGCACTTTCGCCTGAACGCGTCAAGATCCTGTTCGCAGCCGTCACCCTGATAAATGCCGTTCGCCACCTGCAACAAAACGCTACTTTCCTGGTAGTACAGCGAGATATTCTCGCGCAGGCCAACCTCGCCATAGACCTGGCGCACACCGCCCTCTTCCTCGAACACTTCCACACGGCAATCGCCCGATTCGAAGAACACATCCGGAGCCGTCGTGAAAAAGAACGATGTTCCAGACGATGTCGGAGTCCCGTTCGTATCGCCGTCAGGCGCCTCAACGGACGTGAGATTCGCAAATTCGGCAAGGACGCTGTCGCACAAGGCCAGTTTCTTATCGGACGAGGGCGAAAGCGTAGTATCGAACCCGAGAACGTTATTCCCGGAACTGGAGGATTCCGTACTTACAGGACTGGAAACGTCTCTTTCCTCGCTCACGGACGATTCCACCGTCTTGCTGTCGGACGACCCCTTCGTCTCACTGTCAGAAGATCCCTGCGCAAAGGCATTCGTTTCGGCCGTAGCTCCGCTCATTTTATCGGAATCCGCACAAGATGCGAACAGCGAGAAGGCCGCAAGGAACGGTGCCAAAAGCAGCATACGCTTATTCATGATTCTCCTCCATCAATTTCGTCATCGGAAAAAGCTGTAAATTTATTCGGTATACCCGGTCGGCATTCTTCTCGTCGCAAGCGATGGCAATTATCCTTTTCTGGAAGGCCTCCATCTCGTCGACGATACGGTCGTACGAATCCTTCGAGACCGAGAGCGTGACACCGGAAAAGTTCCTTTCGGCAGGCGACACGCGGTCGATGGCCTCGTATGCGAATTTTGCCATCTGCCTGTGCATGGAACGTATCGCGAGCGGGATGATTTCGGCGGATCCCGTCACCACCTTCTCCGTCTGCTCGTAAAGCCCGTCCTTCTTTTCCAGGAGCCCCGCATGCACCAGGAATTCCGCCGACTTGCGGGTTTCCTCGGCACTCACCTCGGGGTAGCACATCCTCGCGAGTTCCAGCGGCTTTGCTCCCGGGGCAATCGGCAACAGTTCGCGCATCACGGGATGGAGCCACGAATCGAAATAGGCATAGGCATCGCCGTCCAAGACGCGCACCTTGTTCTCGCGCGCAATCGTGCGCATGTCGGCAAGCAGTTCCCGCTTCTGCGATTCATCCTTCGACTCGTTGAACGCAACCATCTTCGCGAAATAGTCGCTCTCGAAACCGGCAAGCCCCATCGCGACAGCGACCTGCACGGCGCCAATACTGCTCAGGCGGCTCTTGCCGTCGCACACGACCTTCAGGTAGTTGGGCGAACTGAAGCCCGAAAGCCGAGAAAATTCCCTCCACGAAAACGACGAAAGGCGCTTGCGCTCCTCGTAGAACGTACGCATGTACTCGCGATAGTCGTAATAGGCAAAAATGGATTCCATGGCCTGCAATATAGACTATTTTATTTTAGAACACAACCTTTCTATACTACAAAACCCCTATTTTTATATTTATTTCAACAATTTTTCAACATGTTTACAAAAATAAGCCACTCATGCTACAAAAGTGTATTATATAGGAAAACGCGCAGGCGAGCCCCCAGGCCAAAACGAATCAGGCTGATTTCTTCCCGCGGAACAGCATGAGTTTCCGCGCACCGAAGTTCCACATGAGCACGAGGACCGCGGCCACCATCTTGGAAAGCATCTCGTTCAGCGAAAGCCCGTCGACCATGAGGAACATGAGCTGCTGGTTGATTCCGACACCCGCAATCCCCACAATCGCGAACAGGATAAATTCCACCGTCTTCTGCTTTTCGAGCGTGCGGTTGCAGGCGGTGAACACCCACACGATGCTCATGGCGTAGTTGAGCACCAGACCCGCGACAAGCCCCACCAGGTTCGCGAGCAGGTAATGCCACCCGCACACATACAGGCACAAGGCAAACAGCCCGAAATCCACGACAAAGGCAAGCCCGCCCGTCACCAGGTAACGCAGGAACTGCCCCGCGAGGGCACCCCTCGGGAACTTATGGCGCAGCGTTGTCACAACCTTGCTGAACATTCCTTATAAACGATAGTAAAAAAAGGAATTACAGGGAAAAGAAACCCGAAACAAGCTTGATCATGCTCCCGTGATCCTTGACGGAGGTCATTTCGCGGATGCTGTGCATGCTGAGCATGGGTTCGCCGATATCGACCGTCGGTATCCCGAGACTTGCCGAAACAGCGGGGCCAACAGTGGAGCCACAGGGCATGTCGTTACGCATCACGAAAGTCTGGTACGGGACGCCGGCGCGCTTGCAGAGCAACTTGAACTGCGCATTCGAGAACACGTCGCTCGCGTAACGCTTTTGCGAGTTTATCTTCAACACGACACCCTCGCCGAGAATCGGGGCATGGTTCTGGTCGTGCTTCTGCGTAAAGTTCGGGTGTTCGGCATGCGCCATATCGATGGACAGCGCCAAACTAGACGAAAGAACCGCATTCCGGTCAACGTCCGGCGCAACCTCTTCCAGCACAGACTTCAGGAAGTTCCCGGCGGCGCCTTCGCGGGTCTCGGAACCAACTTCCTCGTTGTTGAAGAACGCGGCCACCAAGAAGTCCTTCTCGGGAACAGGCGCGCAGGCCAGCGCGGTTGCAATCGCATGGCAGCTCGAGAGGTTGTCCAGGCGCCCAGAATAAATCCACTCGTCGTCAAGTCCGCCCAGGTGCGCGGGCTGGGCATCGAACAGCTGCACGTCGAAATCGAGCAGTTCCGCCCCCTCGGGCAGTTCCTTCTTCAGCGCGTCAACGAACTTCGCGCCTTCGCGGGATGTCCAGAGCGCGTTCAGGTCCGTCTGCGGGTTCACCTTCAGGCCATCCTGGTTCACGCCCCGGTTCATGTGGACCGCGAGTTGCGGGATGCGGACAAGCCTGCCGCCGCGGAACACCCTGGTCTCCACCTTGCCGCAGGCCTCGTACGCGAGAATTCCTGCGTATCCCAGGTCGCGGTCAAGCCAGCTTGCATAAATCGGGCTGCCGTAAATTTCGGGATGGAGCGTCTGGATACCTGCCGCCCGGCAGTCCGGGTTCGGAGTAATCTTGAGCGCCGGGAAATCGGTATGGGCAAGCGCAATCCTGAACTTGGAGTCCGCGCAGGGGGACTTCGGCATGCGCACGGCAATGAGGGCGCCACCGCGTTCCCAGAGTTTCAAGCCGCCGGCCGCAGGCTGCGAAAGGAGCGCTTTCAGCCCAGCAACCGTATGGTACGGAGTCACCGATTCGTTTAAAAATTCCAGAAATTCCATAAAAACCTCCCTTATCACAGCAAAATTAAAAAGACTAAATACATTTTGCACATTGAAAATAAATATTTATATATTTCTTGACATGATAATAAAGCCCGTCAAGCAAATCAACTGGATGGAAGTTTCCGGCCTCCTGGTCGGCGTGTTCTTTACAGTTGCCGTCATGATTTTCGGGCTCGTCCTCTACACCAAGCTTTTCACCAGCGGCATGATCGGTGTCGAGGAATACAAGCTGCACAGTACGTTCGAAAAGGCACTCGGCCTGCGCCCCGGCACCCGCGTCCAGATTAGCGGTGTCGACGTAGGCCAGATTTCCAATATGGAAATCCAGGCGAACGGCGTGCATATCGAGTTTACCATCCGCAAGGAATTCCAGAACTGGATTACCGACAGCGCCCAGGTATTCGCCATCCGCGACCAGAACCTCATTTCGGCTCGCGTCATCAACATCGACGTGAACCGCGGCAAGGGCCGCGTGCTCGATGACGGGGACTTCCTTCCGCCCGGCAAGGCACAGGATATCGAGACCGTCCTCGAGACGACCAACGAACTTCTCGGGCGCGTGAACCTCCTTATCGATGCGGCCGACACGCTCGTGGCGATGGCCATGGACACGGGAACCACGGTTGGCGCCCTGTTCGGGTCGCGCGGGCTCTACGACAACCTGAACCGCCAGCTCATCCGCCTCGACGACATCACGCTCGCAGGCAAGAACGCCATACGCAAGGCGGCACTCCTCGTCGATACGCTGCAGGGCAGCATGCCCCCGCTACTGCACCGCGTAGACGGTATCGCAGACGACGTCTCCGGCATGATGACCGACCTCAAGCCCCTCCCGGGCAAAGTCGACCGCCTCATAGACAACGTCGACGGTATGATGAACAACATCGATACGACTATCGGAAAGGTCGACGGGCTCCTGAAGGATGTCGGCCAGGTCACCTCCGGACTTTCGGACTTCATGGAAACTACGGAACAGACGCTGCAGAACGCCGACGACCTCATGACGGGCATTTCGAACGTGTGGATTATCCGCAGGAACATGCCTAACAAGGATTCCGTGCCGTTCATGGTGGAGACCCTATGGTAATGCGCAAGTTCGGCATCGCAGCACTGCTTTCGCTTGCCACAATCGCAAGCGCCTCCGAGTCGGGCATCCTTTCGTCCCGCGCCCAGCGTTCGCTCGACGCGGGCAAGTTCGCTAAAGGCTACGGACAGCTGGAACGCGCACTCCTCGCCAGCCGCAAGGAAGCGGACCTGCGCTCCGAAGGCCGCGTACTCATGGCGATGGCGCAAGTCCGCACGATGAGCCTCGATTTCGAACTTGCCGACACCCTGCTTTCGCAGGTGCGTCCCGAAATTCTCGACAAGAACACCAACCTGATGCTCCTCCAGGGCAAGGCCGCGCTCGCCAACGCGCAGGGCAACTTCGACGAGGCGCTCAAGGTGTGCCGCTCCGCGGATGCCGATTCCGTAAGCAAGTCCGACAAGCCCCTCCAGGCTTCGTTCTATTCCGAATGCGCCATCGCGCAGGCCGCCAAGGGCCAAAACGACGATGCCGAAGAATCGCTCAAGATGGTCGGCAAGCGCACAAGCAAGAAGGGCGGGTTCTACGCCTGGACCGCAGCCCGCATGGCAGACGTGCAGGGCAAGCGCGAAGCGGATTCGCTGTACCAGGCGGCCGAAGCCATGTCCATCAAGAACAACATGCCGTACATGACGGCCACAATCCTTTACCACCGTTCGCTCCTGAAAGGCACTCCGGCTGACGTCGCTGCCGACCTGAAGCTGCGCTGCAAGAACGCATTCGAACTGATGGGACTCCCGAACAACGCGAAGCGCTGCGGAGAATAGACCAGTTATTGGTCACTAGTCATTGGTCATTAGTTATTGGGCGCCAGATGCTTGGCGCAGGAACTAATACGTATATTGCCGGGCCGGCTTTCTACTGGGCCGTCGAATCGGCAACTGCCGCGGTCGTATCGGCTTCAGCAGCCGCAGGTTCTTCGACCTTAGCAGGCTCAACCTTCTTCATCGAAAGCAAGTGAGCATAGGCATACTGCGGAGGAATCTTGCCATCGGCAAACGCATCGATGGTATTCTTGATCTCGTTGTATGTAGTGGAATCGCTACCGCGGGTCGCCCCCAGGCCCTTGTATCCAAGAACACGGAAGGTCTTGTTGTAGAAGCCGCCACGGAACTTCTTGAACCGCGGCTGCATTACGTCGTTCAGAATCATCTCGACCGCAGTCTCGGTCTGTTCCATGTCCAACTCGAAGGTACGGTACATAAGGCGGATATGCTGCGGGAGAGTCGTGTCCTTGCTGTCGAAATACGGGCGCATCACATCGGCAGCAGCCTTCTTGTCGGGATAAGGCCCGTTCGCAAGCCTGAGCGCATAACTGACGGCAACCCTCCACTTCTCCGGATACACACGAAGCGCGCGGCTCATAATGATGAAATCCGTCGTATCGGGAGAATCCACCGGAGTGATACTGCTAACAAAGTAATAGGGAGTATAGAACAGGGAATCGAGTTCGGTGCACAAGTTCGCCACATGGCTCAAGTATGTATATTCCTTGCCAGTAAGAAAACTTTCACCCAGCTCGGTAAGTCCCTTGATCCAGAAAAGCCCTGCCACGGAAGCATCATGCCCGGCGGCGACGTACTTCACCGATGACGCCTTCGGCAAGAAGGATTCATCGAAGTTCGTACTGGGCAGCGGTTTCGCGTTATGGAAAGCAAGCGCGATGACCGCTACCGCAAGAACTATGGGAATCAAGAAGCGCATAAGTAATTATTAGTTACTAGTTAATAGTTCCTGGTTACTAGAATTTCTAATGTCAAGAAGCTTTTTCATAACAGCATCACTAGTAACTCAGAACTCGGAACTATGAACTCAGAACGCGCAGGCCTCGGCAAGGCGTTCCAGCGCGTCGATACAATCGTTCGCGAAGTTCGCCGGAGTATTGTTGCGCTGCCAGGCAAAGTTCAGGCCGCTAGAACTGTTGAGCACGTGGAACTTGCGCTTGCCGCCGCCGTTAGCGATTGCAGTAAGCACCGTCTTCGCGTCACCGCCCTGACCGCCGGGAACACCCGGAATCGAGACGCCCGGAATGAGGAACGGGATTTCGTGCTTCTTGGCCACCGTGTAGGCGGTAATCTGCTCGAGTTCTTCGGGGTGCGTCGCACCGACGACAGCGCCCAGGTAACCGAGGGAGCCGTCCCATTCCATAATCTTGTCGGCGACGGAATAGAAGGCCTGCGCATTGTCGCGCGGGTCGTCGCTACGGACAACGTTCATGTCCTGGAAGTCATGCGCACCCTTGTTGCTCGTGCGGAGCAACACGTATGCGCCGTTCTCGGAATTCTCGCGAATGAACGGGCCAACGGAATCAGAACCCATCCAGGGCGAAACCGTAACCGCGTCGGCCTTGTAAACGTCATAGGCGGCAGTCGCATAGGCGGCGCTAGACTTGCCGATATCGCCACGCTTCGCATCGAGAACCACCGGAATGCCGGCGTTCCTGTAGGCGGCGATGAGTTCCTGCAGCACGAGCATCGCCTGCACGCTCACGCATTCGTAGTAAGCGCTGTTCGGCTTCACCACGGCGGGCTGCACGTTACGCCTGAGAGCGCATTCCAGGATATCGAGGTAGAAGCGCTTGATCTTTTCTTCGGCACTCCCTTCGAGCGGGATAAGCTTCAGGACCGGGTCCATGCCCAGGCACACCGGGTTCCCGCACTGGGCGATACGCTGTTCGAGACGTTCGTGGAAGCAAGCCATTACTTGAGTTCCTCCTGGATCTGGGCGGCCTCGTAGCTGAGGATGCCGTGAGCCACGGAAACATTGAGCGATTCGAGTTCGCTGCTCATCGGGATCTTCACCGTCTCGTCGGCAAGCTCGATGAAGTACGGGTTCGTACCCGCGCCCTCGTTACCCACGAGGAAGGCCATCTTGCGGAGCTTGTGCTTCGGGATGTCGCGGAGGCTCTGCTTCGCGTGCAAGTCCGTAGCGATGATGGTGTAACCCTTGCTGCGCAGGAAGTTGATATGGTCGACCATGTCGATATCGAATTCGAAAGGCACGCGGAGGAACGTTCCCGAGGAACCGCGAACAACCTTCGGGTTGAACGGGCTCACCGTACCGCGGCCGAGCACCATGCCATCGGAACCGAAACCGAGGCTCGTGCGGAAAAGCGTACCGAGGTTACCCGGATCCTGCACGGCGTCGACGAGCGTAATGACGCTGCGGCTCGATTCGTACACCGGCTTCTTGTTAGCAATACGGCAGTGTGCGATGATTCCCTGCGTCGTGACCGTAGAGGAAAGCTGCTTCATCTGGTCGGCAGTGAGCATGTGAATGGTGACATCCGCCTCGTTGATCTTTTCGATAAGCGGTTCGTTCTCGAAGCCTTCCACCATGTAGACCGCGATAACGATTTCGCGGTGGCGGGACACGAGTTCGTCCACAACATGCACGCCTTCACCGAGGAAGCGGCCTTCGCGTTCACGGCCCTTTTCCGTCGTGATGGCGAGGAGCTTCTTGAACCAAGGCGGATTGGCGACGGTGTCTTCGGACTTTTCAATCTGAGCGGCGCGTGCTTCGAGCGTAGCCTCGTCGATATTCTCGTCGACGCGTTCAGCCTTCTGTTCGGGACGCTGGCGGTAAACCGGAGTGTTTTCGGAAGCGCCGTCAAAGGCACGGAACGGGCGGTCACCGCGCTTGCCAAAACGATCCCCGAAGCGGCCACTTTCGCGGCGGCCAAACGGGCGGTCGCCAAAGCGACGCGGGCGGCGTTCGCGGTCGAAACGGCCTTCGGAATCCTCGTTGCGGGAACCATCTTCGCGCAGTCCACGCGGACGGCCCGAACGGAAACCGCTGTGTTCGCCATCGCGGCGTCCGCCAAAGGCGGGACGGTCGCCGAACTTTCTGGATTCGCCGTCGTCCTTGCGCGGGCGGCGTTCGTCTTTCTTTTCACTCACACCGAACTTGCGGGTAAGAGTGCTTCTCACTGTGCGCTTGTTTTCTTCGCTCATAGTATTTCCATCAATTGTTTGGCGACAGACTCGCCGTCTATTTTCAAGAGTTTGTACAGATTCTGGATTTCACCCTGTTCCACGAAATGGTCGGGCAGACCAAAACGGAAGAACTTCTTTCCCGTAATCCCCAAATCCGCCATGAGTTCCATGACCGCAGAACCATAGCCGCCTATGCGGGTATTGTCTTCGAGCGTCACGATAACATCGTGGCTTGCGAGAAGCCCGCGGTAGCATTCATCGTCGAGGGGCTTGACAATGCGGGCGTCCACCAGCGTGGGGCTGTAACCGTTCGCCTTCAGCACCGCGGCGGTCTTCTTCAGTTCGTTTGTCATGAACCCGGCACCGAGCAGCAGGATTCCCTTGCCCTGCTCGATGACCTTCGGGAGCTTCGCATCGAAGGGAGCGTCGCTTGCAGGCGCGAGCGATTCGGCGAGGGCAGTCCCGCGCGGGTAACGGATTGCGACGGGCCCCTCCATGTCGATGGAGGCGACCAGCATGTCGCGGAGTTCGTTCTCGTCGCTAGGCGCAAGCACCGTCATGCCGGGTACGGTACGCAGGAACGACAGGTCGAACGCACCGTGGTGCGTGGGCCCGTCGGCACCGACAAGTCCCGCGCGGTCGAGCACGAATACCACGTGCAGGTTCTGCAGCGCGACGTCGTGCATAATCTGGTCGTAGGCGCGCTGCATAAAGCTCGAATAGATGGCGACCACCGGTACCACGCCATCGCAGGCAAGGCCCGCGGCAAACGTCACCGCATGTTCTTCCGCGATGCCCACGTCTATCACGCGGTCGGGCAGTTCCTTCGCGACAATGTCCATGCCGCAGCCCGTGGGCATGGCAGCCGTGATGCCCATGATGCGGTTGTCCTTCTTCGCGAGTTCGAGCAAGGTCTTGCCGAAGACGCTCGTGAGGGAGGGGTTCGGCTTGCCTGGGGCAAGCGGGAGCCCGCTTTCCGGGTCGAACGGACCGCATCCGTGGAATTTGGTCGGGTTCTTCTCGGCGGCATCGAGACCGCGGCCCTTCTCGGTCAACACGTGCACGATGCACGGACCGGGCTGCGACTTCACGCGCTCGAGAATCATGATAAGTTCATTGATGTCGTGACCGTCGATGGGCCCGAAGTAGCGCACACCGAGATCTTCGAAGAAGGCGCCGGGCTTCACCGCGTTCTTCGCGGCGGATTCCACCTGCAAGAAGAGGTCACGGAAGCGGCTGCCCAAAATACCGGGCACACGCCTCATCAGGCGGTCCAGGTCCGAACGCATCTTGTTGTAAACCGGGTCCGAAATCACGCGGTTCAGGTACTTGCTGAACCCGCCCACGTTGGGCGCGATGCTCATCTTGTTATCGTTCAAGATGATGGTCATGTTCTGCTTCGAAAGCCCAGCGTTATTCAGGGCCTCGTATGCCATACCGCCGGTCATGGAACCGTCACCGATGACGGCCACCACGTTGTTCTTGCGCTCGAAATGGTTGCGCGCCACGGCAAAGCCGAGAGCGGCCGAAATGGACGTAGTCGCATGGCCCGCACCGAAGCAGTCGTACTCGCTTTCGTTACGCTTGAGGAACCCGGAAATACCGCCCTGCTGGCGCAGCGTGCCGAACCGGTCGTAACGCCCGGTCAAAAGCTTGTGCACATAAGCCTGGTGGCCAACGTCCCACACGATCTTGTCGTCGGGCGCGTTGAACACGTAATGGAGCGCAAGCGTGAGCTCGACGACCCCAAGGCTAGACGCCAAGTGCCCGCCGTGCTTGGAAACCTGACCGATAATCGTCTCGCGAACCTGCGAGGCGAGGCGGTTCAGTTCCTGTACGGAACAGTGCTTGATGTCCTTTGGAGACTTTACGTCTTTTAAATCCATTACTTAACCCGGGTAATGATAAAAGCTGCTATGGCGCGCAGGATGGACGTATCGCATGCAAGGCCATCGAGGGCCTTCAGGGATTCGCAATAGAGTTCCTTTGCCTTCGCGCGGGAATTTTCAAGCCCGACAATAGACGGGTAGGTTGCCTTGCCCTTCTCGATATCGGAACCGGCATCCTTGCCCAGTTCCTCGGTCGTGGAGACGATATCCAGGATGTCGTCGACAATCTGGAAGGCAAGCCCGATGGAGCGCCCATAACTGCGGATGGCCGCGATGGACTTCTCGTCGGCGCCGGCGAGCATGGCGCCCACCTGGAGAGACGCCTCGATGAGGGCCGCAGTCTTGTGATAATGGATGTAGTCGACAACGTCGAGGTCGACAGCCTTGCCTTCGCACTCGATGTCGGTCATCTCGCCGCCGATCATGCCGTAGGTACCCAACAGGTGGGCAAGCACTTCGATGGCACGGGCATCGCCCGCACGGCCCATCAGCTCAAAGGCCTGCACGCAGAGTGCATCGCCCGCCATCACGGCAGTCGCCTCGCCAAACTTCTTGTGGCTCGTGAGCTTGCCCCTGCGGTAATCGTCGTTGTCTACGCAAGGGAGGTCGTCATGGATAAGGCTAAACGTGTGGAGCATCTCGAGGGCGCTGGTAGCAAGCCAGATCTTGTCGCCCTTGCCGCCAAACATATCGAAAGCGGCCTTGGCAAGTCCCGGACGCAGGCGCTTTCCGCCCGCAAACATGGAATAACGCATAGCCTCGTGCAGGCGGCACGGACGGTCGCTTACAGGAGGGAGGTGTTCGTCAAATTTCGCTTCAGCTTCTTTCGCAATGCGCGCGAGGTAATCCTGGGCAATACCAGATTCTTTTTCGAGATTTTCCATAGTCCAAAGATACTTAAATTCGCGTTTACAAACAATGGCGGCAGTGGCTAAATATCAATAAAATCACCAATTTTTGCACACCACGGGCCGTTTAAGCAAGGCTAAAACAAGCGTGCCCTACTCATCTACCAAGACCTCTATTTTCTTGGTCTCACGATCCTGCACGCATATCCCGTCGCCGCACGGGAACAGGAGCCCCAGAACCGGATGGCGTTCATGCTTGTCACGCACCTCATACGGCAACGTAAACTCCACAAAATTATTTCCGGTCCATCTAGCGCATTTGACGACCCACCTGTACGGATCCGTATCATCCGTATTATTGAAGTAGTCATAGTCGTAGTGGTAACCGCAGCCAACGTCCCGCACCGATGCGTTTACCCAAAATGAAAGGGACGTACCCCAATGTCTATTCCATGACGAATCGAAAACAACCGTATATGGATCTCGGTTGCCTATGTAATACGACAGAAAGCGTGAACTGGCCCCGAATTTATCGGGAAACACGGTACAATCGTCAACAAAGCCTTCAGGATTCATTTTTGCGTTAGGCTCAAAAAGAGTCCACCGGCACTTATCATCCAATAGCCAGAGGGTATCAATAAAATCGCGCTCGCCAAAATCGTCAGAACAGCCAACCACTAGCTTACTTTGGTCTAAAACACTAATGTCTTCAACTTTCTTCCCTCCCAGGGGACACGACCAAAGGACCTTATTCTTTTTAAGGACGATTATAGAATCACGAGTGCTATTTTTTTTTCGCCCCCAGCAATCCCTTTCTTTGAGAGTGTTTTACACCTTTCAGATAATCCCTTTCCTGAAACGAGCAGTCTTGTTTGTATTCAAGGATAGACACTCCAGGGTCAAAAGCAGCAGGGCCTATCACATCCGATTCCTTACAGGTCTCTTTCTTGACATAGATTTTTCCGTCTATTTTTTCGACGGAAATGACACTCATCCGCTTTTTCTCCAGACACCCAAGGACCTTCACGATAGAAGGGTCCATCGCAAAGGACATCTGGAAAAGGACAAGGACTAGAAAAATCTTCCTGAACATAGCATACTAAAATATATACAAATTAAAGAACCTATGCAGTTGCGAAGGGCTTGAAATGGTTATAAAAAAAAGAGATCCCCGCCTGCGCGGGGATGACAATACAGGTTCGCGGTTGCCGCGCCTCTACGAAGCCCGCAATGACAATTGAGTATTAGAACAATGCGCCGTAGAGCGTCACGTCGTCGACGTAGAACTCGGAGCCGCCTTCCACGAATATGTGGAACTGCTTGACGCCGCCCTTCACCGCGTTCCACGTGGTAAAGCAGGTTTCTTCGTTAGCGCTGCCCACGCAGAGTTCCGCCGGGTTCACGCTGATGCGTTTCCACTTCGAAGAAAGCGAGTACCAGTCCGTAGCCGCCTTCAGGTTGACTGTCGGCGAAACCCAGTTCTCGAGCGAAAGCCTAATGCTTCCATTACCCTTCGCGTAGAACACAATGGAATCGATTGCGGCGAAGTTCATGTAATGTTCGAACGATGTTCCGATAAGCGCCCAGGCGTAATCGTCGTTGGCCAGCTTGTACTTGCCGTGGAACACCTTGGAGCCGCGGATAGAATCCTTCTCGATGCCAGCTTTCACATTTGCCGTCTTGAATTCGGTGCCCTTCTTGAGGGAATCGATATTCAGGTACCAGCCATCAGCATCGGCTTCAAAATCCTGCAAGACCATCACAGGGCTCAAGAACTGAGTGCTGTAAGGTTCAGCGGCAGTCTTCCATTCCGCATAGAGGCTATTGCTGTCGGCGGTCAAGAAGTACAGCGAAAGCGTATCGCCCGCAGGCACATTCGGAAGCACGTAGGCGCCCACGTTATTCGTCTTCACAAGCACATCGAGCCCGTATACGCCCACCCACGCATATTCGGCAGAAGAGCGGAGCGTTACTTTACTCGAAATCGAAGCCGTTGCGGAAAGCTTGATGGTATCAAGGTCCGGCAGTTCCTTCGCGCTGAACACCTTCGAGAACGCAAAGCCATCCGAAACGACCGTCAGGCGGTAATCGCCCTTCTTGGGCCATTTCATGGTGAACTTGCCGTTCGTATCGGTACGGAAATAGGAATCGACCATCTGGTTCTGTACAGCATATTCTTCCACCATCGCATCCGAAGCACGGAGGGCGACAGTCGCATAGGCGGCAGGCGTGCCGTCTTTCTGGAGGACGACAACCTTTCCGTCGTCCAGAGAGCGGTAGTCCTTCAGCACGGACTCCATGGGCTGCACATACAAAGTTTCTTCGCCCAGGTCCTTCTTGTATTTTTCGTCTACGAAATAGAGCTGCAAGGAATCATTTGCAGGTACCGCCGGGAGGGCAAACCAGCCGTTCGAATCCGTCTTCACGAGCACGTCGGTACCGAGTATGCCCACCCAGACAGAAGACGAACCCTCGGGCACATCCACGATGCCGGCCACAATGCCGGTCGCCACGAGGTTAACCGTATCGGGTACATCCGCCTTGCCAGGTTCGGCGAAGTCGCTGCGCGTAACGACCTTCGTATAGGCGACGCCGTCGTGCACCACCGTAAGGCGGTACTTGCCGTCGTTCGGAATATTCACGTCGAAGTAACCCTCTGCACTCGCATACAAATTGGTCACGACGAGGGCGTTCTCTTCGACCGCCTTCTCCGCCTTGTGGTCCACCTTGCGGACTGCGATAGATGCAAAGGAAGCGGCCCTGCCATCAATGAGCGCATGTCCGTTCGTGGTCTCGCTTCCAGGCCCCTTTACAAAATCGATGGGAGGATACTCGTCGAGAGCCGACGAGCATGACCAACCCAATAGGGCGACCGATCCTAGAAGAAGCAACTTTTTCATTTTTCCTTCTCCTGCAGTTTCTTCGCAAACCCAATTGGGAACAACTGAACGTTCAACTGGAACACGGTGTCGTCGCCGTCACCTTCCTGCGACATTCTCAAAAGCTCGCTACGGAATTCCTTGATTTTCTCGCGAATGAGCGCGATATCGTCCATGTTGAACGTCATCGTCACAGTGCTTATATCTCTCTGCGGAGGATTGTGGCGTTCCAGCGATTCCCCCGCGAGGCGGATGGTCTCCTTCTGGAATGTGCGCACAGCCTCGGAGCGCCAGTTGCCACCAGTGCTCACGAAGGTGTCGTTCACCTTCCAGTATCCATCCCTATCCCTCGAGATCATGTTTAAATCATACAAAAGTTTTACGGCACTTTTTGCCTCGTCCACCGAAATTGGGGGCGTACAGCTCTCTGCAAGGCCCTCGTAGTCGTCCTTGAACTTGCAAATGCCGATAATCGAGCGGATGGAGTTGCAGTACCAGTGGCGGTAGAACTCCAGTTCCTTCTTCGCGAGGCGCTTGAGCGGTATACCTTTGAGCACCTGCATCTTCTCGTAGTGGTTCAAAGCCTCGGCGTCAGTCTTCGCGCGCCCAAAGCACACCAGTTCCGTCCAGTAAGCCGTTTCCTTCTCGTCGAGCTCGAAGAATTCAGCCATGGGCTTCACGAGCGAGAGCGTCAAGTGGATCTTGCCCTGCGACACACGCAGAAGGTTTCCAGGGTCAGCACCGAGCTTCATGGCCATGTAACGCCAGGATATAACAGTCTTGCGCTGTTTGAAGTCGTCAAAAGCGTCTCTAATCCACTCGCGGTAGTCTGTATATTCAAAGATCGGCTTCACAGAAAAATCCTTGTGTTTTTACCCGTAGGAACACCCGCAAAGTCTTGTGGGCTAACAGATTAAAAATACAACTCCGCAACCCGAAAAAGAACCTATTTCAGCTAGTCTCCGTTGTGAAATTTTACAACGACATTTTTTTCAGTGGCACAGACTGCCTTCCAGCGGCATTCGATGGCATCCTTGAACGCCGTATTGCCGCAAATCCCTTCAAATTCAAGGCTTTCGCCGTTCACGTCGTACAACACGAGGTAGTCGAGCAACTCCATCTTGGAGGCGAGTATTCGTTTGTCCTGCATGAGAGAAGAGGTGATTGAAATCACGCAACGATCCTTGTCCGGATGCGACTCCGCCGCTTCGGACCGGGCGGACCAGTTCAGCTGGATCGGTTTGAATTCCACCTCCGGCTCCTTGTTCGCACAAGACACGAGAAGGAGCGCGGCAGGGAACAGTAATACGGCTAGGCGCTTCATGGCTTAACGCTGACGCCTGTAGGTCGCACTCGTCACGCGGTTGCGACCGCCTTCCTTGGAGGCATACAAGGCCTTGTCGGCGCGTTCGAACAGGCGCTTCGGGTCTTCGCCCTGCACCATCTCGGAAATACCGAACGAGCAGGTAATCTTCTGCTGCGGTATGAGCTGCGTCTTCTCGATGGCGACACGGAGCTTCTCGGCCAGGAACTGCGCGTTCTGGATGGGAGTCTCGCCACAGAGGATGACGAATTCCTCGCCCCCCCAGCGCACCAGGCTGTCGCTGTTGCGGATCTTGCCCTGGATGAGCTTCGTGAGGTTGATGAGCACCTCGTCGCCCACACTGTGGCCGTAGGTGTCGTTCACTTCCTTGAAATGGTCGATGTCGAGGAGCACGAACGAGACCGGACTGCCATTCTTGGTCAGGTTTTCCTGTTCGCGCAGGAGCACGCTACCGAAGCCAGCACGGTTGAGGCAACCCGTAAGCGGGTCGGTACGGCTGGACTTCTCGTATTCGGTCTTCTCGATTTCGAGAGCCTCGAGGTACTTCTCCAGTTCTTCCTGCTTCTTGCGGTTGGCGGCACGCTCGCGGTTGTAGTCGAAGAAGCGGATGACGAGAATAATGAGGAACGTAACGAACCAGAGCGCGACCAGGATGGTCACGAGGTCGAGCTTCGCAATCTTCTTGCCCTTGAAGCAGAACCCGCGGATTTCGAGGGTGCCGTACCCAAGCGGAGCATTCGTGCCCGTTTGGATTTCAATGAGCGGAATATTCGAAAGGTCAACGCGGGCCTTGTGCACGCTGATTTCGTTCTGGGCGACCCACCAGGACGCCACACGGAATTCCTGGGGGACAAACACCGCAGGATAAGTCTCTTCGAGCGGGAAGAATTCGACTTCGTTGAACTTGAGGGAACCTTCGTCGCCGTCGCGGTAGAACGCAGGGTCGTAGCCGCGGAAGTAGATACGCACCGTACCTTCACCGCGGGGCTTCACCCACACGAAAATGCTGTCGTACTTGGAGAAATTGAGGCCCTTTGTCTTACCGTCACCCAACAGAATCTTGACACCGGCATACGGGTATGCGTAACCTTCCTTCAGTTCGTAGTCGACAATGATGGAAGAATCGGTACGCGTGATAGCGACCGCAGAAGAACCCCCGTCCGCGCTGTCCGTTTCGGGAATGACATAGGGATAGTCGGAGAGGTTCAGGAAGACAATTTCATCAAGCCCGTTCTGGTACGCGAAAAGGGCTATGACTGTAGCAGCCAATAGCACGAAAATCAGGATATTCATCCTGAAGAGAGCGTATATTTTTTCCATAATCCTCGACATAAAAATCTTTTCCTTCCTAAGCACCCAAATAAAAAATAACTTTTTACAGCGATTCTAGCGAGAGAGCCACCCCCCAAGACGGGCTACAATGGGCCTCAAATCATTCGCAAGCATCTTTTGGGACACTTCGCTCGGGTGTCCGTGCAGCGCGGTGTTCTCCGTGTAAACAAGTTTATACACTAAGTCCGCGTGGCCGGCAGCAACCTGCTCCTTATAAATTTCTTCCACCACAGGGGTCAGCGCGTCGTTCGGCCATGTCTTGGTGGACACGAGCAGGAACTTCACGCCCGGATGGAGCGAGCGCAGCCTATCCAGGAGTTTTGCGTAGGCGGCCTTGAACTGCGCGGCGTCCGCATACGGGGGCTCGCCCTGGAAGTCGTTTATCCCCACGAAAACGACAACCACCTGGGGGTGGAACTGCGCGAAATCCCAACGGAGGCCGGCGGTCTTAACCCCTTCCGCGGCTCCATTCGATTCCTGTTCGATGCTTCCCGGCACCGTATATTCATACAAACTAGCAAGCGTCCATTCCGGGACGATGTTCGCGTAATTGCGCACGAGCCCGCGGCCGCTCACGGCATTTATCTGGTAGTCGGCCTTGAAGCCGTCGGCCAGCAAGAAGGAATAGGCCTTCGCGGTGTTCGTCTTCTCGAACGGAGTGCCGTCTTCCGGGCCGTTCGCCTCGACGCCGTACCCGACAGTGAAGGAATCGCCTATAAATTCGATGCGGCGCCTGGAAGGTTCGGGACGCTTGCCAAAGGAACCGCCCTTCCCGAGCGTAATCCCGCGGAGGCATATCTTGCCCGGGTTCGACTCGCTGACCTTGACCAGGCGGTAGAGATGCTCCCGGCCGTCCTTCGCGAGGGCGACCTTCTGCACCGCATGGCCCAAAATGGTGAAGTACTCGCCGGGCTTGCCGTCGGTATCGAGCCTGAATCGCGCCTCGCCCTCGATGTCGAACGAGACCTCCTTCGCGGTCGCCCTGAAGCTCACGGAAACCGCGGGGGCGCTTGCACACAGGCAAGAATCCACCTTAGCCCAGCGGCCGTTAAGGAGCAGGGGATCGTCGAGGGAATCGGGCATCGTAGCACCTCCGTACACACATGCGGCAAGCACGAGCGCCGCGGACAAGAATTGATTCGGGTTCATACGAGGACAAAGTAGAAAGTTCCGTATGCGAAGACCAGCACTTTTTTATATTCTCGGCATGCAAATGCGGAAAAGCACCCTCGCCATAGCCATCGCAGGCGCCCTCTACGGGGCGGCCATAGGGATTGCCGCCGACCCGCCGCCAGCCGGAAACGTTGCAAACACGCAGGCGGCAACAGATGCGCCGGTAAAAGACACTGCTAAAGATACCGCGCAAGCGGTAAACGCGCCGGAGCCGGGGTCACCAGGAGACACGCTCACCCGCGAAGACGCCCGCATGGCCTACCTTGTGTACAAACTCCTCGACAAGAACGGCAAAATCAAGGGAGCAAAGCTCAAGCGGGGCGCGAAGCTATTTTACCAGAACTGCAGGCCCTGCCACGGCGAAGACGGCAGACGCATCGACTTCGAGCCCGCGGGCAACGGCGCCTACATCGGGGACCGCGCCCGCAACGACATGCCCACGTTCTGGTACCAGATGAACTTCGGGGATGACGCCCGCAACATGGAAGCCTACTACGACGAACTCAAGCTCGACGAAATGAGGGACATCGCAGGCTACGCGCAGACCCTGCCTTAAAATCTACGCTTCTTTGCGGAGCACCTTGATTTCTTGAATAAACGAAAGCTGGAGAGGCGAAACTCCCTCGAAGCCGCGTTCCTGCACATCCACGTTGAGCGGGGCCCTTGCAAGGTGAAGTGCATGCACGGAGAACACGATTTCGCGTTCCTTCTCGGCACGCTTCGCCGGGTCCTTGACCTTCGCGGCCAGGTACACGCCCGTCGTCTTCGCATAGCGCAGCACGTACACGAGGTCGGAGGTATCGAGCTTCTGGTACACGTCGCTGTACTTCGTGGACTTGAGCGCCGACTGGAGCGTCGCCTCGTCCACCTCGTTTTTGAGCTCGTAGTCCGGAGAGCTGCTCTCGGGCCAGGCTATGCAGAAATCCTTGCGCCATTCGTCGGTCGGGGCCTTGTCGCGAATCTTCGCGGAACGGTCCACGAACGGGCTGTATCCGAAGCTTTCGAGAATCTCGAACGCCGCATGCTCCTTCTCGGGCACGAGAACGAAGCCGTAACCGGGGATATATTCCTCGGTGCAGTCCGTAAACTGCGCAAAGCGGGAAAGTTCCGTAAGGATCTTCAGGTCGTCAATTTTCAACAAACGAACAGTACGCACCTTCGCACCGTAGAACGAGGAGTTCCATTCGCGGAAGGTCGAGAGCACGTTCTCGGGAGGCTTGATCCAGCCGAAGACCTGCTCCATCTCGGATTCGGGGATGCCGCTCTTGAGACCGGCGAGGTAGGTTTCCTTCTCGAAGTTGAAGCAGAGGAACGTCTCGTCGTTCTTGACGCGCGCAAGGCATGCGACAGTGAACAGCAACTGCGGGGAGGTGGTAGCCGACACCACGAGGTCGAAATTCGGCAGCATGGACACCTGACCCTCGTACTGCGGGAACACGGAAGTCGTCGTCCATTCGCGGCCGGCATCGCTCAGCACCACAGCCGAGACCTTGCCCGCCAGGAACTGGAACTTCACGAGCCCCAGGAGCCAGAGTTCGCGGAGCGGGCGCGGGAGGTATTCCCACGCGAGATGCCGGTTCGATTCCAGAATGCGGTACGACGGGTCCATCACCCAGAACATGTAGGCCGCATCGGAAACGCTACGGGCGTCCGCAATGCACTTGAGCATCTGCCTGCAGTGCGCGCTGTCGTTGCGGAAGCGTTCCTCGATCCACCACGTCAGCACATACTGGTGCAGGCGGAAAGCGCTCGTCTTCAAGAACTCGTAGGCCTTTTCCGACGGGTAGAGGAGCGAGTTTTCCTGTTCGAGCCAGCCCTTCTGCGTGAGGAAGTTGAAAATCAGCGAGAGCTCGTTCTCGGCCGCCTTGGCAGAAATCTTCGACGCCGTCACGAAGGCCGAAGTACAAATCTGGTAACTGCGGCGGTGCAGCGTCCCGTTCGTGTTGATGCGCATTTCGCCGCGCTTGGCAAGCGAAAGCACGAGGCACACGTGCCAGTCCAGAAGGCAGCCGTATTCCGTAAACGACTTGGAAGCATCCACGGTCTCCAGCGGCTCGATTTCGAAACAGCGGGCAAAATCGGCAAACCCGAGGTACACGGAAGTCCCGGAGACCTGCGAACGCCACAGCAGGTATTCACGGCACATCTCGAGCAGGAACGTGCGGAGTTCCTTGTTCTTGCTCACGGGTACGGTAAGGCGCAGCTCGTTGTACGTGAGGCCGCGGGACCCGCTATGGTACACGAGGTTCATGCAGCGGCGCTGCCACGGTTCCATCTTTTCAAAAAGGGATGCAGCGCGAGCCTTGTCCGAAAAAAAGGACATCACTTCGGACTGAATTAGAGCGTTGTTAAGCAGGCCCTTCTTGCCATAGGCCTTCGCATGGACATCACGAAGCAAAGGCTTCGACATGCCGTCAAAGAAACTGTACAAATCTAACATCATCCACCTACAATAGGATGGGCAAATTTAGAAAATATGGCAAGAGGTGTCAAGAAACGAAGTTCTTCAAATCGTCGACAGAATTGGCAACGACATGCTTCATGTTCCAAATGCGGGCGAATGTCTTGCCGTAGGCCTCGTTCACCACGCGATTGTCGAGAATGAGCACCTTGCCGCTATCCGTATCGGAACGCAGAAGCCTTCCAAGTCCCTGGCGCATTTCCATATACGCCTCGGGTATGTAATAGTTCTTGAACACGTTCTCCGAGCGAGACTTCATATCGTTGGAAATCCCGGCCACCAGCGGGTCGGACGGGTTCGGGAAAGGAAGCTTCGTCACCACGAGCAGCTTGAGCGCATCGCCCGGAAAGTCGACACCTTCCCACAGGCTCTGGCACCCGAGAAGGCACGTGCCGCGGGACTTGCGGAACATCGCAATGAGCCCGTCGAGCGCGCCGTCCACATGCTGGCACAACAGGAGCTTGCCCTTCGCGGCAAATGCGGGAGCGAGAGCCGCCTGCGCCTTCACCATCGCCGAGATGCTCGTGAAGAGCACCATCGTGTTTTCCTCGACATCGGGAAGCACCTGCACGAGCGTGTCGACCAGCGCGTCGGTGAATTCGGGAGTCGAAGGTTTCGGCAGGTAGCGCGAAACGGCGACCGAGCGGCGGGAATCGCGGCTGGAGGATTCGTTGAACACCTTGAGGAACGGGCGCTTGCCCTCGGTTCCGGACATGCCCATGCGTTCCACGTAGTACGTGAGGTCGCCCTGCACGGCGAGCGTCGCCGACGTGAAGGTCGCGGACTTCACCCACGGGTAGAATTTCGTACGCCAGATATCGCCGGAGCGCAGCGGATAGGCATGCATCTTGAGCGTATGCGGATTGAACGGTTCCTCGAGATAGAAGACCCAGCCCGGGCGGCCCGCCTTCACGAGGAAATCGAAGTCGACGATAAAGCGGTTCAGTTCTTCCATGCGGCCTTCGATATCTTTCAAGATGCCGTCCATGCCCACGGAACCCGAAAGCATCCCCACGAGGGAGGCTGCGCGGCTCTTGGCAATTTCGAACTGGTCGAGGACCGGCTTCGGGTCGGCATCGTACTGCGCCATGATGCCCTTCTCGTACATGAACCCGTCCTTGCCGACCTTCTGCTTCGAGAGCTTCTTACCTATCTTCATGAAGAAGCGGTGCAGAGCCTTCTCGGTCTCGGCAATATCCAGGGAAAGCTGCACGGACTCATTACGTGCGGCTTCGTTTTCGACCGGAATGCGGCCGGTAAGTTCGGCGATGAGTCCGCCATCCCCCTCCTTCGAGGGCAGAAGCGTCTTCGCCACGTTGCGGAACCCGAAGAAAGAAATCGTACGGCC
Organism: Fibrobacter succinogenes; assembly: GCA_902762305.1. Taxonomy (GTDB): domain Bacteria; phylum Fibrobacterota; class Fibrobacteria; order Fibrobacterales; family Fibrobacteraceae; genus Fibrobacter; species Fibrobacter succinogenes_I. The sequence continues at coordinate 115,812 of CACWNW010000008.1, read as the reverse complement.
GAACCCGCGGTTGCTTGCGGCAGGGAGCCTGTGGGCCTCGTCGAAAATGACATGCTCGTACGTCGGGAGGAGAGCGAAATCGAGCGAGAGATCAGCGAGGAACAAAGCGTGGTTCACGAGGAGCAGGTTCGATTCCATCGCGGCACGCTTGGCCGAGAGTGCGGGGCACCTCGCAAAGAACTTGCACTTTTCGCCCTGGCAAGAAGACGCGTTGCTCGAAAGCTTGGACCAGAGCACGCGATTGCGGGCGCTGCTGAACGAGGAGCATTCCCCGATATCGCCCTTCTCCGTCGAGAGCGCCCAGGGAAGGAGCGCCATGAAGGAGTCGCGTTCCTCGGGAGCGAGAAGCGCCTGCGGAGCATCGAGGGTTTCCACCAGCTTGCGGACGCACAGGTAGTTGTCGCGGCCCTTCAGAAGCGCGGGTTTGAGAGCGCCGTCGTAGAGCGGCATGATCTGCGGGATGTCGTGGCTCCAGAGCTGGTCCTGCAGCGCGTGGGTCGCCGTACTGATAACGACTCGTTCCCCGCTCACGGCCTTGTTCGCGGCTGCCACCAGGTAGGCAAGCGACTTGCCCGAACCCGTCGGGGCCTCGATTACACAAAGGCCGCCCTTGTGGATATTGCGTTCCACGCACGAGGCGTATTCCTGCTGGCCTGCGCGGGGCGCGAAATTTTCTACGACCTTCGAAAGCAACCCGCCCTCCTTGAGGAACTCGTCGACGCGAGGAGCCCTCTTGTGCGGGAGCGCCGCTGCGGGCCTGTTGCCCTCGGCAAGCGCGAAATGCGGTTCGGGCAGCGGGTCGCCGGAAGACTTTCCGAACAGACCTTCCCAATCGGATTTCTCGGCGACGCGCGAAAGCGCGCCAAGGAGCCACGGGTCCATTTCGTGAATCTTGGCATAGGCCATCACGAACAACTTGCCGCAGGCTTCCGCATCCGGGAGGGCACGGTGGGCCCGGCTCCGTTCGATGCCCAGCGCCTGCACCAGCGTGTCGAGGCGATGGTTGGGAACATCCTGGTAGGCAATCCTGGACAAAGTAAGGGAATCCCATACCGGGTGGTTACCGAAGGGGATGCCCACCTTTTCCATGGTCTGCTTCAAGAACCTGGAATCAAAAATCGCGTTGTGTGCAACAAGCGGAAGTTCGCCCACGAAGGAGCATATCTTACCGGCAATGCTTGCAAAATCAGGAGCATCGGCAATATCTGCATTGGTTATGCCCGTAAGGCTCTCGATAAACGGGCGCAAAACCGCTTCCGAGGGCTTGACAAGGAAATCTACGTTTTCTGTCGGAACACCGTTCTCGAAACGGACGAGGGCGACCTCGATGATTTCGTCCTTGTCAAACTCAAGGCCGGTTGTTTCCAAATCAATCGCAACAAATGCAGGTATCTTTTCCATTATGACATCCTCAACAAATCATGGCAGCGCCGGCATATCCGGCAAAAGCTTTTCGATATCGTTTTCACCGTTAGAGACACGGACCGTATCGTTCGGGGCGCGCCAAGGCTTTCCGAACCGGAACGGCGAAAGGGAGCCTCCGTCAGGCGTGTTCCTACCGCTTTCCGCGTAGTAGTAATCGATGAAGTACTTGCCTTCCATCAGGTTATCAAACACAAAAGCCCCGTTCACGTCGCACTGCGTAAAGTAGGGGCGCTTCGTATCGAGCGAGACCAGGCGCACGGTGACGCCCGGGTTAGCACGCTTCAGGGTTCCCTTCAGCGAGGCAAGCTTTATCTTCGGCACAGTCTCGAACCGCAGCAGGCGCTTGTACTTCAGCTCAACGACGGTATCACGCACGCCGTTGCTGTCGGCCTTCGCGAGAGTCGTATCCTTGTAGCCCTGCAAGAACTCGATTGCCGCATCCGTGGGCCACGGCGATGCGGGCACCGCCATAAAACGGATCGGGTCGATGCGCTTCATCTCTATCGCCGTCGTGTCCTTGTTCAGCACGATGTGGAACGAACTTTCGAGCGAATCCACGGGCTTGTTGAAGGAGACGACCAGCGTATCGCCCGGGAAAACGGACTTCGCCATGGAACGGAGCTGCGTACTCGAGATGGCGGGGGGCAGCGTATCGGAAGGCTTCTCCACCCAGCTCCACTCCACTTCGGCATGTTTCGGGTCAAGCGCGCGCGACAGGGAATCCTTCGCCGTGCCGCATGCGAATTTGTATGTAAGTTCCGGCTTGGGGATGGAATCGAAATAGAACTGCGGCTTTTTGCTGGTCGCGCCCATGTACACGTAATGCGGGTGGACAACGCTCCCGTCGGGGTAAGTGAGCGTGCAGTTCGCCGTATCGGCGAATGCGGAGTCGAAGAACACCGGGCGCGAGAAATTCGCCTCGAGCACGCGGGCATAGGGCTGCGTCACCGATTCCAGTTCCAGCGCCGACGTATCGTGATCCGCCAGAGGTACCCACAGCGTATCCGAGCTCTCCTCGGTAAGCACCAGGTCGCTTGTCCACACGCCCGCCAGTTCGGAAGCGGGCTCGATTTTCTGGTTGCCGTTCTCGTCGGCAAAGGCGACGACGCGGTAACGCCCGGGCTTGAGGCCGGTCAAGGTGAAATTGCCAGCGCTGTCGGCGCGCGTCACGAACAGCGGGGGTTCCTTCGTGAGCATCGGGAGGGAATCGAGCTGCTTGGTGACCGAATCGCGGTACTTTTCCAGATACCTGCGGCCTTCGCGATCGGGGCCCATCAGGAACAGCCCGATGCTCGGGAAAGTCTTCTTGCGGGCCATGGAATCGTTCACCAGCACGCGGCCCGTGACCGTGAGGGAATCGATGTGGTCGCCCGTCGAGAAAACCACATGGAACGGTTTCGCGAGCGCGTTGCCATGCAGGTCCTTGATGCCGCCCGCAAACGTGACCGTGTACGTCGTTCCCGTATCCAGGAGCGCCTTCGAGTACATTTCCAGCGTACGGCCGCTCACCTTGAACTTCATCTTGCCGTCAATCGGGGGCGAAATGGAAACCGCGCCACGCGGGACGGAGCCGTTGATCCACTCGTCGAATTCCAGCTTCACGTAGAGTTCTTCGGGGTGGTTCGTCGTCTTGGGCGCCGGGTAGACGGCAGCGATGCGCGGCGGAAGCTTGTCTTCGGGGCCACCGCTCGGAGCCACCTGCGTCGCACAGGCGAGAATCCCGATGCAGGCGAGCAGCGGGAACACGGCGAGAGCAAATGTGGAACGGCGCAACTTCATCAGTCAATCAGCGAAATAATCTTGCCGAGGCGGGACCAGCGTATCCTGAAGGGAATGCGCCACCAGGTAAAGGGATTGCCCAGGCTGAAGGCCTGGTCGTCGTTCTCGAAGGAGAAGTAAATCACGAACGCCTTCGCACGAATGTTCCTCAGGTTCACGAAACCCCAGTAGCGCGAGTCGGCGGAATTGTCGCGGTTGTCGCCCATCATGAAGAACAACGGGGTCTTCACGACGTAGCTTTCGATAGGATTGCCGTCCACCAGCAGGCGGCGGCGAATCTCGAAGCGGGGACTAGCCTGAGCGGCGCTATCCGGTGCAGCAACCGCAGCGAGGGAATCGGCGGAGCTGTCGGCGGCCGCAGTATCGGCAGGAGCGGCAGGCGCATTGAGCATAGCCACGTTCCCTTCGAGGTCGCCCAGCACGGAGCCTTCAAAGCTCACGTAGCTCACCTGGCGCGTGAACCCGCCCTTCATGTGCGGGTCGATAAGTGGCAAGAAACCGATCCTGGAAAGTTCGCGGAAGTAGGAGAAGTTCATCGGGGCGCCCACGGTATCGCCCTGCGTGAGCCTCTGCTGCAGCACGATGCGGTTCCTCGTGAACATGGCGTTCAGGAGCATGCCGCGGTCGCTTTCCACGGGGACCCTGAAGTTCGCGAACTCGTAGTTGTTGTCTTCGACACCGTCCTTCAGAAGGGATATGTCCAGCTCCACGCGGCTGTCCGGATTTTCCTGCTGGACGATGGAGCGCAGCCACCAGAGGCGTTCGAGCGATTGCGAATCCACGAAAAGCGTATCACCCACGCTCGGTACAACGAACTCGTCGCGCTCGTCGCGGGGCGATTTCGTACGGAAGGTCGCCGTCCACTTGCCACGGCCGGGGAGCGTATCCTGACGCACGCCGTTGATAAAGAGCTTGCCCTTATGGACCGCGAGCGTATCGCCCGCAACACCGACGCAGCGCTTGATGTAGTCCTTCGGGCCGTCGGCATAGTGCACCAGGTGCGGCTGACCTTCTTCGGGTTCATGGTCCCAGTAGAAGTTCCCGAACATCAGCGCATTGAACAGGTGCGTGTAGCGCCCGGGATTGTTGTCCGGGTATTCGGGTTCACCGGGGTAGCGGAATATCACCACGTCGCCGGGCTTGGGTTCGGCATAGCCGGGGAAATGCTTGTTGGTGAACGGAATCGGGGAACCGTAGGTAAACTTGAGCCCCAGCAAGAAGTCGCCGGTATGCAGCGAGTCTTCCATGGACCCGCTCGGGATCTGGAAAGCCTGTATCACATACTGGATAACGACAAGTGCAAGTATAATGGGGACGATGATTTCCCGGGAAAGCGCCTTGAGAAACTTTACAATCGAAAACTTTTTCGGTGTCTGATCCATATGATTCCAGAATTACAGATTGCGGACGGTCTTCACGAAGTTGCGGCTCACAAGGATCTGCGTATGGTCCTTGTCGCGCAAGATGACATTCAGCCTGCTCGAGTCCGTCTTGCGGATTTCGGCGATGTAGTCGATGGCCACGAGGTGGGCGCGGTGCACACGCACGAACTGGCGCGGGTCGAGCTTCTTCTCGAGATCCACGAGCGGAGTGTCGATGACGTACTGGTTCGTGAGCGTATAGATGGTGGTGTACTTTTCCTCGCTATGGAAGCGGATAATTTCGTCCACGTTCACGAGCAGAATGCGGTCGCCGATTTTCACCTGCACACGCTGCAGGTACTGGTCGCCCATCGCCATGAGGGAGCGGAACTTTTCCCACGAGAAATCCGCGGGCATCTGGTTCGTCGCCTCGATATCAGGCAGGCGCTTGCGCAGTTTTTCCATCGTGCTCTCGAGGCGCTCGGGGTCTACCGGCTTCAGCAGGTAATCCACCGTATTTTCCTCATAGGCGCGGAGCGCAAAATTCTCGTACGCGGTCGTGAACACGATGAGCGGCATGATATCTTCGTCCACGTTTTTCAGGACCTCGAAGGCATCCATGTCGGGCATCTGGATATCCAGGAACACAACATCGGGGGCAAGTTCGTTTATCTTGGAGATAGCCTGGCTGCCCGACGAAGCCTCGTCGACAATTTCAAGGTCTTCCGAATACTTCTCGAGAAGCGAGCGGATACGCATGCGTGCGAGCGGTTCGTCATCGATAATCAGAGTTCTTGCCTGCATTAGGGTTTTTCTCCTTCAACTTTCGGTTTGTTGATAATCCTTATCAGGTCGGCCGGCATGCCGTTCTCGTCGCGGTAAACCTCGCCCGTCCCGGTCAAGAGGGAAAGGGCGCCGGAGTTGCCTACCTGAAAATTCCACTTCGTGCCGTTGTCGAACGCGACTACAATCTTGCCCTCGGCCTGCGAAAACCTGCCCTTCAGCGAATCGGCCTTCGCCGTATCCACAATCACGGTTTCCACAACAGAAACGGAGCTGTCCTGGGCAAGTTCCATGCGCACCATGCGCGCCTTGCAATTGTCGCACGGAAGGCGACCGACATAGAGGCCAACAAGGCCTTCGGGGAGTTCGACCTTCGGCAGGTCCGGAAGCGGAGCCTTTTCTTCTTGCGAGCATGCACCGAGCATCACGCACGAAAATAGGCCTGCGAGAAGACCTGTATAAAACAAATTCTTCATATAAGAGATAATCTAAAAAAATTCAAGCGGAGGCAACGACACCTCCGCTACAAAGCACACGCAACAAAGCGCCTAGAAGCCCTTGGAGTAAACGACGCGGAACCCGAGGGCATGCGACGTGTAGAGGGGATCCTTCTTTTCGCGCACATCGGGGGCGCAATCCTTGATAGGGCTGTTCCAGCCACCGCCACGCACCACGCGGGCCGAACCCTGCGACACGCCCGTATAGTTTTCCGTTTCCTTTGTCGGGAAAGCACCATACCAGTCGTTCACCCATTCGGCGACGTTACCAGCCATGTCATAAAGCTGGTAGGCATTGGGTGTATATCCGCACACTTCCACGGGGCCTTTACTTTGTCCGTAATACGCATAGTCAGATGCGGATTCGGTTCCCCAATAATAGGTCGTGGTAGTCCCGCCATGCGCGGCAACTTCCCATTCCATCTCGGTCGGGAGGCGGATCGACTTGACACTGTAATCGATATACAGGCCATCAAGGTAGCTCTTGTCGCCCACGGACGCATACACGTAGGCGGTATCGAATCCCAGGAACTTGGAATATTCATTACAGAATAGCGCCGCCTGGTACCAGTTCACGTTCTCGACGGGATAATGGTTTCCCGAATTCGACTGCGAGGGCATTTTCTTCATCAATTTCGCATACAGCCCCTGCGTCACCTCGGTCGCCGTAATATTGAAAGCATCTACGGAATAGGCTGCACCGCCCCTCGAAAGTTTCATTGCAGGGATGGAGGCCCACGTAATGAGGGAATCAAGATATTCGCCGCTGTCCGAAGCCAGCGAAGAAGAGGATTTCGCCCCATCGCCGCCAGAACTACGGTGAGCGAATTCGACATCCGAATTGAGCTCGACAGGTTCCCCGCCTGCCGTACAGGCGACAATAGAGAACAGGAGTGCGGACAAGGCGCCCGAAATGACTAGCTTGCACACATTCCTATCCATATTTTCAACTCCTTTTGACGCCAGCCAATACTTCACGCAACGGCACGGCACATCATTTAATCACGCCGACGCGGTAGAGCTTCTGCTTCGTCTTTCCGCTCTCGAACTTCACCTTGAGTTTCACCGTGTAGACGGCAGACCCGAGGTTCTTCAGGTCGAGATGTTCAAACTGGTTGCGGCCCTGAGCAGGTTCGTCCATCTTGGCCTTGAACACGCAGAGGCCCGTAATGTCGTAGAACTCGAGGGTTGCATTCTTCGCCTTCGCGCCAATCTCGAATCGAGCCTTAGCGTTACCGCCGCGTACCGGGTTCGGGAACACGAAAAATTCGCCAATCTCGTCCTTCGCGGCTTCCTTCTCCACTTTACCGAGCTTCGACGCATCGAAGTAACCGGTACGGGCATCGCCACCCGCGGGGAGAGTCCATGCCGCCGGAGACTTGACCGCATTTGCAGAAGCCTTGCGCAGGCGGAAAGCAGAGAGGCTGTTGCGGTGCAGGGCGTAAAGTTCCGGCCCCGCGGACTTCTTGTCGGGTACCGCGTTCGCCACGAAGATGCTCATCGGGAACACCGTCCCGAGCGTATCCTGGTATTCGAAACTGCCGGCAGCAAGCGGGAACTGGTCGTTCACCTGCTGGCCCTTACCCGTAAACGCATACACGAGACCGTCACTGCTCGGCACAAGTATTTCGGGAGTATCGTCCCCCGTCACGTCGACAAGAATCGGGTCACTCATGAATCCGGTCACGGGCGTACCGCGGGAAATCTTCACCGGAAACCCGGCAATCGGGAGCCCAGAATGGTCGAGAGCATACACCAGGTTATCGCCCAGGAATACGACTTCGGGATACTTGTCCCCATTGATGTCGCCAATCGCGATGCCCGAAGTCTCTTCGCGGATGCGGGCGGAATCGACCAGCACATTGCCGCGCTTGTAGCTCTTGGTCCACTTCGTCACGTCCGTAGAATACGTCTTGTGGATATCGCGGACCGTTACCGCAGCCACCGTCCCGCGGCTTCCCACAGCAACAACCTCGGGCATTTCGTCACGGTCGAGGTCGGCACAGGCGAGGCGCCAGGTTTCGCCAGCGACTCCCTTCAGCAGCCTATTCAATTCCTGCACATGGAGGTAACCGTCCGCCGTCACGTAGGCAAAAATCGCATCGCCGCTATGGGCGTCGTTCCCGCAATAAGCGATATCGGTAACATTCTTCAATTCGCTATTCGCAGCACCCGCCTTAGGCATCTCGAACTTGATAGAGTTCATGCGGTTTACGCCGTTCTTGTCAGCAAACAGCAGGTCGCCCTGATAGAACACCGGCCCCGCCGTCGCAGATTTCACATCCATTTCCTGCACTGTCGGGATGCCGTCCCAGAAATTCACCTTCACGAGCTTGTTCTTATGCAGGCTGAAGACGCTCTTCCCGTCGCTCGCCATGCCCACCAGCGGGCCAAAATTCGTACCCACGCGATACAGCGGGATTTCCTTCTCCGCACTGTCGCGGGTAAGCGCCCTCTGCACAATCGCCGTATCTGCGGGGAACAGAGAATCACCCAGTGCGCTGAACGCCTGCAGAGTACCGTCTTCCGAGCCGATTACGATAACCTTCTCACCCTCGTTCTCGAGATCGTCCACGAACACGGCTCCGCGCACGGCACCCGAAAGGCCCACGTTGCGCGGGAACTCGCTGCCTCCGATACGCCCGTCGTCGACGCTGATAGTCACGCTCAGCACGAGCGACGCGTAGTTGATGACGCTATCGCCCTGGAAGGCATTCGCAGTCTTTTCCTGGCGGGCGCCCTTCGGCACGTCCACCGTAATCTTGATGCCGGTATAGCCACCCTGCGTCGTCATCGTATTCGCATAACCCGAGGGGCCAATCTCCGTGACCGGCTTGAACTTCTGCCCGGACTTGTTGGGGAACCGCTTGTGCGGCAGCAGGTCGGTACCCGAGCCGTAATCGTACGTATCTTCGCCGAGAGCGTTCTTGAAGGACTTGCCTATGGAAAGCACCCCGTCGGCCTCCACCATCGAAATACCGAACTGGTGGTCACGAAGCGTATCGCCACCCCAGAAGTTCGCAAGACCGTACTGCAAGGTTTCGCGCAAGAACCAGTCGTTCACGCGCCACACCACGATACCGCTCGCGGGGAGGCCCGCATCGTAGCTGCTCAGCCCGACAATCAGGCCCTTTGCCTTCTTCTTGTTCTGTTCGCACTTGCCCTTTTCGTTGCACGTGCTGTCCTCGAACACCAAGTTCAAACTATCCACGGGAACCGTACGGATGCTCGTATCTACATCGGCAGTGGCCTTGTCCACCACCACGCTGACCTTGCCATCCTTGTTCCAGCTGCGTTGGCGGTTTTCAATCAGCAGGTATTCGCTCGCACTGAGCGGGACCTTCACTATCTCGGTCCCGAGACCGGTACCCGCGGCTGCGATATCCACCGTCACCGGTTTGCCCGCCATGGGGCGAACTTCCTTCACCTGCGACCAGCCCATGTAGGCACGTTCCCATGCCGCAGGCAGCGAGGGCATGTACCCGTTACCCGCGTTGTAGCCCGCAAAATCCATCACGTCGTAGTACCCGAGACGGCTGATGCCCTTCACCACGTCGTAGGTGTTCGGCAGCCCGAGTTCGCGCGCGAGCTGGTTCACGAGAATGCCGTTCACGCCCCAGTTGAGGCCGTCCTGCGAGGCTGTCTCGCTCAGGACCATCACCGAGCGGAGGGTGTCCTGCACGGCCTTCGGGATATAGATACCCGTCGTAACCGTATCGCCCACACTGTTGATCCCGGTTATAACCTTCGCCGTCTTGGCCTTCGCGGAATCGGGCAGCAGGTACTGCCAGTCGTCACCGCTGATGTAGATATCCATGAAGTCGCCCGGAGTGTCGGCACCCTTCGTACCCATGCTGCCACCGTCCACAAGCCTGCTCGCGCCCGCGTGGACAATCATGTAGGCGCGCTTCACGTTCGGGTTCTTCGAAAGCGGAATACGGAACGGGGACTCGGCCGACACATCCTTGCTCGCCTCGGCGATGGCATCGTAAATGAACGTCAGGTAATCGCGGCTGCGCGCTTCGTCGTATTCGGCAGTCTTCTCGCCCTTCTTCTTGCTCGTGCGGTTGTAGTCGATAATCTGCTTGTCAAGCGTGTACACCGACGAACCCGTCGAGGGGTCGGGGAAAATACGAGCATCGATGGCAAGGTTTCCGCCACTGACCGCCTTGAAATAATTGTTGGCGAATTCAAAATGCTTGAGCCAGTACGGAGCCGTACCGCGGCGTTCGGGAGGGTCGAGGCTGTAGGCATCCTTTTCCTTCTTGTCGGAACCGAAGGTGCCGTTGCCCGTGGTGAGCGAATTATCCGGCTTTTCTTCCTGGAACTGGACGCGGAGCACGAACACCTGCAGCGTATCGGCGGCGAAAGATTTCGGTGCAAAAGTCAGTACACCCAAAAACAATGCAAATAAGGTCGCATACAACTTCATGATTACAATTTACAAAAAAAGGCGCTAAAAAAATCACTCCCCTACGGGCTTGTAACTCCTGGGAACGGTAAGGCGCCAGGTGCCGGGGGTAAAGGACTTGTTGCGGTTCACTTTCTTCACGCGGATTTCGAGGTATTTCTCGGTGCCACGCTCGAACACGATTCTAGAGGGCATTTCCACGCCCTCGAATTCCTCGAAATCGAAAAAGCGGATGGTTTCGGGCTTGCCGTCGCCGCCCGTGCGCGAGAGCCACGCCACATGCGGGCCTTCCTTCGCGAACGTGAACGAGCGTCCCGTATTCTCGCGGGCATATATAGCGCCTTCTACCCGCGTGGAATCTCCAGGCGGTTCGACCACCTCGTAGCCCTCGGGCAAAAGTATTCCCTTGAACAGCGAGGCCACCTGGTGTATGTTCACCATCGGGAGGGAGGGTTCGCCGAACAGCCCCACCATATAGCCCGCGCCCTTCATGTAGAGTTTTTCCGTCGGGAAGGTCATCTGCCAGCCTTCTTCCTGCCACAGGAGCGACGCCACGCCTATCCCGAGCGGGCCCGTAATCTCCATGCGGTAGCGCTTGCCCGGCACAGAAAAAAGGACAGCGTCCATGTCGCGGTTCTTCCCGTTCCCGTCCAGAAGCGTGAGCGACATCTTCGCGCGGAGGCTATCGGGCGCCACGGCCGCGGACTTGTCTGTTCCAGAAACTGCAGGCTTCGAGCCCGCGCAGGCCGTAAAAAAGCACGAGGCCGCGACCACCAGCATCAAGATGCATGCACGAATCCCCGCACAAAAGCGCATAGCCTACTTTTTCCCTTTCAGGTACCGGAGCGCTTCCGGGTCGCCCGGGCGCACCTTCAGGAGTTTCCGGTATGCCTTGATGGCTTCGGTCTTGTTCCCGAGCGCCACATGGATAGCGGCCAGGTGTTCGAGGTAATCCTTGTCGCCGTCGAACATCTTCGCATCAATATTCAGCATGATATCGAGCGCTTCCTGGAACCTGCCCAGCTTGTAAAGCCCCCACGCCTTAGAATCCTTGATGGCGTCGGGCGCCTTGCCCGGCTCGAACTTCGAGAGCGCCCTGTCTACAAGCGCAATACCCTTCTCCACGTCGCCGGGTTTGCGGTTCAAGTTCAGGAGCGTATAGCCGTAGTAGTTGAACACCGAGGCGGAATCGAGTTCGCCCAGCCGCGGAGACTTGACGATATATTCGAACATCGAAAAGCTTTCGTCGATGCGGTTCAGGCGTTCCAAGTTCATCGCCATCTCGAAGCGCACCTGCATGTTCAGCGAATCCTCGGCAATGACACTTTCCCAGAAGAGCTGCGCCTTCGTGCGCAGTTCGCGGGCCTTCGCCATCTTGAGCGTATCCTTCGCGGAATGCTTCTCGATGTTGCCCGCCTCGAGCAAAAGCACATCGGCATATGCGCGCTGGAAGCTCTGGTACTTCGCCGCGGCACGAGCCATGATGGCCGCCATCTGGGCCGAATCCGCAATCGCCTCCAGCGGGCGCCAGCGGCTCCACACCTCGAGCATGGAATCCAGGAGGGCGTAGGCCCTCTCGTATTTCTTCGCGGTCCCGAGCGCAATCGCGAGGAACACCTTGCCCTCGCCCGAGAGCAGGGAATCCGCACGTTCCGCATACTTCACCGCAAGCTCGGGATTGTTCTTGCCGAACGCCATCGCAGAAAGGTTCCTGCATGCCTGCGCGCCGTAAGTGCGGTCGCGGGTAAGCTTCTGGTGGACACCTTCCAGGTGCACCCACGCGCTGTCGACTTCGCCTTCCATGTGCTCGAGGATTCCCAGGTGGTACTGGAGTTCCGGCACACGCACGCCGTCGTTGTAATATTTCTTCTTGAGGAACTTCAGCGTCTCCTCTTTCGGGGAATTCGCATAGGAGAGCAGCGCAAGTTCTATAATCACGGCATCGTCAACGAGCGACGACGTGATGGTATCCGCAATCGCGCGCACTTCGGCATAGCGCTTCTGCATCACCATCACCTGCACCATCTTCGCAAGTTTGTCCTTCTGGCCGGTGGCCTCGTGCGCACGCCCGAACAGGTCGACCAGCGCAGAATCCTTGCCCAGATCCACGAGCAGGTTCACCTGGCGGCCCAGCAGCGACTGGATGTAGTTAGTCTGCGGGAGCAGCAGGTCGTAAATGCGCACCAGTTCCTTCTTGTCCTGCACGGCCTCGAGGAAGAGGCTGTAATCGTACAGGAGCTTCATGTCCTGATATTTCGAGGAATCCAGGGCGAGCACAAAGTACTTGCGCGCAGAATCGGCGATGCCCGCCTTCAAGTAGAGGTGCGCCATCGTCTCGAACTGCGAGACAGTCTTTTTGCCCTTGAGGGTATTCGCCTGCTTCGCGATGGAGAACGCGACGGAATCCGCCCCGACCGCAAGCATCTTCTGCGCCACCTTGAACGAAAGGTAGCGGTTGCGCGGGTCATAGCGCCACGCAAGCATCCACATGGAATCGGCCTCGTGCTGGAGCCCGCGCAGTTCCATGTCCATCGCCTGTATAAAGGCGGCATGCGCCGTATCGAGGTTTCCCGGGGCCACGCCCAGGTATTCGCCCTCCGCCTGTTCCGGAGCCTCTGCCGGAGCAGCGTCTACGTTCTTTTTCGCAGGCGCAGAACTGCACGCCACGAACATAGCGCAAAGGAGAGCACAAAGCGCGGCATACAACCTCATAGAAATCAATCCGCTACAATAAAATCAATCTTGGTATCGGGCTTCAGGTAGTCGCCTTCCTTCGGCGCCGTCTCGAGCACCGTTCCCGACATTTCGCCGTTCTCGCCCTTCACGCGCTTGATCTTGCCGACACGGAACCCAAGCTGTTCGAGCTTCTGGTAGACGTTATCGATCATCTCGCCCTCGAACGAAGGCAGCATGACCTTGCCCATCGTGGCTCCGGCAGAAATAACGACCTTCACCGTGTCGCCGAGGCGCACCTTGTTGCCCGCCATCGGGTCCGTACGGATGACGACACCGCGCGGGATGCTCGCATGAGCGCCCTTCACGATTTCGCCCTGCACGAGGCCTGCACGGGTGAGCGAGATTTCGGCCTGCTTCTGGCTCTTGCCGCGCAGGTCCGGAATTTCAACTTCGCGGATACCGAGGCTCTTCGTGAGCTTCACGGTGCGCCCGAGTTTCGCGATGCGGCCAGCGGCCGGCATCTGCACGAGCACCATGCCCGCGGGCACCTGCGAATTGTAGCGGCCCTCTTCGAGCCATTCGTACTTGAAGCCAGCAGAATCGAGTTTCGCCTGCGCCGCTTCGGCCGAGAGGCCTTCGAGCGCCGGGACTTCGCCCGTACTCGTAAAGGAACCCGCAAAAACAGGCAGCACGATTTTATCTACGGCTATTGCAAGAATCACAAGGCCAATCGCCCATACGACAAAAGCCTTGACCACCACCGAGCGCTTCAGCCAGTGCAACAACTTTTTGAGAACGTTTTTTACTTTGTCCATAATTATCGGAAAGACGGAAAACTACCCCTTGGTAGCCTTTTCTTGCAGGGCGCCCTCGTCGAAGATGACGATGTCCTTGCCGGTCATGGCAATCGCATTCGTCTTCACCAGGAGCGAGCAGATGCGGCTCACGGTTTCGCGCGTCGTACCCGACATGTCGGCCAGCTGCTGCTGCGTGGGGCGGTTGTGGATGACCGTCACCATGCTGCCGTTGTCGGTATGGATGCGCACGCCGCGTTCTTCCATGAGGTTGAGGAGGGTGCCAGCCACGCGCCCGCTCACGGACATCGTGGAAAGCGACCCGATCTGGCGGTTCGCCTTGCGGAGGCGCTTGCTGAGTTCGCTCAGCAGGCCCATGGCGATTTCGGGAGACTGGCGGATGAGCTTGAGGAAGGATTCGCGGTGGATGATGAGCATCTGCGCATCGGTCACGGTACGCACCGAGGCGGACCTCGGCTCGCCGTCGATGAGCGACATCTCACCGAAGAAGTCGCCACGTTCCAAGAAGCTGAGGATTGTCTCGCGACCATCGACGCCGGTCATGTAGACCTGCACCGAGCCCGAAGCGATGAGGTACAGGGCCTGCACCGAATCGTCGCCTTCGAGCACAACCGTCTCGTCACGGTTGAAGTTCTGAGACACCACCAAATCGGCAAGCATCCCGATTTGCTCTTCGGTCAGTTCCGAAAAGAGCTCAACGCCTTTCAGCAATCCAAGAATAGTGGCATCCACCATACTCTTCCTCCTTGTTTAAAGTCCCAGCCCCTTGGCGAGGCCCGCATCAATCACGATGCTCTGGTCGCGCTTGGCTCCAATAGAAATCATACCAATTTTCACATCGAGAAGTTCGGCCATGCGCTGCAAATATTTCTTTGCGTTCTCCGGGAGCTCGTCATAGGTACGGCACTTGGTCGTGTCCTGCTTCCAGCCCGGGAGTTCCTCGTACACCGGAGTGCAGCGGCCCACCTTCGAGAGCTGGTTCGGGATAAAGTCGAGCTTCTCGCCGTCGCATTCGTAGTGAGTGCAGATCTTCACCGTGTCGAAGGTGTCGAGCACGTCGAGCTTGGTGATGGCGAGGTGCGTGAGTCCGTTCACCACGGCGGCCTTGCGGACGACCGGGGCATCGAACCAGCCGCAACGGCGGTTACGGCCCGTGGTGGCGCCGTATTCGTTACCGATCTTGCGGAGCGTGTCGCCCGTATCGTCGAGGAGTTCCGTCGGGAAGGGGCCGTTGCCCACGCGGGTGGTGTACGCCTTCACCACGCCCCAGACTTCGTCCAGGGCCGTAGGTCCGATGCCTGCACCGCAGCTCGCGTAGCCCGCGACCGTGTTGCTCGAGGTGACGAACGGGTAGGTACCCTGGTCCACATCGAGGATGGTGCCCTGGGCGCCTTCGAACACGAGGCGCTTGCCGGCCTTCACGGACTTGTAAAGGAATTCGCTCACGTCGATCACGAACGGCTTGATCTTCTGGCCGAGTTCGAGGTAGTCCTTGATGACCACTTCGGGGTCGATCGCCGGGACGTCGTACATCACGGTAAATTCTTCGTTGTGGACCTTCGCCATCGCCTCGACGCGCGGGCGCAGTTCGCGTTCGTCCATGAGGTCGCCCACGCGCACACCGATGCGGTTGACCTTATCGCTGTAGCACGGGCCGATGCCGCGGCCAGTGGTGCCGATGGCAGCCTTGCCGGCCTTCTTTTCCTTGGCCTTGTCGAGAGTGGAGTGGTACGGGAGCACCACGTGTGCGTTGTTCGCGATGAACAGGCGGCCTTCCGGGTTGATGCCCTTCGTGTGGAGGTCCGCGATTTCCGCGAGGGTCTGGATCGGGTCGAGGACGACGCCGTTGCCGATAACACAAATCTTGTCAGCGTGCATGATGCCCGACGGGATCAGGTGGAACACGAACTTCTGGTCGCCCACCTCAACAGTATGGCCAGCGTTCGCCCCGCCCTGGAAACGCACGATGATGTCTGCGTCCAAAGTCAGGAAGTCCACAATCTTGGCCTTACCTTCGTCACCCCACTGGGAACCGATTACAACACGATTTGCCATATTTCCTTCATTTTGTTGCTGACCCCAGACATAGCCTTTGGTAGACCGCCCGCAGGTCGATTACTTGTTAAAATACGAAATTGCAGCACAAGGACCTTCCCTGCACCCTTTTTCGCCATAAAGATAGCAAAAGAACCATTTGCGGTTTGCGGCCTGCAGCCGGATTTAGACAAAAGAACCCGTCCTGAGGCCATTCCATCCCGCATTCTTGCGCCTTGTCAGGTAGTTGGCGCAATTACGGCCTTCATGACCCCTATTTTGTTAATTTTCCGATATGCGCAAGAAAATCGCCATATTTTCAGCGGCCGCAATTGCCGCCATCATTCTCGGGGCCTGTGACGCCAACGGGAACCTCATTCTCGTAGACGACGAAGGCCGCTTTTTGGGAATGGACCCGGTCTACAACTACTGCGAAGACCATGTTTGCCTCCCCGCAGCCGAAATGGTGCACCGTCCAACGACACTCCAGATTTCGTTCACCGCAACAGACTCCATCACAAACGTGCACCTGGAAACGCTCGATTGCAAGCTACTCGAGAACGAGAGCGCGGATTCGGTACACCCCACATGCGTCACGAACATCAAGGTTGGCGACAGCGATTCCATTAGAAAAATGTCGCCTTTTGATTACTACAACAGGCATTACAATTACGGCATAGACATTGCCCCCGATGGCGACAACCATTTACGTTTCACCCTCGTCGACATAAAAGGCGAAGAGAAAAAGTTTGACATAGAACTTAATTTGTACGCAAAGATATACCATAAGGTTTCTGCCAGTGACACACTCGACCAGGATGTCGGCCACGACACGGCCTACTTCTCGTTCCCCGAGGGGCTTGACTCGCTAGAGGGCTACACGCTCGACACGAACTTCGACAGATCGCAACTGCCAGACGACACCGAATTCGAGACCATCGAAAAATGTTCTATCGCAGGCTACGAATACGACTACGATCTCGATACCACCTACAAATGCGTCTCGTGCCCCGCATGGATGGACGATTCTACCCGGCGCGAGGCCCTCAAGAATAACGACTGTCCTTTCTACATGGCCGAATCACCCGAGAAATGCGACGGGGACACGCTCTACGTCCTCACTAGAAGATGGGAGCAAAAGGACATAGGTTGCCTGCACTTCACGGCGACTGGCCTGCCCCAAGACGTCGCCATCGCCGACATGTTCTCGGTTTCACGCATCAAGAACAACTATGGAGCCGACAAAGCCTACCACGGCACAAGTTTCTTGAACATCTGGCAAGCGACGTTCCGTCTCGGGAACCAGAGCTCGTTCAAGACCGACAGCCTGGTCATCACCGTGCGCGCCCCGTACAGTTACGGCGAGTAAAAAAAGGCCCGCAGCGCGGGAAAAAAGCCCGCAAGACGAAGCAAATGGGCATCGGGGCGTATAAATCCGGCAAATCGTCCCGTTTTATACGCCCCTGCGGCTATATTACACACAAACTAACACTCTTTTGAGGCATAAAAACGTGGCCGGGGCGTATAAAACAACAAGAAAGAGCTCATTTATACGCCCCTGAACTCACTTTTGTCCCAATCGTAATACTCTCCCCCGCTTACGGGGCGTATAAATTTCTGCAAAAAGCCCACTTTATACGCCCCACCCTCGATTTCGGGCCTATTTTTCCCCGCATTTTCGTTTGCAAATTGAAAACGGGGCGTATAAAACGCCACAAAACAAGCAATATATACGCCCCAACCCCAAATTAGCACTTATTACGCCCTATATTCGCCCTTATCACGCCCTAAATTCACCGCGGAATATCCTCACCTCAAAATATTGCCCCGCAGAAATCTGCGCCCACGCAAAAAATTTCTCAATGCGGAATTTTGTATATTGCTGTCGACATCGTTTATTGATTTGCTACGCAGGAAAGCCGTTCCGCGTAGCCTTTCTTTTTTACGGAGGTAAAAATGAACAATCCTCAGCAGCCGAAGGTACTGCTAGACAACATCACCGAACTTGCCGACACACGCAAGCAGGAACTTCAAACATGCCTGGACAATCTCCAAAAATCATTGAAGAAAGCACCGAAGGGCTTGCTGCGAGCTCAACCACACAAGAACTCCTTCCAGTATTACATCATCTCGGAGCGCGGGGACACGAAGGGAAAATACCTCCCCCGCAAAGAAATCCGCAAAGCGGCGGCAATCGCGCAACGCGATTACAACGCGGCAGTCGCACGCATCATCGGCAGGAAAATCACCGCACTCGACAACCTGACGGAGAATTACCATCCCGAAGAAATCGACGCCGCGTTCACGGGGCTACACCCCGGCCGCCGCGCCCTTGTGACGCCCGTGCGCGAGCCCGACGAGGATTTCATCGCCACATGGCAACACCACCCCTACACCGGCAAGCCCTTCGAAATCAACGCCCCCGAATTCTTCACGAGCACGGGCGTACGCGTCCGCTCGAAATCCGAAGTCATCATCGCGGAAGCGCTCAATCGCGCAGGCATTCCCTTCCGGTACGAATACCCCACCAGCATCAAGGGCTGGGGCACGCTCTATCCGGATTTCACCTGCCTCGACACATGCACCCGCAAAGAAACCGTCTGGGAGCACTTCGGCCTGATGGGTGACCCGGACTACGCCGAAAACGCCGTGCAGAAAATCTCCCGATACGCCGCCAGCGGCTACATCCTCGGCAAGAACTTCATCGCCACCTTCGAAAGCGGCAACACCCCGCTATCCGTCAAACAAGTACAAGCCTATATCAATGCTTTTTTCAAGCAGAGCGCCCACCGCCAACAGAATTAAACTATATTTCTTATATTCATATACAAAGAATTCTTTATGGAACAAACAAGGTCAATCGCATTTTTCATCGATTTCGTAATCGCGGCATGCATCAACACAATCCCATTCGGTTTGCTAGTCATGCTGCCGATATTCCAAAGAAACGGGCAAATAGAGTCCCCGGAGATGATAGGCAGGGCGCTTGTCGCATCGCTGATCGCAATGCTGTATCTCGTATTCCGCGACATTCCAAGCGGCGGCAGCATCGGTAAAAAAGTGATGAAATTGAAAGTCGTCGACGCCGAAACGCAGGCCCCCGTTTCCACCGGGAGAAGAATCCTCCGAAACGTAACTTGGTTATTAAACTGGATCGAAATCTTCGCATACTTGATTACAAAGAAAAGAATCGGCGACAGAATTGCAAAGACCGATGTCGTAGAAATATCATCCCCAAGCACATCGAAATGACACGGATTTTCAATCTCGGAAGCCGCATCGTCAACAACTACCTGATTTCCACGGATGTCGGATACATCCTCATCGACACCGGTTATAATGGCGGATTCAAGCGTTTCACAAACAAACTAAAACGCCAACGCATTTTCCCGAAAGACATCCGTTACGTTTTCCTCACGCATGCGCATGACGACCATGCCGGATTTTTGAACGAGGTTCTCGCCGCCACGGACGCAAAAGTCATCCTGCACCCGAAAGCCATCGAGCGGCTCAAAAAAGGCCAGAACTCGTTCGAGGGCGGATGTTCCAGCCAGCGCGCATACCTGTTCTGCAAAATCCTCGCGCTCTGCGGCAAAGGCGAACACAAGTTTCCTGCCATCAAGCCCGAATACCTACCGCGACTCATTACAACAGATTCCGAAGAATTTTGCGCACTTAATTTGCCGTTCGAAGTTCTCGAAACTCCGGGCCATACGGCAGACCATATTTCGCTTTTAATCGGCGACAAACTCTTCTGTGGAGATGCCGCCATGAACAACTTCCCGAGTCAAAAGCGCGTCATCATCTGGATAGAGAACCTGCAACAGTTCAAGCAGTCGTGGCAAACAATTCTTGCCGCAGCCCCCAAGACAATCTACCCCGCGCACGGCAAGCCATTCCCTGCAAGCGACCTGCAGAAGTTTTTCCCCGACCTCGACAAAATTCGCCTACACCCAATAAGGCATTAAGTAGCTCAACAATCCTTTTTTCACTATATTTTACGCATGTTCAAGATTATCCGGGCCGTGTGCCACACACTTTCCACCTACGCTTCCCCATTCGTCATCGCAAGCGCCATCGTTGCATTCTTCGTTCCCGTAGCCTTCGGCTGGGTCCACGGGAACGTCTCCTCGATCATCCTCGGGGTTATCATGCTGAGCATGGGGCTCACGCTCTCCGTGCAGGATTTCAAGATTCTCTTCAAGCGCCCGCTCGACATATTGCTCGGGGCCGTCGCACAATACACCATCATGCCGCTGGTGGCCTTCACGCTCACCAAGATTTTCGGGCTCGACCCCTACCTCGCCGTGGGTATCGTGCTCGTAGGCTGCTGCCCGGGCGGTGTTTCGAGCAACATAATGAGTTTCCTCGCTAAAGGCGACGTGGCCTACTCCGTGGGCATGACGACCGTCTCCACGCTGCTCGCTCCCATCATGACCCCGCTGCTCGTACTGTGGCTTGCGGATACTAGCATCAACGTGAACGCCCTCGGGATGTTCCTCAACATCCTCTACGTCACCATCCTCCCGGTAACCATCGGGTTCTTGCTCAACGTGTTCCTCGGGCACCGCACCGTATTCAAGGAAATCCAGGCCAACATGCCGGCGGTCGGCGTCATCGGGCTCATGCTTATCGTGGGCGGAGTGATGGTCACCGTGCACCCGCAACTTGTACTCAACGGTGTCGGGCTCCTGTTCCTCGTGCTCGCGGTCGTGTTCTGCCACAACGCGCTCGGCTACGTGCTGGGTTACAGCGTCGGCAGGTTGTTCAAGTTCAACACTGCCAAGAAGCGCACCATCGCCATCGAGGTCGGCGTGCAGAACGCGGGCATGGCAACCGTCCTAGCCGCAGGGTTCTTCGCCACCCCAGAGAACCTCGCCCTGCACCCCGAAGCGGCACTCTGCGTTGTCCCCTGCGCTTTGAGCTGCATCTACCACTCCATTAGCGGCACGATTCTTGCTAACATCTTCGCATGGATGGACGGGCGTAAGGCCAGCGCCAAGTAGTTTTACGAAAAATGTAAAATAAAACACTTTCTTTTACATAAATTGTAAATATTACATTTTGTAGAAACATCCATTCTCGGCGAAAACCGCGGTTTTCCGCGTTTTTAACAAAATCTGTAAAATTGGCACGCTTCTTGCAATTAGGGGGCATGCTTATCAATTTTTCTAAATGGACAGGACTCGGCAACGATTTCATTTTATTGGAACCGGGTCAAAAAGTGAAATACGGCGCGGAATTCGAACAGCGCGTCATCCAGTTGTGCGACCGTCGTTTCGGTATCGGTGCAGACGGCGTAGTCATCGTAACACCGATGGACGGCGAAGGCTGCCTGGTACTCGACGATGCGGGGGTCAGCCCTGCATCCAAGTCCGTCGCGAACGGCGTCGATTTCGAGATGCGCATTTTTAACGCCGACGGCTCGGAAGCCGCCATGTGCGGGAACGCGACGCGCTGCGTGGCGAAGTTCATCGTGAGCCGCGGGCTCGCGAAGCCGGGGCAGAAGGTATTCAACCTGCACACGAAAAGCGGGCTCGTGAAGCCCGAGCTCCTAGACGACGGGCGCGTGTGCGTGGACATGGGCGACCCGCGGAACTTCCTCGGGACCATCAAGCTCACCGCGGACAGCTACGACTTTACCGCAGAGACGGTCTCGATGGGGAATCCGCATGCAGTCATTTTTGTAGACGACATTGAAAAGATTCAGCTGGAAAACTGGGGACGCGTGCTGGAATGCGACAAGCAGTTCCCGGACCGCTGCAACATTGAATTCGCTCAGGTTATCCACTCGGGTCAAGGGACGCCCACCCAAATCCGCATGCGGGTTTGGGAACGGGGTTGCGGCGTCACTATGGCCTGTGGAACCGGGAGCTGCGCAACCCTCGTCGCGGCCCAGCGCACTGGCCGCGTGGGCGTCGAAGCCGACGTCATCCTGGACGGCGGAACGCTCCATATCAAGCACGAAGAAAACGGCCCGGTGCTCATGACCGGCCCTGCCGCAGAGGTTTTCAGAGGAACAATTTGAATTAACGACGCGTCACCCTGAGCGAAGGCGAAGGACCCAGACCTGAAGTTTATGACTGGATTCTTCGACTACACGCCTTACGGCGTTTCGCTCAGAATGACACTACAGGAAAATTTATGAACGAATCAATCATCAATCCGAACTACGACTTGCTGCCCGGCAGCTACCTGTTCTCCACTATTGCAAAGAAGATTTCCGAATACCAGGCAAAGAAACCCGACGCCGACATCATCCGCCTGGGTATCGGCGACGTGACCACTCCGCTCATTCCCGAAGTCATCAAGGCCATGCACAAGGCCGTTGACGAGATGGCCGAGAAGGGGACGTTCCGCGGGTACGGGCCCGAACAGGGCTACGACTTCGTGCGGCAGGCGATTGTCGCCGGCGAATACACCTCCCGCGGCATCGAGATGGACCCGGACGACATCTTCGTGAGCGACGGTTCCAAGTGCGACGTGGCGAACATCCAGGAACTTTTTACAGAAAATGTAAAAGTCGCCATCCCGGACCCCGTCTATCCGGTCTATCTGGACTCCAACGTGATGGCCGGACGCGCCGGCGTGTTGCAGAATGACGGACATTTTTCTAAGGTCACCTACCTCGCGTCGACCGCCGAGAACAATTTCCAGCCCGACCTGCCCAAGAACCCAGTGCAGATGATCTACCTGTGCAGCCCGAACAACCCGACGGGTACGGTGCTCAGCCGCGAGACGCTCCAGAAGTTCGTGGACTACGCGAACGAGAACGGGGCCATCATCCTGTTCGACGGCGCCTACAACTGCTACATCCAGGACGAGAGCCTCCCGCACTCCATCTACGAGATTCCGGGCGCCCGCACCTGCGCCATCGAGTTCCGCAGCTTCAGCAAGACGGCGGGCTTTACCGGCGTGCGCTGCGCCTACACGGTCATTCCGCACGAACTTTCCAAGCTCCGTGCCATGTGGAACCGCCGCCAGTGCACCAAGTTCAACGGCGTGAGCTACGTGACCCAGCGTGCCGCCGAGGCCATCTACTCCCCAGTCGGCTGGCAGCAGACGAAAGCCGTCATCGCGGGCTACATGAAGACGGCCGGCGTCATCCGCAAGGAACTGACGGATGCGGGCTACACGGTGTTCGGCGGCGAGCACGCCCCGTACATCTGGTGGAAAATCGAAGGCGGCGAAAAGTCCTTCGACTTCTTCGACCGGCTGCTCGCCACCTGCGAGGTCGTGGGCACCCCCGGCAGCGGCTTCGGCCCCTGCGGCGAAGGGTATTTCCGCATGACCGCCTTCGGCGACTACGAACGCACCTGCGAAGCCCTGAAACGAATAAGGGAAAGATTATAATAACGCCCAGAATGACACATCGCGTCACTTTAAACAATATTGCTATTTTATGAACATGCCATCTCCCATAGGTCCCGAAATTTCGGTCATCCAGAAAATAAGCGTCGCGATTATACACGAACGCAACGTGGAGAAATTGCTTGAAAACGTCCTCGACATCCTGGAAAAGGAACTCGGCATGCTGCGCGGCACGTTCGCGCTCCTGTTCGGCGACACCCTGAAAATCGAGGCTTCACGCGGGCTGGACGAAGCAGAGAAGCAGCGCGGATTCTACCGCATGGGCGAAGGTATCACGGGCCATGTTGCCGAACGCGGCATCAGCCATGTGATTCCCGACCTGCGCAAGGATTCCAGGTTCTTGAACCGTACCGGGAGCCGCCATTACGACACCCAGGTGGCGTTCATCTGCGTGCCGCTCATCCATGACGAACAGATTATCGGAACCCTTTCGATCGATCGCCCCGTAGACGGCACCACCGACCTTGACCGCGACGTGGCCCTGCTCGAAATCATCGCCAACATCACGGGCGATGCCGCAAACGAATGCATCGAACTGCGCAACGAGCAGCAGGCGATGATCGACGAGAACCGCAAACTGCGCGACATGCTCTCGAACAATCCCAGCGAAATCGTGGGCAACTGCCGCGAGATGCAGATTGTCTACGAACAGCTCCGCCAGGTAGCCCCGAGCGACGCCACCGTGCTTATCCGCGGTGGCAGCGGTACCGGCAAGGAGATGATTGCACGCGCCATCGTGAACCTCTCTCCAAGGAAGGACAAGCCCTTCATCACGCTCAACTGCGCCGCCCTCCCCGAGAACCTCGTCGAAAGCGAACTGTTCGGGCACGAGAAAGGAGCCTTTACGGGAGCCATGGTCCGCCGTATCGGACGCGCGGAAGCGGCAAACGGCGGGACGCTGTTCCTCGACGAAATCGGCGACCTGACGATGCAGACCCAGGTGAAGCTGTTACGCTTCTTGCAGGAACGCACCTTCAGCCGCGTGGGCAGCAACGAGGAAATCCATGCGGACGTGCGCTTCTTGGCCGCAACGAGCCGTAACCTCGAAGAGCTCATGGCCCAGGGCAAGTTCCGCGAAGACCTTTACTACCGCCTGAACATATTCCCCATCGTGATGCCCGACCTTGCCAAGCGCAAGAGCGACATCATATTGCTGGCGGAACACTTTATCGACAAGTTCAATCTCAAGTACGGGAAAAAGATCGCGAGGCTCTCGACGACGGCCATCAACATGCTCATGAGCTACTACTGGCCGGGCAACGTCCGCGAACTCGAGAACTGCATGGAACGAGCCGTGCTCACCGCGAAGGACGAATGCATCCACAGCTTCAACCTGCCGCCTTCCCTGCAGACAAGCCTCACATCGGGCAACGGGAACTCCATCGTATTGACGGGAGCGCCCCTCGACGTGATGCTGCAGAACTACGAGAAGGAAATCCTGACGGAAGCCATCAAGCAGAACGACGGGAACCTCTCTGCCGCAGGCAGGACGCTCGGTGTTTCGCCCCGCATGATGAACTACCGCATGAACAAGCTGGGAATCGCTTCCCACAAGTAATCACCGCGATTCAAACAAACTAACGATTCTGAGCCTTGCTGTTGACAAGTTCAACAGCAAGTTTTTTCATGCCGTTGAAGTCCCACTTGCCACTACCGAGCTTCGGGACGTTATCGACGCAGAACACGGAACCCGGGAGCATCAGGGGCGGAATTCCCGCCTTGCGCAAGTTGCGGGAAATTTCCTCGGTATCGAGGTCGCCCTTGACCAGAAGCACGATGCGTTCGCCCTTCGACGAATCGGGAACAGCGGTCACGGCGAATTCCTGGTTGTCGAGCACCTTCGATTCGGCGATGCGGAGTTCCACTGCGGTAAGGGAAATCATTTCGCCACCGAGTTTCGCGAAGCGGCTGTAGCGCCCGAGAATCTGCACGAACCCGTCCTTCGTGATGGAGCACTTGTCGCCCGTCTTGTACCAGCGGCGCCCATCGATTTCGAGGATGACATTGTCCGTCTTTTCCTTGTCCTTCAGGTAGCCCTTCATCACCTGCGGCCCGGTCACGACAAGCATGCCTTCGGCACCCTGCGGCAGGAACTCGTTCGTTTCGGGATCGATAATGGCGACCACCGTGCCGGGAGGAGGCAGGCCGATACTCGAAGGATCGCTGCACTTTTCCATGGTGAGGAAGTCATCGAGCAACACGTTGGGGGCATTGATGGAGGCAAGCGGGGTAAGTTCCGTACAGCCGTACCCTTCGTAGATGTCCTTGCCGAACTTGAGCTTGAACGCCTCGCGCATTTCGGGACGGAGCTTTTCGGCGCCCGCGATAATGTAACGCAGCGAATCGAGACACATCGGGTGGACCCAGCGGTTGATGGCGATGGCGCGCAGGAACGTGGGAGTCCCCATCATGATGGTCGTCTTGTACTGGGCGCACACGCGCGCAAGCGTCTTGATATCGGTCGGGTCGGGGCAGAGCACCATCGGCACGCCGTCCAAAAGCGGCAAGATGAAGGTAAGCGTAAACCCGAAGGAATGGAACAGCGGGAGCAGCGCCGTCATCACGTCCGTACGGCAGAGCTTTATGACATAGTCACCCTGCTGCGCATTCGAGATGATGTTCTTGTGCGTGAGTTCGACACCCTTGGGCGTACCTTCGGAACCCGAACTGAAAAGGATGACGGCATCGTCGCTAAGTTTCGCCGCGGAGAACCAGAGCCTGCGCAAAAGAGCTCCGGGGCATGCCATGATTATCGCGGTCGAAAGGAACTTGCTCACCGAAGAAATCTTCGCTTCCTCTTCGTCGAGGTAAATCATCCGGTATTTTTCGGCAATCTGCCCGAAGGCGGCGTTCCTGCCGCAGAGCTTGTCGTAGAAGGCGTGCGTGGTCACGACCGCGCCAACGTCCGCCTTCTCGAGGCACCCGAGAATCGTATCGACGGGAGCGGAATAATTGAGGTTCACGCTCGTCTTGCCCGTCCCGAGAATCGAGATGATTCCGAGCGCGGCATCCCTGCTCGTGGGCAGCATGAACCCGACGTGCTTTTCACCCCTGGTCTCCGACCTGATAATGCACCCGAAATAATGGCAGAGGCGAATCATGCCGTAACCGTTCACGTGGTTACCCGCGGGATCGATAAGTATCGGGCGGAAGCGGCGCTTGCGCATCGCCTTGAACCAGAGCGGAATCGTCGATTGGGACTGATCCATCGCGACATTCCAGATGTCCGCGCCCAAGAAGTGCAGTTCCCTGTTGATGACTTCTTCGGACGTACCGACCGGGAGCATTTTACCGTAACCCACGCTGATGACGCGGTTGAATACCTGCGGGCG
Organism: Fibrobacter succinogenes; assembly: GCA_902762305.1. Taxonomy (GTDB): domain Bacteria; phylum Fibrobacterota; class Fibrobacteria; order Fibrobacterales; family Fibrobacteraceae; genus Fibrobacter; species Fibrobacter succinogenes_I. The sequence goes on along the minus strand of CACWNW010000008.1, from coordinate 89,328 downwards.
GTTCACGCATTCGGAGGCCTGGCTGTAGCGGCTACCCCACAGGCCCTGGATGTAGAACGGGACTATTGGCGCGTTCGTGCCTTCGATTGCCTTGGAATAGTCGAGCGAGAATTCCGAAATAAACGCCTTCTTGGAAACTTCGCCTTCGGGGAAGATGACTACGGCCTCGCCCCGCAGGAGCGCATCGTGAATCCGTTCCATGGCGGGAGCCGGGTCGCGGCGGTTGATATTGATAAAGAACTTTCCGTGCGAGAACCAGCGCTGGTACCAGTCGGCAAACGTGTTGCGGTTGCTCGCTATGCGCAGCGGCCTGGGAGATGTCATCTGGAGCACCGCCCAGTCGATAAAGCTGAAATGCGGGCCCACGAGGAGAACCGGGCCGGTCTCGGGAATGTTCTGCACGCCCACGACCTTGACGCGGTAACGGAAAACGAAGGCGAACGCAAAGCGGAGCGCCGCACGCAAAAGCGGCATCGGGGTGTGCCTCAGGTTCATGATGAAGCTGAGCGCAAGAATCACCGCGAGAATCATGAAGCAGTAGTCTAGCGTCACCGGAGTGAAGATGAGCAGCAACGTCTGCCCGCCCATGATAAGCACGAGGAACGCCATCTGGATGGTGTTCGCCACCGCATGGATGCGACCCGCGGTATCGGGGCGCGTGAAATTCTGGATAACCGTACGCAGGATGACGAACGAAGAACCCGCACAGAACCCGATGATGCCGTAAAGGACCGCCTGCAGCCAGTCGTTATGCACGAACGGGAGCGCGAACATCGTGATGGCCGAAGCTGCGGCAGAGAACGGGATAAGCCCCGTCTCGACGAAACCCTTCGACGCCCAGCTGGCCGAAAGCGCACCCAGCACGTAGCCCACCGTGACGATGAACATCGAAATCGGGATGACCGCCGTGTTGAGCATGTCCGTCATGTTCTGGATGAGGATGAGGAAAATCTGCGTGACGCCCCAGATGGCGGAAAGTCCGAGGATGGCGAGGCGCACAATCGGGTGCCTCCACGTGGCCGCGAAATTGCGCCGGGGAGAACGGAACTTCAGGGTATCGTGGGTAGCGCCGACGCGGATGAAGAACGCCGCGAGAGTAGAAAGCGCGCTAAGCCCGAGGTAAATCCAGAGCGTGAGATCGATGCTCACCGGAGAATCGGGCCTTCCCGAAAGCCCCATCGCGAAGAACGCTGCGCCGGCGGTACCGAGCACGGAAAGTGCCATGTACCACGAGTTGATTTTCACGAGGTCTTCGCCCTCGACCATCTCCTTCATGATACCGAGTTTGGCCGGGGTGAGAATCGCGAGGAAGACGCCGTAAAGGCCGAGCAGGCCGTAAGCGACCCATTCGGCACCAGCCACATAACAGACAACGATAGCGATAACGGCGGCGAGCATTCCCACCGAAGACCAGGCCATCACGCGGCCCTTGTGGAAGCGGCCCGCGAAATAACTTGCCGCAGGCATCATGAAAATGGCAGGCGAGAAAATGGCGACCTGGAGCAGCATGCTGCGCCACCAGAAGGCCGAGCCTTCGAACGAAAAGGAGAGCCAGCGCTGGAAATGGACAAAAAGTCCCATCTGGACGAAAATACTGCAAAAAACAAAAAGCAGGAACGGAATCGCGCTAGGGTATTTCGTTAATTTCATACAACCTCAAAAGATGCCTAATTATAGAATTATATGCTTTTCTTATGCAGGCCTGAGAATAGAGCAAAAAGCTTACAATTTTATTACAAAACAATTTTTTACAATCCGGAACCCCTAAAATTTGGTATTTTACGCTAAAATCGGCAATTGTTCTCCAGCGCGCGAGAACTCCGCGAAAAGGCGGAATTTACAAATCGGCCGCCACGCGCCCTGGCTTGTACCAAAAAAAACAGAATAATGTAACAGCCAGAGCGACGTTTTTTATTTATCTTATAACATACAAATTAAGGACTTTATACACCTTCCTTGATTGAGATCATCCAAGCGACACCTGTAAAAAGGTGTCGTTTTTTGCGTCTATATGGCACATTTCAAAAAATTTCACTTTTTTCAGGGGCATCCCTTGCCAGCGGAATGCGAAATTGATAATTTTTGGGCATGGTGAACGCAACAAGTACAATTTTCAACCGTCGTTGGTGGCGCGGACTCTAACATAGAGCCCGGTATTTGTAGCAAATCACCCAAGATTTTAAGCAAAGGCTTCCGGACTCACGGAGGCCTTCCTTTTTTGCTTAAAACGATATCCTCCGGGACGAAAAAAGCCTTTGCGGACTAAAACGCAAACGAGTTTATAAACCAGAGGATCAAATGACTAACAAGATCAAGCACATCACCGAAAGCCAGGGCTACGAGCCGCGTACCGACAGCATTTACGTGGCACTCCCGGGCGAACGTTACACCCCGTTTTCGCTCGGCAAGAAGCTCGGTGCGAAGGCCATCTTTGAATCCGCGAGTTTCTCGCACGGCCGCAGCCGCTACTCTACCTTGATGGTGGACGAGGGCTTCCGTCTGCGCCAGAACGAGAAGGACGTGAGCATCGTTATCGACGGCAAGGAAAGCACCTTCCTCAAGGAAGGCGAAGGCGACATTCTGGACGCCCTCACACTGATTTCTGCCGAAAATACGGTGCCGCCTAACCAGATTCCTATTCCTTCTTCGGGCGTGGGCTACCTGGGCTACGAATTCTGTGCCCGCTGCGATACCATTCGCCTTGCCCCGCAGGTGGATGAACTGAACATCCCCGAAGCCGAATTCTTGGTGGGTCACATCTACATCGTGTTCGACCACTTTACCGAAAAGCTTCACCTGTTCGCCCTGAACTACGAAGAACACCAGATTGACCTGAAGGCCGCCATCGAACGCGTGAAGGCCCGCCTTGCTGACCTCGACTTCAGCTACCTCGCTCCCGAACAGCAGTACAGCAAGGGCATCACTATGACCGACCTGGAACAGTCCCGCAAGGAATACGTGGAAAAGGTCGAAGCATTGCAGAAGCATATCATTGCTGGCAACATCGTGCAGGCCGTGCCTTCGCGCCGCATTCAGTTTGCAAGCGACATCGCGGCGCTGGACATTTACCGCCGCCTCCGTACGGTGAACCCGTCTCCGTACATGTTCTTCCTCGATTACGGTACGCACCAGTTTATCGGTGCCTCGCCGGAAAGCCTTGTGCGTGTGCGTGAAGGCATTGCGACGATTCACCCGATTGCAGGCACCCGTCGCCGCGGCAAGGATGACGTGGAAGACGAAGCATTGATGAGTGGACCTGGCCCGTAACGACCTCGGCCGCGTCTGCGAAGCCGGTACGGTGGAAACCACCAAGTACATGGAATGCGAAAAGTTCAGCCACGTGATTCACCTGGTCTCTGACGTGCAGGGCCGTGTGGCGAAGAACAAGAAGGCCATCGAAGTGCTGCGCTCCAGCTTCCCGGCAGGTACGGTGAGCGGCGCCCCGAAAATCAGCGCGATTGAAATCCTTTCTGGCCTCGAGAAGGTCAAACGCCGCTTCTACGCCGGTGCGGTGGGCTACATGGAATCCGACGGTGACTTGGATTTCTGCATCGCCATCCGTTGCTGCCTCAAGCAGGGTAAGACCATTAGCCTGCAGGCCGGTGGTGGCATTGTCGCGGCCTCGAATGCTGACCGCGAATTTGAAGAAACGAACGAAAAGCTCGGAGCAATCAGAGCCGTACTCGAAGGAGAAAACTAAGATGATCGTCATTATCGATAACTACGACTCTTTTACTTACAACGTTTACCAGGCGCTGGCCAAGATTACCACTGAAGAAATCCGCGTGCTCCGTAGCCGCGAATGCACCATTGCCGACATCGAAAAACTGAACCCGAGCCGCCTTATCGTAAGCCCGGGCCCGGGCCGCCCCGAAGACGCCGGCATATCCGTGGAAGCCATCAAGCACTTTGCTGGCAAGCTCCCGATTCTCGGCGTGTGCCTCGGCCACCAGGCCATCGGTTATGCTTTCGGAGCAAAGATTGTGCAGGCCAAGTTCATCAAGCACGGCATCGCCGAAGAAATTGACCTCGACGGCAAGGGACTTTTCCGCACCATCGGCAAGAAGAACATCTTCACGCGTTACCACAGCCTCGTCATCGACGAATCGACGCTCTCTTCTGACTTCGAAGTGACCGCCCGCGCTACCGACGGTGACATCATGGGCATTCGCCACAAGACGCTCCCGATTGAAGGCGTGCAGTTCCACCCGGAATCCATTGCCAGTGGCCGCGCCGACGAATTCTTCAAGGCTTTCCTCAACTACCGTCGTGAACCGCTCGACATCCGCGGAATCCTGAACACGCTGACAGCAGGCAAGGACTTGACCCGCGAAACCGCCGAAATGTTCATGGAAGACCTGACCGATGGTATCATGGACGAACGCCAGATGGCCGCTATCCTCACCGCACTTTCCAGCAAGGGCCCCGTGACCGAAGAAATCGCGGGCTGCGCCAAGGTTTTGAGCAGCAAGAAGCGCAAGTTCCCGTACAGCGGTGACGAACTCACCGACATCGTGGGTACCGGTGGCGACGGCAAGGGAAGCTTCAACGTGAGCTCTCTTTCCGGCCTTATCGCTGCAAGCTGTGGCGCCAAGATTGCCAAGCACGGCAACCGCGCTGTTTCCAGCAAGTCCGGCGCTGCCGACTTCTACACCGCAGCCGGCTTCAAGCTGGACATGACCCCGGACAAAGCCGCCAGCGTCATCGACAAGACGAACTTCGTGTTCCTCATGGCTCCAGTCTACCACAGCGCCATGCGCTTTGCCGGCCCGGTTCGCGGTGCCCTCGGCGTGAAGACCATCATGAATCTGCTCGGCCCCCTCACGAACCCGGCCGAAGCCAAGTACCTGATGCTCGGCGTTTACAGCAAGTCGATTCTGGAACCCTTCACCAAGGCAGCAAAGTCCCTCGGTGCCAAGCGCGTGATGGTCGCCATTTCCGACGACGGCTACGACGAAATCTCTCCATGCGTCCCGACGACCATTGCAGAAATCCTCGAAGACGGTGAATATCGCGAATACCGCATCGACCCGAAGGACTTCGGCGTCCCGGCCGTGGACCCCGAAGACCTGGCCGGCGGTACGGGCGTCGACAACTTCAACCTCGCTCTCGACGTGCTGAACGGCAACGGTCGCCCGGGCATCAAGTATGCCTGCGCCCTGAATGCCGGTGCCGCCCTCTACATCAGCAAGAAGGCGGAGAGCATCAAGGAAGGCTTCGACAAGGCCATTAAGGCCATGGAAGACGGTTCCGTCCTCAAGAAGATCGAGGAAGTCAAGGTCGCAACAAACGCATAAAGGGAGATGCCCTGTAAGGGGACGAAGAATCCAGTTCTGGATCCTTCACCCTGACGGGTTCAGGATGACGATTTAACAAGAAGCGTCCAGGATGACATTTTAACGAGATGCGTTCAGGATGACGCAGTAAGGGCAAAAAAATGAGTGAAGATATTCTTGCGAAGATCGTGCGGATGCGCAAAGCCGACATCGAGCGGCTGGGTCTGAATTTCGGCATCAATATTCCGGAAAAGCGCCGCGTAGGCCATACGGAATTCCTCGGCAACGCGGGTGCGATTCTCGAAGTCAAACGCGCATCGCCGTCGAAAGGCGACATCGCTCCGGACCTGGACCCGATAGACCTTGCAAACACCTATGCAGAAGCGCATGCGCAGGCCGTTTCGGTATTGACCGAAGGGAATTTCTTCAAGGGAACTCTGCACGACCTGATTGCTGTTGCAGACCTGATGGAATTGCGGCGTTCGCAGGGGCTGCATGCCTGTGCCGTGCTCCGCAAGGATTTCTTGCTCTACGAAGACGAAATCGATATCGCTTACCGTTGCGGCGCCGATGCCGTCCTTTTGATTGCGCGCATCCTGGATGATGAACAGCTTGTGAAGATGGCGAAACGCGCCCAAAGTTTCGACATGCAGGCGTTTGTCGAAGTTCGCGAAAAAGATGACTTTCGCAAACTGCATATCGTGACGGAAGCTCTCGGCGATGCAGCGGCAACGACGATTGTCGCAGGCGTGAATTCGCGTGACCTTGCAACATTCCATACGGACCCGCTGGTGCCGGCATCGGTACGCAGCAAGCTCCCGGCGAAGGCGGTTTTTGAATCGGGAATCCACACGCCGGCCGACGCCGATTATGCCCGCAGTCTCGGGTTTACGGGAATCCTCGTAGGCGAAGCCGTCGCGAAGAACCCGACTCTTGCGAAGGATGTGGTCAGCGCATTCGAAAGCGGGAGCGAAAACGCGAAGGGCAAGTTCTGGAAAAAGTTCGCGGAACGTCGCGACGCCAAGCGCGAAGCCTGCGCAACTGCAGGCCCGAGTAATGCGCACGGCCAAAATAATGCGCGCAGCCCGCTGGTCAAAATCTGCGGCATCACACGCGAAGAAGACGGCTTGCTTGCCGCCGAACTCGGAGCCGACATGCTCGGGTTTGTTTTCAGCACCACAAAGCGACTCACGAGCGAGGAATTCGTGCACAGTTTTGCCGCGAAAATCCGCGCATCCCGCGCGCCCGAAAACGTCCCGCTCCTCGTCGGCGTCATTACCGACCCGAACTCAGAGGAAGGCAAGACGGCCATCCGGCTTGCGCAGGAAGGCGCATTGGATGCAGTGCAGTTCCACGGAATCACGCCGTCAGCCGCCGACACCAGCCTCGCCCACTATTGCGCGGCCCGCGTAGGCGAACCCGCAGACTTCGAATACGTCGCCAACCTCCGCAAGAACGGAGAACCCCGCGTCTTGCTGGACGCGAAAGTGGAAGGCATTCCCGGCGGTACCGGCAAGACCATTCCCGAAAGCCTGCTGCGGGAAAAAGCGGGCGACATCCCGCTGTGGCTTGCAGGCGGCATCACGCCCGAGAACGTTACCGCGATTTGCGAGAAGTTCCAGCCCGAGCTCATCGACGTTTCCAGCGGCGTCGAAGATGCCCCAGGAATAAAGAACCCCGAAAAGCTGCAAGCGCTTTTCAGGGCGTTGAAGAAGTAGCAAACTATTAGCGGACGCGCACGCGCATTGCACCAGATGCGCCGCGTACCATGTACACGCCCTGCGCGAAACCGGCCCGTCTGAGACCTTCCGCCATATCGCGAGTGTCCGATACCGCCTGCATGTCGACGATTCCGAGGTATTTGCCCGTCATGCCGAACACCTTGTAACCCGCCCCTGCAACAGGCGCAAATTTCACGCCCGAAATCCAGCGCATCCCAGACGCAATCGATGCCAGGGAATCCGGCGCAGCGCCTGTATCGGGAGCAGCCACATTTGTATCCTTGGCAGACGTATCCACGGGCACAATCGCCACGGTATCGGCCCATGCGCGCTGCATGCGGTCAAGCCCCGACTGGTTCACGATTTCGAGCTTAATGTTCGCCCCTTCGCCGTTGCGCTTGGTCATGCTGTACCAGTCACCGTCACGGAGCCCCGGCCAGTAAAAACTTCCCATCTCCCATTCGCGCAACTGGTCGCTCATCCCGCGGATATAGGCCATGAAATAGTTCGTCGGGTTGGAATTGTAATCCATGTAATCGTAATGCACGCCGTTCTTTTCGCCAGGGCCCATCGCGCCGCCCCATTCCGTACAGACAGTGCGGTCCGCATACTTGCCGACCTTGCCTTTAAAACTGTTCTTCCAGTCTTCTTCGGTAGTGATGCTCATGTTCCAGAAGGTATATTCATGAACCGCAAAGAGGCATCCTTCGAACCGCGGGTCGTCAGCGATATCGGGAACATTCCACGCAAGGCCGGAACCGTCCAAAAGAATGTGATCGCGAGGAACATTCGGGAACTTTTCGAGCCAGGTTGCATATAAATTACGCAATTCGTCTTTGCTGTACATATGCGGCTCGTTGAAGATTTCGAAATAGGCGTTCGGATGGTTGCCGTATTTCTCGACAAGCTTTGCCCACATGCTCCACCAGTCATTCATGTTCTTGGGGCCAGAAGGCTGCGCAGGGCCCCAATAGCCCATCACGAGGCGCCCGCGCTTGAGAGCCACATCCAAGGCGCCCGAATACATGTCGAAAGCCCTGAGGATCGTCGGCTCGTTCACCGGGACGCGAACGCTGTTCGTTCCAAGCAGTTCCTGGAACTGCCCGATAATGCGTTCCGCCACCACGGACGCCGACTGGTAATTGTCCGAAAGGCTCATGCCCGAAAGTACCAGCACGTCCGAGACGAAGTTGTCGCGCTTGTCGGCCCAGTTGACGCCACGGAACTGACTCGTAATCGCAAAGGCATTCGCAACGAATGCAAACGCCAAAACCAAAGCAATTTTTGCTTTCATAAGAACATCCTCATTTATTGTCACCAATCAAAAAATACTTTCAGCAAAAAAAAAATGAACCCCTTAGAAAGGAGTTCTTATTGATAAATAGTCTATGCCAATAGTCGTTTATTTTATGCGTACTTGATGGCCAAGTACATCAAAGCGATGGCCATTCTTTTCGACAAACAGCAGGCTACCGTTTTTGTGGAGACGAGCCGCAGAGGCGTCGCGCACCGTCACTGGAATTGCCGTGCGGAGGCCTGCAGTTTCGCAGGTTTCGCCAGCGCAGAATTCAATCCAGTCGATGTCCATCCAGTCGCCGATTACTGTAAAGCGAAGGATGTGTTCGCCTTCAGTCAACTCCACTTTGGCCTCGACTTCATTGTATTCGTCAAAGTTGTTTTCGCCCTCAGTTGCGGCAGGAACGGCAATTTCTTCGGTAATGTCCTTGCCGTCCATCGAAAGCTTAAAGCTCCCTGTCGTACCGCCCGAAGCCACAGCGGCCTTCATGGCGTACTTTCCTGTCGAGGCGACCTTCACGGTGTATTCGAGCCATTCGCCGGCCTGGTTGTAACCAACCACATAGCCGGTCGCCTTCTTGTAAATATCAACGCCGGTACCTTCGCGATAGCTCTTGCCGCCATTGCTTTCGGCACCGTGGTCTTCAGAATCATTTTCGCTGTAGGTGGTGTTGCCCTGGCCTACGCCGTTAATGTCGAAATCTTCCATCTCGATCTTGCCCGGAATGGCGAAGGCTTCGCCCTTGAAAAGTCCGCGGGGAACCGGCTTGACAACCAAGCGGAGCAGCGCAGAACCGTGAGCAGGGAGTTCTACAGAAACATGGGAGAGTGCCCCCAGGTCCTTCTTTTTCCAAGCATCGCGAACGTCTACTTCACCATCCACGCCAATGTCGGCGAAGTCGCATTCGACGGTCTGGGTAGAAGAATTGTTATTGAGGAGCGCCACCGCAATGTCGCCATTCTTCAAGGGCTTGGTCCAAACCTGCTTGCCCTGCTTGTCTGAGATACGGTGCCCCTGAACGCCCAGGGAATCCTGGTTAATGGCAATCATGTCCTTGTTCAGGTAGAGTTCCTTAGTCTCGTTGCTCATCTTGCGAACATCGGAGCTGATCATGATGGGAGCCGCCATGATGGACCACATTGTCATCTGAGAACGCTGTTCCTCATAAGAGAGGCCGTTGTTGCCCACCTCGAGCATGTCCGGATCGTTCCAGTGACCGGGCTTTGCAATTTGCCAGTACTTGTTGTTCGCATCGATAATTTCATAGACGCCGCGGTACCAGGACTGAGAAATCCATGCGGGGCCGATATCGAAAGTGGTGCGCCAGAGGTTGGCAATTTTAGGCATCCAGTCCTTGTATTCCCACATGCAAATGCTGAACACGATATCGCGTCCGGAATTGCGGAGAGCGTTGGACATAGCGGTGTAATCTTTTTCCTGGGTATTGGGGTCAGAATCGCAGTTGTCGTACTTCCAGTAGTCAACGCCCCATTCTGCCAACTTCTTGGCATCCTGTACTTCGCGGCCATTGGAACCGCTTTCGCTTTGCCAATTGCTGTTGTAATGGTGGCAGGTACGCTTACCGCGGTCGCCGTAAAGGCCAAACTTCAGGCCCTTCGCATGCACATAATCGGCCATGGCCTTCATGCCGCTCGGGAATGTCTTCGGGTTGTTCTGGAGGTCGCCATTGGCATCGCGCTTGGTATCCATCCAGTTGTCGTCTAGGTTAAGGTAAATGTAGCCCGCATCCTTCAAGCCCGAAGAGACCATCGCATCGGCGATTTCCTTGATCTGGTTTTCGTTGATATTTTCGTGGAATACGTTCCAGCTGTTCCACCCCAGCGGGGGCGTAAGCACCAGGCTATCCGGGTGCGCGAAAGCCTGAGATGCCATGCCCAAAAAGGCAAGGGCAAAAGCCCCGCCGAGCGAGTTCCTTTTTAATCCAAACATCTTTATCTCCATAATTGTTGTTGCTTTAAAAATACACCCCAAAAACAACAATCAGACATTCAAGAAGGCAATTGCCATTGTTATTTTGTCAATGGCATTTTCCCTTTATTTAGCGCAAAACAGGCACCAAAAGCGACTTTTTCCCGTCCAGGCTGCGCAACAGGTACACACCCTGCGCAAATCCGGCGCGTTTTAGCGTCTCGGCCTCGGTCGCATCGCGCATTTCGACACTCCCGAGCCTGTGGCCGCGCGTGTCGAATACAGCAAAGACGGTCTCACGCAAGGGAGCAAGTTGCAACGTGCGGGCAATCCCGATTGTGGAATCATTCTCGCCGCCCTGCGGGCCGGTTACTGCCGACGCATCAATCTTCTTGAGCGTCACGTTATCGAGCGTAAGCGTGCCGGTGGCTCCACCCGCATTGAAGCTCAGGCGGCTGTTGGTATCGGTCGCGGCCGCCATCTGGAACTGGAACGTGAACGTCTTCGAGGCGGTGCCGATTTCAAAGTTCTGCTTCTCCGTAAGGTAGCTGTCCCACGGGTCGTTATGCTGTTCCACGTTCACCTCGAGCGTACGCGCCGCACCCGCGTTAGCGTCAAAACTGATTTCGTACCACTGGCCTTTTTCAAGATGCAGGTCATGCTGGATCAGCTGCACCTGATAATTCTGCGTGCCGATAGCGGAAATATCGAACTGGTACTTGCCATCTTTCGCATCGCCGGTCGCCTGCGCGTCGCCATGCACCTGCAAATCCCAGGCCACCGCGCTGGAATCAAAGCCGCCGTTGAAGATGCTGTCGCGGTTGGTCGGCACCACAATCGCAGGGGGCGGCGGCGTGATGCTGGAGCCGTCCAGCGAGTAGTTCTTCACGAAGTTCCAGATTTCCACACTCGTGTTGACGCTCGCCTCGTCCATGGAATACCAGTGGCCCTTGCCGTCAATCGTCATCAGGCGCACTTCCACATTGTCGGTGCAGCCGCTCCAGATTTCAAGAGATGCCGCAGAACCCGACTTGTTCGCCGGATAAGGCTTGATTTTCTGGGAGCTGCCGGAGCATTTCTGAGCGCTGACCCAACTCTTGACCGTATTCACGGTGCTGTTGTAGTTCACCACCTCATCGGTGGTGCCGTGCGTATGCATAATCGGGATGGCGCGCTTGGGCGAGTTCACGCCACCGCCACCCGAAACAGGCGCGATGGCCGCAATCTGATCGCCCATCTTGTTCGCCACATGGTAGCTCATCATGCCGCCCATCGAGAAGCCCGAAACATACACGCGGTTCTTGTCGATACCGTACTTGTTCCCCATCTCGTTGATGATTGCCTTGATGAAGTTGAGGTCCTTGTCGCCAGAGATATCCCAGGCCTTGTTCTGGCCCTCGGGAAACACGACCACGAAGCGCGCGGTATCGGCAATCGGCTCCCACTTGGCGGCATTCTTCTGGTAGGCCGCATCCTGATTCATGCCGTGCATCTGGATAATGAGCGGGCGGCCCTGCTCGATATTCTTCGGGGCATACACCGTCATCTGGCGGTTAGTGCCATTTACATTTAGGTTGTCTGCAAAAACCGGGGCCACCGCGAACGTCACGGTAGCCAGCGCGAAGGCACGGAACGCCCTCGCAGAGAGAGATCTGCGTCCAAACATCTGTTCTCCTTTTTGAACATTTTACACCAATTTAAAGATATATACGGAAAACTCCCGCAGCCGTGTGCGGGAGAAATAAAGCATTATCAATTTGTAAAGGGAGGTGTGCGCGAGCTTTATTGCAAAAACGGCTGACCAAAACCGCGAAATCTCAAATTTAGTCAGCCACTTTTAGAACAAAGTAACACATTTTTCAGTAAAAAACGGCCTCGTCGCATTCCGAAAAAGGGGAGTCTCACAAAAGTGGCTGACCATTTCAGCGAAAAGCGCATTTTAGTCAGCCGCAAACCGCGACAAGATTACAGACAACATAACATTCCGGCTGACTAAATTCGCAAAAACCCGTTTTTAGTCAGCCAAAATCTCAAAATAACAGTCCAACGGCGAGCGCGCGGCACTCATCCCGCGAAATTTTCGACCCGCAAACGGCAGGCGCAACCCGTGCGACCTTCATCCCGAGCGCGACCTCAGCGCAACCCGCGCAACCTTCATCCCGAGCAAACCTGCGCGACCAGCAAACAAGCCGCAATCTGCGCGCAAGCCTCAACCCGAGTGAGCACATGCGACCCGCATCTCGAGCGGGCGCGTTACCTGCCCACCATGATGCGGCGGGCAATGCCATTCTGCGGCTTGAGCAGGTACACGCCCTTCTCCGCCACCAGAGTTCTCACCTTCGCCTGGGCCTCATGCACATTGGCGGCATCCACGGCACCCACGAACGCTCCGTTCAGCGAGAACACGCGGTAGGTCTGCACGCCCTGTACACCGAAACGCACCTGCTGGCCAATCGCAATCGTGGAGCATTCGCCCTTGCAGAACTCGAGCCAGTCGACGTTCACGTTGTTGCCGACAATTTCCACCTTCAGGGCGTGTTCACCGGCAGCGATTTCGGAGGTCTTCGCTTTCACCACCGTATAGGTGTTCCAATCATTTTCGCCATTCTGTTCCGCAATGATTTCATCCGCCACAACCTTGCCGTCGATATAGAGCTTGACGCCCGCATTTTCGGAAGGTGTCGCCATGTTCACGCGCACCTCGTATTCGCCGGCTTCGGCAAAGTTCACGGTGTAGCGCAGCCATTCACCTTCGCCCGTATAACCGATAGCGTAGCCTTCGCAATCCTTGGTATTCGCTTCATCGGAGCAGCCGAAACCGACAATATCCACGCCGTCTTCGCGGTAGGCCTTGCCCTGGTTTTCGCCGTCGTTGTCGTAGTAGGCCTTGCCCGACCTGCCCACATCGTAGTTTTCGGCCTCCACCTTGCCCGGGAGCTTCACAACTACATCGTTGTACGGAGCCGGAGGTGTCGTATCTTGCGCAATGGCATCGAGGTAGATTTCATCCTTGTAGTCGGTACCAATCTTGAACCAGTCAAAGTCCGCATAGCCGCCCGCAGTCTTTGTCGCAAAGTTGAAGAGGCCGAAGCGGTAGCCCACGAACATATGGAGCGAATAGCTGAGTCCCACATTGTCGCCAATCTTCGTCCAGCTTGCGCCATCGGTGCTGTAGTAGAAGCTTGCAGTACCGCGGTCAATCGGCAGGTCGAAATCGACACGCAGGTAGACCTTGGAGCCTGTAATCGGGACGCTCGCCTTCTGGCTGTCGCCCTTCTCGTTCCCGCTGTACATCACCACCTTGTAGCTTCCGCCGTCTTTTGCGAGAGCGACGAAGCCCTTGTCATCTTGCAAGGCGACAAGGCCCGCGATATCGCCGTCCTTCATGCCCGAGCCATCGACAAGCGTACGGCCAGAGCACTTGGGCCCGAACGTGCGCATCGTAAGCGTGTTCTTCGCGTTCTGCACGCGGGAATCGGTGCGGCTCGTGGTAATGCGGTAATAGCCCGGATTCGCCGTGAGGCTCCAGTTTTTGTTATCGGGATTGTGGTTGAACTGCCATTCGAGAGCAAGTTCCTCCGTTTCAAAATCGTCGCTGGTGACCATGCCGTAACCCGGGAGCGGGGATTCCGGCAAGTTGAGGGTCGACGGCGCCTTCTTCGTGCCGCCTTCGGGTTCCGGCCAGCCATCCTTCCAGACCATCGGCACAAGGTGCGACATGCGACCTACCGGGCCAGAATCGCGGAACAGAAGCGCATACCACTTGCCTTCGGGAGTATCGAAGATGCCTCCCTGCGCCACGCCGTTATCCTGCAAGAAAATGCGACCGCTGAATCCGTCAAGAAGGTTCTTGGAACGGTACACAATCTCGGTACGGCAAGAACCCGCAGGCCACGAAATGGTGAACAGGTAGTATTCGCCGTTCACCTTCTCCATGTGTGAGCCTTCCTGCTGCACGTAGTAGTTGGAGGTATTGGTCACGCGGTTCACGCTCACACCGCCAAGCTTGCCGCTCTTGCCGCCGGCCTTCACACCGCTCGCATCGTCGTTGAGCTGCACGTAGCTAATCTGGTCGCCGCTGCCGTAGAACACCCACACCGTGCCGTCGTCATCGAAGAACAGCGAGGGATCGTGGTAGAACGGGAGCGTCACCTCGGACCAGGGGCCGTTTTCCACGTCGGCGGTCTTGTAGAGGTGTGTCTTGTTCGTGGTGTAAGACGGGGTCAGCACGTAGAAGAAACCCTTGTGGTAACGAATGCTCGATGCCCACGAACCCTTGCCGTAAGCATCGGCGTTGTTCAGGTTCATGTTATTGTTGTTGGTGAGCGTCTGGTAGGCATACCCCACCGTACGCCACTGCGCAAGGTCGGTGCTCTTGAAGACGGGCACGCCGGGCGCAAAGTGCATGGTCGTCGTGACCATGTAATAGGCGTCGTCGACGCGGACAATCGAGGGGTCTGGGCTATCGACATACATGATCGGGTTATTGACCGTGGCCGCAAAAGCGATGCCGGTCGAAACCACGGCAGAAAAGGCCGCTAGGGCCATCAAACGGAAACATCCCATACAGAAACTCCTTTTGCGCAGGGCACCACCCCTGCACACTTCCATAACCTAAAATTACCTCCAATGTGATGATTTCCACACCATACGGAAGCTTTTTCTATGGACGTTTTGTCAACAAGCGAAACGCGGAAAAACGCAAAAACCCCGGCAGAACCGGGGCATTACAAAAGCGGTATCAGGATTACCTAGCCGTAGATGAACCCGAGGGTCACGGCGACAACTATAAAGAACGCAATCTGCTTGACGATGACAACTTCGCTATTTCTCATAGATAACCACCTTTTGCATCTGTTGGTTTTTTGTTCCTGGATTAGAAACTACAAAATATAGGCCCCCGGAGACAATGTCGTGCGTCACACTATTTTTCACTTTTGACACTGCTTCGTGCATATTTTTTGCTTGCATGACGGTAATCACGCGTCCCTGCAGGTCGAGGAGGGCAAAACTGGACTCGGATTCGGTCGCATGCGACACGAACGCGGGCTTGACGAAATCGGGCGGATCATCCGGGTCAGAAACATCCTTGCCCTTCGCGAACTGGAAGTAGTCCACATCGAACCAGGAGCTCGTCACCGTCATCCTCAAGATATGCTCGCCCGCGGGGAGCGTCACGTTCGCCTTCACCTTGCTGAATTCATCGAAGGAGCCTTCGCCGTCCGCCTTCGACGCGAGAACCGATTCCGTAATAGCCTCGCCGTCAATGGAGAGCTGGAAGGCAGAAGTCACGTTGTCCGTCGCCACCGCGGCAAACATCGTGTAATCGCCGGCTTCGGCCACCTTCACGGTGTACTCGAGCCATTCACCTTCCTGGTTGTAACCCACCACGTAGCCGGTCGCCTTCTGGTAAATGTCGACGCCGGTGCCTTCGCGGTAGTTGGACTTGCCACGATCCTCGGTATCGTTTTCCTTATAAGAATCGTTGCCCGCGCCCTTGCCCGGGACATCGAAATCCTCGGCCTCGATCTTGCCCGGAATATCAAAGGCCTTGCCCTTAAACGGGGTCTGCGGCTCGGGCTCCACCGGCACCGTGGAGATATGCTTGAGCATTTCTTCGGCATAGCGGCGGCCGAATTCCTGGTAGGATTCGCTGCTGAAATGGTAGCTGTCCTTGCCGTTGCCCTTGAGACCTTCGGACGAGACGAAGTAGGTATTGTCCATCACGTTCGGAAGCGTCTTGATATTGTTGTCGGTAAAGCTCCAGCAGCAACCGCCGGCAGCACGGTCTTCCAGGCCGCCCGCAAGGAAAGGCACCGTATCGGAGCTCAGGTTCAAAGCCTTCAAGATGTCGTCGCGGCTCTTCTTGACTTCTTGCTGCCAGTTGTTGCCGTTCATGGCACCCGATTCTCCCTGGTGGAAGATGATGCCCTTGATGACGCCCACTTCCTGGGCCTTCTTCGCGACCTCGACAATGCGCGCATAGGCGTTACCGTCGCTGCCGTAATCCTTGGCCCAGTTCACGAGCCAGTTTTCTGCTGTCGCGAGATAGGAAGCATACTTGTCCTTGTCGAACAGCTCAATCTTGGTGCCGCCCACGGCCACGGGAATCACGCCCACGGTCACGTCGGGGAGGCTGTCGGCCAGGTAGCGGCCAAACCAGTCAGCCACCGAGAGGCCTTCACCGCAGTGGAACATCGGGGGGATTGCCGGGTAGATTTCGCCTACGTTCGGGTAGCGTGTACACGACGTAGTCGCGAACATCTTGTAGCGAGAATGTTCCTTGTCGTCGGTACCCTTGCGGATATCGCCCGCGCCCGCCATGTTCGACTGGCCATAAGCGATATACACGTGGAAATTCGGGTCTGGCGCAGCATCAGCCGGCGCTGGGGCAAGCAACGCCCCACCCAAAATCCCGCAAGAGAGAGTCAGGATTTGGGAAAGCTTTTTCACTTCCATATCACACCTCATGTTTTCCTTAAAACTACCCCAAAAACGCCCAAAAGCCCCTGAAAAATCTTTTTTTTCGTGGACAAATCGTCAAAAAACAGGGCATTTTCGGTGAAAAACGCCACTTACGGCAAGGCATGAATTTTTGTTTACATTCGGATGCGGGAGGAGGGTAAAAGATGCGCGCGGGAGGAGCGCGATTTCTGGCGAGGAGGGTGCGTGGAGCGCGGGTGACGCTAGTGCGCGAGAGAGGAGGGCAACGCAAGTGCGCGGAGGATGCGCGGGTAGCAAACGCGGGAGATGAAGTTTCGCGGAAACAGGGGCGAGATTCGCAAAAGCCGTGGCGAAACTCGCGAATGCAGGCACAATTTCGCAAAAACGGCTGACTAAAAACTCAAAAACGGCAAGTTAGTCAGCCACTTTTCGAACAAAGTAACACTATTTTTCAAAAAAAACGCCGGCCAATTGCTCCCAAAACACCCCCGAAAGCGAATTTTCGGAAAAAGCGGCAGACCATTTTGCTGAAAAATGAATTTTAGTCAGCCACCCAAGGCAACAATACTACATACAACTTAACATTCCGGCTGACTAAAACCGCAAAATCGAGCTTTTAGTCAGCCAAAAACGTCAAAATCAACCCAAAATGCGCCCCATTCGCGCCCCAAAACTCATTTTTAATGGAAAAGAGCCTCTAGATTTTCCTTTTCCGTAAAGAACAATCGCGCTGTATCGCCATAGACTTTCTTCTGTTCATTTTTCACCATATATTCCGCCACATCCAGCGAATACTTTTCCTTTCTTACAAGTTTCGCAATCCTCTCAAAGCCAAGTTCGTCATCCATGCAGACCTTGATGTCTTCATAAATCAGAACATCGACATAACGGTCAAGCGTGTCCAAAGCGCGGCTCGTATCAGAAAGGGAATCCTCTCCCGTATGCAAAAGCATCCACTCCCCCACAAGCCCCACATGCCAATAATTATGGCTGAAATTTTTCCGGGTCAGGGGGCCACCATAATAAACTTCCGACAGGGAATCCTTTTTCTCAAGATTCCTATCAAAAAAATCCACCAAAATCCATTTCGGCTTAAACCAAATAGAATCCACGGGATTCTTGCAAATGGAGGAATCCTTCAAGACGCTATCCTTGCAATCGACTGCCGGATATTTCCCGCATGTGGAAATCTCGACGGATCGATCCGTAAGTTTCAAGCCCCACGTATAATCATAGGTAATGGGATTTACTTCCATATCCCCAGCGCAGCCAAACATGCACAAAGCAAATGCAGCGAGCGCCATCATTTTACGAGCCATTTCAATCACCCCCCGCAATAAAAAAATGTGTGCTGAAATTCAATGTCCATGTCAATTCGCTCGTTTTTAAGGACAAGCCTGAAATTCTTATAGACATTCAACGTACAACCATCGGTATTTTTATCGCCAAAAAGTTTCTCGTAGCTAGGTTTCGTGATGCTAAATTCACCTTTAGTAAAGACCTCCATATAGGAATGGTCTCGCGTCCGAAAAACCACTTGCGAAGCATTCTTGCAATAAGGCTGTTCGCAGTCATAAATATCCAAGTAAAAGGAATCGTCAAAATGGCGATTGTACCTATCAGTACTGGTGATAAACTTAAAAACATAACTGATATAGCGCGATGTGGCGGGAGCATCTTCGATATCCACCCGAACCTTCCTTACATAGGGAGAAGCAAAAGTCTGGAGGGAATCGTGCATAGGCGTGTAGTTTTCGTAGTAATGGGAATGGGGAGAGCCGTCCAAAGAATCAAAGGAGTATATGTAATAGTCAAATTTTTCCACATAAAGCCTGTTTACCGTAATTGCATCCAGGCTTCGCGAAGGCTCGTCCTCATTTGGATTCAGAAGATTGCAGCCAACAAGAACCGCAGAAATCCCAAGAAGAAGGGCAGCAGTAAAACGATTCATGAATTTACGATACATAAACGACCAAGTCCTCAATTCTTGACACAGCGAATGGACATGGCGTCCCACTTAGATTTTCCACCTTTCAGTTGAAACGCATTGTCGTTCCACTGACCGCAAACCCACACATGGTAAGCCTTGGTCACATCGTTCCTATAAGAATTCACCTCGGTAGATGTCCAAAAATAGGCATCCCTTGTAAAATCCACATAGATATTGGCATTGTAGCCAGCCGTTGGGTCCGTATGCATTCCCGCAGGCAGCGCCGAAAAGCCAAAGCGGTCCGTATGCGTCACCTTGGATTCCCCTTCGCCATATTCGCCCCACATTTGCGGGGAGCGCAAACTTGTGCCTTCACCTTCAGTTCCGTTATGAGCCCGCACAAATTCTAGCATCGTCTCCCACTCAGTCTTTGTCGGAATATGCCAACCTTTAGGGCATACACCTTGATGTAGAGGGTCAACGACATCGTCGTAAATAGCCCCCCTGTGGCGGTATACGGAATCCAAATTCATGGCAACGGTCCACGGATAAAGGCGTCCATACGCTTCGCAAAAATAGTCTTCATCGTTATAGCAAAGGCTAGAATCGGCGGCATAGCGCAAGTTTTCGGCCATCCACCATTGCTTGCCGATTTTTACAGTGCGGTAAATCTCACCATCGCGTTTATCCTTTACGGAACTTTCCTTTATATCGGCGCGGGTAAGGACTTTTTCTTTCGAAGCGCTCTCGCCAGAGTCCTCCTCGACAGAACTCACCGTACCATTACTACATCCAGTAACAATAAAGGCCAGCACAATGTAAAAAAAGACATCCAATTTTTTCATCATGGTTTTCCGCTATACATTACAAAGTTATCGTCATTATCCAGAAACTTCAAATTTCCGTGCTCTTCAAGCATTCTATACGCAGGTTCCTGCGACACGAATTTTCCTTTGCGGATCTCGTAGAAATCTCCATTCACCTTCAAGTAATGAGCAACAAAAGAAACCGATTCGGAAACATTGCCTGTACATGACGGGCGTTCCAATGTATCCAAATCTACATTGGAATCATCTATCAATATAAACCCGCATGAATAGGAATAATCGTCCAAGCGATCCGCCTCGACACAGTAAAATTTTCCATCCAGGGTATCCATGGCAAGGCAACCATCAGACCACCTTGGATAATCGTCATTCATCTTCCGTTCTTCCGGAAGCACGTCTGTCAAATTTTCTCTTCCCTTTCCTATCCACAGGGATTTCATCCCCACCTTGTAGTATTTTTTTGAAACATCTCTCGAGAAACTTTCTCCATCATCATAGCTCATAAAATGATGACATTCTATGTGTCCCCCTTCACGATGTACCACCGAGACCACAGCCGTAGTATCGTCTGCGAGTCCTTCGTAATGCCATTCATAACTTTCGCCTTCAATATGATATTCATCCATGGCGCATCCAAAAAAGGAAAGCACCATCAGCACTAAAAAGCAGGGCCATATATTTCTTTTCAAATTCTTCATCATTTATCCTTGACACACATTACTTGGCCCAGCGGGAACAAATCTTTCGGGCATTCCAATATATCCTTACGGTTATCGCCATAAGGCTGCGTCGTCGTATATCCTAGGCAATACTGCGTATCGGAATCTTTTTCCGTACTAGACCACAAAAGTACAAAACTCTTCGAGTACTTATCATTTGTACAGCGCCCATGACTCGGTTCATAAGTTTCTTCAACCGAAGCTATCGCGTTCGTATAAACATTTATATTCGATTTTCTCCATTCTGTTGTATCAGGGATATGGAACCCTTGCGGGCAAAATGTCTTGGCCGTATTCCAATCAACAAAAACGCCTTCTCCATACTGTTTCAGCTGAATGGACGTAATCGGAAAATGGAACCCGTAGGCATTGCCATTGCAGGTATTGCTTCGGTCCACCCAATCAAACCATATTTCATAAAACGCATCGTACGAATCGCTTTTCGGCTCTATATCCGACAAGGACACCACCGTTTCGCCGCGCAGGCTGTTTATATACAAACTAGTATCAACCCATTCGGCTTCGTAACGGGTGCCGCCAATAGCTACATGGTGATTATACATATTCACTATAACATTGCCGTCCCAGACATCTTTCGCTCTTCCCGACAGGAAGCCATCATATTCATAAGTGATTCCATCCACTGTAACTTCGTATTCACCGTCGGACTTGAATTCACCACCCGCAAACAATTTCACATCTACGGAAGTGGGTTTTCTTGGACGTATAAGGCCCCACTCATAATCCCCTGTCGTGGTATTCTTAACACACCCCACAAGAGAGCTTATTTTAGAATTCCATTCCAATGTAGTCCCAACCTGCCCTGAGGCACAATAGCTGGCACGAGTCTTGTTGTATTCGTAAGCAGTGATTGAAGTGTCCGAGGCTTTTGACCAATATCCCGTAGTCGCACCATTCGTAACCCGAGAACAAATGAAGTATTCACCATCATATTCGACCATGTGCCCCCAATACCTAGAATCACATGAATCCCCATGAATTACCGGTAACGGCACGTTTTTCTTTTCTACAAAACTCCACTTATTACTACTGCATGTGTAATAATCATCGCCATATTTCACAAAGCTTTTTTCTTCGTGCCAACCGCAGGGCAGTTCGTCAATAACTGGCGGAATCGCCTCTTCTTTCGAAAGTACGGTCCATTCCCTATCTCTGCAAATATAATAGGCCCTGCCGTATTTCACGACCTTTTTTTCACGGCAGGTATCTTTATGAGCAATCGGAGGGAGAATGTCTTCGATCTCCAACTCATTCCATTCAGCACTTTCCCATACCGTGTCATATACACATTTAAAGTAATCGCCGTCGTATTCTACGACTTTTTTATTGCTATCGACGTTACAGATATCCCCATAGTATTCCGGAGCGAGAATGTCTACCCACGCATATTCACCCCAATGGTTCTTGCACTTGTAATAACCTGCCGAAGGAGTCCTCAGGAGTTTCCCTGAACGCGCCTCAGTACAGGAGTCCCCATAATAAAACGTCTCACTTATACCGGTCCATTTTCCATTCACGCACTGCACAAAGTCTGTTGAATCAATTACGCCTTTAACAAGATTGTTTGTATCGGAGCATTCGCCATATTTTTTCAGGGCATAAAATTCCATGAAGGATTCGTGACTCACCCTTGAGCTATCAAAATACTGCGTCCAAAAAGAATTATCGTAATCCACATAGCACAGAAGCATGGTATCACGAACAATACGGACTTGATGCATTTTTTCCTTGTTACATTCGCCATATAGGCCGATGACCGTTTCCTTCGCATTTCCAGCATGCCAGTCCAAATCGCCCTTGTCGCTCACATACACAAGACCATTATATTTCTTATAACATTGATAACTCAACTGGCACAATCCTATTTCCTTTTCCATTTCATTTAAAGGATGCCAATAGTAAAAGGCGTTTTCTAGGCTTCCTTTGTTGCAAACAAACACATCGTCAAAATGTACGCTTGTTTTTTCAGGATTCTTGATCGTGTCTGAAAAAGTGGAACTGTCGCATACAGGGAGTTTATAAGCTTCACTCCAAAAGTCCGCAAAAACTCCAATTGCGCTATTCAAAGGGATGTTACGGTCTTTAAAATTTTGAACAGCGGCATCGGCAACTTCCACTTCCGATACAGATTCCCACCAGGATTTTTCGTCGTCCAAGGCAGAGGAAAGCAAGTCAAACCGTTTCTTGAACGTAGAATCTAGTTTCCCTCCGAGGTAAATATAAGACATGATTTCCACATGCCTTTTCACACTCTTATGTATTGACGAATCCGACGACTTCAAGTCCTTTGTTTCAGAATCCAGGCGAAGAATATGGTAAAGTTCTCGGGAGGCCTTGAGGTCGGCACCATCAAAAGAAAATACGTCATCCTCCATCAGGAATTCAATGCGGCGCCCTTTAATAGCAGATCCGAGCGACACCACAAGATTATGATCATCCGCTATACTTGCGTACTGCGAAAATTTCATTTCAAAGTTTTGAGTAGAATCCTTCGCCTTGCACGTATAACGAACCTTCACCAAAGACGTCGGGTAGCTGTATTTGGGCACAGAAAAACGATAGACACCGCTCTCTTCCGTTATTTTCCCCGCAAGCGATTTCTTTTCTTTGAAATCTTCATCAATGGCAATTACTTCTACTTTTACAGGAACCAGGTTTGACGGGAAATCAAATTGCCCGCTCAGGGAACAATCCCTTAAGGAGGAATCTCGTTCGCTTCCCGACTCCGATCTTTCGCCTACTTTTTCAAAATCAGAGGTATAATCGTAAAGCGAATCAAAACATCCGCTCAAAAAAAGTAAAAACCATGAAAGGGCTATTGGTAAAATCCACTTGTTCCTCATAACCACATAAAAATACAATATTTAAGCAAGCACAAACAAACTTTCTGTACAACTTGGCGACAGGATGTCAATTTGGGCAGCTAAAAGGCCGTATATGAAACACGGATTTCAAAAAGTCGGGCGCAGTTTCTGGAAAGCTCGCGGCAAGGGCGATTTTGGGCAAGGCGAGCGAAGCCTCTCTCTGGTAGGGAGGGCGATGAGACAGGAGCGATTTTGGGCAGAAAACGCACGAATTTCGCGAAGGCGGGGTGATTTCTGGCTGGGAGGGCGCGACGTCGCGGCGGCAGGCATGAAATTCGCGAAAATTGGGGCGAAAATCGCGAAAGTGGGGTGAATTTCGCGAAAACGGCAGACTAAAAGTTCAAAAACGGCAAGTTAGTCAGCCACTTTCTGAACAAAGTAACGTTGTTTTTCGGAAAACAAGCCGATTTGTCGCCCACAAAACACCCCGAAAGCAAATTTTCGGGAAAACCGGCAGACCATTTTGCAGAAAAAATGGATTTTAGTCAGCCACCCAAGGCGACAATATTACAAACAAATTAATAATCTGGCTGACTAAAAATGCAAAATCGAGCTTTTAGTCAGCCAAAAACGTAAAAAACGACCCAAAGCGAGCCTCATTCGCGCCCCAAAGCGCGCCCCAAAAGCCAAACAAAAAGCAAATCCCCGCCGAAGCAAGCATTGTGTATGCCGAACAGGCGGGGATAACAATCGATAGTACATGATTGCGACGGCCCCTAAAGGGCCTCGCAATGACAATGCTGGTGCGGCGTGCGCGGGTTAACCGAGCTTCGCTCTAATCCAGTTGTTGGCGTTCGCGATGGCACCGGCAATCTTGTCGACTTCCTTGGTGCCGGCCTGAGCGCGGTCCGGGCGTCCACCGCCGCGGCCACCGCAAGCAGCAGCGAGGTCCTTCACGAGGTCGCCGGCCTTGATGCCCTTGGCCTGAACGTCCTTGCCCACCATCACGGCGATGCTTCCGTTTCCGTTCACCTTGTTCGCAATCACGGCAACGCTGTCGGTCGCAAGCTTGTTCTGAATGCCGTCGAGCAAGTCCTTGTACTTGTCTTCGGGCATGTTGAGTTCGCGCACAAACAGGTTCACGCCCATCACGTTGATGCCGCCGTTCAATACTTCGGCCGCAATGAGGGTCGCAAGTTCGAGCTTCACGGACTGCAGGCTCTTTTCGAGGTTCTGCGTCTTGGAGAAGGTCTGCTGGATGCGGTCAAGAACTTCGGCGTCCTTGCAGCGGAGCTGTTCGCGGAGAGACGTCAAAATCTGCGTACCGGCGCGGAGCAGCGCAAGAGCGCCACGGCCAGAGACGGCTTCGATACGGCGCACGCCAGCGCTCACGCTGGATTCGCTCACAATCTTCACCATGCCGATGTTACCGGTGTTCTGCACGTGCAAGCCACCGCAGAGTTCCTTGGAGAATTCTTCGTTGCAAGCACCCATCTTCACGACGCGGACTTCGTCACCATACTTTTCGCCGAACAGTGCCATGGCACCGCTGGCCTTGGCTTCGTCGACGCCCATCACCTGAGTATTGACCGGCAGGCATTCCATGACCTTGGCGTTCACGATGTCTTCGACCTTCTGGATTTCTTCGGCGGTCATCGCGTTGAAGTGGCTGAAGTCGAAGCGGAGGAGTTCGTTGGAAACGAAGCTACCCTGCTGCTGCACGTGAGTGCCGAGCACCTGGCGGAGAGCGGCCTGCAGCAAGTGAGTGGCAGAGTGGTTCTTGCGGATGTCGTTACGGCGGTCGTTATCGACGGTCGCCATGAACACAGCGCCCATCGTCTCTTCGTTGGCCGTACCCTTCTTCACCTTACCGCGGCAGAGGGCGGTGTCGTTCACCTTCACGGTGTCGAACACGTCAATTTCGAGGTCGCCGGAAACGAGCGTACCCTTGTCGCCGACCTGGCCACCCATTTCGGCATAGAACGGAGAGGTTTCGAGCACGATGGAGAGGACTCCCTTGTCTTCGCGCCAGCGGACAACCTTCGTTTCGCAAGCGGAAAGTTCATAGCCCACGAACTTGGTGCTTTCTTCGCTGTACTGCGTCCAGCCTTCGGTACCCATCGTGTTGATGCCCTGCTTCATGTTGGCGCGGGCGCGGGCCTTCTGTTCTTCCATGCACTTCTCGTAGCCTTCTTCATCAATCAGGAGGCCCTTTTCTTCGGCGAGAATGCCAGTGAGGTCCGGCGGGAATCCGTAGGTATCGTAAAGGAGGAACACCTTGTCGCCCGGAATCTTGTCGCCCTTCTTCAAGTCGGCGGAGATGGCGGCGAAGCGTTCGAGGCCGGCGTCGAGCGTGCGGATGAAACTTTCTTCTTCGCTCTTGATGACGCTTGCGACGAATTCCTTGCGTTCGCGGATTTCCGGGAAGGCATCGCCCATCGTGTCGGCAAGCACCTGCACGAGCTGGCAAATGAACGGCTTCTTCTGGCCGAGGAGGCGGGCAAAGCGGCTTGCGCGGCGGAGGATGCGGCGGAGCACGTAGCCACGGCCTTCGTTGCTCGGGAGAGCGCCGTCGGCAATAGCAAACGAAATAGCGCGGATGTGGTCGGCAATCACGCGGTGCGGGGTGCCGGCTTCGCCATCGTTGTACGGAACGCCGGAGAGTTCAGCAATCTTTGCGATAATCGGGGTGAACACGTCGGTGTCGTAGTTGCTGGTCTTGCCCTGGAGAATAGCGCAGATACGTTCGAAGCCCATACCGGTATCGACGTTCTTCGCCTTCAGCGGAATGAGGCTTCCGTCGCTCACGCGTTCGTACTGCATGAACACGTTATTCCAGATTTCGATGTAGCGGTCATTTTCGCCGTTCACGCCCTTGATCGGGTCCTTGAACGTCTCGGCCTGCGTGGCGAGGTCGCCGCGGTCGTAATGGATTTCGGAGCAGGGGCCGCACGGACCGGTGTCGCCCATTTCCCAGAAGTTGGAGTGAGCGTCAAAGCGCATGATGCGGTCATCCGGAAGACCGGACACGTCTTTCCAAATCTGCCAAGCTTCGTCGTCGTCCTGATAGACGGTTGCAAACAGGCGTTCCTTCGGGAGCTTCCAAACTTCGGTCAGGAGTTCCCAGGCCCAGGAGATGGCTTCTTTCTTGTAGTAGTCGCCGAAGCTCCAGTTGCCGAGCATCTCGAAGAAGGTGTGGTGGTAGTTGTCGCGGCCCACCACGTCGAGGTCGTTGTGCTTACCGGACACGCGGAGGCACTTCTGGCTGTTGCATGCGCGCTTCCAGCCCTTCGGATTGTCGCCCAGGAAGATGGCCTTGAACTGGTTCATGCCCGCGTTCGTGAACATGAGCGTCGGGTCGTCATGCGGAACCACCGGCGAAGAACGCACAAAGAGGTGGCCCTTGGATTCGAAGAACTTGATGAAGGATTCGCGCACCTGCGCAGAAGTCATAGTAGGCATATTGTGTCCCTTTTATTTTTTCGGGGGTAAATTTAGCAAAAGGCGAGCGTCGCGGCAAAGCGTTTTACGCTTTGACATGACCGAGCCGAGCTAAATGCGCTCCGAAGGAGCGCCAATTTAGCAACTTTTGCGTAAGGCGAGTGAAACGGGACTGTTTACAGGCCCACTTCCGAGCCTAGCAAAAGACACTCGAAGAGTGTCAAAGGCGAGCGCAGGGGCGTATAAATCCCGCGATGCGCCCCATTTTATATGCCCGCAAGGAAAGGCAAAAAACAGCGGGGGCATATAAATCCGGCAACTTGCTCTCGTTTATACGCCCCGAGCAAGAAATTACATATAAATTAAACGCATTTTTTGCAGGCAATACAAGTGCGGGGGCATATAAATCAGCCCGCACCCGCCCAATTATACGCCCCGCCGAAAAAACACACTCGCACAAGGGCGCCCATTAGAAGCTCTAGACCATCCGTCGTACCGAAGTCGCGAACCGACAAATGCGCCCATACGCGGTTCCTCAATGGATGTCCTTGCCCTACGGGCTGCGACATGACGAACGAGCGGTCTTACCGTGAGCCTCAAGCGACTCGTCACAACGAGCCGTGGAGGCGAAAGCGAGTGAGAAACCGGAGTTTTTTTACCCCAAATGACGATCGAGCGGTCCTAAAAAGAAACCCCCGGTGTTACCCGGGAGTCCCTTTAGGAGGAGAATTGAATTGAAGGAGAATTTTCAAACTTATTCTTCGTAGTCCAGGCGGAGCTTGACCAGGCCATGTTCCACGCGGATGTTCAAATCGCGGTACATCACGTTTTCCATTTCCCAGTTGCCTTCGGACCAGCGCGAGTAATCAATTGCATCGCCATCGAAGTCATCCTGCCACTTGAACACGAATCCCTTGGTGGCCGGATCGTAGGAATAAACACGCACGTAGTCAATGTGCTGTTCCACCGGAAGGCCTTCGCCCGTAAACTTGCCAGTCCAGGACGGAGTCTTCGAAGCCCACAGGTTGAAGCGGAGGGTCTGTTCCATAGTCATGAACTTCACCTGGTCGGCATCGGCATGTGTCCCGTGGGTCTGTCCAAGCTCATCGCGACGGACTACGACGCTGTCGATTTCCCAGGCAATATATTCCGGCGTCCAGACGATTGCATATAGGTGGAATTCCTTGGTCGCATCGTAGTTGAAATCGTGAATCTTTTCGGTAGACGTAAGATCGTTAATGGACGGGTCGCCCTCGCGGGTAAGGATATTGGACTGCCACTTGGACGGATCCTTGCCGAGAACTTCGATATCGATTTCGTTCCAAGGTTCCTCGCCCCTCTTCCAAGAGAAGTCATAGTTCAGGAACATGGAGCTGACGGTACCCGAGGTGGCGGCCATCCTCATGCGGGCCTCGAAACGCCCGTACAAGAAGGTTTCCTTGCCGGTCAGTTCCGCACCGTAGTACTTGTACTTCTTGCTCGGGTCGAAGGGGCCGTCAACAGCGGGAGGAATCTCGTCAATGGGCGGCTGAGCAGAAGCAGACGATACGGGAGGCACCGTTTCCGAAGAGAGCGGCAGGGTCTCGGAAGAAGCCGGCACGGAGGCCGACGACAGCGGCAAGGCCCCAGAAGAAACCGGCACCGTCGTAGAAGAAAGGTTGACAGTTTCAGAAGACTGCTCGACCGGAGAAAGACCATTGTCGTTATCGGAGCAAGCCACGAAGGCAAGCGCAATACAGGTCGGGAGAATAAACTTGATATTCATGGGATTACCTTTTTTCTTTTTCTTCAAAGTTATTCTTTTTTCGAAGCAAGCGAACACGAAGTGGTCAAATAAAAGAATAAACTGTATCAAGTGTACCGTTTTTCATACACCGCACCGAAGCGCGGGGTACGGCCATCTCCCGACCCAATTCATTCTCATTTTACTATACTAAGAGCATGGATTTTCTTGAATTTATAAAGCAGGTTCCCGTCATCGGAATCCTGCGCGACATCCCGAAAGGCGCAGAAGAAGCCTGCGCGAAGACTGCCGCCGCATGCGGCCTGAAGGCAATCGAAGTCACCATGAACACCGCCGACGCAGAAGCGATTATCGCTTCGCTCAAGAAGGCGGCGAAACCTCTGGGCATCGCAGTCGGCGCGGGTACGGTCCGTCACGAAAGCGACCTGAAAAAGGCACTCGCCGCAGGGGCCGAATTCATCGTGACTCCCAATACGCGAAACGAAATCATCCGCTACTCGAACACGGCGGGCATCCCGATTATTCCGGGCGCGCTCTCCCCGACCGAGGTGCAGAAGGCGTTCGACCTGGGCGCGACCGCAGTGAAGGTTTTCCCCGTCAACTGCGTCGGCGGGCCCGAATACATCAAGGCCCTGCGCGGCCCATTCCGCGACATCCCGCTTATGGCATGCGGCGGAGTGAACCCGCAGAACGCAGGCGACTACCTGAAGGCAGGCGCGAACATGCTATCCTTCGGGGCAAGTATCTTCGCACCGAAGCTCATGGAAAGCGGTGACTGGGAAGAAATCGGCAAGCGCCTCACGGCGCTCCTCGACAGCGTAAAGAAAGCCCTCTAGCAAGGGAAACAATAATTCGAGCAGCGCGCCTTACCTATGCGAAGCGCGCTGTTTTTGTTTGCATTCGTACATCGCCTCGTCGGCAAAGTGGAGCATGTCGTCCATGTCCTTGAAATCGTCGCTCGAATGCGCGATTCCGTAAGCGAAGGAAACGGTCTGGTCGATAATCGTCACGGACTTCACTGCCTCGAGCATGCGGTCGGCGCAGATAAAGGCACCGCGCTTGTCGGTATCGGGGCAGAGCACCATGAACTCGTCGCCGCCCATACGGAACAGCAGGTCCGATTCGCGCAGCAGCTTCTTACATGCATTCACGACCGCGCGCAAAAGCAGGTCACCTGCCTGGTGGCCGTAGCTATCGTTAATTTGTTTTAAACCGTTCAGGTCGAAATAAATCAGGGAGAAGTTCGTGCCGTACCTCTTGCCGCGAGCAAACCATTCGCGCAAGGTGTACATGGCATGCCTCCGGTTGTATGCACCGGTCAAGTCGTCGGTGAGCGAGATATCCCTCAGATAACGTAACGTACGCGCCAAGCGAATCTGCACGTTCACGCGGGCAAGCAGAATTTCGGATACCGCGGTCTTGCTCACGAAATCGGATGCTCCCGCATGGAACCCCTTCGTGATGCTGTCGGTATCTTCTCGGCTCGTGAGGAATATGACAGGCAGATCGTCGAGGGCATGGCTCTGCCTGATACGCAGGCATACCTCGTACCCGTTGAGGCTCGGCATGTTGATATCCAGAAGAACAAGGTCCACGCGTTCCTTATCCAGAAACTCCAGCGCCTCTTCGCCAGAAGAGCACATCACCACACTGTAGCCGACCTGCGAAAGCAAGTCGTTCGTCTTCTGCAGCATTTCAGCATTGTCATCGACAATAAGAATTCGTTCTTCAACCATAAACCCTCATACCTCTTTCCCCTAAAAAATATATTCTGAAAATCCGAATGGTTTCGGAAGCGCCCAAACGGAGCGCCATTTTACACCCTTTTCGCGGGAAAAAATGACGCGCTATAAAAATTCGAGCGGCATCGCCTGTTCCGTAAGGCCCATGCGAGCAGCAAGGGAGAGGAAAAGCAATAGGGACTGCTTGCGTTCTTCGGTGAAGCGGTAGTCCAGCACCCTGTAGTAATCTTCCACCACGTTGCGCGGGAGCCGTACCGGATACCTAGCAAGCCAGCGGTCGAGCGATGCGCCCACGTCGGCACGGAATTTCTCGATGCTCCGTTCCGTCAAATCCATGTAGCGTTCAAGCCCCGCGCGGTTTTCCTGTGCGGCGGCCTTCGAGATTACCCATGCGCCGAACACGAACGGGAGCCCCTGCCATTCCTGCCATAGCGAGCCCAGGTCGTAACTGAACTCGAAACGGCCGCGTTCATTTTCTTCGAGAGCGAGGTCGCCAATCAGGAGGCAGGCGTCGTCGCCATCTTCGGCGGCAAGGCCCTGCAGGTATTCGGGGTTCAGGCCGTAACGCATCTCGAGCAGAATACGCAGCAACGCGACCGAAGTGCGGCTCTGCGAAGTTATACGTACACCGCGGCCACCGAGCTTTTCAATCGGGTAATGCGAGAAGAGCTTTACCGAACGCACCTCGAACGAACACGACGTGCAGAGCGAGGGCGACAGGACGAAGGCGCCCGGCTTGAGCGCGAACGTGATGGACGACGCGGGAGAAAGGTGGATGGAACCGTCCATGAGCCCGGCACAGTGCGCACTCGGCGGACCGTCGACGAAATCGAATTCGCGATATTCGCCTTCGCGCCCGAGAAAATCGTGAAAAAACGGCGCACACACCAAAAACGGAATTCGCCCGACTCTTAGATTCATGCAAAAAAATTAACTTTTTTCTCGACATAACATTTCACTTTCTTCTCACAGGGACAACACAATGAAAAAGGAAAGACTGCGCGGAGTGAATTTGGGTGGCTGGTTCAGTCAAGTCGACTGCATCCAGGAAAAAGACCCCGTCGGCTTCCCCGGGGTTGTTCCTCACATCGAGACCTTCCTCGGCAAGAGCGACTTCGAGCGCATCCGAAAGGCAGGGTTCAACCACGTGCGCCTGCCCGTGGACTACTTCAACCTGTTCAAGGGCGAAAACGACACGCCCGATGAAGAGGTGTTCAAGTTGCTCGACAAGGCGCTCAACGAGATCGTGGAGGCTGATCTCGACGTGATCCTGGACCTGCACAAGTGTCCGGGCCACGACTTCCATCTGGGGTGTTCTACCGAGCAGGCATTTTTCGCCGACCCCGCCGCACGCAAGCGCGCATGCAACATCTGGGCGTTCATGGGAGAGCGCTACAGCAACATGCCCCGCGTGATGATGGAGCTCCTAAACGAGCCCGCAGGCAGCGATTCCAGGATTTGGGACAAGGTAAAGGACGAGCTCTTCTGGGCCATCCGCAAGCACGCCCCCAAGAACACGATTGTCGTGGGCAGCAACAAGTGGAACAGCGCCCGCGAATTCCAGTACCTCACGCCGCTCGACGACGACAACGCCATATACAGTTTCCATACCTACACGCCGGTGACGTTCACGCACCAAAAGGCCGCATGGATTACCGACCCGTTCTTCCATATCGAACGCCCTTGGCCCGGCGACTACGCCGCACCCACAGGTGACGCGGCCACCCGCCTCGACGTGGAATACGGCAAGTGGGACAAGGCGAGGCTCCAAGCGAGCATCCAGAACGCGCTCGATTTCCGCGCGAAGTACGACCTGCCCGTAGCCTGCAACGAGTTCGGCGTGTACGTACAGGTCCCGCGCCAATACCAGCTCGCATGGATGCGCGACTTCCTCGACATTCTGCGCGAGGCCGACGTGGGCTTTAGCTACTGGAACTACAAGAACCTGGACTTCGGGCTTGTCTCGAAGGGAGAATCGCTGCATAACGACCTCCCGCAGTACAGCAATCCCGACAGGCTCGACTCCGAACTGATGGACATGCTCGCGAAGGGCTAGCCCCGCGGACCCCCGATTGCACCGCTCGTATGACACTCGGTAGAATCAACAAACTGGAAACGTTCGGATCGGTCGACGGTCCGGGCGTCCGCTTCGTCGTCTTCGTGCAGGGCTGCCCCATGCGCTGCAAGTTCTGCCACAACCCCGAGACATGGGACTTCGGGACAGCGGCTCGCCTGCCCGCAGAAGCCCCCTTCGAGATTTCCGCAGAAGACCTGCTGAAGAAGGCACTGCGCTACAGGAGCTACTGGGGCAATGACGGGGGCATCACCGTGAGTGGCGGCGAACCGCTCGCGCAAATGGACTTCATGATTGAATTCTTCGAAGCGGCGAAGGCGGCAGGCGTAAACACCTGCATCGACACCTCGGGCGTAAACTTTGTCCGCAACGAACCGTACTTCGGCAAGTTCCGGCGGCTCATGGACGCGACGGACCTGCTGCTCGTGGACATCAAGCACATCGACCCGGACGAGCACAAGGCACTTACCGGGCACGGCAACGCGAACATCCTCGACATGTTCCGCTATCTCGACGAAATCCACAAGCCCATCTGGATTAGGCACGTGCTGGTACCCGGCATAAGCGACGACGACGATTACCTGGCCAGGACCCGCGACTTCATCCGCACGCTGGGCAACGTGAAGCGCGTCGACGTTCTACCCTACCATGCGCTCGCGCTCGCAAAATACCAGCAGCTCGGTATCGACTACCCGCTGAAAGATATCAAGTCGCCCAGTCCCGAACGCGTCGCGAACGCAAAGAAAATCCTGGAAGCGGCACTCGCCTAGTTGCGTGACATGCGAATACAAGAAAGGGCCGCGATAGCGACCCTTTAAAAATGCACTTGTTTTTTTTCTAGAACCTTCCGACAACCAGGCCAGCGTAGAACCCGGGCCAAACGCGGGCCTTGTGGCCCCTGACTTTCACATCGTCGTGGTAATCGCCGAGGGGCTTGATGATAACCTTGTCCATAGTACCTTCGGTCACCAGGTTCAGGGTGCCGCCGACAGTCAGGCCGAAGCCAGGAAGCAGGCGATGGACAAATCCTAGGCGCAAACGGTGATGGAAATTATCTTCCACTTCGTCTTTATCAGTGCGAAAGTGGTCAAAGGCATCGAGGAACATGTATTCCAGTTCGAAGTGGTTGCCGAAATAGCCGAACTGCGTTCCGAATCCCAGGCCGAATTCGTAGGTATCCTGGAAATGCCCAAATCCCGTGCCCTTCTCGAAGAGGCGCGTCCCTTCGATTGCAGTGAACAAATAAGGTGTGCCGAAGCGGAACGAAAGGTCCAAAGCGCCCATCTCGTTCAGGGACCCGGTCACACTCCACACGCCGTTCCCCACGAGGCTGATAAGGCCAACCGGAGTCTCTTCGCAATAACCGCAGATATTGAGGAGGCCCACCTGGCGGCCCTTCGACTTG
This sequence comes from Fibrobacter succinogenes, assembly GCA_902762305.1. Classification (GTDB taxonomy): domain Bacteria; phylum Fibrobacterota; class Fibrobacteria; order Fibrobacterales; family Fibrobacteraceae; genus Fibrobacter; species Fibrobacter succinogenes_I. Next base: position 55,954 of record CACWNW010000008.1, on the reverse strand, counting down.
CCAGCGATATTCATGAGGGAAAGCTGCGGGCCGTTGATTTTCCCGGCAATGTTCATCACGGACATCTGCGGGCCTTCGATTTTTCCGGCAATATTCATCACGGATATCTGCGGACCATCGACCTTCTTCGCGATGTTCATTACGGAAATCTGGGGACCATTCATTTCACCGGCAACATTCATCACGGATATCTGCGAACCATCGACCTTCTTCGCAATGTTCATCACGGACGCCTGAACGTTGGTTTCGCGGGCGACGTTCACTATACCGACCTGCACATCGGCCTGCTTCGCATAGTTGATGCCGGCCGCGACCTGAATGCCCGAAAGGGAATCCGCGGCGATGTTTATTGTACCCGAAACCTGCAGACCCTTCGACTTTTTCCCGGCCACGTTCAGGACAGAAGCAATCTGGACGCCCTCGAAGGACGTTGCTTTGTTCATCACGCCGCTAATCTGAGCGCCTTCGAAATTCCCGTTCACACCGTTGTAGACGTCGGTCACTTGCAGGCCGCGCATTTCCTTGCGGGCGATATTCGCAATAAGGCTCAACTGAGAACCGAGCATATTTTCGCTAGCCTTCGCAACGAAGAAACCAAGCTGGATTCCCTTGCGCGGTTCCGAATCCTTGTCCACCGCATTGAAGGTCACGCGGTATTTGCCGTGATGGTCGAGCGAATCGAGAGAGCATGCGATGGTATCGCCGCTTTCGCAATTTCTTGTCCCGCCGATTTCACCGCGGAGGGTCGTCTTTTCGGCGGACACCGCAGCGAACTGCCTGTGCGTAAGCCTTGCGCGGTAATTATCCTGGAGGATCACGATAGCTTCGCTGTATTCCGCAGGGCGCTCCAGGCGGATGCTGTACCGGCCCGCAGGGAACCCGAGGCTCATGGCGCGGCCGCCCTTCTTGAAGAGTTCGGCCACAAGTTCGCCCCTGCTGTCGCGGATGAACAGGCGTCCGTCCACGTCTTCGTCAAGATCGAGGCCCGCACTCGTGCTGCGGAGATCCGTCATCACCACGTCGCCCGTACCGGCGAGGTTCATGTCGCGGCTCGGATGCTGGGCACCGCCAAGAGTCTTCTCGGTACGCTGCAAAGTCTCGTTGAATGCAAACTGGTAAGCTTCGGACAAGGTGACCTTGCCATCGCCGCTCAGGTCACCCGCGCCACGCAGGCCGCTCACCAGCGAATGCGTGAAGAACGAACCCTTGAGCTTGTCGCTTTCCTGGCTAGATTCATCTTGCGTGCTGCTCGTGATGAACGCGTAGCCCTTCATGTCGCTGCTCTGGTCCACCATGAACGCGGGCACGGCCACACCGCCCTTGAGGCGCGTAATCGCACCCGAACCGCAGGCGTCGATGACGGCAATCTTCACGTCGGCATTCAGCGCGTCGATACGCTTGCGGAATTCCTTCCAGCCGTAAACTTCGTTACCCAGGCGCAGGCCCTTCTCGTCGGCATGGCCGCTATAGTACACCAGCACCTCGTCGCGCCCGTTCGGGGACTTGCCCCTCTTCATTTTCTCGTCGAGAGTGTTCAGCTGGTTCCCCAGATTCTTGATGGAAGGTTCCTTCACGAACACCACGTTCTGGGACGGCACGCCGCCCATTTCGCCAAGCACCTTCGCAAAAGACTTCGCGTCCGTTTCGGCATAGCGCAATGTCGGGCGGCCATCTCCACCGTAATTCGCGCTGATAGCTATGACATAGCGGTTGATGCGGGCGTTCTCGGTAGCGGCGCTCACCTGGGCCGCAAAGATAAATACGAAAACCAGGGTCATCAGCGGCAGGAGCAAGGCCGCGTCAAAAAAATCAAGAACTCTCTTCATCATGTTACTTTTCCTCCACCTTGCGAACCGAGAGGCTCACCTTGTTTATGTCGGAACGCTTGAGGATGGCATCCACATCGGCCACATCCAATTCGAAATTATCACGCGATGTCAAGAAGAAGAACTTCTCGAACTTCGGCGCATTATCCAGCTTGTAGGCGAACGGGAGGGTCGTCATCTTGCCCGGTTCGAGCGCAATCGCCTTGTTGCCTTCGGCCATGTGCATCGTGAGGGTCCCGTTGCCGTCCATGCTGAAAAGCAGGCCGAAACATTTTTCCGGGACAGAATAGCGGAGCTGGATTTCGTCGCCTTCGCGGGCCTCGTCCAGGTTGGACATCTGCACTGCACTGTCGCCAATCTTTTTCCAGACTTCCATGCGGGCGTCCAGACCCTTGATGCGCGTATCGCCCATGGCATTTTCCACATCGGTAACCATCGCGACATCCATCGTGCCATTCGCGGACTGCGCAGGGACCGTAATATCGCGCTGGCTAAAGAGCGCCACCGTAACGACAGCAAGCACGAGCGCTGCGGCAGCGGCAAACTTCACGAGCGTGAAATTCACGCGCACCGTGTTGCCGGCACCATTGGAGCGTCCGGGCATCGCAGAAATCTTTTCCGAAAGCTTTTCGAACGGCAATTTCTTGAGGATCGCCGCATTGTCTTCGCGCAACAACTTCACGCGGCCAGCGAACACCTCGTCCGTAGCCTCCATATCGCGAATCTCGCGCATTTCCTCGGCAGGCAGGTCGCCTGTCAAGTACCTTTCCAGTTTCCAGTCGGGAATCATCACTTCACCTCCAGGGTCTTAATTTTGGCCTGCAGCCCGCGCAAACGCTTGCGGACGCCGCTAACAGACAAGTTTACCTCGCGGGCAGTCTCTTCGAGGGTCATGCAGTCCACATAGTGGAGAACCGCTATCGTCCTGCTGGATTCCGGTTCGCGCGAGAAGAGCCTGTCAAGTATGCCCTTCGCGTCGCTATCTCGGTCATCGTCCATGCAGGCGATGTTCAGGAGCAGTTCGCTCGAATCCACGTCGAGCCCTCTGCGGTGCTTGTCGCGGATGCGATTCAGGCAGAGGCGCGTCGCCGTATTCCACAGGAGGCTGCTCGGCTGCGAGATGTCGAGCGTATCCATGCGGTCGAATATGCGGAGGAAAACATCCTGCACCATATCCTCGGCCTCGGCGCTATCCTTCAAGAGGGCGTAGCAGCGACGATAGACCATCGGGGCGTACGTCCCGTAAAGTCTCGAAAATTCCTGCCTATCCGCCGTATTCTTGCCTTTCATACCTTTGTAACACCTAGGGAAGTCAAAAGTGTTACCTCAAATTTAAAAAAAGTTGGTACGGGCTACATAGCGAGCGAAATACCGAGCCTGTAAGCGCATTTTCCGGCATGCGCGGGTAGGCCCTTAATGGCCTTGGTGCCCGGAATTACCACTTTTCCGCGGATTTTGAAGCCCGCGGTACCGAGAATTTCCTTGAGGGCGGCCACCATGCCGGAAGTCTGCCTGCAGAAGAAATTGAACGGGAAGGGGGTCGTGCAGCTCGTAATTATATAGGCGTCCTTGCCCTTGTGGAGCGGCTTGGGGATCCCGAGCTTGGATTCGCCCATCAGCGCGTACACCATGCGGTCGAAAAGCGTCTTGAGCGTGCCGGGCATGTTGCCCCAGTATACCGGAGCGGCGACCACCAGCACGTCACAGCCGAAAATCTTCTCGGCGACACGGTGCGCGTCGTCCACCGGCATGCAGCATATCCCGCGGTTGCGGCATTGCATGCATCCCTTGCAGGGGGCGAACTTCAGGTCGTTCACGTTCACGATTTCCACCTGCGTGTTGTCGGAGAAATCCTCCACATGTGAATTGGTCGCGCCATCGGCAAAGCGTTCCACAGCCTGCGAAATGATGCCGTTTCTGCGCGGGCTCGCGTTCAAGATAAGGATTTTCATGCAAGACCTCCCTTTTTACTATACAACACCCCAGGGAAGCAAAAATGTCACCGATTTTTTCTAAAAATTCGCCAAATATTCCTTCGCGTCGCGGCTTTCGACAAGGTCGCCAAGGAGGCAGCGCAGCCTTTCGAGCACGGCAGAGCCCTCGGGCTCGAAAACCACCACCTTCTTGAAGCGCGTCCGGTGACGGAGCAGGAATTCCAGGTTGTTCATGTCCGTCTTCGGGAACCCGTAACCCAGGAAGTATATCTCCTGCGCATTTTTCAGGTAATAGTCCGCCTTGCTCCAGAGCAGGTTGAAAAGGCTCCCTCGCAAGAACGATTCCTTCGCATGCGCCATCGGAATGTAGATGGGCGTATCCTCGCGGTAGATGGGGAAACTCCGGTCGCAGGGTTCCACCTGGCACACGTTCTTGAGGTCGAGCGGGTCGGAAGCCCCCTTCACCGGGTACCAGTTGAGCGAGCCGTGCAGCTTGATGAGGTCAATCGTCAGCGTACGGGGCGCACGTACCGCGCTGCGGTCGGCAGGGTCAATCCGCACGCCGTAATCCACGGCCACACGCGCGTCCATCTCGAGGTCGTCAGCAATCACGTCTTCGATGAGAGTATCGTAGTTGAAACTGAGCAGCAGGGTATCGCGCAGGCCCTCGCTCGGGCAGTTCTCGCAACCCGACAGGAACTTGCGGAGCACCGCCGCCGATGCGGAATCCACGACATGGTCGCGCCGGATCTCGTTCGCGATAAAGCGCAGAAGCTCGAACCGCAGGCTCGAATGGTACAGGCTCTCACGCACCCCCGGGAAAATCTGCGCCGAGAGGATCGACGTCGAGAGCGTCTCGATGTTCAGGTATTCCGCCTGGTCGTTACAGAGTTCCAGGAACCGCCTGCAATATTCCCGCAAATGCGGGAAGTCGTCCGATATCCCGAAAGGAATGCGTTCGTTCAGGTCGCGGAGCGTAGGCATCTGCGGGCAGAAAGACTTGCTGAAGCCGGAGCCAAGCACGAAAATACGGCGGTATGTACCCGATGTTATATCCATACCCGTAATGTATATTATTTTGGCGGGCAATGCATTTTTTTGCAGGACCCGCCCATTCCAAAAGCTACTACTGGCAGTTGAATCCCTGCAGTTCGAGGCCCGCACGCATCTCGCCGTAAGTGGAAGTGCGCTTCATGTCCATCGCCTTCATGAACCTGCAATTGTTGTCGATATGAATCTGGAAACCCGTCATCGTCGGGGTCACCTCGCCCTTCCCGCTCGAGCGCACGTGTTCCATCATCTGCACGCGACGGTTCTCCATCTCGGGCGGCACGAACACGTCCGTCACGATGTCCACGTTCTCGATTTCGTAATCGCCGAACACGAACGAGATGGTCACCAGGTTCTTGAGCCCGTTGAACTGCCCGGGAGTCTTGCAGACAAGACTCTTGCTCGCATTCTTCACCTTCTTCGGCTTGGCGGCCTTCGCAAGCGGGCTAGGCGCGTACTTGAGCGCCCCCAGAAGTTCCTCCTCCTTCACGGCGCCCACCAGCTGGTCGATAATCTTGCCGTCGCGCACCATAAAGAATGTCGGGAACGCGCGAATCGGGAGCGAGGCCTTTATCTTGTCGATACCCGGTTCGTCGATGCCGACCGTCGCAATCTTGATATCGGGATAGTTCTTCGCGATGCCGATGAGCGTCGGGATCATGATGAGGCACGGCGGACAGCTCGTGGAAGTGATATCCAGAATCACCGGCTTCTTGGAGTGCAGAACTTCCTTCTCGAAGTTGCTGTCGTTTACCTTGACAATCCTGATGTCCTCGGCTGCCGACGCCAACATGGCCGCGCAGGCGACTGCTATAAAAATAATCCGTTTCATACTAAAGAATATAGGAAAAAGCTATTACAGGGCTGCGTCTAGAACTCGAGCCAGCCGGTTTCGAGGCCAGTCACGGGGACGATGCGGCGGGGAACTTTCCCGTCCGGGCCGGTAACGACGGCCATTCCGGTAAGGTAGTTCATCCAGCGCTGGGGCGTGAATCGCATGCCGCAGAAGTGCGTGAGGCACGGGACCACCCAGGCGTCGTGCGTCGCGAAAATGTTGAAGCGGGCAGTTCCCTTCGCAAGCATCATCTCGAGCATTTCTTCGGAACGCGGGGCCAGCGGGCAGAATGCGCCAGCATCTTGCGACACGCGTGATGCAACTTGCGAATCGCCAGCAGTCTCGGCAGCAAGCCATGCGCAAATGCCTTCGTAAAATCCGGCACGCAGCACCTTCATGTACTCGTCGTAATTTCGAACAAAGTATTCTGCCAGGCAGTCGAGCGGTTCGACACGCGGCACATCCGAGACCGCTTCTCCGTTCCCGGCGGCACGGGCAACACCGGCACGCCCCTTCCCGATACATTGCGCGGTTTCCACACAGCGCCCGACCGGGCTCGAAAAGAACACCATGTCGCCCTCGGCAGGAATCACCTTGCCCAAGGCAAAAGCCTGTTCGCGCCCGCGCTCCGTAAGGCCCACATGCGCACCGAAATCAGGATCGTCGGGAGTAATATGCCTGCGTTCCGCATGGCGCACCAGCATAAAGACACGTTCGTCCGGTGCGATCGAAAAGAAGAAATCGCCCGCCTTTACAAAATCAGCCATAGGGAACCCGCGGGCTAGAAGACCAGGAACCAGATGCCATGGCCAATCAAGAAGCTCAGCACGCCGAACAGGAATCCGCAGAGCACATCCGTAAGCCAGTGGACGCCGAAGTACACACGCAGGAGCCCCCACGTGAGCGGCAGCAGGACCATCACCCAGCCGTACTGCGGGGCGCTGAAGAACACCGCCGATGCGACAGCCAGGTTGTTCATCGTATGGCCCGAAGGGAAACTGTACTTGTCGAGCGGCGGAACTCCGGCCTCGATCGACGGATTGGTATCGAACGGGCGGGCGCGCTTGACGCAAAGCTTTATCACCCAATACCCGACGAGGCTTACCGCAAGGGCGGTGAGCGCGTGCCAAAGGATCGGGAGGAAATTGTCCCAGCCTTCCTTCCAGAACAGGAACAGCGCGAAGAGGACCCAGATATAGCCGTCGCCCAGGCGCACGTAGAAACGGAGCCAGCGGTTAGTCCTGGCCGAGAAACGCCTGGTTGTCCAATACGCCGTCACGCGGCTATCGAAATCTGCAATCTTCTTCAGCATTGGCTGTGAATTTAGAAAAAATAACGAAATTCGGCATACGCTCGGCGCAGACGCCCGAGTACATTTTATAGCCAGACTCCCCTCAAAATGCTATAATTCTCGACGTAAACCATCAACCATCAAATACAATTATGCGCGTACTAGTCCTAAACTGCGGCAGTTCCTCCGTGAAGTTTGCCGTCATCGATACCCAGACCAAGGAATCCATCTCTAGCGGCCTCGTCGAGAACATCGGCGTGAACGGCCACGTGAAGGCCAAGGGCCCCGAAGGCAACATCGACTTCAACTTTGACTGCCCCACGCACGCCGAAGCCGTCGCCGAAGTCCAGAAGTTCCTTAACGAGCAAAAGCTCATCGACTCCATCGAAGCCATCGGACACCGCGTGGTGCACGGCGGCAAGTACATCAAGAGCGAAAAAGTCTCGCAGGAAGTCATCGACTACATCCGCAGCATCACGCTGTTCGCCCCGCTGCACGAACCCGCACACGCGACCGGCATGGAATGCGCCACCAAGTTCTTCCCGAAGCTCCCGCAGGTGGCCGTGTTCGACACCGCGTTCCACCAGACAATGCCCCGCAAGGCATTCCTCTACGGCATTCCGTACAAGTTCTATGAGAACGACGCCATCCGCCGTTACGGTTTCCACGGCACCAGCCACCGCTTCGTGACTGCAGAAGCCGCCAAGATCTTGGGCAAGAAGCCGGAAGATTGCTGCTTCATCACCGCCCACCTCGGTAACGGCTCCAGCTGCTCCGCTATTTTGAACGGCAAGTGCGCCGACACCACCATGGGTTTCACCCCGCTCGACGGTCTTATCATGGGCACCCGCTCCGGCAGCCTCGACCCGGCAATCCTCTTCTTCATCAGCAAGAAGTACGGCTACGATATCGACCGCCTCGACAAGCTCGTGAACAAGGAATCCGGCCTGCTCGGACTCTCCGGACTCTCTAACGACATGCGCACCCTGACGCAGGCCGCAAGCGAAGGCCACCTCGGCGCACAGATTGCTCTCGAGACCTTCTGCTACAAGCTGACCCGCGAAATCGGCGGCATCGCCATGGCTCTCCCGCGTATTGACGCGCTCGTTTTCACCGGCGGTATCGGCGAAAACAGCCGCGTGGTCCGCAAGACCGTGATGGAAAACCTCGCCCTGCTCGGCTACCAGATTGACGACGCCCGCAACGAGGACAACGGCAAGAACTCCGGCCACATCATCAGCAAGGACGGCACGCCGACCGCGATGGTCGTCGCGACGAACGAGGAACTCCTCATCGCGCTGGATACTGAAGCTTTGGTGAAATAGCAGCAACCGTGAGCAACAAGCCCCATGCGTTAAGCTGGGGCGGTTGCGAGAGTGAGCGCCAGCCCTGCACTTGTTTTGCAGATTCTAGCGCGAACGGTCTGAAAAGGCCGTGAAGGATCCAGTCCCGAATTAATACAGAAAAGGCTCCGCTTAGCGGAGCCTCTTTTCATATCCATTACTTATGGTCTGGATCCTGCTCCTTCGAACCTAACGCGACTAAGGGACTAAAGTCCCTAGTCTTGTATATCGGCGCTTTGCGCCTCAGGATGACGATGTTGTGCGCGCCTCAGGATGACACGTGAACGTGTCACTTAATCGTCCAAGTCTGCTTGTTCACCATCAGCACCTTGCGGCCCTGCACCTTCGCGGAAGCATTACGCACCTGCGCTTCGCTCACCGGGAGCCCGTGCTTCCACATCATGCGGCCCTGCATGTCGAAGATGGCGGCCACGCCCTGTTCGGCGCGGATGGCGCCCTGCCAGCCCATCTTGGAAGCAGAAGCGACTTGCGGAATAGCCTCGCTCTCATCTGCCATGAACACGAACGTTTTCGGAACGCCCGTCAAGCCTGCAGCATCAGCCACATTGACCTTAATCGTGTACGGGACCTTCTTCTGCAAGGAGCGGGATTCATCGACAAGCTTCGTGATGAGGCTATCGCCCTCGATACTGGCATCGATAAGTTTATCCTTGTCTGCCTGGGTCAACTTCATAGTCAACACGGTATCATCCGGATCGTCGAAGTAGTCGAACACGTAGAAGGTCTTGCGCCAGCCCTTGGCCGGAACATAGACCGTATCGACAGACTTGCCAAGGCGGACAGGAGAATCGTTCACGCAAGCAATCGAGACCGGGAGGCTCAGCTTTGTCGAATTGTTCAGAGCATCGGTCGCAATCACATCGAGCGTAGTTTCTCCGCAGGCATTCTTTACCGACTTAATCGTAATGGAGCCTGCGGTATTGCCCACGACATTCAGCAAACTGTCCGCATTGGCCGCGCTGAAGGAAATCGCATCGCCTTCGGGGTCCTCGAACCAGCCCTTCACTTCGGATGCCTTGAACACGATGGATGACGCGAAGTCTTCCTTCAGGGAAGCGAGGCGGGCGCCTGCGGTATCCGCCACACCGGCAAGGACGACGGGCGCGCGGTTCCTGTATTCCACGGTAAGGGTTACGGCGGCGACTTCCGAGGTATCGCCTTCGGCATTGACAATGAAGTAGGTAAAGATGTCTTCGCCTTCGAAATCACCGACTTCGTAGGTAAACGAACCATCGGTCGCAAGTTTGACCTTGCCATGGTCCGCGTCTTCGAAGAGGTAGGCCTTCAGTACAGATTCGCGGTCAGGGTTGAAATCGTTGGCAAGCACGCCCTGCTTGGCCGTAATCGAATTCACAGTATTCTCCCCCACATTGTATGCATCATTCTTGGCGACCGGCTTGTCGGCAACGGGAGTCACCTCGATGGGTATGGAGATACCCAGGGTATCCTTGCCGTCAATCATGAACAGTTTGATGACATCCTTGCCATTCGCGTTGGGCACGGCAGTCACGGAAATGACATAATTGCCGGAAAGCTTCGTATAAGCCACTTCGACCAGGCCCTTCACGCATATGGCATGGAGCGGGAAGCTGGACGTCAGCACATCGGGGTCTTCGATTTCGATATTCTCGTCCGGGATAAAGATGTCGAAGTCGGCGAAATCTTCGGCAACCTTGACGCCATCCTCGAAATTAATGGGATCCTCTTCGAGAGAGCCGACATGGAAGAAGGGATGATTGATAGTGAACGTCGCGGGGTCTTCTACGTTGTTCACCGTGATGGTGACTCTCGCCATCTGGCTCATATTGCCGTCGCCATCGGTCACATGGTAGGAGAAATGATCCTCGCCATGGAAGTTCGCCTCGGGAGTGTAGGTAAAGCCGCTTCCGCTGAAGACGAGGACGCCATGATTCGTCGTGCTGTCCAACGTAGCCGTAATCGTCGGATTCTCCGGATCATCGTCGTCATCGTAGTCGTTGCGGAGCACACCCTTCGCGGCAGAAACCGTCAGCTTGGTGTCTTCGTCCATCGTATAGCTGTCCTCAACGGCAACCGGATCGTTATCCGTGTCAACAAGCGAAATCTTGAGCGTATACTTCACGGATGCGCCCGAAGGATCAACCGCCAGGAAGGAAACCGTCGCAGAAGTACCGGCAGCCGGATTCGGCTTGCTCTTGAGCCACGCGACATCGCTCATGGAATAGCTCTTCGCGCCCTTGAGGTCCACAACGGGGGCGTCGGCGGCCATCGACATCGTGATGTTCAGGTAGTCGCCATCGGCATCCTCGAAGATATCCTTGAAGCCAACCACGAGAGTATCGCCTTCGTAGAGCGTCTTGGAACCGGGACTCGTCACGCCGGTCTTCAGGTTCGGCGCATGGTTACCGCACGAACTGCCGAAATGGATTGCGGCAATCTTTATGGTATTCGTAAGGACGCCTTCGGTTTCGACGAACGACTGCTTGTAGCTGAACTGGACACCCGTCTGCTTCGTGAGGTCAAGCGCCCTTGTCATGCCCCAGCCTTTTTCCTGCGCAAACTTGGAGAACGGAATGTAGAGGGTATCGATGGAAGCCTGCGCCGGCACGTCATATCCGTTATAGTTGCCGTCCTTGACTGTCGTCTGCTTGAAGTCGAGGCGGAAAGCCGCATCGGCAGCATAGGTGAGGCACACGCCCTCGTAAGCGCTCAAGTCCTTGATGCTGTCCTGCTTGGCGCCCCATCCGAAGCCAGCGCCAGCGGAAGAGGATATAGTCCTGCCTACCGACGCCGTAATCACATTGGCGGTCGCCGTCTTTTCAATAGTCGCAGATGCAGCATTTCCTGTTTCGGAATAAGTGTAGGTATACCACTTCCCGTAAGGATGAATTGTCTTGCCATTACCCTCGGTAATGCTCCACACGAGTTCCGGAGCTGCCATAACGACACCGCCCAAAAGGGCCAGGGCAATAATAGAAAGTTTTGCGTTCATTACATTCCCCCTTTCAATTTCCAATTGGATATCCTTATAGTAAGAAAATAATATAATGTGAGCCAGCGCACAAGTACCCCCGCCCAAATTTTTTGGATATATTATCCACCCAGGGAGTCGAGTTCCCCGAACCTTTCGTAGGCTTTTTCCAGTTCCGACTCGCGGTCGGCCAGCTCTTTCTGCAATTCGACTATGCGTTTTGCATCAGTATAGACTTCCGGCTTGGCCAATTCTGCCTGAAAATCGGCAATTTCAGCCTCAAGCTTCTCAATTTTTTCGGGAAGTGCGGCATATTCGCGTTCTTCGTTGTAGCTACGCTTCTTCTTTTTCGCCAAATTCGGCTGGTTTTGTGCATTTTTCGCGAAGTTCTGAGCCTGAGCAGCACCAGAAACACGCGAATCAGCCCTTTCTTCGGCAATTCTTGCAGCATTGGCCGCTTCTTTTTCGCGAATTTTGCGATTATTTTCGTAATCTGTGTACCCGCCAACGGCCTCGAACACGTTTCCGCCGTCTTCTATGGCAAAAATGCCCGTAGCGACGGAATCCAGGAAGGCTCTATCGTGGCTTACGACGATAACCGTGCCGTTGTAATCGGCCAGGAGTTCCGCCAGGAGGTCGAGCGTCTCCATGTCCAGGTCGTTCGTGGGCTCGTCGAGCACGAGCACGTTACTCGGATGGCTGAACAGGCAGGCGAGCAGCAGGCGGTTGCGTTCGCCACCGCTCAAGGCGCTGATAGGCCCGCGGGCGCGTTCCGCCGAAAAGAGGAAATCTTGCAGGTAGCTCAGCACGTGGCGACGCACGCCGTTGAGGGTGATGTAGGCCTGCCCGTCGCCCACGTTCTCCACGAGGCTCTTGTCTTCGCGCAGGCGGGTGCGCATCTGGTCGAAGTAGGCAATCTGCAGGTTCGTCCCCAGGCGGATGTCGCCCTCGTCGGGCTGGATTTCGCCGAGGATAAGCTTGAGCAGCGTCGTCTTGCCGGAGCCGTTCGGGCCCACGATGCCGATGCGGTCCCCGCGGGAGACTTCGGTACTGAAATGCGATATCAGCGGGGCGCCCTCGTAGGCAAAGCTCACATCGGTGAGGCGGGCTACGAGGCGACCGGATCGTTCGGCTTCGGTAATCTGCATGTTCACCGATCCGGTCCGCGTGCGCCTTTCCGCACGTTCCTGCCGCATCTTGATGAGCGCACGCACGCGCCCCTCGTTGCGGGTACGGCGCGCCTGGATTCCCTTGCGTATCCAGACTTCCTCTTCGGCGAGGCGCTTGTCAAAAAGCTTGTTGGCCTTCTCTTCTTCGGCGAGGGCCTGGTCCCTGAACTGCACGAACTTGTCGTACGGGAAATTCCACGTGCGTACACGCCCGCGGTCGAGCTCGAAAATGCGGGTCGCCACGCGCCGCACGAAGGCGCGGTCGTGACTCACGAAAAGCACCGCACATTCCAAACGCGAAACGATGCCTTCCAGCCACTGGATGGCGGGAATATCCAGGTGGTTCGTAGGCTCATCGAGCAGGAGCAAGTCCGGGTTCTCGGCGACGGCCCGTGCGAACAGCACGCGACGCTTCTGCCCGCCGGAAAGCCCGTCGAACAAAGCGTCGGCCGCGATGCCCGTCTTGCCGAGGATAGCCTCGGCGTGGGCATCGTGGTGGCCGTCCTGCGCAATGCCGCCCATCACCACGTCGCGCACCGTGCCTTCCATGTGGGCGGGGATTTCCTGCACCATGCGGGAAACCTTCAGGCCAGTGCGCTTCACGATATCGCCGCTGTCCATGCCCATCGTTCCCTGGATTATCTTGAGCAGCGTGCTCTTGCCTTCGCCGTTACGGCCTACAAGGCAAATGCGGTCACCCGCCTCGATATCGAACGAGGCGTTGTCCAAAAGCGGAGGACCGCTAAACCGCAGGGAGATGTTCTGTGCAGACAATATCGGCATCGGCACAGCAATTTAAAAATTTTAGCTACGGGCTACAACTTCGGGAGCGAAAGCACCCTTGTCATAAGGCGCGCACCGGAAGCCGACTCGACAACAGCGAGAACGCGGCCGGCGGCTACCCGCGGGAGCGCACCGCCCTGTGCACCGAACCCGGAAAGCAGGTGACCCTGGACATCGAAAAGCCTGACTCGCGCACCGGCAGGCGCGCCGGCAACCACAAGGCGGTTGCCCAAGACATGCATCGAGATGCCCGAAGCCATTTTCACCCCCAATACGGCAGCAGGAATCGTATCATTCGCGGAAGTATCGTTTACGACGGTATCCTGCGGGAGCGTATCGGCAACCGCGGTATCCACGGGAACATCCGGCTCCATCGTCTTCAAAAGCTCCAGCATCTTCTCGGCGTAGCGCTTGCCGAACGTCTCGTAGCCTTCGCGCGTAAAGTGCAACGTGTAGCTAGTTTCCCTCAGTGCGGGGCAGCCCTGCGCCGAAATCAGGTGGCCGTTCGGAATCAGGTCGGCAGCCTGCTTCACGGCGTCGTTACGCCAGCCAAGGTCGCCCGTAGGCGCAAGTTCGCCAATCAATATCGGCGTCTTTTCGGGGTCGAGTTCCAGCTCGGCAATCAGGTCGTCGTACACCTTCTTCACGCGCTTAGGCCAGTCGTTCATCTGGTAGTCCGCCTCTCCCTGGTGGAAAAGGAACCCCTTGATGACGCCCTTCTGCTTCGCAATCTTGCCCATCTCGACGATGCGCTTGTACACGTCGCCACCGTATTCGTCCAGGTACTGGATCCACCAGGTGTCTCCCTTGTTCTTCGCATTCTGCACGTAGGCCTTGTTGCGGTCCTTGTCGAACAGGTCGATGCTCTGCCCGCCAATCGCGATGTTCGCCACCGCCACCTTGATGCTGTCCGGGAGGTTAGCGACCATGGTGCGCCCGAAGATATCGGCGATGCCCACCTTGGACTGGCTGTGTCCCATCGGGGGTGCCGCCGGGTAGAACTCGCCCACCTTCTGGTTCGAATGGTTCGCCGCGCGCAGCACGAGGAACCGCGGGTCCTGTACGCGGTCCTTGTCGGTGACGGTCGCCTGCCCCGACATGTTGGACTGCCCGTAGGCCAAGTAAATGTGGAGGTTGGGGTCTTGCGCGAAGCATGCCGTGGCCAGCAGCCACATCACGACGAACATTGCCTGCGCAGTTAGAATTACTCTGTTCATATCTCTCCTTGTACCAAACAACAGAATTTTCTGACATGTAAAAAAGCGGTCCGAAGACCGCCTAGTTTTTTCTAGAATCCGGTATTGATGATGGCCTTGGTCATGAGGCGTTTGCCGGAAGCATTCTCGACGATGGCGAGGAGTCTTCCCTTAGCCTTCGGGAGGTTCCCGCCGGTCTCCCCCATTACTGCCACCACGTTGCCGCGCACGTCGTAGAGCTTCACGATGGAGCCTTCCGGCGCTCCGGTCACATCCAAGCGGCCTGCGGCCACGCGCATCCCGAGAAGCGGAGCGGAGCAGTCGGCACCGAGCAAATCAGGAGGAGGCTCGACAGTCTGCGTATCCGGGGGAACAACTGCCTGCGTATCGACAGGTTCCGCACTGAACGGGAGGTCCGGCGTTTCCCAGTCAATCCAGTCGCCATAGTTGTCAATCTTGAATCCCTTGCCGTTCGTGGGCTTCACGTGGATATCGGTATTCGCGTCCTTGTTGCGGAGGAACTTATCAACAAACGCCGTCACCGACTTGGTCTGGCTACTGGCCGCCTGGCAATGCTCGTGACCGCCGGTAAAGTCAAAACCGATGCGATCTTCGATTCCCATGGCCTTCCACACTTCGGTCGCCGCCATCATGGACTTGTAACCCGATTCGTCGCCGAGCCATTCATAGCCGGGGTTGCCAAGCGCAATCACCGCACGCGGAGCAATCATGGCGATGAGTTCGTGGTGGTCGTGCGGGAGCTTGTACGGGTCCTGGCGCTGCAGGCTCTGCATGAACCAGCTGTAGTTCGTGTTGTCAATTTTCTCGATGTTCGTGCCGCGGCTCGCGAAGTCCGCGGAAGTGCGCCACGAGTTGATGCCGCCGCCACCCGATTCCTGGGCGATGGTGAGCGTCACGCGTTCGTCGAAGGCACCAGCGAAGAGGGCCATCTTGCCCGCATAGGAGCAGCCCGTCACGGCAATCTTGCTCATGTCGAGATTGTGGTCCTTGGCAATCAACGCAAGGCCGTCAATCAGGCGGCTCACGCCCCAAGACCATGCGGAATAGTCACCATTGGAATTCTTGTTGCCGTAGAACTTGTAGAAGCCCACGTTCGTGTCCTTCTGGCCGTTCATGGAATATTTTGCCACCTGGTCGTGGCTAAACGGCACCTGCACGAAGCCGCTGAAGATACTCGAAGAGAGCGATCCTGTACCGCTGTTCATGCCGATGATAATCGGATGCGGGCCATTGCCCGAAGGAATGCTGAACTTCGACGTAATCGTCATCGTCTTGCCGCCTTCCTTGACCGTCACCGTGAGGGTGCCGCCGCTGTAAGTGGCGGTCACGTCGGAAGGAATCGGCTTTTCGCCAATCTCGTACTTCTCGATATCAGCCTTAATTTCGTTACGGCGCTTGCTCCAGTCATCGTACTTGGTGACCTTGGATCCGTCGTGGAATTCAAACGGGTTGGGAAGCTTCTTGTTGGACTTGAGTTCGCCGGCCGTGGCGCCCAGGTCCTTGCCCCGGTTCTCTACATCGAAGTTGAGCGGGGCCTGTGCATAAACTACCGAACACAGCCCAAAAGCAAGGGCCGCATAAAGCATCTGTTTCATTCTAACTCCTTTTCCCAACCATTCCCTACACCACACCAATTTACAATATATACGCCCCGAAAGGAAGAATCGAAGGGAGCAAAACATAATCCATTTACAAAATGTAAAAGGACAAGTTTAATGGGGGAAAAAGGCTAATTTTGCCTTCATTTTTATCTAAATTTTCTATCGTGACGACTCGTACCGTAAAATTTCTCGCGGCCTTATCCATCGTAACGTTTTTGCCAATGGTCGCCGCCGCACAGGATGCGCCCGCGCAGGCTGACACGCAGGTCACGCCCGCACCAGCAACGGATTCCGCCAGCACGGCAGCAGCGGACACCTCCAAGCATTTCCAGTGGTGGAGCGCCGTGCCCGTACTCGGCTATACCGAAGAGACCAAGTTCCAGTTCGGCGCGATGGTGAACTTTTTCTTGCCACCTTCCTTCAAAGGCGGAAATTCTACCGAAATCGACATCGCCGCCTACGGCTCCACGCGCAAGCAGTTCCAGTTCGCGGCCACCCCGTACTTCTACTTTGTACAAGACCGCATCTCGGGCTGGCTCGACTTCCGCTACCAGAACTGGGTGGGGCACTTCTTCGGCATCGGGAACGACGTCGAGATGGATGAATACGCAAGTTTCGACCGCGAGACATTCTTCCTGATGGGCCTCGTGGAATCGAACCTCGGGCTCCCGCAGACGCTGCAGAACTTCCGCTACGGGTTCGTGTTCGACTTCAACCGGAGCGAGATGGACTTCGGGGAATACGACGGCGACATCGAGCTCCCCACGAATACGGACGGCTGGCGCAACGCCCTCGGTTACCACCTCTCGTTCGACACGCGCGACAACCCCAACTGGGCGCGACACGGCGTACTGTTCCAGTGGGAACACCGTTTCTACAGCGATGCGTTCGGCGACTACAATTTCACCTTCCAGGAACTCGACATGCGCGCCTACGGGGAGACCATCTGGAACACCTCGATGGCGGTAGGCCTCCTGTGGCAGCGCACCGACGGCGACGTCCCCTTCGAGTACATGGCGGGCCCCGACGGCATCAAGCGCTTCCGCGGTGTCGAGACGAAGTTCTTCCGCGACAACCAGGCGCTCGTACTGCAGGCCGAACTCCGCAAGACGCTCTTCTGGAGGCTCGCGGGCGACATCTTCTTCGAAGGCGGCAAGGTCGGGCCGTATTTCAGCCAGCTCATGCGCAACAAATGGCACCGCGCCATCGGGTTCGGGGGCAAGCTCGCGCTCAACAAGAGCGAGCGCCTGTATGCCCGCGCCGAATTCTCGTGGATAGATTTCAAGAGCCTGAAACCCGGCATGACGTTCTACTTCCGCGAAGCGTTTTAAGCCCGCGGAATACCGCGCCACGCCTCGTTTCGGATGATTTAAATCACACAAAAAAAACGCGGACTCCCGACGGAATCCGCGCCTTTTATTTTGAGATAGAACGCTCTAAGAAACGCTAGTCCTTGATGCTCGTCCAGTCGAGCACACCCTTCTTGTACAGGTAGATGTAGCCCGCTTCGAGGATGAACAGGAACCCGAGGAGCACGAATAGGAGTTCCCAGCCGCCGGCCAGGAACTGGACCGTCCACGGGTAGAGGAACGCCACTTCCAGGTCAAAAACGAGGAAAAGCATGGCGACCATGTAGTATTTCACGGGGTAACGCTCGTTCGCGGTGCCCGAAACGTGGGCCAGACCGCATTCGTAGGCGGAACCCTTAATAAGCACGTTCTTAATCTTGCCCGGGTGCAAAAACCAGTTGGCAAGGAGCAGGACTGTAGGGATGCAGAGCGCCATGATGACCAAAATGGTCATGGCGAACGTAGTGTCGAAAATTTCAACATTGCTCATAGTGGCAAAAAAGATAGTAAAAAAGTTTTTTCTGTTAACCCCGCCAAATGTAAAGTATATTTGGGGTATGAAAAAATACATTCTGTTTGTGGGTGTTTTGGGTGTTTTCTCGCTTTGGGCGGGATGTACAGGAGGAGACAACGGTCCCTTGTCTCCTATCGATGACGATTCTTCCGCTTTGGAATCCTCCGGTTCCGCGAAAAGCAGTTCCTCTGCCGAGAAGAAAAAATCCAGCAGCAGCGGGAAACAGACATCCTCTGCGGAGAGTTCCACCGATACGACCGTTATCCATAAGGAAGTAGTCCTCGACACCAACAATCGTGGCCCCCTCAGCTACCCCAGCAGCGCAGTTGTCTTCTGCTGGAACAGTGGCTGCGAAAAGGATTACCCCGCCTCGTCTCCCTCTTCCAGTTCGAGCGAGAAAATCGTCATCGGCCAGTCCTCAGAATCTAACGAACCGCCGACAGTGAACGGCAATTCCATGACCGACAACCGCAACGGCAAGACCTACAAGCTCCAGAACGTGGGCGGCAAACTCTGGATGGCACAGGACCTGAACTACGAGAGATCGGGCAGCATGTGTTTCTCCAAGAACAATTCGAACTGCGAAAAGTACGGAAGGCTCTACACCTTCAGTTCGGCCCAGGGAGCATGCCCTGCAGGGTGGAGACTGCCGAACCGCAACGAAGCCCAGGCAGTCATCAATGCGAGCGACTACCCGTGGAGTTACAGCGGCCGCTGCAAGGAAGGCGACTGCGACTTTACGGAAAAGATGGGCTTCCATTGGATTGACACCGAACCGCAAGACGGCGACAAGAACTTCGATTCCAACAAGGGCGACAAATTCGCCGTCATTATCGTGGAAAAGGAACCGGGCTACGCCGGCGACGACACGCAAAAGTTCTTCCAGGTCGACGAAAAGGCCAAGCACTTCAGCGTGCGCTGCGTACAGGAATAATCCAAACCGCACAAAAAATTTCAAGGGTCCGCATCGCGGGCCCTTTTTTTGATACCGTTCGCAATCACTTGCGGTTCAGGTGAGCCACAAGCGACTCGTCTTTACGAGTCGTGGTGGCGAGCTTTGGACACTTAGCACTTTAGTGCTTAGTGTACATGGCCACCTTTAGGTGGGAGCGAGGCTCTGCCGGAGGTTCCTCATTTGCGTCAGAGCCGAGCGGTTCTATAAACTTCGCGCAGTATTCCTTCACCTGCTCGCGGACGCTGTTCCCGCGCACCTTCCCCAGCAGGTCCACGATATCCTCGAGCGGCGCGGCCATGAACGCCTCCGCACTCTTGTAGCGGGAAAGGATCTTCACGCGGGTCTCGTGCCCCACGCCGGGCATCTTGAGCCATTCCACTTCCAGGTCCTTCTTGCGCTTGCTGCGCTGGTACGTGATGGCGAAGCGGTGCGCCTCGTCGCGGGCGTTCTGCAGCAGTTTTAGCGCGGGGCTCGTGCGGTGCAGCACGATGCTCTTGCGGTCGTCGGGGAACACGATTTCTTCTAGGCGCTTCGCGAGCCCGATGAGCGGCAAATCCTTGTCGTGCCCGAGTTCCTTAAGAATCTGCATGGTGGCATCCACCTGGCCCTTGCCGCCGTCGCACACCCACAGGTCGGGCATCGGCGTGCCTTCCTCTTCCAGCCGGCGGATGCGTCGCGTCATCACCTCGCGCATGCTCGCAAAGTCGTCCACGCCCGTTACAGTCTTGATGATAAACTTGCGGTAGTTGCTCTTGTCGGGCTTGCCGTTCTTGAAGGCGACGAGACTTGCCACCGTGTTCGTGCCCGAGAGGTGCGAAATGTCGACGCACTCGATGCGGAAGGGTGTCTTCTTGAGGCCCAGCACCTTCTGCAGTTCAAACACGCTCTGGTCTATCTCGCTGTACTTCTGCACCTCGGCGCGCATCTCCACAAGGATCATGTCGGCGTTCGCGCCGGCCAGCTTGAGGAATCCGACCTTCTCGCCACGCTGCGGGTTCACGATGCTCACCTTGTGGCCCGCGTTCTTGGCGAGCGCCTGCTCCAGGGGCTCGCGGTCCGCATCCAGAATCACGTCGGTCGCGATCTCGCCCGGGATGTGCTCCACGTCCAGGTACCACTGCACCAGCATCTGCTGCAGGATGCCCGCCTCGTCTTCTTCGAGCCGGCATTCCAGGCGGTAGTGGCGGCGGCCGCAAAGCACGCCGTTCCGGTACTCGAAAATGACGGCGGCCGCCATCGTCCCGTTCCGGCGCAGGCTCAATACATCGAGCGAGAGGTTCGGGTCGGTCACGTCCGTCTTCTGGTGGATTCCCGTGGCCCGCAACGCCTCGATGGCGTCGCGTTTCTTCATCGCGGTCTCGAAATCCAGCCGGTCGCTCGCCTCCTGCATCTCGCGCTCCCATTGCGCAATCAGGTCGTCACGCTTGCCGTTCAGGAGCATCTGCGTCTGGAGCACCGCCTTGTGGTACTCTTCCTTCGTCACGAGCCCGGCGCAAGGTGCGCCACACCGCCCGATGTGGTAATTGAGGCAGGGTCTTTGCGGGCTCTTGAGCGGGAGCTTCAGCTTGCACTCGCGAATCTTGAAGAGCCGCGCGGCGATATCCTGCAGCTGGGCAATCATGCGGGAATTCAGATAGGGTCCGAAGTACTGGCAGCCGTCCTTCCTAACCGCCCTCGAGAGGAACAGCCTCGGGAAATCCTCGTGCACCGAGAATGCGAGGTAAGGGAAGTGCTTGTCGTCTTTCAGGAGAACGTTGTACTTGGGCGTGTGCTTGCGGATAAGGTTCGCTTCGAGGATAAGCGCCTCGGACTCGCTCTCGGTGATAATCCACTCAATGTCGCGGATATGCGGGAGCATGAGCGTCGCCGCCCGATGGCCCGCATGGTCGCTGCCGTCGAAGTAACTCCTCACGCGGTTCTTGAGCACCTTCGCCTTGCCGATGTAGATAATCTTCCCCTGCGAATTGCGCATGATGTAGACTCCCGGCAAAGCAGGAAGCTCGGCCAGTCGCCTTTCGATGTGCTCGTTCACAGGAAGCATACTCCTTCAAAAGTAAAAAAGCCCCTCCCGCACAAATTACGGACAAACATCAAAAATACCGTCTTTTGGCGCAATCCCAACTTTTATGTTTTTTTTCATACTTTAGGGTCCGTTTTTTATATATCTTTTTAGTGGTGATATGTATCCCCTGATTTTTACGGAGCGATAAATGAATTTAGAGAATATCAATCTTCTCTCGCAGCGGGTGGATGGAGTACTGGCAACCGTCCGCAACCTACGGCAAGAGGTCGCAAATCTTAAGCAGTCCCTTTCGGGAGCGAAGGCCGAACTCCAGGACAGGAACCTCGTCCTCGACAGCCTGAACGCCGAACTCACCGACTGCAAGGCCGCCCTGACCGCCCGCGCCAACCAGGCCGCCGCGCAGGACGAGGCCCTCAACCAGAAGCAGGGAACGATTGACGAACTTCAGGGCTCGCTCGCGACCGCGAACGCCCGCATCTCGGACCTCGAGAACATGCTGAACCAGGCAAACGAGAGCCTGCAGGCCTCCGAGGCCGAAATATCGAAACTCAACAGCGACATCCGGGAACGCGAAGACGTCGCGAACGCCCTCCGCAACGACTGCGCAGTCGTCAAGGCGAACGAAGCTATCCTGAACGGGAAAATCGAAGAGATGGGCCGCGCGCTCGCCGAGAAGGACGCCACCATCGAAGCCCTGAATGCCGAGAAGGCAAGCCTCAACGAGACCATCAAGGAACAGGGCGAAGAAATCCTGCAGGCGCAGGAACAGTTCAAGCAGATGGTCTCCACCATCGAGAGCGAACTCGGCACCGAAATCCCGGTGAACGTTTCCTTCGCCGACGAACCCGAAGCGGCAAGCGAAGTCCAGGCCGAAGAGCCCGCGGAACAGGCGGCAGAACCCGCCGAAGAACTGCAGGTCGCCGAGGCGCCAACAGAAGAATTCAAGGAGCCCGAACTCGACTTCAACCAGGCAACCGAAGAAGAGGACGAGCCCATCGAGATCCACCCAGCCAATGAGAAGGAACCGGACCTCTTCGCGAGCAACGGAGGCTCGCCTACCAGTTTTTTCGGCTAAAAATGCTGATGGATGACGATCCATTCGGCGTAGGATTGAAATAATGGCAGAAATGAATTCGCACAGATCAGTAAGCGTAACTGTCGCGGGCGAACGGTTGCAGATAAGGACCGACCTTCCCGACGGGGACCTCAAGGATATCGTCGACCACATCGACGAGCGCTACGCCAGTTACGACCGCTACAACCTCGAAGCGGGCAAGAAGTTCGCGCTTCTGGCCCTCGAGCTCAGCCAGCAGATTGTCGAGCTCAAGAGGATGGTCCACCACCTCAAGGTGGAGCGGGACGAACTGAACAGCGGAGTCAAGGAAGTAACGGCGCTCTTGGACGAAGGGCTGGAGCATGCGGAAAGCAGGGACAGCGACTGGGTCTAGGTTTCCTGCTTTTTTACAATTTCATGACAAACAAAGTGCAAAATACGGCAATTCGCCTATTGATTTAGTACTGGAAATAAGGTATATTTGTAATACAGGCATCGCACGGATTAACGCCCGATCTAACAAGATAATATCAGCTCGTGGCTCTTGTGGTCTAGTTTAGGCGCGCTTTGACGCGAAAAACGAAGCACCAAGGCACTGCTATCTTTTAACAATAGTAGTTTCGAGTGTTCCACCGTGGACGGATGCCTTTTTTTGTACCCTGAAAAAGTCTAATTCTCGAGACGCGTGCACGACTTGATGAGCATAAGCTGCGCGGGCACGTAGAACCACCAGATAAAGTTGTTCGCGATTGCGGAGATTGTCTCCATCGCGCTATGGTCGGCACCCGAAATCATCGAGAGCCCGACAAGCACGTCGCCGACAAAGAAGGTGATCATGCCCCAGCGGACAAACAGCGCGTTCTTCGCGGGGTAGTACCCCTTGAACGGCGCAATGGCACCCACGACAGTAGACGTCACGATATAGAACGCATAGGCGAGCACCATCGCCACCATGATGCTGAAGGCGCCGAGCGCGTAAAGGATAATGGCGACGGCGGTTATTGTGCCCAGGAGCCGCCAGTACACGTTATGGCAGTACAGGTCCGTTTCGGAAGTACGCGAATGCCTGTGGATAAGCACGGCAAGGAACGCCATGAAGAACAGAATGCCGAGCACGTCGCTCGTCGTAACGTATTCGGGGGGAGTGAGCGCCCTGAAAAGGCTGAAGCTGAAGTCACCGAGTAGCGAGCACACGAAAGCGATACGCAGGAACCTGCGGTCGCGCGGGCTGAACGCCTGCGCCGAGACCATGAAGGCGAGCACCGTAACCAGCAGCGATATCGCGGACTTCGTATAGAGCTGCAGGCCGAGCGCCGAGGCGATGCAGTGGTCGACAGCACCACATTGCGCAAAATCGTACCAGTCCTTGCCCGTGGTAACGAGCAGCAGGACCGCGATTATGGCCAGGATGACCTTACGTGGGGTTGTCTGTAAAAGCATAAACAAAGTATAGAAAATTAGTTGCGGTATTGTTCTTGGCGGGAATTACCTCACACGCACCTGGCGGATGCTGTTTCCCTGTTTCACGATGTAGATTCCCGGACGGAAGAGCCGCGAGCGGAATTCGGGCAGGCTCCTGAGGAACGAGCCCTGCATGTCGAACACCTGCACCGGCTCGCCCGCACGGATAACGCCACCCGCATTGTCGCGCACGAACCCGGGCAGCACCACCGCAGGAGTGTCCTGCACGGTCGTGTCCGGCTCCACGAAGGGATGGTCCGGATCGTCCACCACCACCTTGAACGTCACGGAGCCTTCGCAGCCCGAAGCGTTCGTGTGGACTGCCTTGTAGTAGCCGCTCATGGTGCCGTCCATCTTCTTGAAGCGGATTTCGCGGCTGGTGCTGCTAAAGTTCTTCGGGCCGGTCCATACCCAGCGGCCGCCTTCCCACGGATGCGGGCCAATCACCAGCGAGTCGCCCTTGCGCACCTGCACGTCGGTCGTCTCGTCCCAGCCGGTATTGCTGTGGATTTTCACGTACGGGATGATTTCGCTCGGCTTGCAGGCGCCACCCTCGGCACCGTCAATCACCATCGTGGTAATCGTATTGGCCTTCGCCGTCATCGAGAGCGCCTTGCCCGAAACTGCGATGTCGTCCTGCGCCTTCAGGCTGCCCGGGAGCTCGAACCGCACGACCTTCGCGGTCGACCCAATCTTGTCGAACCCCGTCAAGTCGAAACTGTACCGGACATCGGACGAACCGCTGTTGCGGACCACAAGCACCAAGGCGCCGTCGGGGCGGAGCGCTGCGAGCGTATTGCCGTTGTCGCTGTCGATAATGCGGGACCCCGGACGAATATAGCGGCTGAACGCGGCATGCATGTAGTAGCGCGCGTTCGGCGTAAAGGTCTGCTTGCTATGGTTGAGCGCAAGACTGCGCCAGTTCTCGGCCGGGTCGCCAATCTGCCAATCTATCCACGCTTCCGCATGCATGTCGCGCAGGTCCTGGATAATCACGTTCGCCATCCAGAGCGCGATATGCTCGTCGCCGCTCTTGCTGAGCGGGCCCGTTTCGGACTGCCAAAGGCGCTTGTTCAGGCCGAAGGCGCGGTTGAAGAGCTGCTTGCGGTAGCTGCCGTCGGAATAGCTGTGCGTGTTCACCTGTCCCAAGTACGAAAGCGCCTCCGCGGTGTAGTTGCCCAGCTGGTCGTGCGCCTGCTTGATGGACGTCTCGTCGGCAGCGCTCACCGACGTTTCCGGGAAGAGCCCCTTCTTCTGGAGCGCCTTGCCGAGTTCCACAATCATCTGCGACTGGTTGTTCTTGAATCCGCAGCCTTCCTGCCCGCCGTTCGCCTTCCACCAGCCTGCACTCGGCTCGTTGAACGGCTCCACCGTACGGAACGTGATACCCCATTCCGTCTTGAAATGCAGCGCCACCTCGGAGAGGTAGTCCGCGAAATCGTCGAAGTAGTCGGGCTTGAGGTTGTCGCTGCCGTCGCTACTGCCCGAAACACACCCGCTCTTCGTCATCCACCACGGGGGCGAATTGCTGAACGCCTCGAATATCGGGTCCTTCACGCGCTTGGAAAGTTCAATCGCAATCGCACGCTGGTACGGGTCGGCAGTCCAGTCGTAATCACCCTTCTCGGTGGGCTTGTAACCCGGGACCTTGCCGCCGCCGTCACCCTTCGTAAGGTGGTTGTGGCCCGGCTGGTCGCCACCGCCGATGTTGTAGCGGAAAATCGTGTAGCCAAGGCCCGTATCGGGGTCGGCAATCGCGCCGATAAGCTTGCTCCTGTTTTCTTCACTCCAGGCGCCCGCCTTCACGGCCCACCAGCAGAGGCTCGTACCCCAGCCTTCAAAAACCTGGTACTTTTTTCCCGAGTCAACAATAACCTTGGTCTGCGCAGAGACGGCCACCGAAAAAGCGGCAACGGCAATGCACGAAGGCACCATGCAGTGCGATAGAAAATTCATAAACCAACTCCATTCCTGATGCCAAAAGGCGTGTAGATAAATATAAGATAAAAAGATTGCGGCCCGTCAACGGACCGCAACCCAAATAACCGGAAAAATCGCCCTGAATTACTTCAGAATCACATTCTTTCCGCTAACCTTGCCATTGTGTTCGATGGTCACGACGTAGCGGCCGTTAGGCACGGCTCCGGAATGCCATTCCACGCGATGGAGGCCAGACGGCAAGAAATTCGTCGTGATCTTCGCAACCTCGGCTCCATTCAAGTTCGAAATGGTAACAACGGCAATACCCGCAGACTTGAGCTCGAAGCTCACTGCAGAGCGGCCAAAACCCTTCACTTCGGGCACAGCATTGTCAATCACGTTCTCTGCAAAGGTAGGAGCGTCAACGATACCAATCTTATCCCAGAACGGATCCACCCAGGAGAAACTATAATAGGTATCCTTTCCCTTATCGCTCACAATCGCCTTGATTCGGTTTATGAGGTTCGTGTTATTATCTTGCCCATACCAATGCCACGAATTCGCATTCTTGCTGTCTTCATCGTCAACGAGTATTTGGGTATAGTGCACCGTTCCGTTACGGTACGTGCCAAAAACGCCAAATCTACCGAAGAGCTTTACAGGGAAATTGGCCGTCGCACCGGGAGTAGCCGGCATAAAGCAGTATTCCAGGTCGGCATCCTTGCCTATGACGCTAGGCCAAAAATCCGAATTAGTCGCGTTGTTGTTGTTATGGTCTTCCGTATCATGATGACGCCTGAACTTATACCCGCCAGCCGGACATTCATTGTCCATGCGGAGAACGGCATAGTCATAGGGAACCGGCTGCAGATGCTCAGAAGACATCCTGCAATACACAAAACCCACTCGGCCTAGAGCGAAAGAAACTCCGTACGGAACCTTTTGTTCACCATCGACAATACCGGATATGTTGTTATGGTCTTCGGCATCAAGGTACACTTCGCGCTGCATGCGGTCAGGGCAAAGCACCGGATAACCCATAACTCCAACATACACGGCAGAACTTAGGGAAGTGTACAGCAGGACCATTGCCAATATTTTTTTCATTTTTTTATTCCTTGAAAAAATTTGAGATTTTTAATTAACATGTAGTATACAAGATAATAGGGAGGGGACTACTGATACAAATATAGTATTACAACAGGCTAAATTATAGAGACAAATTAAAGTTTTCAAAAAAGGCGACACCCCTCCGCAGGTGTGCCGCCCATTCGTAAATTTTTGTTCAAACAAGAGCCGCTTTTACTTGCGCCAGCCTTCCATAATCTTGAGGCAGCCTTCCAGCAGTTCGGCGGAACGTTCCTTCGATTCGGTCTCCACGTAGCAGCGGAACTCGGGCGCATTGCCGCTCGGGCGCAGGTGCACGATATCGCCGGAATCGAATTCCATGCGGTAGCCGTCCGTCTCGTCGATCGCGACAACCTCGCCATGGAACGGCTTGGGGGCGGAATCCTTCGGGGCGAACTTGGAGGGCTTCGCGGTAAGGGAACCGAACAGCTTGTGGCCCAGCTTCTGCTCGCGGATTTCGGCGAGTTTCGCCTTCGAAACTTCGGTCGGGAATTCCTTGAGGCGGTCGCTCACGGTAAAGCGCTTGGGAAGCTTGCGGAGCAGGTCGACAACGCACATGCGTTCTTCGCGCACGCAGACCATCACGGCAATCATCGGGAGGAGCGCATCGCGGGTCGGGAGTGCCGGCAGCGTGCGGGTCGCGCGCGTCTCGCCGCCACGTCCGTCGCTATCCTTGAATTCGCGGGTGAGGTCGGTCTGCAGCAAAAAGCCGCCGTTCGCCTCGTAACCCGCGACAGAAACGCTCGGGTCGTCCGCATCGACCAGGCTCTCCATGCCGGCGATTACATACGGGCTGCCGATACGCGTGCGGCAAATCTTCTCGAAGCTTCCGCATTTTTCGAGCGACGTGTTGCAACTCACCGGAGTTGCAATGCGCTTCACGTGAAGCGCCTGGGCAGCGAGGATGCCCAGCACGTCGCCACGCAGCCACATGCCCGCATCGTCCGCCAAGAGCGGGCGGTCGCTGTCACCGTCGGTACTGAAAATCGCATCCACGAAATCCTTGTGCGCAAACTCGCGGGCAAGTTCCTCGTCTTCCTTGCGGATAGCCTCGGTATCGACCGGGATAAACGTCTCGCTGCGTGCAAACGGCTTCACGGCGGCACCCAGACTCTCGAGCACCTTCACCACGATGTCGCGGCCCACGGCGGAATGTTGGTACACGCCGATGGTGAGGCCCTGCAAGGCCTTCGTGCCGAAGAATTCCGGATAGCGCTTGCAGTAGTTTTCCTCGGCTTCCATCTCGACCGCCGGAAGTTCCGGGGCGGCCTTCAGCATGCCAGCCGCATCAAAAATATTCTCGTCAAAATCCACCGCCTGCGAGACGATTCCCTGTTCGTCCTTCTTGGAAATCTCGCCCTTCGGGTGGTTGAACTTGATGCCGTTGCGGTCGGCCGGGATGTGGCTCCCCGTCACCATGATGGTCGGGAGCGCCTTGTCGATACCGTACAGCGCAATTGCCGGACTCGGGATGCGCCCGCAGTACACGACCTTCCACGCGCTGTCCTCGCCCGCCTTCACGAGCGCCTTCAGAATACGTTCGGTACTCGGACGCAGGTCGCCCGCAATCGCAATCGTGTGTTCGCACTTGTAGCTTGCCTCGCAGTACTTGATAAAGCAGCGCGCATAAACGTAGCACACGCGGTCCGTCATCGCGGTCACCAGGCCGCGGGCACCGCTCGTGCCGAACGCGACACCGGACTGCTTCATCACCTCTTGCATCGTAACGCTCATATAAACCTCTGGAATGTGGCGGCAGCGGCCGGCAGGGCCGCGGCATGCCGCCGGATGTTTGTTGAAAAATAGCAAATAGCGCCGCGGTCACGGCGCATGCGCTATTCCGCGAAGAGCGGAGTAGAAAGGTAGCGGTCGCCCGTATCGGGGAGGAGCACCACGATGGTCTTGCCCTTGTTCTCGGGGCGCTTCGCGAGTTCCTTCGCGGCCCAGAGGGCGGCACCCGAGGAGATTCCCACCAGCACGCCTTCCCGCTTGCCCATCTCGCGGCCAGCCTCGAAAGCGGCCTCGTTCTCGACCGGGATGACCTCGTCGTAAATCTTGGTGTTCAGCGTTTCGGGAACGAAGTTCGCGCCGATGCCCTGGATCATATGCGGGCCCGCGACACCCTTGGTAAGCACCGGAGAGCTTGCGGGCTCCACAGCCACGACCTTCACGTTCGGGTTCTTGCCCTTGAGGAATTCGCCCACGCCGGACAAGGTTCCGCCCGTGCCCACGCCCGCGACAAAAATATCCACCTTACCGTCGGTATCGTCCCAGATTTCGGGGCCCGTCGTCGCACGGTGCGCGGCCGGGTTCGCGGGGTTCACGAACTGCCCCGGGATAAAGCTGTCCGGGATTTCCTTCGCGAGTTCGTCGGCCTTCTCGATGGCGCCCTTCATGCCCTTCGCACCCTCGGTCAGCACGAGTTCCGCGCCGTAGGCCTTCATGACCAGGCGGCGTTCGATGCTCATGGTCTCGGGCATCACGATGATCGTGCGGTAGCCGCGGGCAGTGCCAACAGAAGCAAGCCCGATGCCGGTATTGCCCGATGTCGGCTCGATGATTACGGAACCGGGCTTGAGCTTGCCGCTCCTTTCGGCATCGTCGAGCATCGCCTTCGCGACGCGGTCCTTCACGGATCCGCCGGGATTGAAGTATTCGAGTTTCGCGAGAATCTTCGCGCCCAGACCTTCTTCGATATGCGTGAGTTCCAGGAGCGGGGTATGGCCGATAAGCTGGTCGGCAGAAGTATAAATCTTCGACATAGTTGAAGTCCTTTGGTTTTGTTAAAAAGATAACTATTCTTCATTCACCGACAACATATCATATAGACATTTTTTCACTTCGCGACAAGTCGTTGTTTTCGCGAACAACGACAATTCGCCAAAGTCCTGCACGCGCGGGCTTTTTCTGCTTATATTATAGCTGGGTAACGTGTGGAAGGGTAAAAAAAGGAGCAAGCATGAAAAGATTACCTGCCATTTCTACGGCCTTACTGTTCGGCGCATCACTCGCTGCCGCGGCAGAAGGCGCCACCACCACATTTTTTGACGAGAACGGAGCCTACTACGGCCCAGATTGCGACGAAACGAACTACAGCGGTGCCTATTACACCGGCGATTACACCAGCCCGTTCAAAAAATACCTAGGCAAGACCGACGAAGAAATCCAGGCAAAACTGGACCAACTCTGGGACCACTATTTCAAAGGCGACAACAACTCGAAAGTCTTTTACGACAAGGGCACCGAAGCCTATATCAAGGATACAGGTAACAACGACGTCCGTTCCGAAGGCATGAGCTACGGGATGATGATCAGCGTGCAGACCAACCACAAGGAAGAATTCGACAAGCTCTGGAACTGGGCCAAGAGCCACATGTGGCACAAGGGCGGTGGCTGGGATGGTTACTTTGCCTGGAAGCGTGGCGAAAGCGGCACCGGCGGCGACGACAACTGTGCACCCGACGGCGAAATGTACTTCATGATGTCGCTGCTCTTCGCGGCAAACCGCTGGAATGACGCACAGTACATGGATGACGCCCAGTACATTTTGAAGAGGATGTGGGATAACAGCCAGCATTCGCTCTTTAACCCGCAGCACTACGTCATCACCTTCCAGCCGCAAGGCAACGAGAATAACTTCTCCGACCCGTCCTACGACCTGCCTGCATTTGTCGACCTGTTCTCCCGCTGGTCTACGAGCAATCAGGAGAAGTGGAAAAAGGCCGCCAAGGCGACCCGCGACCACCTCTACAAATCGTCCAACACCAAGTCCGGGCTGTTCTCCGACTACAATAACTTTGACGGTACTCCGCACTCAGTCGAGTACAACCAGAACGCGACGAGGTACATGTACGATGCCATGCGCTGCGCCATGAACTTCGGCATGGACTACTACCTGTTCGGCGCCGATTCTACACGTCAGGTCGAAATGGCCAAGCGCATTATCGACTTCTTCGAGCAGGACGGCTACAAGCACGGTCGCTTCAACTGGGACGGTTCGAATCCCAGCGAAAACTACACGCTGGGCGAAACGGGCGCGAACGCTGTGGCAGCCATTGCGCTTAAGGACATGAGCGGTTACGAGGACATTATCAAGAAGAACCTGCAGAAGGCCTGGGATGCGAAGCCCATGACCGGACAGTACCGCTACTACGACGGCCTGGTGCACTACCTCTCCATGCTCCACCTGTGCGGAAGCTTCAAGATCTGGAAGCCGAAGCCCGAGATGAAGCAGAAAACCGTCGAAGCCGACGAATACAACGGAGTCACATACACCGAAGAGACCACGATCAAATCCTTCGAGGAATGCCAGCTCTACGAAGTGACCATCAAGCCGACACCCCGCGCGATCTGCCCGGTGGCACCGCGCATGGGCGTGAAGGTGTGGGCCGACAACGGTTCCCTCTACATTGCAAACGCCCCCGTCGGCGCGAAGTTCACAGTCACCGACCTCAACGGCCGCATACTGATGGCATCGAAGACAGCGGCCCCGACCCAGGAAATCCGCATCGCCAACACGGGCGCCATGCTCGTCATCGTCGGCAGCAAGGCATACAAGGTTGCAAAATAGCGCCTCGAAAGAGAGCACGAGCAGAAGGGCGGTCATTTCGACCGCCCTTTTTTGCACAAAAGAAGCACATTAACAAATTCTTATTTTTTACATACTCTCCTTTGGTGAATAAACTATATTCGTACCTAATGGCTGCCGAAAATCCGGCAACCGAATTGGCATGTCGAAGGAGGCCAACATGAAAAGGGCGGATTATCTCGTATTCCCCATCGCGCTAGCAACAGCATTCACCGCGGCATCCGCTTACACAGTGAGCGGCACGGTCAAGGACAAATCGGACAAGGCCATAGCCGGGGCCGAAGTCACCCTCATCAAGGAGAACAAGTCGACCGTCACGGACAGTAGCGGCAAGTTCAGCATCCACGAGGACGAACAGGATACCTCAAAAACGCCCGACGCCATCGCCGCCTCGCACGCGCCGGGATACATCAGCATCAATTCCGGCATACTCTCGTTCTCGCAGAGCGGGAACTCCCCCGTGCAGGTCCGTATTTTCGACCTCATGGGCAACCAGGTATTCAAGCAGACCCTCTACGGTTCCGGCCAGGTGGACCTCTCTTCCGGCGTCAAGGCCAGGGGCGTCTACGTGGCGCAGGTCTCCGTAGGCAGCGCGAAGCAGGCCATCCGCTTTACCGCGAACGGCAACTACAGCGCCACGTTCAGCGAGAGCGGCCACGCCCTGCTGAAGGAAATCCAGAAGGATGAAGTGCTCCGGGTTGTCGCCGAAGGTTTCGACACGCTCACCGTCCCGCTCGGCACGCTCGACACGACTCTCGAACTGAAACTCACCGCGGCGGCCACCGAGCAGACCTACGCATTCGGCTACGCGCTCAAGAACGCCCCAACCCCGAGTAAGGGCTGCGGCAAGGAAAACACGCTGAAGGACAACTTCACGTTCACCGGTGGCGGCATCGAGCACGAAATCTACCTCACCATGCCCGAAAACTACGACAAGAACAAGCCCTACCGCCTCGTGTTCGGCATGCACTACATGGGCGGTTCCGCCAAGAACGTGGCAACGAGAGAAGCCTACTACGGACTCCGAAACCAGTCAGGTGCCAAGGAGAACACCATCTTCGTCGCGCCGCACGGATACACGACTGAAACAGATAGATCCGGGAAAGAAACAGAAAATCCATGGCGATGCGGGGACGACAAGGACCACATCTTCTTTGACGAATTCCTCACCTACCTGAACGAGAACCTCTGCGTCGATACATCGCGCGTGTTCTCCGTCGGGTTCAGCTTCGGCGCCATGTTCAGTAACTCCCTTGCACAGGATTTCCAGCACCGCCTGCGTGGCGTGGTGGTATTTGCAACGATGGACCAAGTGATTTACTTGCCCAAGAACAAGGGACTCCCCATCGCCTGGATGGGGACTGTCGGCATGGGAGACGAACTTTGTACGCCCAAGCTCGGCCGCAGTGCCCGCGACAGGATCCTGAAGAACAACGGAAAACCTGACGCCGACGGCAACTTCACCGACGCCAGGGGCGAAGAGGCGGAGGAATACACCAGCGGCAAGCACGTGTGCTACGACTATAAGACAGTCGACCCGCGCTTCCCCGTGAAGTGGTGCACATTCGACGGTAAACACGCATACAACGCCAGCGACGACGGCAAGGTGTGGACAACACCCACCGCCTGGGAATTTATAACGCAGTTTTAAGCGCGCCTGTATCATCCTAAACGCAGGCGCAAAGCGCCGAAGCGAAGGATCCAGGGAAGGATAAATAGGCGTCAGAAGAGATTCTTCTTCTGGCGTTTTTCTTTGATAAAAATGCAAAAAAAATTCCTAAAGAAGGCGTATCAACGTTGATGTCGGCGTAGTGGAACTTGCGCAAAAGAACATCACTCGCCATGACGATGTCATTTGCCGTTTTTTATATATTCTCACCATGCTGCACCTGAAATTCGCGCTGAACCTGACAAACCTCGCCGACGAGATGATCGACGAGATTTCCAGGTGCTGGAAGAACCCGTTCGAGGCGCCTGTGGTGATTTTCCCGGACCCGAAACTGGAGCAGTGGTTCCGCCTGCGCTGGGTGCAAAAGAAGGGCGTGCTCGCGAACCTGAACAAGAGCACCATCGACCGGTTTCTATTTGACATCCTGGTCGGCGACAACACGCAGCTCAAGAAGCTTTCGTCGGACATGCTCGCGAACGTAATCATATCGTACCTGCAGCAGAAAACAGACGGCAAGTACAATTACGAGCTCCTGGGCGACAGCGTCAAGGCGTACCTCGAAAGCGACTGTGCCATCGACGAGAACAGGCTTTTCGACTTCGCGAACGTAATGGCGGGGCTTTTCCTGGAATACGAGACGAGCCGCCCGAGCGGATTCATCGCCGATTCCGAGACGCTCGAGAGCGCGAAGGGTATTCTCGACTGCTGGAAGCAGGGAGACCTGCGCGACTTCTTCATCACGCGCGACGGGACGCCCGCCGCGAACGAGGCCTGGCAACGCAAACTTTATTCGGCGCTGTTCCATGCCGATTCCAGCGGGAAATCACTGCTCACGTGCGTGTTCGAGAAAGCAGGCGAAAAGAGCGGCGAGGGCGGCGAAGTCACCTACCTCACGCTCCCCTACCTGTACGAGGCCTGCAAGGGCAGTGACGGGAAGGCGGAATTCCATTACCAGGGCGACCTGCCGGTATTCATTTTCGGGCTTTCGGGCATGGGGCAGTTCTACCGCGTGATATTGCAGGAATTCGCGAGACAGCACGAGGTGTACGCCTATATCCAGAACCCGTGCATGGCCTTCTGGGAAGACTGCAGCGGCGCACGCAAGCCTATCGAAAGCATGCGGCCCGTGCTCCCGAAACTCGCTGCCGCGCCCGACGACGAAAGCGAAACTATCGACGAAGACGAAAACGAGCTCCTGCGCTACTGGGGCAAGGCGGGCCGAGACAACATAAAGCTGTGGAGCATCGCCACCGACTACAACTTCGTATTCGACGGCGATTCCATCGTGGACAGGAACCGCGAAATGCCCTGCGACACGCTGCTCCACAACGTGCAGTGGATGGTGGCACACCGCAAGAACGTGTTCTGCGAAGACGCGGACATTCTCGGCAAACTCCCGTTCGAGAACGACAACTCCTTCGGCGTGACGACGGCCCCTTCGAAAATACGCGAGGTGGAAGCGCTCCATTCCCGCATCTGCAGGCTCCTTTCCGAAAAGGATGCGCAGGGGAAGCCGAAGGCGACCATCGCCGACATCCTCGTGGTATCGCCGAACATCGACGACTACCGCACGGCAATCTTCCAGGTGTTCGACCAGACCCGCGACGGGTTCCACGTCCCCTTCAACATCGTGGATTCCGCGGCCCGCGATTCGCATACGGCCAGCGCGCTCTCGACACTTTTCTCCATCCGCGAGAAGGGCACGCTTTCCAGGCCCGACTTCTTCGCGCTTGTCCGCAATCCCGTAGTGCAGAACGTCCGCAAGATTCTCCCCGACGAAATCTCGAACTGGGAATCCTGGGCATCCAACATGAACATATACCGCGACCGCATCGCCGACGACAACGGCGTGACCCGGCGCGAAGAATCCTGGATTACCGCGACACGGCGCCTGCTGCTTTCGAAGTTCAGCTACGGCGGCATCGAGACGGACGCGGGCGAAATCCAGCCCTACAGCGACATCAGCAGCGGCGACAACAGCTCGCTCTACCGCTTTGTCGACGCCATCGACTCGCTGGAAACCTGGATGGGCATGGAAGCGGACCTCACCGCGGTCTTCCAGTTCCTGGATTCATGGCTCTGTATGGGCAACCCGCCCAAGGAACTTGCCGGCGAGAGCGTCGTCTACCATTCGGTCACGGCTGCCCGCGAAAACCTGGAATACCAGTTCCTCGCCGGGAGCGAGAGCCTCTCGTGGAAAATCCTTTCGCAGACATTGCTGTATGCCGCGCGCGGCTCGGAATACAGCTGCGGGAACCTGTTCATCAACGGGCTCACCTTCATGAAGTTCGCGCCCAACCGGATTGTACCCACGAAGTACCTGTTCTTCATGGGCGCCGACGCAGCGAATTTCCCCGGAGTGCGCAGCACCAACACGCTGGACCTGCGCAAGTCCTGCCGCCCCTGGCCCGGCGACGACTCCATCGTGAGCCGCAACCGCTATGCGTTCCTCTGCCAGCTCATGAGCACCGCCGAAGGATTCTTCATAAGCTACGTGAACAAGGATTTGCAGAAGGACGAGGATTTCTACCCCTCCTCCATCGTGAACGATATCCGCGGATTCCTGAGGAACGCCGTCAAGGCGGGCTGTACCGAGGGGGGCGCCGTACCCAAGAACCTCTGGCCCGATTCCACCGTCCCGCTCGACGAGACGCGCCCGTGGGAAGAACTTTTCACCCGCCGCGAAATCCGCAACAAGAACACCTACCTGGAATTCGGCAACGACCGTGAAGTCGTAAACTTTGAGCCCGACCCGGAAAACGGCAACGACCAGCGGCTCCCCGAGCAGGCGAGCATCTACCAGTTCAAGGAATTCCTCAAGGACCCCTTCGAATTCCGCGTCGCCCAGATGATGCAAATCGAAGACGAGAAGGAAGACCCCGAAAAGACGGAATTCGAGCCCGTCCTTATCGACAGGCTGCAAGAGACGATTCTACGGCGCATGCTCATGGCCCAGATGCTCGGCGTCTTCGAAAGCGACCGCCTGACAACCGAAGAAAGCATCCGCGCCTACGCGCTGTCCAAGGGGCTGCTGCCCAAGGGAACATTCTGCGAGCGCATCTGGAGCGACATCCGCGACGAAGCCAGCGACCTCGCCGACTTCATCGAGACGCGGTACGGCGGGACAGGATTCCGGTACGGGAAACGCACCATAGAACTCAAGATGGAAGGCTGGACGCTCCACGGGAACATCGCGCTGTACGCCCAGGACAACGGCAGCATCCACCTCATCGACACGGCGGGCGCAAAGATTCACCAGTACCATTTCCTTTCGGGCTATATCCAGGCGCTCGCGCTCATCTGCGAGGCCGGGAGAAAAAGCGAGCCCGTTCCTGAGATATACGCGGACGTCTATTCCAAGAAGGAATGGAAGGCCAAGCGCATCTGCCACACGCCCGACAGCGCAGAGAAAACACTCAACAGAATCTACCGGAAGATGTTCGCCCTGCAGACGGACGCAAACGGGAAATGGGAACGTTACAGCAAGGTGCTCCCCATCGACATGGTTTTCGAAAACGAAATCGAGGGCTACGGCGACTACATCAAGGCATTCGCCGACGAAAACAACTCCCCCTGGAAATACTTCGCGGGCAGCAAGCTGTTCGACATCAAGAAGGTATGCGGATTCGACGAAAAGGATTTCATGGCAACATGGAACAAGGAATCCCAGGACCTCAAGGAACTGACGCCCGGGCTGTGGGACCCCGAAAGCGATATGGGAGGCGCAGTCGATGTCCATGACTAGACTTTTCGACATCAACGATTTCCATTTCGGGAACAACCTCTATATCGATGCCTCGGCAGGCACCGGCAAGACGTACACCATCCAGCAGCTGGTGGCAAAACTCGTGCGCGGCGAAAACGGCCACGCGGGCATCCCCCTGTCCAAAATCCTAATCGTCACCTACACCGACAAGGCGACCGGCGAACTCCGCGACCGCATCCGCCAAAAGATGGAAGACTGCCTCGCCGAAGAGAACGTGGAATGCTACCGCGAGGCACTGCAGAACATCCATACGGCGCCGATTTTCACCATCCATTCCTTCTGCCAGAAGGTGCTGCACGACTTCGCCTACGAGGCGGGCTCATCCTTCGACCAGGACGTCGTCTCGGACGACGGAATCGAGACCCTGATACAGCGGCTCATTCGCGACAAGTGGTCGTTCGAAGCCCCATTCATGGAACTGCTGAACTCCACGGATTTCAAGATGGAACTCTTCGTCAAGAACTTCGTGAACGCGGCCAAGTACATGATGCAGAACCGCGAGGCGCAATGCTTCACGCCCGACTACAGTTCGCTCGACGGCATCCTGGAATGGACCCCCGGAGCACGGGACGCCTGGAACATACTGCTCAGCAACAAGGGCGCCACGGCCGTGCAGCAAAACAAGAGCAAGACGAGCACCGTAAAACTATCAGACTTCATCGAGGCGATTCAAGCCTACGACGGTACAGACAAGCTCTTCCCCGGGAGAAAATTCAACAAGAACTGGCAAAACATCTGGGATTCCGACGAACTGAACGACGCCGTCAACTTCTTCTTTGCCGCCCAGAAAAACGACCTGCAGAAGGCCAGCCTCAAGAAATACCAGGAATTCATTTTCGCCCACGTCAACGAACTTGTAGGGCTCTGGCAAAAGGAAAAGCGCGAAGGCAAGGCGCAATCCTTCAGCGACATGATCAACGATGTCCATAATTCCGTCGTGAACGGGGACGGCAGCCTGGTGCAGAAGCTGCGCGAAACATACCGTTACGCCATCATCGACGAATTCCAGGACACAAACCAGTTGCAGTGGGATATCTTCAAGTCGATTTTCCTGGATGCGCCCGAGAACAACATCGTCGTGGTCGGCGACCCGAAGCAGTCCATATTCTCGTTCCAGGGAGCCGACGTAGGCGTATACCGCCGTGCCATCGCCGAAATCGGCGAGAAGAACGGGCGGAGGCTCTCGACGAACTACCGCTCGAGCGACGATATCATCGGGGCTTGCAACGAACTTTTCCAGGGTGAATTCTTCGCGAACAGCGACTTCACGGATTCCGAGGTCCCGCCTGCCGACAGCAAGAAGACATCGCCCGAGCTGAACGGGGAACGTACGGCGCCCCTGTGGATTTCGGGCATTTCCGACGAGTTCGAGTTCGCCGACTTCGCCGTCCGCAAAATCGTGGAATGCTGCGCCCCGAGCGCCAATGACCCGACAAAGACCGCACTGCAGGTTTTCGACAAGGACAAGAAGGTATTGCGCGATGTCCGCTTCTCGGATTTTGCCATCCTTTCGCGCACGCGAAGCGAGATGACCGCGCTCGAGACCGCCAT
Organism: Fibrobacter succinogenes; assembly: GCA_902762305.1. Taxonomy (GTDB): domain Bacteria; phylum Fibrobacterota; class Fibrobacteria; order Fibrobacterales; family Fibrobacteraceae; genus Fibrobacter; species Fibrobacter succinogenes_I. Next base: position 17,956 of record CACWNW010000008.1, on the reverse strand, counting down.
GGCGCAAGTCGGGATTCCCTACACCCGCTACAAGGACACGAACCTGTTCTACGGGAAGGAATGCGCCCACTGGATTTCGCTTTTAAAGGCCCTCGATGCGCCCGATTTTTCGAGCTGGAACCGCAAATTCCTGAACGAGGCGCTCATCACCGATTTCTTCAGGGTGCCCCTCGAGTGCGTCGAGAACGAATCGTTCGTCTACCCGACCGGGCGCGTAATGAACCTGTTCATAACATGGCGCCAGCTGGTAGCGAAAGGCCGCTGGGCGGAACTGCAAGAAAGCATCTACCAGGAAACCGAAATCGACAAGTTCCTGAGTACGCCCGCCACGCTGCAGCAGCTCGCGAAAATCAAGCAGATAGGCACCTACATTTTCGACTACCTGTACAACAACCAGGTATCGCTGGAAGAAATCGTCAAGCACCTGCAGGGGCTCGCGAACTCTTCCGAAGACGTGGACGATGCCGACGGGAACCTTGTCGCCAAGGGCAGCGATTTCGACGCGGTGAACCTCATGACCATCCACGCCTCCAAGGGGCTCGCCTTCCCCATCGCAATCATTACCGGCGGGCTGCGCGGTGACAACTACCGCAAGGAACGCGAGCCCTATGCCTTCGACTTCTCGGGAAAAAAGCATATCGGGTTCGACGCCATCGTATCGCGCGAACAGAACAAACTGGAAAACCACGAAGAATGGCGAAGGCTCATCTACGTGGCCTACACGCGCGCGGAATCCCTGATGATTGTCCCGCGGTACAAAATCTGGCACGAAGACGTCGGCAACGGGGAATGGAGAATCAATCCGGGCAAACCGTTCGCGTTCCTCGCAAATGCAATCGAGCGCATGACCAAGACCGAATTCGCCCGCATGCCGCAGGACGATTTCTACGCGAAGGCGAACGTGCCCGCTCTCAAGAAAATCGTGGCGCAGATCCTGCGCAATGCAAAGAAGGAAAAGCCCGACACGAGCGAGCTGCCGGATTTCGACGAATTGCAGCAGAAGGTGAACAGCGCCTGCATCTACCAGTATTCCTATTCCAGCCTCGCTGCCAAGAAGCGCGTGCTCGACGACATCTCCATCGACGGGAGCCGCACGAACCGCGAAGAATTCGTCGAAGGCGATACCGCCGGCGCCATCCTGATTGACGACGCCACAGCGCTGGTGCAGCCCTGCACAAGATACGATACCGCAGCCCCCGTCGCAAACCTGCCGGGTTACCCGCGGGGCGCCAACCTGGGCGACGCCCTGCACAAGGTATTCGAGAAGCTGGACTTCGAAAAAGTCGGGAACCTGCCCAGCGAAAACGCCGCCCGCGACGATTCCGAGCTGCACGACCTGATTGTAGAAACGTACCAGGGCAACTCCATCCACATCCAGGAACATCCGGAATGGAGCGGGCTTACCGCAGGGTTCATCTGGAATACGTTAAACGCGGACCTTCCCGAAATCCACGGGAGCGAGGCGACAGGGAAAAGCTTCAGCCTGAGGGAACTGCCCGCAGCGGCGAGGCGCGCCGAGATGGGATTCCACCTGGATAGCCACGACCCGGAGGATTCCCCCTGGGTGAACCGCCTCTGCAAGGGATTTATCGACCTGATGTTCGTACGCAAAGGCGACGACGGCAAAGACTACTACTCTATTCTGGACTGGAAATCCGACGTAATGGACGACGCCGACTATAGCGACAAGGACGCCCTCGCGCAGAAAATCGAAGAGGAATATTCCGTGCAGCGGGTACTCTACAGCTACCTGCTCATCAAATGGCTCAGGCAGTTCTTTGGCGACATGAGCGAAGAAGAAATCTACGACAACCATTTCGGCGGCATCTACTACGCGCTGGCACGAGGCACCAGGGCGCAAACCAGCAACGGCATCTATTGCCAGACATGGAAGAGCTTCGCCGACCTCGAGAAGAGCTACATCAACATCACGGCCCTCATGAAGAGCAGCGCAAAGGAGACCGCATGACGACTGAAAACGCGAACGTCAACGGCACCGTAGCCGAATTCTTCATGCTGCTCCGCGAACTGCGCGGGATTTCCCCTATCGCCGAGAAAATGCACGGCCTGCTCTGCGCCCTGCAGCAGAAGCCGCACCTGTCGGGCAGCGCACAGAAGGTACTGTACATCTACCTCTCGCTACTCGAAGACGGCAACACGCGCATCCCGCTGGATGCCCGCCTGCTCCACGCCAAATGGGCGCAAAAGTGGGAAGGCCTCGTGGTGCAGGCCGAAAGCCGCGATGCCCTGAAAGGCTACAAGCGCACGGAACCGTACCTCGATGCCGGAGCGTTCCTGCCGGTTATCCGCGAAGGCGTCGAAGACATCGCCTCGGGAAAGTACACGCGGATTATCGGGAACGACGCTACACCGCTTCGCCTGCAAGAGGCGCACGGATGCACCTACCTGATTTCGGCGAAACACCTCGAAGACAAGGGCCATATCGAAAACATCTTCGTTTCGGGATTTTTCAAGGAGGCTCCCCTCGGCAGTTCCGCAGTACAGCAGGCCAAGGATTTCGTGCACGGCATTCTGCGCGAAGGCTCCCCCATCCATTTCGACGACCGCCAGGCCGAAGTCATCGCCCGCGGAACGGCACAGAACCTGATTATCACAGGCGGGCCCGGCACCGGAAAGACGACCGTCATCGGCTTTTTGCTGTGGAAGCTTTTCGAAAGCGACGCCAAGTACCTGAACTGGGACATATACATGGCGGCACCCAGCGGGAAAGCGGCCGACCGGCTTGCCGAAAGCATGGAAGATACCCTGCGCGAAATCTCCGAACCCGAGCGCAGCAAGAATCCGCGATTTGCGGACAAGCTCGCAAAGACATCGAGCTACACGCTGCACAGGCTCCTGAAATACAGCGCCCAAAAGGGCGGATTCACGTTCAATTCGAGCAACCCGCTGCCCGAAGAATCCATCTACATCATCGACGAAGCGAGCATGATAGACATCTCGCTGTTCGCCGCATTCCTGCAGGCGCTCCCGCCCAGCGGAAACTTCAAGCTGTTCATTCTGGGCGACCCGAACCAGCTGCCATCCGTCGACGCGGGTGCTGTTCTCGGAAACATCCTGGAATTCGACCGCAATTTCGTGGTGAAGCTCGTACGTTCCAACCGATTCAACGACGAATCCCGAATCGGCGTACTTGCCGGAAAAATCCAGCGGGGAGAAAGCATACCCTTCGATGCGGCCGCGTTCGATACCCGCGGGCACTACTGGGAGGCAGGCGACAGCGTCCATCTCATCGACCTAAACTGCGGGCAGAGCCTCACACGCAGGGAGGAACTCCGTGCAGTCGAAGGCCTTATCCGCAAATGGACCCAGAAGTTCTTCGCGCCGCTCCTCAACCTCGCCACCGCAGTGAACCCGGACGTTCCCGCAAAAAGCGCGACGCCCGAGCAACTCGAGACGCGCGAAAAGCTCTGGGACACCGCGAACCAGGCGCGCATCCTTTCGGCAGAGCGGCGCGGCAACCGCGGAATCGAGACTTTGAACCAGATTGTCTCCGAGACGCTCTCGCACAGCACGGAATCGCGGTTCGTGGGCCAGGTCCTGATTTTCAACCGCAACCAGAACGAATTCAAGCTCTACAACGGCGACACAGGAATCGTGGTGCAGTCGGAACGCCACGGGCAATTGTTCCTGATGCTCAAAAAACAGTCGCAGTTCGTGTTCTACCCGCTTTCGCATTTCTCGGAAGACTGCCTGGAAAGCGCGTTCGCGATTACCATCCACAAATCGCAGGGGTCGGGCTACCCGAACATCATGATGTTCCTGCCTACGCGCAAGGGGCACCCGCTGCTGAACCGGCAAATTCTATATACGGGCGTGACTCGCACCAAAAAGCAGAGCCTAACCATTGTCGCGACACCCGAGACGTTCAAGGCCGCCTGCGAGACTGTCATCGAGCGCGACACGGGAATCGAGCTGTAACTCAATGTCACCCTGAAGTGCGTCAGCACGATAGGGTCCAAACAAACCGTAAAAGGCCTTGTTTGGCACCCATTTTTTTAATTTGACGTTTTTTTCCTCAAAACTCAGATAACCGAGCTAGGCAAGGCACGAGCCCCCGTAGCGTACTAGTCGTACGTGAGGGGGCGAGTAACGCCGATTAAGCGATTATCCGTGAACGGAAAAGGCTCGTATTAACGAGCCTTTGTAGTGAGAGCGAGTGAGAAACCGGAGGTTCTGCACCCTAAACGATGAACGAGCGGTCGCTAAATAAGTTTTTCCACTTTGGCGCAGAGGGCTTCGGCCTCTGCGGCCGTCGGGGCCTCCGCAATTACGCGGATCACCGGTTCCGTATTGCTCGCACGCACATGCACCCAGGACTTTTCGCTACCGAGCCACAGGCCGTCGCGCTCGTCGCTCTTCCAGCCGGCAAATTCCGCCTTTACCTTCGGCAAAATGTCCGCCACCTTCTTGTCGCCGAGTTCGAACTTCTTCTTCGGCATCACGTAAGCCGGATTTTCAGCCACGAACTTTTCGGGGCCTCCATCGTGATGAGCCATCCAGCTCAAGACAAGAGCCGCGGCCACAAGGCTATCGCGCCCGTAGTGGAGCGCCGGCAGAATCACGCCGCCGTTGCCTTCACCGCCAATGATGCAGCCGTTCTCGATCATCTGCAGGCTCACGTTGATCTCGCCCACCTTCGCGCGGCTGAAACCGCAACCGTACTTCGTGGCGACATCCTCGTTCATGCGGCTTGTCGAAAGGTTCACGCAAACGCAACCCTTCTTCTGGCTAAGCACTTCTTCGGTCGCAATTGCGAGCGTGTATTCCTCGCCGATACTTTGTCCTAAGCCGTCTACGAGGGCGCAGCGGTCGGCATCCGGGTCCACGGCAAAGCCCACCGCACAGCCGTTCTTCTTCACGGCATCGCGCAGGTCGCCCAAGTTCTCCGGAATCGGTTCCGCACCGCGCGGGAACGTGCCGTCGGGTTCGCAATGCACACGCACCACTTCGCAGCCGAGCTGTTCCAAGAGGCGCGGCACAATGTAGCTGCCCGCACCGTTCACGGCATCCACGGCCACCTTGAACTTTTTCGCACGAATCGCATCCACGTCCACGAACGGAATCTTGAGCGTGCCATCAATATGAATGCCGTCGGCATCCGGAGCCACCTCGTACTTGCCCATCGTGCGGTAGTCGGGATAGCTGAAGTTGTCCGCATCGGCGAGCTCGAAAAGCTTCTTCACGTCATCGGGCCCGAGGAAAAGTCCCTTGCTGTTGAGGAACTTGAGCGCGTTCCATTCGAGCGGGTTGTGGCTTGCGGTAATGATGATCCCCGCATCCGCCTTGAAATGCACCGTCAACAGTTCCACCGAGGGCGTCGTCGAAAGGCCGACATCCACCACGTCCACGCCAGAGAGGCGGCATATGCCCGCGACAAACTGCACGATGGCATCACCGGTGGGGCGGCTGTCGCGCCCGATAACCACGCGCTTCGCCTTCGTGATTTCGAGGAAGGCGCGCACGTGGCTCTTGAGCACCTGCGGGGTGAGGGTATCGCCCACAATCCCACGAATACCCGAAATAGAACGCATCAGTTTAGACATCTTGTATACTCCGTTTTTAAAATTTTCGCGACCCGATTTTCCGCAACGCGATTTTGCGCGACCCGATGTTACGACCGTGGCAATCTCAAGCCTTAATTATCCGAGTTCCGGCACGCAGGCGTAAAACTCCAGCGGTTCCTCGTTCTCGTTAATCAAACTGTGGCTATGACCCTTCGGGCAGAAATGGCACTGGCCAGCTTCGACGTATTCCACGCCGTCATCAAAAAGAACCTTGCCCTTGCCCGCGACAAAAAACATAATCTCGCTGTTGGTCTCGTGCTTGTGGAACCCGATAGATGCTCCCTGCTCGAGCGTCCCGTGCATAATGCGCGTCGTCCCGTCAAAGTACATCTTGGCCTTGCATTCTTTTTCGCCACCCTTGAAGTTCGGCAGCACCGTCGTTTCCATGCCTTTCAAATCGATAATCATCGTAACCTCGTCTTTCAAAAAACTGAAGGCGTCATGAAAAATAGCATTTTCTGGCGCAGGCCGCGCGCCGGCACAAAAGCGTTTTCAGGGCACGAGAATCAAAGCCTGCTGTTCAGGAATTCGAACATCTTCCTGTAGGCGTTGTCGCGGGCCGACAGGTGCGAAAGGAACAGGTCGTGAAGGCCCCCCTCGATTTCTTCGAGCTGTATACTCGGGCCCAGGTTCCGGCCATACTCGCGGATATGTTCCACATCCAGCACGCCGTCGCAGCGGGTATATTCTTCGCTCCAGTCGTCATCGATGAAACTGCAGCCGCTGTGCATCACCAGCACCGGAGGCACAAGCCGCAAACCAGCCTGCACGCGCACATGCCCCTGATGAATGGCGCGGAGCCAGCCAAAGTCTATCGGGAGACTCCCGCGAACCTTCAGCTTCGAATCGTATTCCCACTCGCCATAGTCCGTCTTCAAAAGACTCTTATCATAGTTCTCGTTAGCGCTTCGGGGAATTCCCAAACCCGGCAGCAATGCGCCCACTGCAGAAAACACGGGAACGACAAGCTTACGCATCGGCCACCCGTAGTTCATCTCCAGGAACGGGCTGTTCAGCACGATAGCCGCAAAGCCGGCTCCGTTTTCGCGATCTGCCGCATAAAGGCACGCGATAAGCCCGCCGGTACTGTGCCCCAGCATCACAAGCGGCACGGAATCGCCTTCAACCTTGCGGACAAACGCAATCGCAGAATCGAGTTCGGCGTAGTACTCCTGAATATCGCGGAGTTCACCCATCGTTTCGCCTTCACGGTACGAACGTCCGTACTTGTGCAAATCAATGGCATAAAAAACATAGCCAGCCGAATCCATCTTTTCGGCGAGTTGACGCTGGAAGAAATAGTCGTTGAATCCATGAATATAAAGAACAGCTGCCTTGCGAACATTCGCCGCTTGCGGACCGATGGCGGAATCGGCAATAGAACTGTCGGCCTTCACGGAATCGCGAGAATCGGCAAACGTCACTCGGCTAGCACCTGGGCCACAATACCGTACAACAGTCGCATGATACTGCGCACTGTCACCTGCCTCAAAGGGGTAAATTACAAAAGGTTTCCCGAGGAAAGGGTCTTCGTGTATGGTATTTTCAGGTCTGCCACACTGCGGCAATCCCAATGCAAGGGAAAAATGTACGAACACAATCGGAATCAAGAAAACGAATGTCTTGACAAGTTTCATTGTTCTTTCCATAGGGTAACCAAAAATTCTATGCAAGAATAATAAAAAAAATTATCCCGGCAACGGGCCCGGCATTTTTCTATCTTTGCCTCCGTGATTCAAATCCAGAACGTCTCCAAATCTTTCGGCGTGCAAGTCCTCTTGGACGGTGCGAGCCTGCTCGTGGGCGACCATGAGCGCGTCGGCCTCGTGGGCCGCAACGGTTGCGGCAAGTCAACGTTGTTCAAGATGATTCTCGGGCAGGAATGCCTCGACGGCGGTTCCATCGACATTCCCAAGAAATACACGCTCGGCTACCTGCAGCAGCACCTGAACTTCACGCACGCAACCGTGCACGAGGAAGCCTGCAGCGTCTTGAAGCCCAACGAAGACGGCTGGCTCGAAGAACACAAGGTAGAAGCTATTTTGTTCGGCCTCGGGTTCGATGAAGAATCCATGCACAAGAGCCCCATGCTCCTTTCGGGCGGTTTCCAGATCCGCCTGAACCTCGCGAAAGTCCTGGCAAGCGAGCCCGACATGCTGCTGCTCGACGAACCGACGAACTACCTCGACATCGTGTCGATGCGCTGGCTCAGCAGGTTCCTGCGCAACTGGAAGGGCGAAGTGCTGCTGATTACGCACGACCACCACTTTATGGACGAGGTCTGCACGCACACCGCCGGCATCCACCGCCACAAAATCCGCAAGGTGAAGGGCACTGTCGAAAAATTGCGCGAGACGATTGCCGAAGAAGAAGAAGTCGCGCAGCGCACGCAGGAGAACGAAGCGAAGAAGAAGGAACAGCTCGAGAAGGTTATCGAGCGCTTCCGCTACAAGGCCGCAAAGGCTGCCATGGTGCAGTCCAAGATCAAGGCCGCAGCGAAGCTTGCGACCGGCGAGCGCCTCACCCACGAGCGCAACCTGGATTTCAGCTTTACCGAAGCGTCCTTCCCCGGCAAGAGAATGCTGCAGATCAAGGGACTCTCTTTCGCATACCCGAATAAGGACGCCGACGGCAATGTGCAGGGAATGGGCCCGGAGCTCATCACCGACCTCACGATGGAAGTCTTCAAGGGCGACCGCATTGCAGTCATCGGCCCGAACGGCCGCGGTAAAACGACGCTCTTGAACCTGATTGCAAAAGAACTGCAGCCCACTGCCGGCGAAATCAGCCACAACCCGAACTTACAGATAAACTATTTCGGGCAGACAAACATCAACCGCCTGAACCTCGATAACACTGTCGAAGAAGAAATCGCATCGGCCATCGCGGAAGTCTCGCAAAAGAGCCGTGCCCGCGGGCTTGCAGGCCTCATGATGTTCAGTGGCGATGCCGCCCTCAAGAAGGTAAAAGTCCTTTCGGGTGGCGAAAGGAGCCGCGTACTCCTCGGGAAAATTCTCGCGAGTTCGTGCAACATGCTGCTGCTCGACGAACCGACAAACCACCTGGACATGGAAAGCATCGAGAGCCTCATCGACGCACTCGAAGATTACGAAGGCACCGCGATGGTGGTGACCCACGACGAAGAACTCCTGCACGCATTCGCCACCAGGCTCGTCGTATTCGACGGCGGCAAGTGCCGCATATTCGAAGGCACCTACGCGGACTTCCTCGAGAAGGTGGGCTGGGCATCCGAAAAGAAGCCCGGCGGTAGCGAATCCGCAAACATCAAGGTTTCAAATATCGACGTGGAAGGCGACTCGGAGAATGCCGCACCCGCAGGCAACGCGAATGCTGCGCCCCGCGCCAAGGAAGACCGCAAGGCACGCGCCGACTACATCGCCGAACGCAGCAAGGTCATCAAGCCCCTAGAAAAGAAGCTTGCAAAACTCGAAGAAGACATCGCGAAGGCGGAAGCCTTAGGCGGTGAACTTGAAGCCAAACTCGTAACCGCCTCTGAATCCGGCGACGGCAACGCCATCACCGCCATCGCGAAGGACATGGACGACAACAAGAAGAAAATCGACGAACTTTACGAAGCGTGGGAACGAACCAGCGCCGAACTCGAAGCCGCCAAGGATAAATATCCGATTTAGACCGATCGTTCGTCGTCTCTGGTATTGAAACCTCCGGTTTCTCACTCATTCTCGCAAACACGCCTCGTTAAGTCGAGGCGCTTTTTGCTCACTGTAGACCGTTCGCGCTACGCCCCGGTGTTAAATTTCTCCGGCATGCGCTCACTCTCGCAAACACGCCTCGTTAAGACGAGGCGCTTTTTGCTCACAGTAATCCAAAGATTTCTTATACAAGAAGCGCTCCGTTTTCACGGAGCGCTTTTCTTCTGCAAGCCAGAGCCCGCTAGCCAAACTCGCCACCCCATTCTTCAGGGTCGCTCGGATCGCTATCCTGCAACAGGCACGCGCCCAAATTAAGACGAATCTCTTCCATTTCTGGAACTACATATTCTTTTTTCTGTTTCACTTCGATTTCCATTTTCAATCCTCCCTTACTTTACAATCTTCTTTTTACCGTAGTACATGCCGCGTACAGTCGGCTTCCCGTTCAGTTTACGGCCCTTGAGGTCGTAATTACGTTCCATCGTGAATTCGCCCGTACGCGTATTTATGTGGCCGATGACCGTCGTTTGTTCTTCGCCACTACCTGTCGAGCGGTCGACAATCACGACTTCCATCTTGTCCGGAGTAGATGCATCTACGGCAGCAGGCTTTGCAGCTACACCCAGGCCCCTTGCATACGACGCAGGATTCTTGACGATATAGGCACGCAAGGCTCTAATCCACGCACCCGGTGCAGCCTTCACGAACTGTCCCGGAGAGACCCCTTCGCCACTACCCGCGGCAAAACCATAAACCTTGCCAAGATCCTCGTGACCATCGTACCACTCTATCCTACCCAAGGTTCCCCGGAATTCCCATTCTCCAACCTTGGCAACGGGTTCCACAGTCGGTTGCAGCGTTACGGCACCATGGAATACAAGCGACGAACCGGCCATCTGGATTACATAGGGCGTATTTGCCTGCAGATCTCCCAGAAGTGTCGAGCACTCTTCAGCGACATCGTCCTGGCACCACACGCGAACCATCTCCACCTGCTTCTTTCCGGTTTCCTCGTTGATTCCAATACCATCAAATGCAACGACCTGCCTCAGGCCATCGATACGGGAACCGTTGATATTGAAGGGCAGCACAATCGTGGAGTAGCCAGTCTGATGATTGAACGTACGATTCAGCACGACCGTATCGACCGGAATCTCCATCGGGATGTCAATATCGTCATAATCATCATAGTTGCCGTCAATTGTCGCCACCATTTTACCCTCTTCGTCTTCTTTGACGCCGACAGCCGCATAATGAACCGACTTCACGAGCGACATAGTCAAATCGAGACCGGAGTATGTCTGAGCGCTATAGCACTCCTTATCATTATCGCATCCCCGGAACCTCAATTGCATGTAATCGCCCATAATGGTACCGACATCAGTTGCGAGGCCTTCTCCCGCACTGACTATCTCATGAGTAGTATAATCTCCATTACTTCCAACTTCAACTACAAGGCGACCACCCGCTGATGCCGTCATGGAACCCGTCAGCTTAAAGGCGTATCCATCGGGAGCATGCATATAGAGTTCTCCGTTAACAGGCGTAATATAATTGCCATCACTACCACCATCATCATATATCTTAAACGACTTAACATTTTTCGGAATAGTCGCATCAACTTCATTCCATCCACTTGGCATATCGATAAACAGCCCATCTTCTGCGGTAAGCGCATCGCTAAATACCGGGGTAATCGTCACATCTGCAGCCGGCATCGTGAAATAGACATCATTAGAACGATACCAAGCAGTCTTAATTGAGGAGATAATACTAGGATTGTCGGCAAGGAGCCTTTCTATCACATGATTATTATCTGGAGTTATCGACAATCCCACCCGTTCGCCCGCAAACGCTGTTTCCTTATTGCTTGACACCGTACCACCGGTAGCACTTGCAATCGCCACTGTATACGATGTAGCAACACCACCGACTGTTACTGTCAAATCCAGATCTTGACAGCGATTATAAGAAATCGTCACTGTACCACTCGTACTCTGATATTGACCTATATCTGTAGATGTATAGCCGATATATTGCCGAACCGGCATGGGAGCAAATTCACCATCCGATATCTTTTCACCTATTTGCAGCCAAGAATCCTCTGCTATCGTTCCTTCAACCAGGAAATTACTCCCATTTGAGGAAGAAAGTTCAATTGAGTTGGTACTCGATTCTTTACCACTGCAGAGGCCCTCATCAATATCAGCTGCATAAAGCTTGAACGAAGTCACCCCTTCAGGAACAGTAAACGTCTTCGACGCTCCTCCAGAAGGCAGTCTCAGATAAAGCCCACCCGCCGCAGTCAAATCGTTCGTAAAGTTCGGTGTAACCGTAACACTTGCATTCGGCATAGTAAATGTCGCTGTATTGTCGGCATCCCATGTGGTTTCCGACACTTTTATTGTGTTGTGTTCAGCATCTTCAACATTGACTCCGGCAAGCAAATAGCCCATTTCCGAATGAGTCGTCAATGTCACCGTTTCGCCAGGATAGGCCGTCGCTTTGTCGATGGAAGCCGTTCCGCCAGCAAATTCGCCCAAAGCGATTTCATGTGCATCGGCAGCAACAAGCGTCACGACCAACCGCATATCTGCCGGATTTCCATTTCCCATCATCATAGTCCGGCAAGAAAAATCTAGCGTCATCACGTTCCCAGAACTCGTCACAGTTGCGACATTCTTCGTCCCGCCCATAAATTCAGACGAGACCGTTGTAATTACAGAGGCGGAAGAATCGCCATCATGAATAGACAAACTCGCTATTCCCATATAACGACCGGTTATCGAGCCCAGAACCTGCAAAGTATACCCAATGGGCGCCCTCAATACGAGATGTCCATTCGCGTTCAAAGCACTGCTCGCATTTATTCCACCATCATCATATACCAAGAACGAGGATACGCCTTCAGGAATATCTACAGTCATATTCCCCGATGCAGGCATATTGACATACAGCACAGATGAAGTCCAATTATCCGTAAAGACGGCCTCCGCGTTAACATTCGAATAAGGCATCATGAATGTCGCCGTATTCGATGTCGCCCATGTACCGCCGGTCACCTTCTTAGAATTTCCATTCGCATCCGTAACGCGTATTTCCTTTAGCAAATATCCCTCTTTTGGGACAGCATTCAACGTGACCGTTTCGCCTGTCGCTGCACTTGTCTTATCCGAAGTCAATGTTCCCTTTGAACTGTTCTGGGCAAGTGTTATTGTATGTTCCGTAGAAGCATCGACAAGTTCTACAGTCAAATCCAAGCCATCAAACGGGCTTCCGCTACTACCTGTATAGAACATCAATGTCATCAGACGGCCCGAACTATAATAAGTTCCAACATCTTTCCCGTATCCGCTCAAACCATTCAACAGAATGTCTCCGGAACGATCCCCGTCAATAATACGCAGATAATCATTCTCCGACCCCGTGGACACGGTACCCGTCACACGGAAAACAAATCCCTCAGGCGCATGCATCACTAGTCTATTGCTTCCATAGGACTTAGTATATTCGCCACTCGCACCGCCATCATCATAAACCTTGAACGAGGTAACATTGGCCGGAATATATGCCACTATTTCCTGATCTTCGACAGGCATATTTATAGACAAATCATTAAAGTTGTCCGTAAATGTCGGAGAAACGGTAACGTACATAGCCGGCATATTGAACGACGCCTGATTGCCAGAATACCATAGACCACCTTCAACTTCTACAAGGTTCTCCATAGAATCAATTACATCCATAGACAACAGAATTTTGCCTTCTTCTGGTGTCGCCTGCAAGTGGACGTATTCCTGAACGACAGCAGACTCCTTATCGCTTTGAACAGTTCCGCCAGTGACGCCTTCCGCAATTTTCACCTCATGCGGTGTAGTAGCATCTATGAGAGTCACTGTCAAATCAAGATTGTAACTAGGATCGTCGGAATCATATTCTAATTCAATACTAGAAGTCTGACTGACTACGACTTCCTTATCTGTACCGCAATAACCCCAAAGGCAGTTATCGCCATATTCATTTTTGCCATAAGCCCTAAAAACACTAGCAAGTTCATCTGACAACCCGCTCACCTGCATAACATATCCATCAGGGGCACGCAATTCAATCCATCCCCTTCCATAATAATCGTCAAAATCATCCCGATAAATTTTGAACGATGTGACTCGACTCGGGATATTTACATCGATTCTGCTTCCATCTGTCGGCATGACAACATAGAGCCCGCCTTCCGCGGTGAAGTTATTTGTAAACACCGGACTAACCGTAACATCCTTATTTGGCATGACAAAGCTGGCTTCATTATTCGAATACCAAAGCCCGCCCCTGACCGCAACGGAATTATGGCCTTCTGTCTCATAAACATCTATCCGGCTCAAAAGATAATCTTGTTTCGGAGCCGCACTCATCTGTACGGTTTCTCGATACTGAGCAGATGTCTGAACATCCAGTGTACCACCCACTGACGGAGAGTACGTTATCGTAAGCGCAGGAGGTTCATCGAGAATAGAAACTGTCAAGTCAAGGCCTTCAGCGACACCGTCATTACTCGTTCCAAACTTTAACGTCAAAACATTTCCTATGCTGGAAACAGGCTCAATCTCGGCCCCTTCCGAATTGCCCCAATATTCCAAGTAGGCAGAACCATCTTCATCGCCCTCGTAAATGGAAAGAGAGCCGCTCCAATTCTTTCCGTCGCTATAAGACCGTTCATAACCTGTCACATGAAGAATTTTTCCTTCTGGAGCAGTCAGTTCAAGGATTCCCTCTATTCCTTTACTGAAATTGCCATCCTTGCCTCCATCGTCATACACCTTGAACGATGTTACTCCATCCGGAATAGTTATATACTGCTTGCCGTCCTTAGGCATGTTGACATAAAGCCCACCTTCGGCAGAGCGCGCCGTCGCATAATCGGGAGTAACCGTAACATCTGCAAAAGGCATCGTAAATGTAGCCGAATTGCTCGTGTACCAGGTACCGCCTTCAACCGCAACATCATTGCCATTTTCGTCTACAACATTAACTCGATTCAACCAAGAATCTTCAGACAAATCAACGTTCAACGAAACAGTTTCTCCGATTGTTGCGGAGGCCTTATCCGAGGTAACCGTTCCTCCCGATACATTAGCAACAACAATATTATGCTCTGTGGTGTAGTTCACCAAGGACACTTTCAAATCAATACCAGAACGTGTGCTACTACCATCCGAATAGAATTTAAGCGTTATCGTACGCATTTCGCTAGCAAAGGATACGTCAGCACTTTCTTCTCTATATTGCTGTAATGATTCATAATTATCCAGGGTCCCTTCATAAATACTCATTACGTCACAACAACTTTCAACTTTCACAGTTCCTGTAATCAAGAACGAAAATCCCTCTGGTGCAGTCAGTACAATAGAACCATCGACCTCATTGCTATAATCCCCATTTCTACCACCATCGTCATAAACATTGAATGAAGCAACACCCGCAGGAATTGTTATTTCCATAGTTCCGTCAACAGGCATATTAACATACGCCCCACCCTCTGCTGTAATGAGATCTACAAATATCGGCGTTACAACAACATTACTATAAGGCATAATAAACTTCACCGTATTGTCATTAGCGTACCACACGACATCCGATGTTTTCACAGCATTTCCGTTTTCATCAACAACAGAAACACCTCCTATAAACTTGCCACTGTTTGGCGTTAATGTCAACGTAACTTCTTCCCCTAAGGCCGCAGATTCCTTGTCGCTAGCAATAGTCCCTGCTTCAGCAGTATTCAGAGTAATCGTATGAGGAGCAGTCTTGTCCACAAGAGTGACTGTCAAGTCAAGGCCCGCTTGTACAGAACAATAGTCTGAATAGAATCTAATTGTCATCACATTTTCCGTGCTGACAGCAGGTCCTACACTCACACCCATACCCGTTTTTTCATCCAAAATCTGGTAATACGCGCTAATGCCATCATAAACTGTAACATAACCGCATCCTTCACTAGAATTTACGGTACCCGATACAGCCAAAGAATACCCCGCGGGAGCGGAAAGTTCCAAATATCCGTCTGTATAATCGCTGTGATTTCCATTCTTACCACCATCATCATAAACCTTGAACGACGTCACGCCCGAAGGGATAACAACAGTATCCGTCCCGAAGGTCGGCATATTGATAAAAGCTCCGCTTTCCGCCGTGATACTTTCGGCAAATACGGCATTCACTGTAACATTACTTACTGGCATGACAAATGTCGCCGTATTGCCTGAATACCATTTTCCTCCCGTTACCTCCACTGGTTTTCCATCCTCATCAACAACGGAAACTCCACTTATCAATTTGTTTTCATCTGGAGTCATAGTCAACGTTACCAACTCTCCAACCAAAGCGGTCTCCTTATCACTGCTGACAGATCCGCCCGATGCATCGCTAACCGATACCGTATGCGGAGTCGATGCATCAATAACAGATACTGTCAAATCAATTCCGTTATCAGAAACGCCGCCATCCGAATAAAAATAAAGAGTCATAACATTTCCTAAACTGACAACAGGCCCAACGGAAACATTCGCACCATTCGCTCTCTCGATCAGTTTGTAACAACCCTGTTCGCATGAAGAACCCTCATCCATATAGCCGTTGTATACCGTAAGATAGTCATAGCCCTGTTCTGTATTCACATTCCCAGAAGCCATCAGAGAAAATCCTTTCGGAGCTTGTAAAACAAGATATCCCCGAACATCATCACCGTAGTTTCCATCCGAACCACCATCATCATACACTTTGAACGAAGTTACGCCCGCAGGAATTTTGATAGATGCTATTCCCGATACTGGCATATTGATAAAGGCATCGTCTTTACCGACAAACGAAGGCGTTACCTCAACACTACTATTGGGCATAACAAATGTCGCCGTGTTACCTGCGTACCAAACACCTCCAGAAACCGGCAGAGATTTTCCGCCCTCAGCAACAACCATAGCGCCGTTTGACACATTGTTTTCGCCTGGAGTCAGCGACAACGTCACTGTTTCACCAACTTTCGCAGTCGACTTATCGCTACTAATACTTCCTCCCGAAACGCTATTTAACGATATTGCATGTTGAGTAGACGCTTCAACAAGCGATATAGTCAATTCAAGACCGGAATTAATCACGCTTCCATCCGAATAGAAATACAACGTGACAAAAGAATACGTACTTGATAGTTCATCTAGATTGTATACACCACTCGCCCCATTCAAAAGAATATCACCACCAACACCTCCATCATAAACGTACAGATAATCGCATCCACTTTCTGTGTTTATGGAACCCGTAATCTTCAAAAGATTTCCTACAGGGGCCTTCAACACAAGATACCCATTCACGCCATTGCTATAATTACCTAAATGACCTTCATCGTCCTCGCCAAGGCCATCATCATACACCTTGAACGATGTCACGCCCGAGGGGATAACGAGCGAATCGGTTCCCGTAACAGGCATATTAATGTACTGGCCATCATCACCCGTCTGCAGCGTTACCTGACCGGCGTTTGCTATCGCAGTGAACATGGCGATAAGCACAAACACGAAAAACACATGAAAACCCTTTTTCATGGAAGCCGTCCTTTTTGACGTTGTTATAAAAACGCTACCTTAAACTTACAGAAATACCATTATAATGTCAAGCATGTTCGTGTACAGAAAAAGCCTGCATTTCGAATAAATGCAGATTTCACCATTTAGTAAACAGATTTTTACATTTTAAGGAAAGCGGGCGTCGCAAGTGATAAATGCGGTTTTCAGTTAAAACCCGAGCTGCATAAAAAGCCCGCCGCCAGGTTCCTGCAGGTTTATCGCCGGCGCAATGCTGAGTTTGTACCGCTCCTTGTACCGCTCCGCCTTTTCCTTGTAACGCTTGCCTTGCGCCCTTTGCTCCGACGAGCCCGAAATATCCGAAGTTCCCAACGAGAAAGCGACAGGAACTATAGTTAACAGCGATGCTATGCCCAAAGCTCGCCCTGCTATAGCCGTTCCCAAATGGTCGTAATCGACAATGAATGTCAACGTCACCGCCAGAGCGGCAAAAATCGTCCCTATGCCAATAGTCTGCCAGCCACTAACTAATCTCTCCGATGAGTATTTCTCGCAGCTCTTGCCCCAGCCGTTATAAATATCCGCACTATCCGGGCTGGGAACGTTTCCGTATACCAGGGACAGGAGCGAATCCTGCGGAAGATTCTCGTCTATCACGGAGTCCTGCTTAATATACTCGGAACGGCAGCCCCGATCGACGATTATAAATGAATGGGGATGCTCGACGCCCACCTTGATCACTTTGACGGTATCCGTGGTCCCCATTCCGTAAGACACGGGGACGGCGAAGGACATTGCAGAAAAAGACAATAAAAGCAGAAGAATATGTTTTAAGCTAGTCATTACGAAGAAAATAAATAATGCAAGCAGCTTACGCAAGAAAGCCTGTCGGCCAATTTTACCCTTCGTCTAGAAAGGATAACAGCACATGCGAACAAGGTGACAAGCGGGTATAAAAAGTCCGCGGCAGTCCCAGGAAGTCCGGGATGAGACGCGGGCACAAAAAAAGCCCGCGGGATTGTGGCGGGCGGCATAAAAAAGAAGGGCCCCTCGAGCGCTAGCTCAAGGGGCTGTGAGCCGCAAGCGGCAAGTATCAACTTGCCGTGGCGGCGAGAGTGGAGCCGCA
>CACWNW010000007.1 GCA_902762305.1 Fibrobacter succinogenes | reverse complement strand
CTACGGCTGGACAGACCAGGGCGAGGTGATTCACACGGTCAAGAGCGATTCGTACAACGCGATTGACGCGGCGGTGCTGAAGGACAACGATGGCAAGGTTTGGATGGCGTTCGGTTCGTGGGGCACGGGCATCCACATTCTGGAACTTGACGAATTGACGGGCAAGGTGAAAAGCGGCGCGAAAATGATCAACATCGCGAACCGCGGCGGCGCGGGTATCGAGGGCGCTAGCCTCATGCAAGAAGGGCGCCGACCTCGAGAACAATTCCTACAAGACGACGGTGGGGCGTTCCAACCGCATCGATGGTGGTTACGTGGACCGTAGCGGCAAGGCGCTCTTGAATGGCGGCGGCACGATTTTGTTGAGCCGTTACGGGCGCTACTACGGGCCTGCGGGCGGCGAGGCGTTCCAGGACGTGAACCGCCAGCGTTTTGTGAATCATTACTACGACAAGAACGACAAAGGGAATTCTTACATACAAGTTCGCGATATCGTCTACACCGATGATGGTTGGCCGGAACTCGGGCAGCCGTTCCTCGGGCGTTACTTGAGCGCCGAGGCGGAACACGGTGCCCTGACGCATGTGGATATTTCGAGTAGTTCCAAGGCCTCGAACGGCGAGTTCTGCGCCTACATCAACTACGAAGACAGCAAGATTCGCCTGCCGATGATTATCCCGCAGGCGGGCGACTACCTGATTCGTTACCGTTACGACAACGACTGGACCGATAATGGCGCGAACGGTAGTTCTCACTTTGTGAGCATCAACGGCAAAAACCAGGAAGTGGAGCTGCCGTTGACGGGCGCGTGGAGCGCATTCCCCGAGAAGTCGGTGGTGTACATTCCCGCAAAACTCAAGCGCGGTTCGAACTTCATCGAGATTACGAAGGGTAAGCACTATGCGGAACTCGACCGTCTCGATTTCTTGCGCATCATCCGCGATACGATTCCCGCGAACGGCTTCGATAACGGCATCCGCGTGCGTTTGACGGACAAGGACGAGTTCGCCATCAAGGACGGTGGCTACGCGATTTTCGAGAACGTGATTACGGATTCCATCGTGGGCCCGGGCGTGCTTGTGCAGGTGAAGAACGGAGCCGGTGGCACATTGAACATCCGCAAGGAAAGCAAGAAGGGCGACGTGATTTCCAAGTGCGATTTGCCCTCGGCGGGCGATGAGAGCAAGTGGATTGACGTGCGCTGCTCCAACTTGCCGGAACTCAAGGGCGTGCAGGACTTCTACCTGACGGCGGAAGGTCTCGGCGGCGAAACGCTCCTCGGAAACATCAAGTTCGACGAAGGCGTGATGGACACGAGTTCTATTGCTATCCGGAATACCGCGCGCCCTGTCGTATACCGCAACGATTTGCGTTCGCCGGGGAAGGGCTACCGCGACCTGAAGGGCCGCCGCTATTCTAAGCAGATTCGCTACAGGGTGCTGTTCTAGCGACGGGTTTGCTTGACTTATGGAACTTGAAACGGAACGCTTGATTTTGCGCCGCTGGGAATGCGACGATGCGGATAGCTTGTTCGAATATGCCAAGGATCCGGATGTAGGCCCGATTGCAGGCTGGCCTGCACACCGAAGCGTCGACGAAAGCCTCGATGTAATCAAGAACGTGTTTAACGGCAAGGAGGCATACGCCATTTGCCTGAAGACGGACGGCAAGGCTATCGGCGCGATTGAGCTGAAATTGAATGGATATGCCGATTTGGCCGAGCGCGATGACGAATGCGAACTCGGTTACTGGCTTGGCAAGCCGTTTTGGGGCCGGGGCATAGTGCCGGAGGCCGTAAGGGAATTGCTCCGCCATGCCTTCGAAGATATTGGCATGAAAAAAGTCTGGGTCGGTTACTATGAGGGCAACGTCAAGTCGAAACGCGTCCAGGAAAAATGCGGATTCCGGTACCAGTGGAAAACGGAGAATGTCGACGTGCCGCTCTTGCACGAAAAACGTACCGGTCATGTGAGCTGCATGACAAGGGAAGATTGGCTAGAACGACGCTGAACGTCTGTGTTGGAATATTCCCCGTACGTTCTTTTTAATTTGCTTAATATATATTTGGTGGATAGACTGTTTTGAGGTTCTTATGCGCTATTCTTTGCTTGGAATATTGGGATTTGCTGTGATGCTCGTTGCTTGTACGCATACGGTCTCCGCTCCGAAAGATGATGAATCATCTGAAATTAGTAGTTCTAGCAAAAAAGTTTCTAGTTCCGAAAGCAAGGAGAGTAAAAAGGGCTCTTCGAGTAGCTCAGGCAAACTGGTGAAGAGCAGCTCCAGCGATAAGACGGAAACGGCAAAATCATCCAGTAGCGCGTCGGATAATGGTGATTGTGTTGGCGAGTCTGGCGAACCTTGGGATGGAACTACGGCGAAGGATTTCGCTTGCGGCGCGGGAACTAAGTTGAGCCCGTACATTATTTTGACTGCGGAACAGCTGGCTCATCTCTCTTTTGTCGTGAATTCGAGCGATAAGGCTTATCAGGGAAAGTATTTTAAGCTCGGGGCCGATATCAAGCTGAACAAAGGCGATGTCATCGACGACAAGGGCGCTTTGGTTGGTGATTCAACCAAGCTCCATAAGTGGACCCCTATTGGAAATTCAAGTGTTGTCTTTGATGGTAACTTTGATGGTGATGGACACTCCGTTAGCGGGATGTTTATCAATACCACAAGTACGCACAACGGATTGTTTGGAAATTCTAGTGGAACAGTGCAGAATTTGATTGTTGAGAATTCTTGGGTACAGGGTGGAGGCGCTACGGCTGGAATAATAGGGAATTTGAAAGGAAATGGCTCGTTAAGAAATTCGGTTAATAGGGCTTCCGTCATTGGGACGGGAACAGTGACGGGTGGTGTAATTGGTTCTTATGAATCGGCGTATGATAAAAAAGGATTAGTGGAGAATGTTGAAAATCAGGGCGCTGTAACTGGTTTAAAAAATGTTGGGGGGATTATTGGAACAGCAAGTTCTATTAAAATTTCTGGTGCAAGAAATTATGCTGAAGTGGTAGGTTCTATTACTGTTGGGGGTATTGCTGCTTCTCTTGGTTCAAACTCTGAATTAAAGAATGGCTCAAATTTTGCAAAAATTACAGGGAAGGAGTATACTGCAGGTATAGTCGGTTTCTTTGGAAATAGTTATTGTCCTGCATCTGCTAACTATGGCATTATGCAGAATGTATTAAATCGCGGTGAAGTTACTGGAACGAACTATATAGCAGGTGTTGTTGGACAAGCGCTTTGTGTCACTATAATGGAGTCTGCAAATACTGACTCAATTATTGGTGACAAATATTTAGCGGGAATTATTGGCCATGCGAAAAGATCAAATGTTGAGTCTATTTACAATAAAGGTGCTGTATTTGGATCTACCAATGTAGGTGGAATTATTGGATATAACGAGGAAGGCGTCACCAGTTCCGCTTATTCCACCGGTAAAGTCGATGGAGATTCGCTTGTCGGTCTGATGATTGGCTACAACTATAACACCACAATGGCGGACTACTATTATCTGGAACAAGGCGACCAAGAACCTTTCGGTCTCAATAATGGTGGCGGCGTTGCAACGCCTAAAGCTGCTGATGAAATGAAATCTGATGATTTTGCTGAACTCCTCGGTGACGAATTCACTTATGATTCTGATCTCAATGACGGTTACCCCGTATTGAAATGGGAGATGGAATAGATACCGTGTGGACCAAAACAAAAATACCGTGACCAGAAAGGTCGACGGTATGAGAAATAAATCCCGTATAGGGTGATATTTTGTGTTATTTCAGCATGATGCTCTTGGCACTGGTTGAACCATTGTGCTGAATGGTTACAATGTAGCGACCACGAGGCATCATGATACCGGAATTCCAGTTAATGGAGTGAACGCCTGCATTAAGGTTCTGTTCGTTGATTTTTGCAACTTCGGTACCATTGATATTCCTGATGGAAATCTTGGTGTTACCGGCAGATTTGAGCTCAAAGACGATTGTATTGTAATCGGCGCTCTTGATTTCTGCAGAACCAGATTTGAGTTCTGCCTTAGGTGTGTCGATGTTTTCTGCATTCGCCATTTTGGGCAGAGTATAGGAAACTGCTCCCGGCCACAAGATTGCACGGTAATATGTGTTGTCTTTGCCGTAAATAATTTGTTGAACACGATTTTGAAGAGCGGTGTTCTTTTCCAACTCTTTTCCCCAAATGAATTTAGTCTGATTGTTGGAGTCTTCGTCATCTACGTGGATGAGGTAATAGTAATGGTAACTGCTTATTGGAGATATGGAGGTGAAGACACCATATCGAGGAGGGACTTCTGGGGAATTGTAATTCTGGAAAGGATGCTTGAGCTTCGAATTAGGATTTTTGGGTACGAAACAATACTTTAACTCGGCGGTACTTTCGCCAATGACGCTTGGCCAAAGTAGAGGGCTATTGTTGAAATTACTACCGTGATCTTGTGTGTCGTGATAGCGTGAAAATGGGTAGGTTCCACTAGGACACTGAGAGTCTAATCGAAGCACGATGTAGTCGAAAGGAGTTCTAGGAATATTATCTTCTAAAAGAGTTATTGCGCAATAAAAGAAAACCATTTTTCCGCCTGACAAAAAGACGGGCTTGCTAGAATTTGGATCGTTAGTGCTCACCGCTGATGCGTCATTGCTGTCTTCTGTATCAAGAGCGAACATCACTCCGTCTTTTTGCCTGTCGCCGTTATAAACACCGTAAATGCTGCAATCCTTTGAAAGAACGCCTATTCTTGGGTGTGCAACAGCAAAACTTGAGGTGACCCCTAATGCAAGTAATGTCGATAGAAAGATTTTTTTATTCATTTATTCTCCATTTCTTTTTTTTTTGTGTGTTTGTTGGCTCGGAAATATAATTTATTTTTTGGTGTGTATAAAGTAATATTTGTGAAAATAAATTAAAAAAATTAAGAATAAATTTGTTTTGTTGTGCGATTGTGTGCTTGCTGTGCGACATTGTGTATTGAAATGCATTTTGCTTTTTGTCGCTATCGTTAAATTTGCCTGTGAGGGAATGAAATCTAATGTTTGATTATTTTTGTCAAAGTGTGTTGGGTGAATCTGCAAGAGACTTTTTTTCTAAAATCCCATAACAGGGGACGGATTTAGTCTTTTTGCATGAATTATACCTGCTTGAAAAGCTCTTGTCTCATTTTGATTTCCTATATTTGACGCATGCTTACCATTAACGGACAGAGTGTCGATGCGGCGGGCAAGACCGTTGCCGAATACCTTGCGGAAGCGGGGTATAATACGGTGCGCATCGCTGTGGAACGGAACGAGGTCATTGTTCCGAAGGTGAAGTATGCCGAGACGGTGCTTGCCGACGGCGATGTTGTCGAGGTCGTGAATTTCGTAGGTGGCGGGTGATGGAACCTCGCGTGCCAACCCGCGAAGAGATGCTTGCTGCGCTCGAGAGGCGGCAGGGCGTTGATGCCGTGCGCAAGTTGCAGGCGGCGACGGTCGCCGTATGCGGGCTTGGCGGGCTCGGCTCGAATATCGCGATATCCTTGGCGCGTGCCGGTGTCGGCAAACTCATTCTCATAGATTTCGATTGCGTCGATGTGACGAACCTGCACCGCCAGCAGTACAAGGCATGCCAGGTGGGGCTCCCGAAGCCGGAGGCTCTGCTTGCGAACTTGAAAGAGATTGCCCCCTACACGGAATATGAAACCCATTCCGAGAAGGTGACTGCTGAAAATGCGGCGGTGCTGCTTGCTAAGGCTGATGTCGTCTGCGAGGCGTTCGATGTCGCGGAAGCGAAGGCGATGCTTGTGAATACCATGCTCGAATCGATGCCGGAGAAGTATTTGGTCGCTGCATCCGGAATGGCGGGCTACGACAGCGGCAATTCGATTGTGACCCGCAAGGTGACGAAGCGTTTTTATGTTTGCGGTGACGGCAAGAGCGACGTGAATGACGGAATCGGCTTGATAGCCCCGCGCGTGATGCTTTGCGCCGCCCACCAGGCCTTGACCGCCATTCGCCTAATCCTCGGACAGGAATAGAGCCGCATTCCCGAAGTCATCCTGACGCAGGTCAGGATCAGTAGTTCTAGCCCGACGTCATCCTGACGCAGGTCAGGATCAGTAGTTCTAGCCCGAAGTCATCCTGACGAAAGTCAGGATCGGTAGTTCTTTCCCGAAAAATTCTATATTTCTCCCCGAAAAAAATTAGAATGAAGGCCATATGAACGACAAACTTGTTATCGGCGGTCATGAATTTAGTTCCCGCTTTATCCTGGGTTCCGGCAAGTATTCCCTCAAATTGATTGAAGCCGCGGTGCGCGATGCGGGGGCACAGATTGTGACCCTGGCGGTGCGCCGTGCGAACACGAAGGATCACGAGAATATCCTCGACTACATTCCGAAGGGTGTGACGCTGTTGCCGAATACGTCCGGCGCCCGCAACGCCGACGAGGCGGTCCGCATCGCGCGCCTTTCCCGCGAGCTCGGCTGCGGTGATTTCGTCAAGATCGAAATCATGCGCGACACGAAGTACCTTTTGCCCGATAACTACGAGACTATCAAGGCGACCGAAACCCTCGCGAAGGAGGGCTTCGTGGTGATGCCGTACATGTACCCGGATCTGAACGTGGCGCGCGACCTCGCTAACGCGGGTGCCGCAGCCGTGATGCCTCTTGCAGCCCCCATCGGGAGCAACAAGGGCCTTTCCACGCGCGAATTCATCCAGATTCTCATTGACGAAATTGACTTGCCCATCATCGTGGATGCGGGTATCGGCAAACCGTCCGAAGCCTGTGCCGCTATGGAAATGGGTGCCGCCGCTATCATGGCGAACACGGCGCTTGCTACCGCGGGCGACTTGCCGATGATGGCCCAGAGTTTCAAGCTTGCTATCGAGGCGGGTCGCAAGGCCTATCTCGCAGGCCTTGGGCGCGTTCTCACGCGCGGGGCTTCCGCCTCCGACCCGCTCACCGGTTTTTTAAGAGACTAACAAACGACCGGTAACCAGTGACCAACAACCAGTGACCGGCACTTGATACCATGAATTCAGAGAAGAAAGACAACAACTACCTGTTTGATTCCGGCAACCTTTCGGAAGGTGCGCTCGCCAAGAAGCACCGCATCGAGAACGATCCGAGCGCCCGTACCAACATCATGGATTACCTGCCTGGCATGGAAGTCATCCAGTCGGACATCGCCGATAAAGTTCTCTCGCAGTCCGAGAACTACGATTACTCCAAGTACACCGGCAAAGACGTAAAGCGCGCGCTGGAACATGAACGCTGCACGCTCGAAGACTTCAAGGCGCTCCTTTCTCCTGCCGCCGCCCCGTACCTGGAACAGATGGCCGCGAAGGCGAAAATCGAGACGAGCAAGCATTTTGGCAACAACGTCTATTTCTTCACGCCGCTCTACATCGCGAACTACTGCGAAAATTACTGCGTTTATTGCGGGTTCAACTGCTACAACCATATCAAGCGCATGCAGCTTACGATGGAGCAGATCGAGCACGAGATGAAGGTCATCGCCGACAGTGGCATGGAAGAAATCCTGATTCTCACCGGCGAAAGCCGCGCAAAGAGCAGCGTGGAATACATCGGCGAGGCCTGCAAGCTGGCCCGCAAGTATTTCCGCATGGTGGGCGTGGAAGTCTACCCGGTCAACGTGGACGAATACCGCTACCTGCACGAATGCGGCGTGGACTACGTGACCGTCTTCCAGGAAACCTACGACAAGGTGCGCTTCGAAAAACTCCACCTGCTAGGCCACAAGCGCATATTCCCGTACCGCTTCGACTCGCAGGAACGCGCCCTGATGGCGGGCATGCGCGGTGTCGCGTTCTCCGCTCTCCTCGGCCTCTCCGACTTCCGTCGCGACGCGCTTGCGAGCGCGCTCCACGTGTATTACCTGCAAAAGAAGTATCCGCATGCCGAAATGAGCTTAAGCTGCCCGCGACTCCGCCCGATTATCAACAACGACAAGATTGACCCGCTCGACGTGCATGAGAAGGAACTCTGCCAGGTGCTCTGCGCCTACCGCATTTTCCTCCCGTTCGTGGGCATCACGGTCTCGAGCCGCGAAAGCAAGGAATTCCGCAACGGTATCGTGAAAATCTGTGCGACGAAGGTCTCCGCCGGCGTTTCGACCGGCATTGGCGATCACGAAAGCAAGTACAGCGGCAAGGACGATGGGGAAGGCGGCGACGAGCAGTTCGAAATCAACGACGGCCGCAGCTTCAACGCCATGTACTCAGACATCTCGGGCGAAGGTTTACAGCCCGTCTTGAACGATTATTTGTATGTGTGATTGGAGCCTGAAAGGTAGATCTTCTAGGGCTAGTTGCATCTTTTGCTGAACGATTTACAGGCGTTCTCGCCTTCTGTTGAGAAGCAGACTCCATGCGAAGCCCTGAACGCATTGTTGTTCATGTTGCCACCGTTCGGAAGTAACGCTACTTCAACGGAATTGCTGCTTTCGTTTCCGCCAGACCATCGAAAGTTCATCGTGAGGCGGTAGTTGCCAGAGCAGTCACCCTGATTTAGGGACTGACTTATGAACATGGGGTTCTTGGGGAACGTGCGCCAATTAGAACCATCTTTTTTTGCAAAATAAGACGAAGTCGACTGGTCCAGTTTGTTGTAATCGGTTTTGTTGAGTCTTGATGCCACGATATCTGCAACGCCGTCAAAGCCAGATTCCTTCAAAGCGGTGAACCACGTGCCGCCACCACCTATCAGTTGGCACATGTTGACGCTGTTGTTTGCGGAGCCGTGCGCCCCCTGCACATTGATAGAAACGCCATTCTTGACTTCTATGACGAATAGGGTCACGCCCTGATTCCCTTTCAAGGCTTTTGAAAGATTGTTGCTTTTTTCGGCACGTTTGTCAGGGTCTTTTTCATCCGTAATATAGGCGCTGTTCGTTAAAGCGCCATTATCTTCGATTAGGGCTCTATTAAGGGCGTCCCTCAGGTAAAACAACTTGAGCAGGTCCACTTTTTCTCTAGATTTTTCAACCATACCGAAGATGTTTGGAACTGCGACTGTGGAGATGATGCCCATGATGGTGATTACCACCATGAGTTCGATTAGGGTGAAACCGGATTTGCTTCTATTTTGCTTTTTCATGCGCATGGTGCTACATTCCTTGCAAAACCAACCTTTTATAACAAGAAAATAGCTTATTTTTTCATCACAAAACGAAAATTTTTGCGGAATTTAAGCTAGAATGCAAAATAATTCCCCTTTTTGCTATTTTTTTGCACATGAAATCCCTCGATACGACCCTTTATTTTATTACCGACAGCACGTGCGTTCCCGAGGAACGCTTCTTGCCCGTGGTGGAGGCCGCTTGCAAGGGCGGGGCGACCATCATCCAGTTGCGCGAAAAAGACAAGTCGACCCGCGAGTATATGAAACTTGCCATGGCGACACACGAGATTACGGCACGCTACGGAATCCCGCTGATTATTGACGATCGCGTGGACGTGGCGCTCGCTATCGGTGCCGAGGGAGTTCATGTTGGCCAGTCCGACATGCCGGTGCGTTTGGCACGCAAGCTGATGGGTGCGGATAAAATTGTCGGAGCGACGACCAAGACCGTGCCGCAGGCGCTCGAAGCCTTTGAACAGGGGGCGGATTACTTGGGGTGCGGTGCGATTTACCCCACGACAACTCATGTGAACACGGTCATTACCCCGGTAGAAACGCTCAAGGATGTTGTGAAGGCCGTTCCGATTCCAGTGAATGCGATTGGCGGGCTCAACAAGGACAACATATTTGTTCTGAAAGGTTCTGGTATCGCTGGTATTTGCGCCGTTTCTGCGATTATGAAGGCGGCCGATCCGGAGACTGCCGCTAGAGAGTTGAAAGAAGCCTTTCTGAATTTAAAATAAGCGGGTCTGGATCCTTCGACGCGAAACCTGACGGTTTCTTGCTCAGGATGACACAGCCTTCGGCAGTGTCACTTGCTGCCGATTAAGCGCTGCCCGACCTTGAGCGGGGCACCCGGTTTCAGGTTGTTCAGGCGGCACAGCGCCTCGACCGAGATATTGAACCATTTGGCGACTTTCCACTGAGTATCGCCCTTCTTGACGGTGTAGCGGTTCTCTTTGTTGAGCTTGCGCTGCATGTTGTTGTGCGCACTCGTGATTTTCTTTTTCGAAATCTTATTGACACCGGGCTTGAGTTCCCAATTCGGAAAGTCCACAATTGTTTCCGGGTCGATATTGATATCGCCATAGCGGATTTCGAAATGCAGGTGCGCTCCGGAAGACCTTCCCGTATTGCCAGCCAGCCCGACGATGTCTCCCGGTAAAACCTTTTCGCCGACCTTCACGAGCCGTTCCGAAAGGTGGCCGTATAGCGTTGACAATCCGTTTGCGTGCTCGACAAGCACGTAATGCCCGTAACCGCCTTCGTTGTATTTCGATATGGTGACCGTTCCCGGGAAAGCCGCCACTACGGGCTCGTCCTTGATGACGCTGACATCGACACCGCGGTGTAGCCTGTGGTCGCGGACACCGTACCTGGAGCCGAGAGGCGCCTTGTGCGTAATCGGGATGAGCATCTGCGAAAAGTCGAGGTAGTCTTTGTTCTTGTTGTCCTTGACGACGAGCTTCGGTGAACTGTTCTTCTGCTCACCGACGACCTTGAAATTGACTCCCTTCTTGTCGAGAAGGATAGCCTTGGTGAATGCCTTGGGGTCGTTTGCTTCGATAATTACTTTGTTTGTGTCTGCCAGGGCGGGCTTCGGTTTACTTGCCTTGGGCTTGCTCTTCTTCTTTGACTTTGCCGCATCCGCGTTCGAGTAGAGACACGCCATCGCGAGGACTAGCGTGACAATGAATGTGCCGCGGATTTTTGTGCGCAAAAGACTCATTTCAGGAAGGCGAAGAAAACGGCGCCGATGATGAGGACGAAGGCGACGATGTGGTTCCACTGCAACGCTTCGTTGTTGAAGACTGTCGTCGCGATAACTGTGAATACCGTGATGGAGATGGCTTCCTGGATGACCTTCAGCTGCATCAGGTTGAAGGGCCCGCCGTTGATCTTGCTTCCGATGTTGTTCGCGGGAATCATGAAGAAGTATTCGATGAGGGCCACGCCCCACGAAGCGAGAATCACGAGGATGAGCGGCCAGTCGGTAGAAATGTGCATTTCCTTGAGCTTGAGGTTCCCGTACCAGGCCGCGGTCATGAACACGTTGCTGATGATGAGGAGGATTACAGTAAATATTCCGGCTTTCATAAGTCTAGTTGTTGGTCATTGGTTATTAGTCATTAGTGTAACGTTAGGCGGCGGAGCCGCGATTGTAAAAAGCCAATGACCATTGACTAATGACTATTGACCTTTTATTCATGTTGCTTCTCGCCTCAATCTATAGGGTTTGCCTGTGCTCATCTGGTAGGCGAGGCGGGCGCGCACTTGTTCCAGATATTGAATGTACTTTTCGCTCTGGTAATCGCGGTAGGTCCAGTCAAAGGCGTGAAAATGTCCGTCTTGGAAGTACAGCGTGGGTTCTACGAATATACCGCGCTGCATGTACACGCGCTGGCGCTGGTCCTTCGTTGTCGCGAGGAAGAACTGCCCGAGCGTCATGTAGCCAGGGTCCAGGTTTACCGGACGCAGGCCGGGCGTGCCGTTCTTTTCGGCGATTTCGAGTTCGATATCGTTTGTCCAGAGCTTGATGTCGACGATGGTTTCGCGTTCCACGAGCGTCTCGTAGCTGAAGAAAGCGCGTACCGGGGCGCTCCCGATTTCGTCGATGTAGTAGTTCGTGAAGGTGAAGGTGAAGGGCTCTAAGTTCAGGTCTTCTTCGCCGAACCTTTCGCGGAGCGTGGCACGGACAGCCTCGACCGATTGGGCGTCCTTCGCGAGGATGCCCACGATAATCTTGACCTTGGCCGGTGTCCTGAGTTCACCCATATTCTCTAATATTAGTAATTTTGGAATATGCGCATCGCTCAGTTTGCTATTCTCTCCGCTCTCGTTTCTGCACTCTCGACGTTTGCCTATGCCCAGGCTCCGCGCGTCGTGCCCGAAATTCTTGATTCCATCCCGCACGAGACATCCCATTTTACGCAGGGGCTGTTCTTTGACGGCAGGGATCTGATTGAAACTACGGGACAGTATGGAGAATCCGGCTTGTATAGGCGTACTCCCGAAGGCAAGATTCTCGATTCCGCGCGCCTTGCGGAACGCTATTTCGGGGAAGGCTCCATCGCAGTCGGCGACGATATTTTCTACCTCACGTGGAAATCCAGGAAGGCATTCATCTACAGCCGCAAGCCGTTCCGCGCGAAGGGCGAATTCCGCATACCGACCGAGGGTTGGGGCCTCACATACTGGCAGAGCGCCCTCCTGATGAGCAACGGCAGCGACGAACTATTGCAGATTGCGCTCGGCTCGTTCGACGTGGTGGGCTCCATCCGTGTGACCGACGGCGGCAGGCCGGTAAAGAACCTGAACGAGCTCGAAGTGGTGGGGAACACCCTGTATGCGAATATTTGGCAATCGCCGCTTATTGCGGTTATTGACCTGCCTAGCGGGAAAGTCGTGAAATATCTGGATTTTTACGCGAAGGGTCACGAAATCTACAAGAAGTACCGCAACATCGATGTGCTGAACGGGATTGCCTACGACGGCAAGTACCTGTGGGTTACAGGCAAATACTGGCCGCAGATCTACAAGATTGCGGTGCCGTAAAGTTGTTGCTTGGCCCCTGGTTTAGTTTGCCGTGACTCTCTTGAGCGGGATGGAGTAGTTGTAGGAGAGGCTTACGGTCAGGCGCGGCTTAGACGGGTTGAAGTCGAGCATGGCGTAACGGGCTTCGAGCGAAAGCCTGTGGATGCCGAAGCGGAAACTGACATAGCCCCCGATACCGAGTTCGACGTTCCCGAAGTCTTCCTGTTCCCCGAAATCGCTGAAGTTTAGCCAGATGTTGCGGCAGATATATTCTTCGACACCGATGCGCAGGGCGTCCCCGATGGGGATTTGCTGTATGAGCGAGAAACCGCCGCTGAACAGTTCCGTCCATGCGGCCAGCCAGCTGTCCAGTACAATGTCATCGTCGTCGCTTTCGTAAGAGTAGCTGTATTCTCCATCTTCATCGTCGTCGCTGCAGTACCCCGAGGCGCAGACGATGGCGACCGTGACGCCGACCCATATGGCGGATGCCCAGACTCGCGTGGCTAGGTACTGGTTGCCGAACCCCACGACGAAATACGGGGAGGGGAGTAGCCCGAATCCCGAGACGAAACCGTTGTTTGTCGATTTGACGTATTCGAGGCCGATAGGGATTTCCCATTCGTCGGCCGACATGCTGAAGTTGTTCTTCTTCGCCGTCGCGGAGATGACGCCGCTCTTGTCCGGGCCGTCAATTGTGCGTTCCATCGCTTCCATGAAACCAGATGCCGAAGGCGGGTGCATGGTGCATCCGCTGAGCGTGATTAGGACGGCGATAAGTGTCAGGTAGAAGAATCTCATAATCCTAATATACCGCCAAAAATAAAAAAAGGAAATTTATCTGCCGAGTTTTTGACGAAAGTGAATGGAATGGAGATGAAATGCACTTGTTTGTGACGCTGCTTACAAAAAATGCGGTATTCCAAGAAGGAATACTCGCATTTAAAACAAGTGGTTGTTGGTTGAACTGGCGGTCTCTATATAACTAGTGGACCCCATTACCATCCTGCACGTCGCAGGTCACGGCCTTGCCGTTCACTTCGAGCGCAAGCGCATCGCAGAACACCGCGCCGCCCTTCACGGAAAGCGCAATCTTCTCGAAGTCCTTCACCTTGAGTTCACGCGGTTCGCTCGGGGCAACGCCCTTGAACAGGGCGCGGTCACCCGGCTTGGCGTCTTCGGGCACGGAGACGAGCCTGCAGGTGTGCGCTTCGTTGTCAAGGTCGCCGGCAAAGAGCATGCCCTGGCTCATGATGCCACGCAGTGCGCTCGGCTTGAGGTTCGCGAACAGGAGGATCTTGCGGTCCTTCAGTTCTTCGGCCTTGTAGCTGCTCTTGAGGCCGCTGCAGATAGTGCGGAGTTCGCCTTCGCCCGCATCAACCTTGAGCACGTAGAGACTTGTGGCATCCGGATGGTCTGCCACTTCCTTGATCTGGGCCACGCGCATGTCCATGGCGGCCGGCACGTCGGCGGCCATCAGGGGCTTGTTCTGCTTGGGCTTCGGTTGGGCTTCCTGCTTCTTGACTTCTTCTTCGATGCGCGGGAAGAGCGGCTTGCCTTCGCCGAACGTTTCACCACCCTTGAGGATACCCCAAGCGAGGTCTTCGGCGCTCTGGAACTTGGAACCGATCATGGCGAGGCCTTCTTCGGCCTTGCCCGGAATCACCGGCCACAGCAGGCAAAGCGAGAGGCGCACGGCTTCGGCAGAAACGTAGAGCACGGTCGCGAGTTCGTCCTTGAGGGCGGGGTCCTTCGCAAGTTTCCACGGAGCCTTGACTTCGAGATAGCGGTTGATGCTACGCACCAACTGCATGATGGTCTCGATGGACTGGGAGAGGCGAGCCTGCGGCAGGCCTTCCTTGATTTCTTCGATGACCTTGTTCGCGAGATCGATGACTTCCTTCTCGGCGTCACCGATGGAGGTGGCGGCGGGGAGCTTGCCTTCAAAGTTGTTGAGCACCAGACGGTGCACGCGGTTCAGCACGTTGCCGAGGTCGTTCGCGAGGTCGCTATTGATGCGGCGGACAAAACCATCATGCGTGAAGTTCGCGTCCTGACCGACGACCATTTCGCGGGCGAGGAAGTAACGGAACGCGTCGATGCCGTACTTTTCCATGTAGTCCATCGGGTTCACGACGTTGCCTGCGGACTTGCTCATCTTTTCGCCGCCGTTCACGAGCCACCAGCCGTGGGCGAGGATGTGCTGCGGGAGCGGGATGTCGAGCGCCATGAGCATGGTCGGCCAGTACACGCTGTGCGTGGTGAGGATGTCCTTACCGATGAGGTGGTAGGTGGCGGGCCAGATCGGCGTGCCGTCGGCATAAGTCTTGTGGAAGGCGGTGGAGGCGCTCACGTAGTTGAGGAGCGCGTCGAACCACACGTAAGTCACGTAATCCTGGTCGAACGGGAGCGGAATGCCCCAGCTGAGGCGGATCTTCGGACGGCTGATGCAAAGGTCGTTCAGCGGCTGGCGCAGGAATCCGCGGATTTCGTTCCAACGGTAGTCCGGCACAATCCAGTCCTTGTGGCTTTCGAGGAAGTCAATCAGCTTCTGCTGGTAAGAACCCATCTTGAAGAAGTAGTTCTTTTCCTTGAGCCATTCCACCGGGCGGTGGCTGATGGGGTCGCACTTGTTCTCGTCGAGTTCGTCTTCGCTGAAGAAGCGTTCTTCGCCCACGGAGTACCAGCCCTCGTATTCCTTCGAGTAGATTTCACCCTTGTCCCAGAGCTTCTGGAGGCATTCCTGCACGAAGGCCTTGTGTTCGGGCATCGTGGTGCGGATGAAGAAGTCGTTACCGATACCCATCTTCTTCCACAGGTCCTCGAAGCGGTGGTAGTATTCGTCCACATGTTCCTGCGGGGTCACGCCACGCTTGTCGGCGGCGCGCTGTACCTTCTGGCCGTGTTCGTCGGTACCGGTCAAGAAGAACGTCTGGTAGCCGAGAATTTTGTGGAAGCGGGTGAGGATGTCCGCGAGGACGGTGGTGTAGGAGTGCCCGATATGCGGGGCGTCGTTAACGTAATAAATTGGCGTTGTAACGTAAAAATTTTTCATGTGCCCAAATTTAGTAAAAGGCGTGCGCCGCGGCAAAGTAACTTGTTACTTTGACATGGCCGAGCCGTACTAAATGCGCTCTGAAGGAGCGCCAATGTAGTAAAAGTGTGCAAGGCGAGTAATGCGCGAAAGTTTGCTTTCGCATATTTGAGCCGTAGCCACGGACGCCTATACGAAACTTGCCACTTTAGTGGCTTAGTTGAGTTATCCTCTTTGGGGAAAAGGCGTCAAAAAGGGTGTCATCCTGAGCGGAGTGAAACGGAGTCGAAGGATCCAGTTATGTATATTTCCTCAAAAAAAGAGGTCCCTATGTCTTTTATCGAACTTGCCAAGAATCGCTATAGCTGCCGTGCCTTTTCCGCGCAGGCGGTAGAACCCGAAAAACTCGTCCAGGTGCTCGAGGCGGGCCGCCTTTCCCCGACGGCAATCAACGCGCAGCCTGTGACCGTGAAGGTCATCAAGTCCCCCGAGGCTCTGGAAAAGATCCGCGGCATTACCCGCATGGCCTACAACGCCCCCGTGGTGCTCATGGTTTGCTACGATGAACCCAACTGCTATACCGCCGAAAAGTACAACGACAGTTTTAACAGCGGCGTGATGGATGCGAGCATCGTTACCACATCGATGATGATGCAGGCGACTGACCTCGGCCTTGCGACACTCTGGGCCCGCGGCTTCAACGCATCGTACATCGAAAGCGCTTTCGAATTTCCGGACAACTTGAAACTCGCCTGCCTCCTGGATATCGGCTACGCCGACCCCGAGAACGGCGGCCCTTCGCCCAGGCACCCCGTGCGCAAGAGTATGGAAGAATTCGCTAGCGAAGTATAAAGAACTCCAAAATTTTTAAAAGCAAAACGCTTCAGCGGTTAGTCGCTGGAGCGTTTTCATGTATGTTGTTCTTTTTGAAAATGGAACCTTTTTATTGCCTCCCGTTTAGTTCTTTTACGGCGATATTGTTGTGGGTTTCTACTCCGATTTCGAATGGAATGCGCCCTTCGCGAAGAACCTGCTTGGTGAAAATGTTGTAAAGTCCTGACACCGTTATCCCGATTCTGTCGCAGAATTTTGTGATGCTTTTCTTGTCTTCGTCATTTAAAGAGATTGTTAAGTTAGCCATAAATTTTCTCCTGTGAAAAATGATTGGTTTGCACTTAAAATATGCAATTATAACAATAAAAAAGCAAGTGATTTGCTGTGCTTTTTTTTGCAGAAAACAAAAAAGAAATTACTTTGTAAGTACAGATAAATTTGTGTTAATTTTGTACGACGGTTGCCAACAGAATTATTATTAGATAATCTATGATAATCAAACCATTCGATTCTGGAAATATGGCAGACGGTCTTCTTTATCCCTACAAGTGAAGAAGTAAGACCGTATTAGGTTTGTTTTATTAAGGCATGCAATTCTTTTTAGGATTGCATGCTTTTTTTTACTAAAAAAATACTTGTCGCTTATGTTGTTTCTGAATTATAATTAAATTTAAAATTATTCATAAATAATAACACGAATGTGTTTTGTTGTTTAAATATTGAAATACAGGAGAGAAAATGAGAAAAACATATTCTTCGGTGTTCCTTTGCTGCGCTTTTGCCTTGAGTGTACAAGCCGCAGAGCAGTCTGCGTCAATGAAGGCTGACGTTCTTGGTCGCCATGTCACTTCTACGCGCAATGTACCAAAAGCCTATATAAAGGATGTCGAGAAACAGGTAAATCAGAAGTCTGATGTGGCTAAAACGAAATCGCTGACTAAGGTTGCGAATTATCCGTATGAGGTGAGCATTCGTAAAACCTATGGTGCTTTTGAATACCGTAATGGACGACGCTGGTATGCTCTTGATTCTGATGAGGGGTTGTCTGAATCGCAGTATTTGTCGCGTATTAATCAAATCGAAGATAATGACAGAGGTCGTATTTCGTATGTAAGAAGCAATACAAGTAATTTTCCTGCTAAAGATCCGAGTTTCTATTACTTCGTGGTGCTTAATATGACAGCTGCGAGTAGTGAGGATAATCGTGGATATAGCGATTATAAGTATCTTTTAGAAAAATCAAATTTGAATAGTTCTTTCCATAATGCAGGATATAAAGGTGATGGAATTGGGATATCCTTTACGGAAAATGGAGCGCCTTTTGCCGGTGTTATTTCTGATAACAAACTGATAATGGATGGTGATTGTGGAAACAGATATCCATTAATTAAGCATGCGACAAATGTTGCTAGAGTTTTGAACAGAATTGCACCCATGGCGTCTTTGTATGGTTACATGATAAATTGTTCTACTTATACGTCTCTTGAGGCCGTGTTCCCTGCAAATGGATATTACAAGAACCCGAAAATATATATTGGAAACCATTCCTATGGGAGTCCAGGTGAAAGATATAATGGAGACAGTATCAGAGACGGTAGCAGTAGAGATGTTGATGACTATATCTATGCAACAAGAACGATACAATTTGCTAGTATGGGTAATGACGGAAATCGTAATGACTCGAGTGGACAGGTTTCTGCAGTTGCCAGAGGCCTTAACGTGATTTCTGTAGGCGCAGTACTTGATAATATGACGTATGACACCACTTCAAGTTGGAAAAATCCAAAATTAAGGGTGAACGACTCGGTTCCTGGATCAGGAAGGGAATATGTCAAGCCCGAAATTGCGAATTTTTCTAATATTTTATTCCCTGGAGAAGAGCGGGTGCGTATACAAGTTAATAATGGTCGTTTAAGTATAGATCCGCATTTGGGGGCCACAAGTGCCGCAACTCCATATACAGCGGCGTCAACAGCGCTGCTGCTTGATCGTTATCCGTTCTATAGGTGGCATCCCGAAGTTGTCAAGGCTTTGTTGATTACTTCAAGTGTGAATAAAATAAAAGGCGCCGAGCAGCACGATGTAGATAATGCCCCGTTTAAAATTGCTATGGGTATTCCTGATGGCAAGGCGATGACCCAGAACAATCGTTCTCGTTTCTGGAACGGGGATAATGGAGAGTTCTTTGATAGTAATGGTCAAATCTCGTTTACTGAATCGAATATCGAACCCCAAAAGAAGTATCGCATAGCTATTGCGTGGCTCTCGAGTGGAACGTATGTCTTCAAATCTGGAAGGATTCCGCAGGACATAGACCTTTATGTCTATCAGAATGGGAAAAGGGTCGACTACTCGAATTCTGGGGCAAACCCCTTCGAGTTTGTTGAATTTAAGTCGAATAGCGGCCGCCCCTTGACAATCGTAATCTCAAGGTACCGCAATGATGGTGGCCGTGTGCTTTTGGGTTACAATCTTCTGAGAGTTCCTAACGAATATCAGGACTAATCAAATCTTAATTATTTGAGGTATGCGGTCTTTTTGTGGACCGCTTTTTTTGTATGTGTGTGTATACCATGTAGTTTGCTTGTATTACGTTGTTGTCTCTTTCTTGGATATGTTAGTTAATTGTAATAATAATTTATTGTGCATTTTGTTGATAAATTAATTGTTTGTGACTAGATTTGGAATGTTCATAAATGTTCTGTTGTTTGAACATTGAAATATAGGAGAAAAAGATGAAAATAAAATATTCCACATTATTCCTTAGCTGTGCCTTTGCGTTGAGCGCTCAAGCTGCTGAGCAGTCTGCATCACCGAAGGCCGACGTTCTTGGTCGCCATGTGTCTTCTACACGCAATGTGCCGAAGGCGTATATAAAGGAAGTTAAGAAGCAGGTTAATCAGAAGTCTGACGTGGTTAAATCGAAATCGTTGGCTAAGGTGGCGAATTATCCATCAGAGGCGAGCATTCGTAAAACCTATGGCGCCTTTGAACATCGTAATGGACATCGGTGGTATGCTCTTGACGCTGATGAGGGCTTGTCTGAATCTCTGTATTTATCGAAAATAAACCAGATAGAGGAAAATGATAACGGCCGCGAATCGTATTATAGGAGCAATTCTCACGACTTTCCTACAAGAAACCCTAGTGCGTATTATTTTGTCACGTTCGAAGGGACTGATGATTGTGTTGGAAAAACGTCTTGTTATGCGCACGTTTCGTATGAACCTGGTCGAGATGTTCATGGATATGTTATAACTTCTACAGGAGATGAACATGAATTTTTGGATTACAAGAAAATTCTAAAGAATTCTAATTTGTACAATACTCTTTATAATAATGGTTATAAGGGAAATAACATTGGTATATCTTTTACGGAAAATGGTGCCCCATTGGCGGGGATTGTTCCAACAAGTAAGTTGGTGATGAAGGGCGATTGCGGAACAGCATATAGTGGAATTCCCCATGCGACAAATGTTGCTAGGGTTTTGAATCGCGTTGCTCCCAAAGCAACGTTATATGGTTACTTGAATAATTGTAAGAATGAATGGAATAATTCTGTTGTGGTTCCTCCAGATGGCTTTAATCCTTTTTCTCCGAAGGTGTTCATAGGGAGTCACTCTTATGGAAATCCGCATAAAGAGTATGCTTTGGAGAGTAGAGATATTGATGATTATATCTATGAAACAAGAACTATTGAATTCGGTAGCATTGGTAATTCTGGGTTGCTAAATACGTCAAACGGCCATGCTTCTGCAGTGGCGATGGGTGTTAATGTGATTTCTGTTGGTGCAGTTCGTAATGACATGACGTATTATCCATCTTCGAGTTGGAAAAATCCTAAATTAAGGGAAAACTCCTCGGATACTCAATCTGGAAGGGAATATGTCAAGCCTGAAATTGCGAATTTTGCTGATATTCTATTTCCTGAAGATGACGCTGTATACGTAAATAAACAGACTTCCGCAAATCTTATAAAGCCGCGCTTTGGAGCCACAAGTTCTGCAACTCCATACACGGCGGCGTCAACAGCGCTGTTGCTGGATCGATATCCGTTCTATAGATGGCATCCCGAAGTTGTCAAGGCTTTGCTGATTACTTCGAGTGTTAATAAGATAAATGACGCAGAACAGCATGATGAAGATAACGTTCCGTTTAAAATTGCCATGGGTGTTCCTGATGGCAAGGCGATGACCCAGAACAATCGCTCTCGTTTTTGGAACGGAGACAATGACGAGTTTTTTAATAGCAATGGCCAAATCTCGTTTACGGAATCGAACATCGAACCCAATAAGAAGTATCGCATAGCTATAGCGTGGCTCTCGAGCGGAACGTATGTCTATAATTCTGGAAGGATTCCGCAGGATATAGACCTTTATGTCGATCAGAATGGGGAGAGAGTTGGTTATTCAGGTTCTTGGGGTAATCCCTTCGAATTTGTTGAGTTTACGTCAAATAGTGACCGCCCCTTGACTATTACAATATCAAGGTTCCGCAATGATGGTGGCCGAGTGCTCTTGGGTTACAATCTTCTGAGAGTTCCTGACGAATACCAGAACTAATCAAACCTTTATTATTACCCCAAAATAGGAGAAAGAAATGAAAAAGAAATATTTATCTTTATTGCTTTGTGGTGCCTTTGCGGTAAGTGCTCAGGCTGCGGGGGAATCGGCTGGGTCTAAAACAGACGTTCTTGGCCGTCATGTATCTTCTGTGCGCAATACGCCAAAGGCTTATGTAAAAGATGTCAAAAAACAAGGTGGTCAGAAGTCTGACTTGGTGAAATCCAAAACCTTGATGAAGCGTTGGGATGAAGATGAAAATAAAAAAGCATTTAAGACGTGGGCATCATTTGAATATCGTCCAGATAAAAATGGAACTATGAAAAGAACCTATACTCTCAATGGAGAATCGCGTACCGAATATGAATATAGGGATTTGATGGAGGCGATAGAAGAAAGTGATTTGGTTAGAAACACGTTTATGCGGTTGTATGCATGGACGGAGTACCCTGATAATGTGTATCCAGAAAGTAGATATTATTATGCAAGTGGAGATGAACCTAATACTTGTAGAGGGCAGGAATCGTGTAGTCTCAGATTGAAAACGGATCCGCTTTATGACTCCCATGGAAATCCCGTGATGGAAACGATTGACTTTAGAAGTATTGCTTCTGTTACGAATAGTTCAAATTTGCCTCAGTATACCTATAATTCGAATATTATGGGTAAAAATATTGGTATATCTTTTGTTGAAGATGGGCTGCCTGAATCGAGAATTTTCCCAAATGGTAGATTGAGAATGGTCGCTGATTGCGAAGACCAGATAAATAAAGATGGTGCGCTGAATGCGACAAGAGTGGCTAGGCTGTTGTACCATGTTGCTCCTAAGGCAACTTTGTATGGGTACTCGAGTAATTGTGTTGACTATAGCCACTATGGGGATTTTGTTTTTCCTATAGGCGGTTTTGGTCAAACGCCCAAAATATATATCGGGAATATAAAGGGAGGGAAATATGGCTCTGTATATTCAAAGCAAAATATGGCTCTTGACCAAATAATTTATTATACAAGAGTGATAGAATTTGTTGGAGTCGGTGAGAATGGTTTGCATGATGGTGCATCCGCACGGATAAATGATTTGGCAAAGAGTGTGAATGCAATTTCTGTTGGTGCGGTCCGCAATAATTTGGAGTATCATAAGACGTCTAGCAGGACTAATCCAAAGTATTCTGAATCGGGTGCTTCGTATGTGAAACCGGAGATTGCTAATTTTTCTGATTTCTTGTTCCCAGATGAAACATCCCTGATTTTCTGGGGTAATTCCAAGTTGCATTCTTATTTCATGCAAACTGCTTCGGCTTCGGCTTACACTGCGGCGACAGTGGCTTTGTTGCTGCAAAAATTCCCGTTCTATAAGTGGCATCCGGAAGTTGTTAAAGCTCTTTTGCTGACGTCTAGTGTCAAGACTATTAGTAACGCTGCGCAGCATGATCCTGACAATGATGGCAAATATGCGATGGGTGTTGTCGATGGTCAAACAATGTTTACAAATAATCGTTCCCGTTTTTGGAATGGACGCAATGACGATTATTTCCAGAATGGTGATATTGAATTTACGGAAAGTGATATAAAGGTTGGAAAAAAATATCGAATTGCGATTTCTTGGCTGAATAGTGGTGAGTTTATCGACGAAGTTGGCTATCTCCCGCAGGATTTAGACCTGCACGTGTACCAGAACGGACATTTTGTGGCGTCCTCTACATCGTGGGATAATCCGTTCGAAATGGTTGAGTTTACGGCTACTGAATCGGCGGATTTGAACATTCGTATAAATCGGTACAAAAATTACGGTGGCCGTGTGCTTTTGGGCTACAACCTTGTAGAAGTGAACTAGTAAGACCATATTAGGTTTGTTTTATTAAGGCTTGCAATTCTTTTTAGGATTGCGTGCCTTTTTTTTGTAAAAAATTATTTATTTCTTATTTTGTTTGTGAAATGTGATTTTGTGATTAAATTTAAAATGTCTATAAACGATGATACGAACGTGTTAAGTTGTTTAGACGTTGAAATACAGGAGAGAAAATGAGAAAAAAATATTCTTCGTTGTTTCTTTGCTGCGCTTTTGCCTTGAGTGCGCAAGCAGCAGAGCAGTCCGCGTCAATGAAGGCTGACGTCCTTGGTCGCCATGTCACTTCTACGCGCAATGTACCGAAAGCCTATATAAAGGATGTCAAGAAATCGGTTGATCAAAAGTCTGATGTGGTTAAAACGAAGTCGCTGGCTAAGGTTGCGAATTATCCGTCTGAGGCGAGCATTCGTAAAACCTATGGTGCTTTTGAATACCGTAATGGACGTCGCTGGTATGCTCTTGACTCTGATGAGGGGTTGTCTGAATCGCAGTATTTATCGCGTATCAATCAAATCGAAGATAATGACAAAGGCCGTAGTTCGTATGTAAGGGGAAATACGAGTAATTTTCCTGCTAAAGATCCGAGCTTCTACTACTTCGTGGTGCTTAGTGCAACA
Organism: Fibrobacter succinogenes; assembly: GCA_902762305.1. Lineage (GTDB taxonomy): Bacteria > Fibrobacterota > Fibrobacteria > Fibrobacterales > Fibrobacteraceae > Fibrobacter > Fibrobacter succinogenes_I. The sequence goes on along the minus strand of CACWNW010000007.1, from coordinate 113,987 downwards.
ACTGTGACTAGTGAGGATTCTCGTGGATATAGCGATTATAGGAATCTTTTACAAAAATCAAATTTGAATAGTTCTTTCCTCAATGCTGGGTATAAAGGTGATGGAATTGGGATATCCTTTACGGAAAATGGAGCGCCTTTTGCTGGTGTTATTTCTGATAATAAGCTGATAATGGATGGTGATTGTGGAAACAAATATCCAAATACTGCGCATGCGACAAATGTTGCTAGAATTTTGAATAGGATTGCTCCCAAGGCACCTTTATATGGTTACATGCAAAATTGTTCTCCTGCTTATACGTCTCTTGAGACCGTGTTCCCTGCAAATGGATATTACAAGGATCCGAAAATATATATAGGAAGCCATTCCTATGGGAACCCGGGTGAAGAATATAATGAAGAAAGTAGAGATGTTGATGACTATATCTATGCGACAAGAGCGATACAATTTGCTAGTATTGGTAATGCAGGAAATGGCGATGGCTCGAGTGGGCAGGCTTCTGCTGTTGCTAGGGGCGTTAACGTGATTTCTGTAGGCGCAGTTCTTGATGATATGACGTATAACGCCACTTCAAGTTGGAAAAATCCCAAATTAAGAGAAATCTCCTCGGATCCTGAATCGGGAAGGGAATATGTCAAGCCTGAAATTGCGAATTTCTCTAATATTTTATTCCCTGGAGAAGACCGTCTTTCGTTAAATGTTAATGGAAATAAGGTTAAGGTCTGGCCGTTTTTAGGATCCACAAGTGCCGCAACTCCATATACAGCGGCGTCAACAGCGCTGCTGCTTGATCGTCATCCGTTCTATAGGTGGCATCCTGAGGTGGTCAAAGCCCTCTTGATTACTTCGAGTGTTAAAAAGATAAGCAACGCTGCACGGCACGATGGAGATAACGCGCCGTTCAAAATTGCCATGGGTATTCCTGATGGCAAGGCGATGACCCAGAACAATCGGTCTCGTTTTTGGAACGGAAACAATGGAGAGTTCTTTGATAGTAATGGTAAAATCTCGTTTACTGAATCGAACATCGAACCCAATAAGAAGTATCGTATTGCTATTGCGTGGCTCTCGAGCGGAACGTATGTCTACAATTCTGGAAGGATTACACAGGATCTTGACTTAGAAGTTTCCCAGAATGGGGTTAGAGTGGGCTACTCGGGTTCTTGGGCTAACCCCTTCGAGTTTGTCGAGTTTACGTCGAATAGCAATCGCCCCTTGACGATCACAATCTCAAGGCACCGCAATGATGGTGGCCGTGTGCTTTTGGGTTACAATCTTCTGAGAGTTCCTAACGAATACCAGAACTAGTCGTTTTTAATTATTTGAGGTATGCGGTCTTTGGGGGCTGCATACCTTTTTTTGTTGGTTCTCTGTGAGCGTGTTGTCGAGTTTTTTTCTAAATTTACCCTTGTAAAATTCAAACAAGGATAAAAATATGCGCGATCAGTTCGAAAGCCCGCTTATCAAGCGTTACGCCAGCAAGGAAATGAGCTTCATCTTCAGCCCGCAGTACAAGTTCCAGACTTGGCGCAAGCTGTGGATTTACCTCGCCGAATCCGAAATGGAGCTCGGCCTCCCGATTACGCAGGAGCAGGTGGACGAACTGAAGGCTCACGAGAAGGACATCAACTTCGAAGTAGCCGAAGAAGAAGAAAAGCGCCGCCGTCACGACGTGATGAGCCACGTTTACGCTTACGGCGTCCAGTGCCCGAAGGCCAAGGGCATCATCCACCTCGGTGCGACGTCTGCTTTCGTGGGCGACAACACCGACCTCATCCAGATGCAGCAGGCTATGATTCTCGTCCGCAAGCGTCTCTGCCGCGTGATGGACAAGCTTTCCAAGTTTGCCATGGAATACAAGGACATGGCCCAGCTCGGCGCCACGCACTTCCAGGCTGCCCAGCTCACGACCGTGGGTAAGCGTGCCTGCCTCTGGCTCCAGGACATGCTCATCGACCTCGAAGAACTGAACTTCCTCATCGAAGTGCTTCCGTTCCGCGGCGTGAAGGGTACGACCGGTACGCAGGCTAGTTTCATGGACCTGTTCAACGGCGACGAAGAAAAGATTATGGAACTCGACCGCCGCGTGACTGCCAAGGCTGGCTTCAAGCGTGTGCTCACCATCACCGGTCAGACTTACACTCGTAAGTGGGACAACCGCGTGAACCAGGTGCTCAGCTCCATCGCTCAGTCTCTGCACAAGTTTGCTACCGACATGCGCCTCATGCAGGGCGTGAAGGAAGTGGAAGAACCGTTCGAAAAGACCCAGATCGGCTCCAGCGCCATGGCTTACAAGCGTAACCCGATGCGCAGCGAACGCATTTGCTCCCTGGCCCGTTTCGTGATGGCTCAGGTCAACAGTACCGCCTTCACGCAGGCAACGCAGTGGTTCGAACGCACGCTTGATGACAGTGCGAACAAGCGCCTCGCCATTCCGGAAGCATTCCTCGCTATGGATGCCATGCTCATCATCGCCGAGAACGTCACCAACGGCCTCGTCGTTTACCCGAAGGTTATCGAAAAGCGCATTATGGCCGAACTCCCGTTCATGGCTACCGAAAACATCATCATGGAAGGCGTGAAGAATGGCGGCGACCGTCAGGAACTCCACGAAGAAATCCGCGTGATGTCCATGGAAGCCGGCAAGGTCGTGAAGGAACAGGGCAAGGACAACGACTTGCTTGAACGCGTTCTGAAGAACGAAAAGTTCCAGAAACTTGGGCTAACCGAAGAAAAGCTCAAGGAAATTCTCGACCTGCGCAAGTTCGTGGGCCGCGCTCCTGGCCAGGTCGTGAAGTTTGTGACTGAAGAAGTCCGCCCGGCTATCGACGCTGTGGCCGACTGGCAGAGCATTGATGCTGGCGAATTGAAGGTCTAAGCCAAATTTCTCGTAAGCGTAAATTCATTATTTTTCGCGTTTTTCAGAAGTCGCTTTAGAAGTAGTTCTAAAGCGATTTTTTTTGATTAAAGAATTTATTTCAAAAAGACTGATTCTTTGCATTTTTTTGAATTTGTCGTCCAGTTGGTCTGTGACTAGACGTTTTTTTTACAAACTTGCAATTCTGCGAAAAAAATGAAAGGGGTGTTGAGGTTATAGTAAAAATTGATTGCCTGAAGATTACATTTTTTTGAAAACAATCTTCAAGTTTATGAGGCTAACTTGGTTTGTGTTGATTCTTTTTTACTTTGTGTTGGAAAAAACAGATAAACGTATATACTTTTTTTGTAAATAGTATTGCATTTTGAACAAATTTATCCTAAATTATATGCAACTATTTTTTTATAGGAGAAAGAAATATGAAAAAAAGATTGTGTATGCTGATGCTTCTTTGCGCGTCAGTAAGTTTTGCCGCAATAGAAGTGGGTCGCGAAAACCGTGGTGCTGAAGATGGTATTCGCTCTGTCCATTTATTGAATATTCATAATACCGGTAGTGAGATAAATGGGTTTAAAATACAGTTCTATTATAAATCCCTCAATACGCAGGACGTAAGTGTTCAATCAATTGGTAAACCGGAAGGAAAACTTACCAAAAAAAGGGAAAGGGTTTCTGCGGATGTGTACAAAATTGCCGAACTTGATTATAGCAGTCAAAAAATCGCGAAGGGGGCATATTTCCCGAGTAAGACTACTGGAGTCGGAATTACGCTTGTCTTTATAGGTCGATCTGATTGGTTTTCAACTAGTGCACAAGTTTTTGATGTTCGTGTTCGAATTACGTCGAAATCAGGAAGTGTTTTGTATGAAGAATCCCTTGGTAACAAATCAAAAAGGGTTGGCTTGTTGACAAATGAAACTCCCAAAGATAAGGGTAATGTCTATGCAAACGAAGTCCTTTCTATTACGCTAGATGGAGAGGATAGCAATAACAAAACGCGTGTCGTTAGTGGGAATAAATCCCCTATAGGGATTGATCTTGGTTCTAGGGCTACGTTTACTTATAAGCCGGTGTTTTATGAGAAAATGCCCACAGTCCCTTATGATTATGTTGTGTTGAAGCTCGATGATGCTTGCCCTAAGGGATCCAAGCATTTTACCCGCCATCATGATACGGAAGATTCTAATAACAAGAATAGTCATAAGAGGGATATATGGCCCAATAATGTTGGCAGTAACGCAGATTTGGAATATTGCTTTGTTCCGGCAGATAGCAGTTCTAGTAGGACATATCCTGTGGATGGCCAGTATGGCGTCTTTGCTAATGTTAAGAAGACGAATATTGCTCTTAGCGAGATCTATATAGACGACGAAGATAGTAAGAATCGGAATTCCTGGAATTGGCATGGACTTTCTGAAAGTATCCAGAAAAGAATCAGAAAAATAGTGGATGGATCTGACAATACGACCTACTATGCAATCAAATGGACTGGAGGTTCTTTAAAGAAAGAATCGAATTCTGGCAGTTTTTTTGCACCTGCTAAAGAAATATCCTTTGCTGATGATAGCCAGTTCTCTCCGGAAATCAAGGGTGTTGACCATTCTGCAATTGCAGTGAACCTCAAGTCTGCGGGCAGTGTCAATATTTCTGTGGTCAATGCCAATGGTGCCGTTGTGGCTAATATTGCAAGGGAGAACCTTCGCGCTGGTCTCCATCATGTGCAATGGAATTCTGGAATTGTGCCTAACGGTCGCTATATCGTGATTGTTAAACAGAATGGTATGGTTGGTGCTAAGAGTGTTATTCTGAAATAACGAAAAAGTTTCTGGAAAATGTGATAAGCCGCTTTCATGGAAGAAGGCGGCTTTTCTAGATACTCTTTTTTTGCATATGCAACGCTTTGTGTTATATGGCGTTCTTGGCGTTTTTTTTTTCGTTCTATCGCACAGCTTTTTGATAAAATATGCGGTTTGCTGTGCTTGCGCGCGATTTATAATGTATATTGTTATGGAAAGGAGAAAACATGGATATTAAAAAATGCAAGATTGAAAAGAACCGCGAGTGGTCTCAATCCACGCAAAAGAATTTGGCCTCGATGCTCGGTATTACGGCTGCGCTCTCGCTTTCGGGTGCAACGTTGACGGCTTGTGGCGATGTGGTGGCTGGCGGGGATATTGAAACCATTGAATCGTCTGAACAGATGACTTGCGGGGAAATGCCTTGCGATGGCGATGTCAGGCCGGGATCCAGTTCCTCCCAGACAAAATTTTCGTCGAGTATTGATCCTACCAGCGGGGTTTCGTCCAGCAGCATAGCTCCTCGGCCAAACTCTAGCAATTCCGAAGAACCTCCGCTGTCGGCGGGAATTTTACCGCCGTCGTCCAGCAGTTACGAAATTGATACGCTCGAAGTCACTTCGGGCGAGGTTATTCCGCCGGAGATTGTCGGCCCCGAATCGGGCAGTAACATCGACATCGATCATCTGGAGTCGAGCTCGTCGATAGCGGAACCTTCGAGTTCGTCGTTCCAGCAGATAAGATTTAGTTCTACGACGTCCGGCATGCCGCTTTCTTCTGGCGAAGTGATTCCGCCATCTTCGTCTTCTACGGAACAGCTCCCTGGCGACTCGCTTGAAGTTCCTCCGCCTCCTCCTCAAGCGGGCGTGATTGAGAATCAGACTGACAAAGAATGAATCTGGTTCTTTCGCTAACCGAAAGGTGCAACCTGCGTTGCACCTACTGCTACTACAAGGTGAGCCACGAGGCCCGCAGCTTGGTGATGTCGAATGACATCATGGAGTCGGCTATCCGGCTTGCTTTTGAACGCACCCTGAAGCTCGGGCAGAGGTTCCTGAACATCACGTTCTTCGGTGGCGAACCGTTACTTTGTGTGGACGCTATCCACAGGGGAGTGGAATTTGCGAAGGAACTTGTGCGCGAACGGTTCGGCGAAGATGTGTTGCTCGGACCGCCGACTACGAATACGGCATCGCCTAAGTTCCGCCTGCGGTTTGCGGTAAATACCAATGCGACGCTCCTGAATGCGGAAATCATCGAGTACCTGAGGCGCGAAAAGTTCCGCATCTACCTTTCGCTCGATGGCCCCGAGGCTCATCACAATACCTGCCGCAAGCAGGTGGGCGGGGAGGGCTCCTTCAATTTGATTGCGCCGCATATTCCGGTTCTTCGCGAACTGGATACGGTCGTCCTGTCCGTCGTGACCCGCGAGAATATGCATTCGCTTTCGGAGGCTGTCCGCTGGATTCAGGCGCAGGGGTTCAGGAACATGACTGCCGCTGTGGATTTTGATGGAAAGTGGACGGGGGAGGAATTCGACGTTCTCGCTGCGGAATACGAGAAACTGGCCGCGTTCTGGATTGAACTAAAGCGGAACAAGGTGCCGTTTTACCTGGGGACTATCCAGGACAAGCTGAAGTTCAGGCTTACGGGGCAGCGCCACCGCAAGTCTAGCTGCCAGGTGGCCGAGGGTATTGTTGCCTGTGCCGCGAACGGGAACCTTTTCCCCTGCACGCGGTTCATTACGAGCAAGCCGGATGCGCCCTACATCTTGGGATGCGTATTCGACGATCCGGAGCAAATCTGGAGTGGGCCGGTCGCCCGCGATATCCAGGACTTTTTCAACCGCGACAAGGAAGACTGCGAGGGCTGCGCCCTGCGGTTCCGCTGCCATGCACACGAATGCGCCTGCACGTCGTTCTATTCTACGGGGAGTGTTCGCGGGGTTTCGCCCGAGGTGTGCACGCACGAACGCATGCTCGCCGCAATTTGTGATTCTGCGATATGTGATTAAATAAAAAAGATCCCGGTCGAGCCGGGGATGACATCTACGTCGGGGGATGTTTTTCTACGAGCAGCGGAGCGTCTGTCCGATTCGGAGGATCGACGTGCGCTTGATGCCGTTCAGGCGGCAGAGCTTCTCGATGGTGGTTCCGTACTTGATGGCGATTTTCCCGAGGGTGTCGCCCGGACGGATCTTGTGGTAACGGTGCTTCGAGAGTTCTTTCTGGATAGCGTTGTGGCTCTCGACCGCGCTCGCGATGGAGAAATGATCCGTATTCTCGAGGAGCGTGCCTTCTTCGATGTTGAAAACGGTAGCCGGGTCGATGTTCACTTCGCCGTAGCGGATTTCGAAATGCAGGTGCGGCCCGCTTGAACGGCCGGTGTTTCCGCCCCATCCGACGAGTTGTCCGCCTTCGACGGTGTCGCCCACGTTGACGAGGCGCTTTTTGAGATGGCCGTAAAGGGTACGGGTGCCGTTTTCGTGTTCAATCATTACATAGTGGCCGTAGCCGCGGCGATTGTACTTGGAGACGACAACTTTACCGGGGTAGGCGGCGACGATGGAATCGCCAATAGTAATATGCATGTCGACACCCCTGTGCAGGCGGTGCTTGCGGATGCCGTAGGGGGAGTTCATGCGGGTCCCGTGGATGGTCGGGAAGTGAGCTCCGCTGAAATCCAGGAACTGGACAGCATTCGCCTCGAGAGTCGATTCTTGCAGGGAGTCCAGCTCTTCGGAATCTTCGTGTTCTGCGCTGGCGACATTTTCTTCGGCGCTGGCTTCTTCGGTGTTTCCGTCGGTGGCATCGCCCTCTTCGCTGGCCGCCTTTTCGACAACCGGAACAGTGACAGTATTTTCGACGGAAGCGGCGTTCAGAGTGGAGTCCGCGATGGCGCTTTTTTGAAGGGCCTCGGTTTCGGCAGTCGATGCCATAGCCAGCACATCGTTCGCTGTAGAAATAGCGGGCAGCATGGCTATACTGAGTATGTATGCTTTCACGAATTTCATGTCGGGTTCAATAGTAGAAAAAACATAAGATTCCTGCAAGATTGCCTATGCCGTAAAGGGTTGACAGAATGTCCAAAACTGCGTTTTTTGCTCAAAAATGGGGTTTGCGGCTCGCTTATACGTGATGCGGAATACGCTTTTTTTCTAGATTTGAGCAAAACGTTTTGTGGTAATTGCCCTGATGATTCTCAGAAAATTTGCTTTTTTCGCCCTTGCGGTGTCGTTTGCGTCCATCCTTTCCGGATGTCATGAAGATGAAAAAATTATGGAACTCCGGAAGGAAATTTCGGTTCTTGAGACCCGGACCGATTCCCTCGAATCTGCAATCCAGACCATGGGGAGTGTCAAGCCGCTGACGATTATCGTCGATACGGTACGAGCCGGCGAGGGGCCGTTCCATTTGTTCCAGCGCCTTGATTCGCTGAGGTGGATCGGTGTCGAAAACAAGGACAAGAGTTATGCCAATGACCTGGGCAAGGTCTATTCCGCCATGCAGGACAGCGTGGAGTTCAAGCTCCGTGTGGGTGAAAAGTTCTATATCGCGGTCGATGCGGACGGGCATGTGCAGCGGTTCCGCTATGCGCCGAACGTCATTACTTCGCATGTGGTCGTGAATGCGGATTCCGGCTACGCCTACAAGCTCATCGAAAAGCCTGTCGTGAAGAAGCAGTCGGTTTACGAGGGTGCGCTCGAAGAGGGAAGCACCTTGAACGGCATCCTTTTGAAGGTCGGGATTCCGCGCCGCATGGTCGGTATCGTGAGCGGAGTTTTGCAGTGCAAGGTCGCGTTCCCGCTGGCGCGCAAGGGCGACCGTTTCCGCATTTTGCTCGAGGATTCGTATTACAACGATACGTGGGTTGCAGGCAAGGTCGTGTACGCGGAATTCGACGGGCGCATCGTGGGCCATCACGAGGCTTTCCGTTACGAGGATGCCGACCCGAAGAGCTCTTATAATGCGCATTACACGGAATCCGGCGACGCGCTTGTCTTTGACGGGTTGCGCTACCCGCTGGAACACCTCCGCATAACGAGTTCCTTCGGTTCGCGCGTGCACCCGATTACGGGCCGTGTGACAGTGCATTACGGCGTGGATTATGGTGCCCCGACGGGGACTGTGGTGCATGCGGTCGCGGAAGGTGTCGTAACGGTTTCGGGCTACGACGACCTGAGCGGCAACAAGATTGCCATCAAGCATAGGGACAACACGACCAGCTGGTACATGCACCTTTCGGCGCGCGGTGTGGGCGTGGGGGCGAAGGTCTCTGCGGGCCAGGCCATCGGGCGTGTCGGTTCTACGGGCCGCAGCACGGGTCCGCACCTGCATTACGGGTTCAAGAACGCGCAGGGTTCATGGATAAACCCGCTTTCGAAGACGATGATTGCCACCCCGAAGCTTTCGGGCGAACGCCTTGCCCGCCTCAAGGGGCAGGTGAAGGATATCCGCGGGCAGATCGACCTCACGCTGGCCGCCCCCGCGGTGAAGGTGAACGATACGACCGATGTTATGGTACGCACCCGCGTGCTGCAGTGATTTTGAATTATGCGTGACGACGACGAATTTGGCGAAGTTAGGACATCGAGGCGGGCCCACAGGTCGCGCCGTATCGATGCCTTGCGCGAATGGCATTCGGGCGTCGTGGACGAACTCCCGACAAAGGAACGCTTCAGCCGCGAGTTCAAGAAGGCTAAGATCAAGCAGCTCAAGAACCCGGTCGCGAATATCGGCGAGGAAAATTGCGTGGAGGGACTCGTAATCGAAGTCCACCGCCGCACCTGCGAGGTGAGGCTTGCTGCTCCCGGTGCGGGCGATGCTCCCGAAACGGTTACTGCGATGTACCGCGCGACCACGTCCAAGCAGCTGGGGGAGTTCCCGGCGGTGGGCGACAGGGTGCTGCTTGGGCTCGTGAACGATGGCGAAGACGAGGGCGCGGGCGTGGGATCCCAGAAGTATTGCGTGGTGCGTGTCCTGCCCCGCAAGAGCGAACTCAAGCGGCCCGGCCCCCGCGACAGCTTCTACAAGCAGCAGACGCTTGCCGTGAACATTGACCAGGTGGTGATTGTCGCGAGCGTGACACAGCCTGAATTCAATTACGGGTTCATGGACCGTTTTTTGCTCGCGGCGAACCTGAACAGCCTGCCGTTCATCCTGGTGCTCACCAAGATGGACCTGCTCCCGAATGGCGAGAACGACCTCTCCGAAGATATTCGCGATTTCATGAGCATTGCCGACAAGGTTATTCCTGTGAGCGTGAAATCGGGGAAGGGCCTTGACGCTCTGCGCGCTGAACTGCAGGGCAAGTCCTCGGTTTTCAGCGGCATGAGCGGGGTGGGTAAGTCGACGCTCGTGAATGCGCTTGTCCCCTCGGCGGCGCTTGCGACGGGCGAGGTGCGCGAGAAAGACGGCAAGGGCCGCCACACCACCATATCGTCGAGCCTGTTCGACCTGCCGGAAGGCGGGATTGTCATCGATACTCCGGGTATCAGGAGCATCGGGCTCATGGACATGGAACCCGAGACTCTGGCGAAGATTTTCCCCGGGTTCTTCAGCAGCGACCTATTTACCTGCAAGTTCAGTAACTGCCTGCATGTGAAGGAGGCCGGATGCGCCGTTCTGAAGGCCTTGGACGAGGGAACGCTTTCTAGGGCGCGATACCGGAGCTACCTGCGCATCCTGAATTCAAGAGATTGATTATATTATTTAGTGTATGGATATTGTTGCAAAAATAACTATGGTCGCCTCCATCATCCTGATGGGCTATAGCGCGTCGCAGTTCGTGGCGAGCTATGCGACCCTCTGCGAGAAGGCGGATGCGTTCCGGAACCTGGCGCGCGAAAACGAGTCCGAGGAGATGGACTTGCGTCGTTCGAACATGGCCCTGTCGCTCCTGCTTTCTATAGGCTATGTGGTCCTGGTCTATTTTTCTGGCCTTGTTCCCTGGATTGCCGTGGTCATCGCGTTGAAGCTTGCGCTCACGCTGTTCTTTTCGGACCGGGAACTCTGCATGGTCATTCGCGGTATCGAGTTCAAAAAGACCTACTTCTGGCTGGATAAAGTAGATTCGTTCTTGAATATTTCTTTAGGCCTCCTTGTGGCTCTTTTCCTGGTGCTGTAATATGAAGAAAGTCATTGTGTTCGCCTTGTGCGTCTTGGCCCTGTGCTGCGGTTCGGCGTTTGCGCAAACGACGGGTTCGTCCGAAGGTTCCTCTGCGGGTACTGCCGGTTCCCAGACAACCGGGATTCATGCCCCGCTCTTTGTGGGCGGTGTTCTCGGGCTCGGCTCGGGAACGGGTGTCGGTACGGAACGGGGCCTCGGTATCCAGCAGATTGCGCCCGTGGCAGGAGTTTGGTACCCCCGTGTGGCGTTCTTCCGTGCGGGTTACGGCTTCCACAACTTTACCGGCGAAAACGATGATGGCGAGAAGACCAATATCGAGCATTACAACCTTGACGTGGAACTCGGTGCCCACATGTTCGGCGATATCTACCTGGTGGGCAACTTTTCGCGCATGAAGGAACTTTCCGACGAGGGCGACGTCGCCTGGAACGAATGGGGCGTTGGAGTCGGGAGCGTTATCAACATTTTCTCTAAGACGATGTTCTTTGCCGAAATCGGCTACAGGAACGTCCTCGACCATTTCGACCCGTTCCTGAACAAGAACGTGTCGGGGAGCCGCCTGCAGATGAACTTCGGTTTTGCCGTCTACGTTTACTAGGAATGAAATTCCCGATGAAGAACGTAGCTGTTATGGGTGGGGCATTTGACCCGATTCATGTAGACCATGTGACTGTAGCGCGCCTGTGCCTGGAGCGCGGAATTTGCGACGAGGTTTGGTTCATGCCGAGCCCCGACCGCTGGGACAAGACTTTGAACGCGTCTCCCGAGGACAGGTTCGCGATGCTTGAACTCGTGACCTCGGACGAACCGCGGTTCATCCTTTCGGACCTCGAAATCCGCCAAGGGGATTTTCGCGGGTCCTATGTGTTCTTGATGGGCCTCAAGGAGAAGTTCCCCGACGTGAACTTCAGGCTCCTTGTGGGTGCGGACAGCTATGGGAATATCCCGCACTGGCGCGATCCCCTGCATTTTTACGGGACCGAATATAACGGTCACCTGCTCCTGCGCGATATCGAGCTCATCGTGTTTGCGCGTAACGGGTATCCGAAGCCCGACGAGGCGGCCCACCTCTCGAAAGGGTATGCGCCGCTCCACTGGCTCGGGGCCGAGGAAGGTTTTGTCGGGAAATATTCCAGCACGCAGATCCGCAAGGACCTGTGGCGCAACAGGGGCGTGAAGCCTGCGGGGCTTGACCCGAGGGTCTACCGCTACATTATTGAGAACGACTTGTATGGGGATTAATTTGGGGGCAGAAAATGGATTTTATAGATAAGTTAAGAGCCAAGCCCGCCGTGCAGAAGGCCGAGAAGTTTTTCCCGGCGGTGGCATTCCTTGCGGGTTTCAGCTGGGATTCCATAACGCTCGGGCAGCGTATCGACCAGTCCGATTTGGCGTTCTTGCTGGCGTATTACGTGGGGGCGTTTATCCTGGTGGTGCTGCTCTCTGCTCACCTGGAACATCCGGAAGGCTGGACGAAGGAACGCTTGCAGGCGGCAAAGACTGCCACTCCGCGTAAGCCGCCTGTGCAGCCTGTCGCTCCCCCGAGGCCGCCGGTACAGCCTGCCGCCCCGGCAAAGCCGGCGGCTCAGCCGCCCCGGCCGGGTTCGTTTGCTGCCTCCGCGAAGTTCTCTGCGGTTGCGGGCAAGATGGCGAACATGGCGAAGCCGGCGACTACCGTGGTCGCGTCGAAAATCAAGAACGTTGCTGATGCCTCGGCGACTAAGCTCAAGAGTGCCGCCGACGCCTCGACTGCCGAGGCCAAGAAGTTGGCCGACAAGATAGGTTACGAATCTACCGCGGTCCCGAAGAACGCGATTGTCGTGCACCACCGGTTCCTCGACCGCGAGTGGAGCGAAGCCTGGAAATCCCGCTTCACGTGGATGATGCAGTTCTGTTTCGGAAGCATGTACAGCGCCCTTGTGGTATGCTATTTCAAGAGCAGCGGTTCCCTCGCATCCCTTATCCTGGTGCTCATGCTCGCCGTTCTCCTTGTCGGAAACGAGTTCCTGCAGAAAAAGTACGAGAGCTTCGGGGTGAGCCTGGCGTTCTTCTGCCTGCTCGGGACGATGTTCATGAATTTTACCATCCCGCATCTGGTCCACAGGATCGGGTTCCTCTGGTTCTTCTTGAGCACGCTCGCCTCCTTCGGGGTTTGCGTGGGCATCCAGAGGCTTTCGCACCACAAGAAGCGCGTTTTGATTGCACCCGCTATCATAAGTACCGCGCTTGTCGTCGCCTACGTGATGAACTGGGTCCCGCCCGTACCGCTCGTGCTCAAGCAGCAGATGGTATGTCAGAATTTTGACAGGACGAACTATTCGTGCGATGTGGATGTCCCCACGTTCTGGCAGACAATCGGGGTGAAGCTCCCGTCGGTCCACCGCGTAGACGGTGCCGAAGTCTATTTCCTTTCGTCGGTCTATGCGCCTGCCGACTTGAAGGCGGAACTGGAATACCGCTGGTTCCTCAAGGACGAGGCGACCGGCAGCTACAAGCTTATCGACAAGGTGTCTTCGGGTCGCATGGTCATGCGGGGCGGTCGCGAGGCCGGTTACCGCAGTTATACCAAAAAGAAGAATCCTCCTGCAGGCCGTTACCGAGTGGAGACCGCCTACAAGAATGGAGCCGTTATCGGTTCGCAGAAGTTCGAAATCTTCGATGACGGCCCGGCCGAGAAGGGCTTTGCCCGCGATTCCCTGCAGTAGCGCATGAAGGCTCCCCGCGACATGTACTTCGAAAGCGAGGTGCGCCCCGAACAGAACGGGCGCCCTTTGCTGGATTCCCTGGTCGAGCGCTTTACCTACCATAGCCGCGAAGAATGGATAGACCGGTTTACCCGCGGCCTGGTCTCGGTCAACGGCGTTGTTGCAGACATCGAGACCATCGCGCACAAGGGGGACAAGGTTGTCTACCATGTGGAAAACTACGAGGAGCCCGAAGTCCCGACGGATTTCGATACCGTATTCGAGGACGACGAGTTTATCCTGGTTGCAAAGCCGGCGGGCATTCCTGTGCACCACACGGGGCGCATTTTCTACAACACGTTCGCATCTGTCGTCCGGCGTGCGACCGATTGCGAGACGGCGACTCCCATGCACCGCCTCGACCGCGATACGGGCGGCCTCATGCTTTTCGCGAAATATGCGGAGACTGCTGCCCGCTTCCAGAAGAACCTCGACCGCATCCTGCTTGGCAAGTTCTACCTTGCGGTTGTACGCGGTGAGTTCCCGCACGAGGAATTCCGTTGCGATTTCCCTCTGCGCGAGGACCCGGCGAGCCCCCTGCGCGTAAAGATGTTCCGGTTCGAAGACGGCAAGCCCTGTTCTACGGTTTTCCGCAGGCTCAAGGTTTTCGAACGCGATGGCCAGGTGTACACTGCCCTGGAATGCGAACTTTTGACGGGGCGCAAGCACCAGATTCGGGCGCATCTTGCCGAACTCGGGTTCCCGATCGTGGCCGACCGCCTTTATGCCCACGATGGAATCTATTACGACAAATTAGCCCGCGAGGGCCTTTCCGAAGAGGATTACCGGTTCCTGGGTGGCCGCTACCATATGCTCTATGCGTACAAGGTGAAGCTGCTCCTCCCGTACTGGGATTCCCCCCGCGTATTTACGAGCGTCAATTTTCCTGCCGAAATGAAGTCGCTGCTTGCTGATTTTGCTATCTTATAGCTCGAAAAGTCGAACCTGTATGGTTCAAGGAGTAAAAATGAAATCTAAAGTCCTGCTTGGCCTTGCCTCGCTTTCTTTGATGATGGCGGCCTGTGATTCTATGCCGGTCAGTAATTCTGCAAAGTCCATCTCGGCAAATTCTTCGGACGACCAGAAGTTTGCCTATATGCTGGGTGCCCAGTTCGCACTCCAGAACTTCAATATTGTTCCGCTGCAGATGGGCGAGGAACTCGACGAGGACGTGGTTGTCCAGGCTATCTTGGATAGCTACAAGGCCAACAAGGATACGAACTTCAAGCTGCAGGTTTCTGTGGATTCTCTCAGGCGCGTCGGCTTTGACTACAATGCCAATGCCCGCTCCCGCATGGAAAAGCTCCGTCCGGATAGCGCTACGGTCGCATCCTTTAACGGCGACCAGTCCAAGTTCCGCGCTTACATGGATTCTGCCATGAAGGCCCAGCCGGTGAAGAAGGCCGCCCTTCCCAAGAAGGAAGCTGTCAAGCTCGGCGACGATGCGACCGACAACCAGAAGTTCTCCTATTTTATCGGCGTGCAGTTCGAAAACCAGTTCTCGGCCATCGGCAACCAGTTCCAGACCGAATTCGACGTGGATTACTTCGTAATCGGTGTCCGTGAGGCCGGTGCCAAGTTCCGCGATACGACGGTTGCGCTTACACTCCCCGAAGATTCCCTCAAGGCAGTGGGCGAACGCTATAACGAGAAGATGAAGGTCCTCCGTGAAGAGGCCATGAAGAAGGCCCAGGAAGAAGAAGCCAAGCTGAAGGAAGCGGTGAAGGGTCTCCGCGGCGATACGCTCGTGAACGGTATGCCCGCCAAGATGAATTTCAAGGTGAAGGTTACCGGCATCACGAACAAGGCCGAAAATCTCGAAACCTGGGCCGGCAAGCCGCTCATGATTTTCTACTTCTCCGCGACTTGCGGCCACTGCGCCCATGCCGCTCCGCAGATTCTCGAAATTGCGAAGGAATTTGCCCCGAAGGGCCTGACCACGGTTGCCGTTGCCAGCGGTGGAAACAACAAGAGCGGTATCCGCAAGTTTGCCGACAACGCAAAGTTCGACGATACCATCAACATCGTGTGGGATGAAGCCCGCCAGTTCGGTGAACTCTACAGCGACGGCTACGTCCCGAAGGTCTACCTCGTGAATCCGGACGCCTCGTACAAGGAATACGTGGCCTTCGAAAGCGAGAAGGAAACCCTCAAGCAGGAAATTGCCGCCCTCATGGAAGGCACTCCCGTGGTCTGGAAGATCGACCCGCCGAAGCCTGCCGTGGTCGATACGCTCAAGCCTGCTGCCGCTGCTGCTCCGGCAGCCAAGAAGTAACACATCGCGTCATCCTGAGCGACCTTTGGGTCGCGAAGGATCCAGACTCTCGTTCCGTTTATAATGCAAGAATTTGATGTCGTAGTAGTCGGTGGCGGCCATGCCGGCATCGAGGCGGCTCATGCCGCCTGGAAACTCGGTGTAAAGACCGCCATGCTCACGATGGATGTCAATGCCATCGGGCGTATGAGCTGTAACCCGGCCGTAGGCGGGGTGGCGAAGGGGCAGATTGTCCGCGATATCGATGCGCTCGGCGGCCTGATGGGGCTTTTGACCGACAAGGCCGGCATTCAGTTCCGCATGCTCAACATGAGCAAGGGGCCCGCCGTGTGGGGCCCGCGCGCCCAGTGCGACATGAAGTACTACAGCGAGGTGGCACGCGATACGATACTCTCGCTCGACGGCCTCTCGGTAATCGAGGGCGAACTTGCCGCGTTCGACCGCATGGTGGATGGTCGATTGGAACTTACGCTCCTGGATGGCCGCCGCTGCATTACGCGCGCACTTGTGATTGCGAGCGGGACGTTCCTTGCCTCCAAGATGTTCACCGGGCTTGAGACGAGCATCGGTGGGCGAGTGGGCGAACCGAGTGCGGATAAACTTTCCGAATGCCTTGCCCGCGAGCATATTGCGCTCCGCAGGCTTAAAACCGGGACTCCGAGCCGCCTCGACCCGGATTCCATAGATTTTGGCGAATGCGACGTGCAGCATGGCGACGTTTCGCCCTGGCCCATGAGCGACCGTCACCTGAAACTGGCCGACGGCATGCCGGACGACCGTTTCTGGGGCGATACTGCGGCGCACTTTGTCCGTAACGATTGCGTATGCTGGATTACCCGCACGAACATCAAGACGCACGACATCCTGCGGAGCGGGTTCAAGGATAGCCCGATGTTCAGCGGACGCATCCACGGCAAGGGCCCGCGCTATTGCCCGAGCATCGAGGACAAGATCAACCGTTTTGGCGACCGCGACGGCCACCAGTTGTTCCTTGAACCGGAACAGGCGGACATCGGTCGCGTGTACATCAACGGATTCAGCTCGAGCCTGCCTGCCGACATCCAGCTTGCGGCCATCCACACGATTCCGGGCCTTACCCGCGCCCGCGTGTTGCAGATAGGCTATGCGGTGGAATACGATTCGGTAGACGCCACGCAGCTTTACCCGACCTTCGAATGCAAGAACGTTCCCGGCCTTTACTTTGCGGGCCAGGTCTGCGGCACGAGCGGCTACGAGGAAGCTGCGGGTCAGGGCCTGCTGGCCGGCATCAACGCGGCTCTGAAAATAAAGGGTGAAGCACCCTTTATTTTAGGTCGTTCCGACAGCTACCTCGGGGTGATGGCGGACGACCTGTCGAACATCCTGCTCGACGAGCCGTACAGGATGTTCACGAGCCGCGCCGAATACAGGCTTTTCCTCCGGAGCGACAATGCGGAAATGCGCCTCAAGGAACGAGCTCGCGATATCGGGATGATATCTGATGCGGACTACGCCGACTGGAAGCGCCGCCGCAGCCTGATGGATGAAGCCCGCAGGCGCCTTGCCGAGGAATCGGCGCTGCCCGAACAGGCGAACGTGGTTCTCGAAAGCGGGGGCCAGGCACTTGCGAGCGAGCGTACCCGCTGGATAAACGTGCTGCGCCGTCCGGGAATAGACCCGGAGCTCTTTTTCCGGACCGCGCTCCCGGATATGCCGCTTGCCCGCCGCGACCAGTGGTTCCTGTACGCCGAGGAAATCTATGCAGGGTTCTTCGACCGTCAGGCTCGTGAAATCGATGACCAGAAGAAGATGGAATCGGTACGCCTGCCCGAGGACTTGGACTACATGCAGGTGACGGCCATCAGCATCGAAAGTCGTCAGCGCCTGAACGCCCACAGGCCGCTCACGCTGGGACAGGCGAGCCGCATCCCCGGAATGCGCCCCGCCGACATTACCGTCCTCGCGCACTGGCTCGAGAAATAGCCTCACTTGCAAATTTCGCCAAAAAATGCTATCTTTGGGCCGTCAAATTAACATAATTGTCTAAAGACAAATTTCCAAGAGGTACATTATGGCAGAAGAAACAGAAGTCAAATCCACCGAAGAAGTCAAGCCTCAGGAACCGAAATCCAAAGAAAAAGCTCAAGAAAAGAAGGCTCCGGCCAAGAAGAAGCGCCCCCTGAACGCCAAGCGCAAGGGTGCCGCTCCTGCTGCCAAGAAGCCGGCCGTTTTCAGTGATTCCCTGGAAGACCGTTTCCCCGCCCTCGCCGCCAAGCTCAAGAAGCAGATCGAGGACGGCATCAAGCAGAAGATCAAGGATGCGCAGAACGACCCGAAGGTCAAGGCTGCCTCCAAGAAGTTCGCTGCCGAAAAGTAATCTAGATTGTTATCTAGATTGCCATCTAGATTTCTCAGACTTTGAAAAAAACCTCCGGTTTTGCCGGGGGTGTTTTCGTATGAACTGAGAACCGCCTGTCGGTAAAAATGGTTAGTCCATCAAACAGCGGAGATACATGGAATTTGTGGTTTTTGCCTCAATATTTAATCTGATAGGATCAATTTCGTCGACAAAGCTGATGCTATAGTTATCGCTATCAGAACGCTCATTTGTCATTACATAGCGTGCATATACGAAAGTTTCTTCTTCATAAAGCAACCCGAGAGACATCCCGTAGTCGTCTGTACTCTTGATTTTGTAGTGTCTCCACTCAGGATGGGTCAGCTGTGCTACCGATGCGTTGTTGAAAAGCGTCTGCCATTCATCGGATGTGGGAATGTGCCACCCTTTTGGACAGATTCCTTGATGGGGTAGATGGAACAGGGAGTCTGTTTCGTTAAAAGTTGATCTGAACGAATACTTGCAATCGATATTCATGGTCCTAGTCCATGAGTACTTTTGACCGAAAATCTGCATTATGGAATCAGGATAATCGGGTTTATCTGGGTTGTCGCATCCGCTTGGAGGTTCAGTCATTATGTAACGCAAATTCTGAGCCATCCAAATCTGGTCTCCGATTTTGGCCGTCCTGTAGACTTCTCCATCGCGTTCGTCGGTCAGGATGCCTGTTTCCGGGTTGTAGTTGGAAGGGTACCCGCTCGAATTGCTGGATTTCTCAGTAGATAATGCGCTGCTAGACGTGCCCTCTGCAGAAAGGCTACTGGAAATGTTTGGTGTATTTCCGCTGCTTGGGGCCAGACCTTGGGACGAGCTGCTGCCGGCGGCGATTTCGCTGCTACTCAAAATTTCCGTCTGTGAAAGAGGACTCTCGAAAGAAGAACTTGATTCCGATGCGGATGAATCGTCTTTTTGTAAAGGCTCTGATGGCGAATCGCCACCGCACGCCGTGAACGCACAAATTAAAGCGAGATGGCCGAGAAAGATGCCTTTTTTCATAGGGAGTCCTTTGTGTTTTTTCATAAATGTAAAAAAAGGACGGGAATATTTCATCCGCGATATTAAAATTAGAATGAAAAATAAAAAAACATAGCAAAAAAAAACATGTTCAAATAGTGTTTTGGTTATCTACAAAATAAAAAAGATTTAAACTAATTTGTTTTGACCAAATTAAACGGATGGGTATAAATTTGTTAAAAAATATTTATGTAGTCTGCGCTCTGCTGACGTGTCTTACTTTTGCTGCTGCGGGAAATGGCGAAAATTCCAGTGCTTTTAATAAATACATGTCTCCCGAAGGTGGTGTTAACCCGCTGTCGGGTACGGTCGCTCTGCAGAAAGATGTCGCGTCGATTTCGGTGGGGCAGTTAAGCACGAGTCTTTCGCTGAAGTATTCGGGAAATATTTTTAGGGAAGCGACCCGGTCCAACGACGAGGTGAAAGGCGGCATTGTCGGCTTGGGGTGGTCTATGGGTCGGGCTAAAATTGTGTGTGATTGCAAGAATAATTCCTTTTTAGACGATGATGTTTATTTTTTGATTACAGCTGACGGTTCCCGATATAGAATTTTTGACGAGAACGCCTGGGAAAGGCATTTTAATTATAATCGGACTGTGCAAGGTGAAAAATGGCGGATAGAAGGAAACCCGTTCTGGAAGGTCGAACGTATTCTAGGGCATACAATGTTTCCCGATATCGATACGGTTCAATGGCATTATGTTAAGGGCTGGAAAATTACGGATGCGGAAGGAATTGTCCACGTCTATGGAGATATCCAGGAAACGAATTCCCTGACAGGGCCGAGTGCTGTTGCAAAAGCTACCGAATATGACTTGATCTGGCTGAATTATAAGGATGAAAAGGGAACGCGAAAATCCGCATATGGCCTGATGGAGGATGCGTATGGCGGCGAGCCCTCTTATTATCCTGTTGCCTGGAATTTGTCCAGTGAAACGGCGTTGGACGGAAGTACCCTTGAGTATTCGTACGAACGGATTACCGAAAGGCTGTATGGAGTATTCTATTGGGAGTTTGATGATAAAAAAACGCTTTGGAATCCTAATGTTGGCTATACCAAGGAGACGTATCTGAAAACAATTCGATCGTCCAACAATGCGCGGATAGAGTTGACCTATGGGGAAAAGGGGAAGGACAAGTTCCTGAACGAGTATCTGGATGACGATGGTGTAAACGAAGATCTCATGGATCCCGGTTCCGACACGTACAGGGAACGGTTCGAACGAAAGTACCTTTCGAGTATCGAAACGTATGGCCCAAGTGAGCAGGTGAATGGTGAATATCTGGGAAAAGTCGATTTTTGCTATTCTGCATTACAGGAAGGGACGTCCTTTGTGAAGAGGTTGCTTTCGGCAATCCGGTTCTATAATAAGGACGGAATCGAAGTCGATTTCGAGGAATACGCCTATTATACAGATGTGGAAAAGGCTAAAATCAAGAATACGAAATCTGTCGCATACCCTCTGGGTGCGCTTTATATGGTCAAGGGAAAAGATTGTGGGTGGGTTGAGTATATCTACGTCTATGAATCCTTGGGCAACGGACATATGGAGGAATTACCTCTTGATTCGGTCTATGGTGTTGGCACATTGGAAAACGGGACGACTTATCTTGTCGGCAAGAAGGACGACTTTTTGAAAATTTATACGAGAATTTTGGGCCGGTGGGTGCCGACGGAATTCGAGGATGATACTCATAACCCTATACCTGCTGCAGACAGGGTTGATTTTGGTGATGCCGGATGGTTTATGGCAGTAAAGGAGGGAAGTGTTGCCTATATATTCGAATGGAATGGCAAAAAATGGCAGAGAATGACGTCGCAGAATTACGAAACTTCGAAATTTGATTCGCCTTTTGATTTTAGCGACTATAAGGAAGAAGAGGTCTTGGCCGGCCCTGACTATGCTTTGTGCTATAGGCTGGATGATGAAGATGGCGCTGGTGGAAATGACGGATTCCTCGACATGAATATATTTTGGACGAAGTGGGGAGGTTCTCCAAAAATTGAGAGGCTGACAGACGTAGACGACGATAAGGGTGAAAATTATAAAATAGTACCGCTAAAGAACCATATTCTGGTTCAATACCAGTATGGCGGCACAGCTTGCTCGGGGGATTGCCTGAAGTTTAGGGTCTATACATTCAGAAAAGATTCCCTGATAGTGAGTGATGGGGATACGCATTCCAAAGTTGATAGCGAGAATTCTATATATATGAATGGTCCGTTCCTTGCGGATGTCGGTGAGGGGTATTATTGGTGGGATAAATCTCGTACCATAATCAGAAACTGGAATGGTCATAACTGGACGAAACAGATAAGGTACGAATTCAACAATTCGAGAACGGCGAATGCCGAGGTGTATGCCAGCGATTACTTTGCCATCCGCTATAACGATAAACGCCAACTTCGTGTATTCTCTTTCAATGGTTATGAATGGGACGCGGGTGCTGTTGATGACAAACTTTTCGATTATAGAATCTCGGGCAAGTTCTATTGGAAGGGATTGGGGACCGAGGACTTTTTTGTGACGACACGTTCGTACAGGGAAAAATGGTATAAGACTGTCCAGGAAAACAAGCGTGTAAAACTTTATTACCATAAGAACATAAATTCCTGGCAGTCGATAGACTACGAGTTCTTAGGCGATCAATTCGCAGAATATGAAAAAAAAATGGTCGTAGGGAAGGACTGGTTCTTTGAGAAGAATAAGTCTAGGCTTGCCTGGGTATGGAATGGAACCGAATGGAAAACGGAAAACTTGAAAGAAATTCTGGATCCAGATAAATATGACGAAGAGGATATCCATTCTCTAGGCGGCAACATGTTGGCCGCATCTGCGAATGGAAAAACTCGGATTTTATACAAGGTGAACGATTCGTTTTTGCATGCTACAGGAGCTTATCTTGTCTCTTCGAAGAAAATTCTTGAACCTGTCGCCGACAAGACAATCGAGTACCGTTATTCGTTCTTGCCTAAGGAGAATGCAGAAAATGGTTATGCATTCGACGAGGCGACCAACACGCCGTTGATGGAGGTCATGAAGGTCGAACTCCCGAACAAGAATGGAATTGTGGAAAGGCACCTCTGCGATTTGACGGAGGATGGAGAAAGAGTCGCTGTTGGTGCGGTCTGCAAGGAAGTGCAGCGATCGCAACATGATGGTAGCATAATTTCGCAAACCCAAACCTATTATGCCCGAAAGCGCCATGGCTGGCCATTACCGTTGTATGTGGATCAGGAAACAGCAAAAGTGGAAATCGCCCGTGGTTTGAAGACTGTTGTCAAAAACACGTATTCCGAGAACAATGGCCTGCTGAAACAAAGGATACGGAAGACAGGGCTGAAGAGTACAGTCGAAAAATACGTGTTTGTTGCCGACTTGACTGGTTTATCCAGTAGCGAGGAGGCCATTGCCAACAAGCTTAAGGAGCAGAATCGTTTGAACGTACTTGCCGGGTCGTATTCCTGCATCGGGGATTGTACGAATGGCGTTGTGGCAATGGCAAGTGCAAATGGACACT
Organism: Fibrobacter succinogenes; assembly: GCA_902762305.1. GTDB lineage: Bacteria > Fibrobacterota > Fibrobacteria > Fibrobacterales > Fibrobacteraceae > Fibrobacter > Fibrobacter succinogenes_I. The sequence continues at coordinate 91,252 of CACWNW010000007.1, read as the reverse complement.
CTCAAGTTGACAACCAGTGGACTGTAACATCGACCTGGAAATATTCTGAGTCGATTAGTATTGGTGAAAGGGGCCTGAAAACGCAAATCCAGAACATAGCCCTGAAATCGCAGCAGAATCCATTCTGGGAACGCCTGTCGTTCAATTCGGAATATGCCAATAAGCGTGTTGTAGAATCCATTGAGGGGCCGAAAGGTATGAAACTCTCGTCGTTCTACGAGAATTCTGAGCTTGGTAAAATGTTGGGTAGTGCGGCGAATTGTGGTATCAAGGAAGGCCTGATGCTTTCAGGTGAGTCCTGCAATGTGGCCAACTGGGAAAACTGCGAGTACGATGCGACCATCTTGCAGGGGTCGGCAAAGGATGCAGTCCGTCTTGGTCGTACGGACTATATGAATTTTGGCCGCTTTTCTAAGAGGTTTATAAAACTCACGCCGAATAAATCGCTGATTGGAACCATTCCCGAAGCAAGGAATGATGAATACACCTTCTCCGCATGGATGCAGTACCGCTCCGTGAATGGGACGCTGTCGTTACGCGTGAATGGCAATACGGTGAAATCGTGGGAGACTCGCCCATCTTCGCTGCCGATGGATAGCGTCGGAAGATGGACCCGAATTGAGTGGAAGGGACGGTTGTCGGGATTAACGACTGTCGCTCTGTCTGTGCAAAATGTCTCGACTTTTGTTCCACTTCAGGATATCCGAGTATTACCGTCGAAATCTACGTCGATGGCAAGTTTCTGGGACTGGAAATGGAATAAGGTCGAGGCCACGGTCGATACGCGAGGAGTCGCTTCTTATGTGGGATTTGACAATCTTGGAAGGGAAACGGAATCTTATTCTGAAACAGCGGATGGGGATGTCTATCTTTCTTCGAAAACTACGTTTGTTGACGGCAATTGTTCCGAGTTCCCGAACGGTTCTGATCAGCTTTCTTCGTTGCTGTTGAACGGGGATGCACAAAAGTTGCCCGCAGCAAATGGCGACAGGAAAGCGACGTATACGCTTGCCCAAAGCAGAGTCTATGTCGATCTCTTGACTGTTGGGGCTCGTGATGGTAAGAAGTACAGGCTGTATGCCCAGGGCGAGAATCCTGGCAAATGGGAATCGTCATGTGGGCCTCTTTGTAATCCGAGTTTTTCCTTTACTCCAGATAAGAAAACGTGGATTCTGGAAGTGGACGTGACCCCAGATTCAGTAGGAATATACACGTTTACTTTGAATAAGAGGGAATTTGATTGGGTCGAGTACGGAGCTTATGATGGTTTTGCCAAGGGCTCGTCTCCGAGTTTCGTCAACGAGTATGATTCCTCCTTTGTCATTTACAAGAACAATCAAGGAAAAATGGAATTTGTAGAGTTTGATGGGAATAAATGGTCGGGAAAGAGTACTCTTGTTTCTGATTTTGCGTCAAGTTTTGTGCTTTCGACCATTAAAAACAATAACTATTTGGCTTATGTTCCCCATAGGGATGGAATCTCGTCTGAATTCCCCAGGGTTATCAAGGTATCCAAGAGTGGTGTGAATGAACTTGATATATCGGATAAATTGTTCAGGGCTGATGGGCTGAAGGTGGCGGAAAATGCTTCTGGGAAACCGGTGCTACTTTTCAATAAGACTGATAAACTCGTCTTAGAGTCCAATCCCGAAAATCCGACTGATCAGAAATATGTCTATGAATTCGATGGCTCGTTGTTCGTCATGAGATGGAATGATGCTCTGGGTAGTTTTGAATATCTTGGCTATTCACCCATATTTGATTATAACAAGGCTGAGGTCGACAAAGAAGCAAGGATGATAAACTTCTATACGGGGCAGATTAAAGCGCATCTACCGGGTGTTGTCAATGAAAAGGAAGTGATTTCGTCTGATGTTGTTGTCGGGCCAGAAGGTAAACTGTATGTGGCCTATGTATCAACCTCAAAGTATTTTGACTGGTGTAATGCAAAAGATTCTAATGATGGCGAAGAATGCTATCATGATGTGCCTTTCGTATATGTAAAGCGTCTGTATGAGCCGCCCGAAGCAAATGGAAGCTGGGAAAATATCTGGGCAGGCGCTAGCCAAATGAATGGGGCTCCGCTTTTCCATGGGGATATCCTGTCTTGGAGTGATAGCCCAATCGATGCTGTGGAAGGGGCGAAGAAAATCAAAATGGCCTATTCTAATGGTCATCTCTATCTTGGGGTTCTTTATGAACTTCCTTTGTCGGATGGCCATACTGGCTCTCTGCAGAATCCGACTCATGCATTGTCAGTCTTCAAGGGTACACTGAAGACAAATGTTGTCGTCAATGGGCAATCTTATACCAAGTATCTGGAGTGGAAACCTTTGATGGATAAATCCATAACGGCTACATATATGGCGAAAACTCTTGCAGAGGAACAGAGCCGCGTCGCATATCTGGATGAAAACGATGACTTTGACTTTGTTGTGAGAAATGACATCCCTTATCTCATGTTTAGAAATGCAGACAATAACGATGGTGTGACTGTTGTTTCGTATCGGGATAATCGTTGGCTTTCTGTCGGAAATCCGGGATTCGCGTATCCGGAGAAAGTAAAGGGAAGTGCTGATCTTGGTGTTAACGATTTGGGCAATCCGTTTGTCGTTTTCACTGCAGCAAATTCCATTGAGAATGCCGGCAGAGTCGGTAATGTTGTCGCCATGCATTACAATAGTAAAAATGCCACGGATTTGTCGTTGGATAAATTTGAAACTTCCGATGCGGACTTCAACAAGACTTGTTCCTTCAGGCAATATATCCTGCATTATGTGGCGAATCTTGGCGAGGTTGATAACTTCGTGTTCAAGGTGACTCCGAGAGATGCTAGCCAGATTAAGGAGATGCAGATTATCCGGAATAAGAAGTATTTGAGTACGATTACGAATTTTGCCAATTCGGTATATATCCCTCTGGAGAAGGGACTGAACAAGCTTGAACTTCGTCTTGTTGGCCATAACGGGAAAACGCTGTCGTATCGTTTTGATTTGTATCGGTATTTCAAGCCAACGCCGAATTTCTATACAGTCGATTATATGACGACTTCGGCCGTGAAGTTAGGCTTGAATGGAGAAGTCGTTGTCGATATTTCTCCGAATGCGACTACGGAAAACGGTACTGTTTTGGTGGATTTCCATTTTGAAGCGGGGTGGGAACTGATTCTGAATGATGGCCGAAAGTTCCAGGTTTCTTCGACGGTTGAATTGCCTGTAGACAAATTGCCGATGTTGGGCATATTCTGGAACGAAATAAGTGGGGACGAAATACCCGTCGTTATAAACAATGTAGAGAAACCCTCCGATAATCCTGAAGACTATCCGTGGTATGTGTCTTCTTCGTCTGGCAGTGGGTCGGAAGATGAAAGTTCTTCGTCTAGCAGCGGACCTGAAGAAAATAGCTCTTCGTCTAGTAGCGGACCGGATGAAAGCGGCTCATCATCGAGCAGCGGTCCCGGTGATGGAAGCTCTTCGTCTGATGGTGGAGGCGGCGATGGTGGAAGTTCGTCGTCGGTATTGAATGAGGATTTGTCTGGAAACGTGCCTGACGAAATAAGGAACCTGACAACATCCCATGTATTTGCATCAGGGCAAATGATTGTTGCGGATAACGTTGTAATAAGAGGCTCTGCTCAAGCTGGTGGTAGTATCGACGTAGGCGCTTCTGCCCTCGTGGAAGGCGATGTCTATTCGGGAGGGAACGTTACGCTCCGTAATAACAGCAATGTTGCGGATGTCTATTACGGAATAAGTTTTGATGCTCAGAATGGTGCCCAGTATGGAATCGTGACACATCTGCAATCCGTCTCTGTGCAGCCTATTCCGACTTTCTCCATGGTCCCGGGTAATGCGGATGTACTCGTGGAACAGCCGCAAACCCGCTACCTGATGAGCGGAAGCTATGGAAACTTTACCGCACGGACGAATACGACGGTCAATTTTGCTGCCGGAGATTACTATTTCCGAGATTTCTATACGGATTCCCGGGTTCAGATGGTGTTTGAACCGGGATCAAGGATTTGGGTCGGAGGCAACTTGCGTATCGGGAACGGAGGCCGAATGTTGTATGAGGGTAGAAGCGGAGACCTGTTTGTCTATGTTTCAGGAAACGTTTCTCTCGAGACGAACGTTGAAATGCATGCTGTGCTTGTTGCTCCCGAGGCGAACATGTCTGTTTCTACAGGTGTGCATGTGTACGGCTATTTGATTGGAAAATCGCTTAATATTCAACCGAACGTAATCGTAGAGTAGGAGATATCAATATGCTTAAGAAAGTTGTTTTATTTGCTCTGCTCCTTCTCAGCGTATCGGCCTTCTGTGCAACAACAGCCAGTGAACAGATAAAGGGTGGTGCCAGGACATGGGATGCCGATGGAACAAGACTCGGTATGCCAGGGCTTGCAAATATAAGGATTCTTGATAAAGAAAAAACTCCTTATTACACGGGAATCCTGCCGAAGGGTGACGACAGGTTTGTCATCCCCTTGGATCACGAAATTAGTTATGGTGGATCGAAATACAGACATCTGACTGTTGCCTCTGGCGGCAGAATCTTTTTGGGCGATTATGCAAAATATATCTTGCCGAAAGACGGTACAGATGGATTGTATCCGTATGTAAAGCCTGTTGTGAACGACTTTATTCCTGTTCCGGAATCGACAGACATTCCTGTGGTCTGGCGAAAATTCAAAGAACATGGTGATGTCTTTACCGTGGTTGAATTCGGCCCGTTCCTTGTCTCTGGGCATGAGGAGCGTTTCCTCTGTCAGGTTTCTTTTTACGAGGATGGTGAAATTCAGGTGCAGCACTGGAATTTGAATCGGAGCAATGCCAGTGTTCGCATGGAACATGAGTCTGGATTTGTAGAAAGGGAGTACATGGTTTCGCCTTTTGTTTACAATGGAGGCAAGAGGATTTCGAGGCAGGGCCGACTCGACCAAAGCGTGTACACGCATTCTGCGATAAAGGTCTTTGACAACGGAATACTTCGCGAAGGGTGGATTGCTAAGGCTTTTGACGGAGCTTGGCCTGCTTTCGAAATAAAAGATGGATTTCTTGATGTCGATTTCGGAACGGATCGTTTTGCGGGGGGCTTACTTGCATACGATTATGCTCGAGAGAATCCCATAGTAGGGAGTTTTCAGGGAATACAATTCAGTGCTCGTGCTATATCGGGCGGGAGTGAGGATGAACCTATTTATGTCTGGTATTTTAGTGAAGATCAGATGTATCCGAACCTTACATTGGAAGCTGGCTATCCGTTTGTAAACGAATCTGCGCAGATTAAAATTCCGGATGTATCGGTGAATGATGGAGTCGATCCACGATGCATTACAGCTAATTACATCATAAGTCCTTGTGCTTACGGACATTCGTGGAAAGCATTCAATGGTGTGGCGGATACCATTATTGCTCCAGCAATCAAGATGCAGGTCGTTCATGCCGATGAAGATATTCCGTATTATGGAAGAAAATTGAGAATTCGGTATGTAAGATTCCTTCCTTTGCAGCCTAGGTCGATTCAGTTCAGGCCTCCTGCAGTGAACAGGGTGGAATACGAAGGTGACGTGGGCTTTTTGGAAATCGCGGGGACGAAGGCGCCTGTCTCGATGCCGTATGGGACTGTTATCGATGCTCGGATTCATTCCTCGCCTGGTTTTGTCATAACAAAGATATTTGTGAATGGGAAGGCTGTCTTTGACGAGAACGATGAAAATGTGAACTTGGAAGGAATCTTGGTCGAGAATCAAAGGGACGTTAACGAGGCTGTTGTTCGTTTTCCGTTGGTTAGCGATGCCAAGGTTTCTGTAACATACCGTACCTGTACGAAATCGGTTCTTGATGAGGTGGTTCCGTCGTATGAAAAGAATGAAATATTCCTGGACCCAAAAGACAATACCAAGAAATTGACGACGTATTCGGTAAAAGACGGTTTCTCCCGAGTCGTTCAGACGCAAGTGCCGGTGAATACAGGCTTGTTCAGGGTGGCCGCTACGTATCTTGACGATGCGGGGAATGTCCTGTATGCGCCCAAGTCGTTTGTTGTTGCAAAATCTGACTATAGCTTTGAAAAAATGCATTGCGAAATGTGTGTTAATAAATCTGTAGCATACTACAATGGCGATACCACGGAGCTTAAGGACAGAATTGATGCTTTCGGGTATCCGTACGCTATGCATGATTACCATTATGGCGAAAATAGGGCGATTGTCGGTACGACTGCGGGTATGGGAAAGGCTAATTTTACTGAAGGAACTCAGTTTGCAAAAAGCTGGAGAATCCCAGTAAAGAGTAAGGCTACATCTGAATTTTTCCCCATCAAGCAGATTGAAGACCGGACCTCCGCTCTGCCTAACGGGGTTGGCTCCGTGCTTGACAATGATTACCATAGTCGGTTACAGTTTATTACGGAAGATGACCTGAAGCCGGATACGCCTCCGGACTATCCGTATGTTTTGACGGTGAACTTGTCTTATGATGGTGTCTACACCCAGAGCATATCCGATGCGGCAGGGAACCTTGTGGCGACATGGAAGACTCATGAAGATGAAGTACTTGTTACACGCTATGTTTACAGTGAGTATACGTCTCAGCTATGCTCCACATTTGTCGAAGGGCATCGGGGGTTAGCAGTCAAGTATGAATACGACGAGCGGGGGCGTCAGGTTGCAACAGAATCATCTGACCGTGGACGTAGCGAAACAAAGTACGATGCGCAGAACCATGTGCGCTATACACGAGATGCTAGGCAGATTGCTAAGGGCGGTACCGAGAAAAATTATTTCAATGTGTTTATGTACGACGACCTAGATAGGATAGTCAAGGTTGGAGAAGTTCGGGGCAACTGTAGTGGCTGCTCGTTCGATACCCCCAATGCCCTCCCCCCGGAGAGCAGCATACACCTCCTTTCTAGGACCATTTACGGGAAACCGTCGAAAGCCGATTTGGTCTCGGCATCGAATTCTAAATTGAATGAGCCCCTTGCTTTGCATATCGCTAATTCTATCGAAGGCGTTTCTTTCAATGATGCCGGTGCGTCTATTTCGTATGATGGACATGGGAATGTTAACACGATGAAGATGGCTAGTTTCGATAGGCTTGGGCGCAAGAAGAAACATTGGGTCCTCAATTTGGCCGAAGATGGGGCTCCGGCGATAGAAATAGATTATGAGTACACGACATCGGGTAAAATAAAGAAAACAGCGGTATTCTCTTGGGATTACGTTCGGCAAGAATGGAAGCCTGTTTTGAAGCGGGAAATGGCTTATGGCCACCTGGATAGACTTGAGTCTGTTTATGAAGTTGATTTGGCTGATGACAAAGTGAAATGGAAGCTTGTGGACTACGCTTACGATGCTGCCGGAACGTTGAAATACACCACCTATTACGACAAGGGAAAGGAGGTATTCACGAAAAAAGTCCATGGCGATATCTATGGCCGTGCGACGCAGGTGGACTATCGGGCGCCCGGAGACAAGGAACTCTATGTTGAAAAATTGTATTATTCGTCCCCGCTTTTGAACAGAATTTCGGCATTGACTCATACATGGAATGGAAATTCTGCCCAAAGAAAGGTCGTAAACGAGTCGTTCGGCTATGATGGTCTTGGACGTTTGTCTACATTTGAAACAGATATGGAAGGCATGACAAATGCGCAGTATAGTTACGATATCTTCGGTCGGTTGACTACGAAGTCTGAGGCGGATACCCTGATTTCGTACGACTATGTGGATGGACAGTATCGTCCGGTTGACATTTCTGTCAACGGAACCACGCTTTCGCGTGCCGCAGAATATGATGCATCTGGCAATATGTGGCTTGATGCTCACAAGAACGTCGCGTACAAGTTAAATGCGCTGGGACTTCCGGAACGGGTTGTCCGTTACGGGGCCATCCCGGTGGCGCTCTCGCTGAATGACGTGGATACCGAAGTTGCCTATCACGGAGCCGAAATAGGGGAAATTCGCTATGCTTATGATGAAACCGGCTACCGTGTTTGGGAACGGGAGTTCGAAAATGGTGGCAATGTACATAGTAGAGTGAATGTGCCTGGTGTCGGAACATTCGAACAAACGTCTGGTAGCGGTTTTTCCGTGGAACGCTTGGACTTGGTGGGCGGTGGATTTCGCATGGGGCAAAATGGAGACGCGCTTTTCCCGATTACGGATGTGCAGGGTAATATCCGTGGATATGCAGGGAGTTCCGATATGCGTTCTACGTACGCTTACTATCCGTTCGGTACGACGCAGGAAATCTCGCAGGATCCCGATGCTGATACACGTCGTTGGCAGAGCAAGGAGTTCGACGGAGCGCACGGCAAGTATTTCTTCGGGGCTAGATACTTTGACCCGTTCTACGGACTATGGATTTCTCCGGACCCCGCGAGCCAATATGCGAACCCCTACACCTATGGTGGCGACCCCGTCAATTATATGGACCCGACGGGAATGTTTGCAATCGGCGCCGGCATAGTTGTTAGCTGGGACGAGGATCATGGTTGGGGGATTGGCTTGGGTGTGGCTGCAAACTCTTCATATAAGGGTAAGGATTATTCCATCGGTGGATCCTTTGAATTCTCCGCAATGGCATGGCAGCAGGATGGTTCGCATACATACACGGTCAGTGGCAGCGGTAATTGGCAATGGTGGATATTCAACTTCAATGCCGGACTGGGCTATAGCTACAACACTTATTCGGGCAGTACTCTCACGACGCAAGGTGGAGCCTGCATTGGCAATGCGAATATCGCCTGCGGAGGTATCGAGCTTGGTGGTGGAATGAGTTGGGATCGGAATGGTAATTTCGCTGGCGCGACCGTCTATGGTGAATTGGTTGCAAGTTTTGTTGGTGGTATTGCGAATGTATCCACAGGCTATGAAGCTGGACTGTTCGGAGCCGAAGGCCGAGGTCTCTATGCAGGTGCTTCTGCTGTTGGCGCTCATGCGGAGTTGACTCATTTAGAAGATGGATATAGTTCTGAAAATTGGGAATATGGCTTCTCTCACCGATTTGACGTCGGTGGTTATGATTCTAAAAAGGGTTGGCATTTTTCTAATACAGCAAAAACAGTTGGAGGGCTGTTTGCGCTAGATGTGAATCAGTCGATTTGGGCGATGTCTTGGCAGTTGATTTCAAGATTTACATGGGAAAGTTTTCAGACGGTAGTTGGTTTGACTATTGGAATAGTTGCTTCTGAACTAGGACTTGTTGAGGATGTCTCTTATGAAAGAGGTGCGACGAAAATACGATATAAAATGAAAAAGGAAGAAGCGTTTACGGTGGGATCTTTTATTTCGGGAAAAGGGCTTGAACGTGGTAATCTTCTTGAACATGAGTATGGTCATACGATCCAGAGTCGTATTTGGGGTCCATTGTATATTTTTGCTGTCGCTATACCAAGTCTTATAAATTATAGGTTGATGCCTCGTCAGCACCGAGAATTTATAGCAGAAAAAAATGCGGATAATCTTTCAAAATGGTATGGTTTTTGATGATTATTCTTGTATTTATCTTTTTTGTTTTTACAGCATGTGCAATGGACGGAATGGATTCTAGGCTTAACGTCGAAAATCAGTCTCCTTTTCCGGCGAAAGTTGTATTTGAATGTAAAAATATTGATTGTTTGTCTTGCGATAGCAATAAAATTTATCGAGATACTATGGAACTGGATGGTCAGCGTGTGCAGTTTATTCGTCCTGGTCCTCATCCGATGATTTTTTGGGAAGAGTATTTTGAAAAAGTTGATGAAGCTTTTTTAAAAATTCATTTTTGGGAAAACGCAAAAAAAGATACTATAATTGTTATACGAAAAGATATTCTTGATTCTATTAGAAATGATAAAAATTGGAAGATTATCATACGGTAAAATGTTGCTGAAGATGGCTAGTTTCGATAGGCTTGGACGCAAGAAAAAACAGTGGATTTTTAATCTTTTTGAAAACGGAGCGCCGGCAGTACAGGTCGGTTATGAATATACGACTTCTGGCATGGTTGGCAATGGGGGGGGGGCAGCATTGGATATGAGCAAGGAATCGTCTTTCCCTCCCAGTTTTAATATTTCTCTTACCTGGAATCAAGATGGAAGTAAATCATTTCAAGTGGGGGCAGATGTGGATTTTTGGCTTTATGAGATTGATTTTAGTGCGGGTCTTTCGTATAGTTACAATAGCTATTCAGGCCATGTGCTTTCTACGCATGGAGGTGCGTGTGCAGGCAAGAAGGGGGTCGTATGCTCTGGCTTCGATACGGGTGCGTCATTGTATTGGAATGACGGAAACTTTATGGGTGTAACGGCTTATCACGAAATGTATGTAGATTTTGCCGGTGGTTGGGCTAGTGTGTCCACGGGCTATGAAGCAGGACTGTTCGGGGCTGAGGGAAGAGGTCTCTATGCGGGCGCTACTGCCGCTGGCGTTCATGCTGAAATTACTCATTTGGAAGATGGATTTGATACAGATAATTTTAGATATAGCGGACAGGGAAAGGCATATATGGCTCTTGGAAATAATTCTAAGGTTTCGGCTCTTGATGGACATACGGAGAGTATGGTCACGTCGGAAATATGGATTCCCACTCTTGGCAGATTTGGACATTTTGACCTAGGTTTTAGCCGATATGATGTGAGCAGTCCGGGGGTGGATAAAGTTGAATATGATTTATTAGACAATATTATAGAAGATAAAGAATTGAAGCGTAGATTGCATTTGGCGGGGAAAATGTCAAAAGTTGATAGAGCTTTGGCTGACGATATAGATACGTATTTGCTTAGTGAAAAAGGTGGGTTCGAACGCAACGATCATATCGGACAACATGAAAAAGGTAGCGATAAAAGGACTTATCGACCGAGAGGGTCTCATGGTTATGGCAATATAGAGATTATTGTGAGACCAAACGGAACAACTTATTCGAGCTACAATTATGGCAATAACATATTTACCCATTTCATGATTGATGTTTTAGGCTATTGGGGAAGGTGGGCTCAGTAAAAAATGAAACCTAAATTGCACTATTTTCTGATTTTGGCTTTATTGCTTTCTGTGGAATTGTTGGCTGTTGAACCCAATGATGGGTTTGTCATTCCGTCAAAATCAGAAAATTTGAAAGCGGAAAAATATTTGCAAAGGATTGAGGATGCTCATGGAATAAAAATGACCATGGAAGCTCCGGGGCTGTATATATTTATTGAAAAAGAAGTCATAAACTGTCCTTTTGAACAGATTTATTCCGATTTTGCTGCGGTGTATTTACCGAAGAATGAGGTTCGAGCCCGTGTATTCTTCGTCCCTCAAGTGCCGGTTATGCCAGGACCGGAGATGGATGAACGGCTGAGTTGTATTGCGGAAATAACAAAAAGACATAGGGAACAGGTGAATCGAATTTGTATATCATCAAGAACGTTCTCTGTTGATATTCTTGCTTATATAGATAAATTCTTTTCGGTCGGAATGATGTCGATTGAAGATGTTTATGGCGTGCGTGAATTTGGACCCCGATTTGGTTACCTTCATATGGTTTCTGTTGATAGCCTTGGAAAAAAGAAATTCTTCCATATGCCAGCATCAACTAACCTTAAAACGATAAAATCTGGATTTTTTGACGATTATATAAACTTGTATGATTCGTTGCGGACGATTATGGTAGAGGGCTTTGACGCCTGTCGTTGGGATAATTTTGACAACGCCGATGAAATAAAAAAAGAGTGCCATTGATGAAATGTCTGTGCGTATATAAAAAGATTCTTATTTTCCTGTTCTTTTTTGTTGCATCAGCTATTGCTGATGAGGATTGGTTTTATGGCTTTGACAGCTATGAAAAAGATACCCTGTGGGTTGTTCATCAGAGAAATTTAATGGACTCTTTTTTTACAGAGCCGTCTATTGACTGGGGTAAAGACGGCCTTTACTTGTTTATTGACGAGGGAGCCGTCACACGGCTGTTGTATTGGGGACTGGATAAAACAATTTTGGTATATCAGTATCTCCGTCAGCGAAATTTGCGGTGGATGAATCCTGAGGCTTATCTTGAAGAACGCAAAAATAATTTGGACCATTCCTTGCAAAAGAAGTGCCGTCACATGATTCACGCTACAGACGATTTGAAGTCCTTCCTGTCGAAACATCCGTTATCGATGGTGCCCGATATACGGGCTTATGCTCCATGCCACACAAGATTATGCTATCGGTCGAGGGTTTCCCTTGTCGACAAAATATATTATTCTGGATATTATCGGTTTGGTGATTCTGTTGAGTATTTTCAGTTCAAGGATTTTCGTGAAGAGGGTATGGTCCTGGCTCCTCCCTTGAGTGCTGTTGGAGACTTGCTGGATATTTTGACGAAAGCGCCTTTTACGACAAGAGTTGAGGAGTGCCCATGAAACGGCTGTCTATAGGGATGTTCTTCCTGCTTGTTATGGGGTGTTATCATGAGCCTCATGTGTTGTATGATAAAGAGGTTCTTTTTAATAGTCGCAGACACATCATTGTTCCCGAGACTGTGACGTTGAATATTTATTGGGAGTGGGCTGAAGTACAGGCGAAAATGCAATCTCTTTATGTTCTAAAAGATTGGGAAATGACTGCTGAAATACTTAAATCGGGAATGGAGAAGGGGATGGATGAAGATGTTGTCCGGAACCCGTTTTGTGGATACCTTTTTCGTAAGGAAGGTGAAAGAATTTATTTGGATAGTACAAACGCAACGGTCAATGCGGAATGCTTATATCCTATGGAAACAAGATGCCATTATCGCAAAGACCCGATTGATTTTGTACTTGACTACGTTCTTAGTCGACCGAACAGCATTGTCATTCGAGATGGAGAATACAAATTGTTTTACTATGGAGACATTCTGCTTGTTACGGAGGGAAATTTTATAAGACATGAGAAAGTTGACCCAGTCAGCTATGAGAACTTAAGGAGTGAATTTGGTGATGAATGGCCTTGTTCTCGTGTGTGTGATGGAATCCCTTATGAAATAGTTTTCCCCCTTGATGCGCCGGTCTATTCTTTGACTGTTCTGACTCATCCCAAGGATCTGGCGGGCTACAAGCCCCTGGAACTCGATACGGCCATGCTCCCAATCGAGAGTCCAGGCTACAAGAAACTCCGCGAGTACGGAAATTGAGCCGAAAAGGCTGAAAATGGCATCTATGTATAGGAGAGCCCGCCGATGGTGGGTTGTTCTTGTATATAATGTATTTGTATTCCAGAAAATAATTGAAATTTTGTGAAATTTATTAAAATTTTCGATATTCATGTAAAAATTAAAGAAAAATATTCTAAATCTATTGACTTTTTGAAAATTTGGTCTTATATTCATAGACATGAAGCCGATAGTGGAATATACGGATTACCGGAAAGTCGTCCAGGACTATTACGAGGACTGCAAGCGTCGTTCTTCGTTCACCTGGCGCGAGTTCGCCGAAAAGGCGGGCTTTTCTTCGGCGGTATACCTCAAGTATGTGGGCGAAGGCAAAAAGAACCTGAGCGCATCCGGCGCCACCCAGACGGCGCAGGCCATGGGGCTCGAGGGCTTTGAACGGACGTATTTTGAATTGCTGGTCGCCTACGCCCATGCGAAGGATGACGATTCCAGGAAGGCCATCTTCGCGAAAATTTGCGCACTCGCCGACGAACACCGCGTGAAATTTGCCGGCAGGGACGATTTTGAATTTTTCAGTTCGTGGAAGAACATCGTGCTGCGCGAAATCGCCCCCGCGATGCCCGGAGCAAAACCGCTCGAGATGGCGAAGGCCTGCAAGCCTGCGATTACCGCGGCCGAGGTCACCGAGATCCTGAAAGTGCTCACAAAGTCCGGCCTGCTCGAAAAGGATTCCGAGGGCACGTACCGCCAAACGGACCGCACGCTCTTTATGGATTCCTTCGGCGTGAAGGACCTTGTCGCGAAGGATTTGCAGGTGCAGATGGGGGAACTCGCCGTCGATGCCGCCAAGAACATGCGCAAGGAAGAACGCTGCATGACGGGAGTTACCTTCGGGCTTACCGCGCGTTCCCGCGAACGCATTGAACATGAAATTGCCGAATTTACCCGTCGCATGGCAGCCATTGCGGCCGAGGAAGAAGAAACAGAACAGGTCTTTAGGCTGAACCTGCAGTTTTTCCCGTTATCGGAGAATTTAAAAAGGAGAAACGAAAATGAAAAAGACGCTCAATAATCTTTTCGTGGTTGCCGCTTTTGCGGGAACATTCTTCATGGCGTGTTCCGGGGGCTCGGATTCCGAAGGCGTGGCTGGCGGAGCTGTCGTGGATTCCGGACTTGCGCTTGAAAACGTCACGATTTCGGGTGTATCGCAGAAGGGTCCGTTCTTGAAGGGTTCGAACGTGATGGTGTTCGAACTGGATGGTACGAATGAACTTCGGCAGACGGGCCGTTCCTTCGGTGGCACGGTTAAATCGGATGACGGTTCGTTCAAGATCAAGAACGTTTCCCTCGCGTCTTCGTATGTGTACCTGACGGTGACGGGCTCGTATCGGCTTGAACAGAGCAAAGGTTATTCCGCTGCATCCATCACGCTTCGCGCTCTTTCGGACTTGAACGATGAGCGTACAAGCGTGAATTTGAACCTGGTGACGCATCTGGAATACGACCGCGTGGTCTACCTTCTCGAGAATAATCCCAAAATGAAGTTGTCCGAAGCCAAGAAGCAGGCCGAAAAGGAAATCTTTGCGATGTTCGGTATTGATTCCGACGATTTCGGGTATTCGGAAGAACTGGACATTCTCGGTAAGGGCGATGCCGATGCGGCCTTGCTTGCTGTTTCTGTGATGCTGGGCTCCTTGATTCCTGTTGTGGAGCATTTGACTTCGATGGGCGACGATATGGCCGAAGACGGGACTTGTGACGATGAGGCGATACTCGATACCATTGCTTTGAAGGCGATGAAGATGGATTTGGGTGGAAAATTGCCGAACGTAAGGGAGAATATCCTTTCTTGGGGAATAAGCGAAGATGTTCCTGCCTTCGAAAAGTATGTGCGTGCATTCTGGCAGAACCGCTTCGGCCTCGGCGAATGTGGCGGTACTGACACGCCTGTGGGGACGGTGAAAGGCTTGCTTAAGGGCGAGACCGACGTAAACGCCTACTATACTTGCGTTGATTCCAGCGATGTCGGCAAGGTCTGGCGTATCGCCGATGATATCGAAAAAGATACGTACGAAGGTAATCCGGGAGAGGATTCGCCCGGCGATGAAATTGAAAAGGATACGCCCGATGATGGTGAACATGCCGAGGGCGAGATGATTGCTGGCCGGATTAACAAGGATAGATTGTATGTGTTTGACAACGGGGTGTTCAGGAATGCCAATGATCTTGAAATATACCTGAACAAAGGCTGTACGGAAGGTATTGAGGGTACGGTGTTCAAGTATATGCATTCCGCTTTCGTCTGCAAGGGTGGTCAGTGGGAATTTGATTCTGAAAATACCGAAAAGGGTACCGTGAAGGACTCGCATGACGACCATGTCTACAAAACTATCGGTATCGGGAACCAGGTTTGGATGGCTGAAAACGTGAAGCACCATTTTGACTTGGATTTATTCTGCTTCCAGAAAAATCTCGAGTACTGTGAAACTTACGGTGCGGAAATGACCATATACGAAGCTCTTGATGGTATCTATATCGATCCTAATAGCGAAGAATTCGAGAATCCTCCGCCGGGAATGAGTGGAGGCATCACGCTGGCAAATTTCGAATTGAAAGACGAGCATCAGGGAGTCTGTCCGGACGGATTCCACCTCCCGAGCAGGCGAGAATTTCAGGAACTGTTTGATTTTGTAGACAAGTTCAATGGCGATGAAAGTGTTGCGCAGTCCCTGAACTCCAAGACTGGATGGCCTGAGGATGGGTTTGCCGGGACGGACCGCTTTGGTTTCAATGTGCTGCCTGCCGGCTGGGAAAAATGGGAGGCTGAAAATCATATCGTGCAGTCTGACGGCGTAGAAGCCCTGTTCTGGGTGAAACCCGAAGACAAGAAGCATATTCATTATGATATGGCTTATCTCAAGATAGATTCCGGTTCGATGTCCTTTGAAACGTCGATGTCTGGTCCTGGCGTTGATATGTTCTACGTCCGCTGTGTAAAGAACGCCGAAGAGTAAATTTCTAAATTTGTGTCCATGATTAGCATTACCAAGCTTTTGATGGACACCCCGAATTACGGCGACCAGCTGCGTTACGAACCTCGCGCCCATGAATGCAAGAACGGCGTGGCGCCGGGACGTGGCCCCGTGGTGGTGTGGAACTGCACCAAGACTTGTAACTTGAGTTGCGTGCACTGCTATGCCCGCTCCGAGGCCATCAAGTACCAGAACGAGCTGACGCACGACGAGGGTATCGCTCTCATCGACCAGTTGTCCGATTTCAAGGTTCCGGTAATCCTCTTTAGCGGAGGCGAGCCTTTACTTCGCCCCGAT
Organism: Fibrobacter succinogenes; assembly: GCA_902762305.1. Taxonomy (GTDB): domain Bacteria; phylum Fibrobacterota; class Fibrobacteria; order Fibrobacterales; family Fibrobacteraceae; genus Fibrobacter; species Fibrobacter succinogenes_I. Next base: position 74,820 of record CACWNW010000007.1, on the reverse strand, counting down.
TTTTTTGAGCTCGCGAACTATGCGGCAAGCAAGGGAATCCGCCCGACCATCAGCACTAACGGCACTTGCATTACGCCTGACGTGGCCCAGAAACTCAAGGACATGGGCGTGGGTTACGTGGGTATCAGCCTCGACGGCTGTGAGGCGACGCACGACAAGTTTCGCGGCAAGGAGGGCGCCTACAGGCTAGCGCTTCGCGGCATTCGCAACTGCGTGGCGACCGGCCAGAAGGTGGGGCTGCGCTTTACGATTACGCGCTACAATGTTCAGGACCTGAATGCGATTTTTGACCTGCTCGAAAGCGAGAACATCGACCGTGTGTGCTTCTATCACTTGGTTTACAGCGGGCGCGGTTCCGCGATGGTCGAAAACGACTTGAACCACGAAGAAAGCCGCAAGGCGATGGACCTGATTATCGACCGCACGCTCGACTTCAAGAAGCGCGGCATCGATAAGGAAATTTTGACCGTCGACAACCACGCCGACGCCGTCTACCTGTACCTGCGCATGAAGCGCGAAGACCCGGCCCGTGCGGAAAAAGTGCTGGAACTCATCCAGCGTAACGGCGGGAACCGCAGCGGCATGGCTTTTGGCAACATCGACAGCATCGGTAACGTTCACCCCGACCAGTTCACGCAGTACATTACGCTTGGGAACGTGCGCGAACGCAGTTTCGGCGAAATCTGGAGCGATGAAAGCAACCCGATTATGGCGGGCCTCAAGAACCGCAAGCCTATTTTGAAGGGACGCTGCCCCAAGTGCGCTTACCTGAACTTGTGCAATGGCAACTTCCGCACTCGTGCCGAGGCTGTGACCGGCGACTTCTGGGAACAGGACCCGGCGTGCTACCTGACGGACGAGGAGATTAATGGATAATTGATAATGGATGATGGATGATGTGAAATTATCAATTATCAATCATCAATTATCAATCAGTTTTTCACTTCTCACTTCACATTGAATATGACTGCCCTTGAACAACAAATTCTCGACATCATCCAGGATGCCTTCCCGCTGGAAGAGCGCCCTTATCAGGTGCTCGCGGATATGTTGAACGCGCAGGGGAGTTCGGGTGAACCATCCCGCGAGTCCTTTACGGAACAGGCGGTCTTCGAAGCGGTCGAGAACCTGCGCTGTTCGGGTGTTATCCGCCGTATCGGCGGCATCTACGATTCTGGTAGACTCGGTTTTATTTCACGTCTCTGCGCAGGCAAGGTTGCCGACATCGATAAATTTGCGGCTGCGGTCAACGGGATTCCTGCGATTACGCACAATTACGTCCGTACCCACGAATATAACGTGTGGTTTACGGTCATCGCTCAGTCCGAAGGCGAAATCCGCGCAATCGTGGACGGGCTTTGTGAGAGCACGGACCTGCACGACGTGCATATCCTTACCGCGACAAAGAAGTTCAAGATAAACACGGTGATGGGGAAGGGGGGTGACGAAGGACGAAAAACCTGCCCTGAGCCTGCCGAAGGGACGATAGACGAAAGAAACGTCATCCTGAGCAACGCGAAGGATCCAGACCCGATGTCTACACAAACCCGTGTCATGTCCGATTCCGACCGTTCCCGCATCCGCATTGTTTGCGATGACATCCCGCACACGCTCACTCCATTCAAGGACTGGGGCGTATCTATCGAGGAACTCCGCGACGACCTTGCCCAAAAGCGGATGCGCCGCTTCGGGGCTATCCTTCGGCACCAAGATGCGGGTTTCGCCCACAATGCGATGGTGTGTTTCAAGACCGATTCACGCAACGTCATCCAGAGCGACCCCTGTAAGGGGGAATCGAAGGACCCAGACCAGAGCGTTCCAGCCGGCGACATTCTCGCGCAAAAGCCCTTCATTTCCCATTGTTACGAGCGTCCCGCTTTCGAAAATTTCCCGTATACGCTCTATGCGATGATGCATGCCCAGTCTGCCGAGGAACTTGACACGTTCATAAAGGATGCTGCGGCATCTATCGGTAGTTCCGAATACGTCGTGCTCCATTCTGTTCGCGAACTCAAGAAGACGAGCTTCCGTTTTTTTTTGAATAGGAACGCTACTTTTATAACAAATTAATATACACGCCGATGCGGTGTCCTGTCTCGAATCCGAATAGGAGTCCCTTGTGGATTTCGTAGTCGAGCCCGACACCGATAGGCAGTCCGAATAAGTTAAAGGACCGCATGGCGTCGAACCTCATTTTAAAACCGCGGTAGCGGTCATCCATCTTGCGGTAGGGTTTGTCGAGGTTCTTGTTCTCGGAATCCTTTATTCGGGCCCCGTACAGGAAGGTTTCGCTGAATTTCCACCCGGTATTGAGCGAATCGTTCCAGCCTAGCTTCCATGCGAAAGATGCCTTAAAGCCTACTTCGTCTCCGGGCTCGTAATTCTTGTCTTCGAGGAATTTGTTGTAACGGAACGAAGTCCCGACCGTTAGCGCGCGGGATATCTGCAGGTAGGTGAAGGGTTCAAAGTTCAAGCGGTGGAACCTTTGAAGCTGCGAGCCCTCACCGGGCGGGAGCCGCCAGCTCACATCGACGCCGATGTTCTTGTAGACGAGGCTTCGCAATCCGAGGTATGTTTCGTTGAAGCCGTTCACGTGCAGGTTGCAGTAGTTGTGGATGTAGCCTTCGGTGGAATATTCGTAACTGTAACTCAGGAATCTGAAGGAGGCGTCGACATACAAGCTAAAGCGCTGGACGGGCGAGAATTCTGCAGATACCTTCGTATCGAGACTGTATACGTCATCGTTGAGTTCAAAAGTGGTTTCAATATTTATATTTGTGGCGGGGGGAAGCACCGGGTGTAAAACCTCTGTGGCCATGCAATGGAGCGCGGCGCAAAGCAGTGTTAATCCGATTCTCTTGAACATTGTTCTAAAAATATATTATTTTGACAAACGAATGAGGACGTGCTTGCGAAATCTTCTGGTGTCATTGTTGTTGCCGCTGTTCCTGTGCAGCTGTGTTTGGGATGGTACAGAGGATTCTCCGGATTTCTTGCCGATGGACGATTCTCAGTACCCGTATGCGGATGTGCCCCGCATTGTTATCGAGACGGAGGATTTCAAGGAAATTCGTGACAGGGAGACGGAAATCCCGTCGCATTTGCAGATATATGGCGAAAATGCTCCCGAAAGTCCGGTGTACACCCTTACGGTGCGCGGTCGCGGCAATTCGAGTTTCAAGATGCCCAAGTACGGTATGAAACTCGAGTTTGACGAGAAGGTGAGCCTCCTTGGAATGCCCGAAAATAGGGATTGGGCTCTTGTGGGGAACTTCGGTGACAAGACGCATTTGCGCAATTTCATGATGACGCGCCTTTCGGAATGGCTCATGGCTCGCTATACGACGCGTTGCCGGTATGTGGAAGTCTATTTAAACCGCAAGTATGTTGGGCTTTATTTGCTTTCGGAGACGGTGAAGGTCGGTAAGTACCGAGTGAACATTGCCAAGAACGATTCTTCGTTCTTGTTCGAAAAGGAAAGCAGTAAAAAACAGGATTCGCCCTTTGTCACGACTTCGATGGGATTCTCGTTCCATGTGAAGAATCCGCGTGACTTGAAACCCGAGTCGGCGGATATGCTCCTTTCGCACTTGAATGCATTTGAAGAATACATCCAGAAGGGGAGTGCCCGGAGTGGGATGAGAATGGACGAGTGGATTGATGTGTATGACTTCTTGCGCTATTACTGGGTCCAGGAATATTCGAAAAACGAAGACGGCAACTTTGCGCGCAGCATATTCATGACATGGCAAAAAGGCGGCCTCTTGCATTTCGGTCCTTTGTGGGATTTCGATATATCGTTCGGAAACGAGTCTTATAAGAGGAATCGTTCGCCTGATGGTTGGTATATCCGCAACCGTTATTGGTTTAATTACATCATGAAGGACGCGGATCTGAGGGACGCGGTGCGCAACTATTGGCTTGAGAACCGTGACGTGTTCCATGCGCTTATCGATAGTGTGCCCCTTTATGTATCGAATATTTCTCGCGCCCTTGAAAACGAATACAGGCGTTGGCCCATTATGGAAAATACCGAGAACTGGGCGCTCAAGGATCCGTACAAGGATTATGACGAGGCCCTGGATTCCCTCGTGCTGTGGATGGAGGCCCGCTATGAATGGATTGACAATGCTCTGAAATAGTGCGGATGCCGGGCGCCTCCTTAATTTTCTAAATTGTCTCCATGCGCAAAATTTACATGGCAGGCATGAGCCACAAGGTGGCCGAAATCGCGATACGCGAGAAGTTCTACATCCCGATGGATGTCAAGACTGCCGCACTTGAAAACAAGCCGTTCGACGAACTGCTGATTCTTGCCACATGCAACCGGACCGAAGTGTATGTGGCGTCTGACCGCGATTTGGATGCCCATGAACTTTCCCGCTATGTCTGTAACCTTGCGGGGCAGGATTACGGGAATTTTGCGAATTTCTTTTATGAAAAGAGCGGTGACGATGTGGCGCACCACGTAATGAACGTCTGCGCCGGCCTCGATTCGGTGGCCGTGGGCGAAGACCAGATTCTGCACCAGATTGGCCGTGCTTACGAGACGGCACACCAATGCGGGGCGACGGGAAATACCCTGAATAAACTTTTCCAGGGTGCGATACACACGACCAAACGTATCAAGACGGAGACGAACCTGAGCAAGCTCAGCTGCAACATCCCGTTCTTGGCGATGAAGCAGGTGCAGCGGACCTTCGATGACCTGGAAAACCGCACCGTGTACATTGTGGGCCTCGGCGAGATGGGTTCCCTGATGCTCAAGTACGTGCAGGAATACACCACGAACATCTATGCGAGCAGCAAGACCTTCGCGAATGCGGAAAAGTTCGCGGACGTGCTTACCCCGGTGAAGTACGAGGACCGCTATGAGGTGCTGGGCAAGTGCGACGTGGTTATCCTTTGCAGCGCTTGCCAGGAACCGATTATTACCCGTGACGAGTTTGTTGCTGCCCTACGTCATCCTGAACAGCCGGAGGCTGTGACGACGTGTCATTCTGGAGCGGAGCAGGGCGGAGCGATAGAATCTAAGCGTCTAGTCATCGACCTCGGTAGCCCGCGCAATGCGGAATCAAGCATCGGTGAACTCGATGGCGTGGAATACGTGTGCGTCGACGACCTGGAGAAGATTGTCTCGGAAAACCGTCGCCTGCGTATGGTGGAACTTGATGCCGCCCAGAAGATTCTGAAGGAAGGCACGGACGAATTCTTGCAGTGGTATCGCATGGACGATGTGGCGAAGGCGATAAACATACTCGCCGATACGATGGTGCGGACTGCCAACGAGGAAAGCGCCAAGCTGCTTCGTTCCTTGCCGGACTTGCCCGAAGAAGACCGCGAACGGGTCGCCATGATGTACGAGCGCTTTGCCAAGAAGATGGCGAACGATTTCTTGTACAAGGTGAAGGCTGAAAATTCGAAAGAAGATGTGAAAATTTTCCTTAAATGCCTGGAGCAGTCTGGCAAACGTCATTCCGCACCTGGTGCGGAATCTCATGGAGGGAAAAACTAGATGCATGGATCCCTATTACGTGTAGCGACGCGCCAGAGCGCACTTGCGTTGGCCCAGACCAAGATGGCCGCCGATGCTATTGTTGCCGCCACGGGGATTGAATACGAACTCGTGCCGATGACGACCGAGGGCGACCGGAGGCTCGACAAGTCCCTCGCGAGTTTTGGCGGCAAGGGCGTTTTTATCAAGGAGCTTGAGGTAGCTTTGCTGGAAGGCCGCGCCGACATTGCGGTGCATAGCCTCAAGGACATGCCTGCCGAAGTTTTGCCCCAGTTCAAGCTTGCCGCAGTCCTTCGGCGCGAGGACCCGCGCGATGCGTTTATTGCCTGCGGGGGCGTGGATGGCACGAAGTTTATGGACCTGCCCTCGGGTGCCCGAGTCGGTACCGGGAGCATCCGCCGTGTGATGCAGTTGAAGGCGCTCCGTCCCGATATCGAGTATGTGCCGATTCGCGGGAACATCCAGACGCGCCTCTCGAAGCTTGAGGAACTTGACGGCGTCGTGCTTGCTGCCGCCGGCCTCAAGCGCATGGGCCTTGCCAATCAGGTGACGGAATATTTCGATACGGACAAGGTGCTGCCGGCGTCTGGCCAGGGAATTTTGGCGATAGAGACATTGGCAGATAACGCGCAAGTCGCAAATCGTCATCCTGAGGAGTGTAGCGACGAAGGATCCTGTTCCGCTTGTCATTGCGAGGGGCAAATAGCAGAGCCTGTCACGAGCGAAGTGTGGTGGATGCAATCACTAACCGGCATCCTTTCTCGTGTAAACGATGCTCCCACCTATTGCATCGCCATTGCCGAGATGGCCTTCCTTAAGGCGCTCAATGCGGGGTGCCAGTTCCCGGTGGCGAGTTTTGCTGAATTTGAATCTACGACGAGGATAGCTGAATTTGCGAATGGTTTGCAAATTCAAAATGGGACGAAAAACGGCTCGCAGTCACTGAAAATTCGCGGAATCTACTGGGACGAGGCTTCCAAGCGGTTGCTCCGTGCGGAACATTCCGTGCAAATAGATGTCGCTTGCGGCTCGGGGGCGTGTGGTTTGTTTGAAAATGCGGTAGCGCAGGCACGCGAGGCGGGAATTGTTCTCGCGGGCAAGATTCGCGAACAGCTTTAGTGTATTGAGGGTTTGTTATGAGCGGTGCTGGAAAGGTTTACTTGATTGGTGCGGGTCCTGGCGATCCTGGGCTGTTGACGCTTCGTGGCAAGGAACTTCTGGAACGTGCCGATGTCGTGGTCTATGACCGCCTGGTTTCGCCCGCGATTCTCGGGTTCTGCAATCCCAAGGCGAAGATGGTGGATGTGGGCAAGATGCCGACGCATCACAAGGTCAAGCAGTCCGAAATCAACAAGCTTCTGGTTCAATTTGCCATCGAGATGCCCGGCGCGACTATTGCGCGCCTCAAGGGTGGCGACCCGTTCGTATTCGGGCGTGGCGGCGAGGAGGCTCTGGAACTTGTTGCTGCCGGTATCGAATTCGAGGTGGTTCCGGGCATTACGTCCGCAATTTCTGTGCCTGCATATGCGGGTATCCCTGTAAGCCACCGCGGGATTGCGACGAGCTTCCATATCATCACCGGACATGAAAAGGCGGATGAAAGTGTGCGTCATCCTGAGCCGAAGGCGAAGGATTCAGGCCAGAACCTCTCCCTCGACTTCGAGACGCTCGCGAAGTGCCCTGGCACGCTCATCTTCCTGATGGGCATCGCCAATATGGATTTCATTGCCCGTCGGCTTATGGAATGCGGGAAGGACCCGAAAACTCCGCTTGCCTTTATCGAAAAGGGCACGACCCCGTACCAGCGCACTGTCATGGCGACGCTCGAGACTGCGGGGGAGACGATTGCCCGCGAAAACGTGACGGCGCCCGCGATAACGATCATGGGCGGCGTCGTGGAACTCGGCAATACGCTTGCATGGAAAAAGAACTTGCCGCTTTCGGGCAAGCGCCTCGTGGTGACGCGTGCCGCAAAGCAGGCCAGCGGGATTACCGCACGCCTTACGGCCCTCGGCGCCGAAGTCATCGAAACCCCGATGATCGAGACCCGCGCGCTCGATTGCCCCAATGTCATCCCCGCGACTTCATCTGTCATCCCCGCGATTTCATCTGTCATCCTCGCGATTTCATCTGTCATCCCCGCGATTTCATCTGTCATCCCCGCGAAGGCGGGGATCTCCTCAGCCGATTTCAATGCCCTCACAAACTTCGACATCCTTGCCTTCACGAGCACGAACGGCGTGGAAAGTTTCTTCAAACAGTTGTTCGCTGCGGGTTACGATGTGCGCGTGCTTGCCGGCAAGAAGATTGCGAGTGTGGGGAAGATTACCGAAAAGAAGTTGCTGGAATTCGGCATCCGCTGTGACTACGTGCCCGAAGACCATACCGGTGAAGGCCTCGGGAAGTTGCTGGGCTCGCTTCCTGTGGACCACTCCCGCATTCTCCTTCTGCAGGGCAATCTCGCCGACGATACCCTGCTAAAACTCCTCCCGCAGGCGACCCGCTGGGTGGTTTACGAAACGCTCCCCGTGGCGGAACTCCCCGAATGGAAGCGTGAAGCCGTCGCCAGCGCCGATGCCGTCGTCTTCGCCAGCACCAGCGCTGTCGAGAATTTTTGTGCAGTCACTCAAAATCTTCATTTTGAGGAACCTCTTCAGAGTCATCCTGAGGAACCACTCCTTCGTCATCCTGAGGAGCGTAGCGACGAAGGATCCAGTCCCAAAGAATTATGTCATGCCTCTGAACCAAGCCTTGCCTTTTGCATCGGCCGCATGACGGAATCTGCAGCCCGCAAGCACGGCTTTGACACCGTCACCTCCGACGAGACGACGATGGATTCCCTCGTCAAGAAAATTGTTGACTTCTATACCACCCGGGAATCTTAATTTCACATTTCATACTCCACATTCCACATTTCCATGAAAGCTATCCTGATTATCGCTCACCACTGCATTCTGCCCGGAGCCTACAAGGGTTTCGAGGAAATCTTGGACAAGCTGCACCACGATTTGCCCGGCACGCGCGTGGCGAGCACGAGCCTCCTGGATTTGGAAAACGACCTGCGCACGCTTTTACGCGAGGATGTGGAGTCGGTGACGCTCTTGCCGTACCTGCTCTTGAACGGCCAGCATTCAAAGAACGACGTGCCGCGCGTGGTGGCGAAGTTGCAAGCGGAATTCCCGCAGATTCCCATCACGCTTTTGCCTTGCCTCGGCGACTGGAAGGAATTCGCCGACATGGTTGTGGCCGGCATCCGTAATGCGCAGGAACCGCGCACTTGTGTCCCGTCGTCATCCCCGAATCCTGAGCATCGAACTTCGAACCTATTCTCCATCGAAGTGAATCTCGAAGGTCGTAACGTTCTCGTCGTGGGCGGCGGCCGCATTGCGCTGCGCAAGGTAAAGACGCTTATCCCGACTGGTGCTCGTATTACTGTAGTAGCCCCGCAGCTCGATCCTGAATTCGATGCGCTTTGTCGTCATTCTGAACGAAGTGAAGAATCCAGTCAATTCTCGAATTCAGCATCTGCAGAGCAGTCTTTATCGATTACTCTAAAGCAGCGTCCCTACGAGCCGCTCGACCTTCGCGGAATCTTCATGGTCTTTATCTGCACGGATCAGCCTGCCGTCAATGCGCAAGTTTCAAATGATGCCCGAGCCCGTCGCATCCTTGTCAATAACGCCTGTGACTACCTCGACGGCGACTTCATCGTGCCTGCCCGCATGGATTTTGGCGAAAATATCGCCGTGACCGTCTCCACGCAGGGCCGTGCCCCCTCGCTCGCTAAGAAACTCAAGCAGAAAATCCAGACTGAATGGGCTGACGGCCTCGAACAGGTCGAACGGGAATTCGGCAAGTAATTATTCGTTCTATTCTTTTGTATATATAGGCTATGGTGCGCCTAGTTTTTACGATTCTTTTGCTGAATGTTGCTCTGTTTGCACAGGAGGCTCATCTTCCCGATGGCTTTGAGGATATTTTTGAAACAATCGCAAAAGATGCAGAAAAATTGCGTATCAACAAGAAGTTTTGTGAAGCCAATACATACGGCATGAACGTCCTTGTCCTAGACGGCTATTTTGTCGTGAAGTACAACCAGCCATTTTCTGTAACGACCGTTGATGTTTTAAACACCCGAATATTTACGAGTGATACGACTCGCGAGCGCCCTGTCTGGGCGAGGGTCTATAATGTCGTTCAGGCATCGCCTGATTCCGTTGTCCATTTTTTGAAGGAACTGCGCAAGAATAACGCAGGGAAGGTAGACCAGAACGAACTGAATTTCTCGTTCCCTTATCAGGACGAAAGCATCTATAAATACAAGAAGTTTCTCGGTAAGCTAAAGGCGGCCGGTTTTACCAAGATTCGTCTCCTGGCAAGACATGAGGAATTTGGTGCCGAGGTGTATAGAAAATTGCAACTCAAAAAATACAGTAAAAAAGAAATCGAGTCGCGTGAAAGTATAAAGCATCGCTGCAATACAAGCTGGCTGCGCATTACGGATTCGCACCTTTCTTTTTCTGCGTATAAGTCTATTTCTCAGATAGAAATGGTTGTGGGGAAGGGAACTCGCTCTATTAAAGGTGTACTTGATGTCGTTTCAAAGAACCGGCCGCAGGTAGATGAAATTCAGAAAAAGTTTGCAAAGTTTTTGCCCCGTCTAAAGGATGTCAAGAATCCGGAGCATCCCGATGCGCCAGTTCAGATTGAGGTCTTTGTGAAATTCACCATAGACCCGGATGGCAAGGTTACAAAGGTGGAAAAGCAATCCTCGAATTCCGAAAATGAGGAGTTTGACCAGGCTATTTGTGACGAAGTTGCTACTTGGACATTCGAAAAGGCTGATTTTGAATCTAAAGTAACGGTTCCTTTCAAATTCAAGAAAAAATAAAAAAACGAGAGCATTGTTCTCTCGTTTTTTGCTGTTTGGTTCGTATAGCGTACTGTAGCAAAAACTGCTTACATCTGCCTGATGGGGAAGAGTCCGAGCAAATCGAGCACGTTTTCGAGCACAATCTGCGTGGCTTGAACCAGGAACAGGCGGGACTTTTCTTCGGCGCTGCCAAGCACGCGGTCTTCGTGGATGAACTTGTGCGCAGCTTCGGCGATTTCCAGGGCGTACTGGGCGAGCACGCTCGGTTCGTCACCGGCGACAGCGTCCAGAATCTTCTTGCCTTTCTTCGACAGGATGTTGATGAGGCTGTAGGCTGCATCGTCGCCAAGTTCGGCGAAGTTTACGTCCTTGATTGCAGCGGCGAGGTCCGCGCGTTCAATGCCGGCCTTGCGCATGATGCTGCACAGGCGCACGTGGGCGTTCTGAACATACGGACCGGTATCGCCTTCGAAACTCATCACGGCATCCCAGTCAAAGCGCACGTCCTTCAGGCGGCTGTTCTTGAGGTCGTTGAAGGTGAGGGCACTAATGCCGATCTGGCGTGCGATGAGTTCCTTGTTTTCGAGGTTCGGATTCTTCTCGTCGATGAATTCGAGAATCTTCTTCTGGGCGGCTTCAATCACGTCGCGAAGCAGGCTTGCGGTACCCGTACGGGTCTTGCCCTTTTCCCACTTGCCGTCCACCAGCTGCAGAATCACGCCGAACGGAATGTGGTACATGTCCTTGTACCATTCGCGGCCCATCTTTTTGAGCACGTGGAACACCTGCTTGAAGTGCAGAGCCTGTCCGAGGTCCACCACGTAAAGGCACTTGTCGAAGTTGTATTCTTTCTTGCGGTAGCAGGCGGCAGCGAGGTCGCGGGTTGCGTACAAGGTAGAACCGTCGCTCTTGCGGATAAGGCAGGGGTTCAGGTCGAATTCGTCGAGCATCACCACGTCCAAATCCTGGCTCTTGACCATCAGGTTCTTTTCGCGGAGTTCGTCGAGGATGGCCGGAATCTTGTCTTCGAAGAAGGATTCGCCGGTGTAGTGGTCGAAGCCCACGCCCATCATGTCGTAGATGCGCATGAGTTCCTTGAGCGTTGCGGCGCGGAAGGCGGTCCAGAGTTTGCGGTAGAATTCGTCACCCTGTTCCAGTTTAGTGAATGCGGCGCGTGCTTCGTCTTCGAGGCCCGGCTCTTCCTTGCTCGCCTTGGAGAAGGCGGCATAAAGGATGTTTAGTTCCTTCACGGTGAGGCTATCGAGCGTGGCGTCGTCGGTGGGGCGGTTTTCACGCAGGTACATCACGATGAGCTTGCCGAATGCGGTACCCCAGTCGCCCAGGTGGTTGATGCGTTCCACCTTGTAGCCGGCGGCCTTGTAGATGCGGGAAAGCGCGTTTCCGATCATCGTGGAGCGCAGGTGGTGAAAGGCGAGTTCCTTGCCGATGTTCGGGGAACTGAAGTCGATGCAGACCACCTTTCCGTTCGGGGCCGCGTGTCCATATTCCAAGCCCTTCGCGGCGATTTCTTCGAGCGTGGACTTCGCGAGGAATCCGCGGTCGATAAAGAAGTTCAGGTATCCGTTCACGGCTTCGACCTTCGAGAGACCTGCGGGGAGCTTCACCTGGGCGGCGAGGTCTTCCGCAATCATCTTCGGGGCCTTGCGCATTACCTTCGCGAGCGAGAAACACGGGATGGTGAAGTTGCCGTGGCTGGTGTCAGGCGGCACGGAGATAAGCTTCAATGCGGCTTCCTTCTCGAAGGAACCGGTGGCGGCGAGCGCCTCTGCGATTTCTTGCTCAAACGAGTTCATCTTCACTGCTCTTCTTCTTGGAGGTCTTCTTCACAAAGTCGTTTTCGTCGAGTTCCACGATCTTGCCGTCGGCGTACAGGCGGTCGAGCGAAATCTCGTTACGCTTTTCTTCTTCGAACAGGTGGACCATCAGGTCTAATCCGGCGTCGAACACTGCCCAGCGCACGCCTTCCTTGTATTCCACGCCCACGGAGGGGAGCTTGTTCGCCTTGAATTCCTTGCGGAGTTCGTTCAGAATGGCCTGCATCTGGGCTTCGCTCTCGCAGGTGGCCACGAGGAAGTAGTCGGTCACGTCCTTGATGCCGCGCAGGTCAATCAGCTGCACGTTCTGGGCGCGCAGCTCGAACAGGATGCTTGCGCCGATGGTTACGGACTCTGGCAGGTCTTGCTTCTTAATCGTCATTTGTTTCTCCCTGATCGGGTTCTATGATTTGTTTAAAATCCTTGCCGATGTATACGGCAGCATCTACGTACGACCGCTTGCTCACCACGGTGAGGACGTTCTTCGTCCGTAGCGTCTTTGCCAGCGCCTGTGCCCCTTCCCATTCCGGGTTGCGGAGCACCACGATGGTCTCGTCGTAGTTCTGCAGTACATCGTTGCGGAAACTCACCACGTCAAAGCCGTTCTTGCGGAGGAACGAACGCATTTTTGCCGCTGCACCCGGTTCGCCGCAGCTGTTCAGCACTTCTACGTCGCCCTTGTACGAGCGTACAATCTGTTCCACCGGGGCCGTTTTTTCCTCTTCGCAGCCTAGCAAGAGGGGGGCCGCGCATACGGACCCTGCGAAGAGTGTGTAACGGATTGCCTTGGCGAATTTCCTGTACATTTTCTATCGCCAAATTTAGAAAAAAATTTTACCTGCACCAGATGGTTTCGCGCCACGGCGAGCACGGACCGTACAGGCGGTGCGGACCATACGCCTTGAACGCGTCGCTCTCGTTTACGAGAAGGAGCCGCAGGTAACTGTTCTCGGTGGGCTTGTATTCCAGCGCGAGTGCTGGAAGCACGAACTGCGGGCGGCCCTGCCGGATGTCTTCCTTGCTGAGCGGGCCCGCCTTGAAGGTGGAATGGAACGGCATCCACAGGCCCAGATCCGCATACAGGTGCAGGTCAGGCGTGAATTCGTAGGCGAGGTGCGCGAGAAAACTGTTCTGGCTGATGCTGCCGTAGGGGGTCGATAGGAAGCTGATGGAGTACGAGTAGGCTACTTTCAGCGCGGGGTCGAACGTGTCGTGCCGTACCAGGCGGCTCGGGTCGAACCTGTCGCGGTTCCAGGGAATCCCGTCTTCGGTTTCGGCTTTTTCGTCTCCGGCAGCAATAGAATCAGCCTTTGCGGGGCTTTCCGCAAAGGCTAATGCTGTCAAGAGGGTTACGAGTAACAGCATGAACCGCATGCTATGAATATAGCAATTTGGTCTTTGCTGGCTACTTCGCTATTTTTTGTTGGATTCCTGCGGGGTATCGGACTTGGCGACCCCAGCAAGCCTTGCGCCGAACATGGAACCGAGTACAGTACGGAGGTCGATCCCGAGGGAATCAGTAAGCCCGTTCGTGACCTGCGTGAGCGTCTTGGTGATGTCACCGGTGAGCTTGGCTGTATTACCTTCGCCATACATGGTAATGTTCCCGATCTTTTCCATGGGCTTTGCGATGGCTGCAGCGATGCTCGGCATCTGTTCGAAGTACTTCTCGATGGTCTTCAGCTGCATTTCCTGGCGGGCAGCGTCTCCATAGAGCTTCATCGCTTCGGCCTTCTTGTTGAGCGCTTCAGCTTCGGCAAGACCCTGCGCCTTGATGGCTTCAGCTTCGGCAAGGCCCTTCGCCTTTGTAGCTTCAGCTTCTGCCATGGCCTTCGCCTTGGTGGCTTCGGCTTCGGCAAATGCCTTTTCCTTTTCGGCGTCGGCTATCTGCTTGATGGCCTTGGCGCGCTGTTCTTCCTTGTAGCGTGCGGCTTCGGCGTCCTTTTGCTGCTGGAAGAGCTCCGCTTCGGAACGCTGGATTTGTGCCTGACGGTCGGCTTCGGCCTTCTTTTCGATCTGGGCCTGGAGTTCCTTCTCGGTCACCGCGACCATGCGTTCACGGATTTCGATTTCCTTTTCTTGCTTAGCGACTTCGGCTTCTGCCTGCGCCACGTTGATGGCCTTCTGCTGGGTCTGCTTCTGGATTTCGTAGGCCGCGTCGGCGATAGCCTTCTCGGTATCCGAAATTTTCTGCAGGTTGGCCTTTTTCACGGCGAGGTCGTTCTGCTTCTGGGCGATTTCAAGTTCTGCGGCGACTGCTGCGTCGTTCGCGTCCTTCTTGGCCTGGGACTGGGCCACGCTGATATCCCTTTCGGCATTCGCCTTGGAAATGGCGGCAGCCTTGCGGATGGCCGACGTCTTGTCCACGCCGAGGTTCTCGATGACGCCGTTTGCGTCTTCGAAGTTCTGGATGTTGAATGTCTGCACCACGATACCGAGCTTTTCGAGGTCGGGAATGGCGTTTTCGAGCACGAGTTCAGAAACCTGCTTGCGGTCGCCCACGAGGTCAACGAGCTGCATGCGGCCGACGATTTCACGCATGTTACCTTCGAGAATGTCGACAATCATGGCGCGGATGTCTTCGGGCTTCTTGTTCAAGAAGTTCTGGGCCGAAGACTTTAGGCGATCCGGATTGTCAGAAATCTTGGCCGTCACGACGGCGTCGACAGAAACGTTGATATAGTCTTTCGTGGGGACGGGGCTCCCCGTCTTTACGTCAATCTGGATGAGCTGCAGCGAAAGGTGGTCGGCACGTTCGAAGAACGGGATCCTGAGACCCGCACGGCCGATAATGACTTTTGGCAATTTGCGCAAACCGGAAACGATGATGGCTTCGTCCGGAGCCGCCTTGATGTACGACATCACGAAAATAATTGAAAGAAATGCAATCGCGCAGAGGGCGATTGTTACGATGATGCTAGTTTGCATGAATTTTGCCTCCTTTTTAGGTAGTCTAAATATATAACAAAAAACCTGTCACGAAATGACAGGTTGGGAAAATTTTGATGAAATGTTTAAAATAAGCGACTGATTACACGATTTCATTTTTTGCGTTCACGTGTACCACGGTGGGCTTCCACGATTTCGCTTCTGCTTCGCTCATGGTCGCGTAGGCGACGATAATCACGAGGTCGCCGGGCTGCACGAGGCGGGCGGCCGCTCCGTTCAGGCAGATGACGCCGGAACCTGCGGGACCTTCAATGACGTAGGTGTCGAGGCGGTTGCCGTTGTTCACGTCGAGCACGCCGACCTTTTCGAAGGGGAGGATGTTTGCTGCATCCATTAAGTCGCGCGCAATCGTAATCGAGCCTTCGTAATTGAGGTTCGCATCAGTAACGGTGGCGCGATGAATTTTGGATTTTAAAAGTTCAAGCTGCATGGCGCTTGTCTAGAACTTGACCTGGAATGCGCCGAGCACGCCCTTGTCGGGAGTGGGGAGGATTCCGAAGCTGAAACGGTTTGCGTCCGGGTTGCTGTCCCACTGCGTGCCGAAGAATGCGTCGGCGAACGACCAGATGTGGGCTGCTGCAACACCGATAAGTCCGTACCACCAGGCGTTGCTCCCGTCGGCTGCGAGGTAAATCGTGACGCCAGCGCTGACGCCCCAAAGGACGTCCATCCAGATGGCCTTCACGGTGCGGTCGAATTTCCACTGGTAGAAACTCGGGAGGAGGAGGGAAACGTAAGCGTAACCCTGGTTTCCGGAGTGGTTTCTGTAAGAACGGTCGATGTCTGCGTCTTCGAGGCCCTGCGAACGCTGGGCGAGCCAGTCTTCTTCGCTAACGCCGAGCTTGCTCCAGGGCTTCTGGAGGTATTCGGAAATGCGGACGCCGAGTTCGACGAGGCGGGTGAGCTTATCGCGGCTTATGCCCTCTTCCTTCGCCTGCTGGAATTCCCACTGGGTGAGGCCGAGGTCTTCGTAGCGGAAACCTTCCCATTGGTCCCCCGAAGCGGTAGCTTCGCCAACGGATTCATTCCCCCCCGTAGATTCAGATTCGCTGGAGGATTCATCGTCCCCATACGAGTATGTTTGCTCGCTAGAATCGTCACCGGACGGTTCATCATCGAACTGCGCGAAAGACATCGTGCCGATAAGGAACACTGCTAATACAATTTTGGTCCAAAGAGACATTGGGTACCGACTCCTATCCTATAATGCCGGGGGAGGGAATCGAACCCTCACACTCTCGCGAGTACCGGATTTTGAGTCCGGCGCGTCTACCAATTTCACCACCCCGGCTTGGGGTAACACAAATATAGAACAATTTTCGCTTTTTTGTAGGGAGAATTGGGCGAAAATGGCTTATTTAGACGATTTTTTTAGGATGGCACGGAATTCGACGTTGAGGGGCGCGAGTTTCTGGGCTCCGAAATCGATGGCCTTTTCTTTTGTCTCGAATTTTCCCGTCTGGACGAGGTACAGGGTCTTCGTTTCGCCCTGGCGTTCCTCGATGGAACCCTTGATTCCCTGCTTCTTGAGGTTGTTGACCAGGAGTTCCGCGTTGCTCCTTACGCCGAATGCGCCGAGCTGAAGGATCCAGTATTCATGGTCGTCCTTTGCGATTTCCGTTTTTGCAGGTTGGACCGCCGGTGCCGGTGCAACAGGTTTTGCAGCCGGTGCAGTCGCCTGAGTTGGCGATTCTTCGGCTTTTTTGGCTTGTTGATCCGAGCTGGCCGCAGTCTCCGGAACAGTTTGTTCCGCTTTTTGCGCGGGTGCGGAGGCCTGTTTTGCAGGTTCGACCTGCGGCGCGGGTTCGTCGAGGCGCTTGCAGGTTTCGTCGAGTGTCGCGTTCTTGACTTTGGACTGAACGACTGTGCAGACTTTCTGCAGTACGACTGCCTGGTGCGGCTGGGATGTCTCGATAGCGTGAATCAGGGCCTCGGCGGCCTTCTCGTTACGGCCCATGTACAGCTGGAACTGCGCCTTCGTCATCATGAGGTCGGCGTATACGGCCTTTTGCGGGTTCGTCTTGTTGATGAGGCTGTCGAGGCGCTTGCCCGCCTTGCTGAAGTCCTTCGCGGCGCCTATCTGCGAGAGCGCAAGTACGTTCCACAGGTAGCATTCCGCACGTACGGAATCCGGTTCCTTGGGGCATACGGCCTCGTATGCGGCAGCGGCTTCTTTCCACTTGCCGGCCACGTAGGCCTTCTGCGCATCGGCGATGGTCACGGTCGCCTGCGTATCGGTGGGGGCGGCCGCTGCGGGCTGTGCAAATAAGTTTGTGCTGAAAAAAGCGGATAAAATAACCGTAACTCCGCAAACATTCCAAAACTTCATCTTCATTACCTCACACCACAATCATCCATTATCCATTATCAATCATCAATTATCAATTTCCCTCTAATCGTCCAGCCTCTAATATCATCCAATTTAACTTTCACGTAGTCGCCTGGCTTCACGGTGTGGCCTTCTGCGGGCTTGAAAACCACCTTCTTGAAGTTATCGGTGCGGCCGCGCAGTTCCGTCTCGTCGCGCACGGAGTTCTTTTCGACCAGCAGTTCCTCGGTGCGGCCGAGCATCATCTGGTTACGCTTGAGCGTGATGGCATTCTGCAGTTCCACCAGGCGCGTGTGGCGCTCGTTCTTTTCCTGTTCGGTGAGCGTCTCCGCTTCTTTGTACGATTCCGTGCCCTTGCGCGGGCTGTAGATGAACATGAACGCAGAGTCGAACTGGCAGGTCTCAAATGCCTTGAGGGTCGCCTCGAAATCTTCTTCGGTTTCGCCCACGAATCCGCAGATCACGTCCGTTGAAATCCCGTAGAACGGGTCCTTGCTGCGCAGCTGTTCGATAATCGAGAGGTACTGCTCCATGTTGTGCTGGCGACGCATCTTCTTGAGCATGGCGTCGGAGCCGCTCTGGATGGGGATGTGCGCGTAGTGACAGACCTTCGGGTTGTTCAGCAGCACGTCGATGAGTTCGTTTGTGTAGTGCCTCGGGTGCGGGCTCGTAAAGCGGATGCGGCGGATGCCGCCGATTTCGGAAACCTTCGTGAGGAGGTCGGCAAAGTTGCCGCCTTCGGTCTTGTAGGCGTTCACCGTCTGGCCAAGGAGCGTCACCTCGGTAATGCCCTTGTCGGCGGCCTTCTTGACTTCGGCGAGCACGTCATCCATGTCGCGGTACTTTTCCGGCCCGCGCAGGTACGGCACAATACAGTAACTGCAGCGCTTGTTGCAACCGCGCTGGATAGCGACGAAGGTAGTGAAGTCGTTCTGGAGCTTCGCGTATTCGCCCAGGTAGTTCTCGTTCAGGTCCTCGTCGATGAACATCTTGTGGTGCGTCTGGTGCAGCGGGCTATGCGCGTCGCCCAGCAACAGTTCCGGAATTTTCTTGTACTGGTCCGGCCCCACGATGTAACTCACGTTCGGCAGGCGCTTCAGAAGTTCTGGCCCGCGATTCTTCGCCATGCAGCCGCACACGACCACCTTCACGTCGGGGTTCTTCTTGTTCAGGTACTTAAGCTTGCTGATGTTCGCGATGGCGGTTTCCTCGGCCTTCTCGCGTACGCTGCAGGTGTTCACGATGATGAAGTCGGCATCTTCCTGGTTGCTCGTCTCGACGCAACCGCTCATGTCGAGCTCCTGGGCGATCATCGCCGAGTCGTACTCGTTCATCTGGCAGCCGTATGTGGCCAAGTGGTATTTTTTCATGCGGGCAAATTTAGCATTTTTTTGAGGGAAGATTGATTTGCTGAAAATTATCTCCGCGTT
Organism: Fibrobacter succinogenes; assembly: GCA_902762305.1. Lineage (GTDB taxonomy): Bacteria > Fibrobacterota > Fibrobacteria > Fibrobacterales > Fibrobacteraceae > Fibrobacter > Fibrobacter succinogenes_I. The sequence goes on along the minus strand of CACWNW010000007.1, from coordinate 55,889 downwards.
TCTGCGGGACGGAGTGTGGCCCTAGCCCATCTCATACAACGATTTCGCATTTCCTCAATGTGGTTAAGTCTGCAATCGTTTGCTGGGGGAATATCAAATTTCTGGTATTGTGGCCCCATCCAGGAATTTTCCAAGGAATCAACTACCAAGCAATATACAGAATCTTCCTTCAATTCTCGAAGCCGAGAAAGCTCCGCCTGTTTACGGCTGTAGGCCTGCTTTTGGAATTCGTTCATTAATTCATAATTAGGCGGACGCTGGTGATTTATTGCTGGAAACATGGATGTTACAGAATCACGAATGTGCTGAATCCGACTATAAATATCGGTCATAAAGGCTGTATATTCTCTTTGGGGCACATCTACATAGCAGCAAATTTTTTCTTTATGTGCGAAATCGATGGTGTACCAGGTGATTTCTTTTGGAACTTCTATAAAAGTATAACGAAGTGAGTCTTTATCAAAGCAACAGGGGACAATGTACTCTATGATTTGAACATTTTGAGGCAATGGCCAACACGGAGCCCACAGATCTTCAATCCCACTTGCGCAACATTCCACGCATAAAGCGAAGAAGATTGCTTTACGGCATAGAGCCCATTTAGTTGGTGTGGTTCTCATAAACGTCTGACAAATTTTCCAAAATCTGAATGAGCACAATATACATTATCTTTTTTTCAACAAACTTTTCCAATCCACTTTTGAGTAATTGAATACCCTTTTTTAAGGGAACCTGTAGGAAAATACCGATTTTAAGTAAACATCGATACATGTGTTTCTTAAAAGCTCTTGACAACGTTGCTTCCGAGTCTCAAAAAAATATTTTTGCTATACTTAAAATATGGCTAAACTCTTCAGCAAATGTCTTGGGAAGATTGTCCTGATGACCGCAGCGGTGCTGTGGGCAGGTTGCAGCGATTCCGAAAAAAACGAAGCTGCTGCCAAGCAGGGTAGTTCTGAAGTAAAAGATACGAGTATTTTGAATGAAACTAGCGTAACGCTTTATGGTTGCAATGGCGATTGCAGAGGGGACACATTTTTCTTGGTGAAAAAGCCTTTTGACGGAAAAGATAAAGAACAGGTTCTTGAAAATGTTGGAATGACTCATGATGGACCCGTGCATAGTCAAACAGCACGATGCTATGTAAAAAAGTTAAAGGCGGAAGATGTTGTTGTTGAGGAAAATGCGAGTATTGATGTTGACGCTGTGATAATGGCGGTTAATCAAAGAATTCCGGGATTAGGTCACGTATGTACCAAAATCTTGAAGGAACCTAAATTCCGCACTAAGCGAACAAAACTGTTTACTGCAAAAATTGTTTTAAAGTTGAAAATAAATTCGGATGGTTCTGTAGAAAGCGCTGAGTCTGAGCCTACATCGATTCGTCAAGGCTTTTTTAGCAAAATAAGTGATGAAGTCGTGAAAAAAGTAAGTGTTTGGGTGTTCCCCAAAACTCAAAATGGGGGAACCGTTACTATTTCATTGTCTTTTTATGAAGATAATCCATCATCTCTATAGATGAAAATCCCTATATGATTTCCAAAAGATTTTTACCTATGCGTCGAATTTCAATATTTCTTGCGGTGCTTGTAGGCTTGCTTGTTGCGTGTTCTTCTTCGGAAAAAGTTTCGAAAGATCGTAAAGCGGTGTCTGAAGAAGATCGCAAGGCGAAGTGTCAGGCTCGGTTGAATTCTCTAACGCCTGAGGATTTGATTTCGTGTCATTTGGATAAACTGGGACTTGACGAAAAGTTAGATTCTTTGCTGCTTTGTGTTTATGGGCAATCGCTTAAAATGAACGGAGGAAAAATTTTTTGTGCTGAAGAAGGAAATGAATTTTCATTTTCTTTGACAGGTGAAAAATGCGAGTCGGGTGAATTGGTGTGTGTGCAAACAACTCGTGAAAAACCGAATGAAGATTGTACGTTGGGGAAACTTCCTGTTTTTATGAATAACGGAATTAGTATAACCACAAAAGATGATGGCTATTTGATTTCTTCTATTTGTGGTGATTTTGGATGTGATGATAATATGCTTATGAGAATTGACGATTGTGGAAAAAAATGGCTGAACGCTAAAAAGGACTAATATGATTTTCAGAAGGATTTTGCCCTCACTTTTTGCGTCTGCCGTTGCCTTGTTCTTTGCGGCCTGTGGCGATGACGCGAGCAGCTCCGGCCCCGAGGGTGGCGAAAGCAGCACGATTGAAGAATCTAGCTCTTCGGATGCCGCACAGTCGAGTTCGTCGGCAGAAGTTTCGTCTAGCAGTGGAAACGGTGATTCCGGCACTGAGGCCGGAATGACATCATCAAGTAACGCAGACTCTTCCGCCGCAATCCAGGCTGACACTATCATAATCCCTTTTGCCCTCAAGCCTTTCGACGGCCCGCTTTCCAACCCGCACAAGGGATTTACGGTCCCGACGGGTGGTGCCTGGGTGTTCGTGCCGGAGTTCGAATACGGTCCTTACGGTTCCCTGAACAACAGGGCGTGGGACCTGGTCTCGTACGGTTCCGGTTACCAGCAGTGGAACAAGTTGAACCCGGCTAAGGGCGTTTACGACTGGACGGAACTGGAAAAACTGCTGAACGCACTTGCCGAGCACAATATGACTTACGCCCTGCGCGTGTTGCCGTACACCCCTTCGTTTATCAAGAGTGACTTCCCGCCCCAAGAGGATTACGACTGGACTCCGCCTTTTGTCTATGAGATGGGCGCGAAAAAAATCCAGATTGACTTGCGCGGGACAGAATACCATGCGTATGCTCCCGTCTGGGATGATTCTGTCTACATTTGGGCGGCAAAGGAATTTGCAAAGGCTCTGGCCGAAAAATACGATGGCGACCCGCGTATCGAATACATCGATGTCCGCACCTTTGGCGAATGGGGTGAATGGCACACGTCTCACATATTGGGGAGCGAAATGCCTGCCGATTCTGTGTTGATTGACATGCTGGACTATTACGCCTCCCTATTCAAGAAAACCCAGCTGGTTTTGCCGTCTAACGGTTTTGGCGATGTCTATACGCATGCGCTCGAACTCGGCATTACCAAGCGAGACGATGGGTTCATCGGCATTCCCGGCAGGCCGGATACCTTGCTGCGGGCATACAATGCGAACCTCCCGACCATCGCCGAGAATATCGCCGGTTACAGGACGATGCTGACCTACGATGACCTGATTCCCGGAGGTAGCCAGAAGTGGACTGCGGAACGCTGGGTGGATGCGATTATTACGGCGCACCTGACCTACTACGTTCTGGATCAGGACAACGACTGCGGTTACTATTTCTACAAGGATAACAAGGCGCTGGCCGATTCCATGAGCAAGGTCATCGGGTACAACTTTACCGTGACGCAGGCGGAACTGGTGACTGTCGTGACGCCCACTGCGGAAAAATCCGCCGGAACCGCTACGGGCAATGCTGCGACGAACACTCTGAACATTTCCGTCAAGAACACCGGCGTGGCGCCCTGCTTCTTCGATGTGTATTTGGTGGCAGAATTCGTGGACAGTACGGGCAAGGCGCTTGCGCAAATCGGTGAGACCGTCCGCATTCCCAAGGGAACTTTCAAGGACGGCGCATCGCGGCAGTTCTCGTTCAGCGGTGCGGTTCCGGCGGGCGAGGCGAATCTCGCAATCCAGCCTGGCGTTTCCGTGGCGCTCTCCCTCTACGAGAGCGAAGATGCCTACAAGAGCGGCAAGAATCCCACCGTCCGCTTCGATAACGACGGCCTTCAAGGAAATAATAAACTACTACTGCATAAATAGTTTTTTATGGAGGGGTATTCGGTTTGGATAAACTTGAATTATAAAATCTATATTTTTTGTTGTAGGAAATTTTTATGATTTGTCCGAAATGTGGTGATAAATACGAAGACGATATGCCTCGCTGCCTCTGGTGCGATGCTCCCAATCCGAATTATGGCCGTGTTGTGGAAGTCGAACGTAAAGTAGGCTCTGTCCAGAAACGGAATCAGGGTGAAATAAACGGCTTTGATTATCTTGAGCGTTCCGATGAGGTGGACTTTGCGCAAAGAACCTCTGGTTATGTTGTGTTTAAAATTGCCAAGTTTGAATTTGTTAAAACCGTTGTGGGAATGCTCTTCTGTCTTGGACCATTTTTGTTTTCTGTTGCGGCGATGTCCTTTGTCGAAGAGCTGAAGTCTTTGTGGCCGATATGGTTGCCGGTGAGCGTGTGTTTTGGAATTTGTATTTTCTTTTTGTCAAGAACAGTTTTTGCTGTAAAATGGCATAGGGATAAATTCATTTTAAAGACACTCTATGGAGAAACGGAGCTTCCGTTTGATAAGTCGGTGTTTGTGGAGTTAGTGCAACAGGACGACACAGGTTTTGGCGTTTGCCTGAAAAAGGGGAAAAAGATATTTGTTCTTCGTGAAAAGGCGTTCCCGGAAGTTACAAGGATGTTGTGCAGAATTTACGACGAGTTAAATCCGAAAGACCTTGTGCAGGACGAAAATTGCGCTGTTTATGCGGAGTTCAAGCCGCTGAAACGCCCCGTCGCCATAGGTTGGTATGTTGTAGCCTTTCTTTTCAATATTCTTATAGGTCTTGGTGATATTTTGGTTTCGGACTCGGGCAAAGCAGCGTTCGCTTTTTTATTTGCTGCCATAGTCCTTATTTATGCATTTTATCATTTGAGGGATGTTTTTGAGATTCGGTGGTATAAGGACAAGTTTGTGCTTTGCACCCGTTTCGGGGAAAAGACGTTCTCGTTCGACAAGTCGGAACTGAATAAAACAAAACGCGATGAAAAAGGCGCCCTCATGTTCTTTTTCAAGAAAGGTCGATGGTCTTTTGTTGTGGATGAGCGCGTTTTTCCCGAAGTCGTCGGAATGATGAAAACGCACTACGGCGTGGAGTGAATCTGCAATGTCCTTGCTTCTTGCTATTCTATTTCTTGCGCTTTTCATAAGTGCCATCGTGCGCGGGAGTTTCTCCTACGGCAAGGTGGATTACGACTTCCATGAACATCCCGTGCAGTTCGTGATTGTGCTTGTGTTTATCTTGGGAGTGTCGGCGCTTTGCTTTTACCGGTTCCTCATCGAGATGGAATGGATCCGGTAAAATTCTACATTTGGGCGCGCTATGCTCAAAAAGAAATCCCTTATCGTTTTTGACTTGGATGGAACTCTGTTCAATACGCTCGGCGACCTTGCCGTGGCGGTGAATTTTGCCTTGCGCCATTTCGGGCTTCCGGAACATGACGAGCAGCGTGTGCGGACCTTTATCGGGAACGGTTCCCTGAAACTTATCGAACGGAGCATGGGGGAGGCGGCTCTTCCCGAAAATATCGCGCGTACGGGTATAACCATTGAAATGGTCCACAAGGTCTATTCAGACTTTTATTGGGAACACTGCACCGAACGCACGCTCCCGAATCCGGGGGTGGTTGATTTCTTGCGCACAAGCAAAGCCCGCATAGCGATGCTTACGAACAAGCCGCTCCGCCCTACAGAAAAGATTCTGCATCACTTCGGGCTCCGCGACTGTTTTGAGTTTATCCTTTGCGGTGATACCACTCCCGAACGTAAGCCCAGCCCTGCGGGCCTGCTCAAGATTCTTGAAATGGCGGGAGTTTCGCGTGAAGATGCGGTAATGGTCGGCGATGACCAGCCGGATATCCTGGCTGCCCGTAACGCCGGAGTCGATTGCGTTACGCTCCTGTGCGGCTTTGGAAAACCGGTAAACTTGCTCCCGCTGAAGCCCGAAAATTCCGTCAATAGCTATGCCGAAATGTGTACGGTCCTGAAAGAGTGCTCATAAATAGTTATCTTCGGAATGTACTGTGGAGGGACTGTGGTAAGGCATCTATTTCGTTCTATAAGTCTCTTGTGTCAAGCGGCGATGTTTTTTTTGTTTAGTCGCTTGTGGCGATGATGGGAGTAGTTCCGGCCCCGAGGGCGGCGAAAGCAGTTCCGTCGTTGACGAAATCGAGTCCTCTTCAAGTTTGGCGGATGAGGGGCTCTCTTCGTCGGAAATTGTGTCGAGTTCTTCGATTGTGTCTTCCGAGAGCAGGATCCTTCGGGATGCGGTCCCGATTACGACGACCATGGTGGAAGATACTTTTGAATTGTTCTATTACGGGCGCGTGAGTCTCAATTTCCCTGCGGATTCTTTTTTGACGATGTACGAGTATGGAGACGTCGTTACGCTGATGGTGGATGGTTACGATACGGTGGATGTTCCCGTGGTTCCCTACACAGGCAGTGTCACTGCGGGAGAATTCCTTTTGCGTACCGTGGCGGGCTCGGATTATTTGTTTTTCGAGGTCCTCAACGGAAATGCGGCAGAAGCCATTGGCATTGGGCGAGAAATCGAATTCCCGATAGAAGTTGTCGTGCAGATGAAGGAAAAGGGTGGCTATCTCGAATATCTGGAATTGCAGGAATATTTGACGATAGCGTATGAACTGGAGGCGTACCCGAACTTTTCGGTAGAGGAATTCGCGAATTTCCGGATGGTGGAGACCACGGGAATGGGCGAGGGGGTGCTGTACCGTTCGTCGAGCCCGATCAATCCTGCGCTGGGCCGCAATTTCTATGCAGATTCCTTGGCGTGGGTCGCAGGTGTCGCGACTTTCATGAATCTTGCGGAAAGTATGGGGTATGCCGAAACGTACCGGAACTTTCCCGCATCCTATTATGCGACGCAGAATGTGGTGTTTCTAAATCTTCCGGCGACCTTCGTGAACAGGGCTTTCAAGGATGGGCTTGTCGAAGGTTTCCGCTTCATCATTGAACATGATGGCCCGTATCTGGTGCATTGTACTTATGGCTTGGACCGGACGGGATTCACGATTGCCGTGCTCGAGGCCCTGATGGGCGCGACCGCCGACGAAATCAGGGTGGATTACGTAAAGAGCTACACGAATTATTGCAGTTTCTTTGGCAGTGTGTATGTTGCCCTGTCCCCGCACCAGGTGGATTTGGCCAAGGAAATCATTGTCAGGAACCTGAAGAACTCCTTCCATACAGAAGGGGTCGACATTCGCGATTTCGAGAATGCCGACCTGGCGGCCGCGGCCGAAAGCTACCTGCTTGCACTCGGTATGGAAAAGTCCGAAATCGAGGCGCTGAAGGAGCGGTTGAAATAGAAATTTAGAACGGCTTTCTGCTGTTCCAGATTGAAGCGAGTGTTTCGCAGATGTCGTCGCTGGAACCAATCGCATCACCGGTCATCATGTAGAAGGCGTCTTCAACAACGGCAGCAAGAACGCAGCGCTGGAATTCTCCGTTCACCGTTTTGATGACGCCGTATGACTTTTCGGCGTTGAATATGGGGGCCGAAGATGTGCTCTGCACGAGTGTTTCCCGCTTGCTCTTCCAGAAGTCGTGATCCCACTGAAGGTAGTATTTTACGAAGGCGTCTTCAGTGACATTCTTTTCTATCGTGAAGGTCGGGTCGCGGTAGAGGTCTATCGTGTTCATACCCCTGAGCTGGATATGCTGTCCATCTTTTTCGCAGGTGAAAAAGGCGAGGTTCTTTTCTAGGGAGAAGTAGTCGGTTTTGATATTCCATTCTCCGCTGAACTTAAACGATAACGGCTTGGGCACGGGAACATTTAACTTGGTGCTGAGAATCTTCGTGTATAGGCCGTTGAATGCCGAGACGGAGTTTGTTGTGATGGTCGGCTTGACGCGGCTTGGTGCGCAGGCGGCAAGTAAAAAGATGAGTGCAACTAAAAACAGTTTTTTCATTTGGGTTCCTCCTGAAAGGTTTCTTGAATAATGTAGTAAAGAGTTTGCTATATTCATGCCATGACATCGAAATTCTACAAGTTTTTGCTTCCTGCGGCGCTTGCTTTTGCAGCGGCTGCTTTTGCCGACGAGGCCATCCGCTTTGTTCCTGATGTATACCCCATTGGTGTGGTGAACCAGGGCGAACAGAAACATATCGTGCTCCAGGGCGCGAATACCACCGGAGCGGAGATCGCCCTCGAAAACGTGTTCGGCCAGGGCATCGGCATGTCGAACTTCAAGTTCCCGCAGAAAATCGCCCCGAATGCGACTGTTTCCATCGAATTCGACATGGATTTCTCGGGCATGGACGGGAAGATTGAACCGGTTGTGGTGCTTGTTGCGGAAGGCGGCAAACCCTATACGGCCAACCTTTCGGGCCTGGTCAAGGCACCGGTGTTCTTCGGCGAGAAACTCTTCGACGCTGGCTTCTACAAGGCGGGCGAAAAACGCGAATGGACGTTCTATGTGTGGGAGACCGACAAGAAGTCTCGCCCCGATCTGGAACTTTCGCCCGAGTCGGCGAAGCAGTTCGCGATCAAGACGAAAAACGTGATGCTCAATGTGGACAAACTCGACAAGATCAAGGAAGGCGGGAAGGTCCCGGGCCTCAAGGTGACGCTCTCGACAAAAGGCCTCACTCGCGAAGGTTGGGAACTCAAGCAGAAGAGCATCCGGAAGATTGTTTCCTTCAAGAGCAAGAAGTTCCCGAAGGCTACACCCGAGGTGCTGGTCGTCGGTTACTGGAACGAGTAGTCCGGTCTCGGAATCCCGAAAAATTCCTTTTTGTTTAACTAACTTTGGCATACTCTTACGAGAGACCTCGGGATGTAGCTCAGCCTGGTAGAGCGCTTGAATGGGGTTCAAGAGGTCGCTGATTCGAATTCAGTCATCCCGATAAAAAAGTCCGCCTTTCGGCGGGCTTTTTTGTATCTACGATTTCCTTGATTCTACAGGTTCTTTGCGGCTCGTTCGAGTTCGGCCGCCTTGTAGTCTTCTTCGGTGGTACGCGCGGGGTCCCAGACGACGACCTTGTTTCGCCCGCTTTCCTTGCCCTCGTACAGGGCGCGGTCTGCCATCTGGATGCTCCTGTCCACTCCGAGGGCGCTGTCGTATAGCGATACACCCAGCGTGATGGTCGCCTTGATGGAGAGCTTGCCGTAAGTGACGGTCGTGTTCTCGATGGTCGAGCGGAAACGTTCCGCGACAGTCTTTGCACCCATGAGGTCTGTTTCGGGGAGGAGCGTGAGGAATTCCTCGCCGCCGTACCGGGCTAGCACGTCGTACTTGCGCAGCAAGTTGCGGATGGTACCGGATACCTGCTTGAGAACTTCGTCGCCGCAGGCGTGCCCGTAGGTGTCGTTCACGTTCTTGAAGTGGTCGATATCGATGAATATGAAGCAGAACGGCTTCCTGGTGCGAGAAATGCGCTGTATCTCGTTGTCGATTGTGCGCAGCATGTCGCGGCGGTTGGGGAGCCCGGTGAGTTCGTCCGTCCTCGAAATCAGGTCGAGTTTCATGTTCGCCTCTTCGAGCTCCTTCGTCCGTTCCCGCACTTCCTGTTCGAGCATTTCGCGGTGCGCGTTCAGTTCCGCAATCTGGCGCTTGATGGTCCCGTGCATGATATTGAAGTGTTTCGCCAGGATGCCGATTTCGTCTTGCCTCTTGCCGAAATCGATATCTTCGGCTTCGATGTCGCCTTCGGAAATCTTGATGGTGTGGACGATGAGCTTGCTCATGGGCAGCACGAGCTTGCGGTAGAACCACACGGAAACAAGCAGTATCGCGATGAACGCAGTGACGAGCATGACCTTGCTTACGAGCAGGAGCGTGGATACTTGCGAATCGATTTCTTCCTTGGGCTGCAGCGAGAGCAAGCCGATATCGTAGATGGTGTCGTATATGTAGTTGGCTAGGTATTTCTGGCCGTCGGAGAGGGTATAGAACTTGACCCTCTTGATTTCTTCGTTCTTCGGGGAGAAATTCCTTATGCCGAGTTCCGAAATCTTGTGGTGGTCGGCGAGCCATTTTTCGAGATCGGGGTGGAATATGATTTCGCCTTCGGAGTTGATTGCAACATAGTAGCCCTGCTTGCCGACCTTGCTATCGGAGAGGATTTTCCAGAGCCTCTGTGCGGAGAAACTTGCCACAAGGCTCCCGTTCCCTTTGGCGTTGTCGGTGACGACGGTTGCGAATGCGCGCTTGGGCCGCATGTTGTCGGGGTCGCGGTACCATCCCGAGATGTATGGCCTGTGCGGGGTAATCTTGGTAAAGTCGATGGGGTACTTGGTCGGCGTCGAGGCGACCATGGTGTTGTCGCAGATGAGGCTGTCGTTGCGGTCGAACAGCGAAATTTTTTCGCCCGAAATGAACAACGGAGAGATGTTGTAGCTCTTCAGGTAACCCGCCGCGATGGCCGGATTCATGCTTTTGATTTCGGATGTTTTTGCGAGCAGGGTGAGCTGGTTGCCGAACTGCTGCATCTCGTTGTGGATGGCCGTGGACATTTGCTGCAGGTGGACCTTGTTTGACTCGAAGGTCGATACCAGGTTCATCTGCGTTTGGTGGTTCACGAAGTAGTACATGCCGCCTATGGTTACTGCGGCCAACGCGCATATCAGGAACAGGAGGCTCCTGACAATGAGGCTTTTCGAAAGCTTTAGGACTCTGTTCTCGTTCATAGCTCTAGCCTACCTTTTCTTCCGTTTGCGGGTATACGAAAAGATGAAACTGATAACGAGGACGACAAAGAATACGTACAGAGTCGGGTTTATGCTTATGCCTTCGGGTTCCTTTGCCTGGTCGGGCGCTTGCTCCGTGGTATCGGACTTTACGATGGATCGTTGCCAGATTTCCTGGAATTCGGCGAAAGTCATGGTGTGCGTTGGCGTGTAGCCGAGCTGGCTGTCGATGATGTCGGATTTTTCCTTGAAAATCCGGTAAAGTTTTTCTTCGGAGTAGAGCGCGGGGATTTCGAGCAGGTCCCACACCGCGCTGAACATGGAAACGAGCGTCTGCTCGATGGTTCCCCATTCGGGGAGCGCGGGGTAGGTCCTTCCGGTTTCGAGCAGGGCGACCAGGTTCTTGTAGGCCTCGTCTTCGGCCCAGGATTCCAGGACCTTTTTCGATGCGGGCAAGAACCCGATTTGCTTGGTGTAGGCGTCGAGGCTTGAGTCTGCGGTCAAGAACAGCAGCAGCTGGACGGCCTCTTCCTTCGTGTTTATTGCGGGAATGGCGAGGTTCGAGCCTCCGAGGAAGCTCACGCTGCCTGCCCTACCATTCGGGATGGGGAGCACGATTACGCTGTCCTGCGCGATACGTGCGTCCGAAAGCCCGCCCTGCGAACCGTGGATGCGCGTCTGCATCACGATTTCTGCCGTGCTTACGATGAAGGCGAATTCACCGTTGTTGAACTGCTGGGCGATTTCTGCGGAATTGGATTGCAGAGATTCGGTGGATACGAGGGAATCGACTATGAAGGAGAGGTACTTCGCGATGCCTTCGAGCGTCGGTGCCGAGAGGATGCTCGCGTGCCATTTGCCGTTCTTGTCCTTGTCGACAAGCCTGCCACCGTAGCTCCAGATCCATGGGGCGAAATTGTGGGGAATGTTCCAGTCGCTCTTGCCCGGGAATGCGTAGCCGCGAATCTTGGCGCCGTATTCCAGCAGTTCCTTGCCTTCGTTCACCTTGCGTATGGCGTCCGAGAAACCCTTGTAGTCGCGGATGCTTTCGGGCGTTATGCCGTACTTCTTCATGATGCGCTTGTTGCCGAGTACGGGCCTCACGTCGATGAACCACGGGACGGCATAGATGTTCGTGTCGCTGTCTATATGGGATGTGTACCACGAGACGGGCACGAATCGTGTGGAGTCTACTTGTTCGAGAATCTCGTTTAGGTTCTTGAGTTCACCGCGTGCGGCGAAGTAGGGTACCCAGGTGCTCCCGAGCTGCAGCACGTCGGGGGCGTTTTCCTTGTTTTCGAGCGTGGTCGAAATGCGGTTCCATGCTTCGCCCCAGTCGAGCACCGTCACCTTGACAGGAATCTGCGTCTTGGCTGTGAACGTTTCGAGCTCTTGTTCGAGCTTTTCTTGGGGCGAAGCCCCGTTTGGCATAATCCAGATGTTAAGCGAATCTACAGCGAAAGCCTGCGAAATGGCTATCGCTAAAAACAGTGCAATTAATTTACACCTAAACACCATATCTCTTCCTTTCCCAGTAGGGGCTGGAACGACAATCCCGTTGCTTCCCCCCTTGCCTAAAATAAATAATAATTTGTACATTATCTACAATAAAATACGAAAAATGAGGCATTTATGCTGGTTTCTTGCGGGATTGCCGAACGCGAAGGGAAATTTCTTATATGCAGGAGGCCTGCGGGGCAGTCCTATGCCGGCTTTTGGGAGTTCCCGGCCGCGGAACTTGAGGACGATGCAACCCTCGAAAATACCCTTGAAAGTGCTTTTTTTGACAGACTTACAGTAAAGTTGAGTGAGGTGCGTCCGGCGGGTGCTTTCGACTCCAGTTGTGTGGAAAATTGCCGAATTTTCGCGTTTTTTGCGCTTTTTGACGAAAAAAAGCCCGCCTTGACGGGGTATGACTGCGCTAAATGGGTGAGTTTCAAGAAGTTACGAAAATTTAGGCTGTTTCCGGATTCGGTGACGATTATCAAGAAAATCGAAAAATTTTCGAAAGTTTCTGTTTAAAATCTTTTTTTTAGTTATATTTTTTCTGTCGTAAAACGATAAACTCAACCCCCTCAAGGAGTACAAAAATGAAAAAAGGTATCGCTGCTCTCGTTTGCGCAGGCATGATTACTCTCACTGGTTGCTATGGTAGCAACGCACTGTTCGGAAAGCTCCACAAGTGGAACGGAACCCTTGGTAACAAGTGGCTCAACTCCATTGTGCACTTCGGCATGCATGTGATCCCGGTTTACGGCTTCGCATACTTCATCGACTACCTCGTCCTCAACACTGTTGAATTCTGGACTGGCTCCAACCCGCTCGCTTCTGGTGACTCCTACTATGAGCAGGATGCTCAGGGCAACTCCATTGCCGCCGTGAAGAACGAAGATGGCTCCCTCTCTGTCGAACTCACGTCCGCCAAGGGTGAAAAGGCCAACCTCATCCTCCAGCGCGATGAAAACGTCGTCCGCGCCCTCGACGCCAACGGCGAACTCGTCGCCCAGTACGACATCGAAAAGTAATTCGTTCCTTCAACGAAATTTCGGGACCCCGGCTTTGCGCTGGGGTTTTGTTTTTATACCGCTCGTCGTCTTAATAAATCCTGGTCGATTTCTAACAAAAAAATGCATTTTTTTGGGGGGCGACCCGCATTTTCCCGTTTTTTAATGTATTTTGAGGGGTATGAACAGGCGTGTTTGGCATCGAACACATCTTTTTTCGCGTATTTTGTACGCGGCGGCGCTGCTGCTTGTGGCTGCCGTCTTTTCCGCCTGTGTAGAGCGGAGCGTGGAGCGGGGGAATACCGCCCTGCGCATCGGCGATTTTGACCGTGCCGTAACCAACTTTTCGAAGGCGCTCGACGACGAACCGGCGAATCGCGATGCACGTTACGGCCTCGCGCTAGCCTACTTCTCCATCGCCGAAGACAAGGAACGCCTCAAGCAGCCCACTCTCGAAATGTGGGAGAAGACCGTGAACGAGTTCCGCATCCTCTCGAAGGTCGATTCCTCCGAAAGCATCTCGGGTACCTATTCTACCGCGCTGTTCTATCTGGCGCGCGCGACGCTGTATAAGGACGGGCATGCGAACGTGCTCCCGCTTCTGGACCGTTCTATCCGGCTCGACAGCGCGAACTTTTTCAGCTACAACCTCAAGGCGCTCCTTTTCTCGAATCTCGGGCGCGTCGAGGAGGCAAAGAAAATTTATGCGTTTATCGTGACGAAGGAACCGAAGTTCTCTTCGGCCTACCTGAACCTCGGAAACCTCTACTGGGCCGAGGGCGATATCGGGTCGGCGTGGGACATCTGGTCGATGGGCCACGAGGCGGTTCCCGAAGATGCTGAACTTTCCCGCTGGACGCGGGCTGCCGAGGATTCGCTCGGCGCGATGGTGCGGGCAGGCGAACTATGAGTATCCTTGCCGGAGTGAGCCAGTGCGCTATGCTCCACAGGGGCGGCGAGGCCGAGATTTACAAGGTCGTTTCGCAGGGTAGGGAATATGCGCTCAAGTGGTATGCCGCGGGCGTGAGGTTCGATGCCGCATCTATCGAGGCCATTTCGCAGGTGCACGACCGGGGCGTCTACCGGGTGCGCGAGACGGGCGAAAAGGCTGGTAGGCCTTACCTGGTGTACGATTTCGTGGATGGCATCCCCGCGGCGGAACTGGGCGCGCTGCCTGTCGCTTTTGCTATTTCCCTTGTTCGTGATGTCGTGCGGGCGCTGGCCGCGCTGGCGTCGTGCGGGGTGCATCACGGGGACCTGAATCCTTCGAACGTGATTGTCTGCGCCGACGGAACTCCCGTAGTTATCGACTGCGGTATAGTGGGGCCGGGGGCTCCCGCATATGCGGCTCCCGAACGTTTCCAGGGTAGGGCACCCGACGAGAAGAGCGACCTCTACAGCGTGGGGATGCTCCTGTACCGCCTGGTGGCGGGCGTGGACCTTGTCGTGGGCGATACCTTCGAGTCTTACGCGCGTGCAGCGTCGCTGGTGGATGAAATTGATACGACTTCGCTCCTGTACGGCAGGGGCGTGAAGGCGGAGGAACTCTCGTGTCTCGAACCCCTGTGGAAGGGCCTCTTGCGTGCCGATCCGGAAGACCGCGTGGAGGATTTCGACGAACTGGACGAACTGCTGGAGATTGCCTTCGGGAAGGTCTCCGGTGGGAGCGTCGCATGGGAGACCCTGCGGGCGGGGACTGTCGCCGCCCTCGCCGAAAAAATCGGAACGATTGGTCACGGTTCCGAGGGTGCATGCGCCCTTCCCGTCGAATTTGCGATGATAAAGCCCACAGGGGGGCGAAAACGGGTTGCGTTTGCTTGTATTTTAGGACTTATATTGTTGCTTGTGGCGCTGTTCTTCGCGTTTTCGCGCGGGGGACCCTCGATTGACGAGACCGGAGCCTCCATCTTGCAGAAGTCCAGGTCGCTCGACGCGATTGTGGGCGAGGCGCAGGATTCCTCGGGCGGCGACAGCGGTGTTTCGGGAATGTTGCTCGAATCCCTGCCTACGCCTGAACTCGAAGGTGCTGGCGACAACGGTGTAACGGATGAATAAACTTGAACGGAGTAGTTGCAAAATGAAAACGGAATCGATGCTTGCGACTGAAAAGATGCTCGATGTGGTGAAGACGCTGCTCGACGAGGAGCAGCCCGAGAGCCTTTTCTCGAAGATACTCGAAGTGGCGAAGGGCGTGCTCCATGCGGATGCCGCGGTGCTCGATATTTCGGGCGAGAACCCGCTGCACTTCTCGAACCCCGAGCAGGTGAGCATTTCCATTTCGGCGGTAAAGCAGGCAAAGTCCGAAAAGCGCGCCGTCGTGTGGAACCAGCTCGACGACGACGGTGCCGACCTCTCGAAGTCCATCGTCCAGAACCAGCTCACGAGCATCATGGTTTCGCCGTTCCGTACTCCCGACAGCGAATCGGGCTACCTGTACTTGCAGCGCGCCGCCCGCGAGGAACCTTTTACCGAAGAGGACAGCGCGCTCTTCGACGCCTTCGTGGAAGTGTGCGAGAAGTTCGCGTTTGCCGCCTACGACCGCCTGCGCGACAAGGAATCGCTCGACGTGCTCAAGAACGTTGTTCGTAAGGACGGCATCGTGTATTCGTGCAAGGCGATGGCGGAACTGGTCGCGCTGGCCGAAAAGCTTGCCTTGCTCCCGCTGCCCGTGATTATCCGCGGCGAGACCGGAACGGGCAAGGAAGTGTTCGCGCGCTTTATCCATAACCACAGCCCGCGTGCCGACCGCCCGTTCATTGCGGTGAACTGCGGGGCCATCCCCGAGCACCTGATCGAATCCCTCCTGTTCGGGCATGCGAGGGGCTCGTTCACCGGCGCTATCGATACCCGCAAGGGGTTCTTCGAAGAGGCCGACGGTGGCACGATATTCCTCGACGAGATTGGCGAACTTCCGATGAACATGCAGGTGAAGCTTTTGCGCGTGTTGCAGGAGAAGCACATTACGCGCGTGGGTGACAACCGCGAGATTCCCGTGAACGTGCGCGTGATATCGGCGACGCATGTGGATCTCGAGGCTGCGGTCCGCGAGAAGCGGTTCCGCGAAGACCTCTACTTCCGCATCCAGGTGATGCCGGTTGCCATCCCGCCGCTTCGTGAGCGCGGGCAGGACGTTGTCCTCTTGGCCGAGGAATTCATCAAGCGCTACAGTGCGGAATATGGTCGCGGCAAGTTCAAGATGAGCCGCAATACCGAGAAGGCTTTGCTGGGCTACCACTGGCCGGGCAACGTGCGCGAACTCGAGAACCGCATCCAGAAGGGCCTGGTGCAGGCTGTCCATGGCGTTATACAGCCCAAGGATATCGGGCTCGACGACGTGCAGAAGGAGGCTAAGGAAAGCCCCCGCACGCTGAAGGAAGCGCGCGAGGCCGTGGAGCGCGAAGTGATTGCCCGTGCCCTGCAGGACAGCAATGCGAACCTCACTCTTGCCGCCACGATTCTCGGGATTGACCGCAAGGTCCTCCGTGAGGTCATGGAGCGCTTGGGCATGAAGAAAGAAGATTTTAAGAACTGATGAAACGGGGTGCTTGAAAAAGCGGAACGAAAAGTCCTAAACAAGGTGCTTCTCTCGTTTTTTTCGTTTGCTTTTTCAAGGATTTAAATTATATTTTGGTATATAGGGCTTAAAAAAGCCTATATTGATAGCCAAAAGGAACATTGGCACGGAATTTGCAGAAGGACGGGTATGAAGTACGCAGCTTTCATCTCGATATTGACCCTCTCGGCGATGATGTCTTTCGCCGGTGGTGTCGCTGCGCCCGCATCCAGTGTTCCGACCCCCGCCGAAAGACTGGATGTCTCTAGAGGGACTCCTGATTTGGGTGCTAAAGAAAGCGCAGAATGGCAGAAGATGCGTGCTGAACGCAAGCAGGCCCGCGAGCAGATCCTCACCAAAATTAGGGAAAGCTCCAGCGCCGAGAAACAGGTCATCCGCCAGGACGTTTCGAAAAACCGGAACGAGAAGTCTCGCTTTGAGGGGAAACCGCAAAAAATGCAGCCTCGCGAACGTCAGCCGTTTTACGAAAGACCAGATTCTCACGCTATGAATCCGATGCGTGGCAATGCACCGGCCGCTTATCCGGTGAACCCCTGTATTTATTTCCCGTGGGGTTGCTATGGGCCTGGGCCGATTTCTCCGCAGCAGTAATGCGCCCGCTGGCGTTTATTCCCATATTGCTTCTTGTTTTGGCGTCTCTGCTTCATGCGGATACGCAGCAAGAACTGTACATGCGCGCCATGCAGGCCGAAGAAGCGGAGAATATTCCCGAAGCTCTGGCCTATTTTGAACGGGCGGCCGCTGTCGGCGGTGAATATACCGAAGAAATCCGCGAAATTATCAAGCAATACTACGAAGCCCTCGGAATAACGACGGACAATACGGGATCGTTCTCCTTCCGGTTCTTGAGCGATGTCGGATTTTACGGGTTGCACTATGCCGAGTTCGGCCGCGGGAGGGTTTCCGAGAACGGCGGGGATTTGTTCGCCTCGGCTAGCGCGTTTGTCGATTACAGCGTCGGGGACTGGATCCATTCGCTCGGTGTCGCGTTTGTTTCGGAATGGTTCTTCGCCAACGACAAAATGCCTGTGCTCGATACGAACGACTGGACTCTCGCTCCCGGTCTGGAATACTCGCTTGTCGGCAGTAGCTTCCTTCTCGATGTCGGGCTTGACTTCAATGTGAATGACGAAGGTAATTTGAAGTTGTCGGGGTACGGCTGGCTGGAATATGATTTCTACAGGTTTGACAAGCAGCGTGTAGGGGCGGCTGCCATGGGTTATTACCGCGATGACGGACCCGCGTCTGCTGCGCTGTATGTGGCATGGCATAGGACAGAGCCGTTCGGGTTCAGCTGGAGCGCTTACCTCGGTGCGAAGTACGAGGCCGACTACATGGTGGATATCCTGGACTTCGTGGAGCAGTCTAACACAGATTGCGTGAGGGACATGTGGGGTAATTGCGTTGACCAGTATGTCGGGTCGGTGATTCCGTTCGAGAACTACTGGGCCAACTGCGTGGCGGACCATGGCGATTCCGTTTGTGGCGATACCAAGAATGGAATTCTCCGGACGTACATCAACGATGCCATGGCGAAGCAGCAGGAAGCATGGGAAAGCATGCAGAATCCTCCCGATCCTCCCGAGGTGGAGTTCTCGACTTACTGGAGCCGCTGGGTCGGCCCGACCTTGCGCGCGAAGCTCACGTATATGTTCAGGAACCGGATTTCCATCGAGGCGAAATTCAATCTGTTCGGCGGGGCTCTTATAGACGGCGCGTCGGAAGAGTACGAGAAGATGGGCAAGTTCTCGGGAACGTGGGGCCTGATGTTCCAGTGGAACCCGAGCTGGTTTACCCTTTATCTGGGCGTGGAGCAGCTGTACCTGAACTACTGGCTCCCGGATACGCTCAAGGATTACTTCCCGGGAAGCAGCCTGCTGACCTCGGGCAAGGCGGGCGTCAAGGTGGAATTCTAGGACCGCCGGTTGTATTGCGGAAACGAAAAAGGACGGCCGTTAAGCCGTCCTTTTCGCATGGAGATAGTGGGAGTCGAACCCATGACCTACAGATTGCGAACCTGTCGCTCTACCAACTGAGCTATATCCCCGTTAGGTGAGCCAAATATATGAAAATTGAGTGGTTCCGTCAACTGCAGGTCGGTTCTGCGGGCGTTTTTTTTAGTTACGCCCCAGCAGGTCCCTGCTTATTCATCCGGGAGTCTCATCGTTCCCGATTCGAGACTCTTGACTGCAAAGAACTTCTTGGTGCCGTCCGGTTTGAGGATGACCGCGATACCGGCCAGGTAGTTCAGCCAATTGTCGCCTTCCACTGGTTTTTGGTAATATGGTATCGTAATTCTCCCTTCGGATACATACGATACCAGCGGGATAAGCATCACATCGTGCGAAATGAACATGCCGACCTGCTTCAGGGATTTTCTCAATGCCGGGATAAGGAATTCTTCTATCAATTCGGAACTACGGGGAGCCAAATCGTAGAACGCGCCGGTGTAACCGCCCTGGGCCGCCCACTTGGTAATGACACCTCTTCCATCGTCATTTTCCCTAATGAGGCTCATATAGTAGATATCGTAGTTCTTTATATACCAGCCATTGTTCAACACGGCCAAGGTATCGCCGAGCGTATCGAGGTCGCCGTGCCCAATGGCGATATTGTTGTACGTCATGTGGGTACGGTAATACTGCGAACCCGCATAGTACATGTCCGGGCTACCGAGCAACCTGCGCCCCAGTGCCTGGGACTGGAGTCTTCCGGTTTCCGTCAATGCGCTCATCACGGTGATATCGTCATCGCGTTCCGCATGGCGCAACACCACGATCATCTTTTCGTCCGACTGCAATAAGCGGAAAACGCTATCTATTGGGATGAACTCTGTAACACGGGAGTCCCTCACGTATCTGTCGTTGATGTCGCTATCTTTCTCTTGCTTGGTAGCGTTCCTCCAGAGGTACGTTCCCATATCGCAATAGAAATAGCGGTCTTCTCCATTGATTTCGGCAATCTTCAGCTGGCCAGCGTTATTGGCGTTGCATTTGCCCAGGTATTCTTCCGGCGTGTGCGTAATGACGCTATCCACGAGGCGGGTGCTGTCCATGAACGTGATGTACAGGCTGTCGATGAGGTTGATGCTGTCCAGTATGCGGGTGCTATCCTTGAAGAGGATGCTGTCAATGTAGCGGGTGCTATCGACGTAACGAAGACTATCGATGTAGTGAATGAGCAGGCTATCCTTGTACTTGATGCGCAGGCTGTCCTTGATTCGCACACTATCGATAACGCGGATGGAGTCGATCCAGTTGAGGCTATCACGGATAACCACCGAATCGCGCACATCGGTGTTGTCGGCGCTCGTGGAGCTGCTGTCGGAATCGCCGCATGCCGCGAGGATAGAGGCAAACGCAAAGCCTGCCAGCACTTTGAGGATATTTGATTTCATTAAAGAAACTCCTTTTTTTTTGCAATTTAGGGTTGTTTTTTAATTTGTGTACAAATATATTTCAAAATGCTTACGACATCAAGGTTGGATGTAAACTTTTTTAGTTTGCTTGTCATACGAAGTACGTACAAATTGTGTTGTTTTTTCCTTAGAAGTTTATCTTTGTGTTGACCCTATAAACTCACTTGCCAATTATCGGTTCTTTTGTTATAATTTGATAACAATTATCAAATTTGAAAGGAACATGGACAAGAAGAATTACAAGACTAGGCAACAGGATTTGCTTCTTTCCTGCTTCAAGGCGATGAAGCACCGCCATTTTACGGCCGAAGATGTTCGCGCTTATTTCGAGGAAAAGGACATTTCCATCGGGATTGCCACCATCTATCGCCAAATCGAAAAATTTGTCTCGACAGGCGTTGTCCAGAAGTATTTTTTGGGCGAGCAGAACGCAGCTTGTTTCGAGTATGTTGGCGAAGAATGCCACAAAGAAATTTCCCATTTCCACCTGAAGTGCGAAAAATGCGGTACGCTCATTCACCTTGAGTGCTCTGATCTAGAAAAACTCAGTTCGCACCTGAAGGCGGAACACGGATTCGCTCTAGATGCTTTCCGCACAGTCTTTTACGGACTTTGCCAAAACTGCGGGGTTGCTGCTACGGCGTAAACATATCATCCATTTTTTCTTATAAACAAAGGGTTCTTATGAAAAAGAATAAGAAGCCGGTAATTCTTATTACCGGGTATTTGGGCTCGGGTAAAACCACGCTCCTGAACAACCTCCTCAAGCAGGAAAAGCGAAAGGTCGCTTTGATTGTCAATGACATGGGCAGCATCAACGTTGATGCCGAAATCTTAAAGAAGAACGGTTCGAACGTCACGGAATGTCCGATGTTTGAACTGCAGAACGGTTGCATCTGTTGCACCCTGCGAGACGAATTCATCCAGCAGATTGAAGCGATTTCCAATCTCGATTCCGTTGAAGTCGTGTTTGTAGAAGCATCCGGCATTAGCGATCCCGGTGCCGTCAGTGCGAGTTTCCTTGCCTATGAAGAAGACCATCCCGACACGAATGTTTACCTGACCTCCATCGTCACGGTTGTTGACGGAGACCGCATTTACCGAGAGTTCCTCGGCGAACTCAAACAGAAAAAAGAAGGTCGGGACCAACTGGCCGCTCAGTACGACCTGAGCGACGAAGAAATTTCGACTCTGATTGTGGACCAGATTGAATTCTGCAACTTTATCATCTTGAACAAGTGCGACCTGCTGGACGAAGCTCAGCTCAAGGAGGTGGAATCCATTGTCCGCGATTTCCAGCCGCGTGCCCCGATAATCCATTCGGTCAATGGGGATATCGACATCGACAAGATTATGACGACCAAGCCGTTCAACTACGACCAAATCGATTCCTCTTCTGCTATCCAGAAGGCTACGGCCACCTTGCTGCAGTCTGGCCGCAAGAACAATGGCTGCGTTGACGAGTACGGCATTTCGTCCTTCGTTTTCGAGGCGAGGCGCCCGTTTAACAGGGATCGATTCATGGAGTTCGTCAACAACCGCTATCCTTCGCAACTCATCCGCTCCAAGGGTTACATCTGGTTCTCGGACGCGAGCCGCGATGTACAGCTCTTTGAACAGGCCGGTCGCAATTCGTCGGTGATGCCCGTATCTTATTGGATTGATGCTTTGCGCGAAGATGTGAAACAGTCTTACTTGGCGGATAATCCCGAAGTCCGCGAAAACTGGGATTCCCGCTTTGGTGACCGCGAAAATCAGGTCGTATTCATCGGCAAGGGCTACAACAAGGATGCCATCATGGTTGAACTCGAAAACTGCCTAGACGAAAGGGCTATTGCTTAGCTATTCGGTTTTTAACGAAAAAAAATACACATTTGTTCACTATTTTTAGACGGTTATGCCGTCTTTTTTTATATTTGAGGCATGACCAAGTCTATTGAAATCCGCGATGCGCACGAGCATAATTTACGCCATGTGAACCTTTCCATTCCACGCGATTCTATCGTGGTGGTAACTGGAGTGTCGGGTTCGGGCAAGTCGAGTCTTGCGTTCGATACGGTGTTCCAGGAAGGCCAGAGGCGTTTTGTGGAGTCGCTTTCGGCGTATGCGCGCCAGTTCATTGGCCGCATGAAACATCCCGAGGTCGAAAGTGTGCGTGGCATTTCGCCGACGATTTCGATTGACCAGAAGACGGTGAACCGGAACCCGCGTTCGACGGTGGGTACGGTGGTGGAAATTTTGGATCATTACCGTTTGCTTTTTGCGCGCCTCGGCGTGCCGCATTGCCCCGATTGCGGGCGCGTGATCCAGGCGCAGACGGTAGACCAGATTGTCGATAATTTGTATGTGAGCGACGAGGGCAAACAGATTACGGTGATGGCGCCCATTGTGCAAGAACGCAAGGGTGAATACCGCAAGGAACTGGCCGAACTCAAGGAAAACGGATTTGTGCGTGCTCGCGTGGACGGCACGATTTATCGTTTGGAAGATGTTCCGGCTCTCGTGCGCTACGAGAAGCATACCATTGAAGCGGTGATTGACCGCTTGACGCTGGAGCGCAAGAACATGAGCCGTTTGCGCGAAGCGCTGGAAGGCGCTTTGAAACTGACCGACGGAAAGTTGGTGAGTTTCTTGCTGGCCGCGCCGGGTGCTTCGAATGCGGGTGCTGCTTCGGGTGCCGGGAGCGCGGGTGCCGGGAATGCGTCGGCGAAGGAAGAGTACCGCCTGCAGGGCACGTTGCTTGCTTGCCCCAAGTGCGGCATTTCCATTCCGGAACTGGAACCGCGCTTCTTCAGCTTTAACGACCCGAAGGGCCGCTGCCCCGCGTGCAAGGGCATGGGGGAGAGCTACAAGTTCGACCTGGACCTGATTATCCCGGACAAGACGAAATCCATTAAGGACGGCTGCATCGCAACCATCAAGAAGGACGACGGAACGCTGATTTTTAGCGACTTCGGACGCCGCAACTTGCGCAACATCGCGAACGAGATGCATTTCTCGCTCGATACGCCGTGGAACAAGCTCAAGAAAGCGCAGCAGGATGCCGTATTGTACGGTACGCCAAGCGAATCGGAACGCGGGATTATCCCCATCATGCAGGAACTGTGGGACATGTGGCACATTTACCACTTCCGCAAGTACATGCAGATTGGCGTTTGCCCCGAATGCCACGGCACGCGTATCAACCGCACGGCAAATGCGGTGCAGTTCCACGGGCATAATTTGACCGAGATGACGGAATGGTCGGTGGAAAAGTCGGTGGACTTTTTCAATAAGCTGGATTTGTCCGAAAAAGAAAAGCGCATCGGCAAGGAAATCCTGAAGGAAATCCGCGGGCGACTCTCGTTCCTCAATGCGGTGGGGCTCGGTTATTTGACGATTAACCGCAAGGCGTCCACATTGAGCGGTGGCGAGGCTCAGCGCATAAGGCTTGCAAGCGCCGTGGGTGCTGGCTTGCAGGGTGTGCTTTATGTGCTTGATGAGCCGAGCATCGGGCTTCACCCGCGCGATAACGATAAGTTGCTCGGGATGCTGGAGCATTTGCGCGCGCAGGGCAACTCCCTGATTATCGTGGAACACGATGAAGACACCATGCGCCATGCGGACTGCGTGATTGACGTGGGGCCGGGTGCCGGCGTGGAAGGCGGTCGCGTGATTGCGGCAGGGACTGTCGAGGAACTCGAGAAGAACAAAGCTTCGCTGACGGGCGCTTATTTGAGCGGACGCAAGGCTATCGAGATTCCCGAGAAGCGAAAGAAGATTGACAAGGATACGCCGAAACTCAAGATTTGCGGTGCGGCAGAAAACAACCTCAAGAATATCGATGTCGAAATTCCGCTCGATGGTGCTTTGACGGTGGTGACGGGCGTTTCGGGCTCCGGCAAGAGTACGCTGATTAACCAGATTTTGCGTCGCGAATTGGCCCGCGTGTTTTATAACGCTGAAGAACCGGTCGGCAAGTTTGACCACCTAGAAGGCCTCGAGAATATCGACAAGGTGATTGAAATCGACCAGACGCCGATTGGCCGCACGCCGCGAAGCAACCCGGCGACCTACACCAAGATTTGGGACGATGTGCGCGACCTTTTCGCGAGCATGGAAGAAAGCAAGATTCGCGGTTACAGCAAGAGCCGTTTCAGCTTCAACGTGAAGGGCGGCCGCTGCGATGCCTGCGAAGGCGCTGGCGTGAAAATTGTGGACATGCATATTTTGCCCAGCGTGCAGGTGACTTGCGAGGTGTGCGGTGGCAAACGCTTTAACGACGCGACTCGCGAAGTTTATTTCAAGGGCAAGAACGTCTCCGAAATTCTTGACATGAGCATCGCCGATGCGGCGGAATTCTTCAAGGATATTCCGAAAATTGCAGAACCGCTGAACTTGCTCGTGGAAGTGGGCCTCGGCTACCTCACTCTGGGCCAGCCTTCGACAACGTTGAGCGGCGGTGAAGCGCAGAGAATTAAGATTGCTTCTGAGTTGCGCCGCCCGGGTACCGGCAAGACGCTTTACCTGCTCGACGAGCCAACGACGGGCTTGCACTTTGAAGATATCCGCAAACTCATGGATTGCCTGAATCGCTTGCGCAGTCTCGGCAACAGCGTCGTGATTATCGAACACAACTTGGACGTGATCAAGTGCGCCGACTGGATTATTGACTTGGGCCCGGATGCAGGCATCCACGGCGGGCGAGTGATTGCGACGGGTACGCCCGAACAGATTGCGAAGAGCAAGAAGTCGGAAACAGGCCGCTACCTTGCGCCGGTGCTTGCGAAAAAGCATGGCGAGAACCATCATTTTGACCGCACGCTCAAGGGCGGCGAAGATTTGTCGCTCGATATCGAGGTGCATGGCGCGCGCAAGCATAACCTCAAGAATATTGACGTGACGATTCCGCGCCACAAGCTCACAGTGGTCACGGGTGTTTCGGGTTCCGGCAAGTCGAGCCTCGCGTTCCATACGCTCTTTAGCGAAGGCCAGCGCCGCTTTGTCGAGACGTTGAGCACTTATGCCCGCCGCTTCCTCGGTCGCCCCGACCACGGGAGCATCGATTCCATTTCGGGCTTGGCGCCTGCGATTGCGATTGACCAGAAGAGTGCGAGCAAGAGCCCGCGCAGTACGGTCGCGACCCTCACCGAAATCTATGACTACTTCCGCATTTTCTGGGCGAGGGTCGGCACCCCGCATTGTTTGAAATGCGGGAAGCCTGTGTCTTCGTACAGCGCGGGCGACCTGATGCAATATGCCTTCGACCGTGACTTGAATAAGAAGGTCACTGTGCTTGCTCCGTTCGAAATCAAGGATGTGCTGAAGCTTTCCAAGATTCTCACGGAAAAAGGCTACCGCAAGGTTTACCTCGGCAACAAGCTCGTGGATCTCCCGCTGCCGAAAATTCCGACCCGCGAAAAGCAGTTATTCGCTGTGGTCGATATGGTGGTGGTCAAGGAAGAAAACCGCGCCCGCCTGGTGGAAGCGTTTGAGCGCGGCTACCGCGACGGCAACGGAATCCTGTATGTAGAAGACGAGAAGGGCGGTCGCTTGGCCTGCTCCGAAAAGCCGGGTTGCCCTGATTGTGGCTGGTACATGGATTCGGCGCTGAACCCGAAACACTTCAGTTTCAACACGCACTGGGGCGCTTGCGAAACCTGCCTTGGCCTCGGTCACGATTACGATGGCCATGTCTGCCCGGATTGTCATGGCGAACGTTTGAAGCCCGAATACCTCGCGGTGCGCATCGGCGACAAGAACATTATGGATGTGAACCACATGAGCATCGCCCAAGCTTACGAATGGTTCAGCAACGAGAATTTCAAGCGCGACAACTTTAAGGGCGACAAGAATGCCGATGGCAAGATGACTGTTGCAGAACCATTGCTTCGCGAAATTGTCGGTCGTCTCAATTTCTTGAAGGGCGTGGGCCTTGGCTACATTGGCCTCGACCGCGCGGGCGACACGCTTAGTGGTGGCGAATCGCAGAGAATCCGCCTTGCAAGCCAGATCGGTAGCGGCCTCGAAGGCGTGCTCTACGTGCTTGACGAACCCACGGTGGGCCTGCACGAAAGCGATACCGCCATGCTGCTCGATACGCTTTACCGCCTGCGCGACCTCGGCAATACGCTTGTGGTCGTGGAACACGATATGAAGATGATGCAGGCTGCCGACCACATCATTGACATGGGCCCGGCGGCGGGCGAGTTCGGTGGCGAAGTCGTCGCCGAGGGTACGCCTGCACAGCTTTCCAAACCTTACGCCTTACAGCAGTTCCCGCGCAGCGAGACGGTCAAGTATTTGACGCACACCATCCCGATGGCGAACGAGATTGCCGCAAGGCCCATCACGGATTCTACGGAGTTTTACGAGTTCGAAAAACTTAAGCACAACAACTTGAAGAATTTGTCTGTAAAGTTCCCGAAGGGCGCGATTAGCGTGGTCTGCGGTGTGTCGGGTTCGGGCAAGAGTTCCATGGTCATGGACGAAATCTTCCCGCGTCTCAAGAAGAAATTCCAGGCCCGTGGCCGCAAGAAGCAAAGCGGCGAAGTGTTGCTGGTGGACCAGAGCCCGATTTCGGGGACGCCTCGCAGCACGCCCGCGAGTTTCACGGGCGTACTTGACGACATCCGTAGGCTGTTCGCCAAGTTGCCGCAGGCCAAGTTGAAGGGTTTCGATTACGGGCGGTTCAGTTACAACTTGGCCCGCGGCCGCTGCGAGGCCTGCGAGGGCCGCGGTGCCGTTGCCATCGAGATGCACTTCCTCTCCGACGTGTGGGAAGTCTGCGATGTCTGTGGCGGCAAACGCTACAACCAGGAAACGCTTACGGTCACCTTCAAGGGCAAGAATATTGCCGACGTGCTTGACATGCGCGTCGCCGAAGCCTGTGAGTTCTTCAAAGACCAGCCGAAAATTTTGCCGAAACTGGAGTGCCTGCGCGACGTGGGCCTCCCGTACGTAAAGCTCGGCCAGTCTGTCACCACGCTCAGTGGCGGCGAATCCCAACGCCTCAAGCTGGCAGCGGAACTTGCCCGCAAGCCCGCCCAAGAAATGGTCTACCTGCTCGACGAACCGACTACAGGGCTCCACCTCAAGGATATCCAGATTCTCTGGAACATGCTGCGCAAGCTTTCTGCCCGTGGCGATACCGTCATCGTCATTGAACATCATCCCGATATAATACGTTTGGCGGACTGGAAAGTGGAACTCGGGCCTGTTGGGGGTTCCGAAGGCGGCTATTTGCTGAATATGGGGGCAAATAACATCTAATTGTGGACTAATTTGCCGTGAAGATGTTATTTTTAAAATGCTTGGTTGTGGGTTAAAACCGTAGCTTGAAGACGTTAGAGAGGAGATATTATGTCTATAGCCCGTTTGCTGCCGCTGTTACTGTTGGTTCCGGCAATAACGTTTGCCGATTCCGACAAGAATTTTAAGGTCGCGCCAGATCAGTTCCTGGCCGGGAGCGTTGTCGAACCTATTGCCAATATGGCTGTCGAAGCCAAGGGGACGGCAATGGTTTCGCAGAAGCCGGCGTTCCCGCTGAAGAATTTTAACCTTTACTGGAGACACAAGAAGGGGGCCAAGGAATTCGTGTGGATCCAGGGCCAGCCGGACTTGACGAATTACGTGAATCTTCATGCTTTTAGCTTGGCAGACGCGCATTTGTTGCCCTCCGAAGTGGCGTACATGCGTTTTTACGCATCGCAGAACATGAAAGCCTTCCAAGATGAATCCGACTTGTACTTCGACAAGTATTACATCTATTCTCCGCGTGTTCCTAGGCTCTTCTTTATCAAGAACGGCCGCTGGCAGGTCTTGCGCGAAGCCGAATTCCCGGGTGTAGTCGTCTTTGACACCGACAAAAAGGATTTTTCTGCCGCATTCAAGCAGTCTCCGCTCAAGAAGCTCCCGAAGGCGGTGTTCCCGCTCAAGGCGGATTCGTATGTCTTTAGTTATACGGCCCCGGGATTCCTGCCTGTGGTGGACATTTGCTCTGTGACATCCAGGAGCGTGGTTGTATTGAAACCAGAACTTGTTGCTCCCGATACGGCATCCGGCGAAGAAGTGCCGGGCATTTCGATGGAAGTTGCCGACGTGAACGCGACGAAGAATCTGGAAGAAACGGAAGTCCTCTACGACAAGTTCATTGGCGAATTGCAGAAGGTCGCGTCTTTTGTCGATACCATGCAGTTCGACGAGATTTATCCGAAGTTGAAAACGCCGGAAAACCTCGGACTCGAGAAGACCGATTTTAATTACAGGGAATATGTGTCGGCCTACGAGGGAACCCGCATGAAGGCGAAGTCCGACTGGATGCATTCCATGACGCTTGGCGTGAGCGAAGTCAATGAGGCCTTCAACAACAAGCTGGACAGCCTGCATGCGCTTCCGTTGCGCGTTGCGCTCACTCCGGTATCGGTTACCCCGGTCCGTGCTATGGATTCTTCTGTCGTGGATTCCGCATCGGCGCCCCTGAAGGCGGTGAAGCTCAAGTTCGGCCAGGACCGCGAACGTATCGATGTCGCATGGCAGGGGACTGCGAAGGATATAAGCGCCGATAGCCTGTACAAGCTGTTTATGCAGAACGGGAATGAAATTTCCGTGATTGTGACTATCGAGCAGAATAAACCTGTTCTCCTCCATAAGGAAGGTGAATTTACGGGCCGCCATCATTACCGCTATACGCAAATCGAGTTCAAGCTAGGCACGCAGTCGTTGGCCGGTATCGGTGAATTTGTTTTGCCGGTCTATATCGCTGCCCAGCCCGAGGTGCAGAGGTGGCTGTCTGTCGCGCATGCGGCCCCGTGGAGGGCTCCGCAGGAAATTCTGGATGTGGCGAACGATACTGCATCTGCCGATGCCTCCCTCCCGGGCTACGATAATGTAAATGTTCCGCGTATTGTCCGCGACAGCTTGCTTGGCCCGGTCGCGCTTATCGATTCAGGTTCTTTCCGTTACCGTGGTCGCGTTGTCACGATGTCCCCGTTTGCCATCATGACGACGGAAGTGACGCAGAGGCTCTATGAACATTGGATGCTTGCTCAGGAAGATACGCTGAAGCGCATCAAGGACCGTTCTTCGTTCAAGAGCCCGCTCAAGCCGGTCCACAACATCACGTGGGATAACGCCCGTGCCGTGTGCCAACTGATGGGCGGTGACCTCCCGACCGAAGCGCAGTGGGAATTTGCCGGCCGTGCCGACAACAACGAGGGGGCCGTGTGGGAGGTCGACTCGAATAAATCCGTCGACGACTACGCCGTCTACCGCAAGAATTCGTACAAGATGGGCAAGAAGAGCCCGGCTTACGGCCCGCAGCCTGTTGCCTCCAAGAAGCCGAACGCTTGGGGCATTTACGATATGTCGGGCAATGTCGCCGAATGGACCCGCGACAAGTATTTCATGTTCTCGTTCTGGGTGGAATCCGCGAACCCCTCCGGAGCCGTGATGGGTTACTCCAAGGTGTACAAGGGCGGCTCATGGAAGGACAACGAGTCCGCCTTGAACTTGACGAATGGCGATGACGAAGACCCGCGCTACTGGTCCGATGCCATCGGCTTCCGCTGTGTATTTCCCCGTAAACTTATTGAAGGTCGTCAATGACAGAAAAGACTCCCGCGCAGACAGCTTCTGCCGAATTGAAGAATGATTCCCGTTTCAAGTTCTTCCGCCGGATAATTTCCGCGCCGTACCTGCTTGCGCTGGTCGTGTTGTTTTTACCCCTCATGAATGTGTCGTGCGCCGAGAAGGTCATTGCCGAACCCTCGTTCTATGAACTTGCGACGGGCATAGACCTTCGGGAAACCCTCAAGGAGCCTGCGAAGGGCTACCTTTTGAAGATGGAAAGCGACAACCCGAAGGCGCTGGACAGGTTCAAGGCGCACATCCCGGAATTCCCGAAGATGAATGCGGTTCCGGCCCTGTTCGGGATTGTTGCCGCTCTTGTGCTTGCTGCGGTGTTCGCGTGGTTCACGCCCCTCGGGTCGCTGACTCTGGGTATACTCGCGATGATGTCGCTATGGGCGTTCCTTTCCAGGATGGGGGAACTGTGCCACAGTTTCGGGATGCAGGTGCTGTCGCTGGAACCGAGCTACGGCATCTATGCCGCGTCGGCGCTAATCCTGATTGGGACTGCGATGAACATTGCGGCGATTGCCCGCCCGATTCTCGTGGAAATCAAGGCGAAGCGGGCAGCGAAAAAAGCCGCTGGTCAATAGCCGATGGTTATTGCGCTTAGCCAGTTGGCGCGATAAACGATAAACTATTGGCGAGATAAACAATCGATAGAGCCGATTTGCAAAAAGAAAAACCGCGAGCGAATTGCCCGCGGTTTTAAACTTTCTGGCAAATATTACACATTAAACAGGAAGTACATGATGTCGCCATCCTGTACCAGGTAGTCCTTGCCTTCGGTGCGGACGAGGCCCGCTTCCTTCGCGGCGTTCCAGCTGCCGTGCTTCAAAAAGTCGGCGTAGCTCAGGGTTTCTGCGCGGATGAAGCCGCGTTCGAAGTCGGTGTGGATGACGCCTGCGCACTGCGGGGCCTTGTAGCCCGCGTGGAACGTCCAGGCACGGCATTCCTTTTCGCCTGCGGTGAAGAACGTGCGGAGCCCGAGGATTTCGTAGCCCTTGCGCACCACGGCGTCGAGGCCCGATTCCTTCATGCCGAGTTCCTTGAGGAATTCAACCTTATCGGCGGGTTCCATCGCGGAGAGTTCTTCTTCGATCTTGCCGCTGATGACGATGACTTCGTGGCCGTTCTTTGAGGCGTAATCCTTGAGCTGGTCCACATAGGCGTTGCCGGTGAGGATGTCGTCTTCCTTCACGTTCGCACAGTAGAACAGCGGCTTCGCGGTGAGGAGGCCCAAGTCCTTGACGATGCCTTCCATTTCTTCGCTGTCGTGCATCACGGTGCGGGCGGCCTTGCCCTCTTCCATGGTCTTCTTCAGGAGTTCGCAGGCGGCGAGGCGAGCCTTCGCTTCGGCGTTGCCGGTACGGGCGCCCTTCGCTTCGGTAGAGAGTCGCTTTTCCACCGTGTCGAGGTCCTTCAGGATGAGCTCGGTCTCGATGACTTCCACGTCGCGGACCGGATCCACGGAGCCGCTCACGTGCACGATGTTCTCGTCGTCGAAGCAGCGGATGACTTCCATGATGGCTTCGCATTCGCGGATATGGGTGAGGAACTGGTTGCCGAGGCCTTCGCCCTGGGCGGCACCCTTCACGAGGCCGGCGATGTCCACGAATTCCGTAACGGCGGGGACGATGGACTTCGGGTTGTAGACCTTCACGAGCTCGTCGAGGCGGCTGTCCGGGACGCTCACCATGCCCACGTTCGGCTCGATGGTGCAGAACGGGTAGTTCGCTGCTTCGGCACCGGCGTTGGTGATGGCGTTAAAGATGGTGGACTTGCCTACGTTCGGGAGGCCTACGATACCGCATTTGAAACCCATGATAATCTCCGATTTGATTTGCACGGAAAAACCCGCGCTCTTTGAACGCGGGTAAATTTAGAAAAATGCGGGCTGTCTGGGGGCCTAGAACGCAAGCGCCACGGCTATTCCGCCCTGTTGTGTGGGGACGACTTTCAGCTTGAGCGCAGTTTCCGAAATCCCGATTCCCTTGTTGTAGAGGTCGATGGCGTCGTGCACGTAGCTGTTCGCAATTGTTGTGAGCAGCAGCGAGATTCCTATGACAGCGACACCGCCGATGGAAAGGTAGGCCCCCAGTTCGGTTTCGCCCCAGAGCAGTTGGCCGACACCGGCGCCGAGGGCGGCACCACCTGTGTAGGCGAGGACCAGACCCGGATAGTAGAATCCCTTTGCCGCACTGTAGGTGCTTGCTGATTCCTCTTTGGATTTGAGAGCCTCGACGGCTTCGTCGGCATCGACAGCACGGTTGCCTATGTACCATTGTTTATTCTGAAAAGAGATTTTCTGGTCTTGGGTGTTAGAGACCTGTATCTCGTAACGGTCGTCGGCGAAAGAGTTGCCTACCAGTGCGAATACGAGCACGAATAATGCTGCAAAATGGAGTTTCATGTTTTCCTTCTTTTAGTTTAGTAGTGTATAATCCCTGATTCAATGCTAGAAAACCCTTTACAATTTGTAAATGGTAAAAAATGTGGATTAGGTAAAAAAGTGTGATGAATAACCTAGTTTAACATTAACGGTTAGTTATGGAATAAGCCGTGAGAAACGGCAGACTATGTTGCTGGTGAATTCTGGGTTGGAGAAATGCTGCAACTATAGTTAAAAAGACCGGTCGTGCTGATGCACGGTCGGTCTTTTCTTGTAAAGAGCTTTTTATCGGAGGTCGTCGCGGTTCACACCGTAGACGCGCACGGCGTCAATCCACGTCTCGGTGCCGTTGTAGCTGAATATGGTGAAGTTCGTGATGCGGTTGCGCACGTATTCCCAGCCGTGGTAGTCGCGGAACTTGTACGTGAAATCTTCGGGCTTGAGGCAATAGCGGGTCCATTCAATGAGACTCTTGCCCGTACCCTTGTACGAGGCCTTGTAGTTCAGCGGGTCGTCGAGCGATTCGAGGATGATTTCGAAGTCGCCGTCGGTGCGCATCCATACGACCAGCGAGTCCATGCGGCTCCAGTCGTGCTGGTGGCGGGTGAGGCGTGTGCCGAACACCACAATGTCGGGATAGTCGACCGCGTAGTCGATATGCATGGCCTTGCCCATACGGGAATCGACCGTAGTTACAGAGGCGTTCGAACTCAGGAACGATACCGTCACGGAATCCGTAAGGGTGTCTTTCTTGTGGAGCTGCACGTACCAGGCGTCTCTCCTGAGAGGGGAGGGCAAATCGCTCACAGGGCTTCCGCTTTCGAAGTTGAATACCTCGACGGTGTTGAGTTCGTACCAGAGCGAATCGCTGATGCCTTCCCAGATGTCCACCTTTTCGGGGGCGACTGCGTCGGGGTTGCCGGATTCGAGCGACCAGGTGTCGGCCGTGTCGGCGAGGTCTTCGAGCCTGATGCTGATGACGGCGCTCTTGATATCGGGCTCCCAGTTCTCGATTGCCATCGGGACCGTAGTGCCGTTGCTTGCGTACAGGTTCACATCGCTACCGTCTTCGCGGGCCTTCGTGAAGTCGAAATTCGTGGAGTCCAACCGGAGCGTGAGGACGAACGGGACTGTCAGGGGGCGCATCCAGTCCGAAACCAGGTCGGTCGGATTGATGTTGAGCGTCTGTACGAGCCCATTCTTTGCCGGCGATAGCAGGTGCCCAATGCGCAGCGTGTCGGCTGTAGGTACCGCCACCTTGGCTTCGGCGATGCATTCCGTATCGTCGCCGCTCCAGGACTTGATGGAAACATGCCCGACGGGGAGCTTGTCTGCGACGAAGTACCCGAGGGAATCCGTCTTGGCGACACGCCCGATACCTTCGAAGTTCACCCAGGCGTACTTCGCGCTGTCGGGGAGCGAAACCCATCCGTTGACGGTACCCTTCTTTTTGAGGTATGCCTTGGGGACGGAGAAGTTCTTGGAAAGCCCGTTCAGCGTGTACTGGTAGACTAGGGCAGAATCGCCCTGTTCTATCTGGATGGTGTAAGAGCCTTCCTTGTGGTTCTCGATAAGGATTCTTCCGAGGCTGTCCGTTTCGCCGACGTATGTGATGTCGTCTGCGTTTACGTTGCCTGTGGAATCGGTAACATACCAGCTCGGAAGCACCCTGTACGAAGCCTTTGCGGGCTTCTTGCCATTGTTGACCTGTATCGAAACAGTCGCAATGGCGTTTTCCGTTTCCGTAGTCCCACCGGCCATGTCGGAATTCGTACATGCGCCGAAGAAGATCATCGGAATGATCGGAAATATTTTAAACAGGGTCTTCATCATTTCGAAATCTTCTTATTGAACGCCACGGGGAACAAGGCAAGGTTCATCTGCAGGACGCGCGTGGGCTTCCCGCACTTGTCTACTCGAATCTGGACGTCTTTCCGGAATTCCTGAATCATACTCTTGATTTCTTCAAAGCCTTGTTGGTCTACCGCCATTGTAAGTGTAGAAATATCTCGGTCTTCCGGTGCAATTGTTTGTAAAGAACGGGCTCCAATTTGCATTACTGCAGCCTGGAATGCCCTAATTGCCTGTGCGCGTTCCTCGCCGGAGATGTTGATATGGGAATCGGCGATTTTCACGCGTCCGTTGCCCAAATCTTGAATAAAGCCCAAATCCTTGAGCAAATCTATGCTTTCCAGGACTTTTTCTTCGCCGATGGCGGGTTCGAGGCATTCCGCGATGGTCTTGACGTCGACCTTGCCCTGGTTTACTTCGATGAGGGCCCTGATTACGGGCGTCCACCAGTCGCTCAGGTACTTGATTTCTTTGTCCTGGAGCACGTGCTTTTTCACATCGCGCAAAAGGACGGCTTTGGCAAGGATTTCTTCGCGGGTCTTTTCGGATTTGGTACGGGAGGCGGCAAGCAGGAGGTCAAAGTAGCGGGCGGCGCGGCCGGTTAGGCCGAGCACTTTCTTGATGGCGGGGACACAGCGCACGGGCAGGTTGCGCTTTTTTTCGACAATGCAGAACACATGGCTCGCATTCAGGCCGATTGCCATTCCGAGAACGCTGTACGAATACTTGGCGTTCTTCTTTTTTTTCTCGAGATAGAAATCCCGAATGATATCCCGGTAGTCTGTATAATCGTAGATACTTGGCATTTGGCTTGCCCCATTATTTGTAAAAAAATATATAATTTGGGAAAGTCCGATTTGAGCCTATGAGAAATTTAATCGTTACCTTTTTGTCAATGATTTTGGTCGCCTTTG
Source organism: Fibrobacter succinogenes (assembly GCA_902762305.1). GTDB lineage: Bacteria > Fibrobacterota > Fibrobacteria > Fibrobacterales > Fibrobacteraceae > Fibrobacter > Fibrobacter succinogenes_I. The sequence goes on along the minus strand of CACWNW010000007.1, from coordinate 21,189 downwards.
GGGTGAAACTTTTTGTAACGAAAAATGCCGAAAAGGCCGAATTTGAAAGGCATGAGGCACTTGTAGCCGATGCTGTGGAGTGTCTGGATGCGGCCGATTGGAAGTGCGCCGAGCAGGCCGTTCGCGCCCTCCTGTGTGATGCTCCTCACGATACGAACTTGCAGCTCCACCTGGCGGGCATTCTTTACGAGCAAGAACGATACGGAGAATGCATCCGTTTTGTCGATTCGCTCGGCTATGCGGATGGAGATTTCGGGTTCCTCAAAAAGAAATCGGCGCAGCTTTTGCGCGAGATGGATGAACTGGGGTTCGAGGGCTCGATGCATTTCCGCGTGGAATTCGAGGGACGTCCTTCGAAACGCGACGTGATGGAAGCGCTCGCGGTGCTTGAGGTCGCCTACGATTCCCTGTGCAACCTGTTCGATTTTAGGCCCAACAACAAGATGAGTCTCGTGCTGTACAAGTCGAGCGAATATCAGGGCGTTGGGCCACGTCCGGAGTGGGTGGCCGCCGTGTTTGATGGCAAGCTCCGCATTCCCGTAGAGATGATGCAGTACCGCGAAATCTACCGGCCCGTCATTTTCCACGAGTTGACGCATTCCTTTGTGCGGGCCATGACTCGTTCGAAAGTCCCGCTCTGGGTCAACGAGGGTATCGCGCAGGTGGTGGACGCATCGCGTACGGGCAGCCCGCGCCCGGAGGGAGTTGTGCCTTCGAAGGAAGCCCTGACGGAACCCTTTGTGAAGGAGCCTTCCACTGATGTGGCCGTGCGCCTTTACTGGTATTCGCAGAAGATGGTGGAACGCCTGCTTGCGCGTGACGGAAGCTTTGTACATTTCAGGGAATTTATACAGAGCTTGCGAAACATGGAAGCAGACGATGCGCTCATGAAATTTTACGGGGTAAAGACGGACCAGCTACTCGACGAGGTGAGATAATGGCGAAGAAGAAAATTGTGGTGCTGACTACCGGCGGGACGATTGCCGGCGTGGGCGAGAGCGGCAAGGATACCGGCTATGTGTCGGGCCAGATTTCGGGCGGAAATCTCGTGGCTTCTGTGCCCGAGCTTGCGGAATACGCGGACGTGCGCGTCGAGGAAATCTGCAACATCAATTCCGACGACATGACGGACCGCATCTGGATTGCGCTTGCAAACCGCGTGAAGGAACTGCAGGAAGACGAGCCGGTGGACGGTATCGTGATAACGCACGGCACTGACACGATGGACGAGACCGCGTATTTCTTGAGCCTTACGGTCAAGTGCGAAAAGCCCGTGATTTTTACGGGATCGATGAAGCCTGCGACCGCGAAGAATCCGGACGGGCCTGCAAACCTGCTGGGAGCCGTGCGCGTTGCCGCGGGTTTTGCCGTCGACGACGACCCGCCCGAGAACTACGTGTGGGTCTACTTTGCGGGTGAACTTTTCGATGCGAAACGCGTGCAAAAGTGCAGTGCCAGCGCGCTCAATGCGATGGGCGTCGATTTGGCGGGCGAGGGCGCGTGTATGGATGCCCTGAGGGAAAAGAACTTCTTCGATGTCTCGAAACTGGAAAGCCTCCCGCGGGTGAATGTGGTGTATTTCTCGGTGGATGCGAACCCGAAAGTGCTGGAATATGCCGCATGTATCTCCGACGGGCTCGTGATTGCGGGTGCGGGTTCGGGCGAGTTCAGCAAGGCGTGGGCGGAGGCGCTTGCGGCCATCGATATCCCGGTGGTCGTTGCCAGCCGGACGAATCACGGGACTGTTACGCTCAACGAGACGCTTGCTCCCGGGCGGATATGTGCGGGCACGCTTGCCCCGCAGAAGGCCGCCGTGCTCCTGCGGCTGTGCCTGACGGTGACGGAGAACCCGCGGGTTATCAAGAAGTTCTTTGCGAATGCGTGAATGTAAGGGCTGCGGGCATCTTGAAACCTGCGGGCATCTTGAAACGTGAACCGAAGCATTCGCGCTTCTTGAAACCCGCGGGCGTCTTGAAACGGAAAAATACTGCGCGCATCTCGAAACCCGCGGGCGTCTTGAAACAGGAACTGGTGCCTTGCGCGTATCTCGAAATGTGAAATTTAAAACAAAGTAATATAAGGTGAAAAATGAAGTTTTTGATTCAGCGAGTGACGGAAGCCGCGGTGGATATCGCGGGCGAGACCATCGGTAAGATTGGGAAGGGCTATTTGGTCTTGATTGGCGTGGGGGAGGGCGATACGCGCGAAGTCGCCGACCGTTTCATCAGGAAAATGCTTGCGTTGCGTATCTTTGCCGACGAAAACGGCAAGACGAACCTCTCCATCAAGGACGTGGGCGGCGCGCTCCTGCTGGTTTCGCAGTTCACCCTGTATGCCGATTGCCACAAGGGGAACCGCCCGACTTTTAACGGTGCCGGGAACCCCACGCTTGCAAACGAACTGTACGAATACATCATCGCTGAATGCAAAAAAGAAATCGCCGTTGTGGAAACAGGCCATTTTGGCGCCGATATGCAGGTGAGCCTCGTGAACGACGGCCCCTTCACCATAATGCTCGACTGACGTTTGCTATATTGCGGGTATGCTGTTGACGCAAAAGAGATTTGGCCTGCTTGCGGGTACTTTTGTACTTGCGGGCATATTCTGCTGTTGCCTAGCGGGTTGCGCGGGCCTGCGTGACGATGCCCGCGGCAGTTCCGGTGGCGATTCGGGTATGCGCGATACCCCGTGCGAAGAATGTGGGGCCCGCGGCGATATCGAACTCAAGATTACCGGGGAGAAGTTTTACCGCGAATGGAACGCGAAGGCGTATTCCCGCATGGATTCCTCTGCTGTGGTCGGCGTGTTCCCGACATTGCGCGTGAAGGCGAAGCGCCCCGAAGTGTGCAAGATGTGCCACAGTTTCAGTGCGGACGCCCTGGATTTCGACCTCGCGCATGTGGAAGATTCCCTGTTCGTGAAGGCGTTCCCGAAAATGAAGCGCGAGCTGATGCTCCCCGGGATGCGGCTCCCCGACGGAGATTCCTTGTACATTGACACCTTGTCTGTTAGGCTCCTGAATTCCGCCTTTGCCGACGGCAAGAAGCTCGGTGATTTTTCCCCGTGGGTGGAACGTGACGGAATCGAGCAGGCGTTCTCGCGTGAAGTTCCCGCGAAGCTCAAGGACTTGCTTTCTGGCATTGCCTCGCGGTACGAGGTGCGCTACGTGTCGCTCCCGCTGGTTCTCGAAGTCGCGATGGACCCGGACCTGGGCAGGAGCGGCGGGTTCACCTGGAAAATTGCGTGGAGCCTCTGGGATGCGCGCTACGGCGAACTCGTGTTCCTTGTGTATTCCGAATTTACGGCCGCCTCTACAAGCAGGGTTGCTCCCGAGAAGGAGTGGTCCAGACCGTTCGCCCCGCGCCTCTGGAAGATGTTCAGCACCGACCTGAACAAGCTCGAAAGCCATTAACGATGTGTAATGTGTAATGAATAATTTTACATTTCACGTTTCTATATGGCGCTCCTGTGGAGCGCATATAGCTAGGCTCGGCCATGCCAGAGCATGAATGCTCTGTCGCGGCGCTCGCCTTTTGCTATATTCCCCCTTATGAACACACCGTTTTACGTTTTTATGAAACTCCTGCCGAAGAATGCGGCCAGCCGTATTTTCGGTATCTTCGTGCGGCTCCGCATCCCCTTCGTCTCGAAGCTTGCGCGTAACGCCTTTGCTGCCTACTACAAGCTGAACATGGACGAGTCGGAGTTCCCGCTCGAGCATTACCGCAATATCGGTGAACTCTTTATCCGCAGGCTCAAGCCCGGCATGCGCCCTGTCGCCGATTCCGAAATCGTCTCTCCGGTCGACGGCGTACTTTCGCAGACGGGAACGTTCGACGAAAAGCAGGAACTTATCCAGGCGAAGGGAAAGACCTACACGCTCAAGGACCTGCTCCGCGACGACGAAATGGCGAAGCGTTTCGAGGGCGGCATGTTTGCGACAATCTACCTCGCTCCGTTCAACTACCACCGCATCCACAGCCCCGTCAAGGGCGAACTTGTAGATGCCAGCTATTGCCCGGGAACCCTTTGGCCGGTGAATGTGGGCAGTGTCGAACGCGTGGAAGGGCTTTTCTGCATAAATGAACGCCTTACGAGCCGCCTCCGCCTCGAAGACGGTTCCGAAATCCTGGTGGTGAAGGTCGGTGCTACGAACGTGGGCCGCATCGGTGTCGTGTACAGCGACAAGCTCCTCACGAACGCGGATAGGCTCCCCAGGAACTGCAAGCGCTTCGACTGGAAGCCTTCCAAGAAGTTCACGTTCGAGAAGGGCGGGGAACTCGGGCGTTTCGAGATGGGCAGCACCGTGATTCTCGTCGCCGACAAGAAGATTCGCGAACGCCACCCCGACTTGTTCAAGAGCCGCCTCGGCACAGCCGTGAAGGTGGGCGAGGCCCTGTAGGCAGATGGCTTCGGTCCGGCGCTTTGTACAGGATGAACCTGCGCTTTTCAAGGCTTCGCAGGAATTCGTCGATGCGTTCGCCGGCATCGAAGACCCGGTCCTTTCTGTTTCCCGCCGTGCAAACGGCCTGAATGCGCAAATCGCCTGGACGCTCCTCGGGACGGTCCTTTTCCAGGACAGGTCGCATTCCGAAATTGCGCGCCTGCTTGCCGCCTTTTACGCGAAGTTCCCGGACGATGCGCTCTGGAGCCTTCCCGTACCTTCTGCCCGCGAAATCAACGCGGTTGTCGTGGGTACTTTCGGGAGCCGCAACTGGAGCCTGTTCGAGCATGTCGCGGGAATCTTCTGGAGCGTGGGCTTGTTCGTGCGCCACCATCCGGACCTTATGCAGTGGGCGGCAGAACGCAAGCCCGAAGAAATATGGCGTGACTTCGGCGAAATCTACTTCATGGGCAAAAAAAGCGTGCGTCCGAAGGCCTGTGCCGCCATCTACCGCCTGCTCGCTCCGGCCCCGCTCGGGCTCGGTGTCAAGTCCAAGGCCGGCCGCATGCCGCCGCTCCCGCTCACGATGGGGGCTCGCAGGTTCCTCGCGATTCTCGGGCCTGCGCGCGATACCGGCTTTGCCGACATGGAGCCGGAAAAGAAGCAGTCGCTCGCGAATACTTATTTTGCGGCGCTCTGCAAGGAAATCCCGTACCGCAGCGCCCATGCGCTCCAGTTCTTCCTCGAAATCGGGGATGAGGATTTCGTGTGCCGCGAGGTGACCCGCCATTGCGCCGATTGCCCGCTTTACGAGTTCTGCGACTACGCGCAGCGCAGGGAGTGACCGGTTCTATGCTAAATTTTAGCCGTATGCTCCACCTGCGAAAAAATTGCCTCGCCCTGTTCTGTGTTGCGCTTGCGCTTTGCGGCTGCAAGCAAGAGGAAGAACGCCCGGTGGACTATGGCGAAATCCTTTACAAGGACGTGAAGCCGATTGGCGTGCACGTGGACGAGCATCCGGTGTCCGAAAACGTGGCCGCCCTTGTGAAGCGCATTGATTTGCGTTACCCGATGATGGTGGACGACACGCTCGACGTATGCATCCTCGAGTTCAAGAGCGACGTGTACGCGATGGACTACTACATCAACAGCGGGCGCTTCCAGGGGATACTCCCGATTTTGCGCGGCGCCGAGATGGAACAGAGCATCCGTTCGGATGCGCGCATCTTCATCTTTACGCACGACAGTTTCCGCCGGTACGAAAGGAGCGACCTCGAACAGTACGTGCGCAGCTTCCCGGGGTATCATGGCGGGTTCCCGCAGGAATTCCTGAGCCTGCCGTTCGAGCACCGCGAGGCGAACAAGACTTCCATCCAGACGCGGAATTTTCTCGGGGTGAAGTCGTACTTCCCGGTGCTGGTGCAGAGCTACCGCAATTCGAACCTGCAGTGGAACGTGGCCCGCAGCTGGGAGCAGGTGGAAGAAGACGCCTTTGCCTCGTGGGCGGCCCAGCTCAAGAAGGCGAAGCCTGCTGAAATCGCGTACGACGTGGACGTCGTCTACTTCACCGCGGGCGAAGGCGTGAACGGGATGGCCTCGCGCCTTTCGGGCGGCCGCGTCGTGGTGGTCTGGGGCTACCTGAGCTGGCCCGACCTCGAACGGAAGTTCTTTGTCGCCTCCGACCGAGTCTTCGAAGCCCGCTATTGATTCCTAGTCGTTAGTTTTTACTCAAGACTAATGTCCATTGACCATTTTCCAATTTATTTGTTATATTCAGAACATGGCTATTGAAAAACTTGCAGAAACTCTTTTGGAAAAGCTCCGTTTCATCACCCAGGCGGAGACGGTGATCGGTGAGCCGATCCAGGCGGGTGAGTCCACTGTCGTTCCCGTGAGCCGCGTCTCGGTCGGTTTCGGTTTCGGCGGTCACCAGGGCAAGGGAGACTCGTCCGCCTCCGGTGGTGGGGCCTCAGTCGAACCGGTTGCTTTCCTCGTCATCAAGGGCGACGACGTGCGCATTATGCCTATCAGCAAGGACAGCTCGCTCATGTCGAAAGTCATGGATATCGTGCCCGATGTGATGAACAAGTTTTCCGGCAAAAAGGTCGATGCGGAGTAATTTCCCGGCCAAAATGTAAAAATCGAAAATTTTTTCAAAAAAGTCGTTCCGGCAGTGTTTTTTTGTGTATATTCCAAATTGGAATAGAAAGAGGTACACATGAACCGTTATGACTTGGTCCTTCTGGGCCTTATCCTGGAAAAGGAGCGCAGCGGCTACGACATTATCACGGAAATCAGTAACCGTGAACTGGACCGCTGGGCCAACCTGAGCACTTCTACCGTTTACAACCGACTTACGACGCTCGAGAAAAACGAGTGCATTGTCGGTCGTGCCGAACGTGACGGCAACAGGCCCGAACGCATGGTGTTCAACATTACCGAGAAGGGTAGGGAAATCCTCAGGAAGGAAGTCCTCAAGCACTTGACCGGATTCAACGACGACCCGCGTACGCTCGGGTTCGCGTTCCTTTACGGTGCCGACCAGAAGGAGGTCATCCGCACCCTCGAGGCGCACGAACGCCGCCTGGTGCAGGAAATCGAGAACCTCGAGAGGATGATTGCCGAGGAACCGCGCCCCACGCTCTATCCGGAGGGCCCGTTCCTCAACTGCATGAGCCGCGACCATATCCTTGTGGAACTCAAGTACGTGCGCGCCGCCATCGGCATCTTGCGCGACCCGATCCGCAACAAGAAGCTCGACGGCTACTTCTACATCAACTTCGGAAACCGCGATTTCGAGAATTTCAACCAGAAAGATTGATGAGTTACTAGTTCTTAGTTCCTAGTTACAAGGGATTATGGTTCAGTTCTGCTGGAAGTAATTAACTATATTTGCCGTGAAAAATGGAACTTTTTAATAATTACAGGTCTAACAACTAGTAACTGGTAACTATTAACAGCGCCGAAGGCGCAACAACTTTTAACACAACCCCTCTTACGGAGACAAAATGGCTACAAAACAGAACAAGAAGGCTCCCAAGAAAGTCGCTGCTAAGGCTCTTGCCAAGTACGGCTACTTTGACGACGCCAAGAAAGAATACGTGCTTACCACGCCGGCAACCCCGATCAAGTGGTGCAACTACGTTGGTACTTTGAACTTTGGTGGTATCGTCGATACTACTGGCGGTACCCTCGTTTGCAAGGGCGACCCGGCCCTGAACCGTATCACCAAGTACATCGCCCAGATGCCTTGCTCTGACTTTAAGGCCAGCACCATCTATATCCGTGTGAAGAACGCCAAGGGTTACACCGTGTTCTCTCCGTTCGTGGTTCCGACCCTCACCAAGATGAAGAAGTGGGAATGCCACGTCGGTCTTTCTTACATGCGCTGGATCGCCGAATGCGAAGGCCTCCGTACGCAGGTGACGATTTTCGTCCCGACCGGCTCCAACACCCTCCTCCAGGACATCCAGGTGACCAACATCTCCGGTGCCTCCAAGGAAGTGGACATTATCCCGGTTTATGAATTCAGCCACTTCGAAGCCGAAAAGCAGCTCACGAACGCCGACTGGGTGCCGCAGACCATGACCCTCAAGGGCCACTGGGAAAAGGACGGCCACGTGGTGCTCGAACAGTATGCCTACATGAAGCGTGACTTCGCCGTGAACTACGTTACTGCTGACTGCAAGGTCGGTAGCTTCGATGGCGACCGCCGCGTGTTCCTCGGTGCAAACGAAATGGGCTCCTGGGCTGCCCCGCTCAGCCTCGCCAACAAGGAACTTTCCAACAGCGAATGCGACCGTGGCGACAACATTGCCGCTCTCATGATCCACGCTGGCAAGATTGGCGCGAACAAGACCTTCCGCACCTGCACCCAGCTCGGTCAGGAACAGAGCCTCAAGGTCGCTGCCAAGGCTATCAAGAAGTACCGCGACTTGAAGAACGTCGACAAGGCTTTCGACGAACTCGCCAAGTTCTGGGAAAAGTACCTCTCTACGATCCAGGTGCAGACTCCGGATGCAGCGTTCAACTCCATGGTGAACGTCCACAACCCGCGCCAGTGCCACACCACCAAGAACTGGAGCCGCTACCTCTCCCTGTACCAGCTGGGCTACGGCACCAGCCGCGGTATCGGTTACCGTGACTCCAGCCAGGACCTCATGGGCGTGATGAGCCACATGCCGGAAGAAGCTTTGGAACTCGCTCTGAACCTGCTCTCTGTGCAGCGTCCTGCGCCGGTGACTCCCGCGAAAAGAAGGGCGTGCTCGACGAGAACGGCAACCCGGCTTACGCTGACTGGTACGGCGATGACCACCTCTGGATCGTCCTCACGATTGCGAACTACCTCAAGGAAACCGGCAAGATGGACCTCCTCAACAAGGAAGTTCCGTTCTACGAAGCCGGCAAGAAGCGCGCCCAGCGTGAAAAGGGCACGGTGCTCGAACACCTCAAGCGCTCCCTCAACTTTACCCGTACTCACCTCGGTAAGCACGGCCTCCCGCTCCTCGGCTTCGCCGACTGGAACGACTGCATGAACCTCCCGCTCGGTGCAGAATCTTCCTTCAACACCGGCCTCTACGCCAAGGCTCTCCTCGAGATGATGGACATCTGCGAAGCCCTCGGCGATACCGCCTCTGTCGAAATGTACAAGGGCTGGTACGAAGACGTTAAGAAGGCGTTCAACGACAGCGCCTGGGACGGCAAGTGGTGGGTCCGCTGGTTCGACAAGCAGGGCAATGCTTACGGCACCAACAAGGCCAAGTACGGCAAGATTTACTGCAATAGCCAGTCCTGGTCCGTGATTTCCGGTATCGCTACCGGCGACCGCGCCGTGCAGGGCATGGACAGCCTGAACAAGCTCCTCAACACCGCCAACGGCGTGAAGAGCTCTACTCCGGGCTACCGCGGCTTCGACCCGAACGTGGGTGGCATCTCCACCTATCCTCCCGGAGCCAAGGAAAACGGCGGTATCTTCCTCCACACCAATCCGTGGGTGATGATTGCCGAAACGATTCTCGGCCGTGGTGACAAGGCTTTCCAGTACTACAGCCAGATCAACCCGGCTGCCAAGAATACCAAGCTCGACGAGTTCGAATCCGAACCGTATTGCTACCCGCAGAACATCCTCGGTGACGAACACAAGCAGTTCGGTATGGGCCGTAACGCATGGCTCTCCGGCACCAGTTCCTGGACCTACCAGGCTGCCACGCAGTTCATCATCGGTGTGCGCGCCAGCTTCAAGGGCCTCATCGTGAACCCCTGCATCCCCTCCAAGTGGGACGGCTTCAAGGTGACCCGCAAGTTCCGCGGTGCTACCTACGAAATCGAAGTGAAGAACCCGAAGCACGTGTGCAAGGGTGTCGCCGAGATGATCGTCGATGGCCAGAAGATTGACGCGGATGTGGCCCCGATCTTCACTAAGGGTACTCATAAAGTAGTGGTTACCCTCGGATAGAAACGCATATAGCCGTCGCGATAGTGCGTTGCCTTGACTCTCGTCGTACGTTTGTACGCCTTCGGTCAAGGCGCCTGCTCTCGCTAGGCTCTCTGCGTTTTTCGAAAGAGGTTTGTCATCCCCGCGTAGGCGGGGATCTCCTCCTAGAAACATTTATGTCCGCCTCTCACGGGGCGGATTTTTCTATATATAAAATATGGCTAGTTTATTTGGAAAATGCTGGAATAATTTTGTGCTCTTGGCTGCAGCGGTGCTGTGGGCGGGGTGTTCCGAAGTCGATAAGAATGCGGATAAAACCTTGGAGCAGGAAAAGGGTAAAACGGAACAGTCCTTGGACGTGAAAAAGGAAGATTACGAGAAACTGCGCAGGGATAGCGTATTTAAAGCATCCATAGACAGCGTTTTAAAGTCGGTGGGGAATCTTTCAACGCATGGGACGACTACGCTTTATGGATGTCGTCCAGAAAATGGCTGTTCCGTTAAAAGAGATGAATATGGGATTCCTGTAATAGATGAAAAGTACTTGCAAGGCCGTGCACGAGGCGTCGCAAAAGCCCCTACTTATGAGGAATTGAGTGTGGCTGGTGGCGTTGATGCTGATAAAGCTCTGATTTTAAAGATCATTCGCCTGCGGATTCCTGGATTGCGTCATATTTATAATAAACATTTAAAGAGGAATCCCAGTTTTAGCGGGACGATTGTTTTTCGGTTGAATATCAATGCTGGTGGCGCTGTTCAAAAAGTCCAAATAGACTCAACGACTACCGGCAATACGGATTTTGACGAAAAAGTCCAGAAAGCGGTAGGTCGCTGGAATTTCCAGAACATGAATTCGGGTGTAGTAGCCAAATTAAATACGGATGTAGTTGCGACTTTCCCGATAAGATTTTATGAAGAAGAATCGTTGAAGCAGAACGATTAAAGTCCGCTCCGTTTGGGGCGGATTTTTTGCTTTTTTGTGGAAATTGGGGACTAAACTGCTGAAAAATAGCCTGTCCAATCCCCTGTTTGTTAGTTTGTTTGTGCAAAAAAAAGTCAAATTTGGCTTTTTGTGGGGATGAAATACACAAAAAACGCCGGTTTAATCCCCAATTTTTGTGCTGTACCTGTGTTTGAACGCTAGAAATGCTTTATTTGTTGTTAGTTTATGTGTGAAAATGGGGATTAAAGTGCCTTAAAAGCAGCTGTTTAATCCCCAATTTTTGATTTTTGTGTTATTTTTAGTGAGGTATGAATATGTTTTCTAGACTCTTTCGCGAAATTTCCCTGCTTGCGGCGCTTTGCGTGTGCTGTCACGCAGCCGAGGACAAGTTGTTCAACATGAACACCGATATGGAAAAACTCATAGCCCCGTATATGGAGAAGGCCAAGTCGACGTTCCCTGCGGTCAAGAAGAAATACATCGCGGGCGACTATGTGCGCGAAAAGCGTCAATTGGACGTGCAGATTGAACTTGCCGACAAGGACGGGATGAAGGAGATGGTTTTCGTTCATGTTACCCAATGCTTGGGAAATCGATTCCAAGGGATTATTGTTAATGAAATTCAGCTCTTTAAGGAATACAAGAAGGGAGATGAAGTCTCGTTTACGCAGGACCAGGTGAAGAACTGGGTTGTCGTGGATTCCTTGGGCAACGAGGAAGGCAATTTCGTGGGGAAGGCCATCGAGGCGTTCGATTCGGGGATTGTCGGCGTTTTTTTCGAGGGGGTGTTCAAGAAGGGCAAGTTCGAGTTCAAGTACCAGGATGCCCAATCGGCGAAATACCTGAACAGCATAGACGGAATTGTATCCCAGGAAATCATCGCTGAACTCGGCAAGCGCTTGAAGGCTTCGTACGAAAAGAAACGGCGCGAAGGGCAGAAGTTCGAGGAAGGGGAGGTTTTCTATACTTACGGAATATATGACTTCCGAACCGGTGAGGTCAAGCCCTGATTTCAGGACTTAGAATTCGATGGCCCGGTTTATTGTTGTATAAATCGAAATTTGTCACCAGTAGCTCAAAAATGGAAAACACGACCCGCGTTAACGGGCCGTGTTTGTGTTTTGAGGTGTGTAAATTCTTGTGCTGCAGTTTAATTTTTGATTGCTTAAACGGCGAGCTTGTCATCCTGTTTTTTTTGTTCGAAATAGAACAAAATTCACCTCAAGTAGGACTGCGAAAAATAGTATCGGCTTGACCTTTTGTCAAGTTAAAAAATAAGATAATCTACAATAAAATTTAAAGATAAATTTTAAAATTTTGAATAAAAGTTTATTAGCGTGGATAGCGCGTGTTTTTTTTTCTGAATTTAGTTCGTGCAGTTCTGCTATGCTTCGGTGCGGTGTCCGTTGTAGATTATTTTTCAGCCTTTTCCCTAGGATGGAACTGCCGGTGTTCCTGCTTTATAAATTCCTTGTCGATGTGCGTGTAGATTTGCGTGGTGCTGATGTCCGCGTGCCCGAGGAGTTCCTGCAGCACGCGCAGGTCCATTCCCGCTTCCAGGCAGTGCGTGGCGAAACTGTGCCGGAAGGTGTGCGGTGAGACCTGCTTGGAGAGGTGCGCTGTATGCTGCTGCACGATTTTCCATGCTCCCATGCGGCTCATCGGTTTACCGCGGGAATTCAGGATGATATTGTCGGTTGTCGGGTGGGTGAGGGGGCGACCTACGTCGATCCAGGCTTTCAGGTTTTCCTTTGCCTTGCTCCCGAGGGGCACCAGACGCTGCTTGTTGCCCTTCCCGATGGGGGTGAGCCATTCGTTGTCGAGGTCCAGCTGCGAAAGTTTGATTCCGAGGGTCTCCGAGATGCGTAGTCCCGCGCTGTACATGAGTTCGAACAGCGCCGTGTCGCGCAGCGGGTTCTTGCCGCCTGCGGCGCTCTCGAATACGCTGTCGACCTCCTCGCGGGTCAGGTACTGCGGCAGGTAGTGCCCGAGCTTCGGGCGTTCGAGCATGGACTCGGTACTGTAGTCGTACTCGCCCTGGTTCTGCATGTACTTCAGGAATCCGCGCAGGCTCGAAAAGTGCCTCGCGATGGATGTGGGGGAGTATTCCTCCTGCCCGGCGGTGAGCGTCAGGAACTCGTCCAGTTTCTCGGGCGTGAGTTCCTTCAGGTCGAGCCCGCATTCGTCGAGCCAAGCGATAAAATGCCGCAGGTCTTCCTGGTAACTCTGGATGGTCGCGGGCGAAAGGTTCCGCTCCACTCCCAAAAACGCCAGGTAGGCGTCCATGCGGTTTGAATTCAGGCTCATTCTTCTTCTTTTGTAAAGAGGGTGTCGTTTACACAGCGGACGGGGAGATAATTAAGGTAGGTCGTGAATGTGGTGATTTCTGGGTTCCTACTTTGTCTTTCAAGCAAAAAGACTTTGACATCATATTTGGATTCTGCTTCGTTAGTCCAGAACACACAGGAATCGTTGAAGCCATGGTAAACATTTCCTCTGTGGCCTTGATATGCTTGCCCCATATAGGGGAAAACGATTCCGCTGTTTTGATCCTGGAGTACATAAAATTTGATAGAATCCTTTCTATTCTCGAAATCGATGGGAATCCAATTTTTTACAGGTTTCATGTTGCTAAAAAGTGTGTTGAATTCTTCTGTTGAGGGGAGGTGCCATCCGTTCGGGCATGCATTTTTGGCCTCGTTAAATACATAATACTGGCCAAATGTCTTGTCGTAGTCGTAAAATGCACTGTCTTGATAGGATATGCTGGAATCCGTCTTGAAATTGAGGTTCTGGGCCATCCATTTTTGTGAACCGCTGATTGCCGTCTTGTACGTTTGTCCGTCGCGCGGGTCGGTGAATTCTCCGTAATTTGCGCCTTCAGGCGTGAACCTGTCAAAAAAGTCTTGTACGGGCGGGTTCTTTTTGCACAGGATATTTGCAGTTGTATAATAGAGGTTACTGTATTGAACGCCATCTTGTCTTGCTTCGAATGCTGCGATATTTCCATTTCGATGGTCCGTGAAGAAGCCTGCATAGGTTACGTTCCCGACTTCATTTCCGGTATTGTAGGTATAATCGTGGTCTACGTTGAGAAATCCGGTCGGCTTTATGTTCAGCCCGTATGCATTTAAACCTGTGCCATCGCTCCATTCAGTTTCGGACTTCAGCATTAATCCTGCAAAACATTTTCCTCCAACATTGTCAAACAATGTGTTCCATTCTAGCGTGTCGGGAACGTGCCATCCGCCGGGACACGATAGTGGGCTGTGCGTTTTGGCGTATGAGTTGAAGTTTTCTAAAAACAACAGCCATTCGTCATCGCCGATTATGACGGTAGTGTCTTTTACCCTGCCGAATTCCCCGTACACGCAGTTGTCAACGCCTTTTACGTTGCAAGGAGGAATTTTGGGAGACCAAACAGCATTTTCGCATCCCGCGTCGTTTGACTTTACGGTCGACGGTTCATTCAAGTCGATAGCTCTGGTTGTTCGTTTGATGCAACGCAACGAGGCTGCTCCATTGGCTCGGTTCCCGTCCACAACCCTTATATATTCAGAGTAGCAGCTGACAGACACGGCTCGCTGGTAACCGTCTATATAAGACTTGTTTTCGTAGTTGTTGTTGCGAGATGTCCAATACGCCATCGAAAGTTTATTGATGGCAAAACCGTAATCATCGGTACCGCAATCGCTTCCGCCTTCATCGCAGGGGGCTTTTACGTAAAGTGCCTGGGGATTTTCATAGCGGTTGTCGTAGGTGGGGTAGGCTCCCGTGTTTTCGAGAAGGGTTATCCAATCACCCGGTGTAGGAATAATCCATCCGTCCGGGCAAATTCCCTGGAAAGGCCAATCGAATGTACCGTCGTACCTGTACGCCTTGTCTGTCGTATCGCTCAAGTCGGACCATGGATATTTCCTTCCGTACTTTTGACAGTCGGTGTCGGTAGATACCACGCATTGGCTGTTTTCTGTCTCGTAGTTCAGGTTCTCGGCCATCCAGGTCTGGGTCCCGATGGTGATGGTCTTGTACGTCTTGCCGTCGCGGCTGTCGGTGAGGGTCCCCTTGGTTACGGTAGAGGGGACAATTATGCTGGCTCCCGAAGGTTTGGACGAACTGGACGAGGAAATTTTCGTGCTGGAGGAAGAGTTGCCATTCTTGCCGGAAGAGGATTTTCCCTTTGAATCCGAAGAGCATTCATCGTCTCCGTCTTCGCAGCCATTCTCTGATCCGTCCTCCGAGCTTTTGGGGATGAAGTCGTCGTCGGAATCGGTCATGCTGCAGCCGGCTGCGAAAAATGCCAACAGAAGGGCTAGTTCGAAAATCCTCTTCAATTTGCTCTCCTTTCCCAATTTCTAAGAAAAAAAAGTAAAAAATCCCTTGACAACCGTCAAATCCTTTTCTATAATTGACCCCGTCCAAGCGACAATGGATGATTAGCTCAGTTGGTAGAGCAGCTGACTCTTAATCAGCGGGTCGCAGGTTCGACCCCTGCATCATCCACTAAAATGCCGAAATCCTAGCGGTTTTCGGCATTTTCTTTTCATATGGGGCAAAATACGTGAATGTGACATTTAAAAGATCTATTCATGATAGACAAGATAATAAGTTATTGTTATCTTTTAATTCCAATATGATTTCGTACTTTTGGCTGTAGAAGGAATCTGGTTATGAAGATTGTTTTGCCTGTTGCTGGAAATGGCTTGAGACTGCGCCCTTATACAGAGGACCGTCCTAAGTGCCTTCTTCCGTTGGCCGGGAAGACTATCATCGACTGGATTGTCGAAGATGCCAACAGCCTCAAGCCGACCGAGACTATTTTCATTACGGGCTACAAGGCCGAAAAGATTGACGAGTTTTTGAAGACGAAGCCCGAGTGGGGCGCTGTACGTACCGTACTTCAGTCCGATCCGCAGGGCCTTGGTGAGGCTATCAGCCTTGCGCTCCCGTACGTAAACGACGACGAACCGCTCCTGATTATCCTCGGAGACACCCTTTTTGAGGCTGACCTCTCCATTTTGAAAAATGCCCAGGATAACATCCTCTACACCTACAAGGTCGAAGACCCGAAGCGCTTCGGTGTGGCCGTGGTGGGCGAGGGTGGCTGCATCGAACGCCTTGTCGAAAAGCCTCAGGAATTCGTGAGCGACGACGCCATCGTGGGTATCTACTACATCAAGGACGTGAAGGCGCTCAAGGCTTGCCTCAAGCACCTGATGGACAATAATATCCGTACCAAGGGCGAGTTCCAGCTGACGGATGCCCTTGAGATGATGATTGAACAGGGCTGCAAGTTCAAGACGGCGCCGGTTTCCCGTTGGCTCGATTGCGGGCTTGTCGAGACTCTCCTCGATACCAACGCGCATGTCCTCAAGAGGAACGATAACTCCAAGGAAAGGGCTGTTCCCGGTGTTGAAATCATCCCGCCGTGCTACATCGGCAAGAACGCGAAAATTCACGGCTGCAAGATTGGCCCGTTCGTCGCTATCGGCGATGACTGCGAACTTTCCGGAGTCGAAATCCGCGACGCAATCGTTTGGAACGGAGTCAAGATTTCGAACGGCATCGTGAAGAATACCGTCGTCCACAAGTAGGCTCCCGCGCCGTTCTGGCTGCTGCTTCCGCTTTCTGGTTTGCCCCAGGCTGTTGCCCGGGGTTTCTTTTTTGTGTGTTTTTTTGGGGGAAAAGCCCTGTGGACATTTTTGCGAAAATCCGTGGTTCTTTTTGGGGTAAAAAGCCCCGAACGGGTGGATTTATGCCGATTTTTTTTGATAGTAAAATTGGAATTTACTTTAAGTTACGAATTCATTTGTGATGGGGGCATATATTTATGGCGTACGGGATGATCCATCAAATCACAAAGGAGCAACAATGAACTTCAAGAAATTTGCACTGGCCCTTTCCCTTACTGCGGCCTTCTGCTATCTGGGCTGCGAGGATTCAACCTCGGCATCCGTCGATGACGACCAGCCGGTACCTTCGAGCGAATCGCAGGGTACGGAAGGTGACAATAAGGTACCCTCCAGCGAATCTAAGGATAATGGTGGCCAGGATCAGGTTGCGTCTAGCTCTTCCGTGAAGCAGGCCGGCAGCGAGGCTGCACCTGCCAGCTCGAGCCAGGCCGCGCCCGCAAGTTCCTCTAGCGTTGGCTCTAGCACATTCCCCGGAATGGACTCTACCTTCACTTTTGACAGCACGGCTTTCTCCTTTGACAGCTCTGCCTTCGCCGACATGATGAAGTGCGACGAAGAAGGCGCTACCCAGAATATGATGGGCGCTGCCGTGCTGGTCTGCAGGAACGGCCAGTGGGAATATGATTCTGAAGCGACTGCTGAAGCTAACAAGTGTGACGAAGATGGCGCCACGAAGACCGAAACCATGTCTATGATGGGCATGGACATCGATATGACCTATAAATGCAAGGATGGCCAGTGGACCATAGATATGTCCGGCATGGGCGGCGGTGACTGGGGCGGCTTTGGTGACTCCAGCTGGGCCGGTGGCGACTGGGGTGGCTTCGGTGACTCCAGCTGGACCGGTGGCAACTGGAACATGGGCGACAGCTCTAGTTTTGGCAGCGGCTTCTTCGATTGGGGTGGCCAGGGCGGCATGGGTGGCCAGACCCCGACTGCGGAATAGTTTCTCAAAACCAACCCAAAAAAGGAAGACTCGCACTCTGTGCGGGTCTTTCTCATATGTCTTGCTGGCCGCTGCTGCCTTCGGGGCAAAGCTGCGCGAATCTCGCCTTCGGGCCACAGCTGCTTCGGGCCGGTGCTGCGCGCAGTTCGCGGTTCTCTGCCGCCCTCAGGCTCTTTTCTGGCGGACCACGCCGCCCTCAGGCTCTTTTCGGGAGAAAACTGCGCCCGTCCGCCCCTTTCGGGCCTGGAACAGCCCGCTTTTTGCATTTCTGGCTGACTAAATCGGGCGAAATCGCAGTTTAGTCAGCCGTTTTTAGAACAAAGTAACCGCTTTTTCGCGCGTCTGGATGTCTTTGCGGGCTTGTTTGCAGGTCTTTGGCTGACCAAAATACGAAAAACCGGCTTTTAGTCAGCCACTTTTGGCGAAAACTGCCCCGCATTCCTTTGGTTTACTACATACAAAGTAAAAATCTGACTGACTAAATTGCAAAAAACGGCATTTTGGTCAGCCAAAATACCGTTTTCACGCAATAAATGCCCTGATTTCAGCCTGCGTCGCCCCCAATTTCGGCCCGCGCGCAGTTCTATACTGGAAAATAGCTCGCATTCGCCCCGCGCACATTCCCGTGACAGGAAAATAGCCCGCATTCGCAGCGAGCTCTGTTTTTTCCCTGATTTGCTAAGCTTGGCGCTTTTCAAGCGCAAGCTTTGTCGGCTCGGTCATGGGAGTGCAAGTTTTCTCGCGACTCTCGCCTTGCTAAGCTTGGCGCTTTTCAAGCGCAAGCTTCGTCGGCTCGGTCATGGGAGTGCAAGCTTTCTCGCGACTCTCGCCTTGCTAAGCTTGGCGCTTTTCAAGCGCAAGCTTTGTCGGCTCGGTCATGGGAGTGCAAGTTTTCTCGCGACTCTCGCCTCCTAAGCTTTTATGATGGTATCCTTGGCAAGCACGACGATGCCGGATTCGGTCACGTGGAAGAGCTTCTTGTCACGCTCCAGGTCGTAGCCGATTTGGAAGCCGGCCGGAATGTGCAGGCCCTTTTCCACAATCGCGCGGCGCACTTTCGCGCCCGGTCCGATGGTCACGTTCGGGAACAGTATCGATTCTTCGACAAGAGCATCCTTCTGGATGGACACGCCGGGGGAGAGGATGCTCTTGACCACGGTGCCGCCACCGATGATGCAGCCCGACGACACGATGGAGTCGATGGCGGCACCCTGGTGGGCGCTGCCGTCGCCCGCGAAGAATCGTGCAGGCGGTTGGTTCCAGTTGAACGTACGGATGGGCCAGTAGTTGTTGTAGAGGTCGAACGGCGGGTTTTCGGAACACAGGTCCATGTTCGCCTCGAAGAAGGCGTCGAGCGTTCCCACGTCGCGCCAGTAGCCCTTGGTGCTGGCCTGCTCGCCGCGCACGATGTTCGTGTTGAAGTCGTACACGTAAACGGGGTAGTCCTTGTACAGGCTCGGGATGATGTGCTTGCCGAAGTCGGTCGCGCCGCTTGCGGCTCCCTTCATGAGTTCGCGCACCAGGAACTTGCTCGTAAAGATGTAGTTGCCCATGCTCGCAAGGCAGTAGCCTGGGTTGCCCGGCATTTCCTTCGGATTCTTGGGCTTTTCTTCAAAGCCGATCATGCGGTTGTCCTGGTCCACTTCGATGATGCCGAATTCACGCGCTTCCGAGACGGGCACGGGAATCGCGGCGATCGTGAGCAGTGCCGCGCGGCTCAAGTGGAAGTCGATCATCTGGTTGATGTCCATCTTGTAAATGTGGTCGCCGCCAAAAATCGCCACCAGGTCGGGGCGCTCGTCCGTAATCAGGTTGATGTTCTGGAAAATCGCGTCGGCGGTGCCCTTGTACCAGTCGTCGCCGGTGCGCATCTGTGCAGGCACCAAGTCCACGTACTGGTCGAGGCTCGCGTTCAGGTTCCATGCGGCCGAAATGTGCTTGTTGAGGGAATCGCTCTTGAACTGCGTCAGGACCTTAATCTTGAAGATTCCGGAATTGATGAAATTGTTCAGAACGAAGTCGATGATGCGGTAGGTTCCGCCAAAGTGCACTGCGGGTTTCGCGCGGTCGCGGGTGAGGGGCTGCAGGCGGCTTCCTTGTCCGCCGGCCATAATCATGCAAAGGATGTTCTTCTGGTGTTCTCTGGAATAAGACCAACTCATATAACCTCTTGTGTAACTCGGAGTTACCTATTCAACATATACATGCGTAATCTACGTTTTTTTCAATGGAAATGTAAACTTTTTCCAAAAAAAGTCTAAAAAAATGCCTAATATCGCGGGGGCTGTTTCCGGTGCAAATTCGGGCAGACCGGTACTGGCGGATGGCCGCGTGTTTTTAATCAAAATTTTTTATGGTCCCCCCTGCGATGGAATCCCGAATTTTTGTAAATTTTACCGCGTTCGAAATTATCGAAACTTAACGTTAAACCAAACAGGAGCTCATAATGAGTCTTACTCTTAACGATATCAAGCACCCGAAGATCAGTACTTGGGTGAATGAAATGATTGCTATGTGCGAACCGGACAACGTGGTTGTCGTTGACGGCACTCAAGAAGAATACGATGCCCTCATGCAGAAGTGCGTCAAGGCTGGCCTTGCCACTCCGCTCAAGAAGAAAGAAAACTGCTTCTTGTTCCGTTCCCTCCCGTCTGACGTGGCCCGTGTCGAATCCCGCACGTTCATCTCCTCTGTGAAGGAAGAAGATGCAGGTCCGACCAACCACTGGATCGACCCGTCTGAACTCAAGCAGACGATGCGTAAGCTCTACAAGGGTTGTATGCACGGCCGTACCATGTACGTGATTCCGTTCTGCATGGGCCCGCTCGGCTCCGCCATTTCCAAGAACGGTATCGAAGTCACGGACTCCGAATACGTCGTTCTCAACATGGACATCATGACCCGCGCCGGCAAGAAGGTTCTCGATATCTTCAATGCTGACCCGAACGCTGAATTCGTTCCGTGCCTCCACTCCGTTGGTAAGCCGCTCCGCGAATGCGAAAGCGACAACGGTGTCTGGCCGTGCGCTGACGTCGAATACAAGTACATCACGCAGTTCCCGGAAGAACGCCTCATTTGGTCTTACGGTTCCGGTTACGGTGGAAACGCCCTCCTCGGCAAGAAGTGCTTTGCTCTCCGCATTGCTACCGTTCTCGCTCGCGACGAAGGCTGGCTCGCTGAACACATGCTCATCCTCAAGCTCACGAACCCGAAGGGCGAAGTCAAGTACGTGACTGGCGCATTCCCGTCTGCTTGCGGTAAGACGAACCTCGCCATGCTCATCCCGACAATCCCGGGCTGGAAGGTCGAAACCATCGGTGACGACATTGCATGGATGAAGTTTGGTCCGGATGGCCGTCTCTATGCTATCAACCCGGAAGCTGGCTTCTTCGGCGTTGCCCCGGGTACTTCTGCAGAATCCAACAAGAACGCTCTTATCTCTGCTGAAAAGAACACGATCTACACGAACTGCGCTCTCACTGAAGACGGCGACGTGTGGTGGGAAGGCATCGGCTACCCGGCACAGGGCAAGCTCGTTGACTGGAAGGGCAAGACCCGTGACGCTCTCCCGAAGGACAAGGCTCCTAAGGGCGAAGAAATGGCTCACCCGAACGCTCGCTTCACCGCTCCGGCTAAGCAGTGCCCGTGCATTGCTAAGGAATGGGAAGATCCGGCAGGCGTGCCTATCTCTGCAATCCTCTTCGGTGGCCGTCGTCCGTCCACCATTCCTCTGGTCCACCAGTCCCTCAGCTGGAACCACGGCGTGTTCCTCGGCTCCATCGTGGGTTC